>CAWJXS010000001.1:0-56374 GCA_963846885.1 uncultured Gammaproteobacteria bacterium
AAGGTGCTCGAGGTGCCGCCGAAGTCGTTGCTGCGCGCCCAGTGAACATGGCGGGCCCGCAGGCGGTCGCCGGAGAATTTGTCGACGTCGAAGGCGAGCGCTGCTACGTCATTCGCAACGTCGACAGGATGCCGCCGTTCTTCGTCAGCGTCATTTCCAACGCCGACCACTGGCTGTTCGCTTCTTCGTCCGGAGGCCTGACCGCCGGGCGCGTCTCGCCGGATACGGCGCTCTTTCCCTACATCCCGGTCGACAGGATTCACGAGTGCCAGCCGCATACGGGCCCCAGGACGATCCTGCGGGTCGGTGAGCAGGGGCAGCAGGTTCTCTGGGAGCCGTTCAACCGCGAGCATGACGGTCGCTTCGAAACCTGCCGCAACCTGTACAAGAACGTCCTCGGCAACAAGCTCTGCTTCGAAGAGGTCAACCACGACCTCGCGCTCGTCTTCCGCTACACCTGGGCGACGAGCGATCGCCATGGGTTCGTGCGTCTTTGCGAACTGCAGAACCTCGGCGCCGAGCCGTTGCGTGTCGAGCTCCTCGACGGCCTGCAGAACGTGCTGCCCGCGGGCACGCCGCTGTCCGTGCAGACGAGCTCGAGCAACCTCGTGGATGCGTACAAGTGGACCGAACTCGACGCGCGCACCGGGCTCGCGACATACGCGCTGTACTCGGGGATATCCGATCGCGCCGAGCCCTGCGAATCCCTGCGGGCCAGCGTCGTTTTCAGCCTGGGCCTCGAGTCGCCCACCGTACTGCTGTCCTCGCTGCAACTCGATGATTTCCGCCGCGGTGGGCAGGTCGTGCAGGAGGCCGGCAAGCGCGGTATTCGCGGCGCATATTTCGTGCATTCCTCGCTGCTGCTGTCTTCCCGCGAGTCACGGCGCTGGCGGATCGTGGCCGATGTCGAGCGGACCCAGGGCCAGGTCGTGGACATCGTTCGGCAACTGGCCGATCCAGTCGCTGCCGAACGGGCAGTGGCAGCCGCAGTGGCCACGGGTTGCGACGAGCTCGCGCGCATCATCGCCGCAGCAGACGGCTTCCAGTCCGCTGCCGAAGAGTCGGTGACGACGCATCACTATGCCAACGTGCTGTTCAACGTGCTGCGTGGTGGCGTCTTCCACGACCAGTACCGGGTGCCGTCAGCCGATTTCGCCGCGAACGTCCGGCATTTCAACGCCCCCGTCTTCGCCCGCCATCGCGAACTCCTGCAGCGTCTGCCAGCCCAGTTGCCGGCGGCGGACCTGCTCGCGGTGGTGCGGCGTGCCGGCGATCCGCAACTGGAAAGACTCTGCTACGAGTACCTGCCGATCACCTTCGGACGCCGTCATGGCGATCCGAGCCGGCCATGGAACAGATTCTCGATCCGGCTGAAGGATGCGCATGGCGAGCCGCTGCTGTCGTACGAAGGCAACTGGCGGGACATCTTCCAGAACTGGGAGGCGCTGGCTTTCAGCTTCCCCGAGTTCATCGAAAACGTCGTCGCGAAGTTCGTGAATGCCTCGACGGTCGACGGCTACAACCCCTATCGCATCACGCGCGATGGAATCGACTGGGAGGACGAGGAGCCCGACAACCCGTGGAGTCACATCGGCTACTGGGGCGACCACCAGGTCATCTATCTGCTGAAGCTCCTCGAGCTGTCGCAGCGGTTTCATCCGGCCGGCCTTGGCGAGCTGCTGCACCGACCTCTTTTCAGCTACGCCAACGTCCCCTATCGAATCCGCGACTTTGCCGAACTCGTCGCCGACCCGAAGCGAACCGTTGACTACGACCATGCGCTGGCCGGGCGTATCGCCAGTCGCGTGGCCGCGATAGGCGCCGACGGCAAGCTGGTACTCGACGCCGATGGCAACGTCTACCAGGTCAGCCTGCTGGAAAAGCTGCTGGTGCCCTTGCTGACCAAGCTCGGGAATCTCGTCGTCGATGGCGGGATCTGGCTCAATACACAACGGCCGGAGTGGAACGACGCGAACAACGCACTCGTCGGCCACGGCGTCTCGGTGGTCACGCTGTGCTACCTGCGCCGGTACGTCAGCTTCATGCAGCAGTTGCTGGCCGGGTACTCCGAATCCGTCGAGTTGTCAGCCGAGGTCGCCGAGTGGCTTGGAGGCACGGCTGCCGCCCTCGCTCACGTCCGTCCGTTGCTGGATAACGGCGTGCTCGGCCCGGACCAGCGCTGGCGCTCGATGCAGGAACTCGGCCTGGCAGCGACTCGCTACAGGCAGTCCGTTTACCGCGACCAGCCTTTCTCCGGGAAAGTGACGCGCTCACTCGCGGAGATCACGACCCTGCTCGACGACACACTCGCGGTCATCGATCACGGTATCCGCGGCAACCGTCGCGAGGACGGCACCTATCACGCGTACAACCTGCTGGACCTGCGTGGGAACGAGGTCGGCGTCGACTCGCTGTATCTCATGCTCGAGGGCCAGGTCGCCGCACTCAGTTCCGGCGCACTCGCGCCGCAAGCGGCCGCGGAGCTGGTGGAAACGCTCTTCGACAGCGACATCTATCGGCCCGACCAGCGCTCCTTCATGCTCTATCCAGATCGCCCGTTACCGGGTTTCCTGGCAAAGAATCGCGTCCCGGCGGACAAGGTCGGGCAGATTGCGTTGCTGCGTCGCATGCACGCCGCCCGCGACGAACGCATCATCACGCGCGATGCCGCCGGCTGCTATCGCTTCAATGCCGATTTCAGGAATGTCGGCGATCTTGCCGTGCGACTCGCCGACCTGTCCGGAACCTACGGCGAGGATGTCGAGAACTCAACGCAGGCATTGTGCGACCTGTACGAGCTCGTGTTCCGGCACCGCGAGTTCACCGGCCGTTCCGGCAGCATGTTCGGCTTCGAGGGCCTCGGCTGCATCTACTGGCACATGGTGTCGAAGCTGCTGCTGGCGACACAGGAGAACTTCTTCGCGGCGCTCGATGGCGACGCAGGGCAGGACGTCTGCCAGCATCTCGGGGCCTTGTACTATCGAGTGCGCAACGGCATCGGCTTCAACAAGACGCCGGCAGAGTACGGCGCCTTCCCGATGGATCCGTATTCGCATACGCCCGGGCACGGTGGCGCCCAACAGCCCGGCATGACCGGGCAGGTCAAGGAAGAGGTCTTGACCCGTTTCGGCGAACTGGGAGTGCGAGTGACTGGCGGCGCCGTCCGCTTCGATCCCAGGCTGCTGCGTGCAGGCGAATTCACGGCGGGACCGCGCGTGTTCCGGTTCCTCGACGTCGACGGCCAGTGGCAGTCGCTGACCTTGCCTGAATCGACGCTGGCCTTTACCTGGTGCCAGGTTCCGATCGTCTACCACCTGCGCAGCGCAGGCCGTCCGGCCCTGGTGATCACGCTCGAGGACGGCAGCGTCCAGACGGTGCCTGAGCAGTCGCTGCCGGCGGAGTTGAGTGCGCAGCTGTTCCGGCGCACTGGACGGATACGCCAGATTTCGCTGGACCTGACGCGAGAGTCGCTGCTGCGGTGATGCCCAGCGGCAAGCGGTAGCCTGCCGAGCAGTGACTGTGCCGGCGGAATCCGCGAATCAGGGTGCGGGCGCCGTGCCCCACGGCAGCGGCGGCGTCGCCACGGGCTGCGTCAGGTCGAACTCGACGCGAAACAGTCGTCCCGGCCGTGCCAGTTCATAGACGAACTTCTTTCCGGGATCGATTTCCATCGCCCACGTGTTCGTCACGGACGCCTTCGATCCTTCCTTTTCGAACAACGCGCGCGACTCCGCATCGACCGGGAACTCCTGGCGCATCGCGGTCCCGGGCGTTGCCGTGTCGCCCCCGTACATGGTCAGCACGTCCGGCGAACCGTCCGCATGGCGATGATCGTGCTTTAACTGCAAGCCACTGGCCGTGCGCGTGATCACCCACGTGCGTGAGTGGTCGTCTCCGACATGAAACGGAATGCGCAGCTGCTGCGGGCTGCAAGCCAGCACGTGCATCACGAGTGGCTGGTTGGCAAACGGGTCATTCGGCGTCGCTGGCTCGTTGGCGGTGATGCGGCCCGCATACGCCTTGCCGCAATGCCGGGCGATGGCTGCCACGAATGAATCGGCTGGCGTCCGCTGCGTTGCGATCCAGCGCTGGACCTTGGTTTCCAGCACTTGCAGCGGTACGGCGCCATCCTGCAAGACTTCGACGTGGAATGCGCGGATGTCGAAGCGGTCGCCGAGCGCCTCCTGCGCGACACGCCGCAGCCGCTGGATCTCGAGCATGCCGATCTTGTAGCCCAGTGCCTGCCCTGGCCAGACGGCATAGCGTTCGACTTCGGCTTCGGCCTCGAGCGGGTGCACACCGGCCGTCGTGATCGCATAGTCGATCGCCTGCGCGCGACTCCAGCGCAGTGAATGCATGCCGGTATCGACGACGAGACGCACCGCGCGCCACAGTTCGTCCTGCAAACGGCCGAGGTCACCGTACGGATCCTTCGCGTACAAACCCATTTCCTTGGCGAGCGCCTCTGCATACAGGCCCCAGCCTTCGCCGAACGCGTTGGAGAAGAGAGCCGTAGCGATGACCGGCGTGCCGACACCCATGCCGAACGCGGCCTGCAGGTGATGGCCCGGATTGGCCTCGTGATAGGTCAGCGTCTTGAGCTTGAACGAGGGCAACACCGCCGTATCGCGCAGGTTGATCCAGTAGGTGCCGGGCCGCGAGCCATCGAGGGCCGGCGAATCGTAAAAGCCACCCGAGGAACTGTTCTCGGCCTGTGCGGGCACCGCCTGCACGACGACCTGGTGCGGTGGCAGCGTGCCAAACCATTGCGGCAGCAGCGGCGCGATTTCGGCGACCTGGGCCTTGGCGTCGGCCAGCAGGCGCGCCTTGCCCGCCGCGTCGTTCGGATAGACGAAGCGCTTGTCGTCGGTGAGCCGCGCCATGCGCTCGCCGACCGTGCCTGTCGTGAGCCCCTGCGCACGCAGGATCGTGTCCATCTCACCCAGGATGCGCGCCACTTCAGCCAGCCCCAGGTCGTGGATCTGCTGCGGCGACATCCGGGTGTCGGTCATGTGGGTGATCATCGCCTGGTACAGGGCGTCGCCCTTGGGCAGGCGCCAGATGCCCGGCTCGTCGCTCGCGCCCGCGCGCAACGACTGCAGCTTGGCCGCCAGCCGCGCATTTGCAGGCAGCACGCCGCGTCGCGACCAGTTCGGCGGCGCGCCTGGCCAGGGCTTCCGGATTCGGCAGCCCGGCCGCACGCGCCTTGGCCTCGAACACCACCGCGAGCGGATGCTTCGACGCATCGTCGCCGGTCGGGGCGGCGAGCGTCAGGATCGTCTTGTCGATGACGAAACCAGGCGGTACCACGCCCAGGCCACGGTCGTGCTCGATCTTCGCAATCGTCTCGTCGATGGCCTTGGGGTACGCCGCTAGCCGTGCGAGGTAGTCCTCCGCGTCGGCCGCGTTGCGCACCGGCTGCTGGGTGTCGAGCAGCTTGGTGATCTGGTCCTGCGGCCCGCCCATGTGGTTCACCGCGTACGGCATGTACCACATGCCCCACGCGCTGAAGATGGTGCCGTAGTCGACGACCGCGGCCGGCGCCAGCGCACCCCGCAACGTGGTTTCGAGCGCGTCGTGAAACACCCGCTCACGAGGACTCAGGTTCGCGGTGTCCACCTCGCCGAATCGCTCGAGCACCTGCTCGAGGGCGGCGCGCTTCGCGACTTCGTCGGCGGGTGAACGCGGCGACAAGCGTCGATTGGAGTCCTTGCCAGCGTCGGCCGCATCGACGCTGTAGAACGTCGCCATCTCTGGATACCAGTGGAAGTAGGTCGCGGTGAGTTCGCGTTCGACGTCCGCCGCGGTGGGGCGCGGTGGACTCGTCGCGGCTGGCGACCAAGCTGCTGCAAAGCAGTCCGTCGTGAGGATCCAGCGCGACGTTCATTGATCTTCCCCAGTGAAAGTTCTTCCGACGCTACCACACCCTCCCCAGCAGCCAAACGGCGTATCACGCGCCCGCGCATTTAACCCCGCAGGTCTGGGTCGACCGTTTACAGGGATGCACACCCTGCAAACGGAGCCTGAGCCATGAGCATTCCGATCAACCGCCGCACGCTGCTGGCGACCGCAGCGGCGACCATTCTGGCAACCGCGATCGCGCCACTTGCCGCTGTACGAGCCGACTCACTGGCGCGTGTCGACGTCTACGACCGCAGCGCGGGCGAGGCCTTGCCCGTTTACCGTCAGCACGGGCGCCGATATGTCGAAGGGCGCCCCGGCAATGAGTACGCCGTCCGCATCCGCAACTGCACCGATCAGCGACTGCTCGCCGTGCTGAGCGTGGATGGCGTCAACGCAGTAACCGGCGAAACCGCGTCGCCCGACCAAGCGGGTTACGTGATCGAGCCAGGCGGGTACGTAACGGTGCAAGGGTGGCGCAAGGACCTGAACCGGACCGCGGCTTTCTACTTCTCCGACCCGGAAGCCTCGTATGCGGCCCGCACCGGACGACCGAATGACCTGGGCGTCATCGGCGTCGCGCTGTTTCGCGAGCGACCGGTCGAACGGCAAGGCTGGTTCAGCAGCGACCGACGGACTGGCCCCGCGCCATCGCGCGGGAAGGCCGCAGGCCGATGCCGCGGGGAAGGCGGTCGACAGCCGCGCTGCCAGTGCCAACGCTGCCGCGCCGGCGATGCAGGAACAGTCACTCGGCACAGGGCACGGACGCGGCGAATACTCGCCCGTGCAGCAGGTCGAATTCGAGCGTGCCAGCACACGGCCCGACGAACTGGTCGCGATGCGCTACGAGCGACGCGAAACCCTGGTCGCGATGGGCGTCCTGCCAGGGGCGCGCCATGCCTCGCGCAATCCCGATCCGTTCCCGGGCGCGCTGAGTTTCGTCCCTGATCCATGACCGCCGCGATTGCCGCATCCGTCGCGCCGCTCGATACTGCGCGACGGATGCACTCACGCACTGCCGAGATGGAGCCAGGCACGGACGAGGCGCTGATGCGCGCCTACGGTCAGGGCGATGCGCGGGCGTTCGAGGCGCTTTACGCGCGACACAAAGGCGCCACCTACCGCTACTTCCTGCGCCACGCGGGCGGTGAGACGAGCACGGCGGACGAGCTGCACCAGGATCTTTGGCTGCGGGTGGTCGGTGCGCGCGAGCGTTACGAGGCGCAGGCGAAGTTCGCCACGTGGCTGTACACGCTTGCGCGGCATCGCCTGGTCGATCACTGGCGTTCGCGCCATGGCGTCTCGCTGGCGTCCCTCGAGGACGAAGCGATCGTCACGCAGGCGGAGGAAAGCGTCGCAGCGTCGCGCGACGTCGACGACGATCCATTGCACGCATCGATTGACGCCGAGACTCGCCGTCGCCTGGTCGCGGCGCTTGCCGAAGTGCCGCCGCTGCAGCGGGACGCATTCCTGCTGCACATCGAGGGCGGACTCTCGCTCGAGGAGATCGCGAGCCTGACGGCCACTTCGGGTGAAACGGTGAAGAGCCGCCTACGCTACGCGTACCGCCGGCTGCGCGAGACGCTGGAGGACCTGCAATGAGCAACCACGACCGCGAAGGCTCGCTTCCGCCCAGCCGCGACGACGACCTGGCGCGCGCGTGGCGCGAGGCGTCGGACGAACAGCCGTCGTCGCAGCTCGACGCTGCGATCATCGCCGCAGCACGTAAGGCCGTCGCGGACGGCGGCGGGCAACCGATGGCTGCCCCGGCCCGAGTTCGGCCCTGGAACTGGCTGCTGCAGTGGCAGCCACTGGCCGCCGCCGCCACGGTTGCGGGGCTCGCCTTTGTCCTGGTTCAGATGTTGCCGCGTGAGCACGACGTCGCACCGTCGATGCGGCGGACGGAGTCCACTCCGGTTCCGGCCCCGGTCGAGTCGCAGCCGCGCAGGTCATCCGTCCCTGCAGCGACCGATTCCAGCCCGTTACCCAGTGCGGACAAGGCTTTGGCCCGGCCTGAGCAAGTCGTCGTGCCCGACCGTGCGCCGGTGCCGGGTCAGGTCCCTGAGTCGCCAGGGGTGCCTGCGTCACCGGTGATGACCGACAGCCAAACCGCTGCGCCAGCCGACACGGCGGCGGCTGGCGAAGCTGCCTGCCGATCGACGCGAGGCCATGCCACCGGCGCTGGCGGGTCGAAACGCGAGCGCCCCGGCGGCGGTATCCACTCGCGAAAAGGACCTCGGCGTCGCCGGACCGCTCGACGGGGCGGCATGGTCCGCAAAGGTCGTGGCGCTGCACGCGAGCGGCGACGTCACCGCGGCGGCCGATGTTCTACGGGCGTTTCGTACTGCTGATCCAGGCGCCGACGCGTATCTCCCGGACACGCTCCGCGACTGGGCCCGTTCGGTGAAGTGATGCCACCCAAGCTAGCGACCAACATTCAAGGGCCATGAACTCGGCCCCACCACGTCTGGTATTTCAATTCACATAATATTAATGATGATCTGAAAATTCATTGGTCAATATTCGGATTGTTAATTAATAGCTGTTTTTCACTGCCCGCCAACACCACCTCGCCTGCCTCGGCAAGCCTTGTCGTACCCGACCTCGTCGCGCATAGTCGCCGCCCCCTCGACGACCCGGCGCTGCACCCCGCACGATGACGACACTCGACCCCGCGACGCTGGCCTCGATCGGCCATCGCATCGCCTCCGAACTCGGTGTGAAGCCGGCGCAGGTTGCCGCTGCGGTGAAGCTGCTCGACGAGGGCTCGACCGTGCCGTTCATCGCGCGCTATCGCAAGGAAGCCACGGATGGGCTCGACGACATCCAGCTGCGTGCGCTGGAAGAACGGCTCGGTTACCTGCGTGAACTGGAAGAGCGCCGCGTCGCGATCCTCGACAGCATCCGGTCGCAAGGCAAGCTGACCCCCGAACTGGAGGCCAGCCTGCTCGCCGCCGACGCCAAGCAGCGCCTCGAAGACCTCTACGCGCCCTACAAGCCGAAGCGCCGCACCAAGGCGCAGATCGCACGCGAGGCCGGGCTCGAGCCATTGGCCGACGCGCTGCTGCAGGATCCAGCGCTCGAGCCTGAGGCGGAGGCGGTCGCCTACCTCAAGCCAGCGTTCGAGACCGAGCACGGCACCAACCCGGGCGTGGCGGATGCCAAGGCCGCGCTGGATGGCGCGCGCCAGATCCTGATGGACCGCTTCGCCGAGGACGCCGAACTGCTCGGCAGCCTGCGCAATCACCTGCGTGAGCACGGTGTCGTCACGGCGACCGTGGCCGAGGGCAAGGAAGAGGCCGGCGCCAAGTTCCGCGATTACTTTGCGTACTCGGAGCCTTTTGCGCGCGTGGCCCCGCACCGGGCGCTCGCCTTGTTCCGCGGTCGCAACGAGGAATTCCTGCGGGTCGCGATCAAGCTGCCGGAGGACATTGCCGCCGGTGATGCGCTGGTGAAGCCCATGAACGCCTGCGAGCTGCGTATCGCCGGCCGCTACGGCATCGCCGATCGCAGCCGCAAGGCCGACGCGTGGCTGCTGCAGACCGCGCGCTGGACGTGGAGCGTAAAGCTCGCCTGGCAACTCGAAACCGAGCTGTTCGTCGCGCTGCGCGAAGTGGCCGAAGCAGAGGCGATCCGCGTCTTCGCGATGAACCTCAACGACCTGCTGCTGGCCGCACCGGCCGGCAACCGCGTCACGATGGGGCTCGATCCGGGATTGCGCACCGGCGTGAAGGTTGCCGTCGTCGACCGCACCGGCAAGCTCGTCGATACCGCGACCGTGTATCCGCACGTGCCGCGCAACGACTGGGAGGGCACCCTGCGGACGCTCGGCCGCCTCGCCCAGCAGCACGGCGTCGAACTGATCAGCATCGGCAACGGCACGGCCTCGCGCGAGACCGACAAGCTGGCCCAGGACCTGATCCAGCGTCACCCGGAGCTCAAGCTGACCAAGGTCGTCGTGTCCGAGGCCGGCGCGTCGGTCTATTCGGCGTCCGAACTCGCGTCGCGCGAATTCCCGCAGATCGACGTCAGCATTCGCGGCGCCATCTCGATCGCCCGACGCCTGCAGGATCCGCTCGCCGAATTGGTGAAGATCGACCCCAAGGCGATCGGCGTCGGCCAGTACCAGCACGACGTGAGCCAGGTGAAGCTTGCGCGCCAGCTCGACGCGGTGGTCGAGGACTGCGTCAACGCTGTCGGTGTCGACGTGAACACGGCATCCGCGCCGCTGCTGGCACGCATCTCGGGCCTGTCGACGTCGCTGGCCGAGAACATCGTGCTCCACCGCGATACGAACGGCCCGTTCAAGTCGCGTGACCAGCTCAAGGCCGTCCCGCGCCTGGGACCCAAGACGTTCGAACAGGCCGCGGGTTTCCTGCGGATTCCCGCGGGCGACAACCCGCTCGACGCCTCTGCCGTGCACCCCGAAGCGTATCCGGTCGTGGAGCGCATCCTGGCGGACCTGCGCCGCCCCGTGCACGAGGTGATGCGCGACGCGGCGACGCTGAAGTCGGTCGATCCCGCGCGCTACACCAATGAACGCTTCGGTCTGCCGACCGTGCGCGACATCCTCAGGGAACTCGAAAAGCCCGGTCGCGACCCGCGGCCGGAGTTCAAGACGGCAACCTTCCGCGAAGGCATCGAGGACCTCGCGCAACTCGAGGCGGGCATGATCCTGGAAGGCGTCGTCACCAACGTCACCAACTTCGGCGCGTTCGTCGACGTCGGCGTGCATCAGGACGGGCTGGTGCACATCTCGGTGATGTCGCACAAGTTCGTGCGCGACCCGCGCGAAGTGGTGAAGGCGGGCGACATCGTCAAGGTCAAGGTCATCGAAGTCGACACCAAGCGGCGCCGCATCGCGTTGTCGATGAAGCTCGATGCGCCCGCGCAGCCTGCGTCCGCGCAGGGCGGCCAGCGTGATGCGGGGTCACCGACCGGCAAGCGTGCCGCGCCGACCGCACCGCGCGACGGCCGCGCCTCGAACAAGAGTCGGAGCGAGCCTGCCAGGCAGGACGGGGCGCTCGCCGAGGCGTTGCAAAAGGCGCTGCAGTCGCGCTGAGGCCGGACCGTCGCCGCCATTTGTACTCCGCGGGCAACCAATCTAAATTACGCAAACAAATACTTGCTGATTCAGGTGTGCCCCATGCTGCTGCGTTCGTTGGTGATGGCGACAGCTCTCCTCGCCACGGCGCCGGTCGTCGCCCGCGACCAGTCCCGTGCCAGCTTCTGCGAAACCCAGAATACGAAAGAGTGCCAGTCGGCGGTCACGCCGGAGCAGGTGCTCGAACGCTTCAAACACGGCAACCAGCGATTCGCCAGCGGTCACGGCACGCAGCGCAACTACGCGCAACAGGTGCGCGACACCGCCAAGGGCCAGTATCCACTGGGCAGCGTGGTGTCCTGCATCGACTCGCGCGCGCCCGCCGAGATCGTGCTGGACCAGGGGATCGGCGATATCTTCAACGCGCGCGTCGCCGGCAACATCGTCAATGAAGACATTCTCGGCAGTCTCGAGTTTGCGTCGAAGGTGGCAGGAGCGAAGCTCATCGTGGTCATGGGCCACACCAGTTGCGGCGCGGTGAAAGGCGCCTGCGACAACGTGCAGCTCGGCAACCTCACCGGGTTGCTGGCCAAGATCCAGCCGGCCGTAGCGGCGTTGCCGGTCACGCCGGGCCAGGATCGGTCGTCGAAGAACACCCAGTTCGTGGAAAAAGTCGCCGATGCGAACGTGCGGCAGAATGTGCAACTGATCCGCGAGCGCAGCCCGATCCTGCGCGAGATGGAACAGAAGGGCGAAATCAAGATCGTCGGCGCGATGTACGACGTCGCGAGCGGTCGCGTGCAGTGGTACGACTGAGGCCCCGCCCTCAGCCGCCGGGGGCGTAGCTCAGTGGCGCCGAGGGCCCGAGCGGCAGGCCGGTGAGATACCAGAGCACGAGCATTAGCGTCCACACCAGGCCCAGCGCCAGCGAGTACGGCACCATCAGTGCGATGAGCGAACCGAGCCCCGCGGCGGGCCGGTATTTCTGCAGCACGGCGAGCACGATCAGCATGTACGAGTTGAGCGGCGTGATGATGTTCACTGCCGAGTCGCCGATGCGATAAGCGGCGGTCGTCAATTCGGGGCTCATCCCCACGATCATGAACATCGGGATGAAGATTGGCGCCAGCACGCCGAACTTCGACAGCATTCCGCTCATCGTGAAATCGCCCAGCACGACGACGGCGACGAACAACACGATGAGCACCGGCACGGGCAGGTGCGCGTCGAACAGCAGCGCACCGCCAGCGTAGGCCAGCATGCGGTCGAGGTTGGTGTAGGCGAAGTAATTCACGAACTGCGCCAGGAAGAACAGGATCACCATCACGGGCACCACCGAGCGGATGCCGTGGTTGAGCGCCGCGACGAAGTCCTGCTGGTTGCGCAGCACGCCGGTCATGCGCCCGTAGACCATGCCGGGCAAGAGGAACGCGAGCAGGATCATCGGCACGATGACCTGCGACCAGCGTGCCGCGGGCGCCTCCACCAGCCGTCCGGCGGCGGCGGATTCGGTCACGACCAGCGGCTCGCGCGCGAGCACGACCGCGCCATCTTCGACGACAGTCCCGGCCGGGGCCACGTTCACGGGCTGCTGCACCAGTACGCGGCCGCTGGCGAGGGTCGGTTGGCCGGGCCCGTGCAACGGCGATCCCGGCACGAAGATCAGCGCGGCGAACAGCGCGATCACGGCGACCATCGTGAGCAAGCCGGCGTTCAGCGCCGAGCGCTCGACTGGAGACAGCATCATCTGCTGCACCGCGCCGGTATCACCCGAGCGCGCTTCGTCGGCATGCCGGCGCATGAGGCGCGGCTCGACGATGCGGTCCGTGACGTACCAGCCGGTGAGGGTGACGACCAGGGCGGACACTGCCTTGAAGTAATAGTTGTGCAGGATCGTGACCGAGTACGCGGGATCGATCACGTGGGCCGACTCCTGCGCGAAACCCGTCAGCACGCCGTCGCCGCCCGTGGGGAACAGGCCGCCGCCGAAGCCGCCGGCCACCCCGCAGAACGCAGCCGACAATCCCGCGACCGGATGCCTGCCCATCGCCAGGTACAGCGCGGCCGCCAAGGGCGGCAGGATCACGTAACCCGCGTCGCTCGCGATCGAGCTGTTGGCGCCGACGAACACGATCACAGGCGTCAGGAGCCGGCGCGGTGTGACCAGCGCCAGCTGGCGCATCAGTGCCGCGAAGAAGCCGAATTTCTCGGCGAGGCCGATGCCCAGCATCGACACGAACAGCAGGGGGAGCGCCGGCATCGTCGCGAAATTGCGCAGCATCGCCGAGAACATGAAATACAGGCCGTCGGCGGTAAGCAGGCTGCGCGGCTCGATCGGGGCCCCGCTCGCCAGCAGCGATACCGTGAGGCGGCCATCCGGGCCGGTCGCGGCGACTGGCTTGAGCGGCTGGACGCTCCAGTCCAGCGCCGCCCCGACCGCCGAAAACACGATGACGATCAGCGCCAGCCAGCAGAACAGGATCGGCGGTTCGGGCAGCCGGTTACCGAGGCGTTCGATCGAGTCCAGCAGGGACCCGCGAGCAGGGGTGGCCATCCGTTGCAGTCCGATTCACGAAAAGATTTACCTATTTCGTAACCGCAGCGCTCCCGGTTGCAACGACTAGGGCTGTGGCTGGCCGCCTGGCTGCGCGACGATTTCGGCGACCTTCGCCTCGATCCACTGCTGCGCCCGCTCGTTGACTTCACGCGGGGTCAGGCCTGTCGGGTCGATCGGTGGGCCAATCACGACGCGGATCGTGCCCGCCTTCTTCAGCAGGCTGCGGCGGCGCCAGAAATAGCCCGAGTTGTGCGCGATCGGCACCACGGGGGCGCCCGTTTCGCACGCGAGCAGGGCGCCACTGACCCCGTACTTGCGCGTCTGGCCGGGCGCCATGCGCGTTCCTTCCGGGTACACGATCACGCCCATGCCGGCCGCCAGCCGCTCGCGACCCTGCGACACCACCTGGTTCACGGCCGAGTGCCCGGCGCTGCGGTTGATCGCGATCGGATTGAACGTCCGCACGGCCCAGCCGACGATCGGGATCCAGATCACCTCGCGCTTGAGCGACCAGGCCGCCGGCGGCACGACGAACATCTGCGCCAGCGTTTCCCAGACCGACGAATGCTTCCAGAGCGATACGAACGGGCGCTGCGGCAGGTTCTCCTGGCCCTCGATCGTGTAGCCCAGCCCGCAGACGACCTTCGCCAGCCAGGTCAGGAACAGCCCCCAGCTACGCGGAATGACATAGCGTTGTTCGATGCTGAGCGGCAGCAACGCCGACACCAGCACGATGACGCCGAAGAAGCCCGTCACCAGGAACAGCAGCACGGTGTAGATCACCGAGCGGATCCATTGCAGCATCCGCACTAACCCGGCAGTCGCGACAAGTCGGCCGCTCGCATGAACAGGCCGCGCATCCGGTTGAGCAGTGCCAGCCGGTTCGCCCGCAGCGCAGGGTCGTCCGCGTTGACCATGACGGAATCGAAGAAATCGTCGACCGCCTTGCGCAGGGCGGCGAGCTCCAGCAGTGCCGGGGTGTAGTCGCGCGCCGCGAACATCGGCTCGACGTCGCGCGCAATCGCCACGACCTGTTCGGCCAGCACCTGTTCCGCGGGATCGATGAGCCGCGAATCGTCGACCGTGTCGCCGACCGGTTCCGACACCTTCTTGAGGATGTTGGCGATGCGCTTGTTGGCGGCCGCCAGGCTCGCCGCGTCGGGCAACCGCAGGAATTGCACCAGTGCCCGCAGGCGTGCGTCGAAATCGAGCGCCGACGCCGGACGCGTCGCGAGCACGGCGTCGAACATTTCCGGCGTCACCGCGATGCCTGCACCGCCTTCGACGTAGTACGCGCGCAGCCGCTCGATGATGTAGTCGTAGACTTCGGCCGGCAGCTTGTCCGCATCGGTGGCGACCAGCGTCTTGCCCTGTTCTGCAGCGACGCGCGTCATGTCGACACGTGCCGCCGCGACCGCCTGTTCGATCAGCCGCTGCAGGTCGAGATCGAGCTCGCGCTCGATCGAGATGCGCAGCAGGCCGAGCGCAGCACGACGCAGGCCGAAAGGATCGCGCGTGCCGGTGGGCTTCTGCCCCGTCGCGTAGATGCCCGCGATCGTGTCGAGCTTGTCGGCAATGGCAAGTGCCATGCCGGTGCGTGTTGCCGGGAGTTCGTCGCCCGCGAAGCGCGGCAGGTACTGCTCGCGCAGGGCCTCCGCCACTTCCGCCGGCTCGTGATCGTGCAACGCGTAATACCGTCCCATGAGCCCCTGCAGCTCGGGGAACTCGCCGACCATGTTCGTGAGCAGGTCGCACTTGCTGAGCTGCGCGGCGCGATCGCTGAGCGCGGTGTCGCCGCCGATCACGGTGGCGATCGCGTTGGCCAGCGCACGCACGCGCTCGGATTTGTCGTGCTGCGATCCGAGCTGGGTCTGGAACGTGACGCGCTTCAGTGCGTCGATCTGTGCCGAGAGCGGGTGCTGCCGATCGGTGCGGTAGAAGAACGCAGCGTCGGTGAGCCGCGGTCGCACGACGCGCTCATTGCCCGCGATCACCTGCGACGGGTCGCGGCTTTCGATGTTGGAGACCGTGATGAACCAGGGCATCAGCCGGCCCTGCGCATCGCGCACCGGGAAATAACGCTGGTGCTCCTGCATGGTGGCGATCGGCACTTCGGCCGGCAGGTCGAGGAACTGCGGGTCGAAGCGGCCCGCAAGGGGCACCGGCCATTCGACCAGGCCCGTGACTTCGTCGAGCAGCGCGTGGTCGATGACCGCGCTGCCGCCGAGTTTCTCCGCCGCAGCGGTGACGCCGGCCCGGATGGTTTCACGGCGGGCGGCGAAGTCCGCCATCACCTTGCCGCGCTTGAGCAGCGTCCCGACGTACGACGACGGGCTCGAGATCTTGAGCGCCTTCGGCGCCATGAAGCGGTGGCCGTAGGTGAGGTTACTGGCCTTCTGGCCGAGGATCTCGGCGTCGACGACGTCGCCACCCCACAGCATCAGTACCCAGTGCACCGGGCGCACGAACTGCGCTTCGCCTGCGCCCCAGCGCATGCGCTTGGCGATCGGCAATGCATCGAGCGACGCGGTGACGATGGCAGGGAGCAGGTCGACGGTGCGCGCGCCCGTTTCGGTGCCACGGAACACCAGCCACTCACCCTTGGGCGTCTCGATCTTCTCGAGCGCAGCCACCTCGACGCCGCAGCCACGCGCGAAAGCGAGGGCCGCCTGCGTCGGAGAACCGTTCGCATCGAATGCAGCCTTCACCGGCGGACCGCGCTTTTCGAGCGGACGGTCCGGCTGCTGCTCGATGAGCTTCCGGACGCGCACGGCCAGTCGGCGCGGCGTGGCGAACTGTTCGAGCGACTTGTAGGTGACGCCGGCGTCCTTGAGGCCCTTGGCGATGCCTTCGGCAAACGCGTTGCCCAGGTTCAGCAGCGATTTCGGCGGCAGTTCTTCGGTGCCGATCTCGACCAGGAAGTCGCGGGTATTGGCTGTCATGCCAAGCCCCCCGTGGACAGGCCTTTCTCAGGCAGCGGCGGATCCACGTGCTTGATGACGGCCCCCGCAGCGGCGGGCGTGCCCTGCTGCCCATGCAGCATCGGAAACCCGAGCGCCTCGCGGCTCGCGTAGTAGCCTTCAGCGACGCCGCGGGCCAGGGTGCGCACGCGCAGGATGTAGCGCTGGCGTTCGGTCACCGAGATGGCCTTGCGCGCGTCGAGCAGGTTGAACGTGTGCGAAGTCTTGAGCATGCGCTCGTAGGCCGGCAACGAGAGCTTCGCCTCGAGCATCCGCAGACACTCTTTCTCATGCGCGTCGAACTGCCGGAACAACTCGTCGACGTCGGCGTACTCGAAGTTGTACTTCGACTGCTCGACCTCGTTCTGGTGATAGACGTCGCCATACGTGACGCGGCCCAGCGGGCCGTCGGCCCACACCAGGTCGAACACGCTCTCGACGCCCTGCAGGTACATGGCCAGACGCTCGAGGCCGTAAGTGATCTCGCCCATGACCGGGCGGCAGTCGAGCCCGCCCACCTGCTGGAAGTAGGTGAACTGGGTGACCTCCATGCCGTTCAGCCAGATCTCCCAGCCGAGGCCCCAGGCGCCGAGCGTCGGCGACTCCCAGTTGTCTTCGACCAGCCGGACGTCGTGCACGAGCGGGTCGATGCCCACGGCGCGCAGCGAGCCGAGGTACAACTCGATCATGTCCGGCGGCGAGGGTTTGATCGCCACCTGGTACTGGTAGTAGTGCTGCAACCGGAACGGGTTGTCGCCGTAGCGCCCATCGGTCGGGCGTCGCGAAGGCTGCACGTAGGCGGCGCTCCAGGGCTCCGGCCCGACCGCCCGCAGGAACGTGGCGGTGTGGAACGTGCCCGCACCCACCTCCATGTCGTACGGCTGCAGGATCACGCAGCCGCGCTCGGCCCAGTACCGTTGCAGCGTCAGCAGCAGGTCTTGAAAGGTGCGGGGAGGCTGGGCCACTTTCGACATTGGAACGCTCGAGGGGTCGCGGAAACGGCGGGAGTATAGCAATCGCACCGGGCTCGTCCGGTCGCTGCGATTATAAAGTTAAATCGATAGATAGTTATTATATGACTTGAATAATTAGATATTTATTCAGGTTTTTTCATTAACATCTCTGCTCAGCGAATGGCGTAGCCGCCGTCGACGCGGATCATTTCGCCCGTCACGAAGTCGGCGGCGGAAGACGCCAGGAAGATCGCCGGCCCGGCCATTTCCTCGGCCCGGCCCCAGCGAGCCGCCGGCGTGCGCAAGAGGATTTCGTCGTTCATCGCCTTGAGCGCTTCGGTCCGGATGACTGCCGTCATGTCCGTCTCGATCCACCCCGGCGCGATCGCGTTCACCTGGATGCCGTGCGGCGCGAGCTCGATGGCCATGGATTTCGTCAGTTGCACGATTGCGCCTTTCGCCGTGCTGTACGACGGCACCAGGCCGGCGCCGAAGTACGAATACATGCTGCCGATGTTGATGATCTTGCCGCGCTTGCGTGTCGCCATCGACGCAGCGGCCAGCTTCGACAGCAGGAACACGGCATTCAGCTGCGTCTCGATTACGGCGTCCCAGGATTCGGCGGTCTCCTGCAGGATGCCGCCGGTCACGTTGGCGATGCCGGCGTTGTTGACCAGGATGTCCACCGGGCCCAGCTCCGCCTCGACCCGGCGGAACGCGGGCTCGAGTGCAGGGCGGTCGGTGACGTCCACGGCGAGCGCCAGCGCACGCGCGCCTGCGGCCTGCAGTTCGGCCAGCACCTCGGCGTTCTTCTCCACGTTGCGGCCAAAGATCGCGACAGCCGCTCCGGCCTGCGCGAATCCGAGCGCAATACCCCGGCCGATGCCCCGGTTGCCACCGGTAACCAGGGCCACCCGGCCCGCGAGATCGAACGCTGCCGGTGCCGTCATTGCGAATTCACCCCTGGTGATTGTGTTCTCGCGGCCAGCCGCTCCCGGTACTCGTCGAGCGGAAACAAGGCGACCTCGCCCGAGCTGTGATCCCGCGCCCCGTCCTTGAAATCGAACGGGTTATCGACGTCCTTGATGAGTCGCAGCATGTAGATGTTGACCAGCGCCACGAACGGCACCAGCAGCGCCTCGGCCACGATGCTCTTGAACCGCGCGATCATCATCAGCGAGATGATCATGACGATGAGCACCTCGAGCAGGGCGTAGGCCGGCGGCAGGAACCCGGTACGCACGATGACGTCGATGCGGCTGACGCACCTGCGCACCATCAATAGCTGGGGCACGGCGCGTGAAGCATACGGTCCGGCGCCGGCCCGTTCGAGTTGCTGCAGCACGTCGCTGAGCCGGGTCATCGCGGCGTAGACCTCCGCCGTCGAGCACTTGCGCACCAGCCAGTCGCGGATCGCGTCGGTCAGCGTCAGCAGCTCGCGGCGCAGCTCGCGCAGGTCGAGTCCCGGGCGATCTGTCGACGCGAGCACGAAGATCTCCTCGATGGTCTCGAGCGTGCACGAGAGGTCGGCCGGCAGCTTCTCGGCTTCCTTGTAGTCGGACATGGTGCCGGCCAGCAGGAACCCGATCAGGAACACGCCCGAGGTCAGGATGATCCCGACGTCGGAGAAGTCGATCAGGCCCTCGAAACCCAGGACCTGCTCGAGGAACAGCTTCAGGCCGAGCAGGGCCAGCACGACCGGCAAGGTCGAGACCATCAATTTCCACTTCAGCACGCAACCTCCCCACGGGTCCTGCGATCATAGCGAAGGACCATTGGCCGCGGCGTTCTAGCACGCGCCGGCCTTGCTTGCGTAAGTGATCATCCTGGAGGGCTGTTGCATGGACGAACCCACCCCGACGCCAGAGTCCGCCAATACTCTGGTGACCTATCTGCTGGAGAAGGGACTCGGGGGCTTCCCGCCCCTGTCCAGCGCTGCCGAACCTGGCCGACGAGTACCTGATCGACCAGGACTACAAGGACAACGAGCAGCGCGTCGCTTCTCTCATCAAGTGGGAGATGCGCAAGAACTTCACCACGGGTTTCATCACCGGGCTGGGCGGCTTCGTCAGCCTGCCGGTAGGGGTGCCTTCCGCCCTCGCCGCGTCGTGGCTGATCCAGGCCCGCATGGCGGGAGCCATCGCGCGGATCTATGGCCACGACATCGACGACCCCCGGGTACGCACGCTGATCCTGTTGAGCCTGGCCGGCGACGTGGCGAAGGAGGCCATGGCGGACCTGGGACTGAACCTCGGCAACAAGCTGCCACAGGCGGCGGCGAAACAGGTGCCGGGCCGTGCCCTGGTCGAGATCAACAAGCGGATCGGGATGCAGTTGCTCGCCCGCACCGGCCAGCGTGGCCTCGCGCAGTTCCCGAAAGCGGTGCCAGTGCTGGGTGGCGTGGTGGGCGGCGCGTTCGATGCCGTGGTGTGCCGGATGGTCGGCCGAACCGCGAAGAAGCTGTTCGCGCCGGTCGCCAACCAGGGCTAGGACGACCCCGGCAGACACCCGTCGCCTGCCGGGCCCGAGCGATCTGTCAGAGGAATTTTTCGATCACGGCATGCACGTTCACGCGCGCGCGCAGCCTGGCGCAGATCATGTACGTGCCGATCAGCTTGCGATGCAGGAACAGCGAGGCCGGCGGCGGCGAACGCATGCCTTTGCCGAAGGCCACGGCCAGGCCGAGGTCGCGCGCCCGCACGACCAGGCCCGACCCGGCGAAATCATAGGGCCCGCGATGCACCAGCGGCTCGCACGCGAGCCGGATGATTGCCATCGCGTTGCCGGTCATCACTTCCGGGTCGTCCGGGTGGGCATAACCCACTGCAAAGATGCCTTCGCGCAGCGCAGCGTCATCCCCCGCAATTACCGCACGGCAGATCGACTGGTATGCCGTCACGAGCGGGGCGGGGTATTCGCCCACCGAGCCCAGGTCGAGCAACGCCAGCTGGTGCGTCACCGGCAGGTACAGGTAGTTCGCGAAGTTCGGGTCCGTCTGCATGAAGCGGAACTCGAACAGCTCGCGGAACATGAGTTCGTACAGCGTGCGGGCGACCGCGTTGCGGCGCGCCTGCGGCACCGCTTCGCTGGCCAGCGCCTCGAGCGGTTCGCCTTCGATCCAGTCCATCGCCAGGATGTGGCGTGTGGTGAGCGTACGATCGACGCGCGGCACGACGACATCGGGCATCACCGCCACCAGCTTGCGATACCGGTCGAGGTGGCGCGCCTCGCTCTCATAGTCGGTTTCGAGCTTCAGCTGGCGCTTCGCCTCCGCTGTGAGCGCGGGCACGTCGAGCTGCAAAGGCAGGAAGTCGAGCCGTACGCATCAGCGACGCCAGGTTGTCGACATCGCTGTCCACGCTGCGCGCCACACCGGGATACTGGATCTTCAGGGCGAGTTCGCGCCCGCCTGCCTTGCGCGCACGATGCAGCTGGCCGATCGACGCCGCTGCCACGGGTTCGTCGTCGAACTGTGCAAACCTGTCCCGCCAGCCCTTGCCGTATTCGCGGCCCAGCACGCGGTGCAACTGGGCATCAGGCATCGCGTAGCCCTGCGAGCGCAGGATGTCGAGCGCGCGCCGGAACTCCTCCGGCACCAGTTCGTCCCCCGACAGCGACAGCAACTGGCCGAGCTTCATGGCTGGACCGCGCAGGACCGCCAGCCGCCGCGCGAGCATTTCCGCATTGCCCGTGGTGAGCAGCGCCGCCGTCAGGTCGACGGGCTTGCCGCGGGAAAGCTGTCGCGCCGTCCCGACGGCGGCTGACAGCGCAAGTTCGCTGCTCAGCAGGCCGAACTGGAACATCCGCCCCAGGCGCGAGGACGGCACGGCCGTGCGCTTGCGCTTGTGGTCAGTCGCCATCGCGCGGCGCCTCCGATCGTTCGTCCCTGCGTGGCGTCAACCCATACGCCCGCACCATCCGGCGAAAGGAACCAAAATGGAGCTCATCGGGGCGGCTCGCGTCCCGTGCGCGCCCATGCACGGATTGCTCGAGCGTCGGTGTTTCAACGCTCAAGGCGCGGTACGACCTTTGGCAAGGTGACGTGTCTGCACAGGCAGAGACTACCGCAACACGCCTGAGGTAGGAGATGGCTCGCGTGTCATGTAGGACAAACCCCTCCTGACAAGATGCCAGCCCGGTCGCCATACTTGTCGGCCGTATTACGTCCACGCTCAAGACAACTGGAGACCTGATGGCCTCGACCCGGAACAAGCGCAGGGATGCGCGCACATCCGCACGGCCGCGAAAGACCCTTACCCCTCGCCGCAAGGCTGCCAAACTGGACTTGCGCCGCACACCCATGCAGGCGCGCGGCCAGGCCACTTTTGAAGGCATCCTCGACGCGACCGCCGCGCTGCTCGACGAAGTCGGCGGCGAGCACCTCACCACCAACCTGATCGCGAAGGCAGCCGACATCAACGTTGCCACGCTTTACCAGTACTTCCCCAACAAGCAGACCGTGCTGCTGGAACTGTTCCGGCGGCAAAGCCAGAAGAACATCGAGCTTGGCGCCAGTCGTCTCGCCGCCCTGCGCGACGCGGCGGACTGGCGACGCGTCATCGGCAGCGTGATCGATGAGATCACGGATGCGCGCGCCTCGACGCCCGGCACCGCCGCGTTGCGTCAGCTGATGCGCTCATCGCCCGACCTGCTCGCGCACGAGCAAACCTATGCCAGGCAAATGGCCGAGACGCTCGCGCAAGCCTTGCGCAGCGCAGGCGTGAAGCGCGAGCAGGCGATGCTCGTCGCACGCTGCACGACCGAGGCACTCACGGGACTGCTCGACTGGTGGCTGATCGACACCGGCGGCCGCGATGGCCGGATCGTCGCCGAGGCCAAGGCAGTCGTGATCGGCTACCTGACGCCTTACTTCGGCAAGACCCGCTCCCAGGGACGCACGGCGCGCGCGCGGAGCTGAGGGCCCAGGACCTTCGCGGTCGGTCGGCGCCCTGCAGCCGGCCGCGTTGCGGCCCACGTTCTCACGGGCGGTTCAGGTGTACCCCTGGTATTTCTGCAGATGGCGCACGGGCTTCGACAGCGCGTCGCGTCGGAACGGATCGCCGAGCTCCTGCGTCACCATCATCTCGAGCACGGTGCACTTGCCGTCCGCTTGTGCCCGTACCGATGACCGCAGCGCGGGACCGACGTCGGCGAGCTTGTCGACCGTGACCCCCTCGCAGCCGAAGGCCTGCGCGACCTTCGCCCAGCTCGGGCTGTCGAGGTTCACGGCGTTGAAGCGCTGCGAATAGAAAGTCGACGTGATTCTTTTTCTCGGCGCCCCACTGGCCGTTGTTGAACACCACGACCGTGACCCCGATTTTCTCGCGCGCGCACGTGAGCAGCTCGTTCAGGCTGATGCCCCACGCGCCGTCGCCCACGTAGGCGATGGCCGGCCGGTGCGGCGCCGCGATCTTGGCGCCGCAGGCCACGGGGAACGCATAACCGCAGTTGCCAAAACTCATCGCCGCGAACATCGACCGCGGCTGCCCGAAGCGCAGGTACGAGTTCGACACCGAACAGATGTTGCCGATGTCGGTCGAGACCATCGCGTCCGGTGGCATCGCCTTTTCGAGTTCACGCAGCATCTGTCGTGGATGCATGTACTGCGATTCCTTCGCGACCGCGAGCGAGAACGGATCGCGCTCGTGCGTCCACTCGGTCAGCTCCTGCTCCCACGCGGCTTGCTCGGCGGCGATGCGCTGTGAGCGTTCCGCCTTGTTCGCCATGCAAGCGAGTTCGCGGCCCTGCAGTCGATCAATCAGCGCAACCGCAGCTGCCTTCGCGTCGCCGTGGATGCCCACCGATATCGGCTTCACCAGGCCGAGCATCTTCGCGTCGGCGTCGACCTGGATGATCCTGGCGTCGGCCGGCCAGTACTCCAGCCCGTGCTGCGGCAGGGTGCCGAACGGACCGAGTCGTGTGCCAAGCGCCAGGACGACATCCGCCTGCGCGATCAGCTTCATCGCGGCCTTGGAGCCCTGGTAGCCGAGCGGGCCGCACCACAGCGGGTGCGAAGCCGGGAACGTGTCGTTGTGCAGGTAGCTGTTCGCGACCGGCGCGTGCAGCAGTTCGGCCAGTTGCACGCACTCGGCGTAGCCGTCCGCCATGATCACGCCGCCGCCCGCAAGGATGACGGGAAACTTCGCCGTGGCCAGCAGTGCAGCGGCTGCGTCGAGCGCCTGCGCATCCCCGGGCCCGCGGCCGATGCGCAGCGGCGGCTGGATCACCGCGTTGCACTCGCCGTAAAAGTAGTCGCGCGGGATGTTGAGCTGCGCGGGGCCCATCTCGAGCATCGCACGGTCGAAGCAGCGCCCCGCGATTTCGGCCATGCGCTGCGGATTGTTCACGTGCCCCTGGTACTTGGTGATCTTGGAGAAGATGGGCAGCTGCTCCGTTTCCTGGAAGCCGCCGAGGCCCATCGTCATCGAGCCCGTCTCGGGCGTGATGAACACCACGGGCGAATGCGCCCAGTACGCCGCTGCAATGGCCGTCACGAAGTTGGTGATGCCCGGCCCGTTCTGCGCGATGCAGACGCCGTGGCGCCCCGAGGCGCGCGCATAGCCGTCGGCCATATGCGCCGCGCCCTGCTCGTGTGCCACGGGGATGAACCGGATGCCGGCGGCAGGAAAGATATCGAGTGCATCCATGTACGCGGAGCCGACGATGCCGAAGACGTCGGTGACGCCGTTCGCGACCATCGTTTCGACGAGGGCTTCGGATGGCGTCATGCGCTGCACGCCTGCATGTTTTTTCACGTCGAGTTCTCCCTGGTTGGTGCGCGCTACGCCCGAGGGGTGGCGCCATCCGGCTGTGTAAACGGATTCTCCGGCAGCCTGGCGTTCACGTCATCGTGACAGTCCGAACCCGGGCCTGCTGCAGCGTGCGGAATTTCCTGGCAGATCCGTTCCGGGCGTTGCGCGCGGGACAAAAAAATGGGCGGCCCGGAGGCCGCCCATGGGATCGCCGATTGACCGGACGTGGCTATCAGGTCGCAGGCGGCACGATCGCCGTCCACGACGAGTCCGGATCGAAGCTCTTGATCGCGTCCACCGCAGTGGCGGTGTCCTCGCCAAGGTCTTTCTGGAAGACCACGCCGTCCTGGTTCACGATGAAGGTCATCACGCCGCTCGAGCCATAGTCGGCCGGCCACGCGATGCCCGCGAAGCCTTCCGTCAGCACGCCGCCCTTGAAGTACTCGCGCGCGCCGCCGTTGGCGTTGGCGCCCTGTGCATAAAGCATGCGGTAGAAATAGCCGTGATAAGGCGTGCCGCCGCCGCCGCCGGTCGCGTAGCCTTCTTCTGCCGCCGCTGCGATGAACGGACCGGCCGGGCTCTCCGGCTCGCCGTCCGCGGTCGGCCAGTAGAGGCCGTTGTGCAGGCCCGCGTCGCTCACCAGCTTGATCGCAAAGATGCCTGCCGGATCGCCGTCGCGGCCTTCCGCGGCATACGCATTCTGTGCGTTGACGTAGCCGTACATGACGTCGATGGCGCCAAGCTCGTTCGCACCCACCCGGCGATAGATCATCTCGTCGACGCCGGCCGCCGCGTCGAAGCTCCACTTGCCGTCCTTCTTCACGATCGGGATCGGCAGCGGCCAGTCGTTTTCACCGACGATCAGCGTCGCCTGGTCGCCCGCGGTCGCGAGCGAGTTCTTCGCGGCGTAGTCGGCCAGGAAGCCTTCGCGATCGGCTTTGTCGGCAATGGCGTCGCCGGAGGACAACAGCTCTTCCGAGCCCGGTCCGAGCAGCTTCGCAGCCGCGGCCAGGTCGTCCTTCTGCAGCGCGGTCACCAGCGCGGTCACCACTGCCTCTGGCGTGTCGAACCCCTGCGCAGCCGCAGGCGTCGCTTCATCCGTCTTCTTGGCGCAGCCCGCCGCCAACAGTGCGACGGCCATGAAGCTGACGGCAAGGCCAGTACGCGCAAACATCGTTTCGATTTTTTTCATGTTCGTGTTCCTCGCTCAACGCCCCTGCTTCTTGCCGCCGCCGCCCTTGCTGCGGGCACCCTGCGGCATGCTCTGCTTGCCGCGCTGGCTCGCTGCGCTTGCGGCGCCGCGATTGCTGTTGGCTCCCGACATCGCCGTGCCCTTGTTCGACTTGTTGCCGCCCTGCTGCATGCCGGGCGAAGGTCGATTCATGGGCTTGGCGGAGGGTGCGGGCCGCTGCATGTCGCGCGTGCCGCCATAGCCGCGGTCGCCACTCGGCACCGGCTTCTGGGACGGCTTTTGCCGGTCGCGCGTCGTCGCGCTTCGGCCGCTGCTGCGGCATCTTCGCGGGTTTCTGCACGTCGCGTGTGCTGGGCATCGAGCCCGTCGACGGACGATTGGCCTTGTCCTTGCCCGCGTACGAACCGGACACCTTGGGCGGTGTCTTGTTCTGCGCGCTCGGCGGACGTGCAGTGGATGCGGGCCGCGAATAGCCCGGCGTCGCGGCATTGATGCGTTCCTGCGGCGTCTGCGCGGATGCGGGGCGCTTGTCCTTGCCCGCATAGGTCGACTGACCCTTCCAGTTGCTCGCGGTGGCATTCGGCGCCGGCCGCTTCACGTCAGCCGGCATCGGACGCGGTTGCCGCTGGTTGAGCTGGTTCAGGTCATTGCGATTCGGCTTCGCCTGGGTGATCGGGCTGCGCACGTCGCGCGCCATGGTGTTGGTCGCGTTGTTGAGGCCCGCCGGACGCGGCTGCGCGCCGTAACGATCCCAGTAGTCGTTGCCGCCGGTGTTGATGACGATGTTGCCGTTGTTCTGGAAGCCGTTGTTGTAGTTCGGCGGACGGTTGTAGTTATTGCTCGGGTAATAGCCGCCGCCGTACGACGGACGGTACGGATAGGGCGGGTAGTACGGCATGCCGCCATAGCCATAGTTCGGGTAGTAGTAGCCGTAGCGGTTATCGTTGTCGTCGTCGTCGAAGAGTTCGTTGACGAGGATGCCGGCACCGAAGGCCAGCACGCCCGTCGTGATCATGTTGCCGGTGCTGTACTTGGTCTTGTCCTCGACCGGAGTCGTCGTCGTCACCGGTGCCGCGGCGGGTGCCAAAGCCGTGGCCGGTGCTGGGGCATACGCAGCCTGCGGATCGTACGTCGGCACGTAGACCACCTCGGGCTTCGGCGGCTTCAGCACGACGACTTCCTGGCCCTCCTGCTGCTGGGTTTCAACCAGCATGGCCTCGGAGGTCTGCAGGTTCCCGACGTCGATCGCCTGCTTGCGCAGCCGTTGCACGGCATCGAGCACACCTGCCTGGTCGGCGACGAACGCCTCGCCCAGTTCGGTGGTCCAGCCCATTTCCATGCACATGAGGTCGACGGTCTGCGGGAACTGCACCAGTGCACGGATCGGCGGCGTGAAACCGGCCTGCGCCGCGCCGTCGTCCAGCGCCTTGCCCTTGAGGCTTTCGTTCGCGATGAGCCAGTTGCCGGCGTCGAGTACTTCCTGCGGATTGGTCGACGCGATCAGCACCTGCGACAGCACCGGGTCGGGGTACAGCGCAATAGGCGCGAGCAGGTCCTCGAGCGCCTCGGCCGTCCACGTCGCATTCGCGACATCGGTGGCGGTCACCGGGGTCGGTACGGGTGCGGGAGCTGCGGCGGGTGCCGGAGCTGCAGCACGTCGGTGCGGGCGGGGGCGCGGCCGTGGCCGCAGGTTGTTCTTTCGAGCCGCAGCCGGCGAGTGCCGTTGCGACGCCAAACGCGAGTGCGATCGCCATCGAACGGCGATCCAGGGCGCGAATCTTCATCGAGTCCTCCCCCGCTGAGGCGCGGGTTTTATGCTGACGCACGCGAGCCGCTGCCGCATGGCCGCGGCAACCGTCGCGCAGAATTCCGCACCCCCCAGGAGACGGACCGACTTTAGCACGCACGTTGCCCATTTCGTGACGCCGTGCCGGTCCGGCGCGGGCTCTGTCCGCCTGGGCAGATGCGGGCGCGGAGGCCCGGTCAAACCAAGGTCAGCACCAAATTAGGGCGTGTCGCGCCCTAAATGCACCATAATAAGGCGCGTTTTCTTCTGCGGGAGCGTTTTGCCAACCATGCCAAGAGTGCTTTGCGCGGTTTTTGTGCGGTGGCATAATTGCTGCATTCCGTTTGCCCTCACAGACATGCTTCTCGGCCGTCGCGGCGAGCGTCCAGAAGCACCTCAATCGCTGCAAGATTTTTATCAGGAGACTCCATGAGCACCGGTGCCGACGTCCTCAAGCTGATCGAGGAAAAGGGAATCAAGTACGTTGACCTTCGTTTCACCGACACGAAGGGCAAGGAACAGCACGTGACCGTGCCGACGCGCATGGTCGATGACGCCTTCTTCGAGGACGGCAAGGGCTTCGACGGCTCGTCGATCGCCGGTTGGAAGGGCATCCAGGAGTCCGACATGATCCTGATGCCGGACGCGAGCACCGCCATCGTCGATCCGTTCTTCGAGGAGCCCACGCTCAACCTGCGCTGCGACATCGTCGAGCCGTCGACGATGCAGGGCTATGAGCGCGATCCGCGCTCGCTCGCGAAGCGCGCCGAGGCCTACCTCAAGTCCACCGGCATCGCCGATGCGTCCATCTGGGGCCCCGAGAACGAGTTCTTCATTTTCGACAACGTCCGCCACGGCAGCAGCATGAACGGCTGCTTCTACGAAGTGGATTCCGCGCAGGGCGCGTGGAACTCGGGCACGCAGATGGACGGCGGCAACCTCGGCCACCGTCCGACGGTGAAGGGCGGCTACTTCCCAGTCCCGCCGGTCGACACCTACCAGGACCTGCGCACCGCGATGTGCGGCGCGATGGAGCAGCTCGGCCTCAAGGTCGAAGTGCACCACGCCGAAGTCGCCACGGGCGGCCAGGCCGAGATCAACGTCTCGGCCAACACGCTGGTGAAGAAGGCCGACGAAGTGCAGATCCTGAAGTACGCGATCCATAACGTGGCTGCGGCCTACGGCAAGACCGCCACGTTCATGCCGAAGCCGCTCGTGGGCGACAACGGCAACGGCATGCACGTGAACCAGTCGCTGGCAAAGGACGGCAAGAACATCTTCGCCGGCGACAAGTACGGCGGCCTGTCCGAGATCGCGATCTACTACATCGGCGGCATCATCAAGCACGCCAAGGCGCTCAACGCCATCTCCAACGCCGCGACCAACAGCTACAAGCGGCTGGTGCCGGGCTTCGAAGCGCCCGTGATGCTGGCGTACTCCGCGCGTAACCGCTCGGCGTCGATCCGCATCCCGCACGTCATCAACCCGAAGGGCCGCCGCATCGAAGTGCGCTTCCCGGACAGCACCGCGAACCCGTACCTGTGTTTCGCGGCCATGCTCATGGCGGGCCTCGACGGCATCAAGAACAAGATCCACCCGGGCGACCCGGCCGACAAGGACCTGTACGACCTCGAGCCCGAGGAAGCGAAGAACATCCCGACGGTGTGCCATTCGCTCGACATGGCGCTCGAAGCCCTCGACAAGGACCGCGGCTTCCTCAAGGAAGGCGGCGTGTTCACGGACGACGTCATCGACGCCTACATCAACCTCAAGATGCAGGAAGTCACCCGGCTGCGCATGGCTACGCACCCGGTCGAGATGGAGCTCTATTACAGCGTCTGACGCTGGCCGTGCAGTTGGACTCCGGCCGGGCGGCCTTTTGGCCGCCCGGCGGGACCCTGTCCATGACGCACTTCGCGGAACGCGGGTGTCGCTTTGTCAGCGGAATCGCTAGTCGCTATGCTTCCGGACCATGAAACCCTGGGTACTGCTGCTCGGATGCCTGCTCGTCGTGACGAGCGAGGCCCAGACGCGCCGCGAGGTCTGGCAGTGGCGCGACGAGAACGGCGTCACGCACTTCTCGGATTTCCCCCAGCCCGGGGCCCGCAAGATCACGCTGAACGCCCCACCTTCCAGCGCGGCACCGCAGGCCGCTGTCGCGACGAGGTCGCCGACCCCGGCTGCCGCAGCGACGCAGGCGCAATACACCCTGCTCGAGATCTGGTCGCCGGAAAACGATGCTGCGTTCTTCGAGCCCGATGCCGAAATCGTCGTCCGGGTGCGCCTGCAACCGGAACTCGACGCAGCGGACCGTCTCGTGACTTATCTCGACGGCCAGCAGTTACCCGAGCTGAATGCGCTGGAGCACCGGCTCACCAACGTGCCGCGCGGCGCACACACGGTGCAGAGCGCGATCTTCGGCCGCGACGGTCGGGAAAAGATGCGCAGCGCGCGGATCACGTTCCACATGAAGTTGCCGGCAGTGGCCAACCCGCGCAACCAGGGTCCCGCCCTTCGACCACCGGCGCCCGTACCCTTGCCGAGGCCGACTCCCAGGGGCGGCTGAACTCGCGCGCAACCGCGTCGCACTTCTCCGGAGGTGCGTGCCGTGGCTGCTGAAATTCGCGCCCTGGCGCGCCCAACCCCGCCCGAACTCACCGCGTTGCTCGATGGCATCGCCACGTCGATCGTGTGGCTGGACGGCGATGGCGCTGTCGTCCACTTGAACGAACCGGCCGAAGACCTGTTCGGCGTGAGCCGCAACCAGGCGATGGGTCGCGCCGTCCGCGATTTGCTCAAGTCCAACACCGAACTCGAGGGTGTCGTGAGCCGCGCGCGCGCGGCGGCAGCGCAGTACTCACGGCGCGAGATTCCGTTCGAGTCCGGTCCAGGCGCGCCCCCGCGCGTGCTCGACGTGACGGTCACGCCGTTCGATCCCCCCGGCCGCAGCGGCGGCGTGCTCATCGAGCTGGCCGACACCACGCATCACCAGCGCATCACGCGCGAAAACGCCCTGCTGACGCAACTCGGTGGCAGCCGCGCGATGGTTCGCCAGCTCGCGCACGAGATCAAGAATCCGCTCGGTGGCCTGCGCGGCGCGGCGCAACTGCTCGAGCGGCAGCTGAAGGAGCCATCGCTCCACGAATACACGGCAGTGATCATCGCCGAGGCCGACCGGCTCGCCGCGCTCGTCGACGCGTTGCTCGGCCCGGGGCAGCCGCCGCACAAGGAACCGGTCAACATCCACGAGATCGTGCAGCACGTGGGGCACCTGCTCGCGGCCGAGGCGCCCACCGGCGTGCAGATCGAGCGCGACTACGACCCGAGCCTGCCGCGCCTGCGCCTGGACCGTAACCAGATCATCCAGGCGCTGCTCAACCTGGGACGCAACGCGATCCAGGCCGTGGGCGAACACGGCCGCATCGTGCTGCGCACGCGCGCACTGACCAACGCCAGCATCGGCAGCCGGCGCTATCGCGTCGTCGTCGGCATCCAGGTCGAGGACGACGGTCCCGGCGTGCCGGTCGAACTCAAGGACACCGTGTTCTATCCGCTCGTCACGGGCCGCAAGACCGGCACCGGTCTCGGACTCGCCGTCGCTCAAGACCTGATCGGCCGTCACGACGGCCTCATCGAATTCGACAGTCGTCCGGGTCGCACTGTCTTCACGATCCTGCTGCCTTTCGACGCCAATGAACCAACCGCCGCCGCTTGAAGTCTGGATCGTCGACGACGATGCCTCGATCCGCTGGGTGCTCGAGCGCGCCCTGAAGCAGGCGGGCCTGTCGCCGATCACGTTCGAGGACGCGGACAGCGCAATGGCGGCACTGCGCCGCGGCGAGCCCGACGTGCTCGTCACCGACATCCGCATGCCAGGCAAGAGCGGCCTCGACCTGCTCGATGACGTGCGCACGCGACGGCCGAAACTGCCGGTGATCGTGATGACCGCGCACTCGGACCTCGACAGCGCTGTCGCGGCCTACCAGGGCGGTGCGTTCGAATACCTGCCGAAGCCTTTCGACATCGACCAGGCCGTCGAGCTCGTGCGGCGTGCAGCCACGCAACAGCACGCAGTGGAGTCGGCGTCCGAGTCGCGGCGCATCCCGGAAATGCTGGGGCATGCCCCCGCCATGCAGGAGATGTTCCGTGCGATCGGGCGGCTTTCGCGCTCGAGCATGACGGTGTTGATCACCGGCGAGTCGGGCACCGGCAAGGAGCTCGTGGCGCGGGCACTGCACCGCCACAGTCCGCGTGCGACCAAGCCGTTCATCGCGCTGAATACGTCTGCCTTCACCGCCGACCTGCTCGAGTCCGAGCTGTTCGGTCACGAGAAAGGCGCGTTCACGGGCGCGACCGAGCTGCGCCGCGGCCGCTTCGAACAGGCGGACGGCGGCACGCTCTTCCTCGATGAGATCGGTGACATGTCGCCGCAGCTGCAGACGCGGTTGCTGCGCGTGCTCGCGGAGGGCGAATTCTATCGCGTGGGCGGGCAGCTGCCGGTCAAGGTCGACGTGCGCGTGATTGCCGCGACGCACCAGGATCTCGAAGCGCGCGTGAAGGAAAGTCTTTTCCGCGAGGACCTGCTGCATCGCCTGAACGTGATCCGCATCGAAGTCCCGCCGCTGCGCAACAGGCGCGAAGACATCCCGGAATTGCTGCAGCACTACCTCGATGTCGCCGCGATCGAACTCGGCGTGGCGCCGAAGGTGCTCTCCGACGACGCAGCGCTGGCACTGGCCGCATTCGACTGGCCGGGCAACGTGCGGCAGCTGGTGAATGCCTGCCGCCGGCTCACCGTCCTTGCCGCGGGTCGCGAGATCAAGGCGAGCGATATCCCGGCCGATCTGGGCGGCGGCGGCGCAGTCGTGTCCGCGCACGGCACCGAATGGTCGCTGGCGCTCGCGAGCTGGGCGCAGGCGCGGCTCGCGAGTGGCGGCACGCCGCTGCTCGACGACGCGATGCCCGAATTCGAACGCACGCTGCTGCGTGAGGCGCTGAAGGTGACGCGCGGCGGCCGGCAGGAAGCGGCGAAGCTGCTGGGCTGGGGGCGCAACACGTTGACGCGCAAGCTCAAGGAACTGGGGATGGACGACGTCTGATCCCCCACCTCTCCCACGTCAGTGGGAGAGGTCGCGCAAAGCGCGGGTGAGGGCTCCGGGTTTTCACCTCTCCCACGGCAGTTGGGGTCGCGCGCAGCGCGTGATGTCCCGGTGTCCGGTCCGGTGTCTGGTCCCGAGCTTGGAAAGGCAGACACGCGCTCGGGACCAGACACCGGACCGGACACCCCGGACCCTCACCCGCGCTTATGCGCGACCTCTCCCGCTAAAGCGGGAGAGGTGAGAACAGCGGGAGAGGTGAACCCACTAGCAGCTGCAGGCTTCGACGACCCGCTTCGGCGCGTCGAGGCTGCCGATCAGCTCACCGATCGACGCCATCCGGTTCGCGGCGAGGTAATCCGCGATGCCGGCATTGATGCGCTTGCAGGAATGCGGCTCGTAGAACAGCGAAGTGCCGACGCCCACCGTCGTCGCACCCGCGATCAGGAACTCGAGCGCATCGGTGGGATTGCAGATGCCACCCTGGCCGATGATCGGCACGTTGTGCGGGCGCGCCACCTCGGCCACCTGCATCACCTTGAGCAGCGCGATCGGCTTGATCGCCGGTCCGGAGAGACCGCCCTGGATGTTGCCGATGACCGGCTTGCGCGTCTTCACGTCGATCGCCATGCCCATCACCGTGTTGATCACGGCGAGCGCGTCGCTGCCTGCCTCGATGCAGCGGCGCGCGTTCTCGCGGATGTCCGTCTGGTTGGGCGAGAGCTTCGTGATCAGCGGCTTCTTCGTAACGCGCCGGCACGCCTCGACCACGCGTCCCGACATCTCCGGCGAATTGCCGAACTGCACGCCGCCTTCCTTGATGTTGGGGCACGAGATGTTCAGCTCGATGGCGTCGATGGGCGAGTCGTCGAAGCGGCGAGTGACTTCGACGTAATCCTCGATCGTCGAGCCGCACACGTTCGCAAAGAACATCGTTTCGGTGAAGTCGAGCGTCGGCAGGATGTGGTCGACGACCTGGTCGACGCCGGGATTCTGCAGGCCGATGGCGTTGAGCATGCCCATCGGCGTTTCGTACACCCGGTGCGCCGGGTTGCCGAGGCGCGGCTCGCGGGTCGTGCCCTTGAGCACGATCGCGCCCACGTCGCGATTCGAAAAGCCTTCGACCCGCGTGTATTCCTCGCCAAAACCCACGCAGCCGGACAGCAGCACGATCGGCGAGGCCAGGCGCAGGCCGCAGAAGTCCACGGCGAGCGAGGGGGGAAGGAGGTCGGCCATGGCTGAATTGTAAATGAAAAGCGGGTCCCGGCCGGGCGTCGGGTGCGCGCGAGATCGCTCCATCGCCGTCCTAACTCGGCCCCGGGGGGGAGGGCCCTAGGCATAATTGCGGAACGCGGGTCACAGACGGCTCGCTGAGCGGCATGGAAGCTGGATTGTCCCCGGGGTGGGTAAGGATCTTTCTTCAGGCCATGCTGCTGAACCACGCACGAACATCCGGCCTGTCCGGTCCCTGCCTGCAGCGGTGGCACAAGGTGTGGCTCGTGCTCATTGCATGGGCCTGCTGTCCGGGCCTGGCGGCGAACGCTGCCGACCTCGAGCTTCGTCCCCACCTGACCGTGGGCATGCTCGCGATCGACGCCCCGGAAACCAGCCGCAAGCGCGCCGAGATCCTGCGCACGTACCTGTCGGCGCAGCTGCCGGACGCGGACGTCAAGGTCGTCACCTTCGACTTCGAGCAGCTCGATCGGGCGGTCGTGTCGCGGCAGGTCGACGTGCTGGTATCGACCAGTGCCGATTACGTGTACTACTCGCACCGGATCGGGCTCTCGGCGCCGCTCGCCAGCATCTACTCGTCGTACAAGGGTCGCCCGCTCAGGGGGACTGGCGGTGCCATCGTCGTGCATGCGAATCGCAGCGACCTGCAACGCGTCGAGGACCTGCGTGGCAAGCGCATCGCCGTCATGGACGAGCGCTCCCTCGGCGGCTACCAGGTGCAGGCCTACGAGCTGTTGCAACGCGGCATCCGCATCAAGAACGAGGCCCGCATCGTGCGGGTGGGCCTGCCGCAGGGCAAGGCGCTGCAGGCGCTGCTCGACGGGCAGGTAGACGCCGCTTTCGTGCGCAGCGGCCTGCTCGAAAACTGGATCGAGACGGGGCGCGTCGACGCCGGCACGTTCACGGTGCTCGAGAAGCGCGACCTGCCGGGCTACCCCTTCGCCGTATCCACGGATCTCTATCCCGAGTCCCCGATCGCTGCGATGCCGCAGCTCGACCCGGATCTCGCGGCGCGGGTGGCGGCGGCATTGTTGCTGATGCCACGCGGGCTGATGCCCGAAGACCGTGTGGTGGCCGGATTCACGTTGCCAGCCGACTATGAGCCCGTGCGCCGCATGCTGCGCGGATTGCAGCTGCCGCCTTACGACCATGAGCCGCCCGTCACCTGGCGCCGGATCTGGGCCGACCATCGGCTGTGGGTCGTGGCGCTGGCCAGCGCAATCCTGGCGGTCTTCATCCTGCTCGGCGTGGCCGCGACGAACGGCGCTGCGCCTCAGGCGATCCAACGCGGGACTGGCGGCGAGCGAAGCGCGCTTCCGCCGCCTTTTCGCCGACTCGAAGCAGCCTGCATCGCTGTTACGTGATGGCACGGTCGCGCAGGCCAACCAGGCCATGCTTGACCTGCTGGGTTTCACGTCGGCAGCCAGGTGGAGGGCAGACGCCACGCAAGTACTCGCCCCCGCTGCAGCCCGACGCGCGACCGTCCGTCGCCAAGGCCGCCGAGATGATCGCGACGGCGCTCGAGAAGGGCTCGCACGAGTTCGAGTGGCGTCACGAGCGGACGGACGGCACGCCCGTCGACGTGCATGTGATCCTGACGCGCATCGACTTCGGCGCCGAGCAGTTCCTGCACGCCGCGCTGATCGACATCACCCAGGCCAAGCGCGACGAAGCCGAGCTCATGCAGCACCGTCGGCACCTGGAGGAATTGGTGGCCCGGCGCACGGCGGCGCTGGAAGCTGCCAACGAACTCGTCCGGGCGAGTGAAAGCCGCCTCGCGCTCGCGCTCGATGCCGCGAACGATGCGATCTGGGACTGGAACATTGCCGACGGCACCACCTACTGCAGCCCGGCGTACTACCGCATGCTGGGTTACGCGCCGGGCGAACTCGGCGACGACTTCGGCCCCGTCCTGTTCGAACGACTGCATCCCAGCGAGAAAATGGATGTGCTCACCCGCGTGACCGGCGCGCTCGAGGTGGGTCACGCCGAGATCGAGCTGCGACTGCGAGCCAAGGACGGCAACTACCGTTGGATGCTCACCCGTGCGCGTATCGTCGAGCGTGACGAGCAAGGCAAGCCGCGACGCGCGGCCGGCACACTGACGGACATCACCGTGCGCAAGGAAATGGAACTGGCGCTGCGCGAGGCGAAGGAGCAGGCCGAGGCCGCGAACATCGCGAAGAGTTCGTTCCTCGCCAACATGAGCCACGAGATCCGCACGCCCATGAACGCGATCCTGGGTTTCACGGAGCTGCTCGAGCTGGAAATTCCGGCCGCCGAAGCGGAGACGCGCGACAGGCTGCGGCGCATCGACACCGCGGCGAAGCACCTGCTGGGGATCGTCGACGACATCCTCGACTTCTCGAAGATCGAAGCCGGGCGGCTCTCCCTGGTCGAATCCAACATCGGTGTGCCCGCGCTGCTGGCCGAGGTCGAGGGCATGTTCATCGAGCGTGCGCGCGCCCAGGGGCTGTGGCTCAAGTTCGAGCTGGAGCCGGCATTGCGCGACCTCGAGCTGGTCGGTGATTCGACGCGCATCACGCAGATGCTGCTGAACCTGGTGGGCAACGCCATCAAGTTCACGCCGGCGGGTGGCGCAACGATCCGCGCGCGCGTCGACGGGGCCGACGCCGATGGGGTGATGTTGCGGTTCGAAGTGGAAGACACCGGCATCGGCCTCACGGTGGAGGAGCAGTCGCGGCTCTTCCAGCCTTTCGAACAGGCGCAGAACGACAATACGCGCCGCTACGGCGGCACGGGCCTGGGCCTCGCGATCAGCCGGCGCCTGGCGCGCTTGATGAATGGTGATTGCGGCGTCAGCAGCGTGCGCGGCGTGGGCAGCACGTTCTGGTTCACCGTGCGCCTGCGGGCCGGCCGTGTCGCGGCACCCGAGCCTCTCGCAGCGCAGGCAGCCGAGCTGCGTGCCGGCGCACGCGTGCTGCTGGTCGAGGACAACGAGGTCAACCAGATGATGGCGCGCGCCATGCTCGGCAAATTCGGCCTCGAAGTGGAGGTGGCCGGCAATGGGCTCGAAGCCGTCGAGCGCGTGCAGTCAGCGCACTACGACGTCGTGCTGATGGACCTGCAGATGCCTGTCATGGACGGGTTGGACGCGACCCGTGCGATTCGTGCGCTGGAGGGCGGGCGCACGATTCCGATCATCGCGATGACGGCCAGCGCCTTCGCCGCCGACCGCGAGAAGTGCATCGAGGTCGGGATGAACGGCCACATCGCCAAGCCCGTGCAGATGGCGCGCCTCCGGTCGGCGCTCGCCGAGTGGCTGCCAGATGTCAGCCCGCAATGAATCGTTCGAGCTGCTCGATGGTTTGATCCTGCTCCTCGATCACGGTGCGCACGAGGTCGCCGATCGAGATCACGCCGACCATGCGCCCGTCCTGCATGACCGGCAGGTGACGGATGCGCTGCTGGGTCATCAGTTGCATGCATTCGCGCACGTCCTGGTCCGGCGTGACCGTCACCACGGGCGAACTCATGATTTGCCAGACGGGCGTCTCGGCGGACGAACGGCCGAGCAGGATCACTTTGCGCGCGTAGTCGCGCTCCGAGATCACGCCGACGAGCTCGCCACCGCGGGTGACGGGGAGGGCGCCGACGTGCCGGTCAGCCATCAGCTGGATCGCTTCGAGCACGGGCTCCTCCGCGTCCACCGTCCAGACTTCGTGTCCCTTCCGTCCGAGCAGTTGCTTGACGCGCACCATGCGAGAATCCCCCTGAATGCATGTCGCGGGGTCATCCCGCGGGTGTCGGGTTGATTCTATGCCACTGCACGTCGTCCTGTTCGAGCCCGAGATTCCACCCAACACGGGCAACGTCATCCGGCTGTGCGCCAACACCGGTGCGTGCCTGCACCTGGTGGGTCGCCTCGGCTTCCGGTTGGATGCCCGCTCGGTGCGCCGCGCGGGCCTCGATTACCACGAGCTTGCCGACGTGCGCAGGCACCCGGACCTGCCGTCCTGTCTGGCATCGCTGACAGCCGGCGGTGCCGACCCGACCCTGCCGCGCTGGTTCGCACTGACTACGCGTGGCGAGGTTTCCTACGACGCCGTGAGCTACCGGGAAGATGACGTGCTCGTCTTCGGGCCCGAAACGCGCGGCCTGCCTGACACAGTGCTCGCGGCGTGTTCCCCGGGGCACCGGTTGCGCCTGCCCATGCAGGCCGGCGCCCGCAGCCTCAACCTGTCGAACTGCGTGGCGGTCGTGGTCTACGAGGCCTGGCGCCAGCTGGGGTGGCGATGACCGCGGTCACTTCGCCGCGCATCACGCGCCGCCAGCTGCTGCGCTGGGCGACAGCAGCCGGGGTCGCCACGTTCGGTGGCTGCGCGTCGCCCCCACCGTTGCGCGTCGCGATCCAGCCGTGGGGCGGGTACCAGTTCATGGGCCTGGCCGCAAAGGAAGGCTGGCTGCCCCCGGATGTCGAGATCGTCTTCACGCCGACCGGCGTCGACTCGGTCCAACGCGTCGTCGAAGGCAGCGTGCACGGCGCCGCGCTGACGCTCGACCAGGCGCTCGTGCTCGTCGACCAGGGCGTTCTTCTCGACATCGTGCTCATCACCAACGTCTCGGCCGGCGCTGACGTGCTGCTGGTCCGCCCGGAGATCAAGACGCTGGCCGACCTGCGCGGCAAGCGAATCGGCGCCGAGGCCACCAGCTTAGGGGTCGTCATGCTGACGAAGGTGCTCGAGGCGGCCGGTCTCGAGCGCGCTGACGTGCAGGTGATGCAGATGACAGAGGACCACGTCGCGTCCTGGCGCGCGCACGAGATGGACGCGCTCGTCACTTACGAGCCGGCCATCGGGCAACTGGTGCAACTCGGACTGGTACCGCTCTTCGACACCCGCTCGCTGCCGCAGACCATCCTCGACGTGCTCGCGATTCGCCGCGACGCGCTGGAGACGCACGATGAGCAGGTGCGGGCCCTCGTCGCCGGTCATTTCCGCGCGCTGCACGCCTGGCGCACGAACCCGATCGACACCGCCTATCGGCTCGCCCCGCTCATGCAGATGCCCGTCGAGCGGGTGGGCCCGGCGTTCCATGGGCTCGATCTCCCCGACGAGGACTACAATCGTCATTATCTCGAAGGCCCGTCCGAGGAATTGCTGCGCGTCACGGCGGACATCTCGGCGATCCTGTTCGAGGCCGGCATCATCAAGTCGCACGTCGAAGCCAGGCAGTTGTTCACGGCAGACTTCGTGCCTGCCCCCTTCAGGCAACCATGATGGAAAATCCCACCGACACCGGGCCCCAGGCGGTTACGCACGAGCAGCCCATCGATCGCGCGGTGGGCCTCAAGTATGCCGCCGGGAGCGTAGAGCTCTATGAGCGGGTGCTTGGTCGATTCCGTGAACTGCACGACAGCGACCACAGCGCCATCCGCCAGGCGCTGGCTGCCGGCGATAGCGCCACGACGCGACGCCTGCTGCATTCGCTGAAAGGACTCGCGGCCATGGTGGGCGCGCTGCCGCTGCGCGACGAAACCCTGCGGCTCGAGAATCTCTGCAAGGCCGGGGCCACCGACGAGGCGATTGCCGCCGACCTGGAAGGACTCGAGCGCCGGCTCGCCGAAGCTTTTGCTGCAATCGACTGCTTGCGGCAGGAACTGCGCGAGGCACCCGGGCCGAGCGGTATCAGCGCACCGGACTGAGCGTGCCGCGATTGGGGGCTACTGGGTCTCGGACTTGACCGCGCGACCCATGAGCGCCGCCACTGCGTCGCGTGGCGCGAGTCCTGCGTACAGCACGCGCGAGATCTGCTCCGCGATCGGCATCTCGACGCGATGGTTGCTGGCCACGTCGCGGATGGCTCGCGCCGCAAGCACGCCTTCCACGACCTGGCCGATTTCGCGCTGCGCGTCTGCCGTCGACTTGCCCGCAGCGAGCGCGAGCCCGAAGCGCCGGTTGCGCGACTGGTCGTCCGTGCACGTGAGCACCAGGTCGCCGAGCCCGGCCAGGCCCATGAAGGTGTCCTTCTCGGCGCCCAGCGCGACGCCGAGCCGCATCATCTCCGCGAGGCCGCGCGTGATCAGCGCTACCCGCGTGTTGGCGCCGAAACCGAGCCCGTCCGAAATGCCCGCGCCGATGGCGAGCACGTTCTTGGTCGCGCCGCCGACTTCGACGCCGACGACGTCGGTCGACGCGTAGGCGCGGAAGTTCTGCCCCGAGAGCCCGCGCGCCAGGGCGAGCGCGTAGTCGTTGTCACGCGAGGCCACCGTCATCGCAGTGGGCAAACCCAGTCCTACTTCGCGCGCGAAGGTGGGGCCGGAGAGCACGGCCTTGGGCACCTCGATGCCGATCACTTCGTTTGCGACCTGGTGCGGCAATTTGCCGGTGTCGAGTTCAAAGCCCTTCGTGGCCCACGCGACGCGCATGCCCGGTCGCATCAGGGGCGCGACGTGCTCGAGACATTCCCTGAAGCCGTGGCTGGGAACGGCGAGCAGCAACTCATCCGCCCCGGCGACTGCACTGGCCAGGTCGGATTCGATGCGTAACGAGTCCGGGAACGGTGTGGCGGCGAGGTAGCGGGTATTGCAGCGCGCGGCAGCGAACGCCGCCATCTGGGCCGTGTCGCGCCCCCACAGCACCGTTGGATGCCCGGTGCGGGCGAGGTGCACGGCCAATGCCGTGCCCCATGAGCCCGCGCCGAGCACGGCCGTCGCTGGCCGTGCAGCGGCGGGAACCCCCGCGTCGTTGGCGGCTGTCACGGGGTTCCCCTGTGCTGGATGACGGCTTGCGACCGGTCCGCGATCAGTTGACGGTCGCGGCAGCGCCTTCGGCTGCGGACTGCTGCGTGGCGCGCTGGCGCGCGTGCAGGGCTTCGAACGTCACGAGCGGCAGCAGGAACGGCGGGAAACCGCCCTTCACCACGAGATCCGAGATCGTCGCGCGGGCGTACGTGAGCAGGTAGTTCGGCGCCATCAGGTTCAGCACCTGCATGAGTTCCGTCGACGGCAGGTTCTTGACGACGAACGCGGCAGCCTGCTGCAGCTCGCACAGCCACACCACCTTGTCGCCGGCGCGCGCTTCGAGGTTGATCTGCAGCACCACCTCGTACACGTCCGGGGCGATCACGCTGTTGTTGGTGCGCATCGTCAGGTTCACCTGCGGCTGGCCCTCGAGGCCCCCGGTGAACGGACCGTTCGGCGATTCGAACGAAACGTCCTTGATGTAGACGACCTGTGGCGTCACCGCCGGTGCATTGGGATCGACGGCGGGCGTCTGGGCGTTCTGCTGTTCAGTCATCGCGAAAGATTCCTTGGTTACTACTTGGGGCTCTCAGACCCGGCCGAGCAGCTTGTCGAGCTCGCCAGCCTTGTCGAGGGCATACAGGTCGTCGAAGCCGCCGACGTGGCGGTCGCCGATGAAAATCTGCGGCACGGTGCGGCGTCCGCCGCTGCGCTTCAGCATGAGGTCGCGGCTCGCGGGGTCCTCGTCGACCTTGACCTCGCTGAAGGCGACGCCCTTGCGCTCGAGCAGGCCGCGCGCGCGGTCGCAGTAAGGGCACCAGCCCGTCGAATACATCGTGATTTCAGGGTGAGCAGTGTCGTTCATTGCATGCTTCCTTCCTATCTGGACTTGCCGCCGCTTTCCTTGACCAGCGGGAGGTTCTCCGTGCGCCAGGCTTGCAGGCCGCCGCGCAGGTTCACGACCTTGGTGAAGCCCTGGGCCTGCAGCACGCGCGCCGCCGCACCGGAACGCATGCCGCTTTCGCAGCACACGACCACGACTTTGTCCTTGAAGCGCTTCAGCGTCTCCGCTGCCTGTGCCACTTCGTCCTGCGGCACGTGGCGGGCATCGAGGATGTGTCCCGAGTCGAACTCGGCCTGCGACCGCACGTCGACCAGCACGGCGCCCTGGTTCATGAGTCGCACGGCTTCGGTCGGCCCGACGGCCTGGCCGCCCGAGCGGGCACGGCTGAATTCATACGCGGCGACTGCCAGGGCGAGCAGCGCCGTGCCGCCAGCCAGCAGGGGATGGCTGGCGACATATTCGAGAAGACGATCCATCGGGGAGACCGGCGAAAAGGGGCGCGAATTATAGCAGTACCCGCCGACAGGCTAGACTTGCGCGGGTTTGTACCCCGCCCGCACTCCAAGAACCGACGATTCCAGCCGCCGCATGCCCGTATCCCGCTCCGAATCTGCCGCGCGAATGCTGCCAGCCCGTGCTTCGCCACGGCGCGCGGCGACGTGGCGCGTCGTGCTTGCGGGTGCGCTGTGCCTGGCCTGCGTCGTGGGCACCGGGGCTGCATGGGCTGCGCCCAAGCAGACGCCGGCCCAGAAAGAGGCCGAGCTCCGGAAGCTCAACCAGCGCATCGAGAAAGTGCGCAAATCGGTCAATGCCGACGTGCAGAAACGCGACAAGTTGTCCGTGCAACTGCGCGAAGCCGAGCTGGGCGTGCAGGCGGCCCGCAAGGAGCTCGACCAGATCCGGGCGCAGCGGCTGGCGACCGAGGCCCGGCTGCGCGACCTGCAGGCCGAGCAGGCGCAGCGGGAGAAGGAGCTGGACGGCGAGCGTAACGCGCTGGCCGGAGAGCTGCGCACCGCCTACGTGAACGGTCGCGAGGAACAGCTGAAACTTCTTTTAAATCAAGAAGATCCGTCCGCCCTTGGGCGCCTGTTGGCGTACTACGGCTATTTTGGCCGGGCCCGTGCCGACCGCATCCGGGGGATCCAGGACAAGCTCGAGCACCTGGCCCTGGTGCGCGAAAAAATCGTCGCGGAACAGACCCGCCTCAGCGCGCTCGAGGAGCAGCGCGCAACGCGGGTGGCCGATCTCAAGTCATCCCAGGACCGGCGCGCCAAGGCAGTGAGCGCGATCGACCAGTCGATCAAGACCCGGGGCGGTGAGCTCAAGCGGCTGCAGTCGCAGGCCCGCGGGCTGGAAAAGCTCGTTGCCGAACTGCGCAAGGCCATCGAGCAGGCGCAAGCGGCGCAACCGGCGCGAAAGAAGGGTGCTTCCGGGGCTGGCGTAGCCAAGCAGGCGCCGTTTGAGCCCCTGCGCGGCAAGCTCCCCTGGCCCGTGCAGGACGGCAAATTGATCGCACGGTTCGGCCAGCCGCGCGCCGGCGGCTCGCTGCGCTGGCAGGGCATGCTGATCGGCACCGACCGGGGTGCCCGGGTGCGCGCCCCTTTTGCCGGGCGCGTGGTTTACGGCGATTGGCTCCCCGGCATGGGCCTGATGCTGGTCATCGACCACGGCGGGGGCTACATGAGCCTCTACGGCCACAACGAAGAGCTGTTCCGCAAAGTCGGCGAGTCGGTGGCAGCCGGCGACGTGATCGGGGCGGTGGGCGATTCGGGCGGCCATAGCCAGCCGGCACTGTACTTCGAGGTCCGTCGCGGCAAGACGCCGGTCGATCCCCAGACCTGGCTCACGCGGAAGTAGGGCCCGCGTCACGGTTTGCCTCGTCTGTTTTCCGGATCATTTCATTCCGGATCAGATTCGCGGCCACAGGCTGGGCCGTACACGATGGCATTGACCGCAAACCTGCTCGCCGACGCGCCTGCTGCGCCCGGGGGCACATCGCTCGACCCGTATGGGCAGTTGCTCAAGATGCTGCTGCCGCGCGCGCATGCCATCGCGGTCTACGACCGCATGGGCGTTGCCGTCTGGGTGAACGAGGGCGACCAGACCGACCTCGAAATGCTGCTGCAGCAGGCCAGCACTGCCGAGCAGGCGCAACGTGGCGCCATGGGCTCGGGCTTCGCCGAGCCGCTGCCCGGCGAACAGATCGCCTATTTTTTCGTACTGCGCGACGCCACGGGCGAGATGATCGGCGGCGTCGGCATGGTGAGCCGCGAGTCGAGCCGCGAACCGCGGCCCTTCGCGCTGGTGCAGGGCCTGCTGCGTCCCGCGCTGCAGTGCCTCGAGCGCGAGCTCGCCGCGCAATCGAGCATCGGCGACCTGCAGCGCAGCCTCGTCGTGCGCGACCGCGACCTCGAGCTGCTGCTCGGCGCGGCGCATGAAGAAGCCGACGGCGGCAATTCCACGGACGACTTCGCCAAGCTCGTGCAGGGTTGCGTCGACCATCTCGGCTGCGCCGTGGGCGCCCTGCTGATTCCGGACAAGAACATCGCGGTGTGCCGCACGGCCAGCGACACGCCACCGCGCGTGGGCGCGGAGATCCTCACGCGCGCGCATCGCCAGGTGCTGGGGTGGGCGCAGCTCCATCGCCAGACCATGACGTCCAACGCGCCCCCGGACGCGGGCCCGTTCGCCAACATCCCGTACAAGATCCTCGCGTGTCCCGTGATGCACGGTGCGCAGCGCGTGCACGGCGTGCTCGTGCTGTTCAAGCGCATGCACGCGCCGGACTTCGACCTGCGCCAGGTGCGCATCGTCGAGCTGCTCGGCCGTCGCGTCGCCTACATCCTGATGAATTCGTACGATCCGTCCACGGGGTTGCTCACGCGCCCCGCGTTCGAGAAGCGCGCGCTGTCGGTGCTGACGCCCGCGGCGCTGCAGAAGAACAACTGCGTGATCTACATCGACCTCGACCGGCTGCACGTGCTGAACGAGAACCTCGGCATGCACGTCGGCGACTCGGTGATCGTGCGGGTCGCGGAGTCGATCCGCCAGAACCTGTCGCCGCGCATGCTCGCGGCGCGCATCTCCGGCGACCGTTTCGCAGTGTTCGTGCCCGACACGTCAGTGGACGCCACGTACGACATCGCAGACAACATGCGCAAGTCGTTCGAGCAGACTGGGGTTCCTGCGCGAACGCCAGCAGGTCGACGTCACCGCGAGCTTCGGCGTAGCCAACGTGATCGAAGGCAACCATCCGTTGTCGCACGCGCTGGCCTCGGCCGAGATCGCGTGCAAGGCGGCCAAGGACCGCGGCCGCAATCGCGTCGAGACCTATTACGACGGGGACCAGAGCATCGTCCGCCGCTATACCGACCTCACGCTGATCGGGACGGTGCGCTCGGCGCTGCTCGACCAGCGCTTCCGGCTGGAGGCGCAGACCATCGTCCCGCTCAATGGCGCGCCGGCCCACCCGAAGTTCGAATTGCTGCTGCGCATGTCCGACGAAACCGGCGACAGCGTGCCGCCCGAGAAATTCCTGTCGGCGGCCGAACGCTACCAGCTCGCGCCCGCCATCGACCGCTGGGTCGTGCGGCGCACGATCGAGATGCTCACGCCGCATGCGGCGCGCCTGCACGAGCTGCAGGCCTGTTTCGCCGTCAACATCTCCGGGCAGTCGCTCGGCGACGCAGAGTTCGCGACGTTCATGGACACGGCGCTGCGCGAGAGCACGCTGCCCCGCGGGCTGCTGTCGTTCGAGGTGACCGAGACCGCGGCGGTGGCCAACATCGTGCGGGCCGAAGCGCTGATCCGGCGGCTGCGTGAACTGGGCAGCGACGTGGCCCTGGACGATTTCGGTCGCGGCCTCAGTTCGCTCACGTACCTGAAGACGCTGCCCGTGACGCACCTCAAGATCGACGGCAGCTTCGTCCGCGACGTGGTCGTGGACGACCGCTCGCAGGCGATGCTGAGCGCCATCGTGCAGCTGGCGCGCGCCATGAAGCTCAAGACCGTGGCCGAATGCGTCGAAAGCGAAGCGATCTGGCAGGCAACCAAGGCCCTTGGCGTGGAATATGGCCAGGGCTTCTCGATCGGACGGCCCACCCCGCTCGAGAAGGTGCTGGACGTGCTGGTTGGCGGTACCATGGGACGCTCCCTCCAGACGCAGACCGCCTGACCCGAGTGACTGTCCGTTCGCACCTCCTGCTGGCCGCCGTGGCCGGTATCGCCCTGGGGTATGGGCTCGCCCGTGCACCCGCGTGGTTCGGCACGTCCGCGCCCGTGCAGGCGACGGCTGTCGCCGCCACGACGGCGCCTCCCACGCCCGGGCACGTCCTGCTCGACGAGGTCGTGGGGCGCATCCGTCGTGAATACGTCGAGCCGGTCCCCGAGTCGGCTTTCGATGCAGCCGCGGTGAAAGGCATCGTCGCGAACCTCGATCCGCATTCTGCATTTCTCGATGCAGCCGAATACGACGAGATGCGGGCCGCCACGACGGGCAGCTACACGGGTGTCGGGATCGAGGTGTCCACCACCGACGGCCGCGTCGTCGTGGTGACCCCCATCGAAGGTTCGCCGGCCGCGCGCGCAGGCGTCCGTGCCGGCGACGTCGTGCTGGCCGTCAATGACCAGCCGGTCACGGGCGACCGCCTCGATGAAACCATCGGCCGCATGCGTGGCGTGCCGGGCACGAGCGTGCGGCTGACCGTCGCGCGCGAAAGCGAACCCGAGCCGCTGGTATTCGCGCTGCAGCGCAGTGAAGTGCACGTGCATTCCGTGCGCGCAGAACCGCTGCCGGGCGATTTCGGCTATGTGCGCATCACCCAGTTCTCGGACTCCACGCCGGACGACCTGGTGCAGGCCCTGTCGAGCCTCGTGCGCCACCCGCCGCAGAATACGTTCCATCCGTTGCGCGGGCTCGTGCTCGACCTGCGCGGCAATCCCGGCGGCGTCCTCGAGTCGGCCGTCAGCGTGGCCGATGCCTTCCTCGACGCCGGCGTGATCGTGCGCGCCGATGGCCGCACGCCTGCCGCACGCTTCGAAATGTCAGCCACGCCCGGCGATGCGCTCGACGGGCAGCCGCTCGTGGTGCTCGTCGACGGCGGTTCGGCATCCGGTTCCGAAATCGTGGCCGGCGCCCTGCGCGATCACGGCCGCGCCACGCTGATGGGCGAGCGCACGTTCGGCAAGGGCTCGGTGCAGACCGTGATCCCGCTGCGTGACGGCCAGGCGCTGAAGCTCACGACCTCGCGGTACTTCACGCCGGCCGGAACGTCCATCCACGAACGCGGCATCGAACCCGACATCGCGATCGGTCCGCTCGAAGGCGAGCAGGCGCGTTCCGCACCAGTCGCCCCGATGCAGGACGCCGCGGTGCTCACGGCGCTGCAGTACCTGAAAGACCGCGGGCTCGGCACGCATTACGCGTCCGTCAAGCCGGCCTCACCGGTGCAGAAGCGCTAGCACCGCGCCGACCAGGCCGCCGACCAGCAGCACCATGATCGGCAGGAAACTCAGGCCGAATCCGGCGCCCCGCTTGGCGGGATCGCTCACATACGACTGGAAGTACATGAAGCGGCCGACGAGGTAGACCGCGCCGAGCCCGGCCGCCCACGACGGGCTGACGTAGTGCGCGAACAGCCACAGTCCTGGCACCAGTGCGGCCAGCAATTCCAGCGTGTTCATCTGCACGCGAAAATAGCGCTCGAACACCGGATGACCGGTAATGGCGGGGGCCGCGACGCCGTACTGGCCGCGCGCCTTGCCCACGAGGATCGCAAACAGGATGTACTGCAGCAGCGCGAGCACGGTGACGATGGCGACGAATTCCATGGAGCCTCGATTCCGGGGTGGGCCGGGTGATGTGACGGGCGGCAGATTCCATTACCATGCCGCGCAGGTCAACTGACGCCACGCGCGCGTCCCTGCAAGGAGTGCTCTCCATGGTCGGATTCCTGCTGCGTGCCGCCATTTCCGCGCTCGGACTCTGGGTTGCGAGCCAGCTGTTCGACGGCCTGCACTTCGCCACGACGACCAAGCTCGTGCTGGCCGCGGTGTTGCTCGGCGTCGTCAATGCCTTCGTGCGTCCGCTCGCCTTCATCCTCACCCTGCCCATCACCGTGCTCACGCTCGGCCTGTTCCTGCTGGTGCTGAACGCCGGCATGGTCGCGCTCGTGGCCTGGGTGGTGCCCGGCTTCACGATCGCGGGTTTCTGGACGGCCGTCGGCACGGCCATCATCGTGAGTCTCGTCTCGTGGGCGGCTTCGGGGCTGATCGGCCCTTCGGGCAAGTTCGAGAGATTCGACGCGCGGCACTGACCGCACGCTGCCAGCCGTGGGGCGCCCGCCGCTACAAATAGCGGTGCGGCATCGTCACCAGCACCACCCCGCCGAGCGCCACCAGCATGCCCAGCATCTGTTGCGGCGAGAGCGTCTCGCCGAGCACGAGCCAGCCCAGCGCCGTGGCGATGGCCGGGTTGACGTACGCAAACGTGGCGACGTGGTCCGTGCGCGCGTTCTTCATGAGCCAGGTGAACGCGCTGTAGGTGATTGCGGAAGCGAATACCGCGAGGAACAGGATCGCGAGCATGCCGCGCACTTCCCAGTGCCACTTGGGCACCTCGCCCGAGACGACGCCCGCGATACCGAGCAGGCCGCTGCCCACCAGCATGATCATCGCGTTGAACGCGATCGTGCCGATGACGAGCGTGCTGTTGCGGTAGAGAATCGTCCCGCCGGCCCAGACGGCCGCAGCGGCCAGCACCAGCAGCTGCCAGCCAATGTGCGGCGTGAGCCGTGCCTCGGCGGGCCACACCAGCAGCGCGACGCCGACGAAACCGATGCACAGCCCGATGGTGCTCGGCACCGTGAGCTTCTGGCCCTTCGCGCCCAGCGTACCCAGGCCCGCGATCCAGAGCGCCATGCTGGCGTTCAGGAGGGCGACCTCGTTCGACGCGATGTACTTGAGCGCGAACGTCGACGAGCCGCTGCTGAAGGCGATCAGCACCAGCGAGAAGAAGAAAATCTGCTGCCATTCGCGCGCGGTCGTCGGCAGGCGGTCGCCGCGGTAGACCGCAAAAGCGAGCAGCAGCGAGCCGCCGATCAATGACCGCAACGCAGCGAACAGCAATGGCGGCAGATCGGTGACGCCGACGCGAGCCACGAGGAAACTCGACCCCCACACCAGGTACACGAGGGCGAAGCACGCGTACAGGCGTGCCCTGTGCGAGGTCATCGCCCGGGCCGTTGCCGCGTTGCCAGCCGTTGCACCATCCGTGTGAATCGAATCATGCGCGGCGGGCGGCGCCTGCGCGATAGAGCGCGAACGCGAGCGCTGCGACCACGGCGAGGCCTACGCCTTCGCCAAACTGCAGGCCCGATCCCAGGGCCAGCACGTCCGCGCGGCCCGACATCACGATTGGGATCGCGATGAAGATGCCCATCAGCGCCTCGCCGGTGATCAGGCCGGCGGCGAACAGGATGCCACCCTGCTTCGCCCGCTCGGCGGCCGGCGAATCATCGCGAATGCCGAGCCTGCGCTCGACCAGGTGCGCGATCAGGCCGCCGCAGAAGATCGGCACCGACAACTCGAGCGGCAGGTAGATGCCGACTGCGACGGCAAGCACTGGCGCGCGGAACGGGGCCTTGCTGCGCTTCAGGTACTCGTCCAACACGATGATGCACGCGCCGATCAGCGCGCCGATCGAGATCATGCCCCACGGCAGGTCGCCGCCGAACATGCCCTTGGCGACGGACGCCATCAGCGTCGCCTGCGGTGCGATCAATGCGTTCGGGTGCTCGAGCGTGGGCGCGCCGATGCCGTAAGCCTTCAGCAGCAGGTTGAGCACGGGGGCCATCACGAGCGCGCAGCTGACGGCGCCGATGGCGAGCATCACCTGTTGCCGCCAGGGCGTGGCGCCCACCAATTGGCCGGCCTTCAGGTCCTGCAGGTTGTCGCCGCCGATGCAGGCTGCGCAACACACCACCGAACCGATCATGATGGCCGCGACGGGCCCGAGCGCCGCGCCGCGCCCCATCAGCGCGACCAGCAGCAGCGACGCGAACAGGATCGTGCAGATGGTGATGCCGGAGACCGGATTGTTCGACGAACCCACGAGGCCGGCCATGTAGGCGGACACCGAGGTGAAGACGAAGCCGGCGACGATCATGATCACCGTCATCAGCAGGCTGATGCCGATGTTGTCGACGATCAGCTGGTAGAGCACGAACAGCGGGATCGTGAACAGCACGAGCCCGACCAGGATGGCCTGCATCGGCAGATCCTGCTCGGTGTGCGACGTGGCGCGCGCGGCGCCCGCGCGGGTGGCCTCCAGGCCGCTGCGGATGCCGGACGCGAGCGAACTGCGAATCGAGATCAGCGCCCATACGCCGCCGACCAGCATCGCGCCGACGCCGAGGTAACGCACCTGCGCCGACCAGATCGCGCCCGCCATCGTCTCGGCGTCCGCGCCGGCGAGCTGCTGCGCGAGTGCCGCGTTGTCCTGCAGGAAATGCGCGGCGTAGATCGGGATCGCAATGTTCCACGAGATCATGCCGCCCGCGAGCGCGAGCGCACCGATGTTGAGACCCACGATGTAACCCACGCCGAGCAGCGCCGGCGAAAGGTTGGTGCCGAAATACGCGAGCCACTTGCCGAGAAACCCGCTCGCCGCCGCCGTGTCGGGAATGAGGCGCAAACCGCTGCCCGCCGCGAGCTTGGCCAGGCCGCCGCCGAGTGCAGCGAGCCCCAGCAGCTTCACGCCCTGTGACGGATTGTCGCCAGCCTTGAGTACTTCGGCTGCCGCGACGCCTTCGGGAAAGCGGAGGTTCTGTTCGACGATCAGTGAGCGCCGCAGCGGCACGGAGAAGAACACGCCGAGGATGCCGCCGAGGCCCGCGATCGCGAAGACCCAGGCGTACCGGAAGTCGGTCCAGTGGCCGAGAATGACGAGCGCGGGAATGGTGAAGATCACGCCGGAAGCGATCGACGAACCGGCCGACGCGCCGGTCTGCACGATGTTGTTCTCGAGGATGGTGCTGCCGCCGAGTACCCGCAGGACCGCCATCGAGACGACCGCCGCTGGAATGGCCGAGGCGATCGTGAGCCCGGCGAAGAGGCCGAGGTAGGTGTTGGCGGCGGCGAGCAGGACGGCCAGGACAATGGCCAGGATGATTGCGCGGGGAGTCAGTTGCGCGGGGGCCTGAGCGTCGGTCATGAGTGCGTCCGGCGGGTGAGTTGCAGCATTAGAGAGGCCGGGGGCGGCAAAAGCAATGCTGCGATCCCGCGCGAGCCGACGCGTTATGTCGCGAGCGCTTGACGCGCACTGGGACAAGCGGTTATCTGGATTCAAATTGCCGTCGGCACACCGGCGTCATGCATAACGAAACACCGTTTAACCGCAGGGAGAACCCATGATTCGCACCACCACCAGCGCTGCGCTCGTCGCGGCAATCGCCACCGTGCTTGCCGCCTCCGCCGTCCAGGCGCAGAGCGCCGTCGGCCTCGATCGCAGCCAGGCTCGCCTTGCGCGTGCCGACGCCGGCATGCCGTTGACGGCGGCCTCGAAGGCCGCGCCGCAGGCCATCCTGAACGGCTACCTGCAGGCCAACGGCCGCGGCGCCGACGTGCTGGCATCGCTGCGCGTGGGCACGAGCAATGTTTCGCCGCACGGCGTCACGCACGTGCGTATGGAACAGCAGATCGACGGCCTCACCGTGCACGGCGCCTATGCGAAGGCCGCCGTAAACGGGAAGGGCGAGCTGGTGCAGGTGATCGATCGCCTGGCTGCCGTCTCGCTGGTGCAGCCCAGCCGCATCGACGCCGGCCAGGCGCTGGCTGCGGTGATGAAGAAGCTGCACCCGTCGCAGGCCGCGGCCTACCGCGCCGCGGGCCTGAAGGGCAACACCACCGAATACGCCGGCGGTGCGTTCTTCCACCGCGGCCCGTCGGTGACAGCCGTGGTGCTGCCGCTCGAGAATGGCTCGCTGGCCCGCGGCTGGGTCGTCGAGACCTGGACAGCGAAGGACAACCAGTTGCACTACACCGTGGTCGACGGCAACGGCCAGGTGCTCGACGTCGAATCGCGCACCAACACCGACAGCTACAACGTGTTCGTCGAGGATCCGCTCAAGGGCGGCCAGACGGTCGTCGCTGGCCCGGGCGCCGGCAACGCGCAGTCACCCATCGGCTGGCTCGCGGGCACGCCAACGACGTTTAACATCCAGGGCAACAACGTCCGGGCGTACCTCGACACCGATGCCAACAACGCGCCCGACTCGGGCGGCACCGCGGTCACCAATGGCAACTTCCTCGCGACCGCGGACCTCGGCGCACAGCCTTCGACGACGGGCAACAAGGCCGTCGCGGTGCAGAACCTGTTCTACCTGAACAACCTCGTGCACGACACGCTGTATCGCCACGGCTTCAACGAGGGCAACGGCAACTTCCAGGCCAACAACTTCGGCAACGGCGGACTGGGCAACGACCCGGTCAGCGCCGAGGCGCAGGACGGCAGCGGCACCGACAACGCGAATTTCTCCACGCCGACCGACGGCAGCGCGCCGCGCATGCAGATGTACGTGTGGAACTCGAACCCGCAGGGCCTCGTGACCGTGGGCGCGGCCAACTACGGCGCCTATCCGTCGGCCTTCGGCGCGGCGCTGACCGCGACCGGCGTGAGCGGTCCGCTCAAGGTCGCCAACCCGGTGGATGCGTGCACGGCGCTGGCGGCGGGTTCGCTGACCGGCAACGTCGCGATCGTCGACCGTGGCACCTGCGACTTCACGATCAAGGTGCTCAACGCGCAGAACGCCGGCGCCAGGGCCGTCGTGATCGCCAACAACGTGGCCGGCGGTGCGTTCTCCGGCGGCGGCACGGACCGCAAGGTCAGGATTCCCTCAGCCATGGTGACGCAGGCCAACGGCGTCACGCTCAAGGGACAGGCCGGCACCAACGCGGTGCTGAAGGCAAATGCCAATGCGCTCCAGGTCGATGGCGACCTCGACAGCGACATCGTGTTCCACGAGTACGGCCACGGCCTGACGTGGCGCATGATCGGCAGCATGAGCGGCACGTTCGCCGGCGCGATCGGCGAAGGCGCTAGCGACGTGCTCGCGTTCCTGATCAATGGCGACGACCGCATCGGCGAGTACGCGATGAACGACCCGATCGGCATCCGCACGACGCCGTATGCGGCAGCCACGAAGACCTTCTCGAACTGGACGGCCAACCAGGTGCACACCGACGGCGAGATCTACGCGGCCGCCATGTGGGAAGTGCTCGAGGCGTACCAGGGTTACGGCCTGAGCGCCGACAACCTCATGGCCGACTTCGTGGACGGCATGAACTACACGCCGGCGACGCCGACCCCCGATAAGATGCGTGATGGCATGCTGTCGTCGCTGAACAACCGCACGGACGATGGCAGCTTCGGCAAGCGTCGCTGCGCGATCTGGACGGGCTTCGCGCAGAAGGGCATCGGCCAGGGCGCCGGCGTCACGATCTCGCGTCGCGGCACGGCGACGATCAACCAGTCGTTCACCGTGCCGACGGGTGTCTGCCCGCCGTGACCTGAGCGCTGCGATGCCGGTGTAAAGCGGGCCTGCAACGAAAATGCCCGCGACTCAACATCGCGGGCATTTTTCGTTCAGGGGACGGCATCCAGCGACCATGCGTACTATCTTCATCACGGGCGCGGGCGGCGGCATCGGCGCCGCGACCGCCCGGCTCTTCGCCGCGCAAGGCTGGCACGTCGGTGGCTGCGATCTGAGCATGGCGGCGATGGCATCGCTGGCGGACGCGATCGGTGCCGAGCACTTCACGCCCTACGTGGCGGACGTGCGTGATCGCGTTTCCCTTGCGTCGGCGATCGATGATTTCTCCGCACGGCACGGTGGCAAGCTCGACGCCGTCTTCGCCAATGCGGGCGTACTGTTCATGGCCCCGGACGACCAGATCACGCCCGCGCAGAAGGACCTGCAGGTCGACGTCAATGTCAAAGGCGTGATGCACACGTTCGATGCAGCGATGCCCTACCTGAAGGCGGCCGCACCGGGTGCCCATGCCATCGCGATGGCCTCGACGTCGGCCGAGTACGGCTCTCCACACCACGCCGTTTACAGTGCGACGAAGTTCTTCGTGCGTGGCTACACCGAGGCCCTGAACATCGAATACAAACCCCAGGGGATCAATGTCTGCGGCGTCTACGTCGCGTATGTCGACACCGGCATGGTGCGGAACGCGCAATGGAAGGCGGCGTCGATCGAGAGCATGGGAGTCAAGGCGAAGCCCGAAGAGGTCGCGGCGATCGTCTGGAAGGCGGTGCATGGCCGCCGCGCGCACTGGCGGGTTGGATTCGACGCGAAGATGTCGCACTACGCCGTGCGTCTGTTCGGCTCCTGGGTCGCGCCCATCTACGCGCGGATGATGCGAATCTGAAGCCGCCTCACCGGCACGACACTCGCCCGGCTTGAACGTCAGCCCTCGGCAGCTGCGCGCTGACGCTGCTTCAGCGTCGATACGAACCGGGCGAGGGACGTCGACACCGAGCCGCGCGGCAGCGTGGCGTCGATCAATTGGAAGCGGCCGCGCTCGCCGAGCGCCCGTTCGAGTGCCGCAGCGAACTCACGGCTCGTATGCACTCGAACGCCGACGCCGCCGAGTGGGGCAGCGCAACCGGCGAAGTCCCAGTCGTCGAGCTCGTAGAGCGAGGAACCCGGCTGGAAGACGCGCAGCATCTCCCAGCTGCGGTTGTTGAAGACGACGACGATCGGGTCCCAGCCGTAGCGCCGGCAGTTGCCGAGTTCCCAGCCGGTCATCTGGAATGCGCCGTCGCCCACCAGGATCAGTGGGCGGCGCCCGGTTGCTGCCTGCAAGCCGAGTCCCGCTGGCACCCCGTATCCCATGCTGGCGTAGTAGCCGGGAGCGACGAGCTCGGAATGACCGATGTCGAACGCAGCGAACATGCAGTCACCCATGTCCGCGGCGAGCGGCAGCGGTCCGTTGCGCGCGAACGCGTCATTGATCGCGGCCGCGATGCCGGTCGGCGACAGCGGCGCATCGTCGGCGACGAACGGGGCCGCTGCATGCGACTGCAGGTCGGGGAGGGCGTGCGGTACCCGGGGTTCGCGCGCGAGGCGTGCCACCAGGCCCTCGACCAGGGCCGCGAGAGGAACGTCTGGATACCGGTGGTGACCGACGCCGACGGACCGGTTGTGCGCCAGGATCGTCGTGCGCGGCGAGATCGTGTGTTCCGAGACGCCGAGGTTCGTGTCGCACGGCGTGACGCCGAGCAGCAGCAGGCAATCGGAGTCCTCGACCAGATGCGTGATACCGGGATCGCCGGCGGTGCCGAGATACGCGCCCACCAGGGGTGAATCCTGCGCCGGCAACAGTCCGTGTCCCATGAACGACGTCACGACCGGGATGCCGAGCTTGCGCGCCAGTTCGGCGACCGACGCTTCAAGGCGGAAGCGCCTCACCTCCACGCCCAGCATCATCACCGGCGAGCGAGCACGCGCGATGCGCTCGAGCACTTCATCGACGCAATCGCTGATGGCGTCCAGGGAGACGGCAGGCGCGGGCAGCACACGGACCGGCTCGCACGGCGCATCCACCAGATCGCGTGGAAACTCGAAATAGACCGGACGTGACTGCGTGACGCAGCTCGACAGCACGCGCGCGATGTCTTCCGGCGCGCGCCGCGGATCGTCGAGTCGCGCCTGGTCACAGGTGACCTCGCGATAGATGATCATCTGCGAGTCGAGGGTCTTCACCTGGTGGTGCAGCTTCAGCATGCCGCGCCCCTCGTGCGTCCCGGGCGCGCCGGACACCACGACGACGGGAACCTGCTCGGCATAGGCCGACGCCACTGCGTTGAGCATGTTCAGTGCGCCGGCGCCGTAGGTGACGAACGCAGCCGACGGCGCAGATGCGATGCGGGCAGCCGCGTCGGCGGCAAACCCAACCCCTGGCTCGTGGCTGAGCATGAAAAGCGGCAGCCGCTTCGATTCGTCGAGCGCTTTGAACAGCGGCAGCGCGAAATCGCCGGGGATGCCGAACGCCTGCTGGACGCCATGGTCGACGAGCGCCTGGATCAGTGCGTCTGCGAGCTTCATCTGCCGTGCACCCGGGTTGGTACTGACGTGCGCACCATACGTGCGCCGCGTCGGCAGTTCATCGGGTAAAGCCGAAGTCCGTGCTGCCTCTCCCGCCGCAGGTGGGAGTGGGTTGGGGTGAGGGCTACTGCTCGCTAGAAGTGCGTGATCAACCGGTACGCCTCGCCGTCCCGTGCGAGGTCCCGGTCGCGCCGCTCGCGGATCCGCGCGTGCAGCGCTTCGCGACGTGACGCGAGCCAGTCCTCCCGCGATGCCGGACGGTGCATGCCGGGCTTGTCGCGGCGCGCAGCCTCGTCGCGACGGTACTCGTCGAACTCCCCGTATGCGTCGAGTTCGTGCTGCAGCTCCCGCAACAGCAGTTCCAGCATGATCGCGTCGTCCACGAGGCCGAGCACGGGTAGGTTGTCCGGGACCAGATCGTCCGCATCGGCAATGTAGGCGAGGCCGTCGAGGACGCGACTTCGCTCAGGCGCGGGCAGCTGCCACTCCGGGTCTTCCAGCATCGCTGCCAGGCAGGCCACGCGGTCGATGCGACGCCTGATGAACGGCGAGCGTGCCGTCGAGCGCAGGCGTTCCACTGCGGCGATGGCCGCCGCAGCGACCTCGTGCGGCGGGCGCTGTCCATTGCGGTCCCGCACGCGATGCATCCGGGAACGAAAGTAGTCGAGATCTTCCTCGGAGAATTCCAGCGTCACGGTGAGCGTCATTTGTCACCTCGCGATCCGTCAGCTGCCTGCCTTGCCCTTGAGCGGGTCCGTAGCAATGCCGACCTTGACCATCCCGGCGTTCTGCGCGTCGGCCATGACGGTGGCCAGCGCCTGGAACTGCAGCGTGCGGTCGACGTGCAGGTGCAGTTCCGGCTGCGGCTTGCGCTGTGCTTCGGCAGCGAGCCGCTCGACCATCGCCTGGCGGTCGATCGGCACGTCGTTGAGGAACATTTTCCCGTCCGCCATCAGCGCGATGACGATCGTGTCCGGCTTTTCCTCGAGCAGGACGGTCGACGCCTGTGGCAGATCGATCTTGATCTTGTGGGCGATCAGGGGCGCCGTGATCATGAAGATGATCAGCAGCACGAGCATGACGTCCACGAGCGGGATCATGTTGATCTCCGCCATCGGAGCCGAGTGCGGCGTGCCGCCGCCGCCGAGTCCACTGAATGCCATGGCCGTCTCCCGGGAGTGAGCTTCAGGCGACTGCGTGTTGCTGCAGACGATGCGCGCGATGGTGGTCCATCGAGGACGG
>CAWJXS010000002.1:0-200129 GCA_963846885.1 uncultured Gammaproteobacteria bacterium
CCAATGCGTATGACCTGCGCGCGCGCCAGAAGTGGGCGATGGAAGCGCTCTCGCTGCACGAGGCGAATCCGGGCCATCACTTCCAGATCTCGATCCAGCGTGAGCAGCAGGATCTGCCGCGATTCCGTCGCTTCGGCGGCTACACGGCGTACAGCGAAGGCTGGGGCCTGTACGCCGAGTCGCTCGGGCCCGAGCTCGGCATGTACACCGATCCGTACCAGTACTTCGGCCGTCTCGAGGGCGAACTCTGGCGCGCCATCCGCCTGGTCGTCGACACCGGCCTGCATTCGAAGGGCTGGACGCGCGAGCAGGTGCTCGAATACATGGACGCGAACAGTTCCGCAGCCGAGGCGCGTCGCGTCTCCGAGGCCGAACGTTACATGGCCATCCCGGGCCAGGCGCTCGCCTACAAGATCGGTCAGTTGAAGATCACCGAACTGCGTGCGCGGGCTGAAAAGGCCCTCGGCCCGAAGTTCGACGTGCGCAAGTTCCACCGCGGTGCTGGCAGATGGGGCATTGCCCCTCGACGTGCTCGAGGCCAAGGTCGAGCGCTGGATCGAGAGCCAGCGCTGACGCGCGGGGGAGTGCGGCGTGCGAGTAAAGAATGACGGCATCGATGGCCGCCGCGTGCGCGGCGTGCAGGGCAGGCTGACCGTGGTGTGCAGGGCTGCTGTCGCAGTCGCTGGCCTGGCATGGGCCGTCGCGGTACGGCGGCGCCGCCCGCGGTGCCGGGGATGGATCAGATCGTCACGCGCACCCTGTCGAACGGCATGAAGCTGGTGGTGTGGCCCGACCGGGACATCCCCAATGTCGCGATGTACACGTGGTACCGCGTGGGCAGCCGCAACGAACGGCCCGGCATCACGGGCATCTCGCACTTCTTCGAGCACATGATGTTCAACGGCACGAAGACGCGGGCCCCCGGGGAGTTCGACCGGGTCATGGAAGGCAGCGGCGGCAGCAACAACGCGTACACGAGCTCCGACGTCACCGTGTATCAGAACTGGTTTCCGAGTTCGACGACCGGGCTCATCTTCGACCTCGAATCCGACCGCATGCGCAATCTCGACTTCGCGCCGGAGAAAGTCACGAGCGAGCGGGGCGTCGTGTACTCCGAGCGCCGCGCGAGCGTCGACAATGACAATTTCGGCACGCTGCTCGAGCAGATGCAGGCCACCGCGTATGTGGCGCACCCGTACCAGATCCCGGTCATCGGCTGGCCGTCGGACATCGAAAGCTGGACCACTGCCGACCTGCAGCGTTACTACCAGCAGTACTACGCGCCGAACAACGCCGTGATGTTCATCGTCGGCGACGTCGACCCCGAGGCCGTGTTCAAGCTGGCCGAGCAGTACCTCGCGACCTTGCCCGCACAGCCCGCGCCGCCGGCGGTCACGACAAAGGAGCCGCCACAGCTCGGCGAACGCCGCATCCGCATCGAGCGCGACGCGCAGACGCCGCTCATCGCGATGGCCTGGCACACGGCCGCGGCGGCAGATCGCGAGGCGCGTGTCATGGAGGTCCTGCTGTCGATCCTCGGCGGCGGCGACTCTTCGCGCCTGTACCAGCGTCTCGTCGCGCGCGAGCAGGCGGCCGTCGACGTCGGCACGCAATTCGATGCCGGGTTCGATCCGGGCCTCGCCTGGGTCTACGCCGTGGTGCCGCCCGGAGGCGATGTAGCCCGCACCGAGCGGCTCATCGACGAGGAAATCGCCCGGCTGGCGAAGGATGGTCCCACGGCCACCGAGATCGCCAAGGCCCGCAACCAGGCGCTGGCCGGGTTCTGGCACGGACTCGAGACCATCAGCGGCAAGGCGCAGGCACTCGGCGAATACGAGGTGTTCCACGGCGACTACCGCAAGCTCTTTGGCGCCCCTGCGGAGTACGAAAGCATCACGGCCGCGGAAGTGCAGCAGGCGGCCGCAACCGTCCTGCGGCGTGAGAACCGCACGGTCGGCATCCTCGAATCCAGGCCGGCGCCGACCGAGCCTGCGACCGCGTCCGCGCAGGGCGGTGCCCGATGAACCGGCGTCTCGTGCTGGGCGCGTTGGCCCTCGCGTCCGTACTGGGCGCGCTGCCAGCGTTCGCTGCCGCGGGCGTGCAACTGCCGAGCTTCGTATCGTCCACCTTGCCGAACGGCGCGGTCGTCGCGCTGGTGGAAAAGCGCGACACGCCGCTGCTGTCGCTGAACGTCACCGTGCGTGGCGGCGCGCTCGGCGATGCGCCAGGCAGGGACGGCACGGCTTCGCTGTTCGCCGACCTGATCCAGAAGGGCGCCGGGACAAGGGACGCCGCGCAGTTCGCCGAGGCGATCGAGAACGTCGGTGGATCGCTATCGGCAGGAGCAGGCTCCGAGGCCCTGACGATCCGGGCGACGTTCCTGGCGCGCGACGCCGACCTGATGCTCGAACTCGTCGCCGACATGCTGCAGCGGCCTCGACTCGAGGCAGCGGAATTCGACCAGGTGCGCACCCTTGCGGTGCAGTCGATCGCGGCGGCGAAGGATTCCGACCCGCGGGCATTGCTCGGCAGCTACGGCGATGCCTGGCTGCTTCGCGGCCATCCATACGGCCGCCCCGTGGGCGGCAGCGAGTCGACGCTCGCGGCGATCGAGCTCGGCGACGTGCAGCATTTTTACCGCGACCAGGTCGGGGGCGACCGGCTCATCGTCACTATGGTCGGGGACTTTGAGGCGCCCGCGATGGCGCAAAAACTGGAAGGGAAATTCGGCGCGTGGCGCAAGGCGGCACTGCCGTTGCCGATCGCCGCGGCTCCTGCCAAGGCAACGGGCCGCACCGTGCTGCTGGTCGACAAGCCCGGCGCCACGCAGACCTATTTCTGGCTCGGCAACGTGGGTGCCTCGCGCACCGACCCCGCCCGGACGGCGCAGTCGGTGGTCAATACCGTATTCGGCGGGCGCTTCACGTCGATGCTCAACACCGAGCTGCGCATCAAGAGCGGGCTCACGTACGGCGCCAGCGCTGGATTCGATCGCGGCTCGCAGCCCGGCGCGTTCAGCATCAGCTCGTTCACCGAGACGAGCAAGACGGTCGAGGCCATCGACATGGCGCTCGCCACGCTCGCGCGACTCCACCAGGACGGGCTGAGCGCCGAGCAGCTGCAGTCTGCGCGCAGCTACATCCTCGGACAGTTTCCGCCGACGCTCGAGACGAACGGGCAGATCGCGGCACGGCTCGCCGACATGCTGTTCCACGGCCTCGGCCCCGACGACGTGAACGAATATGCCACCCGGATTGCGCGTGTCGACGCGGAGGCCGCGCGCAAGGCGATCGAGCAATCGTTCCCGCGGCCCGAAGACCTCGCCATCGTGCTGATCGGCGATGCGGAAAAAATCCTCGACGCGGTGAAAAAATATGGTCCGGTCACTCAGATGAAGCTCACCGACCCGCGCTTCGCGCCGGCAACGAAGTGATGCAGCGTACGGCACTGCTGGCCGGCGCCACCGGGCTCGTGGGCGGCGAGTGCCTGCGGTTACTGCTGTCGTCGCCGGCCTATTCTCGGGTGATCGTCGTCACGCGCCGGCCAGTGGACTCGCTGGCGCAGCAGCCCAAGGCGCGCCAGGTCGTCGTCGATTTTGCGGCGCTCGCCAGCGTGCAGGCAGACTTGCGGGCCGATCATGTCTTCTGCGCGCTGGGCACGACGATCAAGAAGGCCGGTTCGCAGGCGAAGTTCCGCGAGGTTGATTTCGACTACCCGCTGCACTTGGCGACGCTGGCGCGTGCGCAAGGCGCAACACACTTCTCGCTGGTGAGCGCGCTGGGCGCGAACGCAAAGTCGGGAGTGTTCTATTCGCGCGTCAAGGGTGAGCTCGAGGATGCCGTGCGCGCGCAGGGCTGGCCGAGCCTGTGCCTGCTGCGGCCCTCCGTGATCGCTGGCGAACGGCCCGAGTCCCGCCCGATCGAACGGCTGACGGAGCACGTCCTGCGGTTTGCGCCGCGCGCGTGGCGACCGGTGCCTGCGGCGGCGATCGCGGCTGCCATGGTGGCCACGGCGCTGCGGGCCCCGGCAGGCGTGACCGTCATCGAGTCGGCTGACATTCCGCGGGCAGCCGCAGGCCGCTGAGCCCCGCGCTGCGCGCTTACGGCGCGTCGGGCGACGTGCGTCCGGGCGGCGTGGGCGAGTCGGCGTCGGCCAATCGCGCCGGCGCCTGGAACCACTGCTCCTTCGGCACGAACTTCTTGGCCTCGGGGTCGGCTTCGTAGTTGGGCGACATGATCTGCACGCCGTACTCGTTGAACACGTCCTGGATGTTGGCGTGCAGTTCGTCGAGCACGGTCAACTTGAGCTTCGGGTCGGCCACGCAGACGACCAGCGTGTATTCGACGTAGAAATCCTGCAGCGCGGTCTGCACGACGCGCGGCGCCGGATCGGCCGCCACCAGCCTGGTGCGCGCAGCCGCGATCTGCAGCATCGCCTGCACCTGGCGCCACGGTGTGTCGTAGCCGATGGTGACCGACGTCGTGAGGCGGACGCCGCCATTCGCCGCGAGCCGCGAATAATTCCGGGTCACGTTGCCGACCAGGAAGGCGTTGGGCAACGTGACCTCCACGTTGCGCAGCGTCTCGATGCGCGTCGTCAGGAAACCCACCGACGTCACGGTGCCTTCGGTTTCGCCGATCTGCACGAATTCGCCCGGGCGCAAGGCCTTGGTGTACATGAGCATCAGGCCGCTGACAGCCTGGTTGACGACGCCGGACGCGCCGATCGACAGCATCAAGCCGACGAACACGCCGATGCCCTTGAAGGCCTCGCTGTCGCTGCCGGGAATGTAGGGATACGCGGCGACCAGCGAGAACAGCCAGACGATGGCGATCAGCAGCCGCCCGGTGGGACGCGCGGTCGTCTCGTCGACCCACCCGACGGGGATGCGGCCTGCCTGCACTCCGTCGAAGAAGGCGCGGATCACGCGCACGACGAAGCGGGTGAGGAAGAAAATCAGCGCCACGAAGAGCAGTCCTGGTATCGCATGCAGGATGCCACTGGCGAAGCTGCCGAGGCCGCCGAGCAGGTTGTCGAACAGTTCCTCGCCCCAGGGGCGCGTGTAGGGGAAGAACTCCAGCACCAATGCCGCCCACTGGTACACGAGGAGCAGCGCGACTCCCCAGGCGAGGAGCCTGACGGGAACGATGGAGAGGTCGGCGAGGCCAGAGCGTCCGACGACGTGCTGGCTCCAGCTCGGGGCGAGCTTCACGGCACGACGCTGCACGGCCGCACGCACGCGGCTCGCAAAGAATCCGAATGCGCGGACGATCAGCCAGAGCAATGCCGCAAGCGCCAGGCTGGCCAGGAGGGTGTAGCCGACCGCACGCAGCATCGTGGCGGAGTTGCTGCTCTCGCGAATCTCGTCGAGCGCGAGTTGGAGGTTGCGTGCCGCGGCGTCGGCCGCAATCTGCGTGGTCTCGCCGGCCTCACGATTCACGTCCGCGTGCAGGATGCGGAAAACGAATTGCCCGTCGACCTGCAGCGCAATGCCCTCCGGTATGGGGTGCGTCGAGACGACGAGGGGCCCGCCGCGTTCGAGCGCCGCGTCGAGGCCACGCGAGATGGTTGCGACGCGTTCCGCAGGGGTCGCGCCGAAGACCTGGGCGCGCAGCGTCGTAATCGGTCGGTTGAATACGACCAGATCCGCAGGCGCGGCGACGGCCGCTGGCGCCAAGCCTTCCTGCGCCTGCGCAGGGGCCTGTGCCTGGGCTTGATCCTCGGCCTGGGCGGCCAGGCCTGCTGCCGCAAAGAGCGAGAGCAGCGCGGCTGCCGCGAAGGCGGGCAAACGCCTGGGCGAGCGACGCGGCGGAGCTGTGGTCATGCCTTCCCCTGGGTCTTGTTGTCGTCCGGTCCCGGCCATTGTAGCCGGGACTGGCGCAACGCGGCTCCGTGGGCCAGGGCCGATCAGTGGGGCAGGGCGGCCACCAGCGCCGCGAGCTTGCGCGCGTCCGCATCGAACGCACGAATGCCCTCGGCGAGTTTCTCGGTGGCCATCGCGTCCTCGTTGTGCTGCCAGCGGAACGCAGGCTCATCCAGCGGCACGCGCTCGGCAGGGCTCGCCTTGGCTCCCGCAGGCGTCAATTGCGGGGTGACCGCGTCGGTGGCGGAGCCAAGCTGTTGCAGCAAGTCGGGGCTGATGGTGAGCAGGTCGCAGCCCGCGAGGTCGATGATCTGGGTCGTCTTGCGGAAGCTCGCGCCCATGACCTGCGTGCGGTAGTCGAACTTCTTGTAGTAATCGTAGATGCGCCTGACCGAAGCCACGCCGGGATCTTCGGCGCGAGCGATGTCGTCGACGCCGCGAGCCTTCTTGTACCAGTCGTAAATGCGGCCCACGAAAGGCGAGATGAGGGTGACGCCCGCGTCGGCGCAGGCCACCGCCTGGGCAAAGGAGAAGAGCAGCGTCAGGTTGCAGTGGATGCCGTCGCGCTCCAGTCGCCCTGCCGCACGGATTCCTTCCCACGTGCCCGCGATCTTCACCAGCACACGTTCGCGGCCGATGCCGGCGGCGTCGTACAGCTCGATGAAGCGGCGGGCGCGGCGCTCCGTTGCGTCCGTGTCGAAGCTGTAGCGCGCGTCGACTTCCGTCGAAACCCGCCCCGGCACCAGCCCCAGGATTTCGCGACCGAAGCCGACGAAGAGGTGCTCCATCGCGGCATCGGTCCAGCCCGCCGCGGAGCGTGACCCGGCGGCCGCCACCGCTCCCTGCAGTATGTGGCCGTAGCGCGCGTCCTGCGCCGCCTTCAGGATCAGGCTGGGGTTGGTGGTGGCATCCTGCGGGCGGAAGCGCGCGATCGATTCGATGTCGCCCGTGTCGGCGACGATGGTCGAATAGCGACGCAGGGATTCGAGCTGGTTGGTCATGGGATTTGCCGTTGCGGAGGACGTCATGGCTGCCACTTCCAGTCGCGCTCGGCCGGCCGGTCGATACCGTGCTCGTGCGCATAATTGCGGCATTCGATCTGCAGGTTGCGCATCTTTTCCTTCACGTGCGCGCCGGCCACCTGCAGGTGCGCCACGCGGTCGATCGCGTCGATCACCAGGCTGAAGCGGTCGACCTCGTTGTTGATCGCGAGCTCGAGCGGCGTGTTGATGTTGCCCTTCTCCTTGTAGCCGCGCACGTGCAGGTTGGCGTGGTTGGCGCGCCGGTAGGCCAGGCGGTGGATGAGCCACGGATACCCATGGAAATTGAAGATGACCGGGCGATCGAGCGTGAACAGCGAGTCGAAGTCGCGATCCGGCAGCCCGTGCGGATGCTCGCGCGGGGGCGTGAGCGTGAACAGGTCCACGACGTTCACGAAGCGGATCTTCAAGCCGGGGAAGTGCTGGCGCAGGATCGCGGTGGCCGCGAGCGCCTCTTGCGTCGCGATGTCGCCGCACGCGGCCATCACCACGTCCGGCACGTGCCCGGCGTCATTGCTCGCCCAGTCCCAGAGGCCGATGCCCTTGTTGCAGTGGCTGATGGCAGTTTCCATGTCCAGGAACTGCAGGTGGTTCTGCTTGTCGCACACGATGACGTTGATGTGGTCGGTGCTGCGCAGGCACTGGTCCGCGACGGCGAGCAGGCAGTTCGAATCCGGCGGCAGGTAGATCCGCGTCACGGACGGGCTCTTGTTGCAGACGACGTCGAGGAAGCCCGGGTCCTGGTGGGTGAAACCGTTGTGATCCTGGCGCCAGACGGTCGAAGTGATCAGCAGGTTGAGCGACGCGACCGGCGCACGCCAGGGCAGCTCCTCACAGATGTCGAGCCACTTCGCGTGCTGGTTGAACATCGAGTCGATCACGTGGACGAAGGCTTCGTAGGTCGAGAAGAAACCGTGCCGACCCGTGAGCAGGTAGCCTTCGAGCCAGCCTTCCAGCGTGTGCTCCGACAGCATCTCCATCACGCGCCCGTCGACCGCGAGTTCGCCGCCTTCGGCGTCCACCGGCAGCCTGTCCGCGAGCCAGGTCTTGCCGCTGGCCTGGTACACGGCGTCGAGCTTGTTCGACGACGTCTCGTCCGGCCCGAACACGCGGAAGTTGTCGGTGTTCAGCCGCAGGATGTCGCGCAGGAACTCGCCCAGCTTGCGGGTGTTGCCCGCTTCCGTGGCGCCCGGCTTTTTCACGGGCACGCCGTACTCGCGGAAATCCGGCAGGCGCAGTGCCCGTCGCAGCTGGCCGCCGTTCGCATGCGGGTTCGCGCTCATGCGCTGGCGCCCCTGGGGCGCGAGCTTTTTCAGTTCTGGAACGAGCCGTCCCGCGGCATCGAACAGTTCCTGCGGCCGGTAGCTGCGCAGCCATTGCTCCAGGGCCTTGAGGTTGGCTGGATTCTCGCGGACGTCGGCAAGCGGCACCTGGTGCGAGCGCCACGAGCCCTCGATGGTCTTGCCGCCGACCTTGCGCGGCCCCGTCCAGCCCTTGGGGCTGCGCAGGACGATCATGGGCCAGCGGGCGCGGACAGCCTTGCCCGTGCGGCGCGCCTCGGCCTGGATGCGCCGGATTTCGAGCACGCAGCGCTCCATCGTCTCGGCCATCGCCGCGTGCATCGTGAGCGGGTCGTCGCCCTCGACGAAGTGCGGGGTCCAGCCAAGCCCACGAAACAGCGCGTCGAGTTCCTCGTGCGAGATGCGCGCGAGCAGCGTCGGGTTGTTGATCTTGAATCCATTCAGGTGCAGCACGGGCAGGACTGCTCCGTCGCGCACGGGGTTCAGGAACTTGTTCGAGTGCCAGGCCGTGGCAAGCGGGCCGGTTTCCGCCTCACCGTCGCCGACCACCACGGCCACGATCAGGTCGGGGTTGTCGAAAGCCGCGCCGAACGCGTGCGACACGCTGTAGCCGAGTTCACCACCCTCGTGGATCGATCCGGGTGTTTCGGGCGTGCAATGGCTGCCGATGCCGCCGGGGAACGAGAACTCCTTGAAGAACTGCCGCAGCCCTTCGACGTCCTCGCCCTTGTTCGGGTAGATCTCGGCGTACGTGCCCTCGAGGTAGACCGGCCCCAGCACGCCGGGGGCGCCGTGTCCCGGGCCTGCCAGAAAGATCGCGTCCAGGCCGTACTTGATGATCAACCGGTTCAGGTGCACGTACGTGAAGCTGAGGCCCGGGCTCGAGCCCCAGTGTCCCAGCAACCGGTTCTTCACGTGGTCCGGTTGCAACGGCTCGCGCAGCAAGGGATTGTCGCGCAGGTAGATCATTCCGGCCGCGAGGTAGTTGCAGGCGCGCCAGTACGCGTCGATCTGCCGCAACTCCGCCGCCGTCAGTCCACCTTTGGTGCCTGCGGTTCGTCCTGCCCGTTTCGCCATGAGAATGAGTCCTTGCCTGTGGGTTGTCGTCGCAGGCAAGCATCCAACACTGCGGCGCACGATGCCAGCGGCATGCAGGCATCACGAAGGCGCAGCGCGCGGTAACATTCAGTGCAATCGAATTCAGGGAGCGCCAGGGGATGATTGACACGCTGCAGGTATCGCGCCCACCGCGGCAAAACCCGGCGGCTGGGCCTCGCGCGCTGCGCCTGCTGCTGCTCGTCGTGCTGGCTGCGTTCTGCCAGCCGCTGGCCGCGGCACCGAAGACAGACGTCGTCATTCTGAAGAACGGCGACCACATCACCGGCGAGGTGAAGTCGCTGGAGTACAACCAGCTCAAGCTCAGCACCGATCACATGGGGACGATCTACATCGAGTGGGACAAGATCGCCGCGATCAAGTCCAGCCAGTACCTGCTGCTCGAACGATCCGACGGCAAGCGTTACTTCGGCCAGCTGGCGCTGGGCGAAGCGGACTCGCAGTTGCGCCTCAAACGCAGCCCGGATGAACCGGCAGAACTGGTGGACATGGCGACGATCGTGCACGCGCAACCCATCGAGGGTGGGAGCGTGTTCGACAGGCTCGACGGGTACGTGAGCGCGGGCCTCGACATCGCCAAGGCCAACGATCGCAGCAGCGTCGATTTCGCGGCGGGCCTGTCCTCGCGCACGAAGATCCGCGAATGGACCCTGGACGGATCCGCCAACCTCACCGACGACAGTTCGGGCGAGACCAGCGAGCGCTTCCAGTTGCGGTTCGACTACCGGCAATTCCTGTGGGACCGCAATTTCTACGTGGGTTTCGCGGGCCTCGACCGCAACACGGAACTCGACCTGAACCTGCGCACGATGGGTGGCGGCGGTCTCGGCCGGCACCTGGTGCGGACCAATGAATCGGAATGGGTAGTCGCGGCCGGCCTCGCGTACACCCACGAAAACTACACCGGCGGCGAGACGCTCGACAGCCTCGAGGGCGTGCTGACCACGTCCTTCCGGGCTTTCCGCTACGACTTCCCCGAGACCGACATCGGCGGCGCGCTCACACTGTTGCCGAGCCTGACGCAATCCGGACGCTACCGCGCGGAAGGTGACTTGCGTGCCAAGTACGAATTCATCGACGACCTGTACTTCGAGCTCAAGCTCTACGGCAGCTACGACAGCAGCCCGCCCCTCGCAGATTCCGAGCAAACCGACTATGGCCTCACGACGTCCCTCGGCTACTCGTTCTGACGCAGCCTGCATGCGCCTGACCCGCAGCACCCGCATGCCTTGTTCCCACGCCTGCCGGGCTGCATGGCTCGTGCTCGGCCTGCTGGCGAATGCTGTCGTCATGGCCGAGACGCTGCTGGTCGTGCGCAAGACCGACAACGCGGTCGACTTCATCGATCCGGGCTCAGGGCTGCGACTCGCCACCGTCGCGACCGGCTTCGCGCCGCATGAGATCAGCGTGTCGCCGGACGGCAGGCTTGCGGTCGTGAGCAACTACGGCACACGCGACGAACCGGGGTCGAGCATCAGCGTCCTCGACCTCGAGCAGCCCGGGGAGCTGCGGCGCATCGACCTGGCGCCGCACAGCCGGCCACACGGCGTGGCCTGGTACGCCCCCGACCGTGTCGCGGTGACCACCGAGGGCTCGCGCAGCCTGCTGCTCGTCGATCCCGTCGCGGGACGCATCGTGCAGGCCATCGCGACGGAGCAGGAGACGTCGCACATGGTCGCGGTGAGCGCCGACGCCAAGCGCGCCTATGTCACCAACCTGGGATCGGGTACGACGACGGCGATCGACCTCGTGGCGGGGCGCAAGCTTGCCGACCTGCCGACGGGGGCCGGCTCAGAAGCACTGGCGGTCAGCCCGGATGGCCGCGAACTCTGGGTCGCCGCGCGTGCAGAGGGCCGGGTCGCCATCGTCGATACAGCCAGCCTGCAGGTCACGGCGAAGGTGCCGGTGCCCGGCATGCCGATCCGCATCGCCATGACGCCTGACGGCCAGGCCGCGCTCGTCAGCTGCGCGCAAAGCAGCGACATCGTGCTCGTTGACGTCGCCGGGCGGGCAGAGCGTGCCCGGCGCCACATCGAGGTGCCGCCGGCTCCAGGGGCCACGCTGCGGCCCTTTGCGCAGCTGGCGCCCGGCAGCGCACTGCCGGTGGGCCTGCTGCTCTCCGGCGACGGCAGCAGCGCGTACGTGGCCGCCACGATGGGCGACAGCGTGATCCAGTTCGACCGTCGTACGCTCGCCAGCGTGCGCACCATCGCCGTCGCAGGCGAACCCGATGGCCTGGCACGCACGGATGTCCAGCCCAGGGCTGTCTGCCACGGTTGCAAGCCCCTGCCCGGCGAGCCATGAATCCCCGGCTGCTTTCAAGCTGCAGTGCAGCAAGTTCCGCGGTTAAGTACATCTACGATTGAGGCTTCGGCGGCCTGAGTCGGACCATCCGACCTGTCGAATCAGGAGGGGGTCCGCATGTACAGCGAATACGCGCTCCCCAGCCTGATGCGCCAGCCGGCCGTCCTTGGTGGAAATCACAAGCCCGGGCAGCCGCGCTGGCGAAACGCCTAAACCAATCGGGAGCACGAGATGGGTCGTCAAGAAACTTTCTACGAGTTGATCCGCCGGCAGGGTATTTCGCGGCGCAACTTCCTGAAGTTCTGCTCGCTGAGCGCGGCGTCGCTCGGGCTCGCACCGCACTTCGCCGGCAAGATCGCGCATGCGATGGAGACCAAGCCGCGCGTGCCGGTCATCTGGTTGCACGGCCTCGAGTGCACGTGCTGCACCGAGAGCTTCATTCGCTCGGCGCACCCGCTGGCCAAGGACGTGATCCTGTCCTTGATCTCGCTCGACTACGACGACACGATCATGGCCGCCGCCGGCCACCAGGCCGAGCAGATCATCGAAGACGTGATGCGCGACTACAAGGGCCAGTACATCCTTGCAGTCGAAGGCAACCCGCCGCTCGGCAACGACGGCACGTTCTGCATCCCGGGCGGCCGCCCGTTCGTCGAGAAACTGAAGGAAGTCTCGAAGGACGCCGCCGCCGTGATCGCCTGGGGCTCCTGCGCCTCGTGGGGTTGCGTGCAGGCAGCGAAGCCGAATCCGACGACGGCCGTGCCGATCCACAAGGTCATCACCGACAAGCCCATCGTCAAGGTGCCAGGCTGCCCGCCGATCGCGGAAGTCATGACCGGCGTCATCACCTACTACGTCACCTTCGGCAAGCTGCCGGAACTCGACCGCCAGGGACGTCCGCTGATGTTCTACGGCCAGCGCGTGCACGACAAGTGCTACCGCCGCGGTCATTTCGACGCAGGCCAGTTCTCGGAGCGGTTCGACGACGAAGGCGCGCGCGCGGGTTACTGCCTGTACAAGGTGGGTTGCCGCGGGCCGACAACGTACAACGCCTGCTCCACGACGCGCTGGAATGAAGGCGTGTCGTTCCCGATCGCGTCGGGTCACGGCTGCCTTGGCTGTTCCGAACCGGACTTCTGGGATAACGGACCGTTCTACGAGCGGCTCGAGACGTTCCCGCAGTTTGGCGCCGAAGCCAATGCCGACAGGGTGGGACTCGCGGCTGCAGCAATCGTCGGCGTCGGCATCGCGGCGCACGCGGGCCTCACGGCCCTGCGCCAGGCCAAGGTGAAAACGAACGCCCCGGTCGCCTCGACCGAACGCGTCGATTGAGCGCGGAGTAACTGAACATGAGCATTGCAACACCCAACGGCTTCCAGCTCGACAACTCGGGCAAGCGCGTCGTCGTCGACCCGATCACCCGCATCGAAGGTCACCTTCGCATCGAGGTGAACGTCGACGCCGACAACGTCATCCGCAACGCCGTGTCCACGGGCACGATGTGGCGCGGCCTCGAGGTCATCCTCCGCGGCCGTGACCCGCGCGACGCATGGGCGTTCGTGCAGCGCATCTGCGGCGTCTGCACCGGCGTGCATGCGCTGGCGTCGGTCCGCGCGGTCGAGAACGCGCTGAAGATCGAGATCCCCGAGAACGCGAACACCATCCGCAACATCATGCACCTGACCCTGTATTCGCAGGATCACCTGGTGCACTTCTACCACCTGCACGCCCTCGACTGGGTGGACGTGGTGAGCGCGCTCTCCGCGGATCCGAAAGCGACGTCGGAACTGGCGCAGTCGATCTCGAGCTGGCCGCTGTCGTCGCCCGGCTACTTCCGCGACCTGCAGAACCGCCTGAAGAAGTTCGTCGAGTCGGGACAGCTGGGGCCCTTCCGCAACGGCTACTGGGGCCACCCGGCGTACAAGCTGCCGCCTGAAGCGAACCTGATGGCAGTCGCGCACTATCTCGAGGCGCTCGATTTCCAGAGGGAAATCGTCAAGATCCAGGCGATCTTCGGCGGCCGCAACCCGCACCCGAACTGGCTGGTCGGCGGCGTGCCGTCACCGATCAACATGGATGCGGCCGGCGCGGTCGGCGCGATCAACATGGAACGGCTGAACATGGTCGGCCGGATCATCGACCGCACCATCGAGTTCATCGACCAGGTCTATATCCCCGACCTGATCGCGATTGCCGGCTTCTACAAGGACTGGGCGGCGATCGGCGGCGGCCTGTCTTCCAAGTACCTGATGTCGTACGGCGACCTGCCGATCAAGGCCAACGATTACAGCCCGGCCAACATGATGATGCCGCGTGGCGCCATCATCGACGGCAACCTGAACGAGATCCAGGACATCGACCTCGATGCGCTCGACCAGGTGCAGGAGTACGTCACGCACTCCTGGTACAAGTACGGCGACGAGCAGCAGGGCCTGCATCCGTACCAGGGCGAAACCGTCCCGAACTTCGACATCGGCGGCGCCAAGGGCACGAAGACGCGCATCGAAGCGGTCGACGAATCCGCCAAGTACTCGTGGGTCAAGTCGCCGCGCTGGAAGGGCCACGCGATGGAAGTCGGCCCGCTCGCACGCTACGTGATCGGCTACGTCAAGGGCATCCCCGAGTTCAAGGATCCCACCGACATGGTCCTGCAGAAGCTTGGCGGCGTGCCGGTGACGGCGCTGTTCTCGACGCTCGGCCGCACGGCGGCCCGCGGCCTGGAATGCAGCTGGGCGGCGCACAAGCTGAAAGACGAGTTCAACAAGCTCGTCGCCAACATCAAGGCTGGCGACACGGCCACCGCGAACATGGCCAACTTCGAGCCGTCGACCTGGGCCAAGTCGGCCAAGGGCCACGGCTTCGTCGAAGCCCCGCGTGGTGCGCTGTGCCACTGGATCGACATCGAAGACAAGAAGATCAAGAACTACCAGTGCGTCGTGCCGACCACCTGGAACGCGAGCCCGCGTGACCCGGCCGGCAAGATCGGCGCGTACGAGGCTGCGCTGCTCGATACGCCGATGCACGATCCCGAGCAGCCGCTCGAGATCCTGCGCACGATCCACAGCTTCGATCCGTGCCTGGCGTGCGCGACGCACGTGCTTGATATGGAAGGCAACGAGGTCACGAGCGTCAAGGTCCGGTAAGGAGTGATGCCATGAGCAAGATGTATCACCCACTGACCCCGGTCTCGAGCAGGGTCCGTGAAGGGCACTTCGGCGAGGCGATCCTGCCGCCTGCCGGTGTGCAACCGGGTCCGATCTACGTGTACGACGCGGCCATCCGCATCTGGCACTGGGTGACCATGCTGGCCATCATCGTGCTGTGCGTGACGGGGTACTTCATCGCCTCTCCGCTGCCCTCGGTCGGCGGCGAGGCGCACGAATCGTACCTGTTCGGCTGGATCCGCTTCACGCACTTCGCGGCGGGGATGATCCTCGGCGTGGCGTTCGTGTTGCGGTTGTACCGGGTACTGGTCGGCGGCAAGCATGCCCGGCAGATCTTCTGGATTCCGTTCTGGAGTCTCGCCTGGTGGAAGGAGATCTTCGACGAAGTGCGCTGGTACCTGTTCATCGGCAAGCCGAAAGAGTACGTGGGCCACAACCCGCTCGCGCACATCGCGATGTTCTTCATGTTCCTGTTGCCGACGCTGGTGCTGCTCTTCACGGGGTTCGCCCTCTACGCTGAGCAAGCGGGCGTGCAGACTGCCTGGTTCACCTGGTTCGGCTGGGTCTTCACGTTACTGGGCGATTCCATGACCGTGCGCACGTGGCACCACGTCGCGATGTGGGTCGTCATCATCTTCTCGATCGTCCACATGTACATGGCGATCCGCGAAGACATGACGCACCGGCAGACGACGGTCAGCTCGATGATCAGTGGCTGGAGGTTCTACCGCTGAACCAGGGCGCAAGCCCTTCGACAGCTCGCTAACGGGACCGCGGGACGAGGGCGATCGTCGCCCGGAATCCTTCGGTCCCGTTATACTTTTAGACACTATCCAAGTGTTCCGGCCGGTGCGCCGGCCAGTGCACCAATGCTAGGCGCGGGAGAGACGATGACTGATGCTGCCGCGGCGCCAGAGCGCCGCATCGTGGTCCTCGGGGTGGGCAACCTGCTGTGGGCCGATGAAGGCTTCGGCGTGCGCTGCGTCGAGGCTCTCGGCGAAGGCTGGGACCTGCCCGCGGACGTCGGCCTGATGGACGGCGGCACGCTCGGCCTGGCGCTCGTGCCGCTGCTGCTCGATACCACTCACGTGCTGCTGTTCGCACGAGATGGGTCGTCAAGAAACTTTCTACGAGTTGATCCGCCGCCAAGGTATCTCGCGGCGCAACTTCCTGAAGTTCTGCTCGCTGAGCGCGGCGTCGCTCGGGCTCGCACCGCACTTCGCCGGCAAGATCGCGCATGCGATGGAGACCAAGCCGCGCGTGCCGGTCATCTGGTTGCACGGCCTCGAATGCACGTGCTGCACCGAGAGCTTCATCCGCTCGGCGCACCCGCTGGCCAAGGACGTGATCCTCTCGTTGATCTCGCTCGACTATGACGACACGATCATGGCCGCCGCCGGCCACCAGGCCGAGCAGATCATCGAAGACGTGATGCGCGACTACAAGGGCCAGTACATCCTTGCAGTCGAAGGCAACCCGCCGCTCGGCAACGACGGCACGTTCTGCATCCCGGGCGGCCGCCCGTTCGTCGAGAAACTGAAAGAAGTGTCGGCGGACGCCGCCGCCGTGATCGCCTGGGGTTCATGCGCCTCGTGGGGTTGCGTGCAGGCAGCGAAGCCGAACCCGACGACGGCGGTGCCGATCCACAAGGTCATCACCGACAAGCCCATCGTCAAGGTGCCGGGCTGCCCGCCGATCGCGGAAGTCATGACCGGCGTCATCACCTACTACGTCACCTTCGGCAAGCTGCCGGAACTCGACCGCCAGGGCCGTCCGCTGATGTTCTACGGCCAGCGCGTGCACGACAAGTGCTACCGCCGCGGTCATTTCGACGCAGGCCAGTTCTCGGAGCGGTTCGACGACGAAGGCGCACGCGCGGGCTACTGCCTGTACAAGGTGGGTTGCCGCGGGCCGACAACGTACAACGCCTGCTCCACGACGCGCTGGAATGAAGGCGTGTCGTTCCCGATCGCGTCGGGCCACGGCTGCCTCGGCTGCTCCGAACCGGACTTCTGGGATAACGGACCGTTCTACGAGCGGCTCGAGACGTTCCCGCAGTTTGGCGCCGAAGCCAATGCCGACAGGGTGGGACTCGCGGCTGCAGCAATCGTCGGCGTCGGCATCGCGGCGCACGCGGGCCTCACGGCCCTGCGCCAGGCCAAGGTGAAAACGAACGCCCCGGTCACCTCGACCGAACGCGTCGATTGAGCGCGGAGTAACTGAACATGAGCATTGCAACACCCAACGGCTTCCAGCTCGATAACTCGGGCAAGCGCGTCGTCGTCGACCCGATCACCCGCATCGAAGGCCATCTTCGCATCGAGGTGAACGTCGACGCCGACAACGTCATCCGCAACGCCGTGTCCACGGGCACGATGTGGCGCGGCCTCGAGGTCATCCTCCGCGGCCGTGACCCGCGCGACGCATGGGCGTTCGTGCAGCGCATCTGCGGCGTCTGCACCGGCGTGCATGCGCTGGCGTCGGTCCGCGCGGTCGAGAACGCGCTGAAGATCGAGATCCCCGAGAACGCGAACACGATCCGCAACATCATGCACCTGACCCTGTATTCGCAGGATCACCTGGTGCACTTCTACCACCTGCACGCCCTCGACTGGGTGGACGTGGTGAGCGCGCTCTCCGCGGATCCGAAAGCGACGTCGGAACTGGCGCAGTCGATCTCGAGCTGGCCGCTGTCGTCGCCGGGCTACTTCCGCGACCTGCAGAACCGCCTGAAGAAGTTCGTCGAGTCGGGACAGCTGGGGCCCTTCCGCAACGGCTACTGGGGCCACCCGGCTTACAAGCTGCCGCCTGAAGCGAACCTGATGGCAGTCGCGCACTACCTCGAGGCGCTCGATTTCCAGAAGGAAATCGTCAAGATCCAGGCGATCTTCGGCGGCCGCAACCCGCACCCGAACTGGCTGGTCGGCGGCGTGCCGTCACCGATCAACATGGATGCGGCCGGCGCGGTCGGCGCGATCAACATGGAACGGCTGAACATGGTCGGCCGGATCATCGACCGCACGATCGAGTTCATCGACCAGGTCTATATCCCCGACCTGATCGCGATTGCCGGCTTCTACAAGGACTGGGCGGCGATCGGCGGCGGCCTGTCGTCGAAGTACCTGATGTCGTACGGCGACCTGCCGATCAAGGCCAACGATTACAGCCCGGCCAACATGATGATGCCGCGCGGCGCCATCATCGACGGCAACCTGAACGAGATCCAGGACATCGACCTCGATGCGCTCGACCAGGTGCAGGAGTACGTCACGCACTCCTGGTACAAGTACGGCGACGAGCAGCAGGGCCTGCATCCGTACCAGGGCGAAACGTCCCGAACTTCGACATCGGCGGCGCCAAGGGCACGAAGACGCGCATCGAAGCGGTCGACGAATCCGCCAAGTACTCGTGGGTCAAGTCGCCGCGCTGGAAGGGCCACGCGATGGAAGTCGGCCCGCTCGCACGCTACGTGATCGGCTACGTCAAGGGCATCCCCGAGTTCAAGGATCCCACCGACATGGTCCTGCAGAAGCTTGGCGGCGTGCCGGTGACGGCGCTGTTCTCGACGCTCGGCCGCACGGCGGCCCGCGGCCTGGAATGCAGCTGGGCGGCGCACAAGCTGAAAGACGAGTTCAACAAGCTCGTCGCCAACATCAAGGCTGGCGACACGGCCACCGCGAACATGGCCAACTTCGAGCCGTCGACCTGGGCCAAGTCGGCCAAGGGCCACGGCTTCGTCGAAGCCCCGCGTGGTGCGCTGTGCCACTGGATCGACATCGAAGACAAGAAGATCAAGAACTACCAGTGCGTCGTGCCGACCACCTGGAACGCGAGCCCGCGTGACCCGGCCGGCAAGATCGGCGCGTACGAGGCTGCGTTGCTCGATACGCCGATGCACGATCCCGAGCAGCCGCTCGAGATCCTGCGCACGATCCACAGCTTCGATCCGTGCCTGGCGTGCGCGACGCACGTGCTTGATATGGAAGGCAACGAGGTCACGAGCGTCAAGGTCCGGTAAGGAGTGATGCCATGAGCAAGATGTATCACCCACTGACCCCGGTCGCGAGCAGGGTCCGTGAAGGGCACTTCGGCGAGGCGATCCTGCCGCCTGCCGGTGTGCAACCGGGTCCGATCTACGTGTACGACGCGGCCATCCGCATCTGGCACTGGGTGACCATGCTGGCCATCATCGTGCTGTGCGTGACGGGGTACTTCATCGCCTCTCCGCTGCCCTCGGTCGGCGGCGAGGCGCACGAATCGTACCTGTTCGGCTGGATCCGCTTCACGCACTTCGCGGCGGGGATGATCCTCGGCGTGGCGTTCGTGTTGCGGTTGTACCGGGTACTGGTCGGCGGCAAGCATGCCCGGCAGATCTTCTGGATTCCGTTCTGGAGTCTCGCCTGGTGGAAGGAGATCTTCGACGAAGTGCGCTGGTACCTGTTCATCGGCAAGCCGAAAGAGTACGTGGGCCACAACCCGCTCGCGCACATCGCGATGTTCTTCATGTTCCTGTTGCCGACGCTGGTGCTGCTCTTCACGGGGTTCGCCCTCTACGCTGAGCAAGCGGGCGTGCAGACTGCCTGGTTCACCTGGTTCGGCTGGGTATTCACGTTACTGGGCGATTCCATGACCGTGCGCACGTGGCACCACGTCGCGATGTGGGTCGTCATCATCTTCTCGATCGTCCACATGTACATGGCGATCCGCGAAGACATGACGCACCGGCAGACGACGGTCAGCTCGATGATCAGTGGCTGGAGGTTCTACCGCTGAACCAGGGCGCAAGCCCTTCGACAGCTCGCTAACGGGACCGCGGGACGAGGGCGATCGTCGCCCGGAATCCTTCGGTCCCGTTATACTTTTAGACACTATCCAAGTGTTCCGGCCGGTGCGCCGGCCAGTGCACCAATGCTAGGCGCGGGAGAGACGATGACTGATGCTGCCGCGGCGCCAGAGCGCCGCATCGTGGTCCTCGGGGTGGGCAACCTGCTGTGGGCCGATGAAGGCTTCGGCGTGCGCTGCGTCGAGGCGCTGGGCGAAGGCTGGGACCTGCCCGCGGACGTCGGCCTGATGGACGGCGGCACGCTCGGCCTGGCGCTCGTGCCGCTGCTGCTCGATACCACCCACGTGCTGCTGTTCGACGCGGTCGCGCACCGCGGTGAACCGGGCACGCTGATCGTCGCACGCGACGACGAGATCCCCGCGCTGATGGGCGGCAACAAGATGAGCCTGCACCAGGTCGGTATGAACGACATCCTGGCGAGTCTCGAATTGCTCAACCACAAGCCCGCCCATTTCACCGTGGTCGGCATCAAGCCGGTCGAGCTCGCGGATTACGGTGGCAGCCTGACCGAGCGGGTGCAGTCGCAGATTCCAGCGGCGTTGCAGCTCGGCATCGACGAGTTGCGCCGCTGGGGCGTCGAGGTCCATGAGCGGACCAGCCAACCCGAACGCGATGTCGTGATCAGCGCACTGCGGCAGGGCCTGTACGAGTCCGGGCGTCCCGCGCCCGACGTTGCGTGCCGGCAGGGCGACGAACGCTTCCTGGCGATCCGCGCGGCCGCCGAGGCGCGCGGCGAAAAGGAAAGCGGAGGGTCGGGCACATGAGCGGCGTGATCGACGCACTGGCCGCGCATCCGTCGTGCGACGTGTTGCGCAAGGCCGAACTCGACGACTGGCTTGCGCGCAATCCGCGCGGGCTGCTGTTTTTCATCGGCGACCGCTCCGAGGGTCTCGACGTCGCGGTGGTCGTGCGAGAACTCGCAACCAGCTACCAGGGACGGCTGCGCGTCGGCTTCGTCGACCAGCGTGACGAGGCCGCACTGATGACTCGCTTTGGCGTCGTCGTGATGCCGGCTGTCGTCTACATGCGCGACGGGCAACCTGCCGAGCTCGTGGCGCGCATGCGCGACTGGCCGGTTTTCTCGCAAGCGGCCGATCGTCTGCTCGGCGACGAAGCGCCCGCACCCATGACCGGAGGCAATGCATGACCGAACACGTACTCGTCTGGCACCCGAAAGGCACGGGCGACGCCCCGGTTGCGGGTGAGGAACCGCTGCGCCTGATCGGCATGCCCACCGGACTGGTGCGTGCTGCCCGTCAGACCCCGGCATACGGCGAGCTGACAGCCGCCGCACGCGCCGTCATCAATGAAGTGATCGCGGACCTGCGGCGTCGCATCACCGTGCCGGACGCACCCCCGACGCGAGTCAGCCTGCACGAGCTCGACGACGCCGAGAAGGCGACGATCGCCGACATTCTGGGCGAAGGCGACGTCTGGGCGAAGGTCGGCCTGGACAATGCCTACTGGCGCGTGGTCGAGTCCGTGATGGCAGGAATCTGGCGCGTCGAAAGCAGTACGGCGGACGGCACGCAGGGCGAGTGGATCGAGACGGGACCGATTGCCACGCCGGTTTTACGCGCTGCGGCAGAGTTGCCGCGCGCCGAGATCAAGGTGCCCGAACAGATGCCGCAGGGAGCCATGAACGCACCGGCCTTGCTGCATGAACTGCAGCAGCGTTCGCGCGATTACCAGCCGGGCGCCGAGAATCACGTCATCAACTTCACGTTGCTGCCGCTCACGGACGTCGACGCTCAAGTGCTCACAGCCGTGCTCGGGCAGGTCCCGCTGGTGATCCGCTCCGGCGGCTTCGGCAGCTCGCGCGTATTCGCGACGGGCCTGCGCCACGTCTGGGCCGTGCAGTTCATCAACGGCATGGGCAACGTGGTGCTCGACACGCTCGAGATCGGCGACGTGCCGATTTCCGTGCTGGCCGCCCGCGAGGACTTCGAGGACTCAGCGGGACGTCTCGACGAAATCCTGCAGGCGTTCAACTGATGAGCCGCCCTTTCGAAGGCAGCTACGGTGGCGACGGCTCGAAGATCGCCGACGACACCCGGCTCGAGTGCGGCATCTGCTGGTGGGTCTACGACCCGGCCCTCGGTGACGAAGTGACGCAGACACCGCCGGGCACGCCGTTCCGGCTGCTGCCCGACACCTGGGAATGTCCGAACTGCGCCGCGAACAAGAGCAAGTTCATGGTGATCGACAGCGCGAAGCTGGCGGAAGACGACATCGTGAACGATCTTGCGAACGCGTACCGGCGTGCAGCCCTCAAGGTCAAGGGGATGCCGATCTATAACCCCACGCTCGCCATCGAAGCCGTGGGCTTCCGCGAGCACGAGGGGCGCCACGTCGGCGTGATGCTCACGCCCTGGTTCATGAACCTGACGGTGCTGCCGGCCGCCGCCGACCTCGCGACGTGGGCATCCGGCGGATCCACGCGCATCGCCTTTCCTTCGGGAGCGTACGAGTTCGTCATCAGTGACCTGCCCGATGTCGGCCTGATCGGCACGTGCCCGCTGTTCTCGGCCATGACGGATTTCACGGACCACGAAGCGGCCCAACTTGCTGCGGTGACGGTGGCCAATGCGGTGTTCGAAGCCGAGGCGCCGCCGCCCGCACCGACCGTATCGCGCCGGCAGTTGCTGGGCGGCTGAGCCGCGCAGAGCGCAGCACCGGACGGCATGGTCCGGTGCGCTGGTTTGGTAGGCTAGCGCCATGACCAACACCGCGATCCTGGCGTTCTCGGCGCTGCTCGTGCTGGCGTACCTGCTCGATGTCGTCGGGCGGCGCACGCGGCTGCCGCCCGTCGTGCTGCTCATCGTCGCCGGCATCGTCGGCGCGACAAGTCCTGGATCGCTTCGAACTGCACCTCGGGTGGGTGGATCCGATGGTGCCGATCGTCGGCACGCTCGGCCTGATCCTGATCGTGCTCGAGGGCGCCCTCGACCTGTCCTTGCGGCGCGAACGCCTGCCGCTGATCGCCCGCGCTTCGTTCGTGATGATCATGGGGTTCATCGTCTGCGTGGCGGGATTCACCGCCCTGTTCCAGCAGGCGCTGGGCCTTGCGTTCGTGCCGGCGGCGCTCGCGGCGATGTCCGTTGCGGTCATTTCCAGCGCGGTCGCGATCCCGAGCGTCGCCGGGCTGGCCGCTCCCACGCGCGAATTCGTCGTCTACGAAAGCTCGCTGTCCGACATCGTCGGCGTGCTCGTGTTCTATGCGTGGCTCGAGTCCGCCGGTCACGCAGGCGCGTTCGTGCAGGCGCTGTTCGGCGGCATGGCGCTTTCGCTGCTGGCGGCGGTCGCCGCGGGCATCGGCATCCTGTACCTGATCAACCGGGTCGAGGGGCACGTCCGCTTCCTGCCGCTGCTGGCCGGCCTGACGCTGCTCTATGCGCTGGGCAAGCAAGTTCATTTGTCGCCGCTGGTGCTGATCCTGGTCTGCGGCCTCCTGCTCAACAACACGCACCTGCTCGCTCCCTTCCGGCGGCTGCGTCCGTTGCTGCGCCCGGGATACGACGTCACCCTGCGCGACTTCAAGGGGCTCGTCGTCGAGCTCACCTTCGCGGTCAAGAGCTTCTTCTTCCTGATGCTGGGCTACTGGACCGACCTTTCCGCGATGACGGACTGGCGCGCATGGGCCGTCATGGTGGCGGCGCTCGGGTTCATCTATCCGGTGCGCTACGCGCTGTTGCGCCTGGCCGGCCAGGCGGACGCCGCACAGCTCGTCTGGGTGGCGCCGCGCGGCCTCATCACGGTGCTGCTGTTCCTGACAGCTGCGACGACGCCAGGGCTCGAGGCCTTTCCGTTCGGCGCGATCATGCTGCTGGTGCTGTCCACGGCGGCCCTGACCGCGCTGTCGCACCAGCGACAGGGGTCGGTGGCGATCCAGGCGGAAGCTGCGGCAGCAACGGCAGGCGCGCCCGTGGCGCAGGTCGTGGAAGCAGCCTGCGGAAAAGTCGCCTAGCGCGCTCGCGCGGGCGGCAGGGCCGCGCGGAGGTCGGCCAGGCTCGCACGCTGCAGGCCGGACGCGTCGAAGTTGCCGGGGTCGAGCCAGCGCTCGAATGCCTCGCGCACCCGCGGCCACTCCGAATCGATGATCGAATACCAGGCCGTGTCACGGCTGCGACCCTTGTAGACGATGGCCTGCCGGAACAGCGCCCTCGAACGTGAAGCCCAGGCGCTCGGCGGCGCGCCGCGACTTCTCGTTCAGCGAGTCGCATTTCCACTCGTAGCGGCGATACCCGAGTTCGAAGGCGTGCCGCATCATCAGGTACATGGCCTCGGTGGCCGCCGGCGAGCGCTGCAGCAGCGGCGACATCGCGATGTGGCCCACTTCGAGCGAACCCGCGGCCGGGTCGATGCGCATGAACGCGCCGAGTCCCACGGCCCGGCCCGTCGCGCTGCTCACGAACGCCTGGAACAGCGGGTCCGTGCCGGGCGCTCGCTCTGCCAGCCAGCTCTCGTAGTCGGCGAACGTCGCGAAGGGACCTGAAAACAGGTACGTCCACATGCGCTGCTCGTGGTCGCGGCTGTTAGCCTCGTGCAGATCGCGCGCGTGCCTCGCGACATCGAGCGGTTCGACGCTGCAGAACCGTCCCGCCAGAGTTTGCTGCTGCGGACGCGGTGGCGGCCGCCAGTCTGGCAACGCCGGACCGATCGGCTGGCCCAGGGCATTGCGCCGCACGCCGCCGTCGTTCAAGCAACGGTCTCCGCGTCCGCCGCGCCCGTGCCCGTCCCATCCGCGAACTGCAGGGCGGCGAGCCGCGCATAGAGATCGTTGCTGCGCACGAGCTCGGCGTGCGTGCCCTGGTCGACGATGCGACCGTGATCCATGACGACGATGCGGTCCGCCTGCAGCACGGTCGCCAGGCGGTGCGCGATGATGATCGTGGTGCGGCCCTGCATGAGCCGGTCGAGCGCGCCCTGCACCAGCCGCTCGCTCTCGGCATCGAGCGCGCTGGTGGCCTCGTCGAGCAGCAGGATCGGCGGGTCGCGCAGGATCGCGCGCGCGATCGCAATGCGCTGGCGCTGCCCGCCGGAGAGCCGCGCGCCGCGCTCGCCGAGGAAAGTGTCGTAGCCTTCCGGCAGTCGCCGCAGGAACTCATCTGCCGCTGCAGCCCGTGCGGCAGCCTCGACTTCTGCATCCGTGGCGCCCGGGCGCCCGTAGCGGATGTTCTCGCGGGCGCTCGCCGCGAACAGCACCGTGTCCTGCGGCACCAGCCCGATGCGGCTGCGCACCGCGAGCGGATCGGCGCTCGCGATGTCGACGCCGTCCATCAAGATGCGCCCCTCCGCGGGGTCGTAGAAGCGCAGCAAGAGCTGGAAGGTCGTGGTCTTGCCGGCGCCCGAAGGGCCCACGAACGCCACCGTCTCGCCCGGCCGCACGGCCAGGTCGAAATCGTCGAGCGCCCGGGACTCGGGCCGCGAGGGATAGCGGAACGTGACGTGCTCGAAGCGGATCTCGCCCCGGCCGGGGACTGGCAACGCGACGGGCTGCAGCGGCGCCTGGATCATCGGCTGCGCGTTCTCCAGTTCGATCAGGCGCTCCATCGCGCCGGCTGCACGCTGCACCTCGCCCCACATCTCGCTCAGGCTCGCCGCGGCGACGCCCACGTACCCGGCGTACAGCAGGAACTGGCCGAGCTGCCCGCCGGTCATCTCGCCGCGCACGACGGCATGTGCGCCCATCCAGAGCACGAACGTGATGGCGCCGAACACCAGCATCGTGGCGAGCGCGGTCAGGGTGGAGCGCGACTTGGTGCGTCGCACCGCTGCGCCGAACGAGTCCTCGACCGCGGCGTCGAAGCGGTCGGTGTTGATCTGCTCGAGCGTGAAGGCCTGCACCGTCTGGATCGCATTGAGCGTCTCGTCCGCGATGCCGCTGGTATCGGCGATGCGGTCCTGCGACTTGCGCGAAAGCTTGCGCACGCGGCGGCCGAGGATGATCAGCGGCGCGACGATCAGCGGGATCAGCACGATCAGCACGCTGGTCAGCTTGAGGCTCGTGACGCCCAGCATCACGAGGCTGCCGATCACGGTGATCGTGGAACGCAGCATGATCGAGAGGTTCACGCCCGCGATCGACTGCACCAGCGTGGTGTCGGCCGTGAGTCGCGAGAGCACCTCACCGACGCGCGTCACCTCGAAGAATGCCGGATCCATGCGGATCACGCGCGCGTAGACGGCGGAGCGCATGTCCGCGACGACGCGCTCGCCGAGCCACGTCACCAGGTAGAAGCGCAGCGCGGCAAACACGCCGAATACGCCGGCCGCCGCGAGGAACGCGACGAAGTACTGGTTGATCGTGTCCGTGCTCTGCGACGACAGGCCGTTGTCGATCAGGTAGCGCAGGGCGATCGGCAGCGACAGCATCGCGGCCGATGCCACCAGCAGCGCCACCAGTGCCAGGGCCAGCACGCCGCGGTACGGGCGCAGGTACGGCAGCAGCGCCCGCAACGGGCTCAGCGATTTGGCCTTGGGCCGCTCGGCTGGAACGCTGCTCATTGCGGTGCCACGTCGCGGCTGCGCACGCTGCCGTCCGTCATCTGCCAGCTCACGGCGAGCGTGGCGGGCGGCTCATTGCGCTCGACCCACGCTTCCAGTGCCGGCAGCGGATCGAAACTCACTGTCTTCGCGCCCGGACCTGCCTGGATGCCGCAATGGTCCATGCCCGGCACCATGAACAGGCGCGCGAACTGTGCGGTCGCCTCCGCGCCGCCCATCCGCTCGCGCATCGCCGCGTGGTAATCGAGCGTGCGCTGCGGGGTGACGATGGCGTCCGCCCAGCCGTGATACATGAGCAGCTTGCCGCCGCGCTCGCGGAAGGCGGTCAGGTCGGGGTTCGTCGCGTCGTAGATGCGCGACATCGTGGCGAGGCGCGGCGGGTCGCGGTCGAAGTCGTACTGGCGCGCGTCGAACGCAGCGCCCGCATCCGGCACGAACGCCATGTAGCGCAGGAAGTCGGTGCCGAAGCGCTCGATCAATGCCGGCTGCTTGGTGCCCGGGATGCCCGACAGCCACACGGGCCAGAACGGTTCCGATCCTTTCGGCACGCCGCCCGGATACTGGATACGGCCATCGCCGCCCGTCACCGGCATGTACCAGTGCTCGAGCACGCCGATCTCACGCGCGGTCAGGCACGTCGCGCTGGCGGCGCCCTTGCATTGCAGTCGGGACGGCTGCCAGTCGCAGCGTCGCGGGTCGTCGATGAGCCCGTCGCGCTGACCGTCGATGCCGTCGCAGGCTTCCAGCACGGCCTGTGCGATCAGCGGCACCTTCGCGCGATCGAGGATCTCGCTGCCGTCCGGGTGCGTGTTCGCCTGCACGATCCACGCGGCCTGCGTCGCGACCAGGCCCGTGTAGTCGAGCGCGGGTGCGCCGGCGACGATGCCGTCGAAATCATGCGGAAAGCGCTGCGCCGCCATGAGGCCCATGCGGCCACCGGTCGAGCAGCCCATGAAATACGAGCGCGCAGCGGGCGCACCGTAAAAGGCCCGGACCAGGTCGCGTGACACGCGCGTCGTCTCGGTGACGGAACGCCAGCCCCAATCGGCCTCGGCCAGCGGGTTGTCGAGCGCCCAGCGACCGTCGGTGACGTTCGCGCCGAAGTGTCCCGAATCGGAGGTGGCCGCGGCATAGCCGCGTCGCAATCCGTGATTGAGCGCGTTGACCACGCCGGGCTGGTCGGCGAGGAGCGAGCCGCAGAAGCCGCCGCAGCCCGCCATGTAAAATTTGCCGTTCCACCCGTCGAGCGGCAGCCGCAGCTCGAACTGGATCGCCTGCGGAATCGTGCCTTGCACGCGGCAATACGCCGGGAGATCGCCCGCGGCTGCGACTGGAGTCGCCAGGGTGATCTTCGCGCCCGGCACGGACGTTTGCGCCAGCGCCGCACAGGCATCGTCGGCTGCATGCGCGGCAGCCGCGAAACAAAGGGCAGTGAGCGCCGCGGTGACGGCGGCGAGCGAAGCGCGGGTCGGGTCAGGCATCCGTGCAGGATAGGGGCCGGGGGCAGCGGCCACAACCGCCGCGACTACTCCGGCGCCGGCCCCGGGAACTGCTCGCGCAGCATGCGCTTCAGGATCTTGCCCGATGGATTGCGGGGCAGGGCAGGCATGAAGACGTAGGCTTTCGGCTGCTTGAAGCGCGCGAGCCGCGCGTGGGCCAGTGCGCGCAGTTCCTGCACCAGCAATTCGTCGTCGCCCTTCCAGCCGTCTCCGCGCACGATGACTGCGCAGACGCTCTCGCCCCACTTGGCCGAGGGTTGGCCAATCACGCCGACCTCGCGCACGCCCGCGTGCCCGCTCAGCACGTCTTCGACTTCGGCCGGATACACGTTCTCGCCGCCCGAGATCACCATGTCCTTGGAGCGGTCCTTGATGTAGATGAAGCCGTCCGCATCGATCTCGGCGATGTCGCCGGTGTGGAACCAGCCCTCACGGATCGCTTCCTCCGTTGCATCGGGTCGGTTCCAGTAGCTGCTGATCAGGTGCGGGCCGCGCGTCACGACTTCGCCGGGCAGGCCGGGCGGCACCGGGTTGCCGGCCTTGTCGACCACGCGCACGTCGATGCCGAAGTAGGGCATGCCGGTCGAGCCGACTTTCTGGCGCGCGTGCTCCGGGGACATCAGGCAGATGCCGCCATGCGTCTCTGTCAGTCCGTACACCTGCAGGACCTCGATTCCCATCTCCAGGTACGACTCGATCAGCGTCACTGGCACGGGTGCCGCGCCGCAGATCACCCAGCGCAGGCGGGGCCGGGCGGCAGTCGCGCGCTTGGGGTGCTGGTGCATGAAGGCCAGCATCGCGGGCACGCCGAAGAAGCCCGTGATGTTCTCCGCGTCGACCAGGTCCCACATGGCCCCCGGGTCGAACTGCTTGAGCAGCACGCTGGCCATGCCGCGGTACACGGCCGTCACCAGCAGGCCGAGGCCAGCGATGTGGAACAGCGGCGCCACGATGATCTGGCGTTCGCCGTGGTGCAGGTCGGAGGTCGCGAGCATGCTCGCGAGCCAGGCGATGTTGCCCCGGTGGGACATCAGCGCGCCCTTGGGCCGCCCGGTCGTGCCGCTGGTATACATCATGAACAACGGGTCTTCGCCCGTTGCGCCGATGGGCGGCTCGGTCGTGGGGGCCGCATCGACGGCGGCGGAGTAGGCGCCACCGTCGGCCTGCAGCCAGCGCACTTGCGGAAACTGCTCGCGCAGCGGGTCGACCAGCGCCTGCTGGTCGGCGCCATAGATGACCGCCGTCGCGCCGCAGTCCATGACCTGGTAGGACAGCTCGGGCACGGTGAGCCGCCAGTTCAGCGCGACGAACACGAAGCCCGACTTGGCACAGGCGTAGAACGATTCCACGAACTGCGTCTGGTTCGACATCAGGCAGGCAATGCGTTCGCCCGGGCTGAAGTCCATCCCCAGCAGCGCGTTGGCCGACTGGTTGGCGCGTTCGTTGAGCTGGCGGAACGTCAGGCGTGAACCCGTCGCGGTATCGACCACCGCTTCGGCGAGCGGGGCGATCTTCGCCCGTTCCGTCAGGACCTGGCCGGAATTCAGCAGCATGCCTCGTCTCCCCCGTGGCACGGCCCGAAGCGGGCCGCCGGCAAAGCTAACTGCCTCTGGACAAGAACACCAGTTTCCTTTGTCATCGCGATCCCCCCGCGAGGTGTTCCCGATGCACGCTTACCGTTCCGCCTGGCTCGACGACGAGCTGGACCTCTTTCGCGACGCCGTACGGCGATTCGTCGGGCAGGAGATCGTGCCGCACGACGCCCGCTGGCGCGAGCAGCATCACGTCGACCGCGAGCTCTGGAACAAGGCGGGCGCGGTCGGCCTGCTCTGCACCGACATCCCCGCCGAATACGGCGGCGTCGGCGGCGACGTGCGGCACGAAGCCGTCGTGGCAGAGGAAATGGGCCGGCACGGCATCACGAGCCTGGGCCACGCGGTGCACAGCATCGTCGCGCACTACGTTCTCAACTATGGCACCGAGGAGCAGAAGCGCGACTGGCTGCCGCGCATGGCGTCCGGCGAACTCGTCGGTGCGATCGCGATGACGGAGCCCGGCGCGGGTTCCGACCTGCAGGCGATCCGTACGCGGGCTGTGCGCGACGGCGATCACTACGTCATCAACGGCTCCAAGACCTTCATCTCGAACGGGTTCCACGCCGGGCTCGTCGGCGTCGTCGTGAAGACGGATCCGGCGCAGGGCGCGCGCGGCATCTCCATCCTCATGGTGGAGACGAAAGATCTCGCGGGTTACCGCGTGGGCCGCGTGCTCGAGAAGATCGGCCAGAACGGCTGGGACACGGCCGAGCTGTTTTTCGACGACTGCCGCGTGCCGGCAGCCTGCCTGCTGGGGCCGGGCGAGGGCCAGGGCTTCGTGCAGATGATGCGCGACCTGCCGTACGAGCGGACGCTGCTCGCCATCGGCGGCCTGGGTGCGATGGAATACGCGCTAGCGCTGACCGCCGACTACACGCGTGAGCGCAAGGTGTTCGGCAAGCCGCTGCTCGAGCTGCAGAACACGCGCTTCAAGCTCGCCGAGGTGAAGACCAACGTGCACATCGCCCGTGTCTTCCTCGACGACTGCATCGTCAAGCTGCGCGACGGCAAGCTCGATACCGTCACCGCGTCGATGGCCAAGTACTGGGTCACCGACATGCAGAACAAGGTGATGGACGAGTGCCTGCAGCTCTTCGGCGGCTATGGCTACACGCTCGAGTACCCGATCTCGAAGCTCTACGTCGACTCGCGCGTGCAGCGCATCTATGGCGGTGCGAACGAGATCATGAAAGAGATCATCGCGCGGTCGATCTAGCGCCGTCAGAGATCCTTGAACATCGCGTTGCCGATGCGATACGACTGCCAGTCGCGGTAGTCGAAGTGCCACCATTCGCGGTCGTAGACCGTGAAGCCCTCGGCCTCCATCGTGCGGCGCAACAGGTCGCGCGCTGCGCGCTGCTCCGGCGTGCCGCCGGCGAAGTCAGGGTGGGCGCGCTCCGAAAAATCGTCATACCCGCTCGGCATGGGTACCTCCAGGCCGGTCTGCAGGTCGTACAGAGTGAGATCGACCGCGCTGCCGCGATTGTGGCGCGAGCCCTGCGACGGGTCAGCCACGAAGTCGCGCATCTCGGAGGGCGTCGCGTCCCAGAACAGCTGGGTGACGTACCAGGGCCGGTACCCGTCGAACAACCTGAGCCCGTAACCGTGTGCGCGCAGGGCGGCGTTCGCGCGGACCACGGCCTCGGCCGCTGGCCGCTGCAGGAAAACGCGCGCTTCCGGGTAGATCGGCGTCCGCAGGAAGTTGTCGGCGCTGGCGTAACGCACGTCGAGCTGCAGCGTCGGGTCGAGCGTCACCACTTCCACGAGATCGTCGGCGCGGAAATTGCCGGTTTCTTCCGGCGGCATCGCGCGCAGAGCATCCGAGCGCAATTGCTCGATTTTGGACGGCGAAAGGGCGGGTGCCGGGGGTGCCGCGCACGCGACCAGCAATGCCATGCACGCGCCGAGCGCCGCGCAACGGAGCAGCGTTCTGCGGCGATCGTCCAGCCAGCGTCTCATGCCGGAATCACTGCGAATTCACCCTCGAGTTCACCGACGCGCGTGCCGGAACACTCGAGCACGCTACGTACGACGATGCGCCCCATGCGGCCGCGCCGCAATGTGGAAAGCAACCGGGCCCAGTCGGCGGCGCTTGGGGAAGCTTCGCGCAGGTCGCGCAAGTGACGCGTTGCGTGCGCTCGATCCGGTGCCTGTCACCGAGCTTGGAAAGGCAGACACGCGCTCTGTGACAGGCACCGGATCGAGCGCACTGGCAGCGTCGCAGGCTGGCGCGTCGCAAGCATCCGACCCGGTACCGTTCCCCGAGCGCGTGTCTGCCTTTCCAAGCTCGGGGAACGGTACCGGGTCGGACGCGACCGGCGACTGACCGCCCGCGACGCGTCACTTGCAGACCGGTGCAGAGCGTTCCTGGTGCGCGCGGCATCGTACTAAGAGCCCGGATGCGGCGGTGGCCTGTCCCGCGACGGTATGCGATACATCCAGAGCGCGAGGCCCAGTGCGATGATCGCCAGCAGTGCCTGCAGCCAGCGCGTCTGCACGACGAAGTAGATCGACGACCCGAACGAAAGCAGCATGGTGACGATGGCGACCATCTTCGTCCGGTACGGGATGCTGCGATGGTGGTGCCATTCACGCAGCATCGGGCCGATCAGGCGATGCGCGAGCATCCATTCGTGGAAGGGCCGATAGGCCCGCGCAAAACACGCGGCAGCCAGGATGAAAAGCGGCGTCGCGGGGAGCAGTGGCAGGAAGATACCGGCCGCACCGGCCACGAACGCGCAGGCGCCCACGACGAAAAACACGGCCCGCACGATGGGTGAGCCGTGCTCGCGGGGTTGCCCCTGGGCAGTGTCCGGGAGCGATGTGTCTGGAGCGTCCACGGCCCGAGCGTACAGCACGGGCGGGAGACGCAACACACGACGCTCAAGTCGGATAGTCGCTGCCGATGAAGGACTTGAGGCTGGTGATCGTCTCTGCCTGCTGCGCCACGACCGCACGCACCAGGTCGCCGATGCTCAGCACCCCGATGACCCTGTCCCCATCGACCACCGGCAGGTGCCGGATGCCGTGGTTGGTCACCAGCTGCAGGCATTCGCCGAGACCCATCTGCGGCCGCACGACGATCACCTGCGCCGTCATGATCTCGGACACCCGGGTGTCCCGCGAAGCGCGGCCCAGCAGGATCACCTTGCGGGTGTAGTCGCGCTCCGAAAGGATGCCGACCAGCTTGTCACCCTGCATCACGAGCAACGCGCCGACGCGCTTGGAGTCCATCTGGGCGATGGCTTCGAGCACGGTGGTGTCCGGTGGCACGGCGTGCACGACGCTGCTTTTATGCGCCAGCATGTCGGCGACCGTGCCGTGCAGGGGCGGGATGTCGACCTGTCCAAGTGTCATGTGCTTCTCCCCTCTGAGCTTCTAGACGGCGGACCGTTGGCTTGCGTTCGCCGCAGCCGGCGGAAGCTCCGTGGCCGGTGCCTGTGACGGAGCCGGTTGGAACAACCGCATCACGATGCCGGTGTAATACGCGAGACCGAGGAAGCTGCCGACGAAGGCTGCCACCGCCGGCACCAGATGGCCGGACGCGATGACCGACTTGAACACGAACAGCTTGGCAAAGAAGCCGGGCAGCGGCGGCAGGCCCGCCAGTGACAGCATCGCCACCGCCAGCAGCGTCGCGGCCAGGGGCTGCGTGGCGAATTTGCCATTCAGGCCGCGCAGGTCGTCGTCGTCGCCCGGGCAGAGCGCGGCGAAGCTCGCGCAGGCCAGCACGGTCGCGAGGCCGTAGAACGCCGCGTACCAGAGCAGGTCCGAGCCGCGACTGCCAGTGCCGTCGAGCAGGGCGAAGATCATGTAACCCGCGTGGGCGACCGAGGAATAGGCGAGCAGGCGCTTGAAACGCGTCTGGCCCAGGGCGGCGAGGTTGCCGAAGACGATCGACACGATGGCGAGCACGGTCACGACCAGGCCGGCTGCCGGGTCGAGCGGCATCCCGGCGACGATGCGCGCCAGTGCGAGGATGACTGCGGCCTTCACCAGCGAGGCCATCAGCGCCGTGACCGGCAGCCTTGCAGCTGCGTAGGCATCCGGAGCCCAGGCGTGGAACGGGAAGACGGCGGCTTTCAGGAACAGGCCCGACAGCACCATGAGGCCCGCGGCCTGGCCCTGCAGTCCGGCGTGCTCGAACGCCTGTGCCCACGCGGCGATCGACAGCGTGCCGGTCAGGCCATAGGCCAGCGATACGCCGAACAACAGCACGGCGCTGGCAACAGACGACAGCACGAGGTACTTGAACGCGCCTTCGGCCGCTGCGCCCTGGCCCTGGCCCTGCACGATCAGTGCGAAGGCCGGCAGCGACAGCAACTCGATGCCGACGAACAGTGGCGCGAAACCTTCGGCGCCGAGCATCAGCATGCCGCCGAGCGTGGACGCCGCCGCCAGCAGCCAGAACTTGTAGCCCCTCGCCGCAGCGAAACTCACGGCGACCCCGAGGGTGCAAAGCAGCAGCACGAGCTTGCCGAACTGCGCGAAGCGATCCGTCGCCAGCTCGCCGGGTACCACGTCAGCCGCGTAGCCCGTGGTCAGCTGCTGTGCCAGCACCGCCAGGCCGGTGGCGGCGCCGACGACGAAAACGACGCGGGCCCAGCGGGCATCGGCCCGCGACATCTCGAGCAGCATCAGCACGACGATCACGCCGAGCAGCAGCAAGTCGGGCGCCAGCGCGAACATGAACTCATTCGCCATGGTTGGCTCCCATGAGCGCGATCACCGGCGGCCGTGCCAGCTGTCCGACCGTCGCGTCGACCTTGTCCATCCACACGGCGGGCCGCACGCCGATCCATACGATCAGCAACAGCAACGGCGCGAGCGCAAGCAGCTCGCGCGGCCGCAGGTCGGGGAGAGGATCGACGACGGTGGAGTCGTCGAACACCAGGCTGCGTGCGAACTGCAGCATGTAGGTTGCGCCCAGCACGACGCCGGTGGCAGCCAGCAGCGCCGCGATCAACATTGCCGGTCCCGCACCCGCCAGCCAGTGCGCATAGCCCGTGGTGAAGGCGCCGAGCAGGACGAGGAACTCGGCAGTAAAGCCGCTGGTGAGCGGCAACGCGAGCGAGGCCAGCACGAACAGCATGAGCACCACGGCGAAGCGGGGCGCCCGGGTTGCCAGGCCATGAATCTGCAGCCAGGCCGGCCCGCGGCGCTGCTCGAGCAGGCCGAGCAGCAGGAACAACCCGGCAACCGCGAGTCCGTGGCTCAGCACCTGCACCATCGCTCCGTGCACGCCCGTGCGCTGCAGGCTGAACAAGCCAAGCACGATGTAACCCATGTGGCTCAAGGAGGCGTAGGCCACGAGCATCTTGTAGTTCTGCTGCCGCAGCGCGAGCACGGCGCCATAGACGATGCTGGTAGCCGCCAGCAGCATGAGCACGGGAGCCAGCTGCGGCGCGACGTCCGGGCACAGCGGGACGGCGAAGCGGATGAAGCCATAGGCGCCCATCTTCGACAGCACGCCCGCCATCAGCGCCGTGCCCGACGCGGATGCCTCGCCGTAGGCGAGCGGCAGCCAGGAATGAAATGGGAACAGCGGGCTCTTCACTGCGCAGGCCAGGCCCACCGCGACGAAGACGAACAGTTGCTGGCCGCTGCTCAGCTGCAGGCTTTGCAGGGCGGCATAGTCGAAAGTCCAGTGGCCGGTCTGCCGCGCAGCCTCGGCGCCGAGCCAGATCACGGCCGCCAGCAGCAGCACGCTGCCGGCCATCGTATAGAGGAAAAACGTCATGGCGGCCCGCCGCCGCTGCGCCCCGCCGAACACGAGGATCAGCAGCACCATCGGGATCAGCACGGCCTCCCAGAGCACGAAGAACACCAGCATGTCCTGCGCCAGGAAGGTGCCGAGCAGCCCGGCCTGCAGCGCCAGCAGCAACCCGAGGTACAGCGGGCTGCGACCCTCGCTGGTCTGCCACGCACACGCGAGCACCGCCGGGAACAGCAGTGCCGTCAGCAGCACGAAGTAGATGTTGTAGCCGTCGACGGCGAACCGGAGGCTGATCCCGAGGGAGGGCATCCACGGCACGTCGATGCCGGGCTGTGCGGCTGCTGCGCCGTCGAACCCGATGAACAGCGAGGCAGTGAGCCACAGCACCGTCAGCATCGCTGCCATCGCGACGATGCGGCCTGCGTGCGTCGTCCTGCCCAGCAGCGGCGCGACGATGGCGGCGAGCCAGGGCAGCACGAGGATCGCAGTGAGCGCTGCGGGTTGAGTCACGAGACGGCTCCCAGGCCGAGCACGAGCGCCAGGCCGATCAGCGCGTAGATCACGTACACCTGCAGTTCGCCGGTCTGCAGGCGCGCGAACAAGCGCGTCGCGCGGGCACCTGCAGCGGCTGTCTGCAGCAGGCTCGTGCGGCTGAGCGGCGCTTCGACGCCACGTGCGAGGAAGGTAGCGGACAACCAGCCCATGAACCGCACGACGAAGCGGTCATAGAAGGCGTCGAAGTAATAGCCTTCGCTCACCAGCTGGTGCAGCGGGTGAGTCGCTTTCGCGGACGCTGCGGGCGACGTGCCGCGCCCGTAACGCAGCCAGGCGAGGACGATGCCCGTCAGCGCGACCAGCACGGCGACCACCATGAGCAGTGCTTCAGCCGAGTGCGCAACCCCTGCCCGCAGCTGCTCTGCCGCCAGCACGGGAGCGAGGAAATCGAAGAAGGGAGCACCCACGCCCAGCAGTTCGCGCAACGGCGGCGGCAGCCCGATCCAGCCGGCGACGACCGCGCCCAGCGCGAGCAGCGCGAGCACTGCAGACATCGAAAGCGGCGGCTCGTGGATGTGGCCTGCCACCTTGGGCTCGACGCGGCTTGCGCCGAAGAACGTGAGGAACACTGCGCGGAACATGTAGAACGCGGTCAGGAACGAGGCAGCCGTGCCGACGAGCCAGAGGGCCGGTGAACCGTGGGTCGAGGCGTAGGCCGACCAGAGGATGGCGTCCTTGGAGAAGAACCCGGCGAACGGCGGCAGGCCGCACAGGGCGAGCGTGGCGAGCAGGAACACGCCGAACGTGAACGGCAGGCGTCCTGCCAGTCCGCCCATGCGCCGCATGTCTTCCTCGCCCGCCAGCGCGTGCAGCACGGCGCCTGCGCCAAGGAACAGGCACGCCTTGAAGAACGCATGCGTGTACAGGTGGAACATGCCGGCCTGGAACGCGCCGACGCCGCAGGCCATCACCATCAGGCCGATCTGCGACATCGTCGAGTAGGCGAGCACCTTCTTGAGGTTGTACTGCGTCACGCCCATCGTCGCGCCGACCAGCGCAGTGACGGCGCCGACCCACGCCACGACCGTCATCGCGTCCGGCGCAGCGAGGTACAGGCCGCTCAGTCGCGACAGCAGGTACACGCCGGCCGTCACCATCGTGGCCGCGTGGATCAGCGCCGAGACCGGCGTGGGACCGGCCATGGCGTCGGGCAACCACACGTGCAGCGGAATCTGGGCCGACTTGCCGCACGCGCCCACCAGCAGCAGCACGCCGATCGCGGTCATCACGCCGTTCGTGGGCGGCGTCGCGCCGAAGTAGGCATTCACGGCCTGGAAGTCGAGCGTGCCTGCGTAGTACCAGATCAGGAACATCGCGAGCAGGAAGCCGGTGTCGCCGACGCGGTTCACGACGAACGCCTTGAGGCCTGCGGCAGTCTTGGCCGGATCCTGGAACCAGAAGCCGATCAGCAGGTACGAAGCGAGGCCGACGCCTTCCCAGCCGATGAACATCATGGGGAGGTTCTTGCCGAGCACCAGCACCAGCATGAAGAACAGGAAGAGGTTGAGGTAGGCGAAGTAGCGCGCGTAGCCCGGGTCGCCGTGCATGTACCCGATCGAGTACACGTGGATCAGCGTGCCGATGCCGGTCACGACCAGGCACATCACCGCCGTCACCTGGTCGAAATAGAGCGCGGCCTCGACCTCGAACCTGCCGGTGGCCGCCCAGGTGAACAGCGTTTCCGCGAGCGGCGCCCCGGTGGCGTTCAGCGTGCTCAACGCGCCGAGCGTGAGCAGGAACGCAGCGGCCGGCAAGGCGCAGGCAATCAGCGACACGACGGCGTGCGGCAAGCGTCGGCCCAGCAGGCCGTTGACGAGAAAGCCGAGCAGGGGCAGCGCCGGGATGAGGGCGAGCGACGTCATGATGGCCTAGCCCCTCAGTTCCTGGCCCGCCGCGAGGTCCAGCGTGCCCCGTCGGCGTACGAGCAGGACCAGCAGGGCCATCGCCAGCGCGATCTCGCACGTGGCGGCGACATAGATGAAGAACGTCATGGCGACGCCGTGCAGCGTCTGCGTGTGCGCGGCGGCTGCGACGAAGCTCAGCACCACGGCGTTCAGCATCAGCTCCAGGCTCATGATCACGACCAGCAGGTTGCGGCGCACCATCACGCCGAGCAGGCCCATTGCAAACAGGGCGACCGCCAGCGCGAGCAGCAGTTCATACCGGTCGATCATGGCGCCTCCCGGATCACGGTCCAGGCCGCGACGACGCCCACCAGCAGCAGCACGGTCGCGAGCTCGAAGTGCAGCCAGTACTGCTGCATGAACGCAGTGGCGAAAGCGGTGAAGCTGAAGTCGACGGTGCCCGATCCCGCGGGCATGCCCGTTGCCGACGGGCCCAGCAGGCGCCACAGCAACAGCGCGACGGCAGTCGCGACCAGCACGCCCGGCACGAGCGTGCCGGAGAATCGCTGCCGATACGAGGTGTCGCGGTCATCGAGCAGCATGATCGTGTAGACCATGAAGACCATCACTGCGCCGACGTAGATCAGGACCTGGAACAGGGCGATCACGTGCACTGAGAGGCAGGCATAGATGGCTGCCAGGCAGATCATGTGCGCGACCAGGGCGAGCGCGGCCCGCATCGGCTGGCGCAACAGCAGCACGAGCGCCGCAAAGACCAGCGACAGCACGCCGAAGAAGACGATGAAGGCGTCGGTCATGGCGTGCCTCCGTCCGTGTTCGCAGGGGGCGCCGGCGGGTACGGCTTGCGCGGATCCTTGAGCGGGTGCCACTGCAGCAGCAGGTCCTTGCGTCCCCACATCACGTCCCGGTCGAAGCCCGGCAGGTCCGGCACGTCCTTCACCATGCGGATCGCGTCTTCCGGGCAAGCCTCGACGCAGAAGCCGCAGAAAATGCAGCGCGAGTAGTCGATCTCGAATCGCAGCGGCGATTTCGGGTGCGCCGGTTCGCTGAAGTCCGCGGTCGCCTCGATCTCGATGCAGTACGCGGGGCAGGCTGTTGCGCACATGTTGCAGGCGACGCACTGCACCTTGCCGTCGGCGCGCTGCGTGAGCACGTGCCGGCCGCGGTTGTTGGGGGAGTAATCGGCGCGCGTCTCTTCCGGGTAGTACGTGGTGAGCGCGCCCTTGCGGCCCGTGATCCACTTCCACATGTTCGCGAAGAACACGCCGCCGGTGATCGACAGCCCGCGCACGATCTCGAAGATGTACAGCTTTTCCCAGAGGCCGAGCGTCGGCTCGTTCCAGTACTGCTTGCGCGGACGGCGCGGGGTCACAGCGTCCACCAGCGCACCACGGCGGTGACGACCAGGTTCAGGGCGGCGAGCGGCAGCAGGAACTTCCAGCCCAGGTCCATCAACTGGTCGTAACGGAAGCGCGGGAGGGTCCAGCGCACCTGGATCTGGAAGCAGCCGACGATGAAGACCTTGAGCGAGAACATCAGCACCTGCAGCAGCGCCACGCCGAGCGCGCCGATCTCCCAGGTGACGCCGCCGGGGAACGCGAAGCCCCCGGCCGTCAGGAACGGCACGGTGAAGCCGCCGAAGAACAGCGTGACCACGAGCGCCGAGATGACGACGATCTCGATGAATTCGCTGAGCAGGAACAGGCCCATCTTCATCGAGGTGTATTCGGTGAAATAACCCGAGATGAGCTCGGATTCGCACTCGGGCAGGTCGAACGGAACGCGCTTGTTCTCGGCGATCGACGCCGTGAGGAACAGCAGGAACGCGAGCGGCTGCACGACGATGCCCCACACGTTCTGCTGCTGCCACGTGACCATCTCGAACAGGTCGACGGTGCCGTACGTGACCACCATCGCTATGAGCGCGAGGCCCATCGAGATCTCGTACGAGATCATCTGCGAGGCCGCGCGTGCCGCGCCCAGCATCGAGAACTTGTTGTTCGACGACCAGCCGGCCAGCATCGTGCCGAGGATGCCGATGCCGGAGACTGCCAGCACGAAGAGGACGCCGGCATCGAGCGAGGCGATCTGCATGCGATAAGTGCGGTCGCCGAAGAATTCCGCGGCGCCCGAGCCCGGCTCGAAGAACCGGCCCGGCTGCACCTCGCCGCCGAACGGCACGACTGCAAATACCAGCAGCACAGGCACTGCCGCGAGCCAAGGCGCCAGGTTGTAGCAGAAGCGGTCGTACGTGGACGGAGTGAAGTTCTCCTTGAGGATCATCTTCAGGCCGTCGGCCGCGCCGTGGAACAAGCCCCACGCGACGATCTTGACCTGCGTGAACGGGATGCGCAGGTAAGCGCGGTTGGCGCCGATGCGGTCCGACATCACGGCCGACTGCTTGCGCTCGACCCACGTGAAGATGGTGGCGAGGCCCAGCAGGAACGCGAGGATGTAGGCGATGTAGACGCCGTGCACGACGATGTCCGGCATCATGACGCGAGACTCCGGAAGACGTCGGCGGCGTGCTGCACGTGCGCCGGCTTCTCGAACAGCGGCTCGAACGCGTTCAGGGTTCCCTCGAAGTTGGTGAACGTTCCCTGGCGCTCATACGTGTTCGAAATGGGCAGCACCACCACGGCAGGCCGCTCAGACGGCGTGCCGAACGGGGTCAGGTGGATCCAGCGCGTCACGCCGAGCGGCAACGGTGTGGAGACCTCGCCCCACACCACCACCAGGTCATGCCCTGCCGCCGGGTCGAACTCCTGGTCGCCGAAGCGCTCCACGACTCCGCGCCGATTCGGGTTCTTGTCGGCCCGGATGAGCAGGTGGTCCTCGACCACTTCGCCCGCCACCGGCAGCCAGTCGCGATGCGGATAGGCCGGCACCGCTCCGAGTACCGCCTGCAGCACGTCCAGTTCCTCGTTCGATGCGTGCGTCGACACCAGCACTGCCGGATTCCGCGCCGTGGACAACAGGCGTTTCGCCGTCGCCATGGCCTCGCCGACGGAGGCCGGCGCGCCGTCCACCAGCGGGTTCGGCACGCGCTCGCGCGACATCCAGGTGTGCTGGTCGTAACCCTTGTTGCAGAGCCACGGGCCATTGATCGCCGGGTTCTCGCGCGCCGTCGTGCGATACGCGGTATTCCCCGGCGCGGCGCCGGGCATGTGTTGCTGGCGCACGTTCATGCGCTTCCAGCTCTTGATGCTGCAGCCGCGCGCGCAACCGGTGCAGACGGAACGCACGGGCTGCAGGAACCAGACCCGGCACTTGTACAGAAAATCGCGCGAGAGCAGGGCCCCGGTCGGGCACAGGTCGATCACGTTGTCGGAGTACGGGTCGTCGAACTGGCCCGGGACCTGCGCTTCGACGTACGAGTGGTTGCCGCGCTCGACGATGCCGAGCGCGTTGGTGCCGGGAAATCTCGCGCGTGAAGCGCACGCAGCGGCTGCAGAGGATGCAGCGCTCGTTGTCGAGCGTGATGCGCGGTCCCAGGTCGTGCAGCTTGCGCTTGTGGTGCTTCGGGTCGCGCGAGATCGACTGCGCGGGCCCGTACTTGTGCTGGTAGTCCTGCAGCCTGCACTCGCCGGCCTTGTCGCAGATGCCGCAGTCGAGCGGGTGGTTGACGAGCAGGAACTGCAGCACGTCCTCACGCGCTTTCTGCACCTGCTCGACGTTCGTCTCGACGATCATGTTCGGCGCGGCTGCGAGGTTGCACGCAGGCTGCAGCTTGGGCAGGTTGTTGACCTTGACCAGGCAGATGCGGCAGCTGCCCGCGATGGACAACTTGTCGTGGTAGCAGAAGTGAGGGATGTCGACGCCATGGCGGCGCGCCGCCTGCAGCACGGTTTCGCCGGGCCGCGCCTCGATCTCGCGCTGGTCGATGGTGAGCTTGATGCCGGTCGTGCTCATGGCGCGAGCCTGCCGTCGTGCAGCGAGCGGCCGTGCGTCACGAAGTGTTCGAACTCGTGACCGAATTTCTTGATGAAGCTGACGACGGGCATCGAGGCCGCGTCGCCGAGCGCGCAGACCGTGTTGCCCATGATTCCCGTCGGCAGGCGGCGCAGCGTCGCCAGGTCCGCGGCCGTGCCCTGGCCGGCCACGATGCGTTCGAGGATGCGGTTCATCCAGTCCGTGCCTTCGCGGCAGGGCGTGCACTGCCCGCAGGATTCATGCGCGTAGAAGCGCGACAGCACCTGCAGCAGCCGCACCATGCACGTGCCTTCGGCGATCACGATCACCGCGCCCGAGCCGACCATGCTGCCGGCCTTGGTCATGCTCTCCGGATCGAGCGTGAGGCCCTCGATCTCGGCTGCAGTCAGGATCGGCGTGGAACTGCCGCCCGGGATGACGGCTTTCAGCTTGCGCCCGCCGAGAATGCCGCCGGCGTCATTCATGATCAGTTGCGCCAGCGGATAGCCCGTCGGTCGCTCGAACAGGCCCGGCTGCTCGACGTGGCCGGAAACGCCGAACAGGCGCGTGCCCGGCGTCTTCCTGATTCCCATCTCGGCGTACGCGGCGGCGCCGTGCGTCATGATCCACGGCACGGTCGCGAGCGTCTCGACGTTGTTCACGACGGTGGGCTTCTGGTACAGGCCGCGCACCGCGGGGAACGGCGGCTTGTTGCGCGGGAAGCCTTTCTTGCCTTCCAGCGAATTGATCAGGCTCGATTCCTCGCCGCAGACGTACGCGCCGGCGCCGCGGTGCAGGACGATGTCGCAGGAGAAGCCGCTGCCGCAGATGTTCTCGCCCAGCAGGCCGGCAGCCCGCGCTTCATCGAGCGCGCCCTGCAGGCGGCGCAGCGGCAGGTCGAACTCGCCGCGAATGTAGGCAAACGCGTGCCGCACGCGCAGCGCATAGGCGGCGAACAGCATGCCTTCGAGCAGCTGGTGCGGCGAATGCTCGAGGATCCAGCGATCCTTGAACGTGCCGGGCTCGCCTTCGTCGATGTTGCAGCACAGGTAGACGACGGGGGCGTCCTTCGAGACGAACTCCCACTTGAGGCCCGTCTGGAAGCCGGCGCCGCCGCGACCTTGCAGCCCCGACGCCTTGGCCTGTGCGCCGACCTGCGCCGGGGTCATTTCGCGCAGCGCCCGCTCGAGCGCGGCATAGCCGCCGCGCGCGCGGTACTCGGCGAGCGTATGCGACGTCGCGGTGACCGGAAAACTCATGAACACCGGGCCGCTCATGTCAGCGACTCCAGGATGCGATCGAGCTTCGCTGCGTCGAGCCGCTCGTGATACGTGCGATTGACCTGCATCGCGGGCGCAGTGCCGCACGAAGCCAGGCATTCGACCGTCTTGAGCGTGAAGCGGCCGTCGGCCGTGGTTTCACCGACGCCGATGCCGAGCTTCTGCTGCAGGTGCGCCAGTATGTCTTCCGAGCCGCGCAGCGAGCAGGCGATGTTGCGGCACACCTTGATCACGTACCGGCCCTGCGGCTCGCGGTCGAACATCGTGTACCACGTGAGCGCCTCGACCACCTGGATCGCGGGCATGCCGATGTATTCGGCGATGCGCACGGCATCGGCCTCGGTCACGAAGCCCTGCTCGTCCTGCACGCAATGCAGCAGCGGCAACACCAGCGAGGTTTTCATCTCGGGCGGGTACTGGCTGCGCAGCGCGTCGAACCGGACCAGCAGCGCGGGCGTGAATGCGGTGCTCATCGGTCGCACTCCCCGCCGACCATGTTCATCGAGCCGAACGTGGGCACGATGTCGGACACCTGGTGCCCCTCGAGCAGCGTGTGCATGCCGCCCATGTGCACGAAGCTCGGGGCGCGCACGTGCAGCTTGTACGGACGGCCCGAGCCGTCGCTCACGAGGTAGAAGCCGAGTTCGCCGTTCGGGGCTTCGTGTGCCGTGTACACCTCGCCCGCGGGCACCTGCACGCCGTCCATGACCAGCTTGAAGTGGTGGATCAGCGATTCGATCTGGTTGTATACGAGCTCTTTCTCGGGCAGCACGACGCGCGGATCGTCCACGTTGATCGGGCCGCCGGGCAGCCGCTCGATGCACTGGCGCACCATCGCGATCGATTCGTCGATCTCGCGCATGCGCACGTAGTAGCGGTCGTAGTTGTCGCCCTTGATGCCGACCGGCACTTCGAAGTCGAGCTCGGGGTACGCCAGGTACGGATTGTCCTTGCGCAGGTCCATCGCGAGGCCGGTCGACCGCAGGATCGGGCCCGTATAGCCCCAGTTGAGCGCGTGCTCCGGCGTCATCGCCGCCACGTCGCGCGTACGGCCGATGAAGATGCGGTTGCGGTCGAGCATGCCGTGGATGCGCTCGAGGTAGCCTTCCGTGAACTGCAGGATTTCCTCGAGGCGCACGAGCCAGCCGTCCGGCAGGTCGCGCGCGAGGCCGCCGATGCGCACGTACGAATACGTGAGCCGGGCGCCCGACAGGTGGTTCATGTGCTCGAAGATGTAGTCGCGCACCGTCATCAGGTACAGGAACGCGGTCATGCCGCCCATTTCCATGACGGAGGCCGCGATGCACGTGCAGTGGTCGGCGATGCGGTTGTACTCGGCGAGCAGCGTGCGCAGCCAGATGCAGCGTGGCGTGAGCTCGATACCCAGCGCTTTCTCCACTGCTTCGGCATAGGCGAAGTTGTTGTTCATCGCCGAGCAGTAATTGAGCCGGTCGGTGTACGGGATGATGTTGTGGTACGTGTGGTGCTCGGCTTCCTTCTCGAAGCCGCGGTGCAGGTAGCCGCAATGCACGTCTGCGTGCACGACCTTCTCGCCGTCGATCTCCGCGACGATCTGGATCGTGCCGTGCGTGGCCGGGTGCGACGGGCCGATGTTGACCACCACGTGGTCCGGATGGGCCGTGTGCTGGAGCGGGCTGCTGACGGGCGGACGGTACTGCATCGTGACGCCGCCTATTTCCGGTACGGCACGATGGGTTGCTCGCGCTCCATTGCGTAGTCCTTGCGCAAGGGATGCCCTTCGAAACCTTCGTACAGCAGGATCGGCCGCAGGTCGGCGTTGCCCGTGAAGCGGATCCCGTACATGTCGTGCACCTCGCGCTCCATGTAGCGCGCGGCGCCGTAGCTGCCGGTGAGCGTGGGCAGCTCCGCCGACTGCTCGTCCACGCCCAGCTTGAGCCGGATGCGCTGCATCTGCGCGGGGCACAGGAAGTGGTAGACGACCTCGAAACGCGGCTGGCGTTCCGGGTAATCGATGGCCGTCACGTCCAGGAACAGCGCGCAGCCGTAATCGTCCTTGAGCCGGGCCACGACCGTCGTGAGGTTCGCCGGCAGCAGGTCGAGCACGAGCATGCCGTGGCTATCCCACGCGCGCTCGTACAGGCCCTGCAAGCCCCCGGTGATCGATTCGTAGAACGTCGACAAGATGATCGTGCTCAGGACCGCACGGGTGGCGGCTGCTCCGAGGGCAGGATCGGGTGTTTGTCGTTCGCGATCCTGTCCTGCAGCATCATGATCGCGTCGATGACCATCTCTGGCCGCGGCGGGCAGCCGGGAACGTAGATGTCGACCGGGATGATCTTGTCCACTCCCTGCACCACCGAGTAATTGCGATAGAAGCCGCCGCTGGTCGCGCAGGCGCCAAAGGCCATCACCCACTTCGGTTCGCACATCTGGTCGTAGATCTTGCGGATGACCTGGGCCTGCTTGTGGCTCACCGTGCCCACCACCATCAGCAGGTCGGACTGGCGCGGCGTGAAGCGCGGCAGCGCGGCCCCGAAGCGGTCGGTGTCGTACAGCGTCGAACTCACCGACATGAACTCCATGCCGCAGCACGCCGTCACGAACGGATACGGGAACAGGCTGAACTTGCGCACCCAGCCGACGAGGTCGTCCTTGCGCGTCGTCAGGTAATCCATCATCGCCATTCGAGGGCTCCGTCGCGCCAGAGGTACGCGAACACCAGGCCCAGCAGGGCCATGAACACGAGGAACGACACCAGTGCGAGGGTGGCGATCTGCGCCTGGCCCGCGGCGGCGGCCCAGATGAAGAGCAGCACCGTTTCCAGGTCGAACAGCAGGAAAAAAATCGCGATCGGGTAGTACTTGATCGACAGCGGGCGGACGTTGCGATGCTGTATCGGTTCGGCGCCGCATTCGAACGGTTCGAGCTTCGCCGCGGATGCGACCGGGCGCGGGCCGAAGAATGCGTTCATCCCCAGGATCAGCCCCACGAGGCCGACCGAGGCGAGCAGATACATGAGAAATGTGGCGTAGGGGGTCATGTGGGTCTGGAATCAGTCCGCGGCGACTATAGACAGGCTGGCGAGGCAAAACTTCCCGCGGAAAACGCGTATGGCTCCATCAGGTTGCATCGCTCTCAATCCCGTCACGCAAATCAGTCCGAGAATCCCGTGGATGCGATCAATCGCCCGCTGACCGCCACTGCCCCAGTGGCCGCTTCGCTGTCACTGCGCCGCTGGCCGGCGCGCCTCGATTTCCTGCAGAGCGCGTCCGGTCTCGCGCTGGGCCTGTTCATGTGGGTGCACATGTTCTTCGTCTCGTCGATCCTGCTCGGCCAGGACGCGATGTGGACCGTGGCCAGGATGTTCGAGGGCTATTTCATCTTCGGCCGGCCCCTGTACTGGCTGGTCTCGCTGCTGGTCGCTGTCATCGCCGGGTTATTTGTCCTGCATGCAGCGCTGGCATTACGGAAGTTCCCGGCCAATTACCGACAATACCGCGAATATCGCGACCATTTGACGCAAATGAAGCACGAAGATACCACCCTCTGGTACTGGCAGGTGGTGACGGGCTTCGCCCTGTTCTTCCTCGCCTCCGTGCACCTGTACATCATGCTGACCCACCCGGACCGCATCGGCCCGGTCGAATCCGCCGATCGCGTCTGGTCCGACCTGATGTGGCCGCTGTACCTGGTCATGCTGTTCGCCGTGGAGTTCCACGGCGGCGTGGGCCTCTACCGGGTCGCGCTGAAGTGGGGCTGGTTCGAGAACGGCGACCCGGTCGCGACGCGCAGGAAGCTGCGGTTCTACAAGTGGGCCCTGACCGCCTTTTTCCTCGTGCTGGGCCTGGCGACGCTTGCGGCGTACATGAAGATCGGCATCGATCACGCGCCGTACTACGGCCAGCCCTACGTGCCCGGCGTTGCGGCCGCCACGGGGGTGGCGCCATGAAAGTCGTCTACACCGACGTGCTGGTCATCGGCGGCGGGCTCGCGGGCCTGCGCGTGGCCATCGGCGCGCGCCGCCGGGGTCACGACGCGATCGTGCTGTCGCTGGTGCCGCCGAAGCGCTCGCACTCCGCCGCCGCGCAGGGCGGCATGCAGGCGAGCCTTGGCAACGTGACCAAGGGGCAGGGCGACAACGAGGACGTCCACTTCGAGGACACCGTCAAGGGCAGCGACTGGGGCGCCGACCAGCGCGTCGTCCGCATGTTCGTCAACACGGCGCCGAAAGCCGTGCGCGAGCTCGCCGCCTGGGGCGTGCCCTGGAGCCGCGTCAGGCAGGGCGACCGCACAGTCATCATCAACGGCGAAAAGGTCGTCATCACCGAGCGCGATGCAGCGCACGGGCTGGTGGCGCAGCGCGATTTCGGCGGCACCAAGAAGTGGCGCACCTGCTACGTCTCCGACGGCACGGGCCATGCGATGCTGTTTGCGGTGGGCGACCGCGCCATCGCGGAAGGCATCCCCGTGCACGAACGCACGGAGGCGCTGGCGCTGATCCAGGACGGCAAGCGCTGCTACGGCGCCATCGTGCGCGACCTGATCACCGGCGAGCTCACCGCCTACGTGGCCAAGGCCACTGCGATCGCGACAGGCGGGGCGGGGCGCGTCTATCGCGTCACGACCAACGCGGTGATCTGCGAAGGCATCGGCGCGGCGCTCGCGCTCGAGACCGGCATCGTGCCGCTCGGCAACATGGAAGCCGTGCAGTTCCACCCGACGGGCATCTTCCCGGCAGGCATCCTCGTGACGGAAGGCTGCCGCGGCGACGGCGGCCTGCTGCGCGATGCGAGCGGTCACCGCTTCATGCCGGATTACGAGCCCGAGAAAAAGGAACTCGCCTCGCGCGACGTCGTCTCGCGCCGCATGGAAGAACACATCCGCAAGGGCAACGGGGCCAAGTCGCGTTTCGGCGAGCACCTGTGGCTCGACATCACGCTGCTCGGCCGCAAGCACATCGAGCACAACCTGCGCGAAGTGAAGGACATCTGCCAGTACTTCCTCGGCGTCGATCCCGCGGAACAGTGGATTCCGGTGCGTCCGGCGCAGCACTACACGATGGGCGGCGTGCGGACCGATTACACCGGGCAGACGCCGACGCTGCGCGGCCTGTTCGCTGCCGGCGAGGCGGCTTGCTGGGACATGCACGGGTTCAATCGGCTCGGCGGCAACTCGGTGGCCGAGACTGTCGTCGCCGGCATGATCGTCAGTGAATTCATTGCTGATTTCGTCGAGAGCCCCGAAGGCGAGATCGACATTCCGACCGCGCTGCTGCGGGAGACGCTCGCGGCCGAGCGGGGCAAGATCGAGCATCTGCTGCACCATGGCGGGCGCGAGCAGGCCGACACGCTGAAGGCCGAGATGCAGCAGACCATGACCGACAACGTCGGTATCTTCCGCCGCGGCGCCGACCTGCAGCAGGCCGTCGACAAGCTGCAGGAGCTGCTCGTGCGCAGCCGCGACATCGGCCTGCGCTCGCGGCGCGACGGCCCGAACCCCGAACTCGTCACCGCGTATCGCGTGCAGAAGATGCTCAAGGTGGCGCTGTGCGTCGCGCAGGGTGCGCTCACGCGCACCGAAAGCCGCGGCGCGCACTTCCGTGAAGACTTCCCGCGGCGCAACGATGCGCAGTGGCTGCAGCGCACGCTGGCAACCTGGCCCGATGCGAACGCGACGGTGCCGACGCTCGACTACGAAGCGCTCGACGTGGGCAGCATGGAGCTGCCGCCCGGTTGGCGCGGATATGGCAACAAGGACTACGTGGATCACCCCGACACGCCGCAACGCGCCGCAGCCGTCGCGCAGCTGCGTGAGGCCACCCAGGCCGGCGGCCGGCATGCCGTGCAAGCCGCGCTCATGCCGTACGAGCACCTGCTGCCGTCCGGACTGCGCGGTCTCAACGAGCGCATCGACGAGATGCTGCCCGCGACGAGTCCGCCGCAACGAATCGACCGCAGCGACGAGAAAGTGCCGACATGAGCGCCCCACTATCCAAGCACAAGAATGTCGGCTCGGCGCCGGCGCAGTCGCTGCCCGTCGCCGACGGGCCCAGGCGCATGCTCCACTTCCACATCCTGCGCCACGATCCGCAGGATCCCGCGAGCGTGCCGCACTTCGACGTGTTCGAGCTCGAGGAAGCGCCGGGCATGACGTTGTTCATCGCGTTGAACGAGATCCGCGAAAAGCTCGATCCGTCCGTCGCGTTCGATTTCGTCTGCCGCGCGGGTATCTGTGGCAGCTGCGGCATGGTCGTCAACGGCCGCCCGGGTCTGGCCTGTCGCACGTTGACGCAGGACCTGCCCGCGGACATCTCGCTGGCGCCGTTGCCGGCGTTCGAGCTCATCGCCGACCTGTCCGTGAACACGGGCAAGTGGATGCGCGGCATGAGCGAGCGGCTCGAGACGTGGGTGCATTCGCTGGGCGCGGAGGCCGACCTGACGCGCCTCGAAGAGCGCATGGATCCCGAACTCGCCGACAAGATCTACGAGCTCGATCGGTGCATCGAGTGCGGCTGCTGCGTTGCCGCTTGCGGCACGGCGCGCATGCGCGAGGATTTCGTGGGCGCGGTGGGTCTCAACAAGATCGCACGCTTCGCGCTCGACCCGCGCGACCATCGGACGGACGCAGACTTCTATGAACTCGTCGGCAACGACGATGGCGTGTTCGGCTGCATGACGCTGCTCGGCTGCCACGACGTCTGCCCGAAAGAGCTGCCATTGCAGGCGCAGATCGCTTTCCTGCGCCGGAAGATGGTCAAGGTCGGCTTGTAGACCCGCTGCCCGTCGGGGCAACTGCAGTCTTGTCCATCGATTACGAACCGATCACGCCACCGCGCCGGCTCGACGCCCTGCGGGAGCTGCGCCTGCCACTGGACGCGTTGCGCTGGGTGCCTTCCTGGTTCGCCCGGTCGCAAGCTCGTGCGGTGCAGCCGCGCACCGTCATCCTGTTGCCCGGCTTCGGCACCGGCCCTCGCTCGATGCGTGTCCTGGAAGCGTTCCTGCGCGGGCGTGGGCATCGTGTCCGCGACTGGGGTCTGGGAGTCAACGACGGCAATGCCAGGCGACTGCGTTCGCTCCTGACGGGAGTGGTCGACGCAGCCGTGCAGCAGCACGCAGAACCCGTGGTGCTGGTGGGCTGGAGCCTCGGCGGTTACCTCGCGCGCGAATTTGCGCGCGATCAGCCGCATGGAGTTCGCGGGATCGTCACGCTGGGCAGTCCGGTGGTGGGCGGGCCGCGCTACACGGCGACGGCCGAACGCTATCGGTCACAGGGGCATGACCTCGACGCGATTGAGCGCTCGGTCAAGGATCGCTACCAGACGCCGCTGCAAGTGCCCGTGACCGCGGTGTACTCGAAGCGCGACGGCATCGTCGCGTGGCCTGCATGCATCGATCGCTGGTCGCCCACCGTGCGCAATCTTGAAGTGAGCGAAACTCATCTGGGCCTGGTGCTGTCGCCGCGTGTCTTCGGCATCGTGGCCGAGGCCATCGAGCAGGAATAGGGTGTGCCGGCGGCAGGCCTGGCCACCTTTGCCTCACCTCATCGCATATTCATGCCGGTCCGTCGCGTATGCGGCGCCAGCCTGCTTTACCGTCCATGCCCGCCGCTGCAGAATTTCCCCTGACCGAGCGGGGCCCAGACTCTGCCGGTCACGGGGCGCAATGGTTGCGCCTGCATGCAGAGGAGGGAAGCCATGCACATGCGTTCAGTAAAGGGCCTCGCGGGCCTCATCGCCTTGTTCGTCGTTGCCGGCGTCGCCCAGGCCGCCGAGCCTGGCCAGATTGCGCGCGGCCGCTACGTCGCGCTGATCGGCGGCTGCAACGATTGTCACACTGCTGGGTTCATGGAAAAGAACCTGGCCATCCCGGAGAAGGACTGGCTCAAGGGCAGCGCCGTAGGATTCCAGGGTCCCTGGGGCACGACGTATGCGGCCAATCTGCGGCTCGTCATGAGCAGGATGACGGAGGCCCAGTGGCTCGAGCATGCGGCCAAAGACCGGCTGCCGCCGATGCCGGCTTATGCGCTGCACCAGATGACGCAGGACGACCTCAAGGCGATCTACGCCTATGTGCGCAGCCTGGGTGATCCAGGCGCGCCTGCGCCTGCGTACGTCGCTCCGGGCGGCAAGGTGACCACGCCGTACTTCGTGTTCGTGCCGCGGACCGACTCGCCGCAACAATCGGTCGCCGGCGCAGGCAAGTAGCGTTCTGACCGCTACGCCGGCGAAACTCGGCGACGCACCCTAGGCCAGCTGTGCCTTGAGCGCGTCGAGCTCGCTGCGCAGGGCAGCGACTTCCGCCTCGAGCGCCGCTACGCGCGTGGCAAGCGCCGAATCCGGCGCCTGAGCGTGCGTTGCGGCGGCGGGCAGCGCCGCATGCGCCGCTTCCAGCGCAGCGATATCGATCGGCCCCGTGAACAGTTGCGCGAAGCGGGACTCGCGCCGGCCTGGCTCGCGCGGCAGCTTGACGACGAACGGCCCCTCGGGTCGCGTCTCGAGGTCTTCCAGCGCGTTCTCGACTTCGTCGAGCCCACTCACGGTGGCCAGGCGGCCTGCGTGGGTGCGCAATTCACCGGGTGTCTGCGGGCCACGCAACAGCAGTTCGCAGACGATGGCGGTCTGCGCCGGCGAAAACTTCAGTGACCCGAACTGCGTGTTGCAGAACAGCTGGTGGTACTTGGGGACGCGGCTGCCAAAGCCCGACTTCTCGAGGATGACCTGCTTGCGGATCAGGCCGTCGACCACGGCCTGGACCTCGCGCTCGTCCAGGTTCAGCACCGGCTCGCGGTTGCTCTTCTGGTTGCAGGCATTGACCAGCGCGTTGAGCGAGAGCGGGTACTGGTCCGGCGTGGCGATCTGCTTCTCGATCAGGCAGCCGACGACCCGGGCTTCGAGGGCGGACAACTCGTGCGGCATCGAATGCTCCGTGGGCGCGACCCGGGCATAATCTCACACCCGGCCCTGGAGGTTTGCCCGACCGTGCAGTCGCGACGTGGTTCGACGCTGAAGGGAATCGTCACGCTCCTGCTGATGGGCGTGAACGTGGTGTTCTGGGTGCCGATCCTGCTGGTCGTCGCGCTGGCGAAGTTGCTCGTCCCGCTCGCCGCGTGGCGGCGCTGGACGAGCGCCCTCATGATCTGGATTGCGCAGGCCTGGATCAGCTGCAACGGCGCCATCTTCCAGCTGATGGGCGTCCTGCGGCTCGAGGTGGACGGCGTCGAAGGGCTCGACCCGCGCAGCTGGTACCTGGTGCTGTCGAACCATCGCTCGTGGGTCGACATCCTCGTGCTGCAGAAAGCGTTCAACCGCCGCATCCCGTTCCTCAAGTTCTTCCTCAAGCAGGAACTGATCTGGGTGCCGTTCCTCGGCCTCGCCTGGTGGGCGCTCGACTTTCCGTTCATGAAGCGCCATTCGGCCACCTACCTGCAGCAGCACCCCGAGGCGCGCGGCGAAGACCTCGCAGCCACGCGCAAGGCCTGCGAGCGGTTCGCGCTGTTGCCGACGTCCGTCATGAACTTCGTCGAAGGCACGCGCTTCACCGCGGCCAAGCACAGCGCCTCCAAGTCGCCGTACCGCAACCTGCTGCGGCCGCGCCCAGGCGGCGTTGCGTTCGTGCTTTCCGCGATGGGGGGCATGATGCACTCGGTGCTCGACGTGACGCTCGCCTACGCGGAACCCAACCCCACGCTCTGGGACTTCTGCTGCGGCCGGATCGGCACCGTGCGCATGCACGTGCTGCGCCGGCCGATCGAGCCGTGGAGCGCCACCGGCGGCGATTACGGCACCGATTCCAGGCTGCGCGCGCGCTACAAGGAATGGCTCGCGACGCTGTGGTCGGAGAAAGACGCGCGTCTCGACGCGATGCTCGGCAAGACGCCGGCGCAGGATGCCGCGCCGTGAGCTGGGACCTGCCGTCGCCTTTCATCCACGAGCGCATCGCCGTCCACACCGAGATCGACGGCTACGGTCACGTGAACAATGCCGTGTACGTGGCCTGGCTCGACGACTGTGCCTGGGCCCACTCGATCTCGCGCGGCATCAGCCCGGAACTGTGCCGGTCGCTCAATCGCGGCATGGCGGTGTGGCGCACGCAGATCAACTACCTGCGCGCCGCGGTCGAAGGCGACGCGATCCAGGTGGCGACCTGGCCCGTGCGCAATGACTGCAAGCTGCGCATCGAGCGCCGGTTCCAGGTCCGCCGCAAAGCCGATGGCGAGACGCTGCTGCGCGCGCTGCTGCACTACGTGTGCATCGACCTGCAGACGGGTCGCGCGAAGCGGATGCCGGACGATTTCACGCGCTATGCCGTGCTGCCCGAAGTTGCAGCGGCTGTCGCTGCCGAATCACAACCGTATCAGCCGGGCGTCGAACCCGGCTGAACCCGCCAAGGACTACGAGGAAAACCCGCGATGCACGACAAATGGACCGGCCCCGAACTCGACTCCCTGCTCGGCTCCCGCACGCTGACGCGACGGCAGATGCTCGTCACGTCGCTCGCGACGGGATTCGCGCTCGCCGCGCAGCCCGTAGCGGCCGACGCCATCAGCACCAGCACGGACGGCCTCGAGGCCGGCGAAGTGCGCATTCCCGTGGCGGACGGTGAAATCCCCGCGTACCGCGCGATGCCCGCCAAGGGCAAAGATTTTCCGGTCGTGCTCGTCGTGCAGGAGATCTTCGGCGTGCACGAGCACATCAAGGACGTGTGCCGCCGGTTTGCGCGCGAGGGCTACCTGGCGATCGCGCCGGAGCTCTATGCGCGCCAGGGCGACGTCTCCAAGATGACCGACTGGAAGCAGATCTTTGCGGAAGTCGTGAGCAAGGTGCCCGACGCGCAGGTGATGTCCGATCTCGACGCGACTGTCGCGTGGGCGCGGAAGTCGAGCCGCGGCGACGGCAAGCAGCTCGCGGTCACCGGCTTCTGCTGGGGCGGGCGCATCACCTGGCTTTACGCTGCGCACAATCCCGGCCTGCTTGCGGGCGTCGCCTGGTACGGGCGATTGAAAGGGGAGGCGACGGCGCTGCAGCCGAAGTACCCGTTCGACGTCGTGGCGAACATCAACGCGCCGGTGCTGGGCCTGTACGGCGGCAAGGACCAGGGCATTCCACTCGCTGACGTCGACGCGATGAGTGCGGCGCTCAAGGCGGCGAGCAAGCCGTCGGAGATCACCGTGTTCCCGGAGGCAGGCCATGCCTTCTTCGCCGACTACCGCCCGAGCTATCGCGCGGACGACGCGGCCGCAGGGTGGGCGGCGTGCCTCGGCTGGTTCCGCAAGCACGGTGTGGGCTGAAGCGGCGTCAGAACTGCCAGAGCACGCCGATCGACGGCACGAGCGGCAGCCAGTGCCGCAGCTCGCGGTCGAGCGTCGATGTGCCGTCTGTCGTGCTGTAGGTGATGTCGGTGCAGCAGGGGTTGCGACGGTCGAGCGCGTTGGTGATCTCGCCGTGCAGCGTCAGCGTGCCGCGCGGCAGCGTCCACTGGTGGCTCACGCGGACGTCCACCGATCCGAAGTAGCTGTACCGCGCGTCGTTGCGGGCGCCCTGCACGACGTTGCCCTGCGCGTCGAGACCGATGGGCGTGACGGGCCAGCCCGTGTGGTACTGCGTGGCGAGCGTGGCCTGCCAGGGACCGCTCGACCACAGCAGCCCGGCGTTGACGGTATGCGTCTGGTCCCAGCTGCGGCGCACCTGTGATCCGCTCACCCGGTCGGTGACGCGCGCCCAGCCATAGCCCAGCCAGCCGCTCCACGCGTCGACGGGCCGGCGCGTGAGCAGCAACTCGGTGCCGGTCGCGAGCGCGGACGCGGGCGCGATCGCGACGCGGTCCCAGCGCAGTTCGGGCGCCAGCGACAGCGGGTCGTACAGGCTCTCGAAGCGCGTGCGCAGGTCGGTGTAATCCTTGCGATACGCCTCGATGCGCAACGCATAAGCGGGGGCGAGGTCGTGCTCGAGCCCGACGATCAGGTGGTCGGCGCTCTGCGCGGGCGAGAACTCGTCGATGCCATCCTCGACGGGCAATTCCTCGATGCCCTGGAACTGCTGGAAGCGACCCCAGCTCGCGAGCAGGCGGGTGTGATCGCTGACCTTCCAGGCCAGGTTGAATCGCGGCGCGAGCTGGTCGTCCGCGTCGGCACCGTAGGTTTCCTCGTCCCACCGCAATCCCGCCTCGACGGTGAGCGAATCGGTGAGCCTGCCGCGCACCGTGTAATACACCGCGAAGTGTTCACCGGCAGGCTCGGGCGCGAGCGCGCGGGTAAAGCTCTGCGCCTGCACGCCTGGAAAGGGGTAGCCCACGGCGAAGTCCACCGCGCTCTCGTAATCGTAAGTGGCATCGAGCCAGCGCACGTCCACGCCGGCGCGCTGCAGCCAGCGGTCGGTCGCGTAGCTCGCGTCGAACTTCAGCCCCAGCACATCGTAATCGCGTTCGTCATTCACGAAGCCGACGCGCTGGCCGGGCTCCAGCACGCGTGCCTCGCGTTGCGCGCCCACGTCAGTGAAGGAGACCAGCGCGGTTCCCGACAACTGCTCCGACCAGTCGTGCGTGAGCGTGCCCCACAGGTACGTGTTGGAGTAGCTCGCATCCGCGTGCTCGGTCTCCTCCGAGTTATTGATCTCGGCCTCGTCGTTGGCCAGCAGTGCGTGCAGGCTCCCGCGGGTCGCGGGGGACCACTCGTAGTCGACCCGCACGAATCCGTCCAGGTACGTCGGCTCGCCGATTTCCGACCGCAGGATGTCCGCGACCTCGTCGAGGTTGCTGCGGCGAATCGAGGCGAGCCACTGGCCGCGGCCCTCGGCAAAGCGCTGCGATGCGAGCGCCGTCGAATGCATGAGGCTCAGCCCCAGTTCGTAGTACTCGTCCGCTGCCGGCCGCAACGAGCGTGCATCGATGATCGCGCTCATGCGATCCCCGTACTCGGCAGTGAATCCGCCCGCGTACACGTCGAGACTCTCGACGATGCGCTCGTCGAGCACGCTCGACGGACTCTGCAGCAGCCGCAGGTGAAAGGGCTCGTAGAGGGGCAGGCCGTCGAACATGACCAGCGTCTCGTTCGTATCGCCGCCCCGGATGTGCGCGAGCCCGGAGAGCCCGTTGCTCGCGGCGCCCGGCAGGCGATGCACTGCCTTGAGCGCGTCTTCCGCGAGGCGCGGCAGCGCCTCCAGTTCTTGCTGCGACAGAAAGGCGTGCACTTCCGGCACGTCGGTTGCGAGCGAGTAGCGGCTGGCAGTGACGACGATCGCGACGATGTCCGTCGTCGGTGTGCCGGCCGCAGGCAAGGCCCGCACCGCGGGCGTGGTCGGTTCAGCCTGCGGCACGATCGAATAGATGTTGCCCTCGACGCGTCGCAGTTGCAGGCCCAGCGGAGCCAGGACCTGTGCGATCGACTCGAGCGCGGGGCCTGCCGTCGGCTCCGTAGCCTGGATGGCCGTGGGCGGCACGACGGCAGACGTGTAGACCAGTTGGAGGTTGCCCGCGGCGGCGAGCTCGGCGAGCACCGCCTGCACCGGACGGCCACGGAACGGTGCGGCCGCGTAAGCGCCGCTGGCGACCGTTAGGGCGCCGCAAGCGGCCAGCACAGCGAGAGAGGCGCCCTTGATCGAGGCGCGGCGCGGGAGTCGTGGCTTGCAGGTGGGCATGGGTAGGCCCGAGCCATCGCGACGGCCGGACCGCACGATGGTAACGGACTGTCGCCCACGCGACTATTGCGCCGTTGCACTCAGCGGTCGACGCGCTCCACGCGGATCTGAGCACCCGCGATGCGGTGCTGCAGTCCCGGCTCGGAGGCCAGCACCGCCGCCACGGCGGCCTCGGGGGGCAGCCCTGCAATCGAACCCTTGAGCTGCGTGAGCTCGGCCTCGCGTGCGGCGTCGGCCGACGTGTAAACCAGCTTGCGGCCTGTTTCCCGTGCAGCCCAGGTCAGGAACTCGTCGAGCGAACGTCCCTCGATGGCGAACCCGGGTGCGAGCGCCTCTGCCCAGCGCCAGGCCTCGCCGTAGGAGGGCACGGACGTGCGCGTCACGGCTCCGTTGCCCAGCAACGTGAGCGCTTCGCCGGCACGTGCGGTCAACGGCGCCCCAGGGCGCTGAATCGACACGGTGCCCTCGCGCACCACCACCTGCAGGCCGCCGTCGACGAGGGCAGCGGAGTATTGCGTGCCGAGGTGACGCACGTCGCCCAGCGGCGTGCCGATCACGAAGGTCTCGCTGCCGGAGTCGCCGTGTCCCGCATCCACATACACCTGGCCGCCTACCAGCGACGCGCTCGCGTCGCCCGTGAAGGCCACCTGCGTGGCGGCATCCAGACGCAACTCGAGGCCGTCGGCGCGACGCAGCGCGATACGGCCGGAACTCGTGGTGCGGATTTCGTCGCTGGCGGCGACCTGCGCGCCCGCCGCCAGGGGCTGCCAGTCCGTCGACTGCTCGTGGCGAACCTCCGCCGTGCCGGTGATGCGCGCCACGGTCGCGACCGGCTCCCCGGTTCCGTTCCAGCGCGGCACGGCGATCCCCACCGCGATCGCAACCGCGGCGACCGACGCCGCGAGTGCCATCCAGGGTTGCACGATCCGCCGGCGCGCCGGCGCCTGGCGGGCCACTGTCGCCCGCCATTCAGCGGCGACCGCCGCGCGTACTGCAGCCGCGGCGTCAGCGGGGGGCTGCGGTCGTGCGCCCACCGCGCGCAGCAGGGCGGCCAGGTCGGCCTCGTCACCCTTGCCGTCGTCCGCGCCGTCGCGCTGCATGTTTTCGTGTTCTGTCATGTTCTCGTTCTCATGTTCCGAGGCTGGCGAGCACGTCGTTGGCCGACGCGCCGAAGACAGCCTCCACCCCTTCCCGGAATGCGATGCGCGCACGCGCCAGCAATGACTGCGCCGCGGTTTGCCCGATGCCGAGCCGCTCGCCGATCTCCTCGACCGAGCGGCCTTCGACGTACTTCCACTCGAGTGCTTCGCCGTAGCGATGCGGCAGGCGATCGAGCACGGCGTGCACCAGGCGCGCGAGTTCGGCGCGATCGGCGCCATGCAGCGGATCGTCGGTCATGGGCGCTTCGAGCGACTCGAGCGCGGAACGAACCTCGTCGCTGTCGTCGATCAGCACCACTTTCGACGTGTGCCGGCGCTGGCTGCGGACGTGGTCGGCAATCTGCCGCCGGCAGATCTGGCACAGCCAGGTGAACAGCGTCGCCTCGCCGCGCCAGTCGCCGATCGCGCGCATCGCCTTGATCAGCGTGGACTGCACGACGTCCTTGGCGGCGTCCGCATTGCGGTTCATGCGCGGCAGCGCAAAACGGTAGACGCGCGGGAAGTACGTCTCGAAGAACGTCGTGAATGCCCGCTCATCGCCGGCAAGCATCGCGGTCACTAGCGCGCGGTCGTCCTTCACGTCTGTATCCATGGTTGCACGCGAGTAAGACGCTGCGGCCCACGCAAATCAACCGCCGACCTCCGCACGGGGTCTGCGGCCGGCTGCCCGGGGTGATGCAACCTATTGAATTTAATTAAGTTATTGAGATCTTCGTGAGCAGCCGATTGATTTGCCTCGCGGCCACCGTCTTACCGCGGACCGCCCCGCAAAAGAAGCGGACCTGAGGAGTCGACTTGGAAGCCACCGATATCATGCGCGCAGCCCCCCGCCCGACATTGCAGCAGCGCGCAGCCAGCGAACTGCGTGCCCTGGGGGGAGACCTGCAACTGCAGCCCGTGCGCGCCGGTGAATCCAGCCGGGCCGAGCTCGAGGCCTACGTGCAGGCTCGCTTTGCGGTGAAGCATGGCGCCGAGGTGCGCACCTTCATGCCCACGCTGATCTCCTTCCGCGACCGTCAGGGCGAACTGCGCGGCGTGGCCGGCATTCGCAGCGCCGCTGAAGGCGCGCTCTATCTCGAGCAGTATCTCGACCAGCCGATCGAGGCCCGCCTGCAGGCAGGAGTCCAACTCCACTCCATCGACCGCGGCGGTGCCCGTGCGATTCGTCGCGACGAGATCGTGGAGGTCGGCAACCTTGCCGGGGCCAGCTGTCGCGCCGCCGTGCGCATGGTGGCGCAGTTGCCGGTGTTCCTCATGCAGCGCAAGTATTCGTGGATCGTGTTCACTGCCACGAGCGCGGTGCGGCAGATTCTCGAGGGCTTCGGCGCGCCGCTCATCGAGCTGGGTCGTGCTGACGCCACCAACGTGGCAGGCAGCGCCGACTCCTGGGGGCGGTACTACGAGACCGACCCGCGCGTCTTCGCAGGCTACCTCCCGGATGCCGACCGGCTCGCAGGTTTCGCGCACCGGTCCCGCGGTCACTGATGTTGCTGCAGGCCCTGCAACAGGCGCCCCCGGGCGCCCTCGCGCTCGTCGACGGCCAGCGCACGGTGTCGTATGGCGCGCTGCCCTCGCTGCTCGAACACGAGTTGCAGTGGCTGCGCGCCAGCGGCGCCGAGCGTCATGCATTGCTGGCAGAGAATGGCGTGCCATGGGCACTCGCGGACCTCGCGCTGCACGTGGGCGAGATGTTCGCCGTGCCGCTGCCGGGCTCCTTCACTCCTGCGCAGATGACGCACGCACTCGACGATGCGGGCGTCGATGCCGTGCTCACCGATGACCGGTCGCATGCGCAGGGCTTGTTGACGGGCTGGGTCGACGACGGCCCGTCACCCGTGTCGGGGCTGCATCGTTTCCGTCGCCGCCTGGACGGTAGCCAGCGTCCCGTCGCACCCGTTGGCACCCGCAAGGTGACCTACACGTCCGGCAGCACCTCGAACCCCAAAGGCGTGTGCCTCTCCGGCGCCGCGCTCGAGGCCATTGCCGCAGCCGTTGCGGACGCCACGCGGGTGTTGCCCATCGCAAGGCACCTCTGCGTCCTGCCCCTGGCCACGCTGCTCGAAAACGTGGCCGGCCTCTATGCCCCCCTGCTGCGCGGAGCGACTTGCGTGCTGCCGCCGTCGCGGGTCACTGGCATGAGTTACCGCGGCCTCGACGTAGCCCGCCTGCTCGCGACGCTGACGCGCGAACGTCCCCAGAGCCTGATCCTCGTGCCCGAACTGCTGCAGGTGTCTGGTCACCGCAGTCGAGCAGGGATGGACGTGCCCGGACTCGCTGCGCTTCGTCGCCGTCGGCGGCGCGAAGGTTGCGCAGTCGTTGCTGGCACGCGCCGACGCGGCGGGCATTCCCGTTTACGAAGGCTATGGCCTCAGCGAATGCGCGTCCGTGGTCTGCCTGAACACGCCGGCTGCGCGCCGTGCGGGCACCGTGGGTCGACCACTGCCGCACGTCCGGATTCGCATCGACGAAGCGGGGCAGGTGCACGTCGCAGGCAACGCGATGCTGGGCTACCTCGGCGACCGCATCCAGGGTGGGCCGCGAACAGCCAGCGACGAGGTCGCGACCGGCGACATCGGGTCGTTCGACGCCGACGGCTACCTGCAGCTGCAGGGCCGGAGCGGCAATCGCTTCATCACGAGCTTCGGCCGCAACGTGTCGCCCGAGTGGGTCGAATGCGAGGTCGCACAGCGCCTCGGCAGTCGTCCCGTGCTGGCTTACGGCGAGGCGCGACCCTTCGTCGTGTTGCTGGTGGGAGCCACGGCGCAGGACGTGCCCGACGCGGCCGTCGCAACTGCCATCGACGCGGCCAATGCGTCCCTGCCCAACTATGCGCAGGTACGCCGCTGGGCGCGCGCGCCGAGTCCTTTTTGTTTTGAGGACGGCACGCTGACGGCCAACGGCCGCCTGCGTCGCCGCGAAATTCACGCCCGCTCGGCGAGCCTGCTCGATGGTCTGTACCGGGCCGAGCCCGCCTCCTGACCCCTGGAATCCCCGATGCATCTCTACGAACGATTGCGCAGCGAGACCGTCAAGGAGCGCGACTATCTGCTCGCCGCGCCAGCCATCCAGCGCGCGCTGGCAGGTAACGTCGACCGCAACCTCTATCTCGAGTTCCTGACCCAGGCCTACCACCACGTCCGGCACACGGTGCCGCTGCTGATGGCGGTGGGCTCGCGCATTTCGCCGCGGCATGAATGGCTCAGCGAGCCGATCCTGCACTACCTGGACGAGGAGCGCGGTCACGAGCAGTGGATCCTGAACGACATCGCGAATGCGGGCGGTGACCGGGCGGCCGCTGCTGCGTCGCAGCCGTCCATCGCCACCGAATGCATGGTCGCGTACGCCTACGACACCGTGCAGCGGCGCAACCCGCTCGGCTTCTTCGGCATGGTGTTCGTGCTCGAAGGCACCAGTGTCGCGCTGGCGCTGAACGCAGCTGGCCGCATCCAGTCGCAACTGCAGCTGCCGACCAATGCGTTCAGTTACCTGCGCAGCCACGGCGAGCTCGACCAGGAACACGTGGGCGACCTCGAATCCATACTCGGCCACCTCGTCGACGAGGACGACTGCGAAGCGGTCATCCGCTGCGCCAAGGGCGTGTTCTGGCTCTACGGCAACATGTTCCGCAGTCTCGAGGCCGACGCTGCCCTGCGGCGCGAGCCCGCGACGGTGAGGCTCAGCGCATGAAGGCCGCAGCCATGCGGGTACTGCTCACGGGCGCCAGCGGCGGCATCGGTTGTGCATTGGCGCTCGAACTGCAGGCCCGCGGCGCCAGCGTGCTGCTGGTGGGCCGCGATCCCGTCGCGCTCGAGCGGGTAGCGGCGCGACTCGGCGGTCGCAGCCCGTCCGTCGACTGGCACGCGGCGGACCTTGCGACGACTGCGGGCCGTGCCACGGTGGTCGCCGCGGCGAGTCAGTGGGGCGGCACGGGTTGCAACGTGCTGGTCAACAATGCGGGTCTCGGCGATTTCCGCATGATCGACGAACTGGACGACGCTGCGGTGGAGCGCCTGTTCGCGATCAACGCGGTCGCGCCCATCCAGTTGACGCGTGCGCTGCTCGGCCACCTGCGTGCCCAGCCCGCGGCCGCGATCCTGAACGTAGGTTCCGTCTTCGGCAGTCTCGGCTATCCCGGCTTTGCCGCCTATTCCGCGACGAAGTTCGCGTTGCGCGGCTTCTCCGAGGCCTTGCGCCGTGAACTCGCGGACTCGCGCATCGGCGTGCATTACTTCGCGCCGCGTGCGACACAGACCGAGATGAACGCCGCAGCGGTCACGGCGCTGAACACCGAGCTGGGTGTCGCGATGGATCTGCCGTCCGCGGTGGCCAGCGCGGCGTGCAACCTGCTCGAGGCCGGCGGCCGCAGCGCCGTCTTCGGCTGGCCGGAACGCCTGTTCGTCCGCATCAACGCACTGCTGCCTGGAGTCGTCGACGGCTCGCTGCGCAAGCAACTGCCCGTCATCCGCCGCCACGCGGCCAGCGCCGTCGCGGCGCGTGCCATCCATCCCTGAGGTATTGCCCGTGAAAATGAATCTGCACCGCATCTTCGTTGCCTGCGCCAGCCTGCTCGCCGGCCCACTGCTGGCGGCTGCCCCTGCAACGCCTGCGACCCCGGCATTCGAGGCCGAGCTGTCAGCGCTCCAGCAAGCCTGGGCGCAGGTCAATTACGAGACGCCTGCCGGCGACCAGCGCAACGCAGCCTTCGAGGCGCTGGAGCAACGGGCCGAGAAGTTTTCCCACCAGAACCCGGCACGCGCCGAGTCGCTGATCTGGGAAGCGATCATCGAGAGCAGCTATGCCGGCGCCAAGGGCGGCCTCGGCGCGCTGTCGTTGTGCAAGGAAGCGCGCGGCAACCTCGAGGCCGCGTTGAAGATCGATCCGAATGCGTTGAACGGTTCGGCCTACACGAGTCTCGGCGCCCTCTACTACAAGGTGCCCGGCTTCCCGGTGGGGTTCGGCAACGATGACAAGGCCGCCGAGCTGCTGCAGAAGGCCCTGCAGATCAACCCGAACGGCATCGACTCCAACTTCTTCTATGCCGAGTTCCTGTACGAGCAGGGCAAGTACGCGCAAGCCCTGCAGCACCTCGAACGGGCCAGCAAGGCGGCGCCGCGACCGGGTCGCGAAGTCGCAGACAAGGGCCGGCGCGGCGAGATTGCGGCCCTGACGGCGAAGGTCAAGGCGAAGATGGGCTGAGTGGATGCGCTGCGTGCCCGGCGCCGAGGCGATCGAGCAACGCAGCGAACTCCGCCGCGAGCGGCGCTTCGATACGCAGCGCCGCGCCTGGCGCAAGCGCGGGAAACTCGAGGCGCGTGCACGCGAGCAGCAGCCGCTGCATCCCGAACAGTTCGCGGAACAGGCGGTTGTGCCGGCCTTTGCCGTACGTGGAGTCGCCGACGATAGGGTGCGACGCGCCTGCGAGGTGACGCCGCAACTGGTGCCGGCGACCGGTGTGCGGCGTGAGTTCGACCAGTGCGTAGCGTGAGGTCGGGTAGCGGTCGACGCATACGGGCAACTCGAACGTGGCGATGCGCCGGAAGCCGGTCAGCGATTCCCGGGGTTCCGCGACCTGGGAGCCGATGCGTTCGTCTTCGACGGCGGCGAGCGGCCGGTCGATCATGCCCGCGTCTTCAGGCCAGCCCCGCACCAGCGCGACGTACGTCTTGCTGACTGCGCGTTGCGCGAAGAGCGCCGCGTAGTCGCGCGCGGTGGCCGGGTCGAGACCGAAAGCGAGCACCCCTGAGGTGCCCTTGTCGAGCCGGTGAATCGTGTACACGCGTTGCCCCAGCTGGTCGCGCAGGAGCTGCAACGCGAAGCGTGTCTCGTGACGATCGATCGGCGACCGGTGTACGAGCAGGCCCGACGGCTTGTCGACCACGACGAGGCGTTCGTCGCGATACAGGATGGGCAACGTTTCGGGCGCAGCGGTGGGCGCTTCCGCGCTCATGCCCTTGGTCCCGTCGTCACCATGGGATGCGCTCGCCGTCCCACGCGAAGAACTGGCCCGTGTCCTGCGGCTGCAGGCGATCGATCACGCGCAGCAGTTCGGCAACGGCGCGTTCCGTGGTGAAGAGCTGGTGTGCCGGCACGTTGGCCTGAAAGGGGCGGGACAGCTCGGTATCGGTCGTGCCCGGGTGCAGCGCTACGCAAATCACGTTGCGACGGCTGCGCGCCCATTCGATCGCGAGCGTGCGGGTGTACATGTTCTGCGCGGCCTTGGAGCCGCGATACGCGTACCAGCCGCCGAGCCTGTTGTCCTCGATGCTGCCGACCCGCGCCGAAAGGCTGGCGAAGACGGCGCGCTCCGCGTGCGCCAGCAACGGCTCGCAATGACGCGCGAGCAGCAAGGGCCCGATCGCGTTGACCGCGAAAGCGCGGGCGAGGGCGGCGGGTTGCACGTCGGCGAGGCGTTTCTCGGGCCGCAGGTGCAGCGCTGCGTCGTGCAGCACGCCTGCGCAATTGACGACCAGGTGCAGACGTGGGACCGTCTGCGCGATCGTCGCGACCGCGGCGGCGATCGACGCTTCGTCGGTGACGTCGAGCGCCAACACCGTCAGGCGACCGGCGCTCGCAGCTGCCAACGCGGCCAGTGCGGTGGCGCCGCCAGGCGAGCGGCACGTGGCGATGACGTGCCCGACACGGGTGCTGCCGAGGCACTGCCGCACGAACTCGAGGCCGATGCCGCGGCTGCCGCCCTGGATCAGGACGTTGCCGCCCGCTGGGAAGGATTCGAACATGAGCTGCATTCTGCAGGATTCCTGATGGACCATTCGCGCGAGCTCGACGCCTGGATCAATGCAGGCCGCCGCGAGTCGCTGTGCGGCTACGAGATTTTCTGCCGCGTGCAGGCGACCCCGGACAAGGAGCCGCTGCTGCTGATCCACGGCTTTCCGACGGCGAGCTACGACTGGCACCCGCTGTGGGATGAGCTCGCCGCACGGTACTCGCTCTATGCCTTCGACATGCTGGGCTTCGGCCTCTCCGCAAAGCCGCGTGGCCACGCCTACCCGATCGCGATCCAGGCCGACCTGTGCGAGGCGCTGCTCGCCCGCTGCGGCGTGCAGCGGCCGCACGTGCTGGCGCACGATTACGGCGTCACCGTCGCCCAGGAACTGCTCGCACGCGAACGGGAAGGGCGCCTGCCACTGGCCAGCCTGTGTTTCCTGAATGGCGGCCTGTTCCCGGAGACGCACCGCGCACGTCCGATCCAGAAGCTTCTCGCCAACGACTGGCTCGGCCCGATCCTTGCGCGTGCAATCACCTACGGCACGTTCAGCCGCACCATGCGCCGCATCGGCGGCCTCCATCCGCCCTCCGAGCGCGACCTGCAGGACCTCTGGGCCCTGCAAATCCGTGACGACGGACGGCAGGCACTCGCGCGCTGCATCAACTACATGGAGCAGCGGCGGCAGAATCGTGCGCGCTGGGTGGGGGCGCTCGTCGAATCGAAGGTACCGCGGCGCCTGCTGTGTGGCGCGCTCGACCCCGTCTCAGGGCGCCATCTCGCCGAGCGTTACCAGGAACTGGTGCCGCAACCCGACGTGGTGCTGTTCGATGAGCTCGGGCACTACCCGCACCTCGAAGCACCCGAGCTGGTGCTGGCGGCCTACCTCGAATTTCGTGCGACGCTCAGGCCGACAGGTTGAATGCAGCCCACCACGCGGCCACGATGCCGGCGAGCGCAGCGACACCCGCCAGCCACTGGATGCGCGGGCCTGGAATGCGCGACAAGCGACCGAGCCACCAGCCTGCGACGCCGCCCACGGCAAAACCCGTGAGATGGGCCAGCACGTCCGTGTTCTCGCCTCCCACGCCCGTGAATCCCAGCAGGAACACGCCCGCAATCAACGGCGCCCAGCGATAGGCCCAGCGTTCGCCGGAGTCGGCGCGCCGCCGCCAGGCATAGGCAGCCAGCAAGCCCAGCATGGCGAACACCACGGTTGAAGCGCCGGCCGAGACGTGATTCGCGGGCTGGATCGTGGAGTTGAGCGCGTTGGCGAGCGTGGCTGCTGCCACGGCGCCGCCAAAAGCCACGCCGGGACCGAGCAGTTGCGATGCCAGCCAGCCGAAGAAGGCGCCGAACCCCAGGTTGCTGAGCAGGTGGGCGACGTCGAAGTGCAGCGTGAGCGCCGTGACGGTGCGCCACACTTCGCCACCGCGGACCGACATCGTGTCGAGCACCCCGGCGGCGAGCCAGTTCTCGGCGAATGTCCGGTGACCGGCCAGCCACGCCACCGCGACCATGACGAAGACGTACACCGCCGGTCCGACCCACGCGCGGGGATGGATCTGTTCCGGTCGCGCCAGCATGCGCCGCTGCGGCGGGTTCTCGCGGTCGTAACCCCGCAGGTGCGTCACCGCGGCCATGGCGTGTTCCTGCAGCACCACCAGGCTCCACAGCTCGCCGTTCGGCACCACCTGCGAACCGATGCCGACGGCGTGCAGCATGAAAGCACGCTCTTCGCAGGCGGGGCGCCAGTGCGAGCGGTAGACCTCCGCAGGCATGGCCGACGGCGACGGGACTGCGGGCGGGAGGTTCACGTGGGAGCGGTATCGGTCAGGGCTGCAGCGCGCGGTAGAGGAAGGGCAGGCTGACATCCATCCGGTAATCGATGTCGGAATGGGTGTCGTCGAATTCCTCGTAGTGGTGCGCGATCCGCGCCTTTTCAAGTGCGCGCGACAACTGTCTCGACCCGTAGTGGATGTGGTACTGGTCGCGCCACCCGCAGTCGACATAGATGCCCTTGAGACGGCGCAGGCTGGTCGCGTACTTATCCACGAGGCGCACCGGATCGTGCTGCAGCCAGCGCTTCCAGCGCGTGGGCAGCAATTCTCCCGTTTCCATGTGGAAGGGCAGGCGGAACCCGTTGGGCGCGGCCGGGTCGGGGTCGTAAGTTGCGGCCATGCAGACGTTCATCAGCGCATGACCCTCACCGGTCGTGAGCTTGTCTTTCTTCCACATGGCGGCGAGGAAACGCCGCACCCGGCCATCGTCGATGCCCTGTGCCATTGCGCGGTCGCCGGCGGAATCGGCGTGCTGCTGATACTTCCCGTCCTTGCGCGGCGGCCGGCGGAAGCGGCCCAGCTCGTTCAGGGTGTTGGGCCAGTCGGCCCGATAGATGAAATCGAAGTACGCATCGCCTGAATGATTGGCGATCGCGCCCCAGTGCGAGGCGTACTTCATGCCGTGGATCATCGCGCCGTAGCCGCCCGAGGATTTGCCGAAGCAGCCGCGGTGCTCGCGCGAGGCCAGCGTGCGGAACTCCTTGTCGACGAGCGGGATGACTTCGTCGAGCAGGAAATCGGCATAGTTGCCGATGGCCGACGAGTTCACGTACTGGTTGCCACCGAGCGACGTGAAGCAATCCGGAAACACGATGATCGCGGGGCCCATCCGCTTCTCGTGCACGAGCCGTGCCGCGCGCTCGGCCACGTTCTCGCTGAACGGCTTCCAGTTCAGGTGCGCAATGCCGGTGCCCGTGAATCCGACGAGGTCGTACAGCACGGGGAACCGCTGGCCGCGACCGTGCGTAGCGCCGCGGTCGTATTCGTGCGGCAGCCACACGCCGAGCGTGCGCTCGACCGGGTCACCCAGCGGGTTGTCCGCGAGGACCTTCGAGCGATGCCGCAGCGTGACAACGGTGCCGCTGGTGCTTGACGGGCGTTTGCGGGCCATGCGAACTCCTGCGTGGGACTGAACACGGGACAGCAGTGTCGCGTATTCGCTAGGATCGCGCGACCCGCGCCAACAGTCGCGCAGCCCGGCCAGAGCACCATGCAAAGCCCGCGTCCCCGGACCTTGTTCTTCGTCCTTTGCGCCTGCGCCGGCTCCGCAGTCGCAGCCGACCTGCCACCGGACCGCTTCGGGCCCGCCGACCTCGCTCGTCTCGCAGACGTGGCCGAGCCCGCCTTCAGGCCCGACGGCAAGGCCATCGTCTACAGCGTGACGGTGACGAACGAGGCCGAGGACAAGCGCCAGTCCGACCTGTGGCGAGTGAACTACGACGGCAGCGACCGGACGCAGCTCACGCAGACGCCGCTGCACGACGAGTGGTCGCCTGCCTGGTCGCCGGACGGACGCTGGCTCGCCTTTCTCTCCGACCGTGGCGACAAGGACGCCGTGACCCAGGTCTGGGCCATGCCGGCCGGGGGCGGGGAAGCGCGCGCGCTGACGGCACTGCCCGGCGGCGTGGACGACTTTGCGTGGGCTCCGGACAGCCAGCGACTGGCGCTGGTGGCGATGGACCCGGAGCGTCCGGCCGGCGCACCGCAACCAAAGAATCCGCCGCCGATCGTCACCGGGCGCTGGCAAGCCAAGAAGGACGTGGACGGCTATCTCGACGCGCGTCGTTCACATCTTTACGTCCAGGATCGCGCCGGCGGCACGGCGGTGCAGCTCACCTCCGGCGACCATGACGAGGCGCACCCCGCGTGGTCGCCGGACGGAAAACACATCGCCTACGTGACGCGCCGCGGCGCCGAGCCCGATCGGCATTCGAACTTCGACATCTACCTGGTCGAACCACGCGCCGGCGCGGCCGAGCGCAGGCTCACGCAGTTCGACGGCGCCGATAACGATCCCGACCTGGGGTCGAAGCTGGCCTGGTCCCCGGATGGCAGCCGCATCGCCTACGTGCGCGGCGCCGAGGACAAGTGGATCTATTACGCCCCGACCCTGCTCGCGATCGTGGACGTGGCGACCGGCGACGCGCAGGTCCCGGCGCCGATCGACCGCTGGTTCTCGCAGCCGCGCTGGAGCCCCGACGGCAAGAGCGTGCTGGCGCTGATCGAGCACAGCCGTGTCACCCATCTTGCGCGAGTCGACGTCGCGTCGGGCAAGGTCACGCCACTGACCAGCGGGGCGCGCTTCGACGCCGGGTTCGCTGTCTCGCCGCAGGGCCACGTGGTCGTGCTGGGAGGCGACGACGTGACTCCGTTCGAACTCGCGGCGGTCGAGCGCGGCACACTGCGCACGGTGGCTGCGCACAACGAATGGCTCGCGCAGAAGAAGCTCGCGCGCTTCGAGGACATCACGTTCAAGAGCGCAGACGGCACGGCGATCGACGGCTTCGTGGTGAAGCCGGTCGATTTCGTCCCGGGGCGTCGCTATCCCACGATCCTGCGCATCCACGGCGGCCCGGTGTACCAGTTCAGTCACGAGTTCATGGCGGACTGGCAGGCTTACGCCGCACGCGGCTTCGTCGTCGTCGCCGCGAATCCGCGCGGCAGTTCCGGCCGCGGCTTCGACTTTGCGCGGGCCATCTATGCGGACTGGGGCAACAAGGACGTGCAGGACGTGCTCGCCGCCGTCGATCACGTCGTCGCGGCCGGCATCGCCGACCCGCAGCAGCTCGGCGTGGGCGGTCGCAGCTACGGCGGCATCCTGACCAACTACGTGATCGCCAGCGACACGCGCTTCAAGGCAGCGGTAAGCGGGGCGGGCGCGTCGAACTGGATCGGACTGTACGGTCACGACATGTACACGCGCGAGTACGAACTGGAACTCGGCACGCCCTGGGCGAATCGCGGCCTGTGGGAGCGCCTGAGTTATCCGTTCCTGCACGCGTACCGGATCAAGACGCCGACGCTGTTCTACTGCGCGGAGCAGGACTTCAACGTGCCCTGCAACGGCAGCGAGCAGATGTACCAGGCGTTGCGGTCGCTGGGCGTGCCGACGCAGCTCGTGATCTATCCCGGCGAGAACCATGCGCTCACGGTGCCGAGCTACCTGAAGGATCGACTGCAGCGTCTGCTCGAGTGGAACGAGCGTCACCTGGTGGCTCCGGCCGCCACGGCAAAATAGCGACGCCTGGAGAGGGCGCGGCACGGGAGTTCGCAATGACGATTCCGGATGGGCTGGAACGCGCGCACGCGCTCGCCGCAGCGCGCTACTTCGGCGAGGCCACGCTCGAACTCGAGCGGCGGGCGGTGTTCGGCGCGTCGTGGCAGATGGTCGCGCATCGCGCCCAACTGGCGGAGCCCGGCGACCACGTGCTGATCGACATCGCCGGCACACCGGTCGTGCTGCTGCGCGCCGCGGATGGCGTCCTGCGCGCCTTTCCCAACGTCTGCAGGCATCGTGCAGGGCCGCTGGTGCTCTGCAGCGGCAAGGGGCTCAAGAACCTGCGCTGCAAGTACCACGGCTGGCTCTACAGCGCCCATGGCCAGCTGCTGGCGGCGCCGGAAATGCAGGACGCCGCGCAGTTCAGGGTCGAGGACGTGCGGCTGCCGCAGTTCGCAGTGCGCGAGTGGCAGGGACTGGTCTTCGTTGCGCTCGGCGCAGCGGCGCCTGCGTTCGACGCCGTGTATGCCGGCATCGTCGAGCGCATCGCCCCGGTCGACCTGGCGGCAATGCAATTCGTGCGGCACGAAGCGTGGGACGTCGCCTGCAACTGGAAGGTGTACGTCGACAATTTTCTCGAGGGCTACCACGTACCCATGGTGCACCCGGCCCTCGCAGACGTCGTCGACTACCGCAACTACGAGGTCGAACTGTTCGACTGGTACTCATTGCAGCATTCGCCGCTGCAGGCCGGCGACGGCATCTATGGCGCGGGCACGGCGTATTACTACTTCGTCTATCCGAACGTCATGCTCAACGTGATGCCGGGGCGGCTGCAGACCAATCGCGTGCTGCCGCTGGGCCCCGGCCGTTGCCGCGTGGAGTTCGAGTGGTTCTATACGCCGACCGCTGCGGCGTTCGCGCGCATCGACAACGACCGCGCGTTCACGAATGCGATCCAGGAAGAAGACGTCGCGATCTGCGAGCGGGTGCAGCTTGGCCTCGCGTCGGGCCACTACGAAGCGGGCCGCTTGTGTCCGCGGCGCGAGGCGGGCGTGTGGCACTTCCATGAGCGGCTGCGCGCGGCGTATGCGGCGGCTGCCGATCCGCAGGCCGGTTGATTCTCAGGGCTCTTTTCTGGCCGTGAGCTTCTCGCGCAACTGCATCGACTCGACTTTGTCCGGCCAGTCGAACGAGCCGTAGCCGTAACGGATGATCGCATTTACGACCGGGCCCATTTCAGCGCTCGTTGACGTCACCGGTCGAACCCGGAAGAACGATGCACCGCGGGAGGGGTCATCAGGGACGTAGAGGCCGCAGGTCCAGTCGTTGGTTCCCGTCATCTTAGGCGTGCGGATGTCTAGATGCATGCAATTGCCGTCGCCGATGAAGTAACGGCCACGACGGTCCGTGTACATCAGCAGGTAAGTGCCCGCTCGCAGCGTGTACAGAATGTTATGCCCCTGGACACTCACGTCGCCTTCCAGCACGTGCGCGACAGGAGGCACGATCTGCTGCAGATGCTTCGGGTTGACGGACTTTGCGTGAATGCTTCCTGCAAAGAGCATGGAGAGTACGAGAGCGATGGGCAGAAGCTTGATGTTCAAGGTCTGGATCCCGGTGGCCTCAGCGCTGTGCGTCCGGTCTCGTGGCCCGATCAGCAAGGCTCACGATGCCTTCTGCCAGCGATACAGGGTTCGCTTCTGAGCGGCCGCCGAGGTCCTCGAACCATGCCAGCTTCTCGGGCCGGGGCAGCGCCTTGAGCCGAACCTCCATCGACGCCGCCGCGCTGCGATGTTCGAACCAGACGAGCGCGGCCAGCGACTGCGGCCGATTCGCGCGCGTGAAGGCAGCACCCTTGCCGGATTGATGCACCGCGAAGCGCTCGACAGGTGTCGGGCTGATGCCGATGTAACTCTTGCCGCCGGCGCAGTGCAGCAGGTAGACCGCCCAGGGCCTGGGTGCGGGCGCGACTGCAGGATCATCCACCATTGCGCCGCTGCGGCCTGGTCAGCCTTTCAGGATGGCCCGCGCGGCATTGCGACCCGGATGGCCGCTGATGCCACCACCGCCGTGCATTCCCGAGCCGCACAGGTGCAGGCCGTCGATGGGCGTGCGGTGATTCGACCAGCCGGGCAGCGGACGCATGAAGAAGATCTGGTCGAGGATCAGCTGGCCGTGGTTGAGGTCGCCCTCGGTCAGGCCCCAGGCCTGCTCCAGGTCGACCGGCGTGACGGACTGCAATGACTGCACCGAGCCCTTGAACGCGGGGTAATAGAGCGCAATGGTCTCGAGCGCCCGCCGCTCGAGTTCGGGTCGCGCGGCTTCCCAGTCGCCATGGCGCAGCGCATACGGCGCGCACTGGAAGTGGATCGCAACCTGCGCGCCCGACGTCGTGATTTCCAGGTACGGATGCTGCGACATCTCGCCGTACTTGGCGGCGTCGTAGGCGCGTTCGAGGTAGCGCAGCGTGGGCGCGACGGCGACCGTGCCGTCGGGCAGGCCGTGCCGGCCATCCGTCTGCGCAAAAAGCTTTGCCACGGACCCGCGCATGCGGATCGACTGTGTCTGCCACACGAACTCCGGCGGCAGTTCGGGTGCGCCGACGAGTCCCAGCAGGGTGCGGCGTGGATCCGCCGACGAGACGATCGTGCCGGCCTTGATCACTTCACCCGATGCGAGGCGCACGCCTGTCGCGCGCTGGTTTTCGACGAGGATCTGTTCGACGGCGGCCCCGGTGCGAACCTCGCCTCCCTTCGCGCGCACGGCTGCGACGAGCGCGTCCGTGATCGCCTGCGGCCCACCCCTCGTCCCGCGATGCGCGAGGCCGCCGCGATTGAGCCAGTTGTGGATCAGCGTGAAGCCCGTGCCGGCCGACATCGAGCCCAGCGTCACGCCGTGGATCGCGACCCCCGCGATCGCGGCCTTGAGCGCCTCGGACTCGAAGAATTCTTCGGTGACTTCGATCGACGACATCGAGAGGCTGCGGATCACCCGGAACATGTCCTTGCCGCCGAGGCGTCGCAGCTTGAGCGCGAGCGATGCCAGCGGCAGGCCTTCCTGCAGCAGGTCGACGTGCGGCAGGCGCGGCATCGCCGTGGCGTACGCCGCGTCGAGAAACGTCGCGGCTGTGTTCATGAACGCGACGAATTCAGGCCAGCGCGCCGCATCGCGCGCGGAGTGGTGGCGGATCGCGTCGATCGTCGCTGAGTCCGTCGCGTTCGAAAGCAGCCGCAGTGAGCGGCCGTCCGGCGCAGCGGAGACATAGGCCGCAGCGGTCTCGTCGACGACCAGGCCGTGCTGCACGAGGCCGAGCTCCTGCACGATGGCCGGGCGCAGATGGCCCGCCGGGTGCAGGCCAGGCACCACCGCGCCGGATGCCAGCCGGCTGCCGGCCAGTTGTCCGCCGGCGCTGTCGCGCTGTTCGAGCACCAGCACGTTCTTGCCGGCCTGCGCCAGGTAGGCAGCCGCGACGAGGCCGTTGTGGCCTGCGCCGACGATCAGGATGTCGGGGTTCGTCATCTTGCTACTGCCAGTCCTTGAGGATCTCGGTCGCGGCCATCTTGCCCGCCGCGCCCATCACGCCGCCGCCCGGGTGCGCGCCGGCTGCGCCGAAGTAATACCCCGCGAGCGGCGTGCGGAAATCGGCCCACTGCGGCGCCGGCCGCAGGAAGAACAGCTGGTGCAGCAGCAGTTCGCCGTGGAAGATGTTGCCGCCCGTGATGCCCGCGATGCGTTCGATGTCGTGCGGCGTGATCACCTGCTTGCCGACGATCACCTGGCGGATGTTCGGCGCGTACTTCTCGATCGTCGAGATCACCGTCTCGCCGAACGCTTCCTTCCTGGCGTCGGTCCAGCCGCCTTCGATGTCGTACGGCGCGTACTGCACGAAGCACGACATGACGTGGTGTCCCGGAGGCGCCATGTCGCGGTCGATCATCGACGGGATGATGATGTCCATGTACGGCTGGCTCGAGTACTGCCCGTACTTGGCCTCGTCGTAGGCACGCTCGACGTACTCGATGCTGGGGCTGATCGAAATCGCGCCCCGGTGCAGCGGGCCCTCGCCCGGCAGGCACGTGAAGTCGGGCAGGCCCGACAACGCGATGTTGAGCTTGCCCGACGAGCCACGGACGCGGAAGTTGCGGATCGCCTGCACGAACTCGTCCGGGAAGTGCTGCTGGTCGACGAACTGCAGGAAGCTGCGCTTGGGATCAGCCGCGGACATGACCACCTTGGCGTGGAACTCGTCGCCGTTGGCCAGCGCGACGCCGGCGGCGCGACCGCCCTTGACGATCACCTTGTCCACGGCGGCATTGGTGCGGATCTCGACTCCGAGCGCGCGCGCCGACGCGGCAATGGCCGCCGTCACGCCGCCCGTGCCGTTCTTGGCGAATCCCCAGGCACGGAACGCACCGTCGATCTCGCCCATGTAATGGTGCAGCAGCACATAGGCTGTGCCCGGCGAACGCGGGCCGAGGTACGTGCCGATGATGCCGCTCGCCGCCTTGGTGCCTTTCAGCGGGTCGAGCTCGAACCATTCCTCGAGCAGGTCGGCCGACGACTGCGTCACCAGCTTGGCGATGCGGTAGATCTCGTGCTCGCTCAACGAACGGCCGTACTGGCCGAGCTTGAGCAGGCCCTTCATGTCGCGCCAGCTGAGCGAAGACGGGTCGGGCGGCACCAGCCCGATGATCGGCTTGATCGCCTTGGCCGCGCGCGCCATCACGCGCGAGTACTCGTCGTAGGCCTCCGCATCCCGGGGCGAATGACGGTAGATCTCGCGGCGGGTCAGGTCGTGATCGTCCCAGCCCGCGAGGTAATCGCCGTTGTCGAGCGGGGTGACCGTGCTCGGCAACGGCAGGATCTTCAGGCCGTGCCGCGGCAACTGCAGGTCGCGGATGATCTCGGGCCGCAGCAGGCTCACCACGTACGAGAATTCGGAAAAGCGGTAGCCGGGAAAAATTTCTTCCGTGACGGCGGCGCCGCCGACGATTTCACGCCGCTCCAGCACGCAGACCTTCTTGCCGGCGCGCGCGAGGTAGGCCGCGGCGATCATGCCGTTGTGGCCGGCGCCGATGACGAGGGCGTCGTAGGTATTGCTGGCCACGTTATTTCTTCTTCCACTCGGGTTCGTAGAACGGCAGCGCGACCACGGTCGCAGGCGACCGCCGCCGGTGGTGCTCCACGGTGACTTCGATCTCGACCTTCGAGCCCGGCTCGAAGTGCGGGCGCTGCAGGTGCACGAGCGCGATGTACTTCTTCAGCACCGGCGACCACGTGCTGGTCGAGGCGTAGCCCACTTGCCGCGGGCCCGCGTAAATCGGGATGCTGCCGCGCACGGCCGAGGCGGGAATCTGCGGCGGCATGCCGACCGCGGCGTACTCGCGCTCGAGCCCCTCCCAGTCGATCTCGAGGCCGACCATCTTCCAGCTCGACCCTTCGCGGTGTTCGCGTTCGAGCGCGCGGCGGCCGACGAAGTAGCCCTGCTTGTCGAGGCTCACGGTCCAGCCGAGGCCCATTTCGTAGGGCGACGACCGCTGGCCCGGGATCCAGGCGTGACTGGCCGGGGTGTAGTCGACGTCCAGCATGAACAGGCCGGCTTCGACACGCGCCATGTCCATGGCCAGGATGCCGGTGGGCGTGATGCCATAGTCGTGTCCCGCGGCCATCAGCGCGTCCCAGACGACGAGCGCATCGGCGGCGTCCATCCAGATCTCGTAACCCAGGTCGCCGGTGTAGCCAGTGCGCGAAACGGACACCCGTCTGCCGGCAATCGAGTTGAACGCCATGCGGAAGTACTTGAGCGGGTCGACCGATTGCTCGCACGCGTGGTTCAGGATGGTGCGCGACTTGGGTCCCTGCAGGCTGAGCGCCGCCATCTGCTCGGTGACTTCGACAATCTGCCACATCCATGCCGACTGCGTTCATGTGCAGCCAGCGCAACTGCGGCTCGGCGGCAGTGAGGCGGTAGGCCTGCTCGTCGATGCGCGTCACCGTGCCGTCGTCCAGCAGCTTGCCGTCGTCGTCGCACCAGCCGGTGTAGTAGACCTGCCCGACCTGCAGCTTGTGGATGTCGCGAGGGGTCAGGCGGTGCAGCAGGCGCGCCGCGTCACGGCCGGTGATCTCGTATTTGATCAGCGGCGAGATGTCGATCAGCGCGGCGTGGTTGCGGATCGCCCAGTACTCGCGGTCGAGCCCGAGGTCGTACGAGCCCACGGCGAGGCAGCCGCCCCAGCGGCGCCAGTTGTGTGGCAGGCACAGTTCGGACGTGCGCGGGTGAAACGGGGTCCGGCGCAGCTGGTACAGCGGATGATGAACGGTGGAAAGTGCAGGCACGAGACGCTCCCGGCGCTCCGTCGTCGTGGCGCCGGGGCTCCGGTGCCGACCCGGTCGCGACGGTTGGATCCGTGCCGGGCGCGACAATATGCCGCAGTGGCTGCTTCCCGGCCAGTCTTGCGCGGAATCCGCGTTTGGTGTGGCGGCGGCTCAGCGGCGGTCGCGGATGTCGATGAACGTCAGGAACTCGTTGCGGGTGCGGGCATCCGACCGGAACGAGCCGAGCATCTTCGAGGTGATCATCGACACGCCGCGCTTGTGGATGCCCCGGGTGGTCATGCATTCGTGCGCGGCTTCGATCACGACGCCCACGCCCTGCGGCATCAGCACGTCGTTGATACAGCGGGCAATCTCGGCGGTCATTTTTTCCTGCACCTGGAAGCGGCGCGCGAACACGTCCACCACGCGGGCGAGCTTGCTGATGCCGACCACCTTGCCCGTGGGCAGGTAGCCCACGTGCGCGCGCCCGATGATGGGCGCCATGTGATGCTCGCAGTGCGACTCGAACTCGATGTCGCGCAGCACGACCATCTCGTCGTAACCGGACGTTTCTTCGAAGGTGCGCAGCAGGTACTCGCGCGGGTCGATGGCGTAGCCCGAGAACCAGTCGGTATAGGCGTCGACGACACGCTTCGGCGTGTCGAGCAGGCCTTCGCGAGCGGGATCTTCCCCGGCCCAGCGCAGCAGCGTGCGTATCGCGGCCTCAGCCTCGGTGCGGCTGACCTGGTTGCGCTCCATGATGGGAGACGCGTCTAACTTGGCGGTTTCCATACTGGAAGGCTTTCGACGGGTCTTCGATTTCGGATGCATGGCCATGACAGCAGGTCTCCGGGGTCAGAGCGCGCGGCGGTCGCCCCGCCAGCGCAGCAGCAGGATGAATCCAGCCACCATGCCGCCGAGGTGCGCGAAATGCGCGATACCCTGTCCCGAGCCGGTGACGCCCAGGTACAGCTCGAGCAGGCCGTAAAGGGTGACGAAGAGCCAGGCCGGCATCGGGATCGGCGGGAACAGCAGCATGATGCGCCGCTGCGGAAACGCCATGCCGAAGGCCAGCAGCAGGCCGAACACGCCGCCCGACGCGCCCACGGTGGGGACGGGCCGCGAGTCGATGTTGCTGATGACCACCAGCTGGGCGATCGCCGCGCCGACGACGCACACCAGGTAGTAGGTGACGAAGCGGCGGGCGCCGAACAGTCGCTCGATCTCGCCGCCGAACATGTACAACGCGAACATGTTGAAGAACAGGTGGGTGAGTCCACCGTGCAGGAAGCCATACGTGAGCAGCTGCCACACCTCGAACCCTGGCGCGCCCGGAAACTGCGCCGAGGCCGGCGGCCAGAGCGCGAACCAGCGCAGCAGGAACGGGCCCATGACGTACTGCAGGGCGAAAATCGCCACGTTCAGGATCAGCAGGGTCCGGGTGACCGGGGGCATCGATGGGTGCATCGTCGCATCCTAGCCCAATCCGCTGGCGAACACCCTCGGGCCCGTGTACGTTGCGCGCGCCGGTCGTGCGGAAGGATTCGATGAATTTCCTGCAGGTCATTCGCGCTCTAGTCTGTTTCGCTCTCGCCGTTCCAGGCGGCCTGGCTGTGGCCGGGCAGGAACCGCCGGCGGTCACGACGACCTACGGCAGCCTCACGTTCAGCCCCTGCACCCTCGCGCAGTCGGGCCAGGCACAGACCGTCGCGGCTCGCTGCGCGACGTTGCGGGTTCCGGAGAACCGGTCGCTCGCGGGCGGACGCCAGATCGATCTCGCCATCGCCTGGGTCCCGAGCGTCGCGAAGAACCCGGCGCTGGATCCGGTGGTCTTCCTGGCCGGAGGCCCCGGCCAGTCGGCGCTGCAGTCGTTTCCCACGGTGCAACACGCCTTCCGCGACGTGTTGCGGCAGCGCTCCGTGCTGCTGGTCGACCAGCGGGGCACGGGCAGGTCCCGCCCCCTCGAGTGCCCGCGCACGCTCGATCCCGTGGCGCTGCGCACGCTCGACACGAGCAGTGTCGACGAGGCGCGGCGGCTCACGGTCGCGTGCCGCGACGAGATCGGTCCGGACGTCGACCTGCGTGCGTACACCACCAGCGATTACGTGGCCGATCTCGAGGACGTGCGTCGCGCACTGGGCGTCGCGCAGTTCAACCTGATCGGCGGTTCGTACGGCACGCGCGTCGGGCTCGAGTACCTGCGGCGCCATCCGGCGTCCGTGCGCTCGCTGGTGCTCGACGCGGTGGTGCCGCCGACGTTGATCCTCGGCGCCGACCACGCCCGCAACCTCGAGGACGCGGTCAACGCGCAGTTCGCTCGTTGCGACGCCGATGCCGAGTGCAAGCGGCGCTTTGGCTCGCCCCGCGCCAAGCTGGACGAATTGCGGCAGCGCCTGCGCGAACAGCCGCAGCGCGTCTCGTACCGCGATCCGCTCAGCAACGAAATCCGCGAGGATGAACTGAACGAAGCGGCGCTCACGGCCGTGGTGCGCTTCTACTCTTACGCGCCGCAATTGTTCGGCATGGTGCCGATGCTGCTGGCCGAAGCCGTCGGCGGCCGCTACGACACGCTGATGGCGCAGTCGCGCATGATGGAGCAGCTGGTCGGCGAGCAGATCTACATCCCGCTGCAGCTCTCCGTGAGCTGTGCCGAGGATGCGCCGTGGATGCGTGCCAACCCTGCCGATGCCGGCACCCTCCTGGGCGTCGAGTTCGTCACCTTCACGCAGGCGCAGTGTGCGGTGTGGCCGCGGGGGCCTGTGCCCGGCGATTTCCACCAGCCCGTGCAATCAGACCGGCCCGTGCTGCTGCTGTCAGGTGAACTCGACCCCGTCACGCCGCCGCGTTACGGCACCGAGGTGCAAAGCACGCTGCCGAATGCGCGCCACTTCGTGCTGCGCGGCCAGGGCCACACGGTCATGGGCGTCGGCTGCGCTCCGCGGCTGGTGGCCGATTTCATCGCGCGGGCAGACGCACGCGCGCTCGATGGCGCGTGTCTCGAGCAGTTGCAGTACTCGCCGCCGTTCACCGGCGCCTACGGTTGGGGGCCCTGATGCTGCGGAGCGCGCGATGATCCAGGTCGAGGACGTGCACAAGAGCTTTGCCTCGCCCACCGGGCGGGTGCAGGCCGTCGCAGGCGTGAGTTTCACCGCGCGCGATGGACAGGTCACCGGCCTGCTGGGACCGAACGGCGCCGGCAAGACGACCACCTTGCGCATGCTCTACACGCTGATGCGGCCGGAGTCCGGACGCGTGCTCGTCGACGGCGTCGATCCCGCCCTCGAGCCAGCGCAGGTGCGCGCGCGGCTCGGCGTGCTGCCCGATGCCCGCGGCATCTACAAGCGCCTCACGGCGCGCGAGAACATCGAATACTTCGGCCAGCTGCAGGGGATGGACGCCAGCCTGATCGCGCAACGCACCGGGCGGCTCGTCGACGCGCTGGGGATGCACGACTTCATCGAGCGCCGCGCCGAGGGTTTCTCGCAGGGCCAGCGCACCAAGACCGCGATTGCGCGTGCGCTCGTGCACGACCCGCGCAACGTGCTGCTGGACGAGCCCACCAACGGTCTCGACGTCATGACCACCCGGTCGCTGCGCGGGTTCCTGCTGGCGCTGCGCGACGAGGGTCGTTGCGTGCTGCTGTCGAGCCACATCATGCAGGAGGTGGCGCAGCTCTGTGACCGGATCGTCGTCATCGCGCGGGGCCGCGTCGCAGCGGATGGAACCCCGGACGAACTGCGTGCGGCAACGGGTTGCACCAACCTCGAGGACGCGTTCGTAAAGGCGATCGGCACTGACGAAGGGCTCTTCGCATGAACGCGCTGTGGACGATCCTGCGCAAGGAGTTGCTCGACGCGTTTCGCGACCGCCGGATGGTCCTGGTCGCATTCGTGGTGATGCCGCTCGCGATTCCGCTCGTCCTCGCCGGCACCAATGCGCTCAGTGCGCGCAAGCAGGCACAGCAGCTCGAGGGGCCGCTGCGCCTGCCCATCGTCGGTGCGGAGCATGCCCCCAACCTGGTCACGTGGCTCGGTACGCACAACGTCAAGGTGCTGGCGCCGCCCGCGGACGTCGATGCCGCCGTGCGCCGCCAGGAATACGAAGTCGTGCTCAGGATCGGCGAGCAGTATGGCGCGGACTGGCGGGCAGGCCGGCCAGCACACGTGGAGATGGTCTTCGACAGCTCGCGGCCGCTCGATTCGGGCATGGCCGTGTCGCGCGTCCGCGGCCTGCTCGACGGCTACAGCGACACCGTCGGCACCCTGCGTCTCGTGGCGCGCGGCATCCACCCTTCGGTGGCGAGTCCCCTGCAAGTGGGCATTCGCGACGTGGCGTCTCCCGCGGCCCGGTTCGATCTTTCGCAGCAGATCCTGCCGTACCTGTTGCTGCTGCTCGCATTCATCGGCGGCATGCAACTCGCGATCGATTCGACGGCGGGTGAACGGGAGCGGCAGTCGCTCGAGCCGCTGCTGGCCACGCCCGTCGCGCGCGAGACCATCATCAGCGCCAAGATCCTGGCGACCTCGGCGTTCTCGCTGCTGTCGCTCGCCGTCACGCTCATCGCCTATCGCCTGGCATTCGCGGTCGTGCCGAGCGGGGGCATCGATTCGTCCTTCGCGGTCGGGCCGGCTGGCTTGCTGCGCTTGTTCGTGACGATCCTGCCCATCGTGCTGCTCGGCGCCACGCTGCTGACGGCCCTGGCCGCGTTCGCGCGCAGCTATCGCGAGGCGCAGGGCTACCTGCCGCTGCTGATGTTCCTGCCGATGATCCCGACGCTAGTGCTGATGGTGGCGCCTGTGCGCACCCAGCTGTGGATGCTGGCGGTGCCGTTCCTCGGGCAGAACCAGCTGATCCTGCGCGTGTTGCGCTCGGAGCCGATCACCGCGCTCGAATGGGCCGTCAACCTGGGGGCGGCCTTTGCAGTCGTCGGCGTCGTTTGGTTCGTCGCAGCCCGGCTGTATCACCGCGAGCAACTGGCCACGTCGGGTTGAAAGCGGTTCAGTGCGCCGGCGACCAGAGCTCGAGCAGGCCGGCGGCCCAGCGTTCGCAGGCGGCCTCCGCCGGGTGAAAGCCGTCGCTGGCGAACTGCTCCGCGGGCATGACCGGCGGGAAGTCGAAACACCACACACGCTCGTTGCGTGCTGCGACCAGGGTCGCCGCCCGCTGCAGTTCGCGGGCTCGTTGCGCCATGATCGGCCTGAGGGGCCAGGGCAAGGCCGGGACGCATTCGAGCGGGGGCAGGCCACCGAAGAGGATCGCGGCGCGCGGCGATTTGTCCCGCAGCAGTCGTACCAGTGACTCCAGGTTGCGCGAGAACCGGGCGGGTTCGACACCCCACGTCACGTCATTGACCCCGACTGACAGCAGGTAGACGTGCGCCGACGGCACGGTGGGCGCGACGGTGCGCAGCACCGCTGCGGAGGTGGCTCCGTTGTGGCCATGAACCTGCCACTCGACGTCGCGGTGCATGCGATCCTGCAGCAGTTGCGCGTAGCAGGCCGTGAGCGAGTGGCGCTGCTCGCTCACGCCCGTGCCGGCCATGATCGAATCGCCGAGACCGACGACGCGCAGCGGCGCGCCCGGCCTCGAGCCGATGCGGCCGGCGCACCCGCTGGGTACGGGCAGCCGTGGCGTGCGTTGCAGCAGCCAGAGGCCCTGCAGCATTGCGATCGGCATCAGTAGCGTGCTGTCCATACAACAGCCAGAGTACCGAGCCTGGCCTGCGGTTCCTACGGCGCAGCGCGCGGAGAGCGGCTCCGCTTCGCCGCGCCCGCGTGCGGGACCTTATCTGGCCGGCTGTCGGACAACCGGCGCCAACTTACCAGCCGATGCCGTAATCCTCGCCGTGATTGCTCGAGCCACCCCAGAACGAGCCGTTCTCGGGGTCGATCAGGATCGCGTTGATCGGGCCCGACGTGCGGGCCTCGAACTCCGGCTTGTAGCCGCGCGCGATGAGTTCGCGGGTCACCCACTGCGGCATCGCCGTGTTCAGCACGATGCGGCCCGGCTGCGATTCATGCTGGTCGAACGACGCCCGCATCTGGTAGCTGTTGAAGTTGGCGGCTTCGGCGGCTTCCTGCGGCGTCATCCCGAAGTCGTGCACGTTCAGGAAGAACTGCAGCAGGTTCTGGTCCTGTGAATCGCCGCCCTGCACGGCAAAGGCGAGCCACGGCTTGCCGTCCTTGAGCGCGAGGCTCGGCGTCAGCGTCACGCGCGGACGCTTGCCGGGTGCGACGACGTTGAACGGGTTCAGTGCGGGATCGAGCACGAACGACTGCATGCGCTGGCTCAGCCCGATGCCGGTCCGGCCCGCGATCGTCGCCGGCACCCAGCCGCCGCTCGGTGTCACGGCGACGAGCCAGCCCTTGTCGTCGGCCGCGATCACGGTCGTCGTGCCGCTCTTGAAGCCGGCTTCGAAATCCGCGAGTTGCTGCGCCGTGAGTTCGGTCCGGTCGAGCGCGTCGAGCGCGGCCTTGCGCTGCTGCTGCAACTGGGCCGCGAAAGGATTCTTGTCGCCCTGGAACGGATAGGGGTCGCCGGGGCCCGCGGTGGCGTCGTTGCGGTCGGGCTTGATCGTCGCGGCGCGCTGCTTGGCATACTCCTTCGACAGCAGGCCCAGCGTCGGCTCTGCGGGCGGGAAGTACGGGTCGCCGTAATAGAAGTCACGGTCGGCAAAGGCGAGGTTCATCGCCTGGTAGACCGTGTGGATGTAGTTCGCGCTGTTGTAGCCCAGCGAGCGCAGCGGGAAGTTCTCCAGGATGTTGAGCGATTGCAGCAGGGCCGGGCCCTGCGTCCACACGTCGAGCTTGTAGACGTCGGTGCCGCGGTACTTGGTCGAGAGCGGCTGCTCGATCATCGGCTTCCAGTTCGCGAGGTCGGCGAGGGTGATCAGGCCGCCCTGTTCCTGCGTGCCACGCACGAATTCCTGCGCGATGTCGCCGCGATAGAAGCGGTCGTAGGCGGCCTGCAGTGCCTCCTTGCGCGACTTGCCGGCAGCCAGCGCCTGCTGCTCGGCCTCCACCATCTTGCGCAGGGTGGCGGCGAGATCGGGCTGGCGGAAGATCTCGCCGGCGCGCGGGGCTTCGCGTTCAGCGCCCGCGTGCGGCAGCATGACCTGCTTCGAGTACGGCCATTCGCTGAGCTTGGTCTTCCAGCGTTCGATGAGGTCGGCGGTCTCGCCGTCGATCGGATAACCGTCGGCCAGTTCGATCGCGGGTTGCAGCACCTCCGCGAGCGACAGCGTGCCGTACTCCTGCAGCATCAGGATCAGGCCGCCCGGCGTGCCCGGCGTCACCGCCGCGAGCGGGCCATAGGCGGGCGGAAACTTGAACCCCTTGGACTTGTAGAACTCTGGCGTCGCGCCGGTGGGGGCGACGCCGAGCCCGTTGATGGCGATCACCTTCTTGCTGCGCGGGTCATACACCAGCGCCTGGGTTTCGCCGCCCCAGTGCAGCACGTCCCACATGGTCGAAGTCGCGGCGATCATCGCGCATGCGGCATCGACGGCGTTGCCGCCGCGCTGGAACATCATCGCGCCCGCCGTCGCGCCGAGGGGCTTGCCGGTGATCGCCATCCAGTGCTGGCCGTGCAGCGGCGGCTTCTGCGTCTTGGCGATCGAACGCGCGATCGCGGGAGAGTAGGACTGGCCCTGGGCCGGCGGCATGCTGGTGCTCATGAGGATCAGGCTCGCTGCGGCAAGGGCCGCAATCGACGTGCGTCGTGGGGTCATCTCGGTCTCACTGTCGATGCGGTGCGTGCAGTATGCTGCGGCACTTCGTTCCTTGCTACCCGGGCCTGCACCATGAATCAACGCATCGTCGCGACTTCGTCATTGCTGTGGCTCCTGGTTGCTGCGGGCCCCGCCGCGGCCGCTGTCAGCGACGCGAACCTGCAGGCGGCCGCGACCGCTGCCATGCCGCAGGTCCTCGCCTGGCGCCGCGACTTCCACCAGCACCCGGAACTCAGCAACCGTGAAGTCCGCACCTCGAAGATCGTGGCCGAACAGCTGCGCGCGATGGGGCTCGAAGTGCGCACCGGCATCGCGCACACAGGCGTGGTCGGCATCCTGCGCGGCGGCAAGCCCGGCCCGACGATCGCGTTGCGCGCCGACATGGATGCGCTGCCCGTCACCGAGCAGGTGGACGTGCCGTTCAAGTCGGTGGCGACGGCCGAGTACCGCGGCGAGAAGGTGGGCGTCATGCATGCCTGCGGCCACGACGGGCACACGGCTGTCCTGCTCGGAGCGGCAAAAGTCCTGGCGGGCATGCAGGCCGAGCTGCCCGGCACGGTGATGTTCGTGTTCCAGCCGGCCGAAGAAGGCGCGCCCGACGGTGAGCGCGGCGGCGCGAGCCTGATGCTGGACGAAGGGCTGTTCGCCACCACCAAGCCCGATGCCATGCTCGGGCTGCACCTGTGGTCGGCGTTGAATACGGGTCTGATCGGTTATCGCGAAGGCTCGCTGATGGCGGCGTCTGACCGTTTCAAGATGGTCGTGAAGGGCCGGCAGACCCACGGCTCGCGACCCTGGAACGGCGTCGATCCCATCGTCACGGCAGCGCAGATCGTGGGCGCGATGCAGACGATCGTGAGCCGCCAGGTCGACATCACGCGGTACCCCGCGGTGGTCTCGGTCGGCGCGATCAAGGGCGGCATCCGCAACAACATCATTCCCGAGTCGGTCGAGATGGTCGGCACCTTCCGCACGTTCGACCCGGCGGTCAGGACGCAGATCATCGACAGCATCAAGCGCACTGCAGAAGGCGTCGCCGCCGCGCAGGGCGCCACCGTCGAATTCGAGCTGGGCGAAGATCCCAATCCTGTGGTCGTGAACGATCCGGCGCTCACCGCGCGTGCGGTTGCCTCGCTGCAGCGAGTGGCCGGCCGCGACAAAGTGACGGTGATGCCGTTCGTCACGGGTTCCGAGGACTACGCCTACTACGGCAGCGTGGTGCCGGCGTTCTTCTATTTCGTCGGCGTGACGCCGCCAGGCCAGAATGCGGCAACGGCGCCGAGCAACCACTCGCCGCAGTTTTTCGTCGACGAGGGTTCGCTGCCCGTCGCACTCAAGACGCTGCTCGGCGCCACCGTCGACTTCCTGCAGGGAGCTCAGGGGCACTGAGCCCCGCCGGCGGGCGTGCGGTCACGGCTCGCTCAGGCGAGCCCCGTAAACCTTTCGCGCCGGTGCCGCATCTGACTGGACGTAGGGGCACGACCGGGCCGCCAGTCGGCGCGTGTCGGATGCCTGACCCGCCTGCACGGTGCGACGGGGATCAGCGAGGTGACTCTTGTTGCAGTCGGTGGCTGTCGTGGACGAGTTGCAGCGTGCGCGGGATGCCGCCGCCGAGCGGCAACTGGTCGCGTCTGCCGCGGGCGGCTCGACCCCTGCTTTCGAACAGCTCTATCGACGTCATGCCGCCCGCGTGTACGCCGTGTGCCTGCGCATGACGGGCAACGCGGCGACCGCCGAGGACTGCGTGCAGGAAGCCTTCGTGCAGGCCTGGCGCAATCTCGGCCAGTTCGAGACACGCAGCACGTTCGGCACCTGGCTGCACCGCATCGCCGTCAACACGGTGTTGCAGCAGGTGCGGCGCCGCCAGGAACTGCTGGGCGAGGGTGATTCGATCGAGCGCGAGGTGGCGGACCGGTTGGCGGATCCGCTGGGCGACGATCCGGGTCGCAGCCGCGACGTGGAAGCGGCGATTGCGGGACTGCCCGCGGGCGCCCGGCACGTGCTGGTGCTGGTGGGGTTGTACGGCCACTCGCACGAGGAAGCCGCGCAGATGCTCGGCGTCGCCGTCGGGACCTGCAAGGCGCAGCTGCACCGGGCGCGCGCGCTGCTGCAGGCGCGGCTAGGACATGGAGATGAAGCATGACGCACGACGAGCGCACGCCGTTGGGCCCAAAGCCACAACCAGAACCACAACTCGACGCGCAACTGCGTGAATTGTCGCTCGAGGTGGAACCGGGCCGCGACCTGTGGCCGGGCATCGCTGCCCGCCTCGAGCAACAAGCCGCTGTGCCGCTGCAGCGTGTGACACGTCGGCCCGCCTGGGCCTGGCAAGCCGCCGCGGCGCTGGTGCTGGTCGCAGGTTCGTCTCTGCTTACCGCAAGCCTGCTCGACAGGCGCCCGCCGGCTGGCCAGTTCGCCGGCCAGTCTGCCAGCCAGCCTTCCCGCGCAGCACCGGACCTGGCGCAGGGTGGCGCGAGTGTGCTTCCCGCCGCGTTCGGCCCGACGGGCAGGCTGGACAGCGAGTACCTCGTGGCCCGGGAGCAGCTGACGCGGATGCTCGACGAACGCATCGCCAACATGCCGCCCTCCGCGCGCGCGAAGCTCGAGTTCAACCTGGGCGAGATGCGCCGTGCCGCCGACGAGATCAATGCCGCGCTCGCGGCGCAGCCGGGCGACCCGCTGCTCGAAGAGCTGCTGCTCAAGACCTACCAGGACGAACTCGCCGTGTTGTCGAACGTGAACCAGTTGACCGATAGCCTCCAGCGCGGACCCGCGCCGACGGGCGAGAAGAGGATGCAGTTATGAGAACCACGACCGCCACCCGCAACATCCACGCCAGCAGGCTCGTGTCCTGCGCGTTCACGCTCGGCCTCGCGCTGCCGCTGGCCGCCGCGGCCGGCACGCCGATCAACAAGCGCACGGCGGCCGATCCGGCCGGGCTGGTCGAGATCTCGAACACCGCGGGCAGCGTGATCGTCACGGGCTGGGACCGCAACGAGGTCGAGATCACGGGCGAGCTGGGCAAGGGCACCGAGCGCCTCGATTTCACCAAGGGCGACAAGGTCACCCGCATCAAGGTGGTGCTGCCGTCACGGTCCTACGACGTCGACGACACCGACCTGATCGTCAAGGTGCCGGCGGGATCCACGCTGTCCATCAACACGGTGAGCGCCGACGTGGCGGCCCAGGGCGTGGCGGGCATGCAGCGACTGCAGTCCGTGAGCGGCAACCTGCGCACCGAGGCGAGCGGCGAGGACATCGAGTGCCGCACGGTGAGCGGCGACGTCGAGATCGCGGGTTCGGCCCGGAAGGGGCTCGTGTCGATCACGACGGTCAGCGGGGACGTGCGCGCGAGCCGCGTGGCGGGCGAGGTGAACGGCAGCACCGTCAGCGGCGATTTCACGCTGGGCGTGGGCGAGATCACGCGGTCGCGGCTGCGTTCCACGAGCGGCGACCTGGCGGTGACCGGCCAACTGGCGGCGGATGCGCGCGTGGACATCGAGAGCATCAGCGGCGACGTCCGGCTTGACCTGACCGGCCCGCTGGGCGCGGAATTCGAGGTCTCGAGCTTCAACGGCGAGATCCGCAACTGCTTCGGCCCCAAGGCCGTGCGCACGAGCGAATACGCGCCGGGCCGCGAGTGGCGCCACCGCGAAGGCACCGGCACCGCGCGCGTAAGGATCAAGACGCTGAACGGCGACGTCGGTGTCTGCCGGAAGTAGCTTGCCGGGATTCGATCGCGTGGCGGATTGAGCGACAATGTCGCTGTCTGACCCAGGGTGGGAATGACGATACAGGCAGCCCATGGCTTTCCTCGCTGAAATCAGGCGCCGTCGCGTCGGCAAGGTGGCCGTCGCGTACGGCGCAGTCGCATGGGCGGTCACGGAGTCTGCCTCCGTCGTGCTGCCCGCGTTGGGCGTGCCGGAATGGGCGATGACCTTCCTGGTCGTGTTCCTGCTGGCGGGCTTCCCGATCGCGATGGTGCTGGCCTGGGTCTTCGACGTCAGCCCGACGGGCATCCAGCGCACCGAGCCGTTGCCTGCGGACGCAAGCCGCCCGCAGATGCAGTTTCGTACCCGTGCCGCCTTCGGCGTCGCGGTGCTGCTCGCGATGGCCGGGCTGGGTTACCTGCTCTACGAGCGCGGGCTCGGTCGCGCCGAAGCGTCCGGCAAGCACAACTCGATCGCGGTATTGCCGTTCACGAACCTGAGCGGCGACGCGAGCAAGGACTACTTCAGCGACGGCATGTCGGAAGAACTGCTCAACCTGCTGGCTCGCGTGCCGGGGCTGCAGGTTGCGGCGCGCACGTCGGCATTCGCATTCAAAGGGCGCAACGTCGACATCCGCGAGGTCGGCAGGGAACTCGGCGTCGAGACCGTGCTCGAGGGCAGCGTGCGGCAGTCCGGTGAGCAGGTGCGCGTCACGGCGCAGTTGATCGACACGGAGACGGGCTTCCACCTCTGGTCCGAAACCTACGACCGCAAGCTGCAGGACATCTTCGCGGTGCAGGACGAGATCGCGAAAGCGATCGTCGACAAGCTCAGGATCGAGCTGGCGCCCAACGAGCAGGCGCTCGCGCAGCGCGACCAGGCGCCGACGCAGAACGTCGAGGCATACGAGCTCTACCTGCAGGGGCGGGCCATCTGGAAACGGCGCGGCGAAGACAACCTGATGCGTGCGATCGACATGTACCAGGCGGCGCTCGCCCGTGACCCTGCGTTCGCCCGGGCACATGCGGCGCTCGCGTCGGCCTACGTGGTGCTGCCGGGCTACACCAAGGACATCGCGGACGAGCCGAAATTCTCGGGCCTGGCGCAGCAGTCGGCGCGCCAGGCGCTCGCGCTCGATCCCAACATCGGCGAGGCGCACGCGGTGCTGGCGCAGAGCAATTCCGGCAAGGGCAACCTGCTGGACGCCGAGTCCGGCTTCTTCTTTGCGATCTCGCTCGAGCCGAACGAACCCACGCCGCATCACTGGTACTCGATCCTGCTCAGCAAGGTGGGCCGCCTCGATGCCGCCCTGGAGCAGGCGCGGCGCGCCTACGAACTCGATCCGACTTCGCCCGTGCTGGCGTCGAACCTGAGCAGCACGTACCTGATGCGCGGCGAGGACGACGCCGCATTGCGCTACGCGAAGCTCGCGCGGGAGCTGGGCCTCAGCAGCGGCAGTGATGGTGTTGGCGCGACGGTGGCCATGCGCCGCGGCCAGTGGGAAGAGGCGAAGCGCCTGCTGCTCGCGCAGGGCGAACGTGCCGGACGAACTGAAGCCCGAGCTGGGCCCGTACGTCGACGCCATCGCCAACCCTGCGCAGCGGCCGGCGATCGTTGCCAAGCTGCGCGCCGTCGACCCCAAGGTTGCGCGGCAGGTCGACCTGATCGAGCCCTACCTGCAACTGGGCCAGACCGACCTCGTCTACCAGATCATCGACGACATGCTCGATGAAGATCGCATGGCCTGGGCGCACACGTTGAACCTGCTGCGCCTCTGGTCGCCCGAAGTGCGTCGATTCCGCAGCGACCCGCGATTCTCCGATCTCGCGCAACGGATCGGACTCGTCGACTACTGGAAGCAGTACGGTTATCCGGACGGCTGCCGGGCCGGTGCCGGCGACCGCGCGCTCGACTGCGCTTCGTGACCGCCGCGGATCTCGCTCCGGCCCTCCTGCGGTGGCACGCGATCGACGGGCGCAAGGACCTGCCCTGGCAGCGCGACCGCACGCCGTACCGGGTGTGGGTCTCCGAGATCATGCTGCAGCAGACCCAGGTCGGCACCGTCATCGGGTACTACGAACGCTTCATGGCGCGCTTCCCCACGGTGCAGGACCTCGCCCATGCGCAGGCCGACGAAGTGCTGCACCTCTGGTCGGGCCTCGGGTACTACGCGCGGGCGCGCAACCTGCAGCGGACCGCGCAGATCCTGGTGCAGCGTTACGCCGGCGACTTCCCGGCGTCGATCGACGAAGTCGTGCAATTGCCGGGAATCGGGCGGTCCACGGCCGGCGCGATCCTCGCGCTCGCGCGCGGCGAGCGGCATGCGATCCTGGATGGCAACGTGAAGCGTGTGCTGGCGCGTTACTTTGCGGTCGCGGGCTACCCGGGCGACACGGCAGTGGAGCGCGAGCTCTGGGCGCTGGCCGAAGCCTGCACGCCGCACGCAGGCGTCGATGACTACACCCAGGCGATCATGGACCTGGGCGCGACGGTCTGCACACGCGCGAATCCCGCGTGCCTGCTGTGCCCGTTGACGGCTGCGTGCATTGCGCGCCGCGACGACACGCAGCGCCAGTTTCCTGCGCCCAGGCCGCGCAAGTCGCGGCCGAGCCGCGCGGCGTGGGTGCTGCTCGCGCAGCGCGGCACCAACGTGCTGCTCGAGCGGCGGCCACCGACCGGAATCTGGGGCGGGCTGTGGGGACTGCCGGAGTTTCCCACGCGCGAGCATGCAGAGCAGTGGTGCCGCGAGCATCTTTCGCGCCCGTCGGCGGCGCAGGCGGAGGCGCCGCTCAACCACGCGTTCAGTCACTTCGACTATGAGTTGAAGCCGCTGCTGGTGCAGTGCGGCGGCAAGTCGTCTGCGCTGCGCGACGATGACCGCTACCGCTGGTACGACGTCGCGGCGCCGGCTGCAGTGGGCGTGCCGAAGCCCATCGCCACGCTGCTCGGCAGAATTCCGCGCTAGGGACGCTCTGCACAGGTCTGCAAGTGACGCGTTGCGTGCGCTCGATCCGGTGCCTGTCACCGAGCTTGGAAAGGCAGACACGCGCTCTGTGACAGGCACCGGACCGAGCGCTCTGGCAGCGTCGCAGGCTGGCATGTCGCAACGCGTCCGACCCGGGACCGTTCCCAGAGCGCGAGTCTGCCTTTCCAAGCTCGGGGAACGGTCCCGGGTCGGACGCGCCAGCGACTGGTCACCCTCGCGTGTTAGACGCACGGTGCCGAATTGGAAACCGGCGCGGCTGACCTTGAGAGCTCGGTGACAGGCACCGGATCGAGCGCACGCAACGCGTCACTTGCGGACCTGTGCAGAGCTTCCCTAGGACGCGTTGCCGGCGGCTGCGCCCCGGGCGCGCAGGGCGTGAGCCGCAATCGCGGCCCAGCCGAGCATGAAGCTGGTGCCGCCCACCGGCGCGACCATCCCCAACCACCGCGGTGCGCCGAACGTCATGGCGTAAATCGAACCCGAGAACAGCGCGATGCCGACCAGGAACAGGATCGCGGCGCGCTGGAGCCATGGCGACGGGGGTGTTACGCACGCGATCACGCCGATCAGCACCAGGCCCAGCGAGTGCAGTTGCTGGTACGTGACGCCGGTGACGTAACTGGCGAGTTGCTTCGGCGTCAGCACCGACTGCAAACCGTGGGCGCCGAAAGCGCCCAGGATCACCGCGGCCAGCATCAGGGCCGCGCCGCCGGCGATGCAGCGCCGCGCCAGCCGGTCGCCGGTCATTCCCTCGGCTCGGGCGCGACGAACTCGGCCGGCTTGGCGCTGCCGCCGCCGAACAGGAATTTCTCCATCTCCTCGGCCAGGAACTTGCGCGCCTTGGGCTCGATGGTCGAGAGGCGGTACTCGTTGATGAGCATCGTCTGGTGGCCCACCCACGCGCGCCACGCCTCCGCGGAGATGTTGTCGAAGATGCGCTTGCCGAGTTCGCCCGGATAAGGCTGCCGGTCGAGGCCGGGGGCTTCGCGCTTGAGGTACAGGCAATGCACGGTGCGTGACATGGTTGATTTCAGTCCAGGCGTTCAGGAGAGCGGAGCGGCCGCGACGATGATGCCGTCTTCGTCGACGTAGACGAACTCACCCGGGCGGAACGTGACGCCTGCGAAGCGCACCGGCACGTCGCGTTCACCGGCCCCCCGTTTCTCGCTGCGCAGCGGCACGGTGCCGAGCGCGCGCACGCCGAGGTCCATGCGGGCGAGTTCCGCGGAGTCGCGGATGCAACCATAAATGATGATCCCGGCCCAGCCGTTGTTGACGGCCGCCAGGCCGAGCTTGTCGCCGAGCAGCGCACGCCGGCGCGAGCCGCCGCCGTCGACGACCAGCACCCGGCCGTCGCCGCGGCTTTCGACCGCTTCCTTGACGCGGGAATTGTCCTCGAAGCAGAACACCGTGCTGATCGGGCCGTGAAACGCCCGGCGTCCACCATAGGCGTGGAACGCAGGCTCGCACACCTGCACGTGGTCGCCGTGGTCGTCGCAGAGATCCGCCGTGCCTTTTGTCAGCGTAGGAGTGGTCATCGTCGCGTTGCCTCGCCGCCGATGGGGATGATCGACGCGGGCGGATTATAAGGCGCGCGCGACGCAGTCCGTGCTGCGACCTGCCATGCGCGTGCGCGAGGGCGCCTTGCGGCACCCTCCCGCCGGCCAATACCCGACAGTCCTGGGCTTGCAGCCGCGGCGAGGCGGCCGCGGCAACCTCAGTGGATCTCGATCTGTCGCGGCTGCTGTTCCTGCGCGCGCTGCTTCGGGATACGGATGAGGATCACGCCGTCGCGGCATTCCGCGCTGATGCCCTGTTCGTGCGCGTTCTCCGGGAGCGCGAAGCGGCGCGCGAACGAGCCGTAGAACCGCTCGACGCGATGGACCTTCTCGTTCTCCTCGCGCTTTTCCTGCCGGCGCTCGCCTGCCAGCGTCAGCACGCCGTCCTGCACCGTGACGCTGACGTCTTCCTTGCGCACCTCGGGCACCTCTGCCTTGATGAGGTACTCGCCTTCGGTTTCACTGATGTCGGCCGCAGGCGCCCATTCACGGGCCTGCAGTTCCCGCGCTTGCGCCTGGACCTGCGCCTGCCGTGGCCAGCGTCGCACGGTCTCGGCGAATACGCGGTCGAACATGTCGTCGACGTCGCGGAACGGTTCCCACTTGATGACTCGCATGACTGCTACCTCCTGACCGGGACCGCACCTGCAGTCCCCATGTGCCGCCTAGATGTGCGCCGGCGGGCGCGTTTCAAGGGGCAGGCAGGCCGTGCGCAGCGATCGCGGCGCCACCAAAAAAAACGGCGCAAGCGGTGACCCGCTCGCGCCGTTCGTCTGCTCGACGAGGCCGGAAGAATTACGGCCGCTTGACGTAGACCTTGCACCAGCCATTCGCGGCCACCGGGCGGCCCGCGAAAATATTGCACGGCACTTCTTTCATGCCCGGCTTGGCAGTGGGTGCCTGCAGGCAGTTGGCGCAGTTCTGGCCGGGCTTGAAGTTCGGATTCGCCTTGGCGTCGACCTTCGACGCGTCTTCGACGTAACCGAGCGACTTCGCCTGCGGCTCCGTCGGGCTGACCCTGGCGCCGGCTGCATCGGCCGTGCGGCTGATCAGGGCGGACACGGGCACTGCCGCGACGCCGAGCAACGCACCCTTCAGCAACGTGCGACGCGGAAACTTCTGTTCGGACATTTGGATACTTCTCCTCGAGAGGGGACAATCGACCAACGGCGGAATTCTACGCAGCCTGTAGCCTGCTGTGGGTTCGACCACATTCGACCTGATAGGTTTCGTCTTGTACCGCCGGGCAGTTGCAAACATGATTGAGAATCACTCGCAACCGCGTGTGCGTGCCTCGGATCGGTTCCTCGTCGGCGCATTATTTCGAGAGCACTGATGCCTGACCCGCGTCGCAGCCGCCTCAAGACCTACGCCGGTGTCGCCGTCAGCATGCTGCTGGCCGCGCTCGCCGGGTGGGTGCTGTGGCGCACGTTCCAGCGCATCAGCTTCGCTGACGTCCTGGCGCAGATGAGGGCGGTGCCCGCATCGACGCTCGCCCTGGCTGCGTTCTGCGTGGCCAGCGCGTTCACGGTGCTCGCGTTGTACGAAGTGGTCGTCGTGCGTTACGTGAAAGGCAGCGTGGGCCGGGCCAAGCCCATGCTCACCGCCTATATCGCCTTTCCGCTCGGGCACGCGGTGGGGCAGGCCATGCTGAGCGGCGGCGCCTTGCGCTATCGCATGTACACGCCCGTGGGGTTCTCCGCGACGGAAGTCGGCGCGACCGTGCTGCTCGCCAACATGCCCTACGCGCTGGGGTTCGGGCTCCTGCTCGATATCTCGCTGGTGTTCGCCGCCGACCTGCTGGCGCCGATGTTCCGCGTCTCGAGCCAGTGGCTGTTCGTGCTCGGCTGCATCGGCCTGTGCAAAGACGCGGCATACGTCCTGCTGATCCTGTTCCGCAAGCAGCCCATCAAGCTCGGCGGCTGGTCCGTGAACCTGCCGACTCCGGCAATGACGGCGCTGCAGCTCGTCGTCGGGCTCGCCGATATTTTCCTGGTGTCGTCGGTGCTGTACTTGTTGTTGCCCGAAGCGGCCGGCATCGGCTATCTCGCGTTCCTGGGCGCATACCTCGCGAGCGTGCTGGTCGGCGTGCTGAGCCACGTGCCGGCCGGACTCGGCGTGCTCGAGTCGATGCTGCTGCTGTTGCTGCCGGGCGTGCCGCCCGAGCAGTTGCTGGCCGCCGTGCTGATGTACCGCATGATCTACGAGATCGTGCCGGCGCTGGGCTCGCTCGCGCTGTGGTTCGCCTTCGAAGGCCTTTCGCGGGACGGCGCGCTCCTGCGCGTGATGGGCCGTCAGGCGCCGATCATCCGTCCCGACAGTCCCACCATCGACAAGAGCGAATGAGCCAGGCTGCGGCCGCTCTCGAACGCGGCTTCGACTCGCGGCGCGATGCACCAGTCACCGCAGGCGCCGGCACTCATTTCCTCGTCCACGATGCACGACAATCCCAGCGGTTCCTCGACCAGCGCATGACGCCAGCGGTGCGCGTCCTGGTGCACGGGACGCGGCAGGGCGCGGCCCACGCATTCCGCGAAGGCCGCAAACAGCAGTTGCGCGGCTTCCGTCGCGTCCAGGTTGAGGTGCTCGCGCGACCAGGCGGAAGTGGCATGCACCACCCAGCACTGCGGTCCGAGTGGGCGATCGCTTTTGCTCGAGTTGCAGGCGGCCCAGGCGAGCGGGCCCTTCGTCCAGCGGCGTGCCTCGGCGCCCAGGTCGAGCGGCGGGTCGAAGGCGAACATGCCGGTCCAGCAAGGCGCCATGCGCACGTCCGCCACATGGCGAAACGCGCGTCCGTGGGCTCCCAGCAAGGCGTACGCCTGCGGCGCGGGGACGGCCACGGCCACGGCGCGGAACGTGACGTTCTGACGACCCGAGTCCGTCTGTAATTCCCAGCCGCGCTGGCTCGGGATGAGTTCATGCACGGCGATGCCGCCCTGCACGTCGATGTTGCGGGCGAGCGGCCGCACCAGCGCACTCATGCCGGGCTGGCCTATCCACCAGTCCTCGATCGGCGCGGGCCAGGCGCGGTCGTCTTCCATGATGCGGGGCCGCCAGGCGTCGAGCACGCCGGCGCGCAGCGCGGTCTCGGCGTAGCGCCCGAAAGGCCGGCTGCGGGCCGTGATGAACTGCGCGCCATGGTCGAAGGCGAGCGGGCCGACGCGGCGCGTCGCCAACCGGCCGCCCAGGCCGCGGGACCGTTCGAACACCGTGACCTTGGCGTCCGCTCGCGCCAATTCATGCGCGCAGGCCAATCCAGCCATGCCTGCGCCTATCACAGCAAATCGCACGTCATCCATCGCCGCGGGTTGGCCTTCTTTGGTTCGATCGGCTGAGGATGGTGTTCGCGTGCAGCGCGGTCAAGGCCAATGGTTCGCTTTGGGGGGTGGGCCTACAATCGGCGCTGGTCGATCCCGCCCGCACCCGAAAAAACAGGCAGCCCCATCATGAGCCGAACCGCCGCCGCCATGCTTCGCGAAGCCCTCGAGGACGCCGGCGTCAAGTTCACCTTTGGCATCCCCGGTGTGCACAACACGGAGATCTACGATGAACTCGCCAAGTCGGCGACCATCACTCCGATCCTGGTGACGCACGAGGGTTGTGGCGCGTTCATGGCTGACGCGATCAGTCGCAGTGGCACGAGTCTCGGCACCCTGGTCATCGTGCCCGCGGCCGGCGTCACGCATGCGGCAAGCGGCATCGGCGAGGCGTTCCTCGACGGCATCCCGCTGCTGGTCATCGCGGGTGGCGTACGCCGTGACACGGGGCGCAAGTACCAGCTGCACGACGTCGACCAGCATGCGCTGCTGCGTCCCATCACCAAGGGCACGTGGCTGGTAGAGAAACACGAGGACGTCATCGCGACGATCCACGAGGCAGTGCGCGTTGCAACCAGCGGCGAGCCGGGTCCGGTGTTCGTCGAGATCCCGGTGAACCTGCAGCTGTTCACCGGGCCCGAAGGCGCGCCGTCGCCGGTACCGGCGGTCGCGGTGCCCGCGGCTCGTTGCGACGCGGCGCAGGTCGCTGCCGCAGCGACGCTGCTGCGGCAGGCCAGGGCGCCCACGCTGTTCGTCGGCTGGGGCGCGGTCGATGCCACCGCCGAAGTCGCGCGGCTCGCCGAACTGCTCGGCGCGCCTGTCTCCACCACGCTGCAGGGCCTCAGCGCGTTTCCCGCCAACCATCCGTTGCACGCGGGCTTCTGCCTCGGCCGCGCAGCGACGCCTGCCGTCGAGAAATCGTTCGCGGACACGGATTGCATGCTCGCCATCGGCACGCGCTTCGGCGAAATCGCGACGGGCAGTTTCGGCTGGGCACCCCCTGCCGATCTCGTCCACGTCGACATCAACCCGCAGGTGTTCGGCGCCAACTACCCTGCGCGGATCGCATTGGAAGGCGACGCGAGGGCCGTACTGCAGTTGCTGCTGCAGGCTCTGGGCGACGCACCGCCGGCCGGCGCGAGTGAGCGGCGCGGACGGGTCGAAACGCTCATCCGCGCGCAGAAAGCGGCGTACCTCGACGAATGGCTGCGTCACGACACCCGCGGCCGCGTCAGCCCCGCGCGCTTCTTTGCCAGCTTGCGCCGGCAGCTTGCCGACGACTCGACCGTCGTGCTCGACGACGGCAACCACACTTTCCTGGCCGCTGAGCTGCTGCCGATCCATCGCGCGCGCGGGCTCATTTCGCCGACCGACTTCAATTGCATGGGGTACTGCGTGCCCGCGACGATCGGCGCGAAGCTCGCGCGGCCGGACGCGCCGGTGGTCGGCATCGTCGGCGACGGCGCGTTCCGCATGACTGCGCTCGAACTGGCGACCGCCACGGCGCAACAGCTCGGCGTCGTCGTGTTCGTGTTCAGCGACGGCGAACTCGCGCAGATCGCTCAGGCCCAGGAGATTCCTTACAACCGCAAGACCTGCACGGTGCTGGGTCCGCTGGACGTAGCCGGCGTTGCGCAGGCCACGGGCGCGAAATTCCTGCGCATCGCCAACGATGGCGACATCGACGGCGTCATCGACGCGGCGCTTGGCGCGGCCGCGCGCGAGCGGCGCCCCGTGCTGGTCGACGTGGCCATCGACTACTCGAAGCGGACGCGCTTCACCGAAGGCATCGTCAAGACGAACCTCGAGCGCTTCGATCTGGGGACCAAGGCGCGGCTGGTGGGTCGCGCCCTGTGGCGGCGCGTGAGCGGCTAGGTAAGCTCTGCCCAGGTCCGCAAGTGACGCGTTGCGTGCGCTCGATCCGGTGCCTGTCACCGAGCTTGGAAAGGCAGACACGCGCTCTGTGACAGGCACCGGATCGAGCGCTCTGGCAGCGTCGCAGGCTGGCAGTCGCAAGCGTCCGATCCGGGACCGTTCCCAGAGCGCGTGTCTGCCTTTCCAAGCTCGGGGAACGGTCCCGGGGCGGACGCGCCAGCGACTGGTCGCCCTCGCGTGTTCGACGTGCGGTGCCGAATTGGAACCCTGCGCGGCTGACCTTGAGTGCTCGGTGCCAGGCACCGGATCGAGCGCACGCAACGCGTCACTTGCGGGCCTGTGCAGAACTTCCCTAAACGACGATGGGCAGCACCGTCGTTTCCTTGATCACCGTGACGGTGACCGAGGAATTGATCGACTGCACGTTCGGCAGCTTGGAGAGGTGATCGAGGTAGAACGCCTCGTACGCCTTGATGTCGCGCGTGACCACTCGCAGCATGAAGTCCCACTCGCCCATGGTGGTGTAGCAGTCGAGCACTTCGGGCCGCTCGCGGATCGCTTCCGCGAAGGCGGCGATGGCATCGCGGCCCTGCGACGACAGCTTCACGTGGGCGAAGATGGTGACGTCGAGTCCCAGCGCGGCCCGGTCGAGCAACGCAACGCGGCCCTTGATGACACCGGACTGCTCCAGGCTCTGGATGCGGCGCCAGCAGGTGGTCGTCGACAGTCCGGTGCGTGAAGCGACTTCCGCGACCGACAGGGCGCCCTCCCGCTGCAGCAAGTCCAGAATCCTGCGGTCGACCTTGTCTATACGAGACTGAACCGTCTCTTCCATGGAAGTGCGCTCCCTGAAATATATATTTCTCATTGCTGCAACGCAGTGCAACAATGCCCGCACCCCCCATCTACGACCAGTAATCTACCGCGCCACACGTCTCACCGCATCTGTAATTAGCGAGGAAGCGATGCCCCGCCGCTCACGCCTGCACATCCCGCAGCACCATTCCCGTCCCGGTGAAGAGCCGGATTTCAGCTACCTCGAGACTTCCCCGGCCGGCGCGGTGCCGCGTCCGGATGTGAATGCGCGCGTTCGCGACATCGGCAACCTGGCGATCGAGATGGTGCGCGTGCTCGACGACAGCCACGTCGCGATCGGGCCGTGGAACCCGCACCTCGAAGTGCATGACCTGCAGATCGGCCTGCGCCACATGCTGCTCACGCGCATCTTCGACGAGCGCATGCAGCGCGCGCAGCGCCAGGGCAAGACCTCGTTCTACATGCGCTGCCTGGGCGAGGAAGCCGTGTCGGTCGCGCAGGGCATGGCGCTGCGGCCCAAGGACATGCTGTTTCCTGCCTACCGCAACCAGGGCCTGTACATGGTCCGCGGCCGGCCGCTGGTCGACCTCATGTGCCAGCTGCTCTCCAATACGCGCGACATGTGCAAGGGTCGCCAGCTCCCCGTGATGTATCACTGGGCCGAGGGCCGCATCTTCTCGATCTCCGGCAACCTCACGACGCAGTTTCCGCAGGCCGTGGGCTGGGCGATGGCGGCCGCCATCAAGGGCGAGGACGACATCGCGGCCTCGTGGATCGGCGAAGGCTCGAGCGCCGAGGCCGACTTTCACCACGCGATGCTGTTCGCGTCCGTGTACATGGCGCCGGTGATCCTGAACGTCGTCAACAACCAGTGGGCGATCTCGACCTTCCAGGGCTTCGCGGGTGGCGAGCAGCGCTCGTTCGCGGCGCGGGGTCCCGGCTACGGCATGGCGGGCATCCGCGTGGACGGCAACGATTTCCTCGCCGTGTACGCCGTGACGCAGTGGGCTGCCGAGCGCGCGCGCACCGGCGCCGGTCCCACGCTGATCGAGCACGTCACTTACCGTGGCGCAGCGCATTCGACCAGCGACGATCCCGCGCGCTATCGACCGAAAGACGACTACGAGAAGTGGCCGCTGGGCGACCCGGTGATCCGTCTCAAGAACCACCTGATCGCGCTGGGCGAGTGGTCGGAGGAGCGCCACAAGACGCTGGCCGAGGAACTCGAGACGCAGGTGACCGAGAGCTGGAAGGAAGCCGTGCAGTACGGAACGCTGACGGACGGGCCGCGCCTCAATCGCGACCTCATGTTCCAGGACGTCTTCAAGGAAATGCCCGAGCAGCTGCGCAAACAGCGTGAGCAGCTCCGCACGGAACAGGGGGTATAGGAACTCATGGCACAGATGAACATGATCCAGGCGCTCAATTCCGCCATGGACATCATGCTGGCGCGTGACCCGAACGTGGTCATGCTGGGCGAGGACATCGGGTACTTCGGCGGCGTGTTCCGCGTCACCGACGGCTTGCAGCGCAAGTACGGCGAGCACCGCGTGCTCGATACGCCGATCGCCGAAGGCGCGATCGTCGGTGCTGCGATCGGCATGGGCGTGAACGGATTGCGACCCGTCGCGGAAGTGCAGTTCGCGGATTACATTTACCCGGCGTGCGACCAGATTTTCTCCGAACTCGCGCGCCTGCGTTATCGCAGCGCGGGTGACTTCTGGGCGCCCGTGACCATCCGCACCCCGTGCGGCGGCGGTATCCGCGGCGGCCAGACGCACTCGCAGAGTCCGGAAGGCATCTTCACGCACGTCTGCGGCATCAAGGTGGTGATGCCATCGACGCCGTACGACGCGAAGGGCCTGCTCATCGCGTCGATCGAGGACGACGATCCGGTGGTGTTCTTCGAGCCCAAGCGGCTCTACAACGGCCCGTTCGACGGCGACGCGAACAAGCCCGCCGTGCCGTGGAGCACGCACCCCAAAGGCGAAGTGCCCGACGGCTATTACACCGTGCCCATCGGCAAGGCCGAGGTGGTGCGCAAGGGCAGCGCCGTGACGATGGTCGCGTACGGCACGATGGTGTACGTCTGCGAGGCGGCGGCGAAGGCGCTGGGCGTGGACGCGGAGATCATCGACGTGCGCTCGATGGTGCCGCTCGACGTCGACACGATCTGCACCTCGGTCAAGAAGACCGGGCGCTGCCTGATCGCGCACGAGGCGACGCGCTTCTCGGGCTTCGGCGCCGAACTCTCGGCGACGATCCAGGAAGAGTGCTTCTGGGATCTCGAGGCGCCGATCGGCCGCGTGGCGGGCTGGGACACGCCTTACCCGCATGCGTTCGAGTGGGAGTATTTCCCGGGGCCGCTGCGCGTGGGCGCCGCGCTCAAGGCCGTGATGGAGGCCGCATGACGCGCTACGTCTTCAAGATGCCGGACCTCGGCGAAGGCACGGTCGAAGCCGAAGTCGTCGCGTGGCACATCCGCGTGGGCGACATGGTCAACGAAGACCAGGTCATGGCCGAAGTCATGACCGACAAGGCGGCGGTGGAAGTGCCGGCACCGGTCAGCGGCAAGGTCGTGGCGATCAACGGCCAGCCTGGCGACATGGTGCGTGTCGGCTCCGAACTCGTCGTGTTCGAGACCGCAGCCGCCGACGATGACGTGACTGCTCCCGCTCCCTCTCCCACGCCAGTGGGAGAGGGCCGGGGTGAGGGTCTTGCTCCCTCTCCCGCGCCAGCGGGAGAGGGCAGGGGTGAGGGTCTTGCTCCCGCCCCGACTCCCTCACCCGCGCTGCGCGCGACCTCTCCCACTCACGTGGGAGAGGTGCAGCAAAGCGGGAGAGGTGCAGGACGTGGCAGAAGGGGGCCGCGTCAAGGCGTCGCCCGCGACGCGCCGCAAGGCGCGCGAGGCAGGCATCGACCTGCGCCAGGTCGCGGGTTCGGGACCCAGCGGGCGAATCATGCCGAAGGACTTCGTCGCAGCGGTCAGCGGCGCTGCACCTGCCAGCAGGAATGGCGGCGGCGCAGCGCCCTCGTTGCTGCGTCCCCGGACCGGCAGCGAAGAGGTCAAGGTCATCGGCGTGCGGCGCGTGATCGCGCAACGCATGACCGACGCCGCGCGCACGATCCCGCATTTCTCCTACGTCGAGGAAGTGGACGTCACCGAACTCGAGTCGCTGCGCACGCATCTCAATGCCCGCGCGCCCAAGGGCACGCCCGCACTCACGTACCTGCCGTTCCTCGCCGCCGCGCTCGCGCGCGTGCTCGAGGAGTTCCCGCAATGCAACGCGCACTACGATGCCGAAAGAAACGTGCTCATCCGGCATCGTCCGGTGCACCTGGGCGTGGCGACGCAGACGCCTGACGGCCTCAAGGTGCCCGTGGTGCGACACGCTGAAGCGCGCACGCTCTGGGACCTTTCGGACGAGATCCGGCGCGTGTCGGAGGCCGCCAAGAGCAACAAGGCCTCGCGCGAGGAACTGAGCGGCTCGACGATCACGATCACCAGCCTGGGCCGCATGGGCGGCATCGTCTCGACGCCGATCATCAACGCGCCCGAGATGGGCATCATCGGGGTCAACAAGGCCATCGACCGGCCCGTGGTCCTCGACGGCGCCGTCGCCATCCGCCGCATCATGAATCTCTCGTCGTCGTTCGATCACCGCTTCGTGGACGGTTACGACGCCGCCGCGATGATCCTGGCGCTCAAGGACCTGCTCGAGCACCCCGCGACGATCTTCATCCCCGGTTAAACTGGCGCCCTCCAAGCGTCGACCCGTTCCAGAGAACAGCCATGACAACGACTCCCGCCGCGCGTCCCGCCTTTGGCACCGTCCTTGCCGACCAGATGAGCGTCGCCACCTACGCCGCCGGCGCGTGGCAGGCCGACAAGCTCACGCCGGTCGCGCCGATCCCCATGCACCCTTCGGCGCATGTGCTGCATTACGCCAGCACCTGTTTCGAAGGCTTCAAGGCGTATCGCTACGCGGACGGCAGCATCCACGTGTTTCGCATGGATCGCCACATCGCCCGGCTGCGGCAGAGCGCCAGGCTGCTGATGCTGCCGGTGCCGGACGAGGCGCAGCTCGAACGCATGATCCTGCAGACGATCGATGCCAACCGCGCGCAGGTGCCGGAGCCGCCCGGCGCGCTGTACATGCGGCCGGTGCTGTTCGGCACGATGCCCAACATCGGCGCGGCGTCGCAGCCTTCGAACGAAGCCACGCTGATCGTGCTGGCGAGCCCGGTGTGGGATTACTTCGCGGGCGGCATGAAGCCGCTGCGCATCTATGTCGAGGACCAGAAACACCGCACGGCCGAGCACCTTGGCATGGTCAAGACCGGCGGCAACTACGCCGCTGCCATGGGTCCGACGCTCGCGGCGAAGGAAAAGTACAAGATCGACCAGGTCCTGTTCTGCCCCGAAGGGTCGGTGCAGGAAACCGGCGCTGCCAACTTCCTGCTGATCCGCGAAGGCCACATCCTCACGCGCAGCCTCGACACGACGTTCCTGCATGGCGTCACGCGTGACTCGCTGCTCACCATGGCGAGGCAGCTCGGCTTCAAGGTCGAGGAGCGGGTGTTCGACGTCGCCGAGATGATGGAGTGGGTGAAGACCGGCGAAGCGGCGCTGTCCGGCACGGCTGCCGTGCTCGCGGGCGTCGGCACGCTGGTGCGCAGCGACGGCACCGACGTGCGGGTCGGCAACGGCGACGTTGGCCCGGTGACGCAGAAGCTGCGTGCCGCACTGGTGGCGATCCAGAACGGCACCGCGCCCGACACCTTCGGCTGGACGCGCAAGGTCTGAGCGCGGCGCCCGTGGCCGCGCGCCCAGTCGCCGTCGTCACGGGTGCGGGCAGCCCCACCGGCATCGGCTTCGCCACCGCGCGGGCGCTGGCCCGCGCGGGACACTGCGTCCTGATCGTATCGACCACCGACCGCATCGGTGACCGCGCGGCCGAGCTGCGCGCCGAGGGTCATGCCGCGCATGGCGTCGTCGCAGACCTCACGGTCGAGGCAGACATCGAGCGCCTGCGCGAGCACGCGGAGGCGCACGGCGACGTCGGCGTCCTCGTCAACAACGCCGGCATGGCGATCCTTGGCGAGATGGATGCTCCGGATGAGCTCGAACGGCTCGACCGCACGGACTGGCAGCGCTCGCTCGATCGCAACCTCACCAGCGCGTTCCTGGTCACCCGCGCGTTCCTGCACGGGATGAAGGCTCGCGGCTACGGCCGCGTGATCAACGTGTCCTCGACCACTGGCACCGTCTCGGCGGTGGCGGGCGACACGGCCTATGCCGCCGCGAAAGCCGGCATGGTCGGGTTCACGCGCGCCGTGGCGCTCGAGGCCGCGCCTTACGGCGTGACGATCAATGCGGTCGCGCCGGGCTGGATCGCGACGGGATCGCAGACAGGGCGCGAGGCTGCGGCCGGCTTGCGGACACCCGTGCGACGCTCGGGAACGCCCGCCGAAATCGCGGCGCTGATCGCCTTCCTCGCCTCACGCGAGGCGTCGTACGTCACGGGTCAGTTGATCGTGGCCGACGGGGGCAACTCGATCGTCGAAGATCACAACGCCTGAGCGCGCCGGTGGCTTAAGGCGAGACCGCAGGCCACCGCAGCCAGGCCCAGCACCGTCGCGAACGTCGTGGACGCGCTGAAGCCGGCGGGCACCAGGCCGTAGGCCTGCAACAACTGCGGCGCGAACGAATCGAGCGCCAGCACGACACCCCCGGCCACCGAGCCGACCGCCGCGGCATTCAGCCACGTCCGCCAGCCGATACCACGCCCCAGCGCGCGCAACAGCTGCTCGTGCTCGCGCTGCGCAGCGGCCAGGGCCCCGGTCCGATCGGGCGAACGCTGCAAGCCGGCGATTCGTGCCGCCAGCTGCTCGTTGAACCCGGGCGACAGCTCGGGCCGCGGCAGGACGTCGGCCAACGTCGTATCGAGGTCGTGGAGCCCGGCGGCATACGCGCGGCAGCGCGCGCAGTGCGCAAGGTGTTGTTGCAGGCGCGCCGCCAGTTCGGGGGCGACGGCACCTTCGCTCTGCTCGACGAGATCGAACTCGTAATCGGCGCAGGGGCCGAGCGAGAGCGCGTGTTCGTGGCTGGTCTGGTTCATGCGGCCTGGACCTCTGCGGGGCGGGCAAGCTCCATCAAGCGTTTGCGTGCCCGGAATAACAGGTTCTTGACCGTCCCCAGCGGCATGCCGAGCGCAGCGGCGACGGCGTCGTAGGAACGGTCCTCGAGATAAAACAAGCGCACGGCCTGCTGCTGGTTGGCGGGCAGCGTCTCCAGCAGCCGCAGCAGGTTGTCGCGTTCCGGATCCTCGGCGGGCCCGGTCGCGACCAGTGCGGCGGCATGCTGCGCCTCGGCCGAGTCGGGGTCGTCGAACGAGACCGTCGGACGGCGCTTGCGCAATTCCATCAGGCAGGTATTGCGCGCGATCGCGTAGATCCACGTGCCCAGCGCCGCGCGGCCGTCGAATCCCGGCAGCGCCTTCCAGACCCGGACCAGTGTTTCCTGCGTGGCGTCCTCGGCCGCGGCGCGTTCCCGCAGGATCGAGAACGACAGCCGGAACACGCGGTCCCGGAACTCGGGCACGATCAAGTCGAAGGCGCGGGCATGGCGGCCCGCAGCCAGGTGAGCTTGAATTGCCGCGTCCATGCGCCTTTATATGCCCCCGGGCGGGCAAAGGTTGCAACTGCAGCCGTGCAACCTTCCGGGCGGCTGCCGCATACAAACGTCAACTGCCCAGGAGACCCGGACCATGAACACTGAGACCGTTGCCGTATTCATCCCCATCACCGCGATCGTCATGTCGCTGGCGATCCCGATCGTCTACGCGATCACCGATTATCGCCGCCGCCGCGACATCGTCGAGGCACACCACAAGGAGCGCCTGGCCGGGATCGAGCGGGGCATGGAGATCCCCCCCTGCCCGAGGCGTTTTTCAAGCCGCTGGGCCGGGTCGAGCGGCCCCGGCACCTGCTGACCGGCATGATCTGGCTCTTCGTCGGCATCGCCGTATTCCTGTTCCTGGGCGCGGTGGCCGACTCGAGCGTGGCCTTCCTCGGGTTGATCCCGGCGGGCGTCGGCGCTGCCTTCCTGATCTATTACTTCGTCGAAGGACGCAAGGAACTGGCCGAATTCAAGGCGCGCGAAGCCGCCGCGAATGCCGCGACGAGCACGGCCGTGGAGCAGAAGAAGTTCTGACCGGGCGCGACGGGCAGCCCGCCGCAAGGCGGGCCGCACCGTGGCGCTTGTCGGCCCCGGACGACTGGCTCCGGCCGCCCATTCACTGCGAAGATGGCGGGCAATCGACAAACCGGGAAGTGCCATGCCAAGGTTGATTTCTGCCCCATTCCTGCGGTCAGCGCGCGCCGTGCACGCGGGTTTGATCACCGCGCTGCTGCTCGTCTCCGCGCCGGTGCTGGCGCTGGTGGGTACGTCGCAGACGGTCAAGACGGACCTGGCGTCGGTGCAGCTGACCGTGGTCGCGGCAGGCCTCGAGAACCCATGGGGGATCGCATTCCTGCCGGATGGCAGCGCCCTGGTGACCGAGCGACCCGGCCGGCTGCGGCTGATCGATCGCAGCGGCAAGGTCAGCGCGCCGCTCGCGGGCGTGCCAAAGGTGGATGCAATCAACCAGGGCGGCCTGCTCGACGTCGTGCTCGATCCCGATTTCGCGCGCAACAAGCGCATCTACCTGTCGTTCGCGGAAGTGCGCGGCGACGGCCTGAACGGCACGAGCGTCGCCCGCGCCACGCTCGGGGACCAGGGCCTGAGCGACGTCGTCGTGATCTTCAGGCAACAGCCGGCGATGTCCGGCGGGCACCACTTCGGCTCGCGGCTGGTCTTCGGCCGTGACGGCAACCTCTTCGTGACGCTGGGTGATCGCAACAAGGGTCGCGACCGCGTGCAGTCGCTCGACAACCACATCGGCAAGGTCGTGCGCATCGATCGTGACGGCAAGGCGCCCGCCGACAATCCCTATCTGAAGCAGGCCGGTGCGCTGCCGGAGATCTGGTCGCTCGGCCACCGCAACATCCAGGGCGCCGCGCTGCACCCGCAAACCGGTGAGCTGTGGACCAACGAGCATGGCGCCAAGGGCGGCGACGAACTCAATCGCACGCTCGCCGGGCGCAATTACGGCTGGCCGCTGGTGACCTATGGCACGGAATATTCCGGCGCCAAGATCAGCGACCGTACCGAGGCCCCGGGGCTCGAGTCGCCCGTGCATTACTGGGTGCCGTCGATTGCGACGAGCGGTCTGGCGTTCTACACCGGCGACGCGATTCCGCAGTGGAAGGGCAATGTGTTCGTCGGCGGATTGAAGGCGATGGAGCTCGCACGGCTCGAACTGCGTGACGGCAAGGTCGTGCGTGAGGAGCGCCTGTTCGGTGAGGCGCTGAAGAAGCGCATCCGCGCGGTGGTCAACGGGCCGGACGGCGCCTTGTACCTGCTCACCGATGACAGCCAGGGCCAGTTGCTGCGGGTGACGGCGGCGAAGTGACGCTTATTTCAGGTTACCAATCACCGGCCGTCGTCGCACTGCCGCGCGGCGCATTAATGCGTAGAATCGCGCCGCGCGGGCCTGTAGCACAGCGGTTAGTGCAGGGGACTCATAATCCCTCGGTCCTGGGTTCGAATCCCAGCGGGCCCACCATCATCTCGTCCGCGCGGCGGCGCGCGGGCATGCGGACCGCGCGCGGCTGCAGGTTCCAGGAACATGACGCGATGACAGTCCACCGCCGATGAATTCATCGCCCCGCATTGGCTGGCTGTTCGCGTACGACTGGGATCGCGCCGCGATGCGCCGACTCGGCGCGCCCGGCGGCCAGGTGCGCTGCGAGCATGCCGGCTTCGACTTGTTCGCGTTCCCGAGCCGTCTCAGGCTGCCGGGGTTCGACCTCGAACACTTCGCGGCGCAGCAGGCGGCGCGCGGACGGCGGCGCGGCTGGCGCGCCGTGCTGTCCCATCACGAGCAATACGGCGCGCTTGCCGCGGCGCTGGTGGCCGAGCAGCTCGGGCTGCCCGGCGCGACGCCGGCAAGCATTCTCGCTGCCCAACACAAGTTGCATGCACGACGCGTGCTGCAGCAGGTTGCGCCTGAATCCAACCTCAAGTTCACAGCCCTCGACGCGGGCGATGACGGCTCCTCCCACAGTACGCTCGAGTTCCCCCTGTTCGTGAAGCCGGTGAAGGGCGCCTTCTCGGTGCTTGCCCGGCGCGCCGAGGATCCGGGTCAGCTGCGTGCGCACACGCAGTTCAGCTGGCGCGAGCGTTGGCTCATCCGCCAGCTGACGGAGCCCTTCGAGCGCGTCTGCCTTGAACGGCTGCCACAGGCGGGCAGTGCCTACCGGATGTTGCTCGAGGAAGCCGTCTCGCCGCAGACCCCGCAGTACAACCTCGACGGCTGGGTGCAGGATGGCCGCGTGCATGCGCTGGGCGTAGTGGACGCGATCATGTACCCGGGCACGCAGGCGTTCATGCGCTGGGAACACCCGAGCCGTCTCGCCGCCGCGGTGCAGCGCCGCGCACTCGACGTGGCGCAACGTTTCCTCGGCGCCATCGGTTACACGCACGGCTTCTTCAATCTCGAGTTCTTTTACGACGAACATGCAGACCGCCTGTGCGTGATCGAATGCAATCCGCGGCTGGCCGCGCAGTTTTCCGATCTGTACGAGCGCGTGCATGGCATCGACGCGCACGGCATGGCACTGGCGCTCGCGCTGGGGGCGAACCCGCAATCGCGGCCGCGACTGCGACCCACCGCCGGCGTGGCCGCCAGTCTCGTATACCGGGCCTTCGACCCGAGTGGTGTCGTGCCGCCGGCTCCGGCAGCAACGCAGCGTGAAGCTTTGGCTCGCGCATTCCCGGATGCGCTCCTGCTCAGTTTTGCCAAGCGGGGGCGCGCGCTGGCGCGCGACTATCGCTGGACCGGCAGTCATCGCTACGGGATCGTGCACCTGGGAGGCCACGACCGTGAGCACCTGCGCCAGCGCTGCGAGGACGCCAGCGCGCTGCTCGGCTGGCCCGCCCCTTATCTCGACCACACGCCAGTGCCGGCGCGCACGCATGCTGCAACGCCTGCCATCGCCTCGTGCACGGCGTCGGCCGAGGCATCGGCGGTATGAGCAGCGGGCCCTCGCAGCAAATGCAGGATGCGGGGGTGCTGCCCGATGCAGAGGTCCGCACGCGCTCGATGCTGAAGTACCGGCAGCAGGCGGCTGGGTACGACGCCACGTGCGGTCCGACCTGGCCCATCCGCGAACGTACGGTGGCTGCGCTGCGACTGCAGCCGGGGCAGCGCGTGCTCGACGTCGGTTGCGGCACCGGCCTGAGCCTGCCTTTGTTGCGCGCCGGAGTCGGCGAGAGCGGGCGGGTGTTCGGCTTCGACCAGAGTCACGAGATGCACGCGCGCGCCTGCGCGCGAGTCGCCGCGGCGGCGTGGAACAACGTGCAGTTGTTCGAGACACCCGCGCAGGGACTGCAGTTGCCGGAACCGGTCGACGCGCTGTTGTTCCACTACACGCACGACATCCTGCGCTCGGCGTCAGCAGTGGACGCGTTGCTCGCTTGCGCGCGTCCTGGCGCCGCGGTGGCGATCGCGGGCGTGAAGTACTTTCCATGGTGGCTCGCGCCGCTGAACCCGTGGGTCTATCTCAAGAACCGCGCCTACAACGGGGACGCTGGCGGCCTGCGCACGCCGTGGGACCGCATTGCGCCGCGGCTGCACGACTGGCACTTCATGCCGGTGCAGGGCGGCATGGGCTACATCGGCGTCGGCCGTGTTGCTGACCACGGTACCGCGACTTCACCTGCAGGCGACGGCCCATGACGACTGGGCAGCGCCGAACCGTGGTGGCCGTGCTCGCGTTGGTGTTTCTCAACTGCGTACTGAGCTTCCGCAACTGGTGGCCCACGCCGGGCATCCTTCCCGATGCGCGGCTGGCGCCCGGCTTCGTCTGGTTGTGGCTACTGCTGCTGCTCGTGGTCGCGTGGCGCGGTGCGTTGTCCCGCCGCGCGGCAGGAGTGCTGGCCGGCGTCTACCTGTTGCTCGTCGTGCTGCGCTATGCCGACGTGACCGTGCCCGCGCTGTTCGGCCGTGCCCTGAGTCTTTACTGGGATGTGCCGCAGCTGCCGCGCTTCCTCTGGGTCGCGGTCACCGGGGGGGCGTGGCCGCAGGCGATCGTTGGCCTCACGGTGCTGGCGCTGCTCGGTTGGGGACTGCACCGCTTGTTGCGGCTGTCCATCGAGGTGGTCGCGCGCGACGCCGTGCCCTACGCGCTGCGCGCCCGCTGGACCTGGCCGGTGACGGCCGCTGCACTGGCGCTGGTGCTGGCCAACTACGCCGGGGTGCCTGCCACCTGGCCGCTGGTGTCGAAGCCCGTGCTGCCGACCTATTTGCACCAGCTCCGCCTGCTCGCCGCCGCGGCTTCACCGGAGCACATGTCCCGTGCCCTGCCGGCGACCTCGGTCGTGGACGGCGCGCTGGCGAGCGCGGACCCGCGCGCGCTCGACGGGCTGCACGGCCGGGATGTCTACCTCGTGCTCCTGGAGTCCGTCGGTGCCGTCGTCCATGACGACGAGCGCGCCACGCCGGTGCTCAGACCGGCGCGCGAGCGCCTGGCCGCGGACATCGCGGCTGCAGGCCTGCAGGTGGTGTCGGCATTCGTGCGCTCGCCCACGATCGGCGGCGGCTCCGATCTCGCGCATGTATCCCTGCTCTCGGGCATCGACCTCTCGGACCCGCGTCGCCACGACCTGCTGCTCACCACGACCCGCCCGACGCTGATCAGCGTCTTCCGCTCGCACGGCTACGAGACGTTCGGGTTCTATCCGTCGGTCTCGTGGGACTGGCCGGAACGCGCCTGGTACGGCTACGACCAGTACGTCGAGGGGCGTCCGCTCGACTACCGCGGGCCGACGTTCGACAACTGGTGGAAGATTCCCGACCAGTTCAGTTTTGCCCGCTTCGAGCAGCTGTATCCGCGCGATGCCCGGACACCGCCGCGCTTCGTGTTCGCGGCGACGATCAGCACGCACGTGCCGTTCATCCGGGTGCCTCCGTACCAGCCGGACTGGCAACGCGTGCTGGGCGCGCAGCCCTTCGATGAGGCCGATGTGACACGCGAAATGGCCCGTCCCGTGGACTGGATCGACATGATGCCGGTCTATGTGCGACTGGTGGACTACACCTATCGCTGGATCGGCGGCTACCTGCGTCAACCAAGGCCACGCGACACGGTGTACTTGCTGGTCGGCGACCATCAGCCGACGGCGAACGTCAGCGGCGAGGGCGCTTCGTGGGACGTTCCGGTGCACGTGATCTCGTCTGATCCGCAACTGCTGCAGCGCTTCGTCGAACAGGGCTTCGTCGCAGGGCTGGAGCCGCCGCGTACGCCGCTCGGCGGCATGCACGAGCTGACAGGAATGCTGCTGCGGGCGTTCGGGCCGGTCGACCCGCCTTGAACCTCCTCGACAGGTCTCTTCGCGTTGCCGACCCCCCGCTCGCCTGCCCGGACCCACGCTTGCGACGAGCCGTTGGCCGGGCGTGACAGGCCGCCGGCCGACGCGCCTTGAAGTCCAGCCGATCCACTAGAATGCGGCATGAACTTCGACCCTGCAGCGGCCACGGCCGCCTACATTGATTCCCTCGGCGCCGACGCACTGGCCAAAGCCGCGGCCTACACCGCAGGCAACCACTGGTTACTGCTCTGGAACCTGTTGGTCTCGGCCGTCGTGGCCTGGCTCCTGGTGCGCACCGGTGTGCTGGACCGCCTCAACGCGAAGCTCGCGCGACGCGGCCCGAACCTCCGCGCCTGGGTGATCGCCGCGGCCTATTTCGTGATCGCCAACCTCATCACGCTGCCCTGGGCGCTGTACGAGGAATGGTGGCGCGAACGTGACTACGGCCGCACCAGCCAGCCGCTCGCTGACTTCCTCGGCCAGGGCGCGCTGTCGACGGCGATCTTCGCGGTCCTCGTCGGCCTGTTCATGGTCGGCGTGTACGCACTCATGCGGCGTGCAGGCAAGTACTGGTGGGTCTGGTCCGGTGGCCTGACGACAGTCGCGATGTCGTTCATCCTCTTGGCGGGTCCGGTCTTCATCGATCCGCTCTTCAACGAATACGAGCCGGTGCCCGCCGGCGAGGTGCGCGACGCGCTCGTCGGGATGGCTGCACAAGCCGGAGTACCGGCCGATCGCATCTTCGTCTACGACGGTTCGCGGCAGTCCAACAACTTCACCGCCAACGTCTCCGGGATCGCAGGCTCGGCGCGTATCGCCATCTCGGACGTGGCATTCAAGGGCGCGTCGCTCGACGAGGTGAAGGCCGTCACCGGTCACGAGATCGGTCACTACGTGCTCGGCCACGTCTGGCGCACGGTGATCCTGATGTCGGTGCTCGCCGTGGTGTTCTTCTTCCTGGCCGACCGCTTGTTCCCGCGAGTCGCGCGCGCGTTCGGCAGCACTGCAAGCATCACCGACCCGACCGGGCTGCCCGTGCTGGCATTCCTGGTGTCGCTGTTCTTCCTCTTCGCGCAACCCGTGATCAACGCCTCGATCCGGCTCGGTGAGAACGAAGCAGACCAGTACTCGCTCGAGAACGTGAACCTGCCTGACGCACTGGCGTCCGCGCTGGTGAAGACGGCGGAGTACCGCTATCCCCGCCCCAGTGCGCTGCAGGAGGCGCTGTTCTACACCCACCCGTCAGTCGAGCGCCGCGTGCGGCGCGCGATGGAGTGGAAAGCGAGCCACCCGGAGTAGGAGCGGTCAGCCCGGGTTGCTTTCACCACGAACATAGATAACAATAAGAATCATTCGCATCTACGGATGATTCCACTATGACCTTCGATGCGTCGGGCCCGTCCGGCCCATTTACTCCAACCGAATCAACAGCTTGCGGTGGTGTCAGCGTGTGCAGCCTGGGCGGCGCGGAACGCTTCCTGGTCTGGGCCCTGCGCTGGGAGGCATCGCTGCACGACGACCCTGCCTTCGCGCGCGAGTGCCTGCAGGAATCCTTCGAGCGCGCGGGGTTGCTGCACGTGCTGCCGGTGTTTCGCAGCTACGTCGCGGCGGTGCATGGCAAGCCGTCGCCGTGTGCACCGGCTTCGCGACTCGGCTGCTGGAAGGTCAACGATTTCGAGGCGGCAACGTTGCACGCGGTGGCGTGCCTGCAGGACGGGCTCTTCGGCGAGGCGTGGCGGCAGGTATCGCGGCTTACCGCGGCGAACAGGGGCGCGACGGGCGCGATGCTCGCGCTGGGCGAAGTGGCCGAAGCATTGCTGCATGAGGGCGGCCGCATCCGCCGCTGGCCTGAACTCGCGAGCCGGTCGCTGTCTGCGTAGCGATTGGCGCCGAACTCAGCCTGCGCGCGCCTGCAGGATCTCCAGCATCCGGATGCGCGCTGCACCCGAGTGGATCAGCAGCACGAGCGCGTCTCCAGGCCGCGCCCAATCGAGCGCATACAGCGCCGCATCGATCTCCGAAGGACGGATCGGCACCGCTGACTCGGGCAGGCCGGTCTTGAGCAGCGCGTTCTGGATGATCGCCGGTACTTCGCCGGGCTCGCGCCCGCGCAGGTGGCCTTCGTCTTCCTTCACCACGACCAGGTCGGGTGCGAACTCCGTCGCGACCAGCGCCAGTTCTTCGATGTCGGCATTCAGCCGGTTGCCCGCATGGCCGAGCAGCATGCCGATACGGCCGTTCGCCGCGCGCAGTTTCTGCGCGACACGCATGACCCCGCGCAGGCCATCCGGGTTGTGCGCGTAGTCCACCACGACCTGCACGCCGCCGATGTCGAAGCGCATCAGCCGGCCGAGGTTGTCGGCCACGTCTGCACCGAACGTTGCGAACACCCCGGCAATCGTGGCTGGCGCGATCCCGAGCCGGCTCGCCACCAGCGCAGCGCCGGCGAGGTTCTCGATGTTGTAAGTCGCGCCACCCGCGACCGTGAGCGGCATCGCGTCGATGGCGCCCAGGTCGTATTCGACGCCATCGCAGGACAAGCGCAAGCGACCCGCTGCCACGCCGCAGGTGGGCCCCTGCAAGGCGCGATGCTGCACGAGCAGTGGGTGCGAATAGTCGCGCGCGAACCAGCCGAGCAGCGGCTGCCGGCCCAGTCGTCGCTGCAAAGACTGGCTCTTCTCACACAGCAACGCGTCGTCGGCGTTCAGCACCAGCAAGCCTTGCGCATCGAGCAGGTGCGCGATGCTGAGCTTCGTGTCCGCGAGGCCGTCGAGGTCGTCGATGCCGTACTCGCCGAAGTGATCGGGACTGATGTTCGTGACGATGGCGACGTCCGCGTGGCCCGCGGCCAGTCCACGCCGCAGGATGCCGCCGCGCGCGGTCTCGATGACGGCGGCTTCGACGCTGCGATCGCGCAGGACCAGGCGCGTGCCGGCGGGCCCCGAATAGTCACCGCTCGCGATGGCGTCGCGGCCGATGAATACGCCGTCGGTGCAGTTGAAGCCGTCGCGCCAGCCATGGGCGCGGGCGCAGGCGGCCACCAGCCGCACGGTCGTCGTCTTGCCGTTCGAACCCGTGACGGCGGCCGTTGGAATCGTGCGCAGCGCGGGCCAGGGCACGGCATCCGGTTGCGGCAGGTTGTCGAGCGGCCATGTCTGGCCACCCGTGCCGGCACCCAGCGTCAGCGCGGTCTCGTCGAGCAGGTGACACACGCCGCGTGCGCGAGCGGCCGCGAGCAGTGCGACGATGTCCGGTCGTCGTTCGCTGGCTGCCCGGACGCCCAGGCGCGCCAGGGCGTTGGCTTCGTCGAGGACGGGCGGAATGACCTGCGCGGGATCGGTCGCGTCAGCGAGATAGTCCTCGAGCAACGCGTCCATGACGTTCGCCCAGCGGGCCGGGTCGCGCTCGTGCAGCGTGGCGCACCAGGCCCACTCGTTGAGTTCCGTCGCGGTGAACAACTGATCGACGGGGGCCTGCAGCGCGAGCGACGCGCCCTGTGCGTGCCGGCGCGTCACGACGACCGGCCCGGCTGCCGCGCCGGTCGGACCTGCATCCCACCCGAGGTGACGGCGTGCGCGTTCGACGCGGCTGCGCCATCCGGACAGCAGCGCGTCGTCGATCTCGACGCCGACCGTTTCGAGCACCACGCCGGTGCCGGCGAAGAACAGGTTCCCGCCCAGCAGACGACGTGAGTCGTCGAGGGGCAGGGTGGGTTCGGCGTTCAGTCTTCGGTCTCCGGGGCAATCCACACGCCGCGCTCGTCGCGAATCAGGCCCGGCATCAGCTGGTCCGCACTCTCGCCTGCACCGTGCGTGCCCACCGGCTCGATCGGTTCAGGAGGAGGGGCCGGCTGGGTGGGCGCCTTGCGGGCAGCGCCGCCGCCGGCGCGCGGCAGGTCGATCACTGGAGTGGGCGCGATGGTGGCCGGTGCGGGTCCGTCGGTCATGAAGCCGCCGATGCCTGAACTCGCCTCGCTGCCGCACTCGGCACGCCCTCGCCCGCAGCATGCCGGGAGAGGTGGCGGACTTGAACTTGGTGATCTGCTTCCACGAGCGGATCAGCGCGTCCGCGAACACGAGCAGCAGGTCGCCCGCCTGGCCCATGTTGAGTGCGGCCTCGATCGCCTCCTGCTCGTCCGGGATGATCGAGATGGCTGCGGCAGGCACGCCGCGCAACTGCAGCTGCGCGGATTGCAGCTTGGGCACCTCGTCGGGGCCGCGATCGCGCAGGCTGTCGTCACGCCGGCAGATGTAGTGGTCGAAGCGGCCGGCCACCGCGTCGGCAATGGCGCGCAGGTCCTCGTCGCGACGGTCGCCCGGGCCCGCGAGCACGACGATGCGCCGGCCCGTGACTTCGAGCCGCTGCGCGAGATCGGCCATGGCGGCGACCGCGTGCGCGTTGTGACCGTAGTCGAACAGCACCTTGAACGGGTGCTCGTTGAACACGTTCATGCGGCCCGGCGCCTGGAAGAACGTCGAGTCGAACGTGCGCAGGCCGTGGCGGATCGCGTCGAGCTTGATGCCGAGCGAATAGGCCATTGCCGCGGCGAACATCGCGTTCTGCACGTTGTGCAGCGCGCGGCCTTCGAGCGTGGCCGGGATCAGGTGCGTCCACACCAGCGGGATGTGGCTGCTGCGGTCGTAGAGCGTGATCATCTGGCCGTTCACGCCCGCCTCGAGCGCGCAGGCCCGGCCGCCGGCGCGAATGTGCTCGCGCACCAGGCCATGCTGCGGGTTCATCGTGACGTAGCAGATGCTCTTGGCTTCGGTGTATCCGGACATCTTGAGGACGAGCGGGTCGTCCGCATTCAGCACGGCGCAATCCGTCGCGACTTCGATCACGACGCGCTTCACCTCGGCGAGCTGTTCGAGCGTGTCGATGCCCTTCAGCCCCAAGTGATCGGACTGCACGTTGAGCACCGCGCCCACGTTCACTTCGGGCACGCCCATGCCGGCACGCACCAGGCCGCCACGCGCGGTCTCGAGCACGGCGATGTCGATCTGCGGGTCGGCGAGCACCATGCGCGCAGACACGGGTCCGGTCATGTCGCCCTGCACGGTGCGCTGGCCGTCGATATAGACGCCGTCGGTCGTGGTCAGGCCCGGCGTAAAGCCAGCCATCTTGGTGATGTGCGCCAGCATGCGCGCCGTCGTGGTCTTGCCGTTGGTGCCGGTGAGCGCGGCGATCGGCACGCGGGTGGGCGAACCCGCCGGGAACAGCATGTCGATCACGGGGCCCGCGACGTCGCGCGGGGTGCCTTCACTCGGCGCCACGTGCATGCGGAAGCCCGGCGCGGCGTTCACCTCGCAGATGCCGCCGCCGATCTTGCGATAGCTCTCGGTGATGTCGGTGGACAGGAAATCGACGCCGCCGACGTCGAGCCCCACCGCCTGCACGGCCCGCACGGCCATCTCGCGGTTGTCGGGGTGGATCACGTCGGTCACGTCCGTCGCGGTGCCGCCCGTCGACAGGTTCGCGGTGGAGCGCAGGTAGACGATCTGGCCCGGCGCCGGCACCGACTCGGCCGTCATGCCCGGCTTTCTCGAGCATCTTCTGTGCCTGCGCGTCGAGCTCGAGCCGCGTGAGGACTTTCTCGTGGCCGACGCCCCGGCGCGGATCCTGGTTCACGACTTCGATGAGTTCGACGATATTCTTGGTGCCGTCGCCTACGACGTGGCCCGGCGTGCGCCGGGTCGCCGCGACGAGCTGGCCGTTGACGACCAGCAGGCGATGGTCGTCGCCCTCGAGGTACGTCTCGACGATGACCGAGCGCGAATGCTCCCGCGCGACGCGGTAGCCCTGCACGACCTCTTCCTCGCTCGTGAGCTTGATCGAGATGCCGCGACCGTGGTTGCCGTTGTACGGCTTGGTGACGACCGGAAAGCCGATGCGGCGCGCAGCCCGGGCGGCCTGCGTTTCAGACTGCACGAGCTCCTGCAGCGGGACGGGCAAGCCCAGCGTCGAGAGGATCTTGTTCGTTTCTTCCTTGTCGCTCGCGAGTTCGACGGCGATGTGCGAAGTGCGGCCCGTGACGGTGGCCTGGATGCGCTGCTGGTAGCGGCCATGACCGAGCTGCACCAGCGACTGGTCGTTGAGTCGCAGCCACGGGATGCCCCGTGCTTCAGCCGCGCGCACGATCGACGCAGTGGACGGCCCCAGCGCGCGCCGTTGCGCGAAGCGAATGAACTCGTCGCGCGCCTCGGGCCAGTTCCAGCCCTCGGGTACGGTGTCGGCGGGGCGCAGTGCCTCCGGCAGCAGCGAACACAGCAGGCGCAACGCGAGTTCGCCCGCCGCGATGCCTTCGTCGCGCTGCACGTACTCGTAGACCACGGTGTAGACGCCGGGCGTGTCGGTGCCGCGGGTCTTGCCGAAGGTGACGCTTTCGCCGGCGATGTTCTGCAGTTCGATCGCGACGTGCTCGAGCACGTGACCGAGCCACGTGCCTTCGTCCTCGCGCATGCGGCGGAAGAAGCCGCCCGGTTCGCGGTACGAGCAGCCGTGTTCGGCGAGGCCGGGCAGCGCGGCCCCCAGCCCGTCGACGAAGGCGTCGCCGAGACGGCCGGTTGGCCATTGCTCGAGTACGCCGAGGTCGAGTTCGAGGCGGATGACGGGGAAATGGGCGTAGAGCGAAGGTCCAACGTAAACGGACCGATCCAGGATGCGCATCCCCGGCTTCCTCCCCTGACTATGGATTTTTATTCTTTCGGAACCGACAGCGACCCGGCCTGGGCCAGCCGCGTGTGCAGGTTGAACGTCGCGCCAGCGACGAGCATGTGCAGCTTGAGGCCCAGCAGGCAAACCGGCTGGCCCTCGCTCACGGTGTCCATGGACGTGAAAGACACGTCGCTGGCATCGACGATCATCACGCCGCCGCTGCCCTCGACCTCGACCGTTTCGTCGGGACCGATGAACGCAGCCGTGTCCTCGTCGAGGCCGATGCCGACCGCGAAGGGATTGTAGGCCAGCGCGGTGAGCAGGCGACCAAGGCGGTCGCGCTGGCGGAAGTGCTGGTCGATGATGAAGCGATTGGTGAGCCCGAGGCCCGGCGCGAGGCGCACGCTGCCGGAAATCACGGAGGAGCCCTCGTCGCCGAAGGCGATCATGTGCTCGCTGAGGATGCTGGCGCCGGCGCTGGTGCCGCCCACGGTGACGCCGTTGGCATTGCGCAAGCGGATCATCTTGGCGACCGGCGTGCCGCCGAGCAGCGTCGAGATGCGCAGCTGGTTGCCGCCGGTGAAGAAGATGCCGGTCGCCTGCTCCAGGCGCTGCAGCCGTCCGGATTCCTGGCAGTCGCGCCGCGTGTCGAAGTCCATCGCCGTGACGCGGGCTGCGCCGATGTCGCGGAACAGCTTCTCGTAGCGCGGGCCGGTTTCAGTGAGCCGGCTCGCGGTCGGGATCACGACGATGTCAGCGTCTTCGCCGCCCGAGACCCGCACGAAGCGCTCGAGGATGTGGCGATCGTTCTCTTTGTTCTCGGCGCCGCCGATTGGGATGATCCAACCGCGCGTGCCACCTTCGGGGACGATGCTCGGCAACTTGCTGCTCCTAACGAGTCTCGAACGTGCCTCGCCGGACGGCCTCGCCGCCGCGGACGTGGATTTGCCCCTTGATAATGACGGTCTCAGCGGCTCCTGTCGCGTCCAATGCGACTAGATCGGCGTCGGCCCCGGCCTCGACCCGCCCTTTGCCGGCCAGGCGCAACAACCGGGCCGGGTTGGACGTGAAAGCGGGCAGTGCCGCCGCCAGCGGCGTGCCGCCGGCCACCAGCGCCTGCAGCGTTTCCAGCAGGGCGCCCGACGAGCCCACGTCCATGCTGCAGACGCGGCCCTCGCCGTCGAAACAGGGCAGGCAGCCGCCGGCATCCGAGCTGACCGTGATGCGATCCGCCGGGGCGTCGCTGGCAAGGTAGCGCTGCAGGGCTGCCGCGGCCGTGTATGCGTCTTCGTCATCGTCGACCGGAAAGGCGGTCAGGTCGATCGTGCAACCGGCGCGAGCCAGGTCGACGGCCTCCTCGAACAGCGCCTTGCGCCGGTTCACATGCGTGGGATTGAACACGCGCGCGGGAATCTCGCACTCGCGCAGGGCGCGCCGCACCAGCTCGAGCCCGCGCGGGCCATCGCCGAGATGCAGGTGCAGGATGCCGGCCTTGCCCGTCATGAGGCCCGCGACGTGGGCGTCCGCCGCGAGTCGCAGGATCTCGTCGAAGGTGGGCTGGCTCGAGCGGTGATCGCTGATGGCGACTTCACCGATGCCGAGCAGGGGTTCGAGCAGGGCCAGGTCGGTGCGGACGTTTGCAGTGAGCGTGGCCAGCGGCACGTGGTAGCCGCCCGCATAGCCGTAGGCGTTGAGGCCTTCCTCGCGCAGCGCGTAGACCTGGGCGAGCAGGTCGCGCGGGCCGCGGGTCACGTCGTCGGTGCCGAGCAGGCCGACGACGGTCGTCACGCCTGCAAGCGTGTAGCGACTGAGCGGCACGGCGGGCACGCGCGTGCTGAATCCGGCTTCGCCACCGCCGCCCGTGACGTGCACGTGGCCATCGATGAGGCCGGGAATCAGGCGCAGGCCGGCGAGGTCGATTTCAGTCGTGCAGTCGGCCAGTGCGGCAGGCAGTGCCGGCAAGTGCTTGTCCGGACCCATCCAGAGAATCCGGCCGCCACCGAGGAGGAGGGACTGCAGGCCCAGCGGGCGCGGCGCATGGACGTCGGCGTGGCGGAGGAGAAGCACGCGGTGCAGATTAGCAGATGAGACGGCGTGAAGCGGTGGAGCGGGGAGAAGCGTACCCCTGATGTGGAAAGGGCGCCGGTTTCCCGGCGCCCTCTCGTTTACTTCTTCTTGGCCGCGGCCTTCTTCTTCGCCGGGGCCTTCTTTGCAACCGACTTCTTCGGTGCGGCCTTCGCGGCGACGGACTTCTTCTTCGCGGCCTTCTTCTTTGCTGCCATGGTCTTCAATTTCCTTTATAGATGAACAGTCAGTCGGGTCAGTCGGCGCGCACGCTAACCGCAACTCGCTTGGAGGTCAATGCTTGCGTGCACCGACTCCATCGTGTCGAGCGTCACTGCGATGCTCGATCCGGTCGTCGTCAGCGCGCTCGAGAGCCCCTTGCTAGACTCCGCGCATCGATCGTCGAGGGTGCGTGCCAGTGAATAAGTTGCCCGATCTGTTCGTCAACAACCGACGTTGGGCCGCACGCACCGAGGAGCGGCATCCCGGCTTCTTCGGCGAACTCTCCGCGCAACAATCGCCGCGCTATCTCTGGATCGGCTGCTCCGACAGCCGCGTGCCCGCGAACGAGATCGTCGGCCTCGCGCCGGGCGAGCTGTTCGTGCACCGCAACGTCGCAAACCTCGTGTTTCATAACGATTTCAGCTGTCTCTCGGTGCTGCAGTACGCCATCGACGTGCTCGGCATCGAGCACGTGATCGTCTGCGGGCACTACGGCTGCGGCGGCGTCATCGCGGCCTTCGAACAGCGGCCGCTCGGCCTGGTCGACAACTGGCTGCTGCCCATCCGCGACATCGCGCGCACGTCCGCGGCACAGCTTGCCGAACTGCCGACCGACGCCGAGCGCGCCGACCGCTTGTGCGAGCTGAACGTGCTGCACCAGGCGCGTCGCGTGTGCCGCACGACGATCGTCCAGCAGGCCTGGGAGCGCGGCCGCTCGCTGACCGTTCACGCCTGGGTCTACCGGCTCAACGACGGCCTTTTGCGCGACCTTGGCTTCTGCGCGAGCGACCTGGCGAGCGCCGACGCGGATTTTGAGCGCACGGCGGCAGCCGGTACGATCGCACGCTGAACCCGCCCCAGGCGCTCGATCCCCAGTGACGCTCAACCTGAACCTGTTTGCCACGCTCACGTTGTCGACGGCGTTGTTCTTCGTCGGCCAGTTGATCGTGCGGCAGTCGGCGCTGTTGCAGCGCTACAGCATCCCGGTGCCGGTCGTCGGCGGCTTCCTGTTCGCGCTCGCCCTGGCCCTCGTGGGCCTCGTCGTGCCCGTCGAGCTCACCATGGACGGCACGCTCAAGGATCCGTTGCTGCTCGCGTTCTTCGCGACGCTCGGCCTCGGCGCAGACGTGCGGTCGCTGGCGCGCGGCGGCCGCAAGCTGGTCATCCTGCTGCTGCTGTTCGTGCTGCTGATGACGCTGCAGAACGCCGTGGGGCTCCTCATGGCGCGCATGCTCGACCTGCACCCGCTGGTAGGGCTGCTGGGTGGCTCCATCGCATTGACGGGTGGCCACGGCACGGCAGCGGCCTATGCCGCCAGTTTCGGCGACACCCGCAACCTGCAGGGCGCCATGGAGCTCGGCATGGCGGCCGCAACGGCGGGCCTGATCCTCGGCAGCCTGCTGTCCGGACCCGTGGCCGAGCGGTTGATGCGGCGCGCGCGGGCGCGCACGCAACGGGCGACAGGCCAGGCGCCCGCCAGCGCGACGCCGCTGGAGAACCCGTTGTTCATGCCCATCACCACCGAGCAGTTGCTGTTCGTGCTGCTCGTGTGCCTGCTCTGCATCGGCGTGGCTTCCCAGGTGCACGGGCTCATGCAGGGCACGGGCATCCTGCTGCCCGATTTCCTGTGGGCATTGCTGGTCGGCATGGTCGTGCGCAACGTCGCTACGCTGTTCCGCATCGAAGGCATCAACGATCGCGCGGCGCAGGCGGTGGGCGGGGTATCGCTGTCGCTGTTCCTGATCATGGCGCTGATGTCGATGCGCATCCTGGATCTCGCGACGCTGGCCGGGCCGCTGCTGCTGATCGTCGTCGTCAACGCGCTGCTGACGGCAGCCTTCGCCTATTTCATCACGAGCCGTGCGCTGGGCAACGATTACGACGCTGCCGTGATCGCGGGAGGGCACGTGGCGGCAGGCCTGGCGACCACAGCTGTCGCGATGTCGGTCATGCAGACGCTCACCCAGCGCCACGGTGCTGCGCCGCTCGCGTTCCTGCTGATTCCAATCGTCGGGGCGTTCTTTGCCGACATCGCCAATGCCCTGGTGCTGCAGGCTTACTTCGCCTTGCCCGCGCTGGGGTTCTGACGTGACGACTGCACCGCGCCGCTGCCTGGGCTGGCTGTTGGTCGCGCTGGCGGTGGCGCTGACCGGCTGCACGCGGGGGCCTGACCCGGCCGGCCTGCAGCAAGACGTGCAGCAGCAGCTCGACGAGCTGTTCGGCAGTCGCATGCTCGAGGTGCAGTCCATCAAGCGGCAGGGCAGCGCGCCGCTCGCGGCAAAGGCGGACGGCCGCTCGCAGGCCGTCGTCTATTACAACGCCGTGCTGGCATTCACGGCGCCCTACGACCCCTCGGACTGGAGCGGCCTGAGCCCGGAACTGATTGCGAATGCGCTCGGCGCAACGGACGAAGGCGTGATCGGCCTGGCCGGCGGGCGCATCGGCAAGGGCACGGAGCTGCGCGCGTATGGGTCGATGATCTATGCCAGGGAAGGAAAGACGTGGCAGGCGTCGCTGCTGCCTCGCGGCGCCGCCCAGGCTGCGACAGGCGCTGGTTCCACGGTGAAAGCGACGGAGTTGATCGAGCGCCTGGCCGGTATCGTCAACACCACGCCCGGCCTGCACGAGGCTGACGACGAGATCGTTGCGCAGGAACTGGGCGAGGCCTTGCAGAACATCAAGCTGCGGTTGAACCGCGGCGACGAAGGCTGGCTCATCGCCAGCGGCCCTGTCGGCGGCGAATACGTGCGTTTCGTCGAGTCGCTGCGACCGCGCAGCGAAAAGTGGTCTGTTGCGCAGGTCAACACCGATGGCAGCGTGACCAACGCCTTGATGCTCGATACAGGTGAGGCGCGCTTCGGCCTGGTGCAGAGCGACGTCGCCGCTGCAGCCGTCACGGGTCAGGGCGCATTCGCCGCGCACGGCCCCCTGCGGCACCTGCGTGCCGTGACCGCGCTGTTTCCCGAGCCCGTTCACGTCGTCGTGCGCGTGGCCGACGACTTCGATTCCATCGCGGCGCTGCGCGGCGCGCGGGTCGCAGCCGGCAACCGCGGCTCGGGCACGCGCCACACGGCACTGCAGGTGTTGCGCGCGCACGGGCTCAACCCAGGCGACTACGTCCTGGTGGATTCAGGCCAGCCCACGGAGGCGTTGCAGTTGTTGGCTGCAGGTAAGGTCGACGCGGTCATCGAGGTCGTCTCGGCTCCCTGGGCGCAACTCAACAGCGCGGCAGCGCAGACCCCGTTGCAGTTGCTGCCGCTCGACTCCGCGGCGATGTCGATCCTGGCCGAGACCGTGCCCGGGCTGGTGCCGCTCTCCATCCCCGAGCGCACCTATGCCTGGCAACGCGGCAGCGTGCCGACGCTCGCGGCGACCGCGCTGCTGGTTGCAGGCGCTGCCGTGCCTGATGCGTCGATCCGGCGCGTACTCGAGTTCCTCTATGCGAGCGACCCTGAGCTCGAGCGGGGCGTCAGCGCATCGCGCCTGTCGCGCGAGCGCGCGCTCGTTGGCGTGACGATTCCACTGCACGATGGGGCGGCCGCGTTTTTCGCGGCCGAAAAGCAGGGCACGCAGTGACGCTGTCGCCGGCGCAGCGCCTGAAGAACATCCTCGGCGGCTCGGCGGGCAACTTCGTCGAATGGTTCGACTGGTTCGCGTACTCCGCGTTCGCGCTCTATTTCTCGCGCGCATTCTTTCCCGCGGGCGACCAGACCGCGCAGTTGCTGGGTACCGCGGCGATCTTTGCCGTGGGCTTCATTGCGCGGCCGGTCGGTGCCCTGGTCTTCGGCATGTATGCCGATCGCGCGGGTCGCCGCGCCGCGCTGACACTGTCCGTCGCGATGATGTGCGTCGGTTCGCTGTTGATCGCATTGATCCCGACTGGGCTCGGGCTGTTGTCGCCGGCGCTGCTGCTGCTGGCTCGCGTCCTGCAGGGCCTGTCGGTCGGCGGCGAATACGGCGCCTCGGCGACGTACATCACCGAAATGGCGGAGCGCACGCGACGCGGATTCTGGTCGGGCTTTCTCTACGTCACGCTCACGGGCGGACAACTCGCTGCATTGCTGCTGCTGGTGCTGTTGCAGAACGTGCTGACCGAGGCAGAACTCTACGCCTGGGGCTGGCGCGTTCCTTTCGTCGTCGGCGCGCTGCTGGCGATCGTCGTCTGGTGGATGCGCCGCGGCATCCACGAGACCCACGCTTTCACGCAGGCTTCAGCGTCGGGGCGGGAGCGCGGGCAGGCCTGGGCGCTGTTCGTGCACTACCCACGGGAAACGATCACCGTGATGGCGCTGACCGCGGCGGGAGGCCTGGGTTTCTACACGTACACCGCTTACATGCAGAAACTGCTGGTGAACAGCGCGGGCTTCGACAAGGCGACGGCGTCAGGGGTGGTCACGCTGTTGCTCGCCACGTTCATGTTCCTGCCGCCGCTGGCCGGATGGCTTGCGGACCGGGTCGGCCACAGGCGAACGCTGCTGGCGTCCTTTGGCGGCCTCGCGCTGGTGAGCGTGCCGGTGCTCTCGGCCCTCTCAACTGTCACGAGTCCAGTCGCCGCGTTCTTCCTGGGGCTCGTGCCGTTGCTGCTGCTCTCGGGTTACTGCGGGCTCAGCGCGGTGTTCAAGGCCGAGCTGTATCCCGCGCATGTCCGTGCGCTCGGAGTCGCCGTGCCTTATGCGATCGCACAGGCGATCTTCGGCGGCAACGCGGAAACCGCAGCGCTGTATCTCAAGAAGATCGGGCACGAACCGGTGTTCTTCTGGATCGTGGCGGGCATGATGGTGGTCGGACTCGTGACGACGCTGCGCCTGCGCGAAACGCGCGATCACAGCCTCATCCACGACGAACACCGGCCTCCCGGATGAAGGGAGGCCGGCCGATCATGCTCGATGACCCGGTGCGTCAGTCCTCGAGTCCGCGCCGCGACAACGCCAGGCGTCCCGCAGCCCGGCCCAGTTCGAGACCCGCATCACCGTCGAAGCGATAGTGCAGCCCCGCGTAGAACCGCGACGTGCTGCCCTCGTCCGCCATCGCCGCGAGCATCTTGCGCTCCGCCGGGAACTCGGCGGTGAGCACTTCCTGGAACGCGCCGGACTCGCAGGAATGTGCCGACGGATAAGACGGATGATTGGGCAAGCCGACTGGCGTCGTGATGGCCGGGTCCGCCTGCGACGGGCGGATGTACCAGTAATGGAACTTCGAGTAGAAGCACCCGATGATCGCGTCGTACGCCGCCGCGTTGGCGTAGGCCAGGATGCGTGCCGCGTCGAGTTCGTTGCGCCGGTATTGCACGATCAGGTCCGTGGCCAGCAGGTCGTAGATCGGGCCGGAGAACGGCACCCACTTGCGCGCGATCGCGAGTTGCTCGGCGGTGCGAGTGTCCGAGAACGCACGGATCTCGGCGAGTGCGGCCAGGTAGGCAGGCGAGCCGAAGGCCGGCGGCGGCGGCGCGAGTAACTCGCCGCCGTAGTCCAGGAAGAACGGGCGCGCTCCCAGTCCGCCGCGCACGATGGGCGCAGCCGCGCTCCTCCAGAACCCAGGGCCGACGGGCGGCAGGCCAGGATCGGTCGCCGCAAAGCCGTCGGTCGCCGCTTCCAGCAGGATCGCCGCACCGACGGCCCGGCCAATGGCCTCGCCCTTGGCGAAATCCTTCTGCTGTTCACCGGGCCAGCCCGTGGCGGAGCGCTGCGCGACAAGTTCAGCCTCGAGGGCGGCGGCGTCGAGAGGGTAGAACTGTTTGAGCACCGTCAGCGCGGCGCCGGCCGAGGCCGCTCCCGGCGATGCGTGCGGCGGGCCGGAATCATCCGCCCGCGCCGCCAGCACGGCGCGGTACTGGGCGACGGCCATGTAAGCGTTCACGCGACCAGGGTTGCCGCCCCGGGCCCGGAACAATTGGATGGCACGGCGATTCCAGTGCACGGTGGAGCCCGTTTCCCAGAACTTGGCTGCCGCCGCGTCGGGCGTGGCCTGGTCCTGCGCCTGCACCTTGCTACCCAGCAGCACCAGCGCGATGGCCACGACACCGACTGCAATCGTCGCGACACCCCTTTTCAACGTCTTGTTGTTCATCACGAATCTCCATGGCTGTGAATTGGCCGCACCGCAGTGGTGACGGTGTACCCACAGTGCGCAGCCCGGCGGCGGCGCGCATGAAGGTTCAGCGAAGATTCCGTGAAGATCGGTGAATGCGGACTGTAGTCAGCGCAGGGGCGCGAATCCGTAGCTCATCCCAAGCGTCAGGCCCTGGTCGAGCTTGTGGCCGTTCCTGCCACTCAGGCTGGTGATGCCCGTGGCATAAAGCGAAATGTTCGCGGTGGCCGAGAAGGCGGCGCCGATGCCCACGTTGGTGTATTCCTCGGCCGCCAGCTGGTCGTGATAGCGGTAAAGCGGATTGCTGGGCGGCATGGGCACATCGACGCCGCCGTGCGCGAACTGCCAGAGGCCCATCGCACGCACCGACCAGCGCGGTGAGAGGAAGTACCCCAGTTCGACATCGACGTTGGTGCGGTCATGCTTGACCCCCGCCACCTTTTCGACCGCGGCGTAATTGACGCGCGACTGGAAATAAGTGCGCGGCAGCCAGGCGTCCAGGTTCTTTCCGAGCCAGGCACCGAACCAGACCTCGTCGAGGCCCCGCCCCGGGGCCGCATGCCCGAGGGTTTCGTAATTGGTCACCGGCGTCACGTACGCAACGTAGGGTGCCACCGCGACCGGCGCTTCGAGCAGTTGGTAATGTGCTGAGACGCGCAGGTCGGTGAATGAAGAATGCTCGTCGCCGTCATCCACCTCGGTCGGGTGCGGGCGGGCACCCCAGTAGCGCGCAGTCACGTAGGGGAGACCGGCGGTCAGCATGATCCTGTCAGTGGGGCTGTACGCAACGCTCAATCCGTAAGCATGGGTGCGCGTGTGCCCCGCATCGGCTTCGCTGCCGTCTGGCAGGTAGTGCTTGAGGTTGAATGTGTCGTTATAGGTGAACGCCGTGCTGAACGCTCCCGCAGGCGGCAACCAGGCTTGGGCAGCAGCGTCCGGGCTGGCCGCGAGACCGGCGAGGAGCGGCAGGAGTGTCAGCCAGGCGAAGGCCGCCCTGCAGCGAAGAACCAGGCTGACTGCTCGCGGACGATCGGTCAGGTCGAGCCAGTGACGACAGGCAATGCGCATGGAGAGGACGCTCCCTTGTCCCGATTCGCCATGACCTTGGCGACCGTATCCACGACCTGTCTGCCCCGCTGCTTGTCGGCCCGCGCGACGCAGGTACGGGACCGCTCCGCAACCGACAACTCGGCAGCGGTCGGCTCGTACAACACTGCGACCATTGCCGGTGAACTGCCGGCCAGCGATGCGAGTCCCACGGGCGGCGGAGACGCGACTGCCGCGCTGCCGTCCATGAGAATGATATCGGTGCGGCCTGCCTGCAGCGCCAGTTGCAGGTCTGCTGCATTCTCGACGACATGCACGCGGTGGCCCGCGCGTTCGAGGATGCCCTTGAGGTCGAGTTCGCGTTCAGCGGCGTGCAAGCGCGAGTCGGGCGCGATCCACAGCACGAGATTGCCCTTATGGGCACTGCGATTGAGGCGCTCGAAACTGACGCCGCCGCCCATCATCGCGAGCTTGTCGCCGCAGGCGAAGGCAGTCGTGCCTTGCACCGCAGCAAGCGCCAAGCCTGCAAAAACTGCCATTCGCGTCTTCGGCATGGTGTGATCCCCGCGCGAGTTCGGCCCGACTATACTCCCGGCCAAATGCAGCAACCAAGTGGGGGCGCGCCGTCAGACGTGGTCGCCTATCAGGTTGGCGACCTCGTCGTCGATGTCGCACGCGCGCAGGTATCGCGTGCCGGCGTCCCTGTGCCGCTGCCCAGGCTGTCGTTCGACCTGTTCGTGGCTCTGGTCCGCGCCGCCCCCCGCGTCGTTTCGATCGACGAGTTGATGGACAGGGTGTGGGCAGGGGTCGTCGTGAGCCCCGAGACCGTCAGCCAGCGGGCCAAGCTGCTGCGGGACGCGCTCGGCGACGACTCGAAGTCGCCCCGGTACGTGGCCGCAGTGCGCAGCCGAGGTTACCGGCTGGTGGCCGAAGTCAGCATCGTGCCGCAGGCAACGGCGATGCAACCCGCGGCCGCCGCGAGCCAGCCGGAGATGCGCGAGCCGGTGCCAGCGCCGGTCGATACCCAGGTGCATGCGACGACCCCAACGGCTGGCCGCCGTCGCCCTGCCTTGCTGGTTGCGATGCTTACCGCAGTCTTCGTCATCGCGGGATTTTTCGCGGTGACACGATACCGCGCACAGGAGGAGGTGGCGCCACGGCCTGCGGCAGGATCGCAGACGCACGTTGCCGCACGTTCGATCGCGGTGCTGCCCTTCGAAAGCGCGGGCGACGAACCAGACGGCGACGTGCTCGCCTTCGGTATCGCAGAAGCCGTGCTGCACCAGCTCGCGAACCTGCACGGACTGGAGGTGATTGCGCGCACGTCGTCATTCTCGCTGCGTGACCCGCCCGGCGATGCGCGCGAGATCGGCCGCCAGCTCGGCGTGCGCTACCTGCTCGAGGGCAGCGTGCAGCAGGAAGGCGCGCGCATGCGCGTCACCGCGCAGCTGATCGATGCGCAGTCGGGTGCGCACGTGTGGTCGATTCGTTTCGATCGACCGCGCACCGGCATCTTCGCAGTGCAGGACGAAATCGCTGCGCAGGTGGCGAGCGCTTTGCAGCTGAGCCTCGATCCGGCGGCAGCACGCCGTCTCGCAGGTCAGGGCACGGTCAATTTCGAGGCGTACCTGAATTACATGCAGGGGCGCGCCTTGCTGGCAACAGGACGCATCGCAGACGTCACCATCGCCATCGAACGGTTCAAGGAGGCGGTCCGACTCGACCCGGCCTTTGCCGGGGGTTACGTTTCCCTCGCTGAGGCCGAAGTGTTCGTGGCGGAATTCGATGCGCGTGCTGACCGTTCGCAGCTGTTTGCCGCGGCCGTTGCGCGCGCGTCGGACCACCTGGACCGCGCCCTCGAACTGGATCCGCAAGCGGGGCCTGCCTACCTGATGCGCGGATACCTGCGTGCATTTTCCGATCTCGCCGGCGCCGAGGCCGACTATCGTCGTGGACTCGAACTGAAGCCCAGTGACGCGCAGGGTCACGCCGGTTTGGCTGCCGTGCTCTTCGAGCGACCAGCGAAGCGCGCCGAGGCTCTGGTGCTGCTCGAGCAGGCGCGGCGCCTCGACCCGCTCGAGCCGGCGCACGACGTCACCAAGTCGGTGCTGCTGCTGTACGACCGTGGCGACGTCACAGGCGCCGAGGCCTTGCTGCGCAACGTGCTCGAGCGTCGTCCCGACTACCTGCCGGCGCTCACGCGACTCGGCGAACTGCTGTGGTGCTGCGCAGCCAGGCCCGCCGAGGCGGCCCAGCTGCTGGAGCGGGCGCTTACGCTCGATCCGCAGGCGCATTGGCCACGCCGTCCGCTGCTGCGCGCCTACCTGGACATGGATGAGCCGCGGGCGGCAGAGGCAGTCGCACGAGGCGCAGCCCATGCAGTCGATGTCCTGCAGGTGCCGCTGCTCGCGCATCGCGGTGCCTGGCAGCGTGCCGGCGAACTCGCCTATGCCGCCATCGCCGACGGCCTGGTGACGCCGCTCGACGAGACGATCGCCGTGCTGGCGATCCGTCGATACGCACGGCTCACTGGCGACCATGCACGAGCGATACGCGTGCTCGAGGAACTGTCGGGAGTGGCCTGGGCGCCGGATGGGAGTCCGTTGCTGCCGGAGCGGCCGGGACTGCGGCCCGCCGAGATCGGGCTGGGCGACATGTTGCAGCTGAGCGGCGACGCGGATCGCGGTCGTCAACTGCTGGAGGCGATCCTCCGACGGATGCAGGCGGAACTGCGCCAGCCGCCACGGTCGGAGTTCTGGTACTACGGCGGACGCGCCGTCGCGCACGCACTGCTGGGGCAGCACGAGCAATCACTCGTGGCGCTGCAGCAAGGCACCGCCGCGTCAGGCCTGCTGCACGGCGGCTGGGACCTGGAGGCCGATCCGGCATTTGACCTGCTACAGGGCGATCAACGGTTCCAGGCAGTGCTGGCCCAGGCGCGGGAACACGCGGCGGCACAGCGGCAGCAACTCGAACAATTGCGCCTGCAGGGGCTGGTGCCGACACACGCGCCCTGAGCGCCTGGTCACCGCCCCCGAACGCAGAACGAGACGCGCGTCACACTCCGCGCAAGCCGGCAGTGCCTGTCACAAAAACTTAGACGCATTGACGCGCCGCAGCAACACGTTTCGGCGATCCTGCTCGTACGCCAAACGGGCGATCATCGTCGAACGGAGTGACCCATGGAAATCTCAGGCATCGTGATCATCGCGTCGGTGGTGCTGTACATGCTGCAGCAGATCGACGAAGTCCTGCACTAGGTACGCCGCGCCCGCTGGCGCGCCAGAACACCAATGAAAAAGGCCCCCTTCTTGCGAAGGGGGCCTTTTCGTTTCAGGCGGACTCAGTCCTCGAGGAAGCTGCGCAACTGCTCGGAGCGCGAGGGATGACGCAGCTTGCGCAGTGCCTTCGCCTCGATCTGGCGGATGCGCTCGCGGGTGACGTCGAACTGCTTGCCCACTTCTTCGAGCGTGTGGTCCGTCGTCATGTCGATGCCGAAGCGCATGCGCAGCACCTTGGCTTCGCGCGGCGTGAGGCCGGCGAGCACCGAATGCGTCGTTTCGCGCAGCGACTCGGTCGTGGCTGAGTCGATCGGCGATTCGACCGACGTGTCTTCGATGAAGTCGCCCAGGTGCGAATCTTCGTCGTCGCCGATCGGAGTCTCCATCGAGATGGGCTCCTTGGCGATCTTGAGGACCTTGCGCACCTTGTCTTCGGGCATTTCCATGCGCACGGCGAGTTCTTCCGGCGTCGGCTCGCGGCCCATCTCCTGCAGCATCTGCCGCGAGATGCGGTTCAGCTTGTTGATGGTCTCGATCATGTGCACCGGGATGCGGATGGTGCGCGCCTGGTCGGCGATCGAACGCGTGATCGCCTGGCGGATCCACCAGGTGGCGTACGTCGAGAACTTGTAGCCGCGACGGTACTCGAACTTGTCCACGGCCTTCATCAGGCCGATGTTGCCTTCCTGGATGAGGTCGAGGAACTGCAGGCCGCGGTTCGTGTACTTCTTGGCGATCGAGATCACGAGGCGCAGGTTGGCCTCGACCATCTCTTTCTTCGCGCGGCGGGCCTGGGCCTCGCCCACGGCGATCTCGCGGTTGATTTCCTTGATCTCGACGATCGACAGGCACGCGCGCTTCTCGCTCAGGGCCAGGCGCGTCTGCTCGCGCTCGATCTCCTCGCGGAAACTGCCGAGCTTGGCCGAGTGCTTGCGCTTGGCGCGGATGTGCTTGTCGAGCCAGGTCAGGTTGGTCTCGTTGCGCGGGAACGTCTCGATGAAATCGGAGCGCGGCATGCCGGCGTCGCGGACGCAGCGCTGCATGATCGCCTTCTCGATCGAGCGGATCTCGTTCAGGTGACCGCGCAGGTGCGTGATCAGCTGCTCGAACATCTTGGGCGACAGCTTGAGCTCCATGAACTCTTCGCCGAGCTTCTTGCGCAGCTTGATCGTCTTCGGGTCCTTGCTGCCCTTTTCCTCGAGCGACTTCATGACCTGCGCATACACCTTGCCCAGCGAGGCAAAGCGGCGCGCGGCTTCTTCCGGATCCGGGCCGGTCTCGAGTGCTTCTTCCTCTTCGCCCTCGGCGCCTTCAGCGGCGTCGTCGTCGCCCTCGGCTTCCGGCGCTTCCTTCGCGGCCAGCTTCGGATTGATGGGCTCGGCGATGACGTCGGGCGCGTTCGGGTCGACGAAGCCGACGATGATGTCGACGAGGCGGCCCTGGCCCGACTTGAGCGGCTCGTAGGCACGCAGGATGTATTCGAACGTGGGCGGGTAGTGCGACAGCGCGCGGCGCACGGAATCGAGGCCTTCCTCGATGCGCTTCGCGATGGCGATTTCGCCTTCGCGCGTCAGCAGCTCGACCGTGCCCATCTCGCGCATGTACATGCGGACCGGGTCGGTGGTGCGGCCGAACTCGGCGTCGACCGTGGTGGCGAGCGCCTGCGCAGCTTCTTCGGCGGCCTCGTCGTCGGCGACGACCGGCTCGCGCATCAGCAGCGCCTCGGCGTCCGGTGCCTTTTCGTACACCGGAATGCCCATGTCGTTGATCATCTGCACGATGTCTTCGATCTGCTCCGGATCGACGATCTCGGAGGGCAGGTGGTCGTTGACTTCGGCGTAGGTGAGGAAGCTCTGTTCCTTGCCGCGCGCAATCAGCAGCTTGAGCTGCGACTGGCGGTCTTCCGGCGTGCTGGCCGGGAGCTTGATCTCGATCTTCTCGGCCTTTTCCTTGGCCGCCTTGCGGCCGGCCTTCTCGGGCTTCGCTGCTGCAGCGGCCTGCTGGGCCACGGCGGGCTTGCCCGGCACGGCAGCGACAGTCTTGGCAGCGGCAGGCGCTACGACGTGCGCGGCTGCAGTCTTGCCTTTGGCGACCGCAGGGGTCGACCCTTTGGCGGACGGAGCAACCGGCGCCACGTGCTTGGCAGCCGCGGCGGGCTTCGCCGCAGGCGCGGCCGCCTTCGCGGGCACGTGCTTGGCTGCGGGTGCTGCAGACTTGTGGCCCAATTTGACTTCCGGTGCGCCCTTGCGCTTGATGGACACCGGCGTCAGGGACTTGGGTGCGGGCTTCGCTGCGTGCTTGCTTGCGGGCTTGTGTGCGGGCTTGGCCAAGGGCTTCGGCGCGCTCTTCGCCACTGGCTTGGCCTTGACCGGCGCGGCAGCCTTGCGGGCCAGCGGTGCCTTGGTCTTGGCCGCCGGGGCGGACTTGCGGGCGGGGAGCTTCTTGACCTGTTTGCGTGCCGTCGTCTTGCTCAAGATGGACGCCTCAAGAGGGGTCTAAAAAAGAGCGGAATTGTACCATGCGCCGGACCCGCCACGCGCCCTGTTTATCCGGCGGCGGGTGGCCTGCGGGCAGCGGGGCTGCGCGTCTGCAGGAGCGCCTGGAGTTCCTGCTTTTCGGCCTCGTCCAGCGCCGAATCCCGGGCCTTGGCCATCAACTCGTCCAGCCGCCGCACCGGCGACTCGTCACTGATCAGACGGTTGAGCGCGGACCGGAGTTCCGCAGCCGCGCCGGCCGCATCGGGCGCCAGGCACACCGCTGCAGCGAGCTTCGCCAGCGAGCCTTGTTCCGGCCGGTCCCGCCAGCGTTCGAGCACGGCCGCCGTGTTGGCGGGGGGGTCTTCGCGCAACTGGGTCAGCAATTCGGCCAGTAAGGGGATGCCGGGCCGGTCGATGGCGGCGACGGCGTCGATCTGTTGGCCGCTGACTGCCGACGCCGCGCCCGGGTGGTGCACCAGCAGCGTCACGGCCTGCCGGACGAGATTGCCGCGGCCCGGCGCCGAGGCGTGGGAGGCGCCGAAACGCGCCCCACCCAGTCCGCTCGGCCGCTCATAACCACTTGAATTTCTTTCTGAAAATGAGCTTTTCGGAGCGGTCGAGGGGCGCGCCGAGGCGGCATTCGGGGACGAACTTTCGGCCCCCTCGGTACCGCCAAGCAGGGTCTGCAGTCGGGCGGCGGGCATGCCCACGACCTCGGCCAATTGATTGACCAGCAGTTCGCGGTACACGTCGGACGGAATCTTGCGCACCAGGGGTCGGGCGAGTTCGACCAGCTTGGCGCGACCGTCGACGCTGCCCGTCTCCACGCGCGCAGACAACTCGCGGATGAGGTATTCGGACAACGGGATGGCATCGGCCAGCCGCTGCTCGAAGCCAGCCCGGCCTTCCTCACGCACCAGCGTGTCGGGATCGTGGCCGTCGGGCAGGAACAGGAAGCGCACCTGGCGGCCCTGCTTCACTTCGGCCACCGCGTTCTCGAGCGCGCGCCAGGCAGCGGCTCGTCCCGCACGGTCGCCATCGAAACAGAACACGACTTCGCCGACGAGCCGGAAGATCCGTTGCAGGTGCTCCGGCGTCGTCGACGTGCCGAGTGTGGCGACCGCATAGGTGACGCCGGCCTGATGCAGGCTCACCACGTCCATGTAGCCTTCGACGACCAGCAGTCGCTGCAGGCTGCGCGTCGCCTGGCGTGCCTCGTACAGCCCGTACAGTTCGCGGCCCTTGTGGAACAGCTCGGTCTCGGGCGAGTTCAGGTACTTCGGTTCGCCCTGGTCGAGCACGCGGCCGCCGAAGCCGATGGTGCGACCACGGTTGTCGCGGATCGGGAACATGACACGATCCCGAAAGCGGTCGTAGAAGCCGCGTTCACGTGTGTGGACGCTGCTACCGCCGCCGCCCGCACCCTGCGCAGCGCTGGAATCGGCAGCGTCCTGTTGCGGCTGGCGCTCGATGATCAAACCGGCGCGCTGCAGCACGTGACGTTCGTCTTCGGTGCTGCCGTAGCGTTCGAGCAGCCCGTCCCAGCGCGGGGCGGCATAGCCGATGCCGAATTTCTGCACTGCATCGGCCTCGATGCCCCGGCGCTTCACGTAATCGCGTGCGCGCGAATCGCTGCTCAGGCATTGCCGGAAGTAGAGCGCGGCGCGCTCCATGGCCACGTACAGCTCGTCGTGCGGATTGACGGGGCCCGCTGCAGCGCCGCCTTCACGCGGCACCTCGAGACCGGCGCGCGCAGCGAGGTCTTCGACGGCTTCGACGAAGCCGAGGTGGTCGTACTCCATGAGGAAGCCGAGCACCGTGCCGTGCGCGCCACAGCCGAAGCAGTGATAGAACTGCTTGTCGACGCTCACCCAGAACGACGGCGATTTCTCGTCGTGAAACGGGCAGCACGCCTTGTACTCGCGCCCGGCTTTCTTGAGCTGCACGCGACTGCCGATCACCTCGATGATGTCGGTGCGGGCGACGAGCTCGTCGATGAAATGCTGGGGGATGCGGGCCACGGGTGCGATGGGTTCGGCGTCGGGTCGGGTAGCGATAGTGGGGGTGCGGGTGGGTGCTAGCAAGGGCGGGTTTTTGGGCTGTCGAAACGCCGGGCAGGGCATCAGTCCCTGGCGGGCAATTCCGCTCTTCTTCCGGCGGGCGGAAAGGCAGACACGCCCGCCGGAAGGAGAGCGGAATCGCCCGCTGGTTCGGCGGCACCTGAGCGGGTTTTCGGCGGACCGAAAACCCGCACGGTGCAGGCAGCGCCCACCCGGCACCCCGAACGATCGGTACCGACCGCCGCCAAAATCCATGCAGCCCGCGCCGATCCCTGCCGTTGCGAACGGCATCCGCGCGCTACCAATCTCACCGGTACGCTTGGGCCGCGTGCCCAAACCCCCTGGTTCCCGCAGCAATCGGCGTGACGCCTCCTTCCGGCTGCATGCGCCGTGCGCTTCGTCGGGCGCTGCGCTGCACTGCGATTACTGGCCGTCGTGTTTCGCGCCCGGCGAACGCTCAGGCGCCGCATCGGGTGGGGATGGGCTGGCTCTTTCCCGCGCCCGTGTCTGCCTTTCCGGGCGCGGGAAAGAGCCAGCCCAGCCCCACCATCGAATGCAGCGATCCGCGTTCGTCACGCATGAACGCGCCGCGGATCAATCGAATGGAGACGCGCCAGAACGAGGCGCACCGGCGCGAAGCAGCCGGATCAGGCGGAGAGCGCCGCCTTGATGCGGGCGCTGACCGCGCCCATGTCAGTCTTCCCCGCAGCCTTCGCCTTCACCACGCCCATCACCTTGCCCATGTCCTTGACGGACGCGGCGCCGGTGGACGCAATGGCTTCCTGGATGAGGGCATCGACTTCGGCGTCGGTGAGTTGCGCCGGGAGGTACACGACGAGGAGTTCGATCTCGGCCTGTTCCTTGGCGGCGAGGTCAGGACGATTACCCTGTTCGAACTGGGCGATCGATTCCTTGCGCTGCTTGAGCATTTTTTCGACGACGGCGAGAACCTGCGCATCGTCGAGCATCACGCGTTCGTCCACTTCGCGTTGCTTGATCGCCGCCTGCAGCATGCGGATCGTGCCGAGGCGTTCTTTCTCGCCGGCACGCATCGCGGACTTCATGTCCTCGGTGATCCGCTCCTTGAGGGAAGCAGTGGTCATCGTGATGGTGCTCGGTGGGGCTCGCTCAACCGCAGCAGCGCTGACGCTGGCGGTTGAACGCGCAGCCGGATCAGAAATTGCGGACGCGCGGGGCCGAAGTGAAGTCGCGGGTGCTGCGCTTCTGGTGGCGCTTCACGGCGGCCGCCTTCTTGCGCTTACGCTCCTGCGTCGGCTTCTCGTAGAATTCGCGGCGACGAAGTTCCGTCAGCACGCCGGCCTTTTCACACGCACGCTTGAAGCGGCGCAGGGCGGCATCGAAATACTCGTTTTCACGGATGCGGACGCTGGGCATCGAAACCTCGGTCAATACAACTGGCCGGCCGGTGGCCTGGGTGCCAGTCATCGAAACGTTGTTGGACGGCAGCCGACCGGGCCTCGATAAAAAGGCGTACGGCCGGCAAGGGACCGCGAATTCTAGAGATCGCGGCGGCGAATTGCAAAAAAAGTACAGTGCACATGCGCGTTCTGGGCATCGAAACCTCGTGTGACGAAACAGCGGCCGCCGTCTATGACGGCGAGGCCGGACTGCTCACCCACGAGTTGCACAGCCAGGTGGCCCTGCACGCGACCTATGGCGGCGTGGTGCCCGAGCTCGCCTCCCGCGACCATCTACGTAAGTTATTGCCCCTGTTGGAAAAATCGGTAGAGGCGAGCGGCGGTCGGGCCGCCATCGACGGCATTGCGTACACCAGCGGGCCGGGGCTGGTCGGCGCTTTGCTGGTCGGAGCGGCGGTCGCCCGCAGCCTGGCCTATGCCTGGGGGGTGCCCTGCATCGGCGTGCACCATATGGAAGGCCACCTGCTGGCCCCGCTGCTCGAACCGGAGCCGCCCCGCTTCCCGTTCGTTGCGCTGCTGGTTTCGGGCGGTCACACCCTGCTGGCCCGGGTCGAGGGGGTGGGCCGGTACGAGTTGCTCGGCAGCTCGCTCGACGACGCCGCGGGCGAGGCCTTCGACAAGACCGCCAAGTTGCTGGGCCTGGGCTACCCCGGCGGCCCGCAGCTGGCGCAATTGGCCGAGCAGGGCCGCCCGGACGTCTTCAAGTTTCCACGGCCGCTGCTCGATCGCCCCGGGCTCGATTTTTCGTTCAGCGGGCTCAAGACCGCGGTGGTCGTGGCCCTGCGCAGCCACGGCGAACTCAGTCCGCAAGCGCGTGCCGACGCGGCGCGTGGTTTCGAGGAAGCCGTGGTCGACACCCTCGTCGTGAAGTGCCAGCGCGCGCTCGATGCCACCGGCACCGATACGCTCGTGGTCGCGGGCGGGGTGGGCGCCAATCGACGGCTGCGCGCCCGCATGCTCGCGATGGGCGAGCGGCGAGGGGTCCGGGTCGTCTATCCTCGCGCCGAGTTCTGCACCGACAACGCGGCCATGATCGCGCTGCTGGGGCACCTGCGGCTCGCCGCAGGCGAGCGTGACGACTTCTCGATCCGCGCGCGCGCGCGGTGGCCGATGACCGATCTCGTGCCGCCAGCGCCTGCCGCGTGACGCAACGTTGTAAGTATCAAGCTGCGATCCGACTTCTTCTCCCGAGCGAACAGACGGCAACGATGGACACCATTTTCCTCACCGGCCTCACGGCCGAATGCATCATCGGCATCTGGGACTGGGAGCGGAAGATCAAGCAGAAGGTCGTGATCGACCTCGAGATGGGCACCGACATCCGCAAGGCCGCCGCCAGCGATCACATCGACGACACGCTCGACTACAAGAAAGTCTCCAAGCGCCTGCTGCAGTTCGTGAGCGAGTCCGAATTCCAGCTGGTCGAAACCCTCATCGACCGCATCGCGCAGATCATCCTCACCGAATTCAACGTGCCGGTCGTCAAGGTGCGGCTCAACAAGCAGGGCGCGCTGCGCGGCTCGCGCGACGTCGGTATCGTCATCGAGCGGCGCCGCGAAGACTACCCGGCCTCGTGAACTACATCGACCCCGGTCTACGTCGCAGCGGGCAGCAACGTTGCGCCGCTCGACAACCTGCGCCTCGCGCTCGACGTGCTCGACCGTCATTTCGCGCCGCTCGAGGTGTCGCGGGCCTACGCCAATGCGGCTGTCGGCTTCGCAGGCGACGACTTCATCAACCTCGTCGTGGGATTCCGCACCGTGCTGCCGGTGCAACAGGTCATCGAGCGACTGCACGAGGCCGAGGCTGCGTGCGGACGCGAACGCGACGCGCCCAAATGGGCGCCGCGCGCGATGGATCTCGACATCCTGCTGTATGGCGCCATGACGTGCGACGAACCCGGCCTCAAGCTGCCGCGACCCGACCTGGTCAAACGGCCGTACATGCTGGGCCCCGCGGCAGAGATCGCGCCGGCGCTGGTGCATCCCACGGCAGGCCGCACGCTGGATGCACTGTGGCGCGAGATGCAGGCGACGCAGCCGGCGCATTCGATGCGGGCGGTCGAACTGGGGTGGAGCGCGGGGTCGCGGTGACCGCGCTAGATGCTGCGTCCGCCGTCCACGGCGAGCACCTGCCCGGTGACGTAAGGCGCCTCGACCGCGAAAAAGTACGCGGCCCGCGCGATGTCGTCGGGCGAGCCCGCGCGCTTCAGCGCCGTCTTGCCGACGATCTCGGCCTGCAGGCCTGCGTCGATGCCGCCTTCGGGCCAGAGCACCGGACCGGGCGCGATGGCGTTCACGCGCACGTCGGGGCCGAGCTCGCGCGCCAGCGACTTCGTCAGCATGATCAGGCCCGCCTTGGCCGCGGAATAGACGGGATGCGCCTTCAGCGGCCGCATGCCATGGATATCCGCCAGGTTGATGATCAGGCCGCGGCTCTCGCGCAGGGCCGGGGCGGCCGCCTGCGCCAGGAACAGCGGGGCCCGCAGGTTGGTGCCGACGAGATCGTCGAACTGCGCCGCCGTGATCGTGCCGACCGGGGTGGGCATGAAGCTCGACGCGTTGTTGACCAGGATGTCGAGCCGGCCGAATCGCGCCAGCGTGCGGTCGACGAGCGCCTGCAGGTTCTCGATGACCAGCAGATCGCACGCGAAGGCGGCGGCCGAGTGCGCGCGCACGGCGTTGAGTTCAGCGATGAGAGAGTCGGCTTCGTCACCCGAGGTGCGGTGGTGCACCGCTACGAACGCGCCGCCAGCGTGCAGTTTGCGCACGATGGCTTCGCCCAGCCTGCGCGCGCCGCCGGTGACGAGCGCGCAGCGTCCAGTCAGTGGGCCGGCAGGGGTGGACTCGGTCATGTCGATGGTGTGCGATTCACGGGTGTTGCGTGGAGGGCGCGCCGCGACAGTCGCGGTCGTGCGCCCCATGGGCGAAGATACCTGAGCCTCTTCGGCCTGTCCGCGTGAAAGGTTTCCACGACGCATGACCGTTCCCCTCGACCTGCCTGAGCTGACCGCCGACGAGTCCGCCCACAGCGCGGCGCTCGCCGCCCACGTGCATGCGGTCATCGTGAAAGCCGGCGGCTGGATCGATTTCGCCCAGTTCATGCAGCTGGCCCTGTACACGCCGGGGCTGGGCTACTACTGCGCCGGTGCGCGCAAGTTCGGTGCAGCGGGCGATTTCGTGACTGCGCCCGAAGTGGCTCCGGTCTTCAGTCGCTGCCTTGCCGTGCAATGCGCGGAGGTGCTGCGCAACCTCGGGTCGGACGACGCACGCATCCTCGAACTCGGCGCCGGCTCCGGCGTGATGGCAGCGGAGCTGCTCGCCGAGCTCGAGCGCCAGGGCGCGCTGCCTGCGCAATACCTCATTCTCGACCTGAGCGCCGACCTGCGCGAGCGCCAGCGCGCGACGCTCGAACAGGCCGTGCCGCACCTGCTCGACCGCGTGCACTGGCTCGACGAGCTGCCCGACACCCCCTTCGCCGGCATGGTCATCGCGAACGAGGTGCTCGATGCGCTGACCGTGCAACGGTTCGCGATACGCGCGGGCGAAGTCAATGCGCTGGGCGTGAGCATCGAATTCGGAAAGCTCGTGCTGGCGGAAGTGCGCGGCGGCGAGCGACTGGTCGGCGCCGTGCGCCAGATCGAACGTGAGACGGGCGTGGCGCTGCCCGACGGCTACGAGTCCGAGGTGTGCATCGGCCTGCCGCAGTGGCTGGCCGCGATCGGCGCCAGTCTCGAGCGCGGCGTCATGCTGTTCGTCGACTACGGCTTGCCGCGGCGCGAGTACTACACGGCCGAGCGCACGCGCGGCACGCTGCTGTGCCATTTCCGGCATCGCTTCCACGAGGACGCGCTCACGCGCGTGGGCCTGCAGGACATCACCGCGTGGGTCGACTTCACGGCCGTGGCGGATGCAGCGCAGGCGTCCGGGTTCGAGGTGGCGGGCTACACCACGCAGGCGCACTTCCTGATCGGCGCGGGTCTCGGCGATTTCGTCGCCAACGTCGAAGGTCTCGACCTGGTGCAGCGGCTCAACCTGTCGCGGCAGGCGATGATGCTGACGTTGCCCGGCGAAATGGGCGAGCGCTTCAAGGTCATCGCGCTGACGCGTGACTACGACGCGTCGCTGCGTGGTTTCAGCACGCGGGACTTGCGGCACACGTTGTAGCGGCGGCCTGCGCTGAAGCGCGGGTCGCAGCCGATCAAAACTCCATTCAGCGGGCGCGCGCCGCCGTGATCGCTGCGACGCGTGCAGTACGCATCGCCTGGGCAATAGCCGGGCCGCGCAGCTGCTGCATGACGTCGGGATCGAGCTTCACCGCTGCAGCGGCGCGCAGGCATTCGCGAAAAACGGTGGCCTGCGGATACGGTTGTGCCCGCAACTCGGGCCCGCGGCCGCGAGCGTCGGCTTCACAGGCCAGCAGCAGTTTTTCGAAGCGGTCGGGACGCCGGAACGCATCGGTCGCTTCCAGCACTTCGAGCACGGTCGCATCACGCAACTCGCCGGCGCGGTGGATGCGCTGGTGCTCGCGCGAGACGGCCTGCGCGAGCTCGCGGTGTTCAGTGGGCACCTTCAGTCGTTCGCACAGTTCAGCGATCACCTGCACGCCCGTCTGTTCGTGGCCGATGTGGCTGGGCCATTGCTCAGGCGGGGTGACCCCCTTGCCCAGGTCGTGCACGAGCGCCGCGAACCGCACGGCCGTGTCCCGCGACAGTTCGCAGGCGACGTCCAGCACCTGCAGCGAGTGGATGCCGGTGTCGATTTCCGGGTGCCATTTGGGCGGCTGCGGCACGCCGAACAGCCGCTCGATCTCGGGGAACAGCGCGGCGAGGGCACCGCACTCGCGCAACACCTCGAAGTAGACCGTCGGTTGCGCCTCACCGAGCGCGCGCTCCGTTTCGACCCACACGCGTTCGGCCACCAGGGCCTGCAGCTCGCCGCTGCGAACGATGTCCTGCATCAGCGACATCGTCTCAGGCGCGATCGTGAAGCCGAGCGGCGCGAAGCGGGCGGCGAAGCGCGCCACGCGCAGCACGCGCAGCGGGTCCTCGACGAAAGCGGGCGAGACGTGCCGCAGGATGCGCGCGTCCAGATCACGCCGGCCACCGTAAGGGTCGACGACATCCTGCGAGTCGATGCCGGCAGCGGTGGACTGGGCCATCGCGTTGATCGTCAGGTCGCGCCGTGCCAGGTCTTCTTCGAGCGTGACGTCCGGGGAGAACTTCGTGGCGAACCCGTAATAGCCCACGCCGGTCTTGCGCTCGGTGCGCGCCAGCGCGTACTGGTCGCCGGTCTGCGGGTGCAGGAAAACCGGGAAATCCTTGCCGACGGGGCGGTAGCCGAGCGCAAGCAGGTCGTCGGGCCGGGCGCCGACCACGACATAGTCGCGCTCCGTGTACGGGCGGCCGAGCAGCGTGTCGCGGACGGCGCCTCCAACCAGGTAAGTCTCCATGCCTGAATCGTAGCTGAAGTCCGCAGCGCAGGGCTGCGTCCGTTGTTCGTGCGCTAAGCTGCACGCATGAGGTCTGCGTGGGTTCGAATCGCGATCGTGCTCGCCTGCGCGCTGAGCCTCGGCGGCTGCTACGTGATGCAGGCTGCCAGCGGCCAGGCCGCGGTGATTTACCGCAGTGAACCGATCACTGGCGTCGTCGCCAATCCAGCCACGCCCCCGCGCACACGCGAGCGCCTGCAACTGGTCGAGGACGCGCGCGCCTTCGCGGTCGAGCAATTGGCGCTGCCCGACGGCCGCAGCTATCGCAAGTATGCGGACATGGGGCGGGTCAACGTCGTGCACAACGTCGTCGCCACGCCCGAGTTCTCGGTGGAGCCCCGGCGCTGGTGCTTTCCGGTCAGCGGCTGCATCAGCTACCGCGGCTACTTCGACGAGGACGACGCGCGCCGTTATGGCCTGCGGTTGGCCATGAAGGGCGACGACGTCAGCGTGAGCGGGGTGCCGACGTACTCGACCCTTGGCTACCTGCCGGACCCGGTGTTCGGTGCGATGCTCGCGTGGCGCGACACACGGCTCGTCGGCACGATCTTCCACGAGCTTGCGCACGAGCGGCTGTATTTTGCGGGTGACAGCGCGTTGAACGAAGCGTTCGCCAGCGTGGTGGAGGACGAGGGCGTGCGGCTGTGGTTGCAGCGGCATGGCCGATCCGCGGAAGTCGCGGCGTACGAGGCGTCGAGTGCGCGGCAGAAGGAGTTTGCCGCCCTGTTGCTGGATGCGCGCGAGCGGCTCACCCGACTCTATGCGACGGACCTGGCCCCGGAGCAGAAGCGCATCGAGAAGCAGCGCGAGTTCGGGCGGCTGAAATACCGCTACGAGGTGCTGCGGCGCGAACGCTGGGCAGGGTACGCGGGCTACGACGCCTGGTTTGCGCGATCGCTCAACAACGCGCACCTGGCGGCTGTCGCAACGTACGAGGACTGCGTGCCGGGGCTGCAGCGGCTGCTGCAGGCCTCCGGATCGCTGGCGATCTTTTATGAGCGGGTCGCTGCGACGGGCAACCTGACCGTCACGGAGCGACGTGCCGCGCTGTGCGAATTTGCTGGCGTCCCCGAGCGCTGACCCAACCGGGCAGCGCCGCTATTTGCTGAGGTAGCGGGGCAGCACGCTGCGCATCGATGAGCGCGTGAGGCCCAGCGCCGCGAGGCCGTCGCTGGTGCAGGTCGAGTCGAGCGTGGCGGAGAGGAAGTTGTCGGTAGAGAACGGCTTGCCGGGCACGTAATCCATCACTGCGGCTTGCACCCGCGCAACGGATCGCGGCAGCGGCAGTACGAAACGCTTCAATCCCAGGAAGCTCGCCGTCATGCGCACGATGTCACCCAGCGTCATCACGTCTGGACCGCAGAGCTCAAACGTGCGGCCGGCGACATCACGCCGCTCCAGGCACGCCACGAAGGCGTCGGCGACATCGCCGACATATACCGGCGCAAATTTGGCATCGGCGCAGGCGAGTGGCAACACGCCCGGCGTGATCTTGAGGATGCCGGCAAAATTGTTGATGAACGCATCGCCGGGCCCGAACACCACGGACGGCTGGAAGATCACGTACTCAGGCGCGCCCGCCGCACAGTGCTCGCGAATGTAGTCTTCGGCGAGCCCCTTGGACTTGAGGTAATGGCTGGGGCCCTGCTGCGAGTCGGCCTTGAGCCCGCTCATGTGCAGGTAGCGCCGCACGCCTGCGGCACGGCAGGCACGCACGCATTTCTGCGGCAGCTCGGTATGCACGCGCCGGAACTGCTCGCCATTGCCACGCCCGAGGCCCGTCTCGTTGAGAATGCCGACGAGGTTGATGACGACGTCGCAGCCTTCGAACGCGTCCTCGAGCCGTGCTTCGTCATGCACGTCGGCGCGGATGAACCGCACCGACGGCAGGACCTTCAGTTCGCGATGCTGGGCGGGGTTGCGCGTCAGCACCTTGACGCCATGGCCGGCTGCGGCCAGGCGCGAGACGATCTCGCGGCCGATGAAGCCCGTCCCGCCGAGGACGCAGACCTGCAATGTCATGGTAGCTGCGCCCTCGGCCGGTCAGGCCGTCGTATCAGCGGATGGGGATGACGAGCATCGCGCTGCCGCGACGAATCTGGACCACGAAGGCCGCCTGGCCTTCGGTGGCGCGCCGGAAGTCGGCAACGCTTGCGACGCGCGTGCGGCCGACCGCCAGGATCACGTCGTTCGCGCGCAAGCCGCGCTGCGCTGCCGGGCTGCCTTCGGCCACCGAGCGGATCAGCACGCCGTTCTGGCTGTCGATGATGTCGGCGCCTTCGAGGCCCGGGTGCGTTCCGGCCGCCTTCGCTTCGGCCGTGGCATCGCGCTCGCTCACCACCGCAGTCACGCGACGCGGCTTGCCTTCACGCAGCAACGAGAGGTCGACCTTCTCGCCGATGCTGATCAGGCCGATGGAATTGCGCAGGCTGCCCGCGTCCTTGACCGGACGGCCATTCACCGCCGTGATCACGTCGCCGGCTTTCACGCCCGCCTTTTCCGCGGCCGAGCCTTCGACCACCTGCGAAACCAGCGCGCCCTGGGTGCCTTCGGGCAGGTCCATGCTCGTCGCGATCTCGGGGACCAGCGTCTGGATGTTCACGCCGAGCACGCCACGCTTCACCGCGCCGAACTTGATGAGCTGGTTCATCACCGTCTTCATCATGTTCGACGGGATCGCGAAGCCGATGCCGATGTTGCCGCCGGTGCGCGAGAGGATCGCGGAATTCACGCCGACGAGCTGGCCGCTGAGGTTGACCAGCGCACCGCCGGAATTGCCGGGGTTGATCGAAGCGTCGGTCTGGATGAAGTCCTCGTAGCCTTCGGGGTTGATGCCGGAGCGGCCGAGCGCGCTCACGATGCCGGAGGTCACGGTATGGCCGAGGCCGAAGGGATTGCCGATGGCGACGACGAAATCGCCGACTTCCGCGCGATCGGAATCGGCGATGGGCAGGTCGACGAGGTTGCCGGCCTGCACCTTGAGCACCGCGACGTCCGAACCCGGATCCGTGCCGATGACTTTCGCCTTGAGCGAACGGTTGTCGAGCAGTTGCACGGTGATGTCCGTGGCGTTTTCGACGACGTGCGCGTTGGTGATGATGTAGCCGTTCTTGGCGTCGACGATGACGCCCGAGCCGGCGCTCTGGAATTCACGCTGGCGCGGCTGCTGGTTCGGGCCCTCGAAAAAGCGGCGGAAGAACGGGTCGTTGAGCAGCGGGTTCTGCTCCTGCACGGTGCCGCGGGTCGCGATGTTCACGACCGCAGGCGACACGCGCTTCAGCATCGGCGCGAGGGACGGCACCGGCGTCTCGCCAACGGCGGCTGGGAGCTGTGCGCCCGCAACGGACGACCAGGCGGCGAGCAATAGGGTGGCGAGGCTCAGGGAGAACTTCATTTGCTGTCTTTTCCTAGGAACTGGACGGTGTGTTGCCAGCCGGCGCGCAGTTTATCAGGGGGGCGTTCCACCCCTGACGCACCAGTTGGTCACGCTTCGGACTGTCGCGCCCGTGCCGAGTTCCGCAAACCAAGCAGGTCCGGTGGCGACGCGCCAGTGGGTAAGGCTGTGGATAACGTGTGCGGGGGCGGTGCGCTGGCGGTGCAGCGGCCCAGACACAAGATGTTGTGGTCGGGCTACAAATACCACTTGACGCGCGAGGACTTTCGGGCGTGCAGTCAAAAACTGGAGCGAGTCTCGTAAGTGACTGAATTACAGATGAAAAAACTTCACCCGCTACCCGCTTCGGCAGGCTTAAACAGCAGTTGACGGCTGTCCGGACGGTGCATAGTCTTGCGCCCCTGACCCTAGATGTTGTGTCCGGCACGAGCGTCCCCTCAGGGGGTTTCAAGGGCGCTCCGAGCAGACCGCACACCGGGGCCGGTCGGGTTTTCTGCTGTTTTCTGCGCCTGGCGTGGAGCAGCGACCCGGAGGGGGACGTATTTCCATTCAATCTGCAGCCACCGAGATCCGGGGAGCCGTGTTGCCGCAATGAGCACCGCCGTGAAATTGCATTCCACTGATGCGCGCAGCATCCCGTTCCAAGAAGCGTCGCTGGACATCTGGGACAAGAAATACCGCCTGTCTGCCAAGGACGGAACGCCCATCGACCGCTCGATGGACGACACGTACAAGCGTGTCGCCCGTGCGCTGGCCGACGTCGAGGCGCCCGAATTGCGCGAGACCTGGAACGAGCGCTTCCTCTGGGCGTTGCGCCGCGGCGCCATTCCCGCCGGCCGCGTCACGTCCAACGCCGGCGCGCAGGAGCACAAGCCCGCCACGTCGACCATCAATTGCACGGTGTCCGGCACCATCCGCGACTCGATGGACGACATCCTGGGCAAGGTGCACGAAGCCGGCCTCACGCTGAAGGCCGGCTGCGGCATCGGCTACGAATTCTCGACGCTGCGCCCGCGCGGCGCGTACGTCTCGGGTGCGGGCGCCTATACCTCGGGCCCCCTCTCGTTCATGGATATCTACGACAAGATGTGCTTCACCGTGTCGTCGGCCGGCGGTCGCCGCGGCGCGCAGATGGGCACGTTCGACGTCGGCCACCCCGACGCGATGGAATTCATCCGCGCCAAGCGCGAAGCGGGACGTCTGCGGCAGTTCAACCTGTCGCTGCTCATCACCGACGAATTCATGCGCGCCGTGCGCGAAGACCGCGACTGGCAGCTCGCCTTCCCGGTGCGCGAAGCCGAGATCGTCGGCGAGAACACGGCCGACCGCGGCAAGTTCCTGTGGCGCGAATGGCCGGATGCATCCAACTACGTCCGCAACGACGAAGGCCTGGTGCTCTGCAAGATCTACAAGACGCTGCCGGCCAAGCGCATGTGGGACGTCATCATGTCGTCCACGTACGATTTCGCCGAACCCGGCTTCGTGCTGATCGACCGCGTCAACGAGATGAACAACAACTGGTGGTGCGAATCGATCCGCGCCACCAACCCGTGCGGCGAGCAGCCGCTGCCGCCGTACGGCTCGTGCCTGCTGGGTTCGGTCAACCTGACCAACTTCGTGCGCGATCCGTTCACCGACGAAGCACGCTTCGACTGGGAAGAATATCGCGAGGTCGTCCGCGTCTTCACGCGCATGCTCGACAACGTAGTCGAGATCAACGGCCTGCCGCTCGAGCAGCAGCGCAACGAGATCACGCGCAAGCGCCGCCACGGCATGGGCTTCCTGGGGCTGGGTTCGACCATCACCATGCTGCGCATGAAGTACGGCTCGCGCGAGTCGGTCGGCTTCACCGAGCGCGTGTCCAAAGAGATGGCGATTGCCGGCTGGGAAGCCGGCCTCAGCCTGGCCGAAGAGAAAGGCCCGGCTCCCATCATGAGCGAAGAGTTCGTCGTCACCGCCGAGATGCTGCGCAAGCGTCCGGAGATGGCGCGCGACGGCATCAAGGTTGGCGACAAGCTGCCGGGTCGCGTGCTGCACGCTCGCTACAGCCGCTACATGCAGCGCGTGGCCGGAGCCGCGCCCGAGCTCGTCGACAAGCTGGCGCAGAAAGGCGCGCGCTTCACGCATCACAGTTCGATCGCGCCCACGGGCACGATCTCGCTGTCGCTCGCCAACAACGCTTCGAACGGCATCGAGCCTTCGTTCGCGCACCACTACTTCCGCAACGTGATTCGCGAAGGCAAGAAGTCGAAGGAAAAGATCGACGTCTTCTCGTTCGAGCTGCTGGCCTACCGCGAGCTGATCAACCCGAAGGCGCTGCCGGGCAGCGAGAACGTCTCCGAGAGGCTGCCCGAGTACTTCACGACGGCCGACGACGTCACGCCGCGCGAGCATGTCGACATCCAGGCGGCCTCGCAGAAATGGGTCGATTCGTCGATCTCGAAGACGGCCAACGTGCCCTCGGACTACAAGTACGAGGACTTCAAGGACATCTACCTCTACGCGCACGAGCAGGGCCTGAAAGGCTGCACCACGTTCCGCTTCAACCCCGAGGCGTTCCAGGGCGTGCTGGTCAAGGAAGAAGACCTGAAGAACACCACCTACGTGTTCACCCTCGAGGACGGTACCGAGGTCGAGGTCAAGGGCGACGAGCAGTTGGAGTACGACGGCGAAATGCACACCGCCGCCAACCTCTACGACGCCATCAAAGAAGGCTATTACGGCAAGTTCTGAGCGGGATACAAGCACCGATGAGCGCGCACAAGATCGACAAGAAGATCACCAAGATCCGGGTGGTCACGCCCGCCGACAGGGAAAAGGCCGAGGCCGAGGCGGCTGCCAAGGCCAGGGATCCGGTGGTCGACCCGCGGTACCCCAACGTCATCCGGATGCACGAGAAGCTCGAGCGACCGGAAGAACTGATTGGTTCCACCTACAAGATCAAGACGCCGGTGTCGGATCACGCGATGTACGTGACCATCAACGACATCCTGCTGAACGAGGGCACGCCGCACGAGCAGCGCCGTCCGTTCGAGATCTTCATCAACTCGAAGAACCTCGATCACTACCAGTGGATCGTGGCGCTGACGCGCATCATCTCGGCGGTCTTCCGCAAGGGTGGCGACGTCACGTTCATGGTCGAGGAACTGAAGGCCGTGTTCGACCCGCGCGGCGGCTACTGGCAGGCCGGCGGCAAGTTCATGCCGTCGATCATCGCCGAGCTGGGCCACGTGATCGAGAAGCACATGCAGAAGATCGGCCTGCTGCGCAAGCCGGAGATGGACGAGCACCGCAAGGCGCTGATCGACCAGAAGCGCAGCGAGTACGAAGCGCAGCAGAAGCAGCAGGACGCCTTCGCCAAGGCAGACTACCCGCAGGGCGCGCAGCTGTGCCTGAAGTGCAGCACGGCGGCCGTGGTCATGATGGACGGCTGCATGACCTGCCTGAACTGCGGCGACTCGAAGTGCGGCTGACAGAATTCAAGAGTTGAGCTGAGAGACTAACCCGACCGAGACCATGGAAGGGCGCTGATGAGCGAGGGCGGGAACAGGTGCGTTCCCGCCCTTTTTTATTTGGGCCTGCCGCAGAGGCGTTTCGCTGCTGTCAGCGGGTGGGGTTCAAGCGGACATTCGCGAACGGGTAAGATCGGCCACAAGCAGACCTTCGCCGGACAAAGAAGCCCCGGCGCGGGGCCGGGGCTTCGTGTGCTGTCGCGTGCAAGAGTGAGCATCAACTGCTAGTGCAACGTCTGCGCGCCAGCAGCATTCAGGCTCTTACTTGCCTGATCCCAGGCATTTGCGCTCAACGGTGTAGCCCTTCTCGAGCTCCGCGATCAGGTTTCCATCGGCATCGAGCCTGACAACGTACTGGTTATCGATCGCGTACATCGGACCGTCACCCTCCAGCGGTCGATAGACCCACCTGAAGGTGAACCTGTAAGTCTCACCCGTCCCAAGCTTGATTACGTTACTGAAATTCTCATGACCCTGACCAAACCATTTGCGCTTGGTCCAGAGACCTTCAGCTATGGACGAGAACGACGAGATCTCGACGTAATGATACTCCCGGTCGAGGTATACTCGAAGTGCATGCCCGCTTACCCGACCAATCGCCTGGATACTCAGCGCGGCCTAACTGTTGTTAGTCGCCTATGAAAGTGCGGACCGCCTGATTGCTACACGGAGTTCCGGCATACTCTTGGAGCTATTGGCGACCAACTCCCCGGCGAGCCCACGCTGTTTCGCACACAGCGGTCCGGCGCATGGTCAGCGCCATCATCACGTATTCATGCGACAATCTTCTGGCTAGAGTTCTTGGATATCGGATACATTCGCCGATGGACGGAAATCCTTCGATGGTCTTTCGCTCGCTGAGGCCACACCGGCAGATGCGCACCGGTATTTATGCCTTGTCGCTGCAGATTGCCGAGCTAGCTAAATCTGGATGCGCCAAATCATGACGCCGGCAGGCGATACGTCGCGCAAGCATTCGCATTGGATCGATCAGCACTTCATGGAGGGCGCGACCCGTGAGCCTGCGACGCCAGTCGAGAGTCCGCTCAGGGTCGACAATTGTCCGTCGGGGATTAATTGCCAAGTAGAATTTGACGTTTCAGCTGAAACGTCGAAACGCGGCTAGCAGCGGCCCGTCGTTCGATTTGAAGTCATGCGTCAGGGGAAAGCTACGTGAATCCAAGTCTTGCCAGGGCCTTGCTGCCTGCGATCGTGCTGCTCGCGCTCACCGGCTGCGCTCAAACTCATCCGCTCCCCGACGATGGTTTTGTGGCCGTGCCCGGTGGCCGGGTCGCGTTCCGAGTCACCGGCCAGTCCGGCGGCGTCCCGGTCCTGATGATCCACGGCGGGCCCGGCGGCACGGGCTGCTCGTACCCCGACACGATGCAGGGTGTCGCCGCGTCGAGACCCGTCGTCACCTACGACCAGCTCGGCTCGGGGAATTCGGACCGTATGCTGAACCTCGAGCGCGATGCCGTGCTGTCGCGCTTCGTTGCGGAAGTGACCGCGATCCGCGCGCAGCTCGGGCTTCAGGAGTTGCACCTCGTCGGCCACTCCTGGGGAGCGGCCATCGCGCTCGAGTATCTGCTGACCGGTGACCGGAAGGGCGTGCGTTCCGTGACTTTCGTCGGACCACTGCTGTCGACGCCCCGCTGGATCGAAGATGCGAATTCGCTGGTCGCGAAGTTGCCGAAGGACGCCCAGGATGCGATCGCGGCGGCGAGGATGACAGGCAGTTTTGACTCGCCAGAGTTCCAGGCTGCAAACGACGTGTTCGAGAGCCAGTTTCTGGTGCGCACGCCGCGGTCGCAACGGCGCCTGCCCTCGTGCGAATCGACGCCGGTCCGGTTCAACGCCGGCCTGTACGAGCACATGTGGGGTCCATCAGAATTTGTGGCCACCGGTACGCTGCGCGACTTCGACCGGATTGACCGGCTTGCAGAGATCAGGATTCCCACGCTGTTTCTCGTGGGCGAGCACGACGAGGCGCGACCGGAGACCATGCTGGAGTTCCAGGCCCTCGTGCCAGGGTCGGTCGTGAAGGTCATCCCAGGCGCGGCTCATGCGGTGAACGTCGACCAATCGCAGGCCTTCAATGAGGCGATCGCTGAGTTTCTTTCCACCGTCGAGACCCGGTAAATCACGGCGGCAGATGACACTTGGGTTAGCCCATGGAGCATTGCCATTTACTCAAGTCCACGAACATTAGGTCGGTGTCCGGAGAATTGGGGGAAGCCCAGTCGGTCCGCTTGGGGTCGATTTTCCCCAGACGACGACCGGTTGCAGAACCGTGGGATTCAGATGTTGGTGAGACAACGCACAGCAAAAGCGCACAAAGATCGATAAAATCCCGCGCCACATGGCACGTTGGCGCGAAACACGAGTGAAATTCTTACTTCCGGTCCTGGTGGCGATCGCGGCCCTGGCCGTCTCTGGTCACACACAGGCGCAAGGGTTCCAGTCCGGCTCCAGCGCCACGCCGACGGCAGCGGTGCCCACGGTTGCACCGGTGACGGATCCCACTGCGGTGGTTCCGGCCCCGGTTCAGGCGCCGGCTCCTGCACCCGCACCCATGCCAGCGCCGGTTCCTGTTGCCACCATGGCGGCCAACACCGGTGTCTATGGCAGCGGTTCGTTCAGCTCGGTGAGCGGAGGCAGCGCACCGGTCGTCCCGGCGGTCGAGCCTGAGTCGGGCGGCTTCGGCGCGGGTTCGTCGGGCGGTTTCGAGATGGCCGAAAAGGTCGTCGTCGACAAAACGGAGCGCACGCTCTACCTGATGCGCCGCGGGCGTGTGCTCAAGCAGTACCCGATCAAGCTGGGCCTGAACCCCTATGGCCACAAGCAGCGGGAAGGCGACTTCCGCACGCCCGAGGGCAAGTACGAGCTGGTCGCGCGCAATCCGCGCAGCGAGTTCTTTCTCTCGATCAAGATCTCGTACCCCAACCGCGAAGACGCCGCCGTGGCCAGCGAAAGCGGGTTCCCGCCTGGCGGCCTCATCATGATCCATGGCCAGCCGAACGTGCCCAAGCGGCCGCCGGAGCACTACGCCACGCGGGACTGGACGGACGGTTGCATCGCGCTCAGCAACGCCGACATGGTCGACGTCTGGCTGCGGACCACTGTCGGGATCCCGATCGAAATCAAGCCATGATGATGCGCCGGGCCGAGGTGGCCATCCCCGCGGGTCATACCGACGACGACAGTCCCGTCGATGCCCGGGTCACGCCCACCGGCAGTCTCGAAAACCTGTCGCAGATGGAAGTGGACCGGTTGCTCGACTCCTCGCGCGGCGGCCTTTATCCACTGTACCGGCGCTGTTCGCTGGCCGTGCTCAACAGCGGCGGCGAGACCGACGACGCCCGCGCGATCTTCGATCGCTATGCCGATTTCGATATCGACATCGTGCGCCAGGCCTGGGGCATCAAGCTCGAGCTGCACAACGCGCCCGCGGCGGCCTTCGTCGACGGGCGGATGATCCGCGGCATCCAGGAGCACCTGTTCGCGGTGCTGCGCGACATCCTGTACATCCACGGCGAGGTCTACGAGCACGGCAGCATCGAGCTGCGCGAAACGGCCGGCATCACCAATGCCGTCTACCGCGTCTTGCGCAATGCCGGGCTGCTGCAGCCGCGCGTGCGACCCGACGTGGTGGTGTGCTGGGGCGGCCATTCCATCGGGCGCGACGAGTACGAGTACACCAAGCTGGTCGGCTACGAACTCGGGTTGCGCGGCCTCAACGTCTGCACGGGTTGCGGTCCCGGGGCGATGAAAGGCCCGATGAAGGGCGCGGCGATCGGGCACTCCAAGCAGCGCATCCAGTCGGGACGCTACATCGGCGTGACCGAGCCGGGCATCATCGCCGCCGAGCCGCCGAATGCGATCGTGAACCAGCTGGTGATCCTGCCCGACATCGAGAAGCGCCTCGAAGCGTTCGTGCGGGTCGGTCACGGCATCGTGGTGTTTCCAGGCGGCGCGGGCACGGCAGAAGAAATCCTGTACCTGGTCGGAATCCTGCTCCACCCCGAGAACGAGGCGCAGCCCTATCCCGTTGTGTTCACCGGGCCGCGCGGCAGCGAAGACTACTGGCAGCAGGTCGACGCGTTCCTGGCCGGCTCGCTCGGCGAGCGAGTGCGGCAGTGCTATCGGATCATCGTCGGCGACCCGGCCGAGGTAGCGCGCGAGATGTTGCGCGGCATGGGTGCGGTGCGCGATTTCCGCCGCCGTTCCAGCGATGCCTACAACTTCAACTGGCTGCTGCGTATCCCGCACGCCTTGCAGCATCCGTTCGAGCCGACGCACGAAACCATGGCGGCACTGCAGCTGCGGCGCGATGCGCCGCCGCACGAGCTGGCCTACGAGTTGCGCCGCGCGTTCTCCGGCATCGTGGCGGGCAACGTCAAGGAATCGGGATTGCGCCTGATCGATCAGCACGGCCCGTTCGAGATCCACGGCGACCCGGAGCTGCTCAAACCGCTCGACGCGCTGCTCGCGTCTTTCGTGCGCCAGCGGCGCATGAAGCTGAGCGGCGAATACAAACCCTGCTACCGCATCGTCGCCTGAGCAACGTGGCGGGCGGGGGCCCGCAACTGTGACGCAGTGCCGGACGCTCCGTCCTCGCTTCGGTACCGTTGCTCCACCGTGTCACCCGTGAATCACCGCCATGTCTGAGCGCAAGCCGGAACCCCCCGCTGGCGCGCGCGTGCCGCCCCGCGAACTGCTCGCAGCGAACGATCGATCGCTCAGTGCGCGCGATGCCGGACTGCGCCGTGCCCCGAACAAGTTCGGCTCCGCAGCCGATGGCTGGGACGCCTACAACGACTGGCTGGACCGGGTCCGCCAGCCGGCGCCGCCTTCGCGGCAGGCCGTGATCAGCAAGTCGCTCTACAGCATCGCCAGCTACAAGACGTGGGCCGACAAGGCTCGCGGCGCGTTCGACAAGCCCAAGTAGGGGCATTCCCAACGTTGTAGGACTGCGGGCCTCGCGGCCCCGCGTGAGTTTGGATTACAGTTCACTCCCCGGCCTGGTCCCATGGAACGCTTACTCAAGTGCCTCGACGACCTGGACGACCTCACGGTCGTTTTTCGCGTGCAGGCGCCTGCCGTAATCGTCACGGCGCTGCTGGCTGTCGCCTTCGTCGCCGGACTCGGCGCACTGCTGATGCTCGGGCCGCCGGACCTGCTCGCCGCCCCCTGACGGGAACCCAACCATGACCGATGACGACAAGCGCCCTGCCGGCGAGGATGCGCTGCGCGCGCGCCTCACCGAAGAACAGATCCAGATCACCCAGCGCAAGGGCACGGAGCGAGCCTTCACCGGGCGCCTGCTGCACAACAAGGCGCAAGGCGTGTACACCTGCGTCGTCTGCGGCACCGAGCTGTTTGCCTCCGACACCAAGTACGACTCGGGCTCGGGCTGGCCTTCATTCTGGTTGCCGCTCGCGGGCGAGCGGGTGGCCACGCATCGCGACTCGAGCCATGGCATGGTGCGCACCGAGGTCACTTGTGCCAAGTGCGGATCGCACCTGGGACACGTCTTCGAAGACGGCCCGCAACCCACGGGCCTGCGTTATTGCGTCAATTCCGCATCGCTCGACTTCAAGCCCAAGGAATGAACGTGTCCCGTCAACGCATCGTGCCGCTGCTGCGATCTGCAACGGCCGCAGTCGTGGTGGCCGCCTTGCTCGCGGCCTGTTCCCGTCCCGCGCTGCCGCCTGTGGCAGCCGAGAACACGGTCGCGACGCTGACGGCCACTGATGTCGTCGTTGGGCAGGGCGCGGAGGCCCGGCCGGGCGCCAAGGTGTCGGTGCACTACACGGGCTGGTTGTACGACCACACTCGCCCGGACCAGAAGGGCACCGAGTTCGACAGCTCGCGCAAGCACGGCGCGCCGTTCAGCTTCGACCTGGGACAGCGCAAGGTCATCGCCGGCTGGGACCAGGGTGTCGCCGGCATGAAAGTCGGCGGCCAGCGTCGGCTGGTGATCCCGAGCGACCTGGCCTATGGCGACAACGGCGCCGGCGGCGTGATCCCGCCGGGCGCCACGCTAGTGTTCGACGTCGAACTGCTGGACGTGCAGGCGCCGTAATCGCAACGACGCCAACTGCTCGCACGGTGTAGTGAGTCGACCGATCCGGGCCTTGCCCAGAGCGCGTGTCTGCCTTTCCAAGCTCGGGGCAAGGCCCGGATCGATCGACTCTACTTCACGGCAGGGTTCAGCGAGTAGGTGCCGGTCAGGCGGGCTTCGGCCAGCGTGTGCTGCGCAATCGCATCCTTCACCTGCTGGCCCGTGAACGCTCCATCGACCGGGCAGCGCGCCAGGTCGATCGCGTACAGGGTGAAGTGATAGTGGTGCAACAGCGTGTCGTTCCACGGCGGGCACGGGCCGTCGTAGCCGAAGTACTGGCCTTCCATGTCCTTGTCGCCCGCAAACCAGAGCGTGTAATCGTTCAGCCCCTGGCGTGAGCCGGCCGGCCCGCGCGGGTCCCGCTTGCCGCACACCGTGACGCCACCGGAGGCCAGGCCCGCCGGGATCTCGGAGACTGAAGGCGCGATGTCGACCATCACCCAATGCCAGAAGTTCGTGCGCGGCAGGTCGGCGGGCACGAGGCGGCCTTCCTTGTTCACGTCGTCGGGACGGGTGGGTACGTCCACGTCCACGCACAGCAACACCAGCGACTTGGCGGTGGACGGCACGCCGGTCCAGCGCAGGTGCGGGCTGCGGTTGGTGCTCATGCGCACGTGCTGCGCTGCATCGGGTGCACAGAAGGCGAATTCCTCGGGGATGCGGCTACCGTGAACGAAGCTCGATGACAACAGGTGCACTGCGGTTCACTCCTTCCTGAGGCTGGCCCGATTCTGCCACGCCCGGGCGTTGAACCGGCAACCCTTGGCGACCCTGTCGGGCAGCGCTGTCTGGCACACTGCAATGCCGCAAATGCCGCAGGAAAACGCCGTTGACCGCCCCTGGCTCGCCGACACCCGATGCCTTCCGACCTCCTGCGCCGCAGGCCGTGCAGATCGCCGGTCCGGCGGGGGTGCTGGAAGCGCGGATCGAGGACCCGGTGCCGACCGGTGCACCGCGGCGGGCAGTGGGTGTCGTCTGTCATCCGCATCCGCTGCACGGTGGCACGATGCAGAACAAGGTGGTGCATACGGCCGCCCGCGCCTTGCAGGAGGCCGGGGCCGCGACGGTGCGGTTCAATTTTCGCGGAGTGGGCGCCAGCGCCGGCCGTTACGACAATGGCATCGGCGAACTCGCGGATGCGCTGGCAGTCATCGAGTGGACGCGCGAGCACTTCGCCTGCGACACGCTGTGGCTGGCCGGCTTCTCGTTCGGCGCCGCAACTGCGTTGCAGGCCGCGGCACAGGGCGCGCGACCGTCGCGGCTCGTGACGATTGCTCCGCCCGTGGGTCGCATCATCACCCAGCCGGTACCGCGGCCGGAGTGCCCGTGGCTGATCGTGCAGGGAGACATGGACGAGCTCATCGAGCTCGCGGCGGTGCGGGCCTGGGCAGCGGGCTTCGCGCCGGAACCGCAGTTGAACGTGATCGCAGGGGCGGAGCACTTCTTCCACGGCAAGCTCGCGCAGCTGCGCGAGGCGATTCTCGCTTTCGTGCGCGAAGCCGGAAAAACCCCGTAAAACACGGCGAATTCCCCAAATAAAAACGCCGGAGCGCGTGAGCGCCCCGGCGTCGTCAGCGAAAGTTCGCTGTGGTCAGCTCGAGCTCAGTTCACGAACCCCTTGAGGTTCTTGAGCGGCATCACGCGGACCTTCTTGCTGGCCGGCTTGGCCTTGAACACCATCTTTTCGCCGGTGAAGGGATTCACGCCTTCACGCGACTTGGTCGCGGGCTTCTTCACGACCTTCATCTTGGCGAGGCCCGGCAGAGTGAAGAGGCCGTGGCTCTTCAGGCTCTTCTTGATAACGGTGTTGAGCGATTCGAAAACCGAGCTCACCTGCTTCTTCGACAGGCCCGTGTCCTTCGAGATGTGCGCGAGGATGTCGGACTTGGTCGGAGCAGAGCTCTTCTTGGCTGCCATCTTGATATATCTCCTAGTTGTGCTGGGGGCCGCTGGCCCCAGGTTAGTCTGTCAGCACGCGAAAAATACCATGAAAACTAGGGTTGTTAATACCGTAGATGTATTTTTTCCCGTTTTTTTTAGTGCGTTCGCGAAATCAGTTCCCGGAGAATTCCCGCTTGAACTGCACCTGGCGGCGGCCACCGCCCGTCGCGGGTTCGACCGTGATGTTGAAAACCAGGATCTCGTCGCCGCTGATGCCGACTTCACCGATGAAGGTTATGGCAGGTCCTTCCTGCACGCGCCGCATCTGCAGGTCTTTCAGCTGGGCGTTGAGGTTGTGCGCGTGCACGGTGACGGCGCCGTCGACGGGAACCGCTGCGCCGCCCGGCGTTTTCTGCAGCATCGCGACGTTCAGGAGCACCCGGTTGGCGCTGCGCTCGATGCCGTAGGCCCGCGCCATGTCGGGCGTGAGCAGGTCGGTGCGCACGGCGTTGTAGTGCACTTCGAGGTCGCCGAAGTCGGTCTGCGTGCTCTCGGTGGGGCGCGCCTGTCTGCGGTTGCGGCGCAATGTCGGAGCCACAGCCCGCCAGCATCAGCACGCTCGTCGCCACGGCTGCGAGGCGCGCGGCACCGCAGCAGCGAGCGGAAAAAAGCCTTCCTGTCCCAGTGGATGCGATCGTCATTGCGAGTCCTCCTGAACTTGGATCCGGCACTGATGGAGCTACGGTGCGCCGGCAATCGCGCTTTGCAGTGCGGCAGGCAACGCGTCCAGGCCGTGGAGCCGTGCGCGCTTGTCGCGACCCGTAGCCCCGGACTCGAGCGTGACGCGGGAGCGGGGCAGGTCGCAAGCGGACGCCAGGAACTCGAGCAGCGCGGCGTTGGCGCGGCCATCCACGGGTGGTGCCTGCAGTCGCACCTTGAGACGCGTGCCGAAGAGGCCGGCGAACTCGGTGCGCGAGGCGCGAGGCTGGACGCGCACGTCGACGAGCCAGTCCGCGCCGTCCCGGTGCACCGGTCCGTTCATGGCCCGTTCATGAATGGCGACGGTGCGTTACCGCCCGGCGCGTCATGATCGCAACAGGATCATCAGCGCCTGCAGGGCGATCATCAGGAACAGCGCCGACAGGTCGAGCCCGCCGAGCGGCGGCACCACGCGCCGGATGGGCGCCAGCAGCGGCTCGACCAGTTTGGACAGGATCTGCGTCGCCGGATTGTAGGTGCTGCCGGCGAACCAGCTGAGCAGCGCATACAGCAGCACCGCCACGAAGTAGAACTGCAGCACGGTGTGCAGCAGGTCGCGCAGGCCCCCAAGCAGGATCGCATTGAGGTGAAAGCCCGCTCCGGCAACGGCACGCAGCACAGCCGTGCCCGCAAGCTGCACCAGCACCAGCGCCAGGAGCGAGGCTGGATCGAAGCGCTTGCCGGGCGGCAGGAGTTTGCGCAGCGGCAGCACCAGCGGGTTGGTGAGCTTCAGCACAGCCTCGCCGACCGGATTGCGAAAGTCGGCGCGCACGAGGGGCATCAACACGCGCAGCAGGAAGGCGATCATGATCAGCGTGAGCAGCGCGTTGAGAATGAAGAGCAGGGCGGGCATGTCGGATTCCGGTTCTGTGGGCGGGGCAGGACTCAGAGCGTGCCGAATTCGTCGGCCAGCGCCGTCGCACGGCGCGCGCCGGCCGCGACTGCAGCCGCAAAAATACCACGCACGCCGGCGGCTTCGAGCACCTCGAGCGCAGCGGCCGTGGTGCCGCCCTTCGACGTCACCTGGGCCCGCAGTTCCGCGGCCGATTCCGGTGACTCCGCGGCCATGCGGCCGGCGCCGCGGGCCGTCTCAATAGCCAGTTTGCGGGCCGTAGCCGGATCCAATCCAAGCTCGATGCCGGCGGCCTCGAGGCATTCGACCAACAGAAAGAAGTAGGCAGGGCCGCTGCCAGATACGGCGGTCACGACGTCGATCTGGTCCTCCGCGGGCACCCAGACCGTGGGCCCGCAGGCAGCCATGATCGCTTCGGCGGTCTGGCGCGATGCGGCGCCTACGTCCGGCGCGGCGAACAGGGCCGTGATGCCGGCGCCGATCAATGCCGGGCGGTTGGGCATCGTGCGGATCAACGGCACGCCCTTGCCCAGCCAGCGTTCGATGTCGCGGAGCCGGATGCCGGCTGCGATCGAGATGACCAGCGCGCGAGCCGCCTGCACTTGCGCGGCGATGGACCGCGACACCTCGGCCATCTGCTGCGGCTTGACCGCGAGCACCACCGTGCCCGTGCCCTCGACGGCAGCCGTTGCAGTTGCGACGGTCGCGACGCCAAAGGCGTGTTGCAGTCGCTGGCGCTGGTTGGCGTCGGGATCGGCGACGACGATAGCGGCCGGTGCAGTGCCGCGCGCGAGCAATCCGCCGATCAGGCTGGTGGCCATGTTGCCGCCACCCACGAAAGCGATCCGATGACTCATCTCTGGCGTGCTCCTCAAGAAGTGCGGTCAGCCGGGACGGTGTCCAAAAATTGCGGTGCCTACGCGAACGATGCGTGGCACCCTCGAGTACGGCCGCCTCGAGATCGTCGCTCATGCCCATGGACAAAGTGTCGAGCGGGTGCCCTGCGGCCTGCAGTGCGACCAGCAGTTCGCGCAGCTGCCGAAACGGCTGGCGCTGGGCTTCGACGTCGGCGGCAGGGGGTGGAATGCACATCAGTCCGCGCAACTGCAGTCGCGGTAATACGGCCACCGCCGCGGCCAGGGCCGGCAGCTCGGCCGGCGTGACACCGCCTTTGCCGGGCTCGTCGGCCAGGCTCACCTGCAGCAGCACCTGCAGCGGGGGCATGTGCGCGGGGCGCTGCGCGCTCAGGCGCGCCGCGATGCGGCCGCGGTCGACCGTATGCACCCAGTGGAAGTGTTCGGCGACCTCCCGCGTCTTGTTGCCTTGCAACTGCCCGATGAAATGCCAGACGAGGCCAGGCACGTCCGCCAGGGCCGCGATCTTGTCGCACCCTTCCTGCACGTAGTTTTCACCGAAATCGACCTGTCCGGCGGCCGCTGCGTCCCGGACCATCGCGACCGGCTGCAACTTGCTCACCGCCACCAGCCGCACCGATTCAGGCGCGCGCCCGGCCGCGGAGGCAGCTTTGGCGACCCGGCCACGCACGGACTGCAGTGCCGCGGGTGAGAACTGCGGAGCGGTTAACATATTGGGGTCCGAGGGGCTGTTCTATACTTTGCGGGCCAGCAAGACCCATCCGTTTCCGGATGCGGCTCGCCGGCCTGAGGGAGCCGACACGATGGCCGTGGACATTGCCCAGCTGCTGGCATTCGCCGTCAAGAACAATGCCTCCGACTTGCACCTGTCGTCAGGCGTGCCGCCGATGATCCGGGTCGATGGCGACATGAAGCGGATCAACATGCCGCCGCTGACGCACAAGGAAGTGCACAGCATGGTGTACGACATCATGAATGACAAGCAACGGAAGGCGTACGAAGAGTTCTACGAAACGGACTTTTCGTTCGAGATCCCTAAGCTCGCGCGCTTCCGCGTCAACGCCTTCAACCAGAACCGCGGCGCGGCCGCCGTGTTCCGCAACATTCCCTCGGTGGTGCTGTCGCTCGACGACCTGAACGCGCCGAAGATCTTCAAGGACATCGCGATGCAGCCGCGCGGCCTGGTGCTCGTCACCGGCCCGACGGGCTCCGGCAAGTCGACCACGCTGGCCGGCATGATCAACTACGTGAACGACAACCGGCCGGATCACATCATCACGATCGAAGACCCGATCGAGTTCGTGCACGAATCGAAGCGCTGCCTCATGAACCAGCGCGAAGTCCACCGCGACACGCTCGGCTTCTCCGAGGCCCTGCGCTCGGCGCTGCGCGAAGACCCAGACGTGATCCTGGTCGGCGAAATGCGCGACCTGGAAACCATCCGCCTCGCGCTCACCGGCGCCGAGACGGGCCACCTCGTGTTCGGCACGCTGCACACCAGTTCGGCGGCCAAGACCATCGACCGTGTCGTCGACGTGTTCCCGGCGGCCGAGAAGGAAATGGTCCGCGCGATGCTTTCGGAATCGCTGCGCGCCGTGATCTCGCAGACGCTGCTGAAGCGCATCGGCGGCGGCCGCATCGCGGCGCACGAGATCATGATCGGCACCCCGGCCATCCGTAACCTGATCCGCGAAGGCAAGATTGCGCAGATGTATTCGGCGATCCAGACCGGCCAGCAGGCCGGCATGCAGACGCTCGACCAGTGCCTGAAAGAGCTGCTGCAGAAAGGCCTGATCACGAAGGACGAGGCGCGGTACCGCGCCCAGAACAAGGAGGATTTCTAGCCGACGGCTGTCGTCTGGAAATAAACAAACATGGATCGCGATACTGGCATCAAGCTCATGCAGGACCTCCTGCGCCGCATGGTCGAGCGCAACGGGTCCGACTTGTTCATCACCGCGGGTTTCCCGCCTGCCATCAAGATCGACGGCGAGATCAAGCCGCAGACCAACCAGCCGCTGACGCCCGAGCAGGCGCAGTTGCTGGTGCGAGCGATCATGAACGATCGCCAGACCAAGGAATTCGACTCGACGCGCGAGTGCAACTTTGCCATCGCCCCGCCGGGCATCGGCCGGTTCCGCGTCAGCGCCTTCGTGCAGATGGGGCTCACCGGCGCGGTGCTGCGCACCATCAACATCAAGGTGCCGACCGTAGACGAACTGGAGCTGCCGCCGATCCTCAAGGAGATCGTGCTGTCGAAGCGCGGCCTGTGCATCCTGGTGGGCGCCACCGGCTCGGGCAAGTCGACGTCGCTCGCCGCGATGCTCGACTACCGCAACGACAAGACGCGCGGGCACATCATCACGATCGAGGACCCGATCGAGTACGTCCATACGCACAGGAACTGCGTGGTGACGCAGCGCGAGGTGGGCGTCGACACCGACAGCTGGCACATGGCGCTCAAGAACACGCTGCGCCAGGCGCCGGACGTGATCCTGATCGGCGAAATCCGCGACCGCGAAACGATGGAATACGGCATCCAGTTCGCCGAGACGGGCCATCTCGTGCTCGCGACGCTGCACGCCAACAGCGCCAACCAGGCGATGGACCGCATCATCAACTTCTTCCCGGAAGACCGCCGCGAGCAGTTGCTGATGGACCTGTCGCTGAACATCCGCGCGATGATCGCGCAGCGCCTGATCCCGCGCGACGGCACCAAGGGCCGCATCGCGGCGATGGAGGTGATGCTGAACACGCCGCTGATCGCGGACCTGATCTTCCGCGGCGAGGTCTCGGCCATCAAGGAAATCATGGCCAAGTCGAACCGGCTCGGCATGAAGACCTTTGACCAGGCGCTGTTCGAACTGTTCGAATCGGGCACCATTTCGTACGAAGAGGCGCTGCGCAACGCAGACTCCAAGAACGAAATCCGGCTGCGCATCAAGCTCGAGAGCAAGCGTGAGCGCTCGGCCCATCTGGACGAGTCGGGCTCGCTCAGGATCGTCGAGGAAGAAGAGTGATGGCAACCGAAACCCCCGACCTGGACGCGACCGCGCCGCCGCACGAACGGCTGCTGAACGATACCGGCATGGTGGGGGGCGACACGGCCCGCAGCTTCGTGCTGAACACGAAGCCGCTCTTCAAGCTCATGGTGGAGAAGAAGGCCTCGGACCTCTTCTTCTCGTCGAACTCCCCGATCAAGATCAAGATCGAGGGCAAGATCATGCCGGTCAACCGGCAGGTCCTGACGGCCGACCAGGTGCGGCAGGCCGCTTACGGCCTGATGAACCAGGAGCAGATCGACTACTTCCAGCAGGAGCTGGAGATCGACTTCGCGATCTCGGAGCCGGGCCTGGGGCGATTCCGCATCGCGGTGTTCCACCAGCGCGGCAATCCCGCGATGGTGCTGCGTTACATCACGGCCGACATGCCCTCGCTCGAAGAGCTGGGCCTGCCGATGATCATGAAAGACCTGGTCATGATCAAGCGCGGCCTGGTGCTCATGGTGGGCGCCACGGGCTCGGGCAAGTCGACGTCACTGGCCGCGATGCTCAATTACCGCAACGAGATCTCGTCCGACCACATCCTGACGGTGGAAGACCCGATCGAGTTCCTGCACCGGAACAAGAAGTCGATCGTGAACCAGCGCGAAGTGGGGCTCGACACCAAGTCGTTCCACCGCGCGTTGCGCAGCGCGATGCGTGCGGCGCCGGACGTGATCCTGATCGGCGAAATCCGCGACCGCGAGTCGATGGAGTACGCGCTCACTTTCGCCGGTACCGGCCATCTCTGCCTCGCGACGCTGCATGCGAACAACGCGGCCGAAACGCTCGACCGCATCATCAACATGTTCCCCCGCGACCAGCATTCGCAGATCTTCCTCGACCTGTCGCAGTACCTCAAAGCGATCCTGTCGCAGCGCCTGGTGGTCGGCAAGGACGGCAAGCGCGTCGCCGCCATCGAAGTGCTGCTCAATACCCCGCACGTGCAGGAGTTGATCAAGAAGGGCGACGTGGTGGGAGTAAAGGAAGCGCTGATCCGCAGCGGCGAGAAGGGCGTGCAGAGCTTCGACGTCGCGCTCTACGACATCTACAAGCAGGGCAAGATCACGCTCGAAGAAGCGATCTCGAACGCGGATTCGCGCACGAACCTCGAGGCGAAGATCAACTTCGGTTGAGCGTTCGGCGCGTTCGGCGTGCGTGCTGTCGGCGGTGCCGCAGGCGGCCGATCCGGTGCCTTCCCCGAGCTTGGAAAGGCAGACACGCGCTCTGGGAAAGGCACCGGATAGCCCGCCTGCAAGACCGCGCCTGAGCGACTCGAAATCGACGCCAGATCATCACCGAAGCCACCTCATGCCGCCGTCGATTTCGCTCGCACGGCGCACGCAGCGTCTAAAATCGCCACCTTCGGCACGCAGAAGGAAAGCCATGCCCGCTTACGTCATCTTTGACGTCGAGATCCGCGACATGAACCAGTACCAGGAGTACATGAAAGGCGTAAAGCCTGCGATTGAGGCGGCCGGAGGCAAGTACCTCGCCCGCGGCGGTCAGCACAAGGTGTACGAAGGCGACTGGCAACCGCGCAGAATCGTTCTCTTCGAGTTCCCGTCTGTCGCCGACTTCGAGTCCTTCTACAACGGTCCGGTCTATCAGGCGCTTCGTCCCGGCAGAGACGCCTGCAGTTCCGCCAGGCTGGTGTCGGTTGAAGGCTTGGCTCCATAGGCCGCTCACTGCAGTGCTTTCCCTTGTCAGTGAGTAAGTCCATCACCCTGCGGGTGATTGTCGGCGTGGCCGCGATCGCGGCGCCGATCCTGCACAGCGTCACGGACGCAATGGAGTGGTACCAGCAGGGGTTTTCGCGCACGCAGCTTTGGTTGAACTACGTTGCCTTCCTGCCGATGCCTTGGCTGCTGCTGGGCATGTACGCGGTTCGCAAAGAGCAACTAGGACCGTCTGGCCTGGTCGGTGCGCTCTTGTATGGCATCGCATTCACCTACTTCGCTCATACGACGCTCTATGCGCTGGCTTCGCATGCGCCAACCTACGAGGCGCTCTGGCAGCAGCTGGGACCTGCATACACGCTGCACGGGGCCCTCATGGTTGTCGGCGGTCTGCTCTTCGCCTGGGCGGCCCTGCGTGCGGGAGGCCTGCCCAGACCCGCGGTTCGCCTGTTCGGCGCGGGCCTGCTCATCAACCTGGTGCTGGCCCTGGTGCCGTTGCCGGATATTCTGCAAACCGTGGGCACGGCCATTCGTAACGCTGGCCTGGTCGGTATGGGCTACGCCATTCTCTTTAACGACCATGGAGCGAGACGACCTGACCCTGCGCTCGAGCGCGGTACCTCAGGCAGACCTTCGGCGGATAGACCGCGTTCGCGTCGAACACCGGCCCGTCCACGCACACTCGCTTCATCGCGAGCGAGCCATCCGGCTGCACGACCGGCACCGCGCATCCGGCGCAGCCGCCCACCGCGCAAGCCATGAATTCTTCGAGCGACACCTGGCATGGCACGCCGAACCGGCGTGCGACGCGGGCTGTGGCCTGCAGCATCGGCGTCGGGCCGCACGCGAAAACCTCGACTTCTGCGAGCGCCGCGGCATCCAGCGAGGCCAGCCAGGCAGCCGCGAGGTCCGTCACGTAACCGTGAAAACACCCCGGGAAATCACCGAAGCTCGCCAGCCGGCTGGCGATGCCCCAGTCGTCCAGCAGCGGCATGCATGCAATCGCTTCGCTCGGAATGCCCGGGACCACGATCTGCGATGGACGCGCGCGGAAGGGAAACTCGATCTCGGAGCCCATCAGCACCAGGGGCTGCCAGGCGGCCTCGGTGCGACGCTGCTTCAACGACTCTGCCAGGAAGACCATCGGGGGAATGCCGACGCCGCCGCCGATCAGCAGCGTGCGCGGACGTCGTGGATTGGCCACGAAGCCTTTGCCGATCGGTCCGAGCACGCTGATCGTCGCGCCGAGCGGTTGCCTGGCAAGTGACTCGAGCCCGGGCCCGACGACCTTGTAGAGGATTTCGATCCAGCCCGCCTTAGGGTCCACGCGCATCAGCGACAAAGGTCGACGCATCGGACGATCGGGATCGCACGTCAGGTGCGCGAAGCTGCCCGGTGTGGCGGCGGCGGCGCACCTGGGCGCCTGCACGCGGATCACGAATTGCTGCCCCGGGTATTCCTGCTGCGAGAGCAGCTTGCCGTCCTCCACGAAGATCGAGCCGCGGTGGCCGCGCTCGTCTGCCGGCGTGCCGCGGCTGCGGCCCGGCGCGTCGATCGTGCAGGAAGTGGTGGCCGTCATGCGTTCAGACCTCGCGCCTGCCGGCCTGCACGTTGCGGACCTGCACGTTGCGCACGATGGTCGCCAGCACGGCCATGCGCACGGCGACGCCGTTGCGGACCTGCTGCTGCACGGCGGATTGCGGACCGTCCGCAATCGCGTTCGAGATCTCGACGCCGCGGTTCATCGGGCCGGGGTGGAGCACGATCGCGCCCTTGCCCGCGTGCTGGATGCTGCGTTCGGTGATGCCCCATTCCCTGAGGAACGCGTCCATGTCGGGAATCTGCGTCGCGTCCATGCGCTCCTTCTGGATGCGCAGCGCCATGATCACGTCGGCGCCGCGGATGCCGTCCTCCAGCACCGGGAAGCGCTTGGCACCCGGGAACTCGTCTGCCTCCGGCGCCAGGCCGGCGGGCGAGACGAAGCGCAACTCGCCGACCCCCAGCGTCTGCAGCGCGGTGGCGGTGGAGCGCGCGACGCGCGAATGGCTGATGTCGCCCACGATCGAAACGCAGAGGTTCTTCACGTCGCCCTTGCGCTGGCGGATCGTCAGCACGTCGAGCAGGCCTTGCGTGGGGTGCGAGACGTGCGCTTCGCCTGCGTTCAGTACGCTGACGTGCGGCTGCACGTGCGCCGCGACGAACGCGGGCAAGCCGGGTTCGGAGTCGCGCATGACGAACACGTCGACCATCATTGCCTGCAGCGTGTACAGCGTGTCGAGCACGGTCTCGCCCTTCACGCGCGACGACGAGTGCAGGTCGAGGTTGACTACGTCTGCGCCGAGCCGAGTCGCTGCGAGTTCGAACGACACGCGGGTGCGCGTGCTGGGCTCGAAGAACAGGTTGGCCACGGTGCGGCCGAGCAGGGCGCCGTCCCGGGCCGGCAGGTCGCCCGGTTCGCGCACGTAGAACTGGGCCAGGTCGAGCAGGCGGAGGATCTCGTCGCTCGAGAGGCCCTCGAGCGTGAGCAGGTGACGCAGACGGCCGGCGGGGTCGCGCTGCAGCTCTCGGCCGGTATCGGTCTTGGTCATTTGGTCATCCACGTCGTCAGTATCAGGCGCGCCGCGTTCGCATCGATGTCCTCGGGACGGATGCGCCGCGCGCGCGCGCCCGAGCGGCGCTCGTCGCGCAACTCATCGTAGGCGGCATTCGATGTCAGGCGCTCGTCCACGTACTCGACCGGCAGTCGCGAGCGTTCGGCGAGCTGGGCGCCGAACTCGTGGCAGGCGGCGGTCGTGGTGGTGTCCGAGCCGTCCATATTATAGGGGAGCCCGACGAGCAGTCGGGCCGGCGCCCATTGGGCAATGCACGTATCGACGGCGGCCCAATCGGGCGCTCCGTGCTTGCAGGGCAGGGCGCCGACGGCCGTGGCAGAGCCGGTCAGGGTCTGGCCCACGGCCACCCCGATCCGCCGCGTGCCGAAATCGAAAGCCAGCAGCACCTCGCCCACGGGGGAAGGACCGCGGCGGCTGCCCGGGGCGGCGGCTGCGGCAGGATCCGGCTCGTCGTCGGGGGTGGTCAGGCGTGGCCCGCGTCGCTGCTGAGGGAAACGAGCTCGATGCCGAGCAGGCGGGCCGCGGCGGTCCACCGTTGCTCGATCGGGGTGCCGAACAGCACGCGTTCGTCGGCATCCACGGTCAGCCAGGCATTGCGCGCCATCTCGTCCTCGAGCTGGCCGGCGTCCCAGCCGGCGTAACCCAGGGCGATGACGGCGCTGTCGGGGCCTTCCCCGGCCGCGAGCGCATCGAGGATGTCGCGCGACGTGGTCAGGTGCATGCGGTCGGAGAAAGGCAGCGACGATTCGTACTTGCCGGCTGGCGAATGCAGCACGAAGCCGCGTTCGGTCTGCACCGGGCCGCCGCGCAGCACGGGCTGGTCGTTGACGCGCGAGCGGGTTGAATCGAGGCTGAGCTGCTCGAACACCTCGCCCAGCGTCATCGGCAGCGTGCGATTGATGACGATGCCCAGCGCGCCGCGCTCGCTGTGCTCGCAGACCAGCGTCACGGTCTGCGCAAAGTTCGGATCGTCCATCGCCGGCATGGCGATCAGGAACTGGTTGATGAGGTAGTCGGCCACGGGGCGACAGTATCGCGCTACGGCCGCGAGGAAAAGACCGCGCCGTCGCCGCCAAGCTGGCCGTTGATGAATTGCCACTCGTAGGCGAAGCGCAAGACCGGGAATCGCTCGCGCAGCGCGCCCGGAAACGGCTCGAAGGGGGCCGCGAGGCGCACGATGCCGACGGCTGCGTTGTCGAGCTCGGCATGGCCGCTGGACCGGCGCACGATCACCGACTCGAGTGAGCCGTTGGCCCGGATCGCGACCTCGACCACCGGATTGCCCGACAGCTGCCGGCGCCGCGCTTCGTTCGGGAAATTGATCGTGCCGACGCGCTCGATGCGGCGCTTCCAGCCGTCCAGGTACGCAGCGATCGCGGATTCGCGCGTGTCGGCCAGCAGTTTGCCGTCGGCCGCGCGCGCTCCGCGCAGGTTCAGCTCGCGATCGGCGACGGCGGCATTGAGGCCGACCGTCGGCACCGCTGGGCTCGGGACCGCGAAGAACACCGGCGCTTCGTCCCGCGGTGCGGACCCGGTCGCCAGGCGTTCGGCTTGCAGCGCGCGACTGGCCAGGACCGACAGGGCGCCGGCCGGTTCGTCCAGGCGTTGGCGCTTGTCGGGATCGAGCTGGACGTTGTCTGGCGGGGCCAGCACTTCTTCACGGGCTTCGGGCAGCGAGGCGCGCTTGGCGTCCAGCCCCATGCCCTGGCCGCGCTGGGTGCGCTGCGCAATGTACGCCGCGTCTTCGTTTTCCTGCGGGTCGTCGGGACCCGGCGGCACCAGCAGGACCTCGAGCGTGGGTAACGCGTCGTTCGAGACGGGCGGCGCGCTGAACTTCACCCCCAGGATCATCAGGCCGTGCACCAGCGCGGCGATGAAGATCGCGGTCGCCAGCCGGTCACCGGCCGGGTCTCGTCGCCTGCGCAGGATGGCCGGTGTCGTCAATGCGGGCCTCCGCGCGCTGCGACCCGGCGGGCGATGACGTCCATCAGCGAGCCCGCGATGTCGGTGCCGAACTGCTGGTCGATTTCGCGGACGCCGGTGGGGCTGGTCACGTTGATCTCGGTGACGAAGCCGCCGATCACGTCGAGGCCCACGAACAGCATGCCGCGCTCACGCAGCACGGGTCCGATCTCGCTGGCCAGCCAGCGGTCGCGGTCGTTGAGCGGGCGGCCCACGCCCTTGGCGCCCGCCGCGAGATTGCCGCGGTTGTCCGCGTCGGTCGGGATGCGTGCCAGCGCATAGGGCACGGGTTCGCCGTCCACCAGGATCACCCTCGAGTCTCCGGTCGTCACGATGTCCGGGATATAGCGTTGCACGATTGCGTAGCGCGTGCCGTATTCGGTGAGCGTTTCGAAGATCACGTTCGCATTCTTGTCGCCCGCGTCCACCACGAAGATCGACCGGCCCCCCATGCCGTAGAGCGGCTTGCAGACCGCGCGGCCGTGTTCCTGCAGGAACGCGTGCATGTCGGCCATGTCGCGCGTGATCAGGGTGGGGGCGCAGCACTGGGGGAACCAGGCGGTGTAGACCTTCTCGTTCATGTCGCGCAGCCCGTCGGGCTGGTTCACGACCAGCGCGCCCTGCGCTGCGGCTCGCTCCAGGATGTACGTGGAGTAGATGTACTCGGTGTCGAACGGGGGATCCTTGCGCATGAGGATCGCGTCGAACTCGCCGAGCCGCGTCACGACGGCCTCGCCGCGAGTGAACCAGTCGGAGTCGTGCTCGCGGACGCCGAGCGGATGGGCGCGGCCCATTGCGACGCCGTCCCGCAGCCAGATGCCGTCCATTTCCAGGTAATGCAGCTCCCAGCCACGGCGCTGGGCGGCGAGCAGCATGGCCAGCGTGGTGTCCTTCCGCGGCTTGATGTCCTCGATCGGATCCATGACGACGGCAATGCGCAGGGGCTTCAGGGACATGCGGTCTCCACGCGGGCGGCGGCAGCGAAAAAATCGACTGTGATGGGTGTCATGGTATCGAAAGCCGCCAATGGCAGGGGGGTGGCCAATATGTTAAAACGCCCTCGCGAGCGGAAGCCTCGCGCATAGCGTCGCCAGATCACGCACGCACACTCGTTGCCGAGGAATTGACCGCATGGAAAACATGGCTGCCAGCAACAGTCGGCCAAGGTTGGCTGGCCTCAAGGTGCTGGTCATCGACGACAGCAAGACCATCCGCCGGACGGCAGAAACCCTGCTGGCACGCGAGGGCTGCGAGGTCTTTACGGCTGTCGATGGCTTCGACGCCCTGTCCAAGGTGGCGGACCACCAGCCGGACATCGTGTTCGTGGACATCATGATGCCGCGTCTCGATGGCTACCAGACCTGCTCGCTGATCAAGCACAACAAGGTCTTCAAGAGCATCCCGGTGATCATGCTCTCGAGCAAGGACGGCCTCTTCGACCGGGCCCGCGGCCGCATCGTGGGCTCCGAGCACTACCTCACCAAGCCTTTCACGCGCGAAGAACTGCTGAGCGCGATCGAGACCCACGTTCATCGCGCCTGAGCGCAGCCCGCGGAGGATTCATCGTGGCACTGGTACTGATCGTGGACGATTCGCCGACCGACGTTCACGTCATGCAGAAGGCGCTCGAGCAGCACGGCTTCCGCACGGAAGCCGCGTCGACCGGCGGCGAGGGCCTGCGGCTGGCGCGCGAACTGCAGCCCGACCTGATCCTGATGGACATCGTCATGCCGGGCGTCAATGGGTACCAGGCCACGCGTGAACTGGCCAACGATCCCTCGACCCGCACCATTCCGGTGATCATGGTCACCTCCAAGTCGCAGGAGTCCGATCGCGTCTGGGGCCTGCGCCAGGGCGCCGTCGATTACCTGGTGAAGCCGGTCGCGACGGAACAACTGGTGCTCAAGGCCCAGGCTGCCATTTCCCGCTGACATGCAGCCAGGCGTCACGCCCCTCCGCTCGCTGCGCGATCGCCCGTTCGAACTGCTGCGGGAGATCGACCGGCGCGCGCGCGTCGCCGCCCAGGGCCAGCCCGAGACGGTGGCGGCCGGTGCCGAATGGGTCGGCGTCGCGTTTCGCCTCGGCGGCGAAGCTTTCCTCATCGCCCGCGAAGAAACCCGCGAGGTCCTGGCTTACCCGGCGTCGGTCACGCGCGTGCCCGGTGCGCGCGCCTGGATCCGGGGGCTTTCCAACGTCCGCGGTCAGTTGCTGCCGATCGTCGACCTGCGTTCGTTCCTCGGGGCAGGCGCCACGGCGGTTTCACGCACCAGCCGCGTGCTGATCGCCAATCACCGCGAGATTCCCGCCGGGCTGGTCGTCGACGAGGTCATGGGCTTCCGGCGTTTCTACGAAAGCGAATTCTCGGCCGACCTGCCGCCCACGCTGCTGCGCTGCGAGCGTTACCTCGCAGGCGCGTTCCGTCGCGGCGCGGAGGTCTGGCCGGTGTTCTCGATCAGGGCGCTGCTCGAGAGCCCCCAGTTCATGCAGGCCGCGGCGTCGTGAGACGCGCGCCGATCCGACAACAGATGGTGACGACATGAGCAATCGAATCGACGCCGCCCGGCTGCAGCCCATGCTGCTCGGCGTGGCGATCGTCGCGGCACTGCTGGCCGCGGTAGCCCTGCTGCTCTCGGGGCGCGCGCTGCAGCAGCAGGCGCAGTTGCGCGAGCACATGGCGTCGCTCACCGCCATCAGCCAGAACATCCCGCTGCAGGCCGGGGCCGCCGTCCGTGGTTCGGCGCCTGCTTTCGACGCACTGTCCGCATCGCGCGCGCGGCTCGAGCGCGTGATCGACGAGATCAACGCCGGCAAGTCTGCCGTGGGCTTGTTGTCGTCCCCCAGCGCACGTGTCCTCGGTGGCGAGCGTGGCTGGCCGGCGCTGCTCGAGCAATCGCAGGCGGTGCTCGACGGTCGCGAGGCCGCGCTGCAGGCGCAGCAGGCGGCGGCCAGCGTGCGCGAAACCACGCCCCAGTTGCTCTCGACGGCGGCCGGCGTGCTGAAGGCGATGGGCCCCGGCCGGCCCGACGTGGTGAACCGCAACTTCGAGCGCTTCGAACTGCGCGCCCAGGCGATCGACCAGGACCTCACCGCGCTGGCCGATGGCACGGCTTCGGTCGAAGCGGCCTCGCGCCGGCTCACCGACAGCCTCGAATACATGGCGCAGGTCACCGACGGCGTGAATGGCAAGCCCAACACGCTGGGCATGACCGCGGCCACCGGCGATGCTGCAGGTGCGGCCAGCGCCCTGGCCGCCGCGTTCGACAAGGAAGCCGCGCAGGTGCGCTCCGTGATCAAGCTCGCGGACCAGCTCGAGCAGATGCAGGCCGCCCGCAACGCCCTCACCGAGACCGGCGCCAACCTGAGCAGCGGCCTCGCCGCGATCGAGGCCAAGGGTGCGATCGGACGCGGCGGGTTGCTGGCCAGTCCGTGGCTGCCGCTGGCCTTCATCGTCATCACGCTGCTCGCGCTCGGCGCGGCGTTCTGGTTGCAGCGCGAACTTGCAGTGCTGCGCCAGGCGGCCGAGATGCAGGGGCGGCAGAACGAGCGCAACCAGCAGGCGATCCTGCGGCTGCTCGACGAGCTCTCGAGCCTGGCCGACGGCGACCTCACGGTGCAGGCGACGGTCACCGAAGACATCACGGGCGCCATCGCAGACTCGATCAACTACGCGATCGAAGCGCTGCGCGAGCTGGTCGTGACCATCAACGACTCGGCGATCAAGCTGGACGGCGCGACGCGCCAGACGCAGGCGCTTTCGACGCACCTCGCCAAGGCTTCGGCTGCGCAGTCGAAGCAGATCGGCGCGGCCTCCGAGTCGATCGCCGCCATGGCCTCATCCACCGAGGAAGTGTCCGGCAACGCGGAGCGTTCGGCTGACGTCGCCCGCCACTCCGTCGACATCGCGCACAAGGGCGGCGATGCGGTGCGCCGCACGATCGACGGGATGAACGCCATCCGCGAGAACATCCAGGAAACCTCGAAGCGCATCAAGCGCCTCGGCGAAAGCTCGCAGGAGATCGGCAACATCGTCGAGCTCATCAACGACATCGCCGAACAGACCAACATCCTGGCGCTGAATGCGTCGATCCAGGCCTCGATGGCGGGAGAGGCGGGACGCGGCTTCGCGGTCGTCGCCGACGAAGTGCAGCGGCTCGCCGAGCGCGCAGCGACTGCGACCAAGCAGATCGAAGTGCTGGTGCGGACGATCCAGGCCGACACCAACGAAGCCGTCGTCTCGATGGAGCGCACCACGACCGACGTCGTCGGCGGGGCGCTGCTCGCAGAGAACGCGGGCGCTGCGCTCGAGGAAATCGAGCAGGTCTCGAACCAGATCGCGAGCCTCGTGCAGAACATCTCCGCCAGTTCGCGGCAGCAGGCCGGGGTGTCGCAAAGCATCTCGCGCAACATGCAGGTGCTGCGTGAGATCAGTTCGCAGACGGCCGAAAGCACCACCGCGACGTCCACGTCGATCGGCAAGCTGGCCGAACTGGCCGCCCAGTTGCGCAAGTCGGTGACAGGCTTCCGCCTGCCGGATTCGATGCTGACCGGCATGACCGGCGAGTACCCCATCCTGAAGCCGGAAGAACCGGTCGCCGCGGCCGAGTCGGGGACGGATCGGGTCCGTCGCATCGGCAGCCTGGCAGGCTGAAGCAACGGGCCCATCTGCGTGACGACGACCCAAGGTTCCATGCCGCTCGCCACCGTCGACGAGGCTCATGCCTCGTTGCAGGTGATCGCGCGCGAGATCGCTTCCGAGCTGAATGAGGCGCGCATCGCGCTCGAGACGTTCGCGGAGCGCCCCGACGATCGCGGCGCGCTGCACCGCTTCGCCGCCCACATCCACCTGGCGCGCGGCGCCTTGCGGCTCGCCGAAGTCTACGGCGGCGCGCTGCTTGCGGAAGAGATGGAGTTCGTCGCGCGTTACGTCGACGCGCACTCCGGCGAGGGCCGCGCCGACACCGACGGTCTCGACGCGCTGATGCGCGCGATGGAGCAGTTGCCGGCGTACGTCGAAAGAGTGGCCACCGGTGCGCGCGACCTGCCGCTGGTGCTGCTGCCGCTGCTCAACGACCTGCGTGCAGTCCGGGGCGGCGCCTTGCTGTCGGAAGGCACGCTGCTCCTGCTCAACCTGCGTTCGGACGCGCAGCCGCAGCCATCGTCGCCGTACATTGGCGACCGTGAAGTCGCCGAGCTTGCCAAGCGCCTGCGTCCGCGCTTCCAGATCGCGCTCCTCGGCTGGATCCGGGGCGAACAAGTCGCCGGCAACCTGCACCACCTCGCCGAGATCGCGGTGCAGTTCGAGCGCGCCGCGTCCACGCAAGCGCTGTACCAGTTGTGGTGGGTGGTCGGTGCGCTGCTCGAAGCCCTGCAGTCTGGGGGCATCGAACCCAACGTCTCGGTCAAGCGCGTGCTCGGCCACGTCGACCGCGAGCTCAAGCGGCTGCAGGACGGCGAACAGCGTTACTCCAGCTCGCCGCCGGCCGAAGTGCTCAACAACCTGCTCTATTACATCGCGCAGAGTACGGTGGCAGGCGAGCGCGTAAGCGCCGTGCGCCAGTCCTTTGGCCTGCACGACATGGTGGCGGCCCATGACGCTGCCACTTCCGACTCGGCCGAGGTGCTCTCCGCGCCGAGCGTGCGCCTGATGCGCACGGTGGCTGCGGCAATCCGCGAGGACCTCACGCGCGTCAAGGACGTGCTGGACATCTTCGTGCGCAAGGGAGCCACGCACGTCGACGACCTGCAGCCGCAGCTCGAGATGCTGCGCAAGATCAGCGACACGCTCGGCGTACTGGGGCTCGGCGCGCTGCGCGCCCGGGTCGAAGGCGAACTCGATTCGCTGCGGGCGATCGTCGAGCGCCGCACCCCGCCGAATGACGCGGCGCTGCTCAGCATCGCCTCGGCGCTGATTGCCGTCGAAGACAGCCTCGATGGCCAGCTGGTGCGGTTGATCCTGCCCGATGCCGGCGCAGAAGCGGCGTCCGGCGAGCCTACCGACGAAGAGTTCCGCCTGGTGCAGGAAGCCGTCCTGCGCGAGTGCATCGTCAACATGGCGCGCATCAAGGAGGCCGTCACGCAGTCGTTGTCCGCGCCCGCCGAGGCGCAGGGGCTCGACCAGGTGCCGCAGCTGGTGCGCGGCATCACCGCGGGCCTGCTGATGCTCGGCAAGCAGCGCGCCGTCGAAGTCATGGAGCGTGTCGGTCGCGCCCTCGGCACGATCGTCCGGCCGGACGAAGAATCATTGAATCCTGCACGGCTCGAGCGCCTGGCCGATGCGGTGGTCGCGGTCGAGTACTACATGGAGACGCTGCAGTCCGGCCGCACGGACCAGTGGCACATGCTCGACGCCGCCGAAGCGCGGCTCGCCGAGATGGAGCCTGCCGGCGCGCGCGTGGTGCCGCTCCGCGACACAAGGCCAGGCGAGCCCCCGGCACGTGATGCGGCGGCAGAGCCGGTGTCTGACGCAGCCCATGCAGCCCAGCCTGCGGGCATTGCTGCAGCAGCAGGATCTCCTGCGCCGCCCTCGACGCCCGCGCGTCCGCAACTCGCACCGGCCGCGGATCCCGAGTTCCTGCAGCTTTTCGTCGAAGAAGCGCGCGAGAACGTCGCACGTCTCGAAGCTCTTTACCCGCAGTGGGAAGCAAACCCGCAGGACACCGAGGCACTGCGCGACCTGCGTCGCGCGTTCCATACGTTGAAAGGCAGCGGACGCATGGTCGGTGCCCAGCGCATCGGCGAGTTCTCGTGGAGCGTCGAGTCGCTGCTGAATCGCGTGATCAGCCAGACGCTGCAGCGTTCGCCCGACATCCTCTTCGTGGTGCGCGACGCCGTCGCAGCCATGCCGCAACTGGTCGACGAGATCGACGGCGGCCCGGTCACCACAGTGGATATTGCGGCGATCATGGCACGCGCGGACGCGCTGTCCGGCCGTGAAGGTCCGGCGCTGCCCGCTACGGCGACGCCGCCGCCACCGGTCGTTGCTGCGCCGGTCCTGCCGGTCGTGACGACAGCGGAGCAAGAAGCTCCGGCGACGCTCGAAGAGCCCGCGATGGACCCGGTGCTGCGCGAGATTTTCCGCAAGGAAACGGCGGGCCACATCCTCGTCGTGCGCCAGTACCTGGAGCGCTGCGCGCGCGGAGCCCCGCCGCACCCTGTCTCCGAGGCGCTCCACCGGGCGTGCCATACGCTGAGCGGCATTGCGAAGACGGCCGGTGCCCGACAGGGCATCAAGGTCGCCGAGCCCATGGAACATTACGTGCGCAAGCTGTTCGACAACGGCCATGGCATGGGCGCCGATGGGCTCGAACTGCTGCGCGACACCGTGCGCGTGCTCGAGACCGTGTCGGAACATGTAGACGAAAACACCGGCTTTTTCCCGGAACAGACACGGCTCACGGCAGGCTGGATGGCGCTCGAGCGCCAGCTCGACGGCGAACTCGCACGCCTGGCCGAAGCGGCCGAGCGTACCCTGGGCGACGCCTGGCGCGGCGGCCAGCCTGCGCAGGCGCCGCCGCCCGTGGTCATCGAGCATTCCACGCCGATCCCGGCAGAGGAGCTCACCGAGCCCTCTTTGCCGCGCTTGAGCGAAGATGAGTTGCGCGCCGCGGAGCCGGACCCAGATCACACGGCACCGCACGCAACACTGTCCGAGCATCTCGAAGCCGAGCCGCCGCAGCCAGCTTTCGAACCGGCATTGCCGGACGAGGATTCCCTGCCGTCGTTCGGCGAGGATTTCGACGCGGACATCGCCGCCATCTTTGGCGAGGAAGCGACCGAACTGCTCGAGCAGGCCGAAGCCGCGTTCTCGCGCTGGCGCGCCGATCGTGCCGACTTTGCGCAGGTCACTGAGCTCAAGCGACTGCTGCACACGCTCAAGGGCGGCGCCCGCATGGCGGGCATTCGCGCCATGGGTGACCTGAGCCATGAAGTCGAATCTTTCCTCGCCGTGATCGAAGCGGGCACGTCACAGGCCGATGGTGCCGCGCTCGAGGTGCTGCAAGCGTCGCTCGACGAGCTGCACCGCATGCGCGAAATGGCCAACAGCGGCCAGCGCATTCCTGTGGCGCGAGACCTGATCCAGCAACTGCGCAGCCTGGCTGCTGCCCCGCCTGCGGCGGCGGGCACGTTCGCTGGTCTCGCCGTCGAGGCGCGGGACGAAGAGCCAGTCGCCGACGTCACCGAACCCCTTGCAGACGAGGGCGTCGCAGAGATCGTGCTCGAGACTCATGCAGAAGACCTGCACGAGGAAGCGCCGTACGAGGCCGAACTGCACGAGGCAGAACCGCACGAGGAAGCGGTGCACGAGGAGATCGTGCTCGAGGCGGCGGCCGACGAACCCGTCGCCGAAGCCGTACTCGAACCGTTCGCAGTCGAGCCGGTGGCAGAGGCCAGCCTCGATGCAGAGCTCGAATCGCTGGTCGAATTGACCGGCGAGCCACTCGCCACGACCGCTGCCGAGGATGAGTTTGCGGCGATCTTCGCAGCGGAGCCCGAGCCCGAGCCCGCGGCTGCGACGACGCTCGAGGCGGCAGTCGAGACTGCCACTGGGACACCCGTTGAGACGACGGCTGGGATCGAAGTTGAAACGGCTGCAATGGAAGTCGAGGCAACGGCCGCGGCACCGATCGAGGAAATCGAGCCGCTCGCTCCTGCCGCTGAATTGCCCGCGGTAGCGGAACCCCCCGCACCCACGGATCGGTTCCGTCCTGCAGCCGATTTCGCTGCCCTGCCTGCACCGGCATCGCCGCCGGCCGCACGGTTCGTCATTCCTGCCGCGCCGCCGCGTGCAGACGCCGGCTTCGAGATTGCCGCTGCGGCACACGCTCCGGTCCTGCCGGGACGCGAACCCGTGGCGCCGGTCGAACGGGCAGAGCTCGCGCGCGTGGATGCCGACCTGCTCGATGAACTGCTCAACAATGCCGGCGAAGTCAGCATCTTCCGTGCGCGCATCGAGCAGCAGATGACGTCCATCGAGTTCAACCTGGCGGAGCTCGACCGCACCGTCACGCGCCTGCGCGACCAGTTGCGCAAGCTCGAGATGGAAACCGAAGCGCAGATCCTGCACAAGCACCAGACCGAAGAATCGGCGCAGCGCACCGACTTCGATCCGCTCGAGCTCGACCGCTACTCGAACATCCAGCAGCTCTCGCGCGCACTCGCCGAATCGGTCAGCGACGTCGGCAGCATCGAAGACCTGCTCGCCCAGCTCAATCGCGAGACGCAGAACCTGCTGCAGCAGCAGGGTCGCGTGGTCACCGAAGTGCAGAACGGACTCATGCGCACGCGCATGGTTCCGTTCCAGCGGCACGTGCAGCGGCTGACGCGTCTGCTGCGGCAGGCCGCCACCGAGGCGGGCAAGAAGGCCGAGCTGATCGTCGAAGGCGCCGCGGGCGAACTCGACCGACAGGTGCTCGAGCGCATGCTGCCGCCGTTCGAACACATGCTGCGCAACGCCGTCGTGCACGGGCTCGAGACCCCGGCTGCCCGCATCGCAGCAGGCAAGCCCGAGACGGGACGCATCACGCTCAAGCTGCAGCGTGAAGGCGCTGAAGTCGTGATCACGGTCGAGGACGACGGCGCCGGGCTCGATGTCGCGGCGATCCACGCCAAGGCGCTGCAGATGGGACTGCTGCAGCCCGGCATGGACCTGACCGACGAAGAATCGCTGCAACTCGTGCTGGAACCCGGCTTCAGCACCGCCGACAGGCTCACGCAGCAGGCGGGGCGGGGCGTCGGCATGGACGTGGTCGCGACCGAGATCAAGAAACTCGGCGGCGCGCTGTTCATCGAATCGAAGCGCGGTGTCGGCGCCCGGTTCACGATCCGGCTGCCGTTCACGCTTGCAATCACGCAGGCGCTCATCGTGCGCGTGCACGACGAACTGTTCGCGCTGCCCATGGCCACGGTCGAAGGCGTGTCGCGCCTCACGCGGTCGGAGATCCAGCGCCACCTCGACGAGGAGCCCTCGTCGTTCACGTACGGTGGCAATCACTACCGGTTCCAGCACCTCGGTACGTTCGTCGGCAGCGGACCGTCGATCCTGCCGGAGTCGGATCTGGCGTTGCCCGTCATCCTGGTGCGCGCCGGCGAGCACTCGACGGCGCTCGTCACCGACGAACTCATCGGCAGCCGCGAGATCGTGGTGAAGCCGGTCGGGCCGCAGATCGCCAGCATCCGCGGCATTTCGGGCGCCACGATCCTCGGCGACGGTCGCATCGTCGTGATCCTGGACATGGGCACGCTGGTGCGCTCCGAGTGGCGCGCGCGCGCAGCCGAAGGCGGACGCTCGGTGCGCGACGACCGCATCTTCGCGATGGTGGTGGACGATTCGATCACGGTGCGACGCGTCACGCAGCGCCTGCTCGAGCGCAACGGCATGCGCGTGATCACGGCGAAGGATGGCGTCGAGGCCATGGCACTGCTGCAGGAGCACGTTCCGGACGTGATCCTGCTCGACATCGAGATGCCGCGCATGGACGGCTACGAGGTCGCCTCGCACGTGCGCAACGACGCGCGCATCGCCGACGTTCCCATCATCATGATCACTTCGCGCGCCGGCGAGAAGCACCGCGCGCGGGCGATCGAACTCGGCGTCGACGATTACCTCGGCAAGCCCTACCAGGAAAGCCAGCTGCTCGATGCCATCGAGCCGCTCGTGCTCGCGCGCCGGAGGTTGTCATGATGCGGCGACGGTGCGGCAAGCGAACGAGGCAAGCAGCATGACGACCGGGACTGGCAGCGCCACGCATGCGGGCGTCGGGGACGAGCTGTACTGCCTGCTGGTGCCGCTGGCGGACGAGCGCCTCATCCTGCCGCGGTCGTGCGTCACCGAAGTAATCAATTACCAGGCGCCCACGCCGATGGAGGGCGCTCCGTCCTGGTACCTCGGCACGATCGCGTGGGGTGGTCGCCGCGTGCCGCTCGTCTCTTTCGAGGCGACCTGCGGCAAGGCGCTACCGCGGACCAGCGGCCGCACACGCATCGTCGTCATGCAGGGCGTTACCGCCCATACCAATGGCCACTTTGCCGTGCTGACGCAGGGATTTCCGCAGCTCGTCCGGCTGACGCGGGAGGTGGTGCAACCGGACGCCACGCGCAGCTTCAGCGAGAGCATGCCCGTCATCGGGCAGGTGACCATGGTCAACGAGACGCCGCTGATCCCTGATTTCGAGCGGCTCGAGGAAATGATCGCCGAAGAAACCCGCGTGTGATGACGCGGGTGCCGGGGCAGGCTACGTCAGGTCGCCCCACAAGGCCTGCAACACGGTAAGCGCCACGATGCCCGCGGTTTCCGTGCGCAACACGCGCGGACCGAGGCGCACTGGCGTGAAGCCGGCCGCGGCGGCGCGGTCGAGTTCGGCGTCGTCCAGCCCGCCCTCCGGTCCGATCAGCAATTCCACGCGCGCGCCGACGCTGGTCAGGCCGGCAAGCGACGCCGGCCCGGACGGGCTCAGCACGAGCCGCTGGCCTTCACGGGTGGATGACGCGAGAAAACGCGACAGTTCCTGCGGCATGCGCAGCTCGGGAACATAGCTGCGCCCGCACTGCTCGCACGCACCGGCGACGATCGCCTGCCAGTGGCGCAATTTCTTCTCGGCCTGCTTTTCGTCCAGGCGCACGACGCTGCGCGAGGAAAGCACCGGGACGATGGTGTGCACGCCCAGCTCGGTGGCTTTCTGCAGCGTCCAGTCCATGCGCTCGCCGCGCGAGACCGCCTGCACCAGCGTGATGCGCAACGGCGATTCGGGCAAGCCTGCCATCCGCGGGCCGACGCGCACCCGCACTTCGTCGCCCTTGACCGCGAGCACCTCGCAGCGATGGTCGTTGCCGCTGCCGTCGAACGCGATGATCACGGCGCCCTCGCGCAGGCGCAGCACGCGACCCACGTGATTCGCCGCGGCGTCGGGCAGCCGCACGTCGGTGTCCGGCACCAGCGACGCAGGCACGAAAACGCGCGTCAGTCGCATGTGGCCGCCACGATGCCGTCGCGCGCCGTCACCATCAACGCGTCGATCTGGTCGGGGGTGATCACGTACGGCGGCATGAAATAGACCACGTTGCCGATGGGCCGCAGCAATGCCTCGTGCTCGAGGCCATGACGGTAGACGCGCAGGCCGCGGCGCTCGCGCCAGTCGAACGGCTGGCGACGGTCGGCGCCGCGCGCGAGTTCGGCCGCGACGATCATGCCGCACTGGCGCACCTCCGCCACGTGCGGAAGCTCGCCGAGCAGCTCGCACGCGCGCCGGCCAAGGTGCGCGGCAAGACCACGATTGCGCTCGATGACGCCGTCGGTGGCGAAGATGTCGAGTGTGGCGAGCGCGGCCGAGCAGGCGAGCGCATTGCCGGTGTAGCTGTGCGAATGCAGGAACGCGCGCTGCTGCGCATATTCGTCGTAGAACGCGGCGTACACAGCTTCGCCCGTGAGTACTACGGACAGGGGCAGGTAACCGCCGGTCAGGCCCTTCGAGAGGCACATGAAATCCGGCGTGATGCCGGCCTGCTCGCAAGCGAACAGCGTGCCGGTGCGACCGAAACCGACCGCGATCTCGTCCGCGATCAAGTGCACTCCGTGGCGGTCGCAGGTTTCACGCAGCAGCTGCAGATACAGCGGCGAATGCATGCGCATGCCCGCGGCACACTGCACCAGGGGCTCGACGATGACCGCGCAGGTCTCGTCGGCATGTTGTGCCAGCAACGCATCCATTCCGGCGATGGCACGACGGGCGCAGTCGGCATCGGTCTCGCCCGGTTCACGCGCGTAGGTGTCGGGGGAGGGCGCGATCATCACGTCCATCAGCAGGGGCTGGTAGATCTCGCGGTACAGCTCCACGTTGCCCACGGCCAGCGCGCCGAGTGTCTCGCCATGGTAGCTGTTGGCCAGCGTGATGAACCGCCGCTTGCGCGACTGCCCCTGGTTGCGCCAGTAATGAAAGCTCATCTTGATCGCGACTTCGATCGCGCTCGAGCCGTTGTCGGCATAGAAGCAGCGCGTCAGGCCGGGGGGCGCCAGGCGGGTGAGCCGTTCGGCCAGTTGCACCGCGGGCTCGTGCGTGAAGCCCGCCAGGATCACGTGCTCGAGCTTGCCGAGCTGGGTCGTGATCGCGGCGTTGATGCGCGGGTTGGCGTGACCGAAGAGGTTCACCCACCATGAGCTCACGGCATCGAGATACCGGCGCCCGTCGTACCCGTAGAGCCAGACCCCCTCGCCGCGCTCGATGGGGGTGAGCGGCAGCCATTCGTGGTCCTTCATCTGCGTGCAGGGGTGCCAGACAACGTCCAGGTCGCGGCGCGCCAGCGGATGGAGGGGGCGGGGCGGGGGGGTGAAGGTCATGCGCGGATTTTAGGGCATCATGTAGGCAATGCGACGACAACGCCCCGCAAACGCTGCTGCGGCCGACTCTACCCTCGACACCGGGCGCGGCCTGCTCGACTGGGCCCGCCAGGTGCCTTCGCCCAATTGCGACGACCGGCCGGCGGGCGTCGCGGCGGACTTGATCGTCGTGCACGGCATCAGCCTGCCCCCCGGCGAGTTCGACGGCCCCTGGATCGACCTGCTCTTCACGAACGCCCTGCCGCGCGACAGCCACCCGTATTTCGCTACCGTCGCTGACCTGCGGGTCTCTGCGCACTTGCTGGTGCGCCGCACCGGCGAGGTGGTGCAGTACGTCCCGTTCCATCGCCGGGCCTGGCACGCGGGGACCTCGTCGTGGCAGGGGCGCGAGCGCTGCAACGACTATTCGATCGGCATCGAACTCGAAGGCACGGATCACTCGCCCTACGAGTCGGCGCAGTATGCGATGCTCGCGCGCGTGATCGCCGTGCTTTGCCGCAGATATCCAGACCTCACCCCCGGGCGCATCGTGGGGCACAGCGACGTGGCCCCGGGCCGCAAGAGCGACCCCGGCATGTCTTTCGACTGGCCGCGGCTGCGGTCGCTCGTCCAGTTCGAACTCGAGGTCGCCCCGGCATGAGCCTGCTCGCGCTGCTTTTTGCGCTGGCCTGCGAGCGCGGCCTCACCCACCTGCTGCACCTGCGTGAGTGGCGGTGGCTCGATCCCTTGTTCGACTGGGCCGATCGCGCGCTGGCCGGCCAGGCCGGACCGGTGGTTGCCATTGCCGCGCTGGCCCTGATCGCCTTGCCGGTGCTGCCGGTGCTGCTGGTGGCGCGCTGGCTCGATCCGCACCTGCTCGGGTTGCTGCAGTTTGCGTTTGCGGTGTTCGTGCTGTTGTTCGCGTTCGGCCCGCGCGACCTCAAGGACGAGGTCGACGACTATGCCGACGCACTCGAGCGCCACGACCGCGACGCAGCCTTGCGCCGCGGCAAGGAACTGCTCGAGTCCAGCCCCATTCCGCACGGGCTCGGCGCACGCGAGGCGGTGGAGGATGCGATCTTCATCCAGGCCAATAACCGCATTTTCGGCGTCATCTTCTGGTTCATGCTGCTCGGCCCTGCCGGCGCCTGGCTCTATCGCGTCAGCGACATGCTGCGCCGGCGCGCGGCGTTCGAGGCGGCGCGCCAGGGCGTTCCGCGCATGCGGGGCGACCTCGGCACGCAACTGACGGCAGTTCATGGTGTGTTGGCGTGGTTGCCGGCACGCTTGACTGCATTGGCGTATGCGCTGGCCGGCAGCTTCGAAGACGCGGTCGGCAACTGGCGCTCCGCCGTCGTTCGCGTCGGCACGCCGGCGGGTGTCCTTGATCGCGCCGAGGACTTGCTCGCCCGCGTGGGTCGTGGCTCGCTGCAGCCCAGCCTTGCCGCTGTCGCGCCCGAGGCGCTGGACGTCGCGACGGTGCGCGGCGCATGGCGCATCGTGCAGCGTTCGCTCTGGATCTGGCTCAGCGCGATCGCACTGCTGGTCATCACTGGCGCTGCGGTCTGAACGCTGCGATCCGCAGGATGGCGTCCTTGAGCATGCAGTCCTCTTTCCTGTGCAGCGGCATGCGCTGGCTGGCTGCGGTCGCGGTCTGCTGCGCGCTTGGGATTCCCGCCGCGACGGCCGCTGCGCGTCCCGCCACTGCGAATCATCAGCCTTGCTCCCAGCCTGACCGAGATTGCATACGCGGCAGGAGCGGGAAACCTGCTCGTCGGCGCGGTGGAGTTCAGCGACTTTCCCGCTGCGGCCAAAGCGGTGCCGCGCGTGGGCGACGCCTGGCGGGTAGACGCCGAAAGGGTCATCGCGCTGCGGCCCGATGTCGTGCTGGTGTGGCCCACCGGTACCCCGGAGACGACGATCGAACGCCTGCGAGCGCTGGGCCTCAACGTCGTCGACGTGCCGACACAGAGCCTGGCCGACGTGCCGCAGGCGCTGCGGCAAGTGGGTCGGCTCGCGGGGACTTCCGCGGTGGCGGAGCGCGCTGCGCTCGAGTTCGAACGCCGGGTGACGCTGCAGCGCGCGCGTTATTCACAGCCGCCCGCAGCTGACGGTGTTCATACAGATCGACGATGAGCCGATCTTCACCGTCAACGGCCGGCACGTGATCAGCGAGATCGTGACGCTGTGCGGCGGCCGCAACGTGTTCGCCGACCTGCCGCAACTGGCGCCGCCGATTGCGGCAGAGGCCGTGCTTGCGGCCGACCCGCAGGTGATCCTGAGCACCGACGATACGATCGCGAACCCGCGCGCGTTCTGGCAACGATGGCCGCGGATGCGTGCGGTGCAGGGCGACACCGTGTTCAAGGTGTCGTCGGATCTGGTGACGCGCGCGTCGCCCCGGCTCGCGCAGGGCGTCGAGGTGACCTGCGCTGCGCTCGAGCAGGCGCGGCAGCGCCTCTCGTCTGCGTCGCAAGACGCTCGTTAAGCCTCGCGACGCGGCTGCGCCTGACTGGCAGGTTAACTAGAGCGAGAGGGGCGCATAGCTCCATCCCACTCTCCCGGGTACAAGTCCCGGGAGACACGCCGTAAATACGTCCCTGTAGGCTCGCGCGCGCCGTCCATGGCGCGCGACGGTCTCCCGAGAACTTGTACCCGGGAGGATGTGCTGGCGCCTCGCGCGAGCTCAGCTCGCGCAGCGGCGACCGTGCAGTGTGCGTTGGGCGTCGCTGCAGCTGGCGCGCTGTTGCGCCAACGATATGCCTGGCGATATGCACAGCGCGCCTGCCGGCTGCGGCAGTGCGATGCACTAGCGGATGGTCGCTATCGCGTGCGGAAGACCGTCGCGCGCCATGGACGGCGCGCGCGAGCCTACAGGGACGTATTTACGGCGTGTCTTCCGGCAGCGACCGGATAGCGACCGTCCGCAGCTGCGGCTCGCACGACGCTGCAGCTCAGCGCAGTGCGCTGCGCCAGCGCTCAGCGCCGCCGCCACAGCACCTCACTGCCATGTTCATGCCGCGCCAGCACGCGAGCAATCACGAACAGCAGGTCGGACAGCCGGTTGAGGTACTGCGGTACCTCGGGCGCGACGAATTCCGCCCGCGCCAGCGCCCACACGCGGCGTTCCGCGCGCCGTGCAACGGTGCGCGCAAGGTGGCACGCAGCCGCGGCTTGGCCGCCGCCCGGCAGGATGAAGTCCTTGAGCGGCGGCAACCCCTCGTTGTACGAATCGAGCTCCTGCTCGAGCCGGTCGACGTAGGCGGTGGTGATGGCGCGATGGCCGGGGATACAGAGTTCGCCGCCCAGGTCGAAGAGGTCGTGCTGGATCTCCGTGAGCGTCGCGCGCACCGCATCCGGCAGGCTCGGCACCGCCAGGACCACGCCCAGCGCGCTGTTGGCTTCGTCCACGGTTCCGTACGCCTCGACGCGCAGGTGCTCCTTGGGCACCCGCATGCCATCGCCGAGGCCCGTGCTGCCGTCGTCGCCGGTACGGGTGTAGATCCTGCTCAGTCGATGGCCCATCGCGGTTCCTTGCCTTGATTGAGGGTGTGCAGTTATTTGCGCCCTGCGGCGCCCGGAGCGTAACGCATCGCGACGTAAACGCCGCGGTCGGGAGTGTTGTACGTGCTGGCGAGCTCGTAGTCCTCGTCCAGCAGGTTCTCCACGCGCCCGATCAGCGCGAGGCGCGGCGTCACCTGCCAGGAGGCCGTCAGGTTCGCGAGCACGTAGCTGTCCAGCGTGACGTCGGTTGGAAACCCGAAGTCCTTGCGCTCGCCGGTCGCGAGCACGTCGAGGCCCAGCAGCACCGCCGGACCGAATGCGCGCGTGAGACTGAGGGTCAGGCTTTCCTCGGCGCGGCGCAGCAACGGTGAATCGTCGGCAAGATCGCGCGGCTCCTGGTAAATCGCCTCGACGCGCGCCTGCCAGGCGGTGCCGCGATAGGCCCAGGAGGCCTCGATGCCTTCGATGCGCGCTTCCGCGACGTTCTGGTTGACGCCGACGAACGGATCGAATGACACCACGGTGAAGTCGATCAGGTCTTCGATGTCGTTGTGGAACGCCGAAAACTCGAGGCTCTGGCGCTCGGTCAGCGCGTGGCGCACGCCCACTTCGTAGTTGCGCGACTGCTCGGGCTCGAGCTGCGGGTTGCCGCCGAAGCCAAAGCGATCCGTTGCGTCGGGCGCGCGGAAGCCGCTGCCGGCCAACGCGTAGACGCGCGTGCGCCGCTCGTTGAAGGCATACCCGTACTCGGCGTTCCACGTGACGGCGGTGCCGGCAGTTTCGTGATCGGTGTAACCCAGGGCGAGCAGCGCGCTGTGCGCACCCAGCGTGATGCGGTCCTGCACGAAGAGATTCACCGAGTCCGTGTCGGCTTCGAAGCCTTCGCCGAAGGATTCGCTGTTGGCCTGCTCGCGGTAATACATCCCGCCGACGCTCAGCGCGTGCATTCCGGCCGGCTGCCAGTCGTACTGGGCATCGAACGTGTTGCGGTCCGTCTCGAGGAAATCCGGCGACTGGTTCTGCTGGATCTCGTCTTCCATGTGCGAGAACGAGAACCGCGCCGTGCCCTTGGTCCCGACGGGTAGCCGGACCTCGGCCGACGCCGTCGAGGTCACGAAGTCCTGGTCGACCGGCGTCAGGAAGAAATCGGAATACTCGGAATTGCCCGACGTGCGCCAGTAGCGCAGCGCGACGTCGGCTGCCCCGACGTCCGCACGCAGCGCAAGGCTGGTATTGAGGTTGTCGAAGCCGCGATCGACCGTGTCGTCCGTACGCGTCGGGAAGCCCGCGCTGTCCAGCCACGAGACGCCCAGGTCGAGGCCTGCCTGCTCGCCGAGCTCGAAGCCGCCGACGAGGCTCGCACGGCGCGTGTCGTAATCGCCGTAGCCGGCTTCCATGACCCAGCCCGTCTGCGAGCCGCGCCGCGTGACGATGTTGACGACGCCGCCAATGGCGTCGCTGCCCCAGACTGCGGAGCGCGGACCCTTGACCACCTCGATGCGTTCGATCATGTCGGGTGCGATGTTCTGCAGGGCCGGCAGGCCGATGGTGCCCGGATTGATGCGGATGCCATCGACGAGCACCAGCGTGTGGTTGCTCTCGGCGCCACGGATGAAGAGCGCCGTCGGCTGGCCCGGGCCGCCGTTACGCCCGAGGTCGAAACCCGCGTGGAATCGCAGCAGTTCGGCGGCATCGCCGGCATTGCTGCGTTCGATGGTGTCGCGGTCGATCAGCACGACCGGCGCGAGCACCTCATCGATGGGCGTCGGCACGCGTGTCGCGGTGACGATGACGGTCGCCGCGGGCTCGCGCAGCGATGCGTCGTCGTCCGCCCGCACGGCCGCGGGCTGCAACAGCGCGGTCGCCGCGCCGACGGTGAGCAGCCCATGAATGGAGACGCGCAGAAGCGAAGAAGACCGCGCGCACGCGGCTCCGGAAAGAAAAGACATCTGATTTGCCACACCCCGTGCCTGCGCCCTTGCGAACGCAATGAAAATTCCAGCGACGGGGCGGATGGGTGGCGGAGCGGGGACGGCAATCGCGACTTCGGACTGCCAGCCGAGTTCCTGCCGCTCGCCCACCGCGAAGCTGGTCTCGATCGACAGGCCGGTCTCCGGGCTCTCGAGCGGGCTCTTGCGGGCCCTGCCTGCATCCCCTTCCCACGCTTGCGCGCAGTGGGTGCCGGACCTTGCGGACCGGGCGATGCGGTTTCACTCGACTACCGTTGCGGGGGCAGCGCCGGAATCTGACCGGCTTCCCGTTCTCCCTGAGCCTGCGCTCGCGGGATCACCTATCGAAGGCCGCAAGGTAGGGAACGCAGGAGGCCATGTCAAGGACGCCGCGGTACTATGCCGGTTCGTCACCCTGGAACGACTCCATGCCGCATTCCGAGTTTCTCGCGACCGCGCTCGAGGCTGCCCGTGCCGCAGACGACGTCGTGCGTCACTACTATCAGCGCAACCTCAAGATCACGATCAAGGCCGACAAGTCGCCGGTGACCGAAGCCGACGTCGAGACCGAGAAAGCGATCCGCGCGCACATTGCCGCGCGTTATCCGGCCCATGGTTTTCATGGCGAGGAAACGGGCACCTCCGCACTCGACGCCGACTACGTCTGGTTCGTCGACCCGATCGACGGCACCAAGGCCTTCGTGCGCGAATACCCGATGTTCTCGACCCAGATCGCGCTGATGCACAAGGGCAAGCTGATCGTCGGCGTGTCGTCGGCGCCCGTGTATGGCGAACTCGCCTATGGCGAGATTGGCGTCGGCGCCTGGCTGAACGACCAGCCGCTGCGCGTGAGCAGCATCGACACGATCGAAGATGCCGCGTTGTCCACCGGCAACCTCAAGTCGCTGGCGACGGGCCCGCGTTGGCCGGCTTTCGGCCGCCTGGTCGGCCGCTTGAGCCGCATCCGCGGCTACGGCGACTTCCTGCACTATCACCTGCTGGCTGCCGGTCGCATCGACGCCGTCGTCGAGTCCGACGTCAACATCCTCGACGTCGGCGCTTGTGCGGTGATCGTCGAGGCGGCGGGCGGCAAGTTCACGGATCTCGCGGGGCAGCCTTTCACGCCGCAGAGCACGGGCGTGCTCGCGACCAATGGCAAGCTGCACGCGTCTGTGCACGCGGCGATCCATGCCTGAGTCTGGACCAACACAAGGAGGACAAGGATGAGCGCGAAGAAAATCATTGCGGTGGCAGGCGCGACGGGCGCGCAGGGCGGCGGGCTCGTGCGCTCCATCCTGGCGGACAAGGGCGGCGAATTCTCAGTGCGTGCGATCACGCGTGATCCGGCGTCGCCGCAAGCGCGCGCACTCGCTGCGGCAGGAGCAGAAGTCGTCGCGGCCGACGTCAGCGACCGTTCCGCCATCGCGCGTGCGTTTGCCGGGGCCTACGGCGCCTACTGCGTGACGTTCTTCTGGAATCATTTTTCACCGGACCAGGAGCGCGCCGAGGCGCATGCCATGGCCGATGCTGCGCGGGAGGCGGGCGTGCAGCACGTGGTCTGGTCCACGCTCGAGGACACGCGCCGCTGGGTGAAGCTCGACGACGACCGCATGCCGACGCTGATGGGCCATTACAAGGTGCCGCATTTCGACGTGAAGGGCGAAGCCGACGAGTACTTCCGCGCCACGGGCGTGCCGACGACATGCATGCTCACGTCCTTCTACTGGGACAACCTGATTCACTTCGGCATGGGGCCGAAGGCCGGACCCGACGGCAAGCTGTATTTCGCATTGCCGATGGGCAGTCGGCCGTTGCCCGGCATCGCGGCCGAGGACATCGGTCGTTGCGCGCACGGCATCTTCAAGCGGGGCAAGGAATTCGCGGGCCGCACCATTGGCGTTGCCGGGGAACACCTCACCGGCGCACAGATGGCGGCCGGACTGACGCCGCGTGCTCGGCCGCGAGGTGGTGCACCAGGACGTGCCGTTCGACGTCTACCGCGGCCTGGGATTTCCAGGCGCCGAGGACCTCGGCAACATGTTCCAGTTCAAGCACGACTTCAACGCCGAATTCTGTGCCGCGCGCAGCGTGGAGCTGTCGCGCTCGCTCAATCCGCAGTTGCAGGATTTCGCCACTTGGGCTGCGGCGCACGCCGCCGAGATTCCAATCACGTGACGCCGACCCGGCTGGCCGCGACATGACGCGTGCGTGGGCGTACCTCGCCATCGCGATCGTCGCCGAGGTGATCGGCACTTCGGCGCTGAAAGCATCGATGGGCTTTACCCGCCCGGGGCCCACCGCCGTCGTGGTGGTGGGTTACGGCGTCGCGTTCTACTTCCTGTCGCTGACGCTGCAGACGCTGCCCGTCGGCGTGACTTACGCGATCTGGTCGGGCGTCGGCATCGTGCTGATCTCGCTGTTCGCATGGCTCGCGTACGGCCAGACGCTCGACCTGCCTGCCGTGATCGGGCTGACGCTGATCATCGCGGGCGTGGTCGTGCTGAACCTGTTCTCACGGACGCTGGCGCACTGATTCAGGCGGCGACGAACGTCCTGCCGTGTTCCCAGCGCAGTTCGCGCACCTCGATGCCGTAAAGCTCGCCGATCGACGCCTCAGTCAGTGCCTCGTCGCACGGCCCGCAGTGCCAGCGGCCGTCGCCGAACAGCAGCAACGCAGAATCGGCGAAACGCGCCGCCAGGCCGATGTCGTGCAGGCTCACGATGACCGTGCGCCCCGCGTCGGCGAGCCGCCGGAACGAGCGCAGCACCTCGAGCTGGTGTTGCGGATCGAGCTGGTGAATCGGCTCGTCGAGCAGGAACACGGACGGGTCCTGCGCGAGGATGGTCGCGATCGAGAGGCGCCGTCGTTCGCCACCGGAGAGCGTCGCGATGTCGCGCTGTTCGAGACCAGCGAGGTCGACGGCAGCCAGGGCGGCCTGCGCGGCGGCACGGTCAGCGGCACCTTCCCAGGCCCAGAAGTCGAGGTGCGGGTGCCGGCCGACCAGCACGGCTTCGAGCGCCGTCGCCGGAAACGGGTCTTCGACCAGTTGCGGCAGCAGGCCGAGCGTGCGTGCGAGCTCGCGTCGTGGCCAGAGCGCGAGCGAACGGCCGGCGACGAGCACCTCGCCGCGCGCCGGCGCGCGCAATCCGGCGAGTGTGTGCAGCGTCGAACTCTTGCCCGACCCATTGCGACCGAGCACGACCAGCAGCGTTCCGCCCGGCACGTCGAGCCGGAGATCCGCCACGAGCACGCGACCCGGCACCTCGACCGTGACGTCGATGCAACTGACCGTGCACGCCGCTGCGTTCACTGCAACCAACCGATTTCCTCCGCCGTCTGCGGCCCGACCAGCATCAGATCGAGACTGTCCGGCGTGTGCGCCTCGCGCGGACCCACCGCGATCCGGCCTGCCATGATCTCGCCGAACTCCTGCGGGTAGCGCGGCTCGAGTGCAGGATCGCCGAGTCCCGCCGGTACGAGGGGCTGGCCGGTCGCAAGGTCGTACTTGTCGGTGGCGCCGAGTGTATGCAGGACCTCATGCACCAGCACGACCTGGTTGCTGCCCGCTGCGGTGGGGTGGCCGTAAAGCTGCGTGACCGCGATCAACCCCTTGCTGAGTCCGACGGAATCCGGTCGTGACGCCGAGTTGCTTGCGAGGGGCGAGTACAGCGCAAACACCTGGATGTCGGGTGTCGGCAATGGATCGTTCCACGCGATCTTCGCTGCATAGAAGCGGGTGCGCAGGCTCCAGAGCGCCACCGTCAGCATCGATGGCCGCTCCGGCAGCGCGGGTGGGGCAGTACCGGTCGCCGCCGCAGAAACGCGGACGCGGACCGGCTGCGCCAGCGGCAGTCCGTAATCCGAGCTCTCCTCGGCCAGGAACTCCTCGACAGCGACGAAGTCCGCGGCCTGCAGACCCTGCACGTAGGCGACCACGGCCGGATCGGACGTCTGTGCGATCGGGTAGACGGTGACCCGCAACGTGTCGTCCCAGTCGCGGCTGCGCGAGCGCTCGAGCCAGGCGCCGAGTGCGACGAACAGCAGCACGGCGAGCAGCAGCGCCAGCCGCACGTTACCGAGGAATGTCCGTCCGGCCATGGTGGCGTGATCGCAGTAGAGGGATCAGGGGTACAGGCGCGTGGCGGCCCACGGCGAAGGAGTAAACCCGTTCTCACCGTGCGGCGTCAGCGTGCGCGTCCAGCGCGCCCGGTCATGGACGCGGAAGGCTCCCTCGCACCACAGCTCGACCGCTTCCAGCCAGAAGTGGTATCCGCCCCAGTGCGGCGGGCGCGTGGGCGCGGTGCCGTGACGCGCGGCTTCGATCGCGACGCGCTTGAGCAACGTCGCGCGCGAATCGAGCGGCTGGCTCTGCAGGCTGGCCCATGCGCCGATCCGGCTGTCGATCGCGCGGCTGGAGAAGTAGGCATCGCTCTCCGCGGGCGGGCAGCGCACGACGCGACCCTCGAGCCGCACCTGCCGGCTCAGCGTGTCCCAGTGCAGGACGCCTGCCACGCGCGGGTTCGCGGCCAGTTCGTGGCCCTTGCGGCTGTCGTAGTTGGTGAAGAACGCGACATAACCCGGGTCGGCGATGACCTTCTTGCACAGTACGACCCGCGCGGAGGGCGTGCCTTCGGGCGTGACGGAAGCCAGCACCATCGAATCGGGGTTGGGCTGGACCTTCTGCGCGCGCGCCTGCGTGTACCAGGTCTCGAAGATCGGCATCGGATCGTCGGGCAGGGTCGAAGGCAGCGTTCCGGAATGGGACATCGGCGGGTCTTCCAGCGATCGTGGAGGGCGATTATGCCCCACCACGGCGCCGCTATCCCTTGCGGCACGAGCCGTGCGCCCGGTAAAAGGATTCGTACACCCTGGGTTGCGCACCGCATGAAGTCCCTCGCCGAACTCCGCGCCCGTCTCGACGTCATCGATCGTGAACTGCTGCAGCTCGTGGCCGAGCGGCAGTCGCTCGGCAAGCAGATTGCCGAGGTCAAGCGCTCGGCGGGCCAGGGAACGCGCGATTTCCGGCGCGAACGCGAGGTCCTGCTCAAGGCGCGCCAGGACGCCGCAGCCCTCGGGGTCTCGCCGGCGCTGGCCGAAGCGCTGCTGCAATCGCTGATTCGCGGCTCGCTGACGACCCAGGAGCAGGCCCGCGTCGTGGCGCAGGGGCGCGGCACCGGCCGTCGCGCGCTGGTCATCGGTGGCCACGGCAAGATGGGGCACTGGATGGCCGATTTCATGGCGGCGCAGGGCTTCGCGGTGACCATCGCCGACCCGTCAGGCGAAGTCCCGGGTTACGAATGCGTCGCCGACTGGCGGCAATCCGACCTGCAGCACGACATCATCGTCGTCGCGACTCCGATCAGGATCGCGAACGAAGTGCTGGGGCAACTGGCCGAGCGCAAACCGCCCGGGGTCATCTTCGACATCGGCTCGCTCAAGACTCCGTTGCGTGGCGGGCTCGACCGGCTGCGTGCGGCCGGGTGCCACGTGACGTCGGTGCACCCGATGTTCGGCCCCGACACGGAGTTGCTGTCGGGTCGTCACGTGATCTTCATCGACCTGGGCGACGCCACTGCGCTCGCCGAGGCCCAGGCGCTCTTCGACTCGACGATGGCCGACCTGGTCGTGATGGGGCTCGATGAGCACGACCGGTTGATCGCGTTCGTGCTGGGTCTCTCGCATGCGCTCAATATCGCGTTCTTCACCGCGCTGGCAGAGAGCGGCGAGGCGGCGCCGCGACTCGCGCGCATGTCGAGCACGACGTTCGACGCGCAGCTCGAAGTCGCGACGCGCGTAGCCGCGGAGAATCCGGACCTGTACTACGAGATCCAGAGCCTCAACGACTATGGCGTGGAATCGCTGAATGCGCTGCAGGCAGCCGTCGACCGGCTGTGCCGCTCCGTGCGCGAGGGCGACGCGCCGGCCTTCGTCGCGATGATGCGCCAGGGTGACGCTTACCTGCGCGTGCGGCAGGCTGCGCGCGAAGACGCCAGCCGCTGAGTCATGCAGCCGCTCACGCCACTGGCGGCAAACATCCTCGACTGGTCGGGCCGCCTGACGGGTGCACGCACGCTCGGGCAACTCGCAGCTGCGCTGGCCCAGCCGCCCGGATTGCCCGATGAGCCGCTCGCCGGCGTCCTGCTGCTGCTCGATCCGCGCCACGAGCTCCGCAGACTGACGGGTGGCGACGGGCAACACGCGGAGCCGCTGCCGGGCTTGCGCTTCGTGGACAGCCTGAGCGGAGTCGCGCCGGCTTACGGCACTTTGCACACGCCGTGGTCCGGGGCGTATCACGCGTCGGACCATGGATTGCTGATCGGCGCGGAAGCAGGCTGCCGTCACTTGCTGCTGTTGCCGCTGCCGCGCACCGGCGGCCTCACCGGCGTGTACAACATCGGCAGCCTGGGTGGTCCAGTCAGTCTCGCCTCACTCGAGGCCCGCTGGCTCGAACTCATCGCGGCCCAGGCTCTGGTCAATTCCGAGCGTCAGTTGCAGCGCGCACGCCTGCTGCGGGCCGGTGTCGTCGACCCGCTGACCGGTTGGAACAGTCGGCACTATTTCCTCGCCAGGGTGCGCGAGCAGGTCGCGGCCGGCGAGCGTCACGGCGAACCCGCGACGTGTCTCGTCATCGATGTCGACGGACTCGGCGCCATCAACGATCGGCACGGCGTTGCCGCGGGCGATGCGGCCGTGTTCGAGGTGGGCAGCGTGATCGAAGCGCAGGTGCGCGCGAGCGATTCGTTCGCGCATCTCGGCGAAGACGAGTTTGCAGTGTTGCTGCCGGCCACGACGCCGATGGCCGCGGCGCAGCTGGCCGAGCGCATCCTGCGCGCCGTGCGAGCCGCGCGTTGCAATGCGCCGCTGGTCGATGAGCAGCCCCTGAAAGTGTCGGTTGGCATCGCCGGCCTCGACATGGCGGCACTCAAGACCGGGCTCGACAGGAAAGCGACGGCGGACGAGTGGCTCGCACGCGCGCACGCGGCGCTGCATCAGGCCAAGCGCGCCGGCGGCGACCGCTACGCCGCCGTCTAAGACAGCCTTCCTAGGGAAGCTCTGCACAGGTCCGCAGCGGCCGCCACGGCCACCTTACGATCCGGTAGCCGTCACCGAGCACTCAAGGTCAGCCGCGCCGGTTTCCAATTCGGCACCGCGCGTCGAACACGCGAGGGCGACCAGTCGCTGGCGCGTCCGACCCGGGACCGTTCCCCGAGCTTGGAAAGGCAGACACGCGCTCTGGGAACGGTCCCGGGTCGGACGCTTGCGACATGCCAGCCTGCGACGCTGCCAGAGCGCTCGATCCGGTGCCTGTCACAGAGCGCGTGTCTGCCTTTCCAAGCTCGGTGACAGGCACCGGATCGAGCGCACGCAACGCGTCACTTGCGGACCTGTGCAGAGCGTCCCTAGTTGCGCTGGCGCAGCATCAGCAGCAGGAAGATCGGCACGCCCACCAGCGCGGTCAACGCGCCCACCGGCAACTGGCGCGGCGCGAGCAGCACGCGCGACGCAAGATCCGCCGTCATCAGCACGAGGCCGCCGAGCAGTGCGCTGCCCGCGAGCACGGTGCGCTGATCGTTGCCCAGGGCAAGCCGCACCAGGTGCGGCGTGACGAGTCCCACGAAGCCGATGCTGCCCGCCGTGCTCACGGCGCAGCCGGTCAGCACCGAGCTCAGGACGAACACGATGCTGCGCACGCGCCGCACGTCGAGTCCGACCGTGGCGGCAATGGTCTCGCCGCGCGCGAGCACGTTGAGGGGACGGCCGAGCGCGATGCAGAACGCCGTGGCGACGGCGAGCAGGGCGAGCAGCCACCCCCAGCGATCACTGCGTGACAGGTCGCCGAGCAGCCAGAACACCATGCCGCGCAGGCGGGTGTCGTCGCTCATCGCCAGCAGCAGGCTCACGATGGAGCCAGCGCCGGCGGCGACCACGACACCCGTGAGCAGCAAGCGCGTGGGGGTCCAGCCGCCGCGTCCCTGCGCCAGCGCAAAGACCAGCGCGCACGCGGCCAGCGCACCCACGGCGGCGGCCGCGTCGATCATGGCGGCCGACAACCCCGCCATCAGGGCGAGCAGCGCCGTCACCGAGGCACCGCCGGACACTCCCAGCACGTAGGGATCTGCCAGCGGGTTGCGCAGCAATACCTGCAGCAGCGCGCCCGCCAGCCCGAGCAGGCCGCCCACGGCGAATGCAGTCAGCGCACGCGGCAGGCGCAGGCCAAGTACCACGTCGCGCGCCATGGACGGGTCGGTCGACCAGAAAGCGTCCCAGACCGCGGCGGGCGCGAGCTGCACGCTGCCGAGCATCAATGACAGCAACAGCAGGGCGACGCTGGCGGCACCGACGGTCGTGAACGCTGGAATGAGAGGAAATCTGGACAAGCGACCCCCGGCAATGCGCGAAGGGTAGGGAAGCGGGGCCTGCGCCACAAGCCGGACCGCCGCGAGTGATGTTTTTGTGCCATTGCCCCCGATGTGGAAAAATCGGGCATTGACCAGACCGCGCGGGAAATGAGCGACTACATCGACAGCCAGGGATTTCGCGCCAACGTAGGCATCGTCCTGATGCGGGACGGCGGGCAGCTGTTCCTGGGTGGCCGGCGGGACGGGCGCGGCTGGCAGTTCCCGCAGGGCGGCGTGCTGCGCAACGAGCAACCCGAAGACGCGCTCTATCGCGAACTCCATGAAGAGGTCGGGCTGCAGCGCGACGACGTGGAGCTGGTGGCAAGCACCGGCCGGTGGCTGCGCTATCGCCTGCCACAACAGTACGTGCGGCGCCGTGGCAATCCCGTCTGTATCGGCCAGAAGCAACGCTGGTTCCTGCTGCGCATGCTGGCCGACGATTCAAGCTTCAATTTCGCGTCGACCAACGAGCCGGAGTTCGACCAGGGCCGCTGGGTCGACTACTGGGCGCCGGTCCGCGAGGTCATCTATTTCAAGCGTGCGGTCTATGTGCGCGCGCTGCAGGAACTCGGCGAGCGGGCATTCGCCGCGGGGCCGCCGCCGCGCCCCGAGTGGCTGACCGACGAATTGCTGCGCTCGCCGCAGCCGCGCGCGCCGCGCAGGCGGCGCGGGCCAGGCAGCGCCAGCGGCCGCGCTGGGGAGATCGAGGCAGTGCACGACGCGCCGGTGTCGGTTGCCGGAGCGTCGCAGGACAGCGACAAATGACTGCCGACGGCACTGAGCCGGCCAGTCGGCCACGCCGCACTTACAACATCGTCGCGATCCTGCTCGGCGCAGCGCTGCTGGCCGGGCTTGCCGGCTGGTTCGGCTACGTGCAGGGGCAGCGTCACGCGGGCCACGATGCGGCCGCCGAGGCCAGCCACCGCGAAGTCATCGAAGGCCAGGCCGAGCAGCTCGAGTTCGACAACAAACGCCTCAACGCCAAGGTCGCCGAGCTGGAGATGGCGAGGCGTCTCGATCGCGACGCCTACGGCCAGATCGAAAGGACCCTGGGCGACCTGCAGTCGCAGCTCTCCCGCCAGAGCGACGACCTCGCCTTTTATCGCAGCATCGTCTCGCCCGTCGACGGTATCCAGGGCCTGCGCATCCAGCGCTTCGAGGTGCTGCCCGGCGACGAGCCGCGCCAGGTGCGGCTGAAGCTCACGCTGGTGCAGGCAATGCGCCACGAAAGCGTGGTTTCTGGCCTCGCCCAGATTACTTTGCTCGGCATGAAGGACGACGCGCCGGCCCGCTTTTCGGTCGGTGAGCTGCTCGGCAAGCCACGCGCGCAGTTGCCGTTCTCGTTCCGATATTTCCAGACGATCGAGCAGACTGTCGTCCTGCCGGAGGGTTTCCAGGCATTCGAGACGGACGTCGAAGTGCAGTCGAGCAAGCTTCGTTCGCCAGTCCGGCAGACTTTTCCGTGGAAAGTGACGGGGCAGCCGGCCGCCGCGCTATGACCGGCGGGGCTTGCTGGGCTAACATGCGCCCCCAGATAGAACCGCCTGCGACGACGCACGGAGCACCTCGATGACCGAAGCCACTGCCTCGAACGAGACGGCTGACGCCGGCCTGCTGGTCTTTACGGACTCGGCCGCGGCCAAGGTGAGCGAGCTCATCCGCGAAGAAGGCAATCCGAACCTCAAGTTGCGCGTCTTCGTGTCGGGCGGCGGCTGTTCCGGCTTTCAATACGGCTTCACGTTCGACGAGAACGAGGAAGACGGCGACACCTGCGTCGAGAACCAGGGCGTCCGCCTGCTGGTCGATCCAATGAGCTTCCAGTACCTCACCGGCGCCGAGATCGACTACCGCGAGGATCTCGAGGGCGCCCAGTTCGTGATCCGCAACCCCAATGCCCAGACCACCTGTGGCTGTGGCTCGTCGTTTTCCACCTGAAGGCGGCCCGACCAGGTCGCTCGACCCGCGGCTGAGCCTCCACCGAGCCTCCGCTAAGCCCCTGCGCAACCATTGAGTCCTGCCGTGCCGCAGCGCGTGCCCGATGTCCTGGCCGCAGTGGACCTGGGTTCCAACAGCTTCCACATGATCGTTGCCCGGTACCAGCACGGGCAACTGGTCGTGCTCGACCGCTTGCGCGAGATGGTTCGTCTCGCCGCGGGCCTCGACGAGCACGGCCGGCTGAATCGTGATGCCTCGCAGCGCGCGCTGCAGTGCCTGGAGCGGTTCGGCCAGCGCCTGCGCGACATGCGCGCCGAGTCGGTGCGCGTCGTCGGCACCAACACGTTGCGGCAGGCCAAGCGCAGGGGCGCGTTTCTCGAGCGCGCGCGCGACGCGCTCGGCCATCCGATCGAAATCATCTCCGGCGTCGAGGAAGCGCGACTGATCCATCTGGGCGTCGCGCATACGACGCCCAACGAGGGCGGCCAGCGGCTGGTCATCGACATCGGCGGCGGCAGCACCGAGCTCATCATCGGCGAAGGCCTCGTAGCGAAGCGCCTCGAAAGCCTGTACATGGGTTGCGTGACGTTGAGCGCACGCTTCTTCCCCGATGGCGAAATCACCGAGAAGCGCATGAAGCGCGCGCGGCAGGCGGCGCAGCTCGAACTCGAGCCGGTGATCAACCGCTTCAAGCGCTCCGAATGGGACATTGCCTACGGCGCCTCGGGCACGCTGCATGCCGTCGCCGACACGTTGCAGGCGCGCGATCCGGCGAGCGTCAATCAAGTCGACCGAGCGGGCCTCGAGTGGCTGCTGCAGGAGACGTTGCGCGCCGGCCAGGCGTCGCGTCTCAAGTTGCCGGGGCTCTCGCCCGAGCGCCAGGAAGTCCTGCCGGGCGGCCTCGCCATCCTGCTCGAAGCCTTCGATCGTCTCGGCATCGAGTCGATGCGCGTCGCCGACGGCGCCCTGCGCGAAGGCCTGCTCTACGATCTGCTCGGCCGCCTCACCGACGAAGATGCGCGCGTACGCAGCGTGCGGGCGATGGAGGGCCGGTTCCACGTCGATACGGCGCAGGCGGACCGCGTGGAGGCGACGGCGCTCGCGTTCCTGCGGCAGGTGCGCGAAGACTGGGGTCTCGACGATGCGCTGGCGGAGCCCATGCTGGGTTGGGCGGCGCGGTTGCACGAGGTCGGCCTCGATATTGCGCACACCCAGTATCAGCGCCATGGCGCCTACCTCTTGCAGCATGCGGACCTGCCGGGTTTTCCGCACCACGAGCAGCAACTGCTCGCCGCCGTCGTCGGTGCACACCGGCGCAAGCTCCCGCTGGCCGGGCTCGACGACCTCACGCCACCATGGCACCTGAAGGCTTTGTACCTGATCGTGCTGTTGCGGCTGGCCGTGCTGCTGCATCGTGGCCGCGGACCGCGATCACTGCCTGACATTCACCTGCAGGTGAAAGGCAAGCAAGCCGACGTCGCATTTCCGCGCGGCTGGCTCGACGAGCATCCGCTGACGGCGATCGACCTGGAGCAGGAAGCCGACTACCTGGCGGTCGCCGGGTTCAAGCTGCAAGTCAGCTGATGCAGTGAATAGTGATCACGCTCGATCCCGCGATTAGTCGGAGGAGGAGAGGCGGCAGCCGGTGCAGCGGCACCTCCGGTTAATCGCTAGTCACTAATGCGACTAGTCACTTCCTCAGCGGCTGGCAACCTGCGCGACGCCCGTGCTGCCGCTCGTAAGCTGCAGCTTGGCCAGGGCCGTGGTGCTCTCGCTGCGGAACTCCGCGAGATACTGTGACGGGATCTCCGTGCGCGGCAGCGGGATCGTCGCAGGATCCTTGTGCACGCCTTTCACGCGGTATTCGTAGTGCAGGTGCGGCCCCGTGGACGCGCCCGTCGAGCCGACGTAGCCGATGATGTCGCCCTGCTTGACGCTGCGGCCGGAGCGCGCCGATTTGCCGAAGCGCGACATGTGGGCATACAGCGTGCTGACGCCCTTGCCGTGATCGATCATCACGGCGTTGCCGTAACCGCCCTTGCGGCCGGCAAACTGAATGCGCCCATCGCCCGCGGCCCAGATCGGCGTGCCCGTGGGCGCAGCGTAATCAATGCCCTTGTGGGCGCGCACGGCGCCGCTGATCGGGTGCTTGCGGCGCGGGTTGAACACCGAGCTCACGCGCAGGAAATCGAGCGGCGCGCGCAGGAACGCCTTGCGCATGCCCTTGCCTTCGGGCGTGAAGTAACCCTGCACCTCGCCGTCCTTCGACTGGAACCACACGGCACGGTGCGTCTTGCCCTGGTTGACGAACTCGGCCGCGAGCACGCGCCCGTCGTTGACGTAGGAGCCGTCCTGGAACTTCTGTTCGTAGAGCACGCTGAATTCGTCGCCCTCGCGGATGTCGAGCGCGAAGTCGATGTCCCAGCCGAAAATATGGTTGGCGAGCGTCATGATCGTCTCGCCCGACATGCCGGCCTGCTGGCCTGCGGCGAACAGCGACGACGAGATCTCCGCACGGCGGCCGACGATCTCGGTCTCGAGCGGGTTCTCGACATAATTGACGGCAAAGCCGTCGTCGGAGCGTGCGACCGACAGGGTCAGCGTGTTGCTGATCTGGCGGTTGAGCGACTGCAGCGCGCCGTCGATGTGCGTGAAGGTGATGATGTCGCCGGGACGCACGATGTCGAGCGCGCGGCGGATTTCCGGGCGCTGGCGCAGCTCGGCGAGCGCGGCCATGTCGACGCCGACCGTCCGGAAAATCTGGTCGAGCGTGTCATTGCGCTTGACCGTGTATTCGACGTTCTCCGGGAAATCCTCGTCCACGGCGGCAGGTGCGGCGGTCGCGGGCGACTGCGCGGCGACGAGCGCCGTCAGGTCGAGCGACGTCGGGGCATCCCGGCTGGGCCAGGCGGCCACGGCGAGCACGCAGGCGACTGCGGCGACGAGGGGCAAGCTGGTGCTGGCCAGCCGGCGTCGGCGGGCGGACAGAACACTAGAGTAGGCCGCCCGCTCGACGGCAGACGTAGGAATTTCGGACGATTGCAAGGGACACCCCCGGCTTACGATGGCCGGTAAAGTAGTTGCGCGGACGCCACGAGTCAACTGTTAAGTCGGCAAATTTTCTTGTTTCTTCATGGTCTTGCGGGAAACATTGCAGGACCGTGACCGCGCTCACGCTGCCGGCGACGTTGCCTGTACCGGCTGCAACCCCTACAGTCCGGCGTCTTGCGTTGCAACACTGACCGGAGCGCGCCGACCGATGCTGCCTGCCGACCACCAACTGGCCGAATTGCGCCGCGGCGCCGCCGAAGTGCTGCTCGAAGCCGACCTGCTGAAGAAACTGGGCCGGGGCAAGCCGCTGCGCGTGAAGGCGGGCTTTGACCCGACCGCACCGGACCTGCACCTTGGCCACACCGTCCTGATCAATCGCATGGCGATGTTCCAGCGGCTCGGGCACGAGGTCATCTTCCTGATTGGCGATTTCACGGGCCTGATCGGCGATCCGACGGGCCGCAATGCGACCCGCCCGCCCCTGACGCCCGACGAGATCAAGGCCAACGCCGAGACGTACCAGGCCCAGATCTTCAAGATCCTCGACCCCGCGCTCACGCGGGTGGAAT
>CAWJXS010000003.1:0-350065 GCA_963846885.1 uncultured Gammaproteobacteria bacterium
AGCCCTCTCAAGGCTGGTACGAGGGTTCGAATCCCTCTGGGAGCGCCATTTCGGCCCTGTCGTCTGGGCCAGTCGGCGCCGAATCGGTCGCATTCACGCTCCGGACCCGAAATTTCGGGCGTCCCGTCGCCCTGCGATGGTCGCGGAAGGGGTCCGAGGTGCGCCATGAATGCTGCGCTCAGCTGAGCAGCGCGCCGAGTTTGCCGATCGATTCCCACCCCAGGTAGATCGTTACGAGCCACGCGACCACACCCAGTGCGGCAAGCGGCGCGGGTAGTCATAGCCCCGCAACAAGTCGCGCCGACGGAACGCGACCCACAGCAGGATCGCAACGCCGATGGGCAGGATCAGCCCGTTGAACGCCCCGGCAAAGACGAGCAGCGAGACCGGGGCCGCGCCGGCCACGAGGAACACCATCGTCGACGCGAGGATGAAGCCGATGACGAGCGCACCGCGGCGCGGTTCGAGCTGCGAACGGCTGGCGAGGATGAACGACACGGACGTGTACGACGCACCGATCACCGAAGTGATCGCCGCCGCCCAGAGAATCAAGCCGAAGACTCGCATGCCGAGGTCACCGGCCGCGGCATGAAAGGCGGACGCTGCGGGATTGCCGGGATCGAGTTTCGTCCCCGCGGCAACCACGCCGAGCACAGCAAGGAACAGCAGCACGCGCATCAGGCCAGTGATCAGGACACCCTGCAGCGAGGCGCGGGATATCGCCCCGACTGCATCACGGCCGTGGACCCCCGCGTCGAGCAAGCGGTGCGCGCCCGCGTAGGTGATGTAGCCGCCGATGGTGCCGCCGACCAGCGTCGTGATCGCCAGCACGTCGATCGTGTCCGGCAGCACCGCGTTGCGCAGCGCTGCACCGAGCGGAGGCTGCGCGACGTAGGCGACGTAACCCGTCATCGCGATCATCACAAAGCCGAGTGCAATCACGATGCGATCCATCGCAATTCCAGCACGGCGCGACAGGAACACGCCGATGGCGACCAGGGCCGACACGGCACCGCCCCACCGCGGATCCAGCCCGGCGAGTGCATTGAGCCCGAGCCCGCAGCCGGCGACGTTGCCGACGTTGAACACGAAGCCCCCGACGACGACGCAGAACGTGAGCACGTGGCCCGCTCCGGGCAGCACGCGGTTGCCGAGCTCCGGCGCGCGCAGGCCTGAAACGCCAATGACCCGCCAGACGTTCAGCTGGAGGGCGATGTCCACCAGGATCGAAACCAGGATCGCAAACGCAAACGCTGCGCCAAGTTGCGCTGTGAACAACGTGGTTTGCGTGATGAAGCCGGGGCCGATGGCGCTGGTCGCCATCAGGAACATGGCCCCGAGTAAACGACGGTCGCGGCGCGGCGCGCTCAACTCGCGCCAGACCTCAGCTTGCGCACTTCCTCTGGCTTGCCCCAGCGTTCATACAACACGATCAGGCGCAGGCGGCCTCGATCGGCGAGGTTGGGGATCGGTGCCGACTTCAGCCCCGCCTGGCTGCCGACCAGCATCGGTTCGGCCTCGGCAAACCGCTCCATCGGCATCAACGCCGCACCCTCGACATTCATCGCTGCCGCCACCTGCCAGCTGTCGGCCGGCATCGACTCCGCAAGCAGCTTGCGCGCCATCTCGGCCAGTTCGTATGCCTCTGCGAACTTGCTTTTTGCCAGCATCAGCGTGGCCTTGATCGTGATCGTGCCCGCCACCTGCGGATGCTTGGGACCCAGCGCCTTGCGCCGGATGGACAGGGCCTCGTCGACCAGTTGCTCAGCCTCGTCGTACTGACCCTCTTCGATCAGCCAGTAGGCCAGGCTGGCCGCGCGACCTCCCACCTCGGGGTGCTCCGGCCCAAGTTCCTCGCGCGACATCTCCAACGGCTGCCGCATCGTCTTGATCGCCGACTGGGTTTCGCCTTTGACGTACTCGACGTAGGCGATGTTGCTGAGGTTGTTGGCGAGTGGTGTCGCCCAGTAGTTTCGATTGATGGTTATCACTGGCGATAGGCGGCTTTAGTATCGTTGTATCGATCGCGGGCCTTCAGCACGAACGCAAGGTTGTTCAAGCTGGTCGCCGTCGATGGATGGTCTTCGCCGTATAGCTGCCTTTTCATAGCCAAAGCGAGGCGTGAGAGCGGCTCCGCCTCCTCGGGCTTTCCCATCTCCATGAGCGCAAACGCGAGGCTATCCGTTGCCTGGGCGAGCGCAGGATGCGCGTTCGGGTGCAGCTGCCGCTGCATTTGCGCGGCCTCGCGCAAATACTTCACGGCCGGTTCGTACTCGCCGCGCCGATAGTAATTGAGCCCCAGCAGCTCCAGCGACTGCGCCACGTCCTTGTTCGGCTTGGTGCCGAACGCTTGCCGCCGGATGTCCAGCGCCTCCTTGACGAGCAGCTCACCCTTTGCGTACTCGCCTTTCTCGCCGAGGAGTTCTGACAGGGCGGTCAGCGTCTCCGCGACTTCGAGGCTCGTCGCCCCGAACAATTGCCGACGCGCCTCCAGGGCCTGTACGGAAGCTCTTTTCCGCTTCGTCATAATCCGAGCGCTGCGTGAGTAGCACACCGAGGTGATCGAGGCTCGACGCGGTTTCCGCATGCAACGTGCCCCACGGTTGCATCCGCCGTTCGTACGCCTTTCGCACGAGCGGCACGGCCGACTCGTAGAGACCGCGACTCGTATAAACAGTGCCCATCGTATCCATGAGCGTCGCCTGGATGGCGGGCTGATCTGCCAGTTCCTTGTCAATGCGCGTGGCGCCCTTGTCGAGAATCTCGCGCGCCGTGATGGTGTTACCGAGCGCCTCGCTCGGGTCGGACACCTTGAACAGGTCGACCATCAATCGCGTCGTCTGCCGGGCTGTCTCGGCCTCCGCTTCGGCCCGCATTGTTGTTGCGGTGAGCTAGGCAGCGTCTGCAAGCGTGGTGGTGATCGCTATGCGGCGATGGAGGGTGAGCGTATGAGACGCTGGCGGCGGTGCGCCTCGCGCTGCCTGAGCTCGTCGAGACCCACGCCGAACATGCCCGCAATGAGCTTGAGCTGGCCATCGAGCTTGGTGTCCTTACCGGGCCGTGCGTCGGCTGCGATGGGTTCCGTCGGCTCGTTGGTCAGCTCGCCGTCCGCACCCATCTTGCAGATGAGCGCCGGCGGGAAGCACTCGTCGTCCGCGGCTTCCGGACGGGCCGATGCACCGGGTTCGCCGTCGACGATCAGCGCGAAGATGCGGTGGGCCTTGCCCAGCCGCTTGAAAGTCTTGATCTCCTCGTTGACCCAGCGCGACTTGGCCGATTTCTTCGAGCAGATGACCAGCTGGCACGCGGAATCCTGCGGTGCGCGCGTCAGGATGTCGCCGAGGCTGGTCGCCGTCGCGAGTTCGTCGCGGTCGCGGAAGACAGGCGCAATCCGGTCGGGCACGACGCCGAACTCGGTCTCGCGACCGATCAGCCGCTTCGGCATGCGGTAAGTCTCGAGCGCCTTGTGCAGCCACTTGGCCCACTCCTCGTCGGAATGGCTGTAGCTGATGAACGCCCGGTACTTGAATTGCTGTTGCAGGTCCATCGTCATCAGCCGAGCTTCAGCCCTTCCTTCTCGTCGATCGACCGTTCGCGGTGAATCAGGATCCACTGCGCGTGTTCTTCGAGCGCGGAGTCGCCCAGGATCTTGAGGATACGACGCTTGTCGCCGTCGTTCTCGGCGTCGTCGATGCGCTTGCGCGCGTTGCGGAAAATGCGGGACATGAACTCGTACTGCTTGATCAGCTCCGCCTCGGCGGTCGTCTTGGCGTACGACTGCCGGATGCCGACCATCAGCAGCACGACGCCCATCAGGTAGACCACGGGCGTACGCACGTCGTCCGAGAGCTGCGAACCGACGAACAATAACGCAGTCAACGCAATGATCGTGGTCCAGATCCCGAGCCGGCCAATTCGCAACGTGGACTCGTGCTCGAGGATACGTTGGGCGGACTTCTTGTGGTAGTAACCGAGCTGCCCTGACTTGTCATCACCGATCCATTCCTGCACAGCGAAGCTCAGTCCGCGCGGCTCGAGGTTCGGCGAAATATCGCATTCCATGCCTGCCACACGCATGACGTTGCGGATCCAGCCAAGCTCGGTGTCCTGCATCTGCAGGAAGTTGTCGTGCGCAAACTTCGACACGCTGCCGCTCGTCACTCCGGCCGCCGCCCAGTAGAACTGCACCCGCAGGCCTTCTGCCAGCGTGCGGTAGTCGAGATACTTGCGCTGCCAACTGCCGCGCACCGCCAGGGCATTGTTCAAGACAGCGAACAGCATCAAGCCGATGATGCCGCCGATCATCAGGGGCGTGGACTGCAGGTCGGTGTACGTCAGGTAGCCCACGGCCGTCAGGAAAGCCGCCACGTGCCCCGCCTTCAGCGTCTTGACGACCTTCTTCTGGTAATGGATCGCCAGCCAGTCGGCCGCACAGAACGCCTGGTTGATGTCCCAGAGGCCAGCCGGCAGCGTAACCGCCTGCTCGCCGCTCAGGAGCGAATACCGTTCCTTGTCGATGGCCGCCGCATTGTTCTGCGCCTCGCGACTGAACTCGTTGGTGTACTCGAACACCTTGCGGTGCCGCGAGGGAATCTGTTCGCTCCGCGGATTCTGCTCGTCGGTCGTGAACCAGTACGTGTCGAACGGCTTGAGGCCTGGCGCGGGGGCGCCTTCGGGCCGATTGCGGGAACAGACCAAGTGATAGACCAGGTCGCTTTCGTCCTCGGTCAGGTTCAGCTTGCTGGAGGTCACGCGCGGCGTGTAGCCCGGCATGACGTCGTGATGATGAAAGCGGACGGTCGCGGCCGTACCGCCCAGAAGCTCGCTGTCTTTGCCGTCCCACACCGCCAGCAGCACGTGGCAGTGCGCACTCAGGAACACGCCTACCTGGCAGTACTGCCGGGTGCGGATCGGTCCCGGCTCGACGATCGACCGCGGCGTGCTGCCCGGCAGCAGCGGCAACTCGAAAATTTCGGACGCCGCATCGCACAGCCGCGCGAACTGCTCGCGGGACTCTGCAGTGAAGTCTTCTTCGTACAGCGCCCGCGGCATGGGCAGCACGACGCTGAGCGGCATGCCGAGCTGCAAGGCCTCTTCCGCTACGATGCGGTCGGCCCCATCGGCCAGTGACGACATCACCACGATGATGCGGCTGGGGTACTCGTAGCGCAGGCTGAACAGGCAGTCACGCACCCGCGACCGCAGGATCGGGATCTCGTCGGGGACCAGGTCACGGTGACCGGTGACGGCGACGATGAACGGCACGGCATAGCTGCGCGCACCCGATCGCCGGTCGGGACCGGCGGTAAAAGGGGCTTCGATGGGCGGGCTGTACTCGGGTGCGGCGCCATGCGCGGTGATGATACTCATCCACCGCGCATGGTGCGCTAGACTTGAGGCGAGACCATCTACAGTTCCCTTTTTTGTTGTCCAGATGGCGTTGCCGCTCTGGACCGCCGGGGTCCGCCAAGATGCCTTGAGTCGAAGGCATTAGACTTGAGCACATACAAGGCAGGGACTACATGCGCGGATTGACTCGAGCGCCCTCCCTTTACGCCCGTTAACTTACGCCGAGTGGGCGGTGACCGCGCAGGGTCTCCCCGCCGTTCACTACCTCGCTGACTCCTGAGATTTCATGGCAAGCATGTCTTCACCAGTTATTTGGCGCGGGTTCGTCGCATATCTAATGGCATCGATCCTCCCGGCGTTGACGGGCTGCGGTCCGCCGGCAAGCACAGCGGGCGACGCCGATGCTCCCCTGTCCATGCCTACGATCGTTCGCGGCCTCGGGGGCGAACCAGAAACGCTCGATCCGGTTCTTGCCGATGACAACGCAGCGCTGGCGCTGCTGCAGGAGCTTTTCGAAGGGCTGACTACAGAGGCCGCCGACGGCGGCATGGTTCCCGGTGCCGCCGAAAGCTGGACGATCAGCCCCGATTCATTGCGCTGGACCTTCGTCCTGCGACCGGACCTGCACTGGTCGAACGGCGACCCGCTGACGTCGACCGACTTCATCGCGGGCCTCGAGCGCGCGCGCGATCCGGCGTCACGAGCTCCATACGCGGAACTGCTCGAGCCGATAGGCCAAATGCGCGCGCCCGATGCGCGCACCGTAGTTATTGAGTTGGCGCGACCGATGCCGCACCTCGCGACCGTGCTCGCGTTACCGTTCGCAGGGCCTCTGCACTCTCCGCCGTTGCCGTCGACGGCACGATCACCAACGGACCCTACCGCGTGCTCGCGCGACGGCCGGGTGAAAACATCGAACTGGAGCGCAACCCCCGGTATCACGCGGCCGATGCAGTCGGCATCGAGCACGTACGTACCTGACGCTCGACGACCTCGGCACCGAACTCAACCTGTACCGGTCAGGGGAACTCGACGTCACCAGCGAGGTGCCGAAAGCGAGCTCGACTGGATCCGCAGAACCTGCCAGGCGAACTGCAGTCGCGCCTTACTTGAGCACCTACGGCTAGCGTTCAACCTGCGACGCGTCCGCGATACGGATCGCGCGCGGCGCTCGCGATGGCGATCGACCGCCAACAGGTGACCACGATGGTGACGGGCGCCGGGGAGATTCCGGCGTTCAGCTGGGTTCCGCCCGGCATCCCGGGGTATGAGCCTGCCCGCTTCGACTGGGCAGCGATGACGACAGCAAAGCGCGAGTCGCTCGCGGCACAGCGCTGGGCCGAAGCTGCAAAACGTAACGCCGCCCCAGCGACACTCACCCTGTGCACCGACGCAAGCGCCAACCACCACCGCACGGCAGTCGCGCTGGCGGACCAGTGGCGGCGCGTGCTCGGAGTGGAGGTGCAGATCGTCGAAGTGGAATGGAAAGCTTACCTCGCGCTGCGCGACCAGCCCGGCGAGTGCGACTTGCTGCGCTTCGGCTGGTCGGCCGATTACATCGACCCCGAGGCCTTTCTTGCGCTGTTCGCGACGTCGCATCCACAGAACGTCGGCCACCATGCCAACGCGGACTACGATGCGTTACTGCAGGCCGCCGCCAGGCAGGGCGATGCTGCCGGGCGCGGCGCGAAGCTGGCGCAGGCCGAGCAGATCCTGCTGACGGACGCCGTCGTCATTCCTGTCTTTCATCGCGTCGCGAAACGTCTCGTCAAACCTTACGTCGAAGGCGTGGCCGCAAATCCGCTCGGTCACCTGCACTCTCGTCACCTGCGTTTCGCCGCGCCCAAAAAATAGGGCGGGAGGCTTGCGCCGTCCCGCCCAAGGGTGGACCAGGAGGTCCGGGGTTCTAGGAAGTCATTCGTTCAGTTACGGGTTGGCTGCCGTGACGGCGGCTGCAATGGCCTGCACCTCGGCTGCGGTCAGCGTCGAGAGGAAGCCCATGCCACCCTTGTTGTTGTTGATCGCAGCCTGGATCTTTGCCGCATCACGCGAGTTGCGACTGAAGATCGGCTGGATCGGACCGTGACAACTCTGGCACTTCGCCGTGTACAGGGCCGCGCCGTCGAGGGACGGTGACGGCGGCGTCGGTGCCTGCGCCGTGACTGCCACGCTTGCAGAAGACGTGAGCGAGCCATCGCTTACGGTCAGCGTCGCGGTGTACGTGCCGGCGATGTCCGCCACGAACGTGGGCTGGCTGGCGGTCGCGCTCGACAGCGCTGCGGCACTGCCGCCCGGCACCTGGAGGACCCAGGCGTAGGTAAGGGCTGCGCCCTCAGGGTCGGAACTGGCGCTGCCATTCAGCGTCACGGTCGCACCCGTCGTCACGGCCTGCGCCGAGCCCGCTCGTGCGACCGGCGCCTGGTTGCCACCCGACGGCGGCGGCGGAGTCACGGGCGGCGTCGTGGGCGGCGTGACGGGCGGCGATATTGCGCTGCCATTCTCGCGCTCGATCTCCGCTTCGTTCGCCAGCAGCGAAGTGCCGTTCCACGTCCCGTCGACTTCGACCACCTGGCCGGCGGCGCGAGCAAGGAATTCGCTCGCGCTGATGCGCGTGTCCTCGTCCTCGTATTCCGTGCCCGGCAGCAGTTCGACGCTCACGCCGAATACCTTGAGGCTCGTGGCCGCGATGTCCGACGCCGGACCGCGCAACTCGACCTCGTCCTCAGGCTCGTCCCGCTCGAGGCGCATGGCGATCAGCCGGCCGGTGCCCGCCGGGTCGGCGTAGCCACCCACTTCGACCCAGTCACCCACGCGCAGGTCGGCCAGGCTGAAGAAATGATCGTCGCTCTCGTGATCTTCCTTGCGCGTCGTGGCCGAGACGACCACCGTCACGCCCAGTGCGCGGAAGGTGCCATTGGCCGTATCCACGCTCTCGACCGCGGCCGCCAGCCGCACCGTGGACTGACGCTTGAAGGTCAGCTTGCTCGCTACCAGCGTGTCGCTCGCGTCCAGCTTGCCTTCGGCCTCGACCTTGACGTTCAGCGCGAGGTCGGCGGCCGTGCCGTTCACGAAGACCGTCGACGAATTCGTCGAAACTTTCTGCCCCGCGACGTCGAAGTCCGCCGCAGATCCGAAACGAGTCACCAGGCCTTCCGCCTCGACTTCGTCACCGCTGCTGCCGTCGAAGTCGCGATCTTCGCGCTCGACGCGCGTTGCGCGCAGCGCGCCATCGGCGAGGAACGAAGTGCCCTTCACTTCGACGAGGATGCCCGCGGTGACGCCGGACGACCCGAAATCCTCGAGCGTCGCAGCCGAGTAGTCGACCACCAGCGTGCCGACCGTAAAGCGCTTCAGTCCTGTGTCGAGGTTCGCGACGACACCCGTCACTTCGACCTCGGTTTCACCAACCCCAGCCTTCTCGATACGCGTCGCGCGCGCCGTGCCTGCGCCGCCGGCGAAACCGTGCACCTCGATGCGGTCGCCCACCGACACACCGGCCAGGGAGCGGGTGGGGATCGAGTCATCGAACATCGTCTCGTTGTCGACCGTGATCACCTGCCCGGCGATCGTCAACGTGCCTGCGGCCAGGTCGACCGCCTGGACAGTGCCTTGCACGAGGTGATCCTGTTCGATGGATTTAGCCCGAGCGACGCCGCTCGCATCCACCTGTGCCGTCAGCCGGATGACCTCGCCGACCTGCAACTGGCCGGCGGTCGCCGCCTTGTCCTCGATACGGACCTCGGCAGAATCGGTGTCATAGCGCACGCCGTTGACGATCACGCTGCCGAACCCGGCGATCGCGCCGGTCACGAACACCGTTGCGCCTGACGTCGTGCCGCCGGTCGCACCGCCCGTTCCGCCCGTGCCGCCGGTGCCGGGTGACGAGCTTGGCGTGGAGCCGCCCCCGCCGCCGCCGCAACCGGCGACCAGCAAGGCCACCACCGCCATGTTCAGAACTTTCAATTGCAATCTATTCATCTCGCACCTCTGCGCAGCTCGTACTGATCGGTTCGGACCCGTCGTTGCAGGTCCGTCTTTACCCCGGAACTCCGGTCAGTCCTCGAGCTCGGCCCTGCTGGCCAGCACCGTGTTGCCGACCAGCGTGCCGCGCACCTTCACCGTACGGCCCGCTGCCGCTGCGAAGAACGCTGCAGAACTGATCGTCACACCGTTGTCGTCTCTGAATTCGGTCCCGCCGTCGGTCGTGACGGCAACACCACCAATCGTGAAGTTGGGCGCCGCCACGTTCTGGGCCACGCCCTCCGCCTCGACCTCGCCCTGCGCGTCGTCGCGCTCGACCTTGGTCGCGAGCAGGCCGCTGCCGTCGTTGTAGACATCGACCTCGACGAAGTCGCCGACCGCGAGGTTCGCGAGGCTGAAGCGCTGCAAGTCGGCGCTGCTGTGATCTTCGAAGCGCGTCAGCGAGTTGACGCGGATCGTCACGCCGAACACGACGAAGCTGTTGCCGGCTGCGTTGATGGAGTCGACGCGACCGGAGAACTCGGTGTCGCTGTCGCGGCGGAACTGCACCTTGGATGCGACGATGACGCCCGCCGCATTGAAGCGCCCTTCGACCTCCACCGCGACGTCGGCGGCGAGGCTCGCCGCGGTGCCGCCTTCGTACGTGGTCGAAGCGGTCGTCGTGACGCGCTGGCCGGCGACGGCGAAATCCGTCGCCGACGCGAAGTTCGTGATGAGCCCCTCGTAGTCGGCCTGCTCGTCGGCATTGCCGGCCGCGCCGCCGCCGTCCTTCTCTACGCGCGTGGCGACGAGCACGCCGCTGCCGTTCAACGAACCGAAGACTTCGACGCGATCGCCATTCGCAGGCTGGCCGCTCGCGAAGCCGGAGAGTTGCGCAGTGGCATAATTCACGGACAGCAGCCCGAGACCGAACGTGCGCGCGGTGGTGTCGAGGGAGGCGACCGTCCCCTTGACCTCGACTGCACCCTGCGCCGGCTTGCGCTCGACGCGCGTTGCTTCGACGACTCCCGTCGTCGCGACCCGACCGCTCACCTCGACTCGCTCTCCCACCACGAGGCCTTCCAGGCTGCGCGGCACGATGGAATCGTCGAACGAAGTCTGCGCGCCGACGGTCACCGTCCTGCCGAGGACCACGAACCGGGAGGCAGCGAGGTCGATGCTTTGCACCGGGCCTTCCACTTCGTCGTCGAAAATGACGCGCGTAGCCGTGCCGGTGATGCCGTCCTGTTCGATCCGGCCCTCGATGCGCACGACCTGCCCGACGCGCAGGTCGGACTCGGCACCGGGGTTGTCGTCGATCGTGAACGTCGCGCCGGTCGTGACGTAACGCACGCCATTCACGTGCACGCTGCCGAAGCCCGTGATGGTGCCCGTCGCAGTGATGATGCCGCCGCGGTCGATGCCGCCCGTGCCGCCACCGCTGCCGCCATTGCTGCCCCCGCCTCCGCCGCCGCCCCCGCAGGCAGCGAGTGCCATGGCAAAGGCCCCAACCAGCCAGCGGTTCATCCTTGCGCGCGCGTCTTGCATCATCGTTCTCCGACCACTCTTTCCTGAATTGCGTAAACCCCGACGCCCAGCCGCAGCGTGGCCGTCGTCGTGGACTCGTCCTGCGGCATCTCGTGCGCGCTCAGCCACTCGTCGCAGCGCTCGAGGAACGCCTGGCCCTCGCGCTCCATGAAGGCGCGGAAGGCGGGCAGCTGGCGCGGATCGATATGGCGGTTCTGGGCGCGGCCCTCGAAACGCGGCGGCTCGGCTGACTCGCGCGAGAGGTTGTGCTCGACCGTCGTCGCGAGATCGGCGATGACCGCGCCTGCGCGCTCCACGGCCTGCCCGTCCATCGCGCGCGGCATGTAGAAGCGACGCAGCACGCTGTAGCCACCGGCGGCAGTGCGCTCGATCGAACCTGAACGCAGCAGCTCCTTGGTGAGCGCAGTGACGGGAATGTCGCCCGCGTACCGGCGCACGAGCTGCGCGAACGTTGCGCCTTCACCCTTGGCGTCCAGCGGCCGCGGCCGTCCCAACTCGTCGATGAACTCGGCATCGAGATGCCAGCCCGCCAGGACGCGGCTCGCATGGTTGAGGTCGTCCTCGGCGCGCACGTCGGGTGCCGGCGCGGCGACAGCCGAATCGCGGTAACGGCGCACTTCGCGTCGCGTCATGCCGGTGAGCAGTGCGATGCGCGAAACGTTGGTGGGACGCCCGCGCAGCCCGAACTCCTTCTCGGCCACGTCGATGAATACGCCGCGCGCGAGCTCGGCAAATTCCTTCCAGGTGACGCCCGACTGCAGCAGCCAGCGCGCAACCGGCCACAGCCAGCGCAGGCAGGCAGTGACGATCGGGCGTTGAGGCTCATTTGCCATATATGGAACACTATGTCCCATATATGGACTATTTGCAAGCGCACGGGCCAAACTGCCCTGGTCGGGCTCGCAACTGCGAGCCCGGTCACAGCTTTCACATGGGGTGCCCGACGACCCTCCGCCGGCCTCTAGACTGGGGTCACGGGACGGGGTGACGACACGATGTCGACGACGGACAAACGCGTGGAGGACTTGCTGGAGCGCTGGCTGGCCAGCGTCGACCTGCACGCGCGTTATCTGCAGCTGGACGACGCCGCCTACGCACGCGCCGAGTCGTGGCCGAAGCACCAGCGGCCCAATGGCATGGTCGTCCAGCTTGCTCGCACACGCCTGCTGGAGCTGAAGGCTCACCTCAGCGAGCGACGAGATGCCGGCGACCATCGGTTCGCAGAGGCGCTGGAATTGATGTCGTTCCTTACCAGCCTGCTGGGCTCAGAGCACCTCGAGCGCTTCATCCCGCTGGCCACCGGCAAACCACCCGACACGTCGATCTCGGCGACGATCGAACAGCCGCGCATGCGTGCCGCCCATGCCGCCAGGGCCGTGCCCAAAAAGCCCGTGCGGAAGGAAACGGCTGCCCGGCCGCGGCACGCGGAGGCCGAGAGCGCACTCGCTGTACGACCGCCTGCACGACCGGCCGCACGACCGGCTGCACACCCGGCCCCCGTCCGGCAACCCACGGCAGTTGCGGTCGCAGCCCCGCCTGTCAGCAGCGCGATGTCGCAACAGGTCGTTGCCGATGCAATCCGCATGTTGCAGTGGGGACGCGAATGGCCCGCTGTCGCCGGACTCATCGCACGGATGGCGGATCGCCCATCGGAGCCCGACATCTGGAAGATCCTGCGGGCCCACCGCACGGAAATCCTCGCCAAAGCGCGGCGCAGCGCGGGCTGACGTCGAGCCTGACGGGCTGCGTGACTTGCTCACGCCTGCTGCGGTACCTTCATGACGCTTTCCCGCACAACGCATCAAGGAGCGTCGCGTCCATGGCTGTAATCCGTTCGATCGTCATCACCGTGCTGTCCGCCAGCTTCCTCTTCGCGGGCGCCGCCCACGCGCAGGGCGCGCAGTCACAGGGTGAGAAGACCCTGAAATACCGCAAGGCGCTGTACCAGGTGCTGGCGTACAACTTCGGCCCGATGGGCGCGATGGCGCAGGGCAAGGCCCCGTACGATGCAGCCGAGTTCACCCGGCGGGCGGAGCGCGTTGCAATGATCGCCCCCCTGCTGTCCGAATCGTTCAGCGCCGACACCAAGGGCCTGCCCAATTCGGAACTGAAGCCGGAGATGTGGGCCAATCGCGCCGACTTCGACGCGAAGCTCAAGGACCTGGTCGATCGCAGCGCGACGCTGGCGACGGTCGCGAAAGCGGGCGACTTCGCCAAGAGCAAGGCGGCGTTCTTCGACGCGGCCAACACCTGCAAGGCGTGCCACGACAAGTACAAGACCGACTGAACCGGCGGTCTCGCTGAGCTAGAAGAAACTCACCGACGCTTCTGGCGCCGCGCGTACCGCGAGCGCCAGGGCGCCGATCAGTACCAGCACGATGCACAGGGCGAGCAAGCCACGCGACGATGCGATGCCCTCGCCCGCTGCCCTGCGACCCGTCCACATCGAGCGCGCGAGGCCATGGCGACGGACGAGGTCGTGCCAGGCCACGGCGGCGAGATGCAGGGCGATGAGCCCGAGCAAGACGTTCGAATTGAACTCGTGCCACGAAGTGAGACGGTTGCTCGTCTCCTGCGTGATCCAGCCGTAGAACGGGCCCGCGTTGGCGATCTCGTCGTTCGCGAACAACCCGGTGACCGCCTGCACCGCGACCACCAGCAACAATGCAACCACGCTCAGGCCGCCGAGCGGGTTGTGCCCGGCGGCAGGATGCGGCTCCCTGCCACGCAGGTAACTCAGGATCGCGCGCGGACCGCGCATGAACGACTGTGAAGCGGGCGTAGCGCGGCCCGACGACACCCCACGCCAAGCGGAAGGCAATCAGGACCAGCGCGACGTACCCTGCCCGGCGGTGCCAATCGAACCATTCGATACCCAGGTAATGGGTGGCGAACGATGTCGCGATGGCGACGGCCAGGACCCAATGGAATACACGTAATGGCCAGTCCCAGACCAGTACGTTGGGCGACGCAACGGGAACCGGTCCTGGTCTGAGGCTCATCGCGTCACCGTTCGCAAGCTGCCGAGCGCATGGATTCCAGCGGCGCCACCCGTGACTCTCGCCGCGAATTCGCATACCGTTGCGCCGCGCGACCCGCGGCTCACTGGCTGCTGCAATGCCGACCCTGGATCCCGTCATCCTGTTCTTCCTGCTTGGCGCCTTCGCCGGGCTGGCCCGCGCCGAACTCCGGCTGCCTGCGGCCATCTATGATTTTGTCAGCACGCTGCTGCTGCTGGCCATCGGCCTCAAGGGCGGCGTCGAACTGGCACGCGCGGGTGAAGGCCTGCCCCTGGTCGAACTTGCTGCCTTGCTGGCACTGGGTTTTGGCCTGCCCATCCCTGCCTTTCTCGCGGCCCGGCACCTCGGCCGGCTTTCGCGGGCCGATGCCGCTTCGCTCGCTGCGCATTATGGCTCGGTCAGCGTCGGCACGTTTGCGGTCCTGCTCGGGTATCTCGCGACGCAGGGCATCAGCTATGAAGTCCGCGCCCCCGTCTGGGTCGTAGTGCTCGAGGTTCCCGCAATTCTTGCGGGTGTCGTGCTCGCGCGCGGCTTTGCGGGAGGCAACGTCGCGTGGAAGCCGCTGCTGCGCGAGCTGATGCTCGGGCGCAGCGTCGTCCTGCTGCTGGGCGGGCTGGCCATCGGCTGGGTCAGCGGTCCGGAAGGCACGGCATCGATCCAGCCGCTGTTCTTTGGCCTGTTCAAGGGCATCCTCGCCTTGTTCCTGCTGGAAATGGGGCTCATCGCGGCCACACAACTCGGGGCACTGCGGCGCAATGCCGTGTTCCTCATCCTGTTCGGCGTGTTGATGCCGCTTTTCGGCGCAGTCGTCGGCGCTTTGCTGGGCCGCGCGATCGGACTCTCGGCGGGCGGCATCACCGTGCTCGCGACGCTTGCCGCCAGCGCGTCGTACATCGCGGCACCCACGGCGATGCGCACAGCCGTACCCGAGGCCAATCCGGCGCTCTCGCTGACGGCCTCCCTGGCCATCACCTTCCCGTTCAACATCATCATCGGCATCCCGCTGTATGACCGCCTGGCCCGCCTGGTGGTTACGCTCTGACCGACCCACGACGGACACACATCAACATGCAGCACTACACGCGACGCATGGTCACCATCGTCACCGAGGCCGCGCTCGAGCGGGCCCTCGTCGGCGAACTCGAGTCGCTTGGTGTCCGCGGCTTCACCATCACGGACGCGCGCGGCAAGGGCAGCCGAGGCCTGCGCCAGTCCGACTGGGCGCAGGAAGGCAACATCCGGGTCGAGGTCATCTGCGATCCCGCGCTGGCGGACAGCATCGCGCAGCGGGTACGCGACCGTTTTTACGATCACTACGCAATGATCCTGTTTCTGCAGGACGTGAGCGTGCTGCGGTCGGACAAGTTCTGAGCATCGCGCGCGCGGCCGTCTGCCCATGACTACAGCAGTTCCCCCTCTCGCGTCGCGAGAAGAATTCGCCGCAGCAGCAGCGGCGCTGCCGCCGGCAAGCCTGCTGCGCCGGCTCGCCGCAATGGTCTACGACGGGCTGCTGGTGCTCGCGCTGCTGATGATCGTCACGGCGTGCTTCCTGCCGTTCACGGGCGGCGAGGCGGTGCAGTGGCGAACCTTTCCACTGCTCACGCTGCTGTACTGGCCGGTGCTCGCGGGCGCGGTGGTCGTTTATTTCGGCATGCCCTGGACAGAGCGGGGACAGACGCTGGGCATGACATCCTGGCGCATCCGCGTGCAGCGTGACGACGGCTATCTGCTGACGTGGCGCGACGTGGTGGTGCGACTCGGGGCGAGCGTGCTGAGCTGGGTGCCCGCGGGACTCGGCTGGGTGTGGGTGTTGTTCGACGGTGAGCGGCGGGCGTGGCACGACCGGTTGTCGCGCAGTCGGGTCGTGCTGTTGCCGAAAGCGGGCAAGCGTCGATAGCGGTAGTCGATTCGGCGTGACGCATGGCCGACACGCGCTCGGTCAGTGCAGGTGGTCGATCCGGGGCCTTTCCCTGCGCTTGGAAAGGCAGACACGCGCTCCGGGAAAGGCCCCGGATCGACCACCTGACCGACGGCGCCTGAGCTCGCCGTTCGGCAGGCCGAACGCCTCGCACGGCGCAATGTCAGCGTTCGACCGCGACCTCGCCCAACTGCCGACCAGTGCGACCTGGCGCGGACGGCGCATACCGGCCGATCCGCCAGCGTTGTTGCCGCAGCGTTGCTATGCGCGACCGCTCGGGTTTCGGCTCTGGCGAATGCAGTTGTCGCAGGCGTTTCGATTGCGACGCTTCGACGCTACTGCGCCGTGCGAATTTCCGGTCGCGGAAATTCGTTCAGGCGCCTGCGAGCAGCGCGCGATCGGGATGACTTTCCGGAACCGCGTGTCTGCCTTTCCGCGGTTCCGGAAAGTCATCCCGATCGTGCGCCTTGCACAGACGCATCCTACTGAAAACCGACGACCCCTAATCGCACGCCGCACAACCCGCAAGCGTCGCAATCGAAACCGACAGCGATCAGCGATTACGCCAGAGCAGCGTACCCGTCACGACGCCGAGCAACGCCGTCGGCATCCACCCCACGATCCATGGAGCGAGATCGAACAATTCCCCGCTGCTCTCGAGCGTCTGGCTCAGCAGCACGAAACCCGCGCCGATGAGCACGCCGATCACGGTTCGCGCGCCTTGGCCGGAGTTGCGCATCGACCCCACGCAGAATGGCAGCGCCAGCATGATCACCAGCATGACCGCGGCGAACCGCGCCAGCCGTGACCAGTACGCCGCTTCGAAGCGGCTCGACTGCAGGCCGTTGCGCTGCAGATGCGCGATGTAACCGCGCAAGTCCCGCAGCCCCATCATCTCCGGATTCGCAATGGCGAGTCCCAGGAAATCAGCCGACAACGACGTGCGCACCTCGCGCTCGCCCTCCTTGTCGACGGTAGCCGTCTGGGCATCGGGCGCGAAGTTCGTGCCGACATACTTCTCAAGGCGCCAGACGTTGTCGCTCTTGACGCTGGCGGACTCGGCGCGGCCGGCGCTCACGAGCCGGCGCGACGGGTCGACCTGGAACACCTTGATGCCGCCAAAGCTGGCGCTGCCCGACTGCTGGTTCACGCTGATGATCGTGTCGCCGTCGCGCACCCACGTCGCGCGATTGCCCGTCAGGTTGAACTCGTCGAACTTGGCGAACACTTTGAGCTGCTGGGCGTAACTGCCGAGCGGGGGCGCGACGTACTCACCGATGACGAACATCAGCGCAGCGAGGATGAGGCCCGCGGCGCCCAGCCACCCGCAGAAGCGCAGCGTGGTGACGCCCGATGCGCGCATGACGATGAGCTCGCTGCCGCGCGCGAGATTGCCGAGGCCGAGCAGCGAGCCGATCAGGGCCGCCACGGGCAACAACTGGAACAGGTAGCTGGGCAGGTTCAGCGCCACGAACAGCAAGGCCTGGGTCGCCGTGTAGTTGCCGACGCCGATGTCGTCCTGCTGGCCGATGAACATGAACAGCGCGCCGAGGGCGAGCAGCACGATCATCACCATGAGCGTGTACCCGAGGACGGTGCGGATCACGTAGCGGCCAAGCACTCCGTTCATCGTGCCGTGCCCCTCAGGCCGCCGTCGCGCGACGGCGCGACCAGGGCATTCGCCATGCAGGACCGGGGTGCAGTTCCTGCCACAGCAGCCATGCCGCCACTGCGAGTGGCAGCAGGTGCACCCACCAGAGCCCGAACTCGCCCGCCGGCGAGTCTTTCTGGATCCAGACGCGGGCCGCAGCCAGCAGGTTCGAGTAAACGAAATACGCGAGCACCGCGAAGGCGACGCGGGCGAAGCGTCCTTGCCGCGGCCGCAATCTTGCGAGCGGCACCGCGAGGATCGTCAGCACCAGGGCCATGACGGGCACCGCGATGCGCCATGCGAGTTCCGCGCGATCCTTGGGGTCGTCGGAATCGAGCAATGACTGCGTGGTCTTCATCTCGATCCGACGCTTGCCCGCCCGCGCATCGGGCAGGCGCACTGGAATCCCATGCTCGCGAAACTCGACGATGCGCCAGTTGGGTGCGCCGGGGACGCCCTCGTAGCGGCGACCGTCGTACAGGATGAACAACTGCTCGGGCTGACCCGCGCCACGCTGCACGGCACGTTCGGCCATCGCGACCTCGATCTTGTCGCCGACGCTGCGCTGCACGAACACTCCGAACAATTCGCCGGTCGGCTCGACGCGCTCGGCATAGAACACGGCATCGCCGCCCGCGAAGCTGCGGAACCGGCCCGGCTCGAGCGCGCCGAACTGCGCCGCGCGCGTGGCTTCATTGCGCAGCTCGCTCGACTTCATCCAGGCGGCCGGCACCACGCGAAATGAAAGCACGGCCAGCAAGGCGGCAATCACGACGGCCAGCAGCGCGATGGGCCGGTAGATTCGCAGCGGCCCGACGCCGCAGGCGGTCATCGCCGTCATCTCGCTCTCGTGATACAGGCGGCCGAGCGCCAGCACGATGCCGAGGAACAAGCCGATCGGCACCAGCACCGTGAGCTGCTGCAGGGTCGTGAGTCCGATCAGGGTCATGACGATCTCGACCGGGAAACCCGTCGAAGCCGCCTGGCCGAGCACTCGCGCAAACTGGTTCGACAGCAGCACGATCAGCAGCACGCCGGTGACCGCGACGAAGTTCCACGTCACTTCGCGCAGCAGATAGCGGTCCAGGCGATTGAGCAAAGTTCGCAGGCCTCGGCGTGAATCGGTAAACTCGGCGCCTCAGTTTAACGGGCGAATCGTCCGCCGGGTAAACGGATACCCGCGGGCCGTGCCCGCCAAGCCTAAAGGATTGCATGATGCGTCTGTTCGTCGCCACCGCCGCTCCCCGCACCCAGAAGACCGATTGCGCCATCGTCGGCCTGCACGAAGGCGCCGCCCTTGCGGGCGCAGCCGCTGCACTCGACGACGCGCTGCGGGGTCAACTTTCCCGCGTGATCAAGCGTGGCGACGTGCGGGGCAAGTCCGGCGAACTGCGTCTCGTCGACACCGACGGCGCGGCCTGCCAGCGCGTCCTGATCGTCGGCCTCGGCAAGAAGGCGACGTTCGGCCGCAAGCAGTATCGCAAGGCGCTGGCGGCAGCGCTCGGCGCGATCGCCAAGACCGGCGCGCGCGATGCCGTCAGCTACCTCGCAGAATCGATCACGTCGCCTGACACTTACTACGACGCCCGACTCGCGGCCGAAGCGGCAGGAGCCGCGCTCTACCGCGTGCCGGCCATCCGCAGCGCGCGCAAGCCGGCCGACCCTGCCCTCAAGTCATTCGGTTTCGCTGTCGCCGATCGCGCGCAAAAGTCCGCTGCCCAGCGGGGCCTCGACCAGGGCCAGGCAATCGCCGCGGGCTCCGCGCTCACTCGCGATCTCGCCAACCTGCCGGCCAACGTCTGCACCCCCTCCTATCTCGCGCAGCAGGCGCGCGAACTCGCACGCACCTACAAGTCGGTGCGGACGCAGGTGCTCGAAGAACGCGACCTGAAGCGACTCAAGATGGGGTCCTTCCTGTCGGTCACCAACGGCACGGACGAGCCCGCCAAGCTCATCGTGATGCGTTACGACGGCGGGCGCGCCGGCCAGGCCCCCGTGGCCCTCGTCGGCAAGGGCGTCACGTTCGACAGCGGCGGCATCTCGCTGAAGCAGCCGCCCGGCATGGACGAAATGAAGTTCGACATGACCGGCGCCGCCAGCGTGTTCGGCGCGATCAAGGCAGCAGCCGAAATGGGGCTCAAGCTCAACGTCGTGGGCATCGTCCCTGCGTGCGAGAACATGCCGAGTGGCCGGGCAACCAAGCCGGGCGACATCGTGCGCAGCATGTCGGGCCAGACGATCGAGGTGATCAACACCGACGCGGAAGGTCGCCTGATCCTCTGCGACGCCCTCACCTACGCGCGTCGCTTCAAGCCGGCCGCCGTCGTCGACATCGCCACCCTGACGGGAGCCTGCGTGATCGCGCTCGGCGCGCATCTCTCGGCCGTCATGAGCAACGACGACGAACTCGCAGGCGAGCTCACGGCGGCGGGCATTCGCGCCGAGGACCGCTGCTGGCACATGCCGATGGGCGAGGAATACCACGAGCAGCTCAAGAGCAATTTCGCCGATTTCGCCAATGCCTGCGGTCGTGACGGCGGGGCCATCACGGCGGCCTGCTTCCTGGCGAAGTTCACCGACGGCCTGCAGTGGGCGCATCTCGACATCGCCGGCACGGCTTACGTGACGGGGGCGCAGAAGGGCAGCACCGGCCGGCCCGTGCCCCTGCTGATGGATTTCCTGCTCGGCCGGGCCTGACGCACGTCACCCCGGACCGTGACCGCGCACCCAGGATCGACTTCTACACGCTGAGCGAGCCGGACCGCCGCGCTCGCCTGGTGGCAGCGTGCCGCCTGGCTGAAAAGGCCTACGACCAGGGTCTGCGGGTGGCGGTGCGCACCGCCAGCGCCGCCGAAACCGCCGAACTCGACGAGCTGCTCTGGACCTTCGCCGACCGCAGCTTCGTGCCCCACGGCGTCTGGCCGACCGATCCAGAGACCGCAGGGGCCACGCCGGTGCTGGTCGGCAGTTCCGCCCTGCCCCCCACCCATCGCGACGTGTTGATCAACCTGGGCGCCGATGCGCCGGCCGACTTTTCCGCCTATGCTCGCGTCTGCGAAGTCGTCGGGGGTGACGAAGAGGCCAAAAAGGCCGCGCGGCACCGCTGGCGAACCTACCGAGACGCTGGGTGCGCGCCCGAGGCCCATCCGCTTTGAGCGAGGCCGTGTGAACACGATGAACAGCCAACCCGCCGATGACATTCCCGTCCTCACGGACATCGTCGAGCCCAACGTGGGCTCCGAATCTGCTTTCATCAACGACACGAGCCGCTTCCTGGGCGAACTCGAGGCGCACCTGACGGCAGTCGTGCACGAGGAAGCCGACGAGCTCGTGCACAACGCCCTGCGGGAGATGGAAGCCCTGCTGCTCGAGCAGGTCTCCGACCGGCTCAAGGCGGAGCTGCCACAGCTGATCTCCCGCGTGATCGCCGAGCACTTCCGCGGGCCGGGCAGGGCCAACTAGCTGCCCTCACCCGCGCTTCGGGCGACCTCTCCCGCTGGAGCGGGAGAGGTAGCAGAACGCGTACCTCTCCCGCTGAAGCGGGAGAGGTGAAGCTATAATCGACGGTTAGCGCAAGAGGCCGTCGATGGACAAAAGCTACTCCCCCCGCGATATCGAATCCCGCATCTACGCCGCGTGGGAAGCGGCCGGCTGGTTTGCACCGGCGGGTGACGGCACGCCCTACTGCATCGTGATTCCTCCGCCCAACGTCACTGGCACGCTGCACATGGGCCACGCGTTCCAGCACACGCTGATGGACGTGCTCACGCGCGTGCATCGCATGGACGGCGATCGCACCCTCTGGCAGCCGGGCACCGACCACGCGGGCATCGCGACGCAGATGGTCGTCGAACGGCAACTCGCCGCCGCCGGCAAGACACGCCACGACCTGGGCCGCGAACAGTTCGTCGAACGCGTCTGGGAATGGAAGGAAGAATCCGGCGGCACGATCTCGCGCCAGATGCGCCGGCTCGGCAACTCGGTGGACTGGTCGCGCGACCGTTTCACGATGGACGAAGGCCTGTCCGCCGCCGTGCTCGAAGTCTTCGTGCGCTTGCACGAGGACGGCCTGATCTATCGCGGCAAGCGGCTCGTGAACTGGGACCCGGTGCTGCACACGGCCCTGTCCGATCTCGAGGTGCTCGCCGAGCCGGAAGCAGGCAGCCTGTGGCACCTGCGTTATCCGCTGGCTGACGGCAGCGGCCACCTGGTCGTCGCGACGACACGCCCGGAGACCATGCTGGGCGACGTCGCCGTCGCAGTAAATCCGGAAGACGATCGTTACCGGCACCTGGTCGGCCAGCAGGTGCGCCTGCCGCTCACCGACCGCCTGATCCCCGTCATCGCGGACGACTACTGCGATCCGGCGTTCGGCAGCGGTTGCGTGAAAATCACGCCGGCCCACGATTTCAACGATTACGAGATCGGCAAGCGGCACTCGCTGCCGACGATCAACATCCTGACGGCGGACGCGACGCTCAACGACGAAGTGCCACCGCCCTATCGCGGCCTCGACCGCTTCGAGGCGCGCAAGCGCGTGGTCGCGGATTTCGAGGCCGCCGGCCTGCTCGAGAAAGTGGAGCCGCACACGCTGCCCGTGCCGCGCGGCGACCGCAGCGGCGCCGTGCTCGAGCCCTGGCTCACCGACCAGTGGTACGTCCGCATTGCACCGCTCGCCGAACCCGCGATTGCCGCGGTCGAGGACGGGCGCATCCGGTTCGTGCCGGACAACTGGTCCAAGACGTATTTCCAGTGGATGCGCAACATCCAGGACTGGTGCATCAGCCGCCAGCTCTGGTGGGGTCACCGCATCCCGGCGTGGTACGACGCCGACGGCAACATCTTCGTCGCGCGCAGCGAGGCTGACGCGCAGGCCGCCGCCACGAAGCAACACGGCAAGCCGGTCGCATTGCGCCAGGACGAGGACGTGCTCGACACGTGGTTCAGTTCGGCGCTGTGGCCGTTCTCGACGCTCGGCTGGCCGCAACAGACGCCGGAGCTCAAGTCGTTCTACCCGACGTCGGTGCTGGTCACGGGCTTCGACATCATCTTCTTCTGGGTCGCCCGGATGATCATGATGGGGCTGAAGTTCCAGAACGACGTGCCCTTCCGCGAGGTCTACATCACCGGGCTCATCCGCGACGAGCACGGCAACAAGATGTCGAAGTCGAAGGGCAACATCATCGACCCGCTCGACCTCATCGACGGCATCGACCTGGAGACGCTGGTCGCCAAGCGCACCTCCGGCCTGATGCAGCCGCAGATGAAGAACGCGATCGAGAAGGCGACGCGCAAGCAGTTCCCGCAGGGCATCCCCGCGTTCGGCACCGATGCGATGCGCTTCACCTTCGCGGCGCTCGCCACGATGGGACGCGACATCCGCTTCGACCTCGGGCGCGTCGAGGGCTACCGCAACTTCTGCAACAAGCTGTGGAACGCCGCGCGCTACGTCCTCATGAACACCGAGGAACACGCGGCGGACAGCGCAGCTGGCCCGTGCGAGTACTCGGTGGCCGATCGCTGGATTCGCGGACGACTGGGTGTCGCGGTCACGAATGTACGCGCGAACCTGGCCGCGTACCGCTTCGACCTCGCCGCGCAGGCGATGTACGAGTTCGTGTGGTACGAGTTCTGCGACTGGTACCTCGAGCTGTCCAAGCCCGTGCTGCAGGGCGCAGACACCGATGCCGCTGCCCGCCGCGGCACGCGTCGCACCCTGGTCGAGGTGCTCGAGGGCACACTGCGCATGCTGCACCCGCTGATGCCGTTCATCACCGAGGAGATCTGGCAGAAAGTCGGCCCGCTCGCGGGTCGCCAGGGCGAGACGATCATGCGGCAGGCTTACCCCACCGCATCCGAGTTCGCGCCGGACGCGGACGCCGAGCGCGACATCGCAGTCGTGCAGGCCGTGGTGCTCGGCATTCGCCAGATTCGCGGCGAACTCGACGTGCCGCATTCGCGCGCCACGCCCGTGTACGTGCGCAGCGACAAGGCCGGCGACGCCGAGGCGCTGGCCGCGCTCGCCGCCACGATCCGCAAGGTGGCGAACCTGGAGGCCATCGAACTCGTGCAGTCCGAAGCCGACTTGCCCCCGTGCGCCATCGCGATCAGTGCCGGCCGCACGGTGCTCGCGCCGTTCGACCGGCTGGTCGACGACGTCTCGGCGGAACTGGCGCGGCTCGACAAGCGCAAGGCGAAGACGGCGCTCGAACGCGACAAGTGCGCCGCCAAGCTCGCCAACGCGAACTTCGTCGCCAACGCACCGGAGAGCGTCGTCGTGCAGGAGCGCGAGCGCATCGCCGAGTTCGAACGCCAGCTCGAGCAACTCGGCGAGCAGATGCGGCGCCTGGCCGCGCTGGCCGCACCGGCAGGAAGCTGACATGGCCATCACCGCAGAGACAGGAACCGCAGCCGAGCCATCGCTGCACGCGCTGATCGACAATGCGATCGAGGGCCTCAACGCGATCATCCTCGGCAAGGAAACGCAGGTGCGCCAATGCCTGGCCTGCCTGTTCGCGCGCGGCCACCTGCTGATCGAGGACATCCCGGGCGTGGGCAAGACGACGCTCGCCCACGCGCTCGCGCGGTCGCTCGGGCTCTCGTACCAGCGCATCCAGTTCACCAGTGACCTGCTGCCAGCGGACATCATCGGCGTGTCCGTGTTCGAGGCCGACACCGGGCAGTTCCGCTTTCATCGTGGACCGGTATTCGCGCAGCTGGTGCTGGCCGACGAAGTGAATCGCGCGACGCCCAAGGCACAGAGCGCGCTGCTCGAGGCCATGGAAGAACACCAGGTGACGGCCGACGGCCAGACGTATCCGCTCACCGAGCCGTTCTTCGTCATCGCGACGCAGAATCCCGCGTACCAGGTCGGCACCTATCCGTTGCCGGAGTCGCAGCTCGACCGCTTCCTGATGCGCATCGAACTGGGCTACCCCGCAGCCTCGCTCGAGCGGCAGTTGCTCATGGGGCGCGACCGGCGCGACCTGCTGGCCGACCTGCCCGCGGCGATCACGCCGCAGCAGTTGCTGCGCCTGCAGGGCGCCGTGCCGAAGGTGCACGCGTCCCCGGCCCTGCTCGACTACGTGCAGGACGTTGCCCGCTACACGCGGCAGGCACCCGAGTTCGAGGCTGGCCTGTCGCCGCGTGCAGTGATCGCGTTGCTGCGGGCAGCACAGGCGTGGGCTTTCATGCACGGGCACGAGGGGGTCCTGCCAGAGGACGTGCAGGCAGTGTTGCCGGCCGTCGTCGGCCATCGCCTGGCGCCGCGCGACGAGGCGCGTTTCCGTTCGGCGGGGGAAGTCGGCCAATACGTCTTGGCGGCCGTCCCGGTTCCCTGACCACTGATGCGCAGGCTGCTCGGCGAGTTGCGGGCGCGCATCGAGCGGCGCACTCGCGCATGGATCCACGCCCGCCAGGGTGACGACGTCGATCCCGTCGAATTGCGGCGCCAGCGCATCTACATCCTGCCGACGCGGCTCGGCGTGGCCTACGGCGCAATGCTGTTCGCGATGCTGCTCGGCGGCATGAACTACAACAACAACTTGGGGCTGGCCCTGACCTTCCTGCTGGTCAGCCTGGGGCTCGTCGCGATGCACCACGCGCACGGCACGCTCGCGGGCGTGCGCCTGCGGCTGCTCGAGGCCGCGCCGGGATTCGTGGGCAGCGACCTGCGATTCCGCCTGCTGCTCGAGCACTCGTCGCGTGTAGCCCGACCTGCACTCGAGATCGGCTTGCAGAAGGCGCGGACCCGACAGCGTGCATGCCGACCTGCCGCCGCTCGGCCATTGCGAGGCGGTACTCGCGCTACCGGCGCCGCGGCGCGGGCGCGTGGCGCTGACGCGTTTCGTCGTTTCGACCAGCCATCCGTTCGGCCTGTTCCGCGCCTGGGCCGTGGTGCATCCCGCCTATGCGGCCATCGCCTGGCCGCAACCGGCCGTGCGTGCGCTCGCTCCTCCGCGCATCGCGACCGACACCGGCGGCGCGCAATCCGGCGCGGCGGGCGAGGAGGATTTTGCGGGCCTGCGGCCCTTCCAGGCCGGTGACTCGCTGCGCCGCGTGGCATGGAAAGCCTATGCGCGCGGCCAGGGGTTGCACACGAAGCAGTACGCCGGCACCGACGTGGTGTCGCACGTGTTCGATTTCGACAGCCTCGTGGGGCTCGGCACCGAAGCGCGGCTCGCCCAGTTGTGCCGCTGGGTGATCGACGCCCAGGAGCGTGGCGAGGCGTTCGCGCTGCGGCTGCCAGGCACGTCCATCGACACGAACGTCGGGCCCGCGCACCGCGAGCGGTGCCTCAATGCGCTGGCGCTGTTCGACGTCACCGAGTCGCCGCATGGCTGACACGCGCAATCCGTCGCGCATCCGCGGCCTCGCGTGGGTGCTGGTCGCGCTCAGCGCCGCCGTGGCGCCGCACGTCATGCACATGCCGGCCTGGGTGACGCTGCTGTTGCTGGCCGTGGGCGCCTGGCGCTGGACTGCCGACCTGCGCGGCTGGCCGCTCGTGCCGAGGATCGTGCGACTGCTGCTCGTCGCAGTGTCGGCGCTGGCGATCCTGGGCACCTACCGCACACTGAACGGGATCGAGGCCGGCACGTCCTTTCTCGTCCTGATGGCGGCGGCCAAGCTGCTCGAGACGCGTGCCGCGCGCGATCTCACGGTGCTGCTCTTCATCGCGTGGTTCCTGCTGTATGCAGCGCTGTTGCGCGAGCAGAGCCTGCTGCTCGTGCCGTGGCTCCTCGGCAGCGCATTCCTGACCGCGGTTGCGCTGATGCGCGTGCACGCGCCGCTCGCACAGGCGCCGACGCGGCATGTCGTGCGCCGGACGCTGCTGTTGCTGCTGCAGGCTGCCCCGCTGGCGATCGCGCTGTTCCTGTTGTTCCCGCGCCTGCCCGGACCGTTCTGGGGCATCGATTCGCGCACCGAGGCACGCACGGGTCTCGACGACGAAATGACGCCGGGAGATGTATCGGACCTGAGCGCGTCGGGCGAAGTCGCCTTCCGTGCGCGCTTCTTCGGCGCGATGCCGCCTCCCGAGCAACGTTACTGGCGCGGGCCGGTGCTGCACGAGTTCGACGGCCGCAGCTGGCGACGGCCGCGTGCGCAGGCGTTTCCGCAGACTGAAGTCACGTTCCGCGGCGCGCCGATCCGCTACCAGATCACCCTGCAGCCGCATGGGCGTCGCTGGGTGCTGGCGCTCGACCTGCCGAGCGGAATGGTCCGAGCGGGAAATCTCGCAGTCGTATCGACCTCACCCTGCTCTCCGCGCGCCCGATCAACAACGTCGCCGCGTTCGAGCTGACTTCGTACCCCTCCTACGTCGCGGGCGCGCAGCTGGCCGAATCGATGCGCCGCAAGGACCTCGACCTGCCCCGCGACGGCAGCAATGCGCGCAGCGTGGCGCTGGGACGCAGTCTCGCCGCTCGCCACGGCGACGACCATCCCGCCATCGTCGGCGACGATGCTGCGGATGTTCCGCGAGCAGCCGTTCGAATACACGATGCAGCCGCCGCGCCTCGCCGACAATGCGATCGACGAGTTCCTGTTCACGACGCGCAAGGGCTTCTGCGAGCACTACGCCTCGGCCTTCACCGTCGTGATGCGCGCCGCCGGAATTCCCGCGCGGGTGGTCACGGGCTACCAGGGCGGCGAGTTCAATCCCTACGGCGGTTATCTCATCGTCCGCCAGTCGGACGCGCATGCCTGGGCAGAGGTCTGGCTGGCGGGCCGCGGCTGGGTGCGGGTCGACCCCACGGCGGCCGTCGCGCCCGAGCGCATCCGGGGTGGCCTGATCGATGCAGTCGCGGCGAGCGAGCCCGTGCCAGGTCGGCTGCGCGACGCCAGCCCGGTGTGGCTGCAGGTGGAAATGAGCTGGGACGCCGTGAACGACTTCTGGAACCAGCGCATCGTGCGCTTCGATGCGCAGGCACAGTTCGACCTGCTCGACCGGCTCGGCGTCGACGACCCCGACTGGCGCGCGCTCGGCCTGGGCCTCGCGGGCAGCCTGGCGGCTTTTTTCATCGCGCTGTCGGGCTACCTTGCGTGGCGGCACCGCGCGCCGGACCGCGACTGGCCCGCCCGCCTGCATGCTGTCGTGGTTGCACGCCTGCGCCAGCGTGGCCTCGTGCCGGGCACGGCCGAAGGGCCGATCGCCTTCATCGAACGGGCCGAGCGAGCCTGTCCCGATCTCGCCCAGCCGCTCGGCGAGATTCGCAAGCTGTACGGGGCCCTGCGCTACGGCCCCGCGCCCCGTGCCGACGACCTGCAACGCCTCAAGCACGCCGTCAATTCCTTGCGGCCCTGAACCTGTCACACGCTCGTGGCGACGCGCAAGGCGCAGCCTCGGTTATGCTTGTGCCCTCAATGCGGGGGATCCGACGATGGCCGTGACCGACAAGCAATTCGAAACTGCAGCAAACGACATCAAGAAGCTGACCAAGCGTCCCGACGACGAAGACATGCTGCGCCTGTATGCCCTGTACAAGCAGGGCTCCGAAGGCGACGTGCAGGGCGAGCGCCCAGGCGCCTTCTCGTTCGTCGACCGCGCGAAATACGACGCCTGGGCCAAGCTCAAGGGCACGGACCAGGCCAAGGCGCGCGAGAACTACGTGAAACTCGTCGAGCGGCTGAAGAAAGCCTACGGCTGAGCATGACGAACAGCGCGGCGATCGCCGCCATCCTGGCGGTCGCCGTCGCCGTGCTGGCCGCGCTGCTGCTGCCGCCGCTCGTGCGCCGAAGGCGACGGGCCCGGGCGTTCGCGCAGTCGCTGCCGGCGAGCATGCAGGCGGCAATCAACCGCAACGTACCCATCACCCGGGCACTGCCGGCGCCCCTCGCGCGCCGGCTCGAAGGACTGACGCTCACTTTCCTGCGCGAGAAGTCGTTCGTCGGCTGCAACGGCCTCGAGATGACCGACGAGATCCGCGCGACCATCGCGGCGCAGGCCTGCCTGTTGCTGCTCGGCCGCGCCGGCCACTACGACGACCTGCGTTCCATTCTCGTGTATCCGGGCGCGTTCTGGGTCGAAGACGAAGTGCACGATGACGATGGTCTCGTGACCCGCCGCCGCCGCGAGTTGTCCGGCGAGGCCTGGGATTCCCAGCGGATCATCCTCTCGTGGGAAGACGTTGCAGAGACCGCGCAACGGCCCGCAGACGGCTACAACGTGGTGCTGCACGAGTTTGCGCATTACCTCGACGCGGAAGGACGCGGCCTCGCTCCCTCTCCACCTCTCCCGCGTCACGGCGGGAGAGGTCGGCGCGGACGCGCGGGTGAGGGCCCCTCGACGCGTGGCACGCCGACCTGCTCGCGCGAATACGACGCGCTGTGCGACCGCCGTCGATCGCGGCGAACCCACCTTCCTCGATCCTTACGCCGCTGAAGACGAAGTGGAGTTCTTCGCCGTCGCGAGCGAGGAATTCATCGAGTGCGCCGCGCAACTGCGCGACGCCCACCCCCGCCTCTACACCCTGCTCTGCGAGTTCTACGGGATCGACCCCGCGGAATGGACGGATCCCATGACACCAGCACAAGGAAACGCCCCATGAGCGGAGCCGCGAATGCTCTGGACGCAAGTCCCCTGCCCGAATTCAAACAGGTCATGGGCCACCCGGCCCCGCTCTGGATGCTGTTCATGTCGGAGTTCTGGGAGCGCTTCGCGTTCTACGGCATCCGCTGGGCACTGGTGCTCTACATCGTCGCAGAGTTCCACGGCGGCGATCCGTCCGGCCAGGCCCCCGCCAATCTCGCCTACGGCTCCTACCTCGCGCTGGTCTACGCCGGCGCCATCTTCGGTGGCTACGTCGCCGACAGGATCATCGGCTATCAACGTTCGATCCTGGTCGGGGCGGTCTTCATGGCGGCCGGCCTCTTCATGATCATGTTGCCGGATCCGATGCTGTTCAAGCTCGGACTCGCGACGATCATCGTCGGCAACGGCCTCTTCAAGCCGAACATCTCGACCATGGTCGGCAAGCTCTACGCGATCTCCGACGAGCGCCGCGACTCGGGCTTCACGATCTTCTACATGGGCATCAACATGGGCGCATTCATCGCCCCGATCATCACTGGCTGGCTGGCGAGTTCGCTGTTTGGCACGGACGCCGCGCCCGCCTACCAGTACGTGTTCGGCGCGTCGGGCATCGGCATGTTGATCAGCCTGGTGTGGTTTTACTTCGGCCGGTCGCAATTGCAGGACATCGGCCGGCCGCCGGCGGAAGCGCAGGGGCGCGCCAGGGTGGCCTACGTCGCGATCGGCGCGGTGTGCGTGATACCGCTCGTCTATGCGCTGCTGGCCCTCGGCGCCGCGACGCTCCAGTACGTGCTGACGACGTTGTTCGTCGGCCTCGCCGCCATGCTGTTGATCGAGGGCAACCGCAATGGTGCCATCGCGCGCGACCGGACCATCGCGATGCTGATCATCTTCGCCTTCAACATCCTGTTCTGGATGTTCTACGAACAGGCCGGCAATTCTTTTACATTCCTCGCAGACCAGATCGTCGACCGCGCCCTCGGCGGCTTCGTCTTCCCCACCGCCTGGTTCCAGTCGGTGTCGGCGCTGGCCGTCATCGTGCTCGCGCCCGTCGTCGCCTGGGGTTGGGTGTGGATGGCCAGGCACAACCTGAATCCCTCGGTGCCGCGTAAATTCAGCCTCGGCCTGCTGTTCAACGGCCTCGCATTCCTGCTGCTGATGTACGCACTGTCGAACCTCGTGAGCGACAGCGGCAAGATTCCGTTCTGGACCCTGATCAGCGTCTACGTGATCCAGGTGGTCGGCGAGTTGTGCCTGTCGCCGATCGGCTTGTCGATGGTGACCAAGCTGGCGCCGGTGCGACTCGTCGGGCTGGGGATGGGCGGATGGTTCCTCTCGACGGGAATCGGCAACAACCTGTCCGGCATCTTCGCGAGCTTCGTCAGCGGCGAGACCGGCATGACCACCGAGTCGGCGCTTGCCGGCTACACGTTCGGCTTCTGGGCCTTGCTGGGCTCTGGCGTAGCGCTCTTCATGATCGCGCCGCTGATCCAGCGCCTGATGCACGGCGTGAAGTGAGCGCTAGCGCGCAGCGTCCGCTCGCGCGCTGCGCGCCGCAACGACCAGCAGCGCCGCGCCGCCGATGAACAGCAGCAGGATCGAGAGGATCGCGAGCCGCGAATCGCCGGTGGCATAGGCGACGACGCCCGTGAGCAGCGGCCCGAGCACTGCGGCGAACTTGCCCATCATGTTGTAGAAGCCGAAGAACTCGGACGACTTGCCCTCCGGCACCAGCCGACCGTAATAGCTGCGGCTCAGCGACTGCACGCCGCCCTGCACCAGGCCGATGATCACGGCCAGGGCATAGAAATCACGCGCGCTTTCGATGAAGTAGGCGTAGCAGGTGGCGGCGCCGTAGACCGCGAGCGCAATGAAGATGCCGTTGCGGGGACCGATCCTGCTGCCGAGCCAGCCGAAGGCGAGCGCAGCCGGAAACGCCACGAACTGCGTGAGCAGCAGCGCCGCCACCAGGTCCGACGCCTCGAATCCCAGCGAGAGGCCGTAATCCACGGCCATCTTGATCACGGTGTTCACGCCGTCGATGTAGAGCCAGTAGGCGGCCAGGAACCACAACACGGGCCGGTACTTGCGGATCTCGCCGAGCGTGGCCCGCAGTTCTGCCAGGCCGAGACGAACGGCCTCGCGCGGGCCGACCACGGGCTTTGCCGACCGCTTCTCCTTGACGAAGAGCACGCACGGCAACGCGAACACGATCCACCACACCGCCGTCATGACGAAGGAGACACGCACCGCTGCTGCTGCGTCGGGCAGCCCGAACGTCGCCGGCTGCAGCGTCATGAATACGTTCAGGGCGAACAACAGGCCGCCCCCGAGGTAGCCCATGGCGTAGCCGAACCCAGACACCAGGTCGTACTCGGCGGGCTCGGCGACGTGCAGCAGCAGCGAGTCGTTGAAAACGATGCCGCCCCAGAACCCTAAGGACGCCACGACATAAAGCGCGGCCGCGCCGACCCAGTGGCCCTGGCCCACCAGCGCGAGGCCTCCAGTGGCCGCTGCACCGAGCACGGTGCACATGAGCAACAGCCGCACGCGCGAACTGCTGCGGTCCGCGATCGCGCCCAGCATCGGCGCCATGACCGCGACGATCAGGCTCGCCAGGCCGCTCGTCACGCCGAGCCGGAACGTGCTCTCGGTGGCGACGACGCCCGCATTCCAGTGCTGCTTGAAAAAGACCGGGAAAAACCCGGCCATGACCGTGGTCGCGAACGCCGAGTTGGCCCAGTCGTAAAACGCCCATGACAGGACCGGGCGGCGGCGCAGCACGGCGCGGGTGTTCATGCGCTGTTCATCGGCGGCTCAGACGCCGCTCGTGTCGTCTGGGCCGCTCACGCGGCGCTCGCCAGGTGCTCGCGGGTTTCGCGGAACGAGACGTCCGGCCAGCGCTCGAGCGTCAGCTGCAGGTTCACGCGCGTGGGCGCCAGGTACACCAGCGCGCCAGCATGGTCGAGCGCCAGGTTGTCGTACGCCTTCTCGCGAAACTCCGCGAGCTTTTTCGCGTCGGCGCAGTACACCCAGCGCGCGGTGTAGACACTGATCGCGTCCCAGGCGGCCTGGACGGAATATTCGTCCTGCAGCCGGAAGGCAACCACGTCGAACTGCAGCTGGCCCACCGCGCCGAGGATCAGGTCGTTGTTGCGCAGCGGACGGAAGAGCTGCGTCGCGCCCTCCTCGCACAACTGGTCGAGGCCTTTCTGCAGCGCCTTCATGCGCAGGGGATCCCGCAGCACCACGCGCCGGAACAGTTCGGGCGCGAAGTTCGGGATGCCCGTGAACATGATCTTCTCACCCTCGGTGAGCGTGTCGCCGATGTTGATGGTGCCGTGGTTGTGCAGGCCGATGATGTCGCCGGCATAGGCCTCGTCGGTGTGCTGGCGGTCGGCCGCAAGGAACGTCACCGCGTCGCCCACCCGGATTTCCTTGCCGTGGCGCACGTGGAACAGCCGCATGCCCTTGCGATAGCGGCCCGCGCAGATGCGCATGAAGGCGATGCGGTCGCGGTGCCCCGGATCCATGTTCGCCTGGATCTTGAAAACGAACCCGGACAGCGGCTCCTCGTGCGGCTCGACGGTGCGCGTCGTCGTCTCGCGCGCGAGCGGCGGCGGCGCGATCTCGACGAATGCCGACAGCAGCTCCGTCACGCCGAAGTTATTGATGGCCGAACCGAAGAACACCGGCGTCTGGCGGCCGGCGCGGTATTCGGCCAGGTCGAAGGTGTGCGAGGCACCGCGCACCAGTTCGATCTCGTCGCGATAGGCGGCGGCGCGCTCACCGAGGAACTCGGTTGCCTCGTCGCTGGCGAGCCCGTCGATGATCTCGTTGGTGCCGGCCCGGCCCTTCTCAGCGGCCTGGTACGCATAGATGCGGTCTTCGAGCAGGTGGTAGATGCCGGCGAGGGCTCGCCCCATGCCGATCGGCCACGTCACCGGCGCACAGCTGATCTTGAGCACGCGCTCGATCTCGTCGAGCAGGTCCATCGGCTCGCGGCCTTCGCGGTCGAGCTTGTTGATGAACGTCATGATCGGCGTGTCGCGCAGCCGGCAGACTTCCATGAGCTTGATCGTGCGCGCTTCGACGCCTTTCGCGCAGTCGATGACCATGAGCGCGGAGTCGACAGCCGTCAGCGTGCGGTAGGTGTCTTCGGAGAAGTCCTCGTGCCCCGGCGTGTCGAGCAGGTTCACCATGCGTCCCGCATAGGGAAACTGCATGACGCTGGAGGTGACCGAAATGCCGCGTTGCTGCTCGAGCGCCATCCAGTCGGACGTCGCGTGACGGGTGGCCTTGCGTCCCTTGACGGTGCCGGCCAGCTGGATCGCACCCCCGAACAGCAGCAGCTTTTCGGTGAGGGTGGTCTTGCCGGCGTCGGGGTGCGAAATGATGGCGAAGGTGCGGCGACGCGCCACTTCGTCGGATGGTTGATTCATTCGCCGGATTTTACCGGCAATGTGAGCTTGAGGACCAACGCATCCTCGCGCCCCATCTCCGCCTGGTAGTAGGCACGCCGCCGCCCCACTTCGTGAAAGCCCAGCGACTGGTACAGCGCGATGGCGTGCAGGTTGGACGGGCGCACCTCGAGAAAGACGTCCTGCATGCCGGCCTGCAGCGAGCGTTCGAGCAGCAGTTGCATCATGCGCCGGCCGATGCCGCGGCCGCGGACGTGCCCTGCCACGCAGATGTTGAGGATATGGGCTTCGCCCGCACCCATGGCGACGATGCCATAACAGACGATCTCGCCGTCGTTCTCGGCGACCCGGCACAGGTAACCGACGCGCAGGCAATCGCGGAAGATGCCTTCGCTCCACGGAAACGGATACGCGGCCCGCTCGACGGCCGCCACGTGCGGAACGTCGGCTGGGGTCATCGCGCGAAAGCGCACGAGATGGGGGGACTCTGCGGCGGGCAGGCCGGCCGAGCTCATGCCGGGCCTCCGGCGACGGACTCCCGCTGCAGGCGGTCGAACAGCTGGCGGGCATGCAGCAAGTCGTGCCAGGCCTTGCGCTTCTCGCTCGGCGAGCGCAGCAGGTAGGCCGGGTGATAGGTGATCACCAGCGGCCAGGAGCGCGCGCCGAACGCATGCACCTTGCCGCGCAGCTTGGCGATCGGCGTTTCGGTCGCGAGCAGGTTCTGTGCCGCGATGCGCCCCACGGCGACCACCAGCGTGGGGTTCACCAGCGCGACCTGCCTTTCGAGATACGTGCGGCAACTCGCGGCCTCAGCGGGCCGGGGATCGCGATTGCCCGGCGGGCGGCACTTGAGCACATTGGCGATGAACACGTCCTCGCGCTGCAGCCCGAGCGCGCGGATCATCGAGGTCAGCAACTGGCCGGCGCGCCCCACGAACGGTTCGCCTTGCTGGTCTTCGTCGGCGCCAGGGGCCTCGCCGATGAACATCCAGCGCGCGCGCTGATTGCCGACGCCGAAGACGGTCTGGGTACGCGTGCCGTGCAACTCGCAGCGCGTGCACGCAGCCACCGCGGCCCGCAACGGGTCCCAGTCGAGATCGCGGGCGATGTCGGGCAATGCCACTTGCGGCTCGGGCACCGCTGGCCGCTGCGATTCAGGTTGCGGTTGACGCGCAGGCGTGGCCCGCGGTCTCGGCGCATGGGCGGCCGCCCCAGCCGCCGGCTGCGGCGCGGCCGCGGAGGCAGCGGGCTCCATCGCGACGAGCGCAGGCGCAGACCGCGGCACGTAGACGTCCACGCCGAGTGCCCGCAGGTAGGCAACCTGGTGGGCGTCTACCACGGCTTCAGGCTCCCGACCCCGCCCGCGGCCGACGGCCACGCCGCATCCTGCGCCAGGCCCACCACAGCGGACCGGAACTGGCATACACGGCGAACAGGGCGAACAGCATCTCGGGCGGACTGGAACCCACGAGCACGAAGCCGAGCGGCACCAGCACGATGAAGGCGACCGGGATGCGCATCCGCGGGTCGAGATCCTTGCCGCTGAGATAGCGGAACCGGCTGACCATGAGGCTGCCCGCGATCATCGCGACCGTGAAGGCCAGGATCAGGTCGCGCAGCCCCTCTCGCTGCAGCGACTCGAGCATCCAGACGAAACCCGCCAGTACGGCGGCGCCGGACGGGCTCGGCAAGCCTTCGAAGAAGCGCTTGTCGGCCGAATCGACCTTGGTGTTGAAACGCGCGAGGCGGATCGCGACGCAGGCAGCGTAGAAGAACGTGGCGAGCCAGCCGAGCCGGCCCCACAGGTAGCCGTACTCCGCGATGCGGACCACGCCCCACTGGTAAGCGACCACGGCGGGCGCGAGGCCGAATGCCACCATGTCCGAGAGGCTGTCGAACTGCGCGCCGAAATCGCTCTGGGTGTTGGTCCAGCGCGCAATGCGGCCATCGAGGCCGTCGCTGACCATCGCGATGAAGATCGCAATGCCGGCCCGGTCGAAGTTGCCGTCGGTCGCGGCGACGATCGCGTAGAAACCCGCAAACAGGACCCCTGTGGTGAACAGGTTGGGCAGCAGGTACACGCCGCGATTGCGGGGACGAGCTTGCGCTGCGTCCTTCGCGGGATTTTCAGTCGTCATGGAGGCGCCACCTGGCGGGTGTGAGCGGCCTCCATGATATAGGCAGGCGCGACGGATCGCACACCGCGATCGCGCCCCCGGGCGGGCACTCGGTCCGGTGCCTTTCCACTCACTTGGAAAGGCAGACACGCGCTCGGGAAAGGCACCGGACCGGGTACCCGCAAAGTGGCGTCCAGGCTTTGCGCGCATCGACGCGCGACCGACAGGGTCGGACGGCCCGCTCTGGTAACATGGCGGCGTTTTTTCTGCCGATCGGACGCGAAATGCGACTCTCGACGTATCCAGTCAATACCCTGCGCGACGTTCCTGCCGACGCCGAGGTGGTCAGCCACCAGCTCATGCTGCGCGCCAGCCTGATCCGGCGCCTGGCCGGCGGCCTGTTCACGTGGCTGCCCATCGGCCTGCGGGTGCTGCGCAAGGTCGAGCAGATCGTGCGCGAGGAAATGAACCGGGCGGGCGCGCTCGAGGTGCTGATGCCGACCATGCAGCCAGCCGAGCTGTGGCAGGAATCGGGCCGCTGGGAACAATACGGGCCCGAGCTGCTGCGCATCAAGGACCGCCACGACCGCATGTACTGCTACGGCCCGACCCACGAGGAAGTGATCACCGACATCGCGCGCCGCGAGCTCAAGAGCTACCGCCAGCTGCCGGTGAATTTCTACCAGATCCAGACCAAGTTCCGCGACGAGATCCGGCCGCGGTTCGGCGTCATGCGGGCGCGCGAATTCACGATGAAGGACGCGTATTCGTTCCACCTCGACGACGCCTCGCTCGAAGAGGGCTACCAGGCGATGTACCGCGCGTACAACGCGATCTTCGAACGCCTGCAGCTCAGGTTCCGCGCCGTGGGCGCCGACACCGGCAGCATCGGCGGCAGCGCCTCACAGGAGTTCCACGTGCTCGCGGATTCCGGCGAGGACGCCATCGCGTTCTCGGACGGCGACGACTACGCCGCCAACCTCGAACTGGCCGAAGCCGTCGCCCCCTCCGCTCCGCGCGGCGCGCCAACGGCCGCACTGCAGAAGGTCGCGACGCCCAGGGTCCGCACCATCGACGACCTCGCGAAGTTCCTCGGCGTAGGCGCGGACAAGTGCCTGAAGACGCTGCTGGTCGAGGGCGACAAGGGCGGCGCGGTCGCGATGCTGGTGCGCGGCGATCACGAACTCAACGCGATCAAGGCGCAGAAGCTGCCCGGCGTGGCCTCCCCGCTGCGCATGGCCAGCATCGAGGCCGTGCAGGCGACCGCCGGCTGCGAGCCCGGCTTCATCGGGCCGGTCGGACTCACGTGCAAACTTTACGTCGACCGCTCCGCCGCCCAGATGAGCGATTTCGTCTGCGGCGCGAACGAGCGCGACATGCATTTCACCGGCGTGAACTGGGGCCGCGACCTGCCTGAGGGCGAAGTCGTGGACCTGCGCAATGTCGTCGCAGGCGACCCGAGCCCCACCGGCAAGGGCACGCTCGGCATCGCCCGCGGCATCGAGGTCGGCCACATCTTCCAGCTCGGCCGCAAATACAGCGCCGCGATGAATGCCACCGTGCTCGACGAACAGGGCAAGTCGGTGGTGATGGCCATGGGTTGTTACGGCATCGGCGTGACGCGCGTCGTGGCGGCTGCCATCGAACAGAACCACGACGAGCGCGGCATCATCTGGCCGGAGCCGATCGCGCCGTTCGACGTGTCGCTGATCCCGATCAACATGCAGAAGTCCGCCCGCGTGCAGCAGGTGGCGGAAGCCCTGTACGCCGAGCTGACGGCAGCCGGGCTCGACGTGCTGCTCGACGATCGCGACGCGCGGCCCGGCGTCAAGTTCGCCGACGACGAGCTCATCGGCATCCCCCACCGCATCGTGATCGGCGACAAGGGGCTCGAGCGCGGCGTGCTCGAGTACAAGCGCCGTCGCGACGGTCTCGCCGCGGAAGTGCCGATCGCGGAAGCCGCGGCATTCCTGCGTGCGAAGCGGGGGCAGCCCCGCAGCTGAAGCGTCCATGCCCCGCGCCCCTGCCCTCATCGCCCTGTCGCTGTTCGTGCTGGCGGCCTTGCCCTGGGCCGCGGCGCGCGCCGACCGCCAGATGGATCCGGAGCTGCGCGGGGTGATCGCAGCCGCGATCGAACCCACCCGTTGTTTCGACGACAAATACGAGCGTGCGGTCTGGTTCGCGACGATGGAGCCGCGCCTGCTGCGCTATGTCGAGAACGACAAGGAACGCGAGGCGATCCTGCATGCCGTGCACTGCGAGGCCAAGCGCGTCAACATTCCGCCTGAACTCGTGCTCGCCGTGATGGATGTCGAGAGCCGGTTCGACCGCTACGCCGTGTCATCTGCCGGCGCCGTAGGACTCATGCAGGTCATGCCGTTCTGGCCGCGCGAACTCGGCATGACCAACGATCAGCTGGTGCGCATCGCCGACAACGTGCGCATGGGCACGACGATCCTGGGCTTCTACCTGCGCAAGGAGCGTGGCGACTACCAGCGCGCCCTGCAGCGCTACAACGGCAGCCTCGGCCGGCCCAAGTATTCGGACCTGGTCATCGATCGCCTGGCCACGCGCTGGACCATTACGAACTGAACGCCACGGCGTCGCACCCTGCGACGGTGGGCGACTCCCCCCGAGGGAAGCTCTGCACAGGCCCGCAAGTGACGCGTTGCGTGCGCTCGATCCGGTGCCTGTCACCGAGCTTGGAAAGGCAGACACGCGCTCTGTGACAGGCACCGGATCGAGCGCTCTGGCAGCGTCGCAGGCTGGCATGTCGCAAGCGTCCGACCCGGGACCGTTCCCAGAGCGCGTGTCTGCCTTTCCAAGCTCGGGGAACGGTCCCGGGTCGGACGCGCCAGCGACGGGTCATCCTCGCGTGTTCGACGCGCGGTGCCGAATTGGAAACCGGCGCGGCTGACCTTGAGTGCTCGGTGACAGGCACCGGATCGAGCGCACGCAACGCGTCACTTGCGGACTTGTGCAGAGCTTCCCTAGGCGGTGTGGAACGTGTCCGGCCACTCCGCGAGCGCAGCCGGCTCGACATCCTCGATGACGACGTCACGCACGCTCGCTGCCGGCGAACCTCGCCAGAGCCATTGGCATAGCGCATCGACCGCCGCGGCTTCACCGCAGGCGAGCACTTCGACACGGCCATCGGGCAGGTTGCGCGCGTAGCCAGTCACGCCGAGCGATTCGGCTCGGGCGCGGGTGCTGGCGCGATAGAACACGCCCTGCACGCGGCCGGCAACGAGGCAACGACGAGCGACCGTCAAGGCCCGGGAGTTTGCTTGGCAGCCTTGGCGGCCTCAGCGACACCGCGCGCCTCGACGGCACGGGTGCGAGCGAGCTCGGCTGCATCGCGCGCATCGCGGTACTCGCCGCGACGCAGGAGGCTTTCCGCATTCTTGAGCAATAGCCGGGCCTCGCCCATTTGCTCGGGTGCGGTCGTCGCCGCCCCTGCGCGCTCCGCCGCCTTGACGGCCTGCCGCGCGTTGCTCATTTCCTGCACCGGCGCGCCCGCACAGCCGCCCAATGCCGCTCCGGCAAGCAGCAGGCAGGTGAGCAGCAACCGCGACGTAAAACGGGGCACGCGGCAATGAGCCTTTTGTGGGTGAAATGCCGAACTCCAAGGACCGTAACAAGCGGTCCCTGTACCGTCAAGGCTCGCCGGCCTAGAATCCGCGCGCCGCTGCGCTCGCGAATCCGTCGGTGGAGTCCTGGGAATCCTCGTCAACATGACCGAAGTGCTCGTTCTTTACTATTCACGCCACGGCGCCACGGCCGAAGTCGCGCGCCACATCGTCCGCGGGGTCGAATCCGTGCCCGGCGTCACCGCCAGGCTGCGGACGGTGCCCCCGTCTCGCCGACCACCGAGGCCGTGGCCGCGGACGTGCCGGAATCCGGCCCGCCCTACGCCACGCATGCCGACCTCGCCGAATGCGATGGACTCGCACTTGGCAGCCCGACACGCTTCGGCAACATGGCCGCGCCGATGAAATACTTTCTCGATGGCACCAGTTCCCTCTGGCTGAACGGCGCCCTCGACCGCAAGCCGGCCGCCGTATTCAGCTCCACGTCGTCGATGCACGGCGGGCAGGAGTCGACGCTGCTCACGATGATGGTCCCGCTGCTGCATCACGGCATGTACCTGGTCGGCCTGCCCTTCACGGCCCCGGCGCTCAATCGCACCCGCACCGGCGGTTCGCCGTACGGCGCGACGCACCTGGCCGTGGCCGGGAACACGCCCGTGAAGCTGAGCGACGACGAGCGCGAGCTGGCGCAATTGCTTGGGCGCAGGCTCGCCGAACTTGCTGCCGCCGCGCGGGCTGTGCGCAGTGACTGACGCCACCGCCGACAGCACGAGCGGCGCCGGCCGCGCGCGACTGATCGCGCTCACGCTGGTGCTGCTGCTGGCCGGTTTGTCGTTGCTGGCCGCGTTTTTCGGCGAGCGCAGCACGGTTTCATTCTGGTTGGTGGTGGCGTTTCTGGTGCTGCCGCTGCTGATCACGTTGCCGGGCCTGCTGCGCAGGCAGCGGCGCACTTTCGCCTGGGCCACGCTGTGCGTGACGCCGCATTTCGTCTATGCGCTGACCGAAGTGGTGGCCAACCCCGCGATTCGACTGCTGGCCGCGGCGATGCTGAGCGTCAGTCTTGGCCTGGTGTTGGCGCTGGTCGCCTACCTGCGTCTCACGCGCCCCGTGCCTGGCCGCCTAGTGCCGCGCGCCCAGGCCGCTCTCCAACGCATCGCGCAGGAAAGGCACCGTCAGCCGGCGCTGCGCGGCCAGTGAGGCTTCGTCGAGCTGGTCGAGCACGCCAAACAGGGAATGCATGTCGCGCGGCACCCTGTGCACCAGGTAGAGCGCAGCCTCCTCCGACAATTCCAGCCCACGGCTCGCCGCGCGCAACCGCAATGCGTCGCATTGGCCGGCTTCGTCGAGTTCGGCCAGCTGGTAGATGTCGGCGGCGAGCAGGCGCGAGCGCAGGTCGGGCAGCGTGAGACCCAGTCCTGCGGGTGGCGCGGTGCTCGCGATCACCAGCCGTCCCGTGCCGTCCTGCAGCAGCGTATGCAGGCGAAAAATCGCAGCGTTCCAGGCCGGCTCGGCGGCGACCGCATCGAGTCCGTCGAGGCAGACCAGCGCCAGCGCGTCACAGCCATCGAGCATTTCGCTGGATGGCGCCAATGCCAGATCGACGTAGGCCGCGGCTTCGCCTCGCTCGCCGGCTGCCGCGCACGCGGCCTGCAGCAAATGGGATTTGCCGGTACCCGCGCGGCCCCAGAGCCAGACGACTGGGGCAGCCTGCGGCCGCGCGCCCTGCAGCGCTGCGCAGGCCTGCACGTTCGCGCCGGCGACGAAACTGGCAAAGCGCGCACTGTCGCGCAGGCGCATGCGCAGGGGCAGTTGCTCCATCAGTCGCGCCGCGATCGGCTGTTCATCGCCGCTGCATCTCGCGGTCGCGTACGACGGCCTGGGCGCGGCGCACGTAGATCAACGTGTAGTCGATGCCGCTGACGCACGTCGAGAACAGCACGAACGCCCCCAGCGCGAGCACGGCCCATGCGGGCGGCCACTGGTAAGCCATCCCCGCGACGACCGCCAGGCAGTACACGATCTGCGCGAGCGTGTTGATCTTGCTCGCGATCGTCGGGTTGCCATTGACGGGCCCGAACAGCAGCTTGTAGGTGATCGCGCCGAACACGATCACGAGATCTCGCAGCAGTACCAGTCCCGTGAGCACCCAGGGCACGTGCCCGACCCAGCTCAGGCAGATGAAGACAGTCACCAGCAGCGCCTTGTCGGCGAGTGGATCGAGCAGGCTGCCGAGCTTGCTGGTCCAGCCGAAACGCTTGGCGAGAAAGCCATCGAGCGCATCGGTGGACGCCGCGAGCGCGAAGAGCAGCATCACGTCGGCGTAGCGGCCCTGCAGGATCCAGTGCGCGACGGGATACACCAGCGCAATGCGCAGCAGGCACAGCAGGTTGGGCAGGTGGCGCAAGCTCATGGCTGCCAGACGAAGTCCGGGGCCTCGGCCGCCGGCGACTCGGACCGCGGCGCAGGCGCCAGCCGGCCGTCCAGGGCGACGATACGGCGGAGCAGTTCCAGGTCGCCACGCACTTCCAGGTCGAACTGCGCGGCGCTGCCCGAGAGCGCCCGCAGCGACACCGCGCGCACCAGGCTCAGGCTCTCCAGGTACCGGGTGAGGGCCGCATAGCTCTGCACGTCGTCCAGGCCACCGATCAGGACCGGGACCGTTTGCTGTGACCGCGTGGATCCCGGCGCATACCGGCTGGCCAGCGCATCCGCCGCCAGACCGAGTCCGGAGGCCAGACCGCCCTGGCCGCGCGCCGATTGTCCGGCATGGCCAAACGTCCAGTCATAGCCCGCGCCGGCAGGCGCGCCCACCAGTACCGCGCCCTTGGTGCCTGCCGCCGCGGCCCGGGAGCGGGCTGCAGCGAGGTCCACAGTTTCGGTGGGCCATTCCAGAGGCACGCCCCGGTTGGCCGCGGCCCGCTCGAGTTCAGCGCGTTCAGGCGGTCGTTCGGCGGCCGTCACGGCCCGCGCGGCGCCAGCCACAGCAGGCAAAAACAGCAGGATCGTGGTCGCAGGCCGCTCGGCAGGCCAGAGCGGCAACCCCGCCTGCTGCAACAGCCGCTCCATGGCGCGGCCGTCGAAACCGACCTTGAGCATGCGGTCGCTGGTCGTGGCGTACTGCTGCACGTAGGTGGCCGGAGCCGCGGCTGCGCCAGCGATGGCCGGAGAGGCCCCGGCATCGCTGCGGCCAGAGGCCCGTACGGCCGCCACCTTGAGGGCTTCACCGAATGCGGCGACCCGGTCGGCCTCCGCCGTCCCCGCAAGCGGTACCGTGGCCTGGTACAGAACCACGTCCGCCCCGGCAGGAGGACAGGCAAGGGCCAGCCAAATGAGCGCTCCGCACGCGAACTTGCGCGCCGGACCAGCGGTTGCGACGTGGGTGCGGTGGGCCATCATGATGTGGAGGGAAGTCGGGGCCGTCGGCCGGTGTGTAAAATACCACAGCCTCGAGTCACAACCGGGGCCTTACCCCCCGGAGCAGCAGAACAATGGCCGAGAGCCCGACCAGCAGCACGACGTATCGCGACGCAGGCGTCGACATCGAAGCGGGCGACGCGCTCGTCGACCGCATCAAGCCCGCGGTCAAGCGCACCATGCGCCGCGAGGTGCTCGGCGGCATCGGCGGCTTCGGCGCGCTGGTCGAGGTGCCCCTCGACCGGTACCGCAAGCCGGTCATGGTCTCGGGCACCGACGGCGTCGGAACCAAGCTGCGACTTGCAATCGAGACCGGCCGCCACGACACCATCGGCATCGATCTCGTGGCGATGTGCGTCAACGACGTCGTCGTGCAGGGAGCGGAACCACTGTTCTTTCTGGATTATTACGCCACGGGCAAGCTCGACGTCGATGTCGCGGAGCGCGTGATCAAGGGCATCGTCGAAGGTTGCCTGCAGGCCGGCTGCGCGCTGGTCGGCGGCGAGACGGCGGAAATGCCGGGCATGTACGAAGGCGACGATTACGACCTGGCCGGCTTCTGCGTCGGCATCGTCGAGAAAGACCTGATCATCGACGGCAGCCGCACGCGGGCGGGCGACGCGATCATCGGCCTCGCCTCCTCCGGCGCGCATTCCAACGGCTATTCGCTGATTCGCCGCCTGCTCACGCTCGGCGGCGCCGGTCCGTCCACGCTGCTCGATGGCAAGCCCCTCTACGATCAGCTGCTCGAACCTACGCGCATTTACGTCAAGTCCGTGCTGCAACTGCTGCAGCAGTCAGTGCCCGTGCACAGCATCGCCCACATCACGGGTGGCGGCCCCACGGGCAACATCCCGCGCGTCCTCCCGCCTGGTCTCGAAGCCGTCATCGATGCGCGCCTGTGGCCGCGCCCGGCGATCTTCGACTGGCTGCAGCGCGTGGGCAAGGTGGCCACCGACGAGATGTACCGCACGTTCAATTGCGGGCTCGGCATGACGATCTGCGTGCCGCCGGGAGAGGCTGACCGCGCACTCGGCATACTGCGCGCGTGCGGCGAGACGGCGTCCGTGATCGGCGAGGTCCGCTCCGGCAGCCGCGAGGTCGTCATCGTCGAATGACGGCTGCAATCCCGCGGCTCCGCGTCGTCGTGCTCGTGTCGGGGCGCGGGAGCAATCTCAAGGCCATCGCCGCCCAGGCCGACGCGGGCGCGCTGCCGATCCGCATCGAAGCCGTGGTGAGCGACCGGGCCGACGCCGGCGCGCTCGACTGGGCGCGCGAACGTGGCATTGCCGCAGTCGTGCTTGCCCCCCAGCAATTCGCCGATCGCACGGCCTACGGCAACGCGCTCGGGGACCTGGTCGCGGGTTTTGACCCTGGCCTCGTCGTCCTGGCCGGGTTCATGCGCATCCTGAGCGACGGGTTCGTGCAGCGCTTCGCCGGGCGCCTGCTCAACATCCATCCTTCCTTGCTGCCGCTCTACCCCGGCCTGCACACGCACCGCCGCGCCCTGGACGCCGGCGACCGCGAACATGGCGCCAGCGTCCATTTCGTGACGCCCGAACTCGACGGCGGCCCGGTGGTCTTACAAGCCAGGGTTCCCGTGCTGGCCGGTGACGACGAGGAGACCCTCGCCGCCCGCGTCCTGCGCCAGGAGCACATCATCTATCCGCGGGTCGTCGGCTGGTTTGCGACGGGTCGTCTCGTGCTGCGCGACGACGCCGTGTGCCTCGACGGACGGCGAATCGATGCGCCCCTGCTGCTCGACGCTGTCACCGAGGAAAACACCTGATGCTGCTGCGATTGCGCGTGTTGCTGACGACGACCCTCGTCCTGGCTGGCTTTGCGGCTGCGGGACCGGCATGGGTGCCCGCCGTGCAAGCGGAGCCCGCCGCCCCCGGCGCGCCTGCGAAGGCGGCTACTACGCTGCAGCCGTACAAGGCTCGCTACCATGTCAGTTACCGCGGACTGAGCGGCGGGGAGATCGAGTCGAGCTTCAGGCACGGCACGGTGGCCGGCCAGTGGTTGTACGAGACTCGCGCGTACCCGAACCTGTTCGGCCGCGTCGCAGTGAGCCCGCAGGCGCGTGAAGTCAGCACGATGGTCATCACGTCGGCCGGTGTCCGGCCGGTGTCGTTCTCGTTCAACGACGGTTCGGAATCGACGACCAAGGACGTTCGCCTGAACTACGACTGGACGCAAGGCACCGTGACCGGCGATGCCGACGGCAAGCCGGTGTCGTTCACGCTGGCTCCCGGAACGCAGGACACCGCGTCCGTGCAGGCGGCGATGATCCAGGAACGTCTCGCGGGGCGAAAGCCGCAGTCATTCCGCATCATCACCGGCAACAAGATGCGCGACTACCGTTACTGGCAGGAAGGCACCGCGCAGATCATGACGCCTTACGGCCAGGTGGAAACGGAAGTGTGGGCGAACCAGCGCGACGGTTCGAACCGCGTGTCGAAGGTGTGGCACGCGCCTTCACTCGGCTACATACCGGTGCAGGCCATCCAGTACCGCAAGGGCAATCCGGAAGTGCAGATGAAGCTGGTGAAGCTGGAGAGGAAGTGACCAGGGGCTAGGGGCTAGGGGCTAGGGTCGGAATGCGCTCACGCGCGACGGAATGTCCTCACCCGGCCTGCGGCCGACCTCTCCCGCGAAGCGGGAGAGGTGACGACGTTCCGACTAGCCCCTAGCCCCTAGCCCCTAGCCCCTTCCGTCTACGCCTTCGGCAACGTCACGCCCTTCTGCCCCTGGTACTTGCCGCCGCGATCCTTGTACGAGGTCTCGCAGACTTCGTCCGATTCGAAGAACAGCATCTGCGCCACGCCCTCGTTCGCGTAGATCTTCGCCGGCAGCGTCGTCGTGTTGGAAAACTCGAGCGTCACGTGGCCTTCCCACTCGGGCTCGAGCGGCGTCACGTTGACGATGATGCCGCACCGCGCATACGTCGACTTGCCCAGGCACACCGTCAGCACGCTGCGCGGAATGCGGAAGTATTCGACGGTGCGGGCCAGCGCGAACGAGTTCGGCGGGATGATGCACACCGGGCCGTCGAAATCGACGAACGAGCCGTGATCGAAGTCCTTCGGATCGACGATCGTCGAATTGATGTTGGTGAAGATCTTGAATTCAGCCGCGCAGCGCACGTCGTAGCCGTAGCTCGACGTGCCGTAGGACACGATGCGCTGGCCGTCCGCCACGCGCACCTGGCCGGGCTCGAAGGGTTCGATCATGCCGTGGCTCGCGGCCATGCGGCGAATCCAGCGGTCTGATTTGATGCTCACGGTCAGGTGTCCTCGACGGTAATCTTGGGGAAGCCCGCCGCAGCGCCAGCCGCGACGGAAAGCCTGGCGGCCGTGCGGCGCGCGGTGTCCTGGTAGGCCTTGCCGATGGGACCGGCGGGATCGACGACCACGGTCGGGCGGCCGGCGTCCGTTTCCGCGCGGATACGGATGTCGAGCGGCAGCTGCCCGAGCAGCGCCACGCCGTACTGCGCAGCCATGCGCTCTCCGCCGCCGCTGCCGAAAATCGGTTCCTCGTGGCCGCAGCTCGAGCACACGTGGGTGCTCATGTTCTCGACGATGCCGAGCACCGGCACGTTCACCTTCTGGAACATGCGCAGGCCCTTGCGCGCGTCGAGCAACGCGATGTCCTGCGGCGTGGTCACGACCACGGCGCCGCTCACCGGCACGCGCTGCGACAGCGTGAGCTGGATGTCGCCCGTGCCGGGCGGCATGTCCACGATCAGGTAATCGAGCTCGCCCCAGTCGGTGTCGTTCAGCAGCTGCTGCAAGGCCTGGGTGACCATCGGCCCGCGCCAGACCATCGGCTGCTCTTCCTCGATCAGGAAGCCGATCGACATGACCTTGATGCCGTGCGCCTCGAGCGGCTGGATACGCTTGCCGTCATGGCTGACCGGCCTCTCGCCCTGCAGTCCCAGCATGCGGGGCTGGCTCGGTCCGTAGATGTCGGCGTCGAGCAGCCCGACCCGGGCGCCATCGAGCGCCAGGGCCAGCGCCAGGTTGACGGCGGTGGTCGACTTGCCGACGCCGCCCTTGCCCGAGGCCACCGCGATGACGTTGCGGATGCCGGGCAGCGGCTGCAGCTGGCCCTGCGCCGGATGCGCGGCAACCTTCCAGCCGACGGTGACGGTGGCCTCGGCCAGCCCGGGCTCGGCCCGCAGCAGTGACTGGAGCTCGCCCTCGAGCGCGCCGGGCATAGGACCCCGGGGGGAAGCCGAGTTCGACCTCGACGACTGGCCGGCCACCCTCCAATCGAACGGACTTCACAGCTTTGGCGGCCGCCAGAGGCATCCCCAGGTACGGTTCGACATAATTCCCGACCAAGAGGCGGGCCTGGGCGAGTAGTTCGTCCTGCATGGTCAAGTCCGTCGGAACCGTGGGGGCGGCATGTGCCGGCAATTCAAGATTGTAGCGGAAACGATCCATCGCCAGAGGCGGGTCAGCGGCCCTCGGGACGCTGTGCCCGCGTGGCATAATGTCGCGGCTTTGGCGCCACCGGTGACGCCTGCGCGACGTTGAACCCAACACCGGACGAGGACCGTCCCCGCCCGTGACGAGCAGATGATCCACCCACGTCGCCCATGAGCTTTTTCACGAACCTGCGTGCCGATCGCCTGATCGCCGAGATCAAGGCGGCCGACGGCAAAGACGGCTATCGGGCAGCGCTCGAGAAAATCGTGCGCCTGGGGCCTTCGGCCATCCCGCGCGTGCTCGACGCCCTCGCGAGCGCCGACAAGCAGGAAACCACCGGCTTCGTCGCGGTGCTCACGGCCCTGCTCGACCAGCGGACGTTTCCGCTCGTGGCGGCCGGCCTCACCGAGGGCAACCAGCGGACCGTGGCCGGTGCGGCCGCGGCGCTGTCCAGCTCACGCAATTACCCCGCGAGCATGCTCTTTTCGCTGCTCGACCAGCCCGCGATGCCGAAAGGCACGGTGGTCGGCATCCTGACGGCGCAGAAGTCGCGGATCAGCGCACGCGACGTGCTGATGCGCGCCTACAACCAGGATGCAGCTGAAAAAGCCGCGATGTTCCGCATCGTCGCCGAAACGGCCGACGAGAGCCTGCTGCCCGAGCTCATCAGCCGCGTCGAGGGCAAGGACCCGATCGCGCGCACCCACATCATCAACATCCTGGCGCGCTTCAACCGTCCAGAGGTGGCTGAAGTGCTCCAGCGCCAGCTCAAGGACACGAGCAAGTTCGTGCGCCAGGCCGTGCTGAACGCACTCGCGGAATTCGGCAGCAACGTCGACGTGGGCCTGCTGTGCGAGGTGCTGCGCGATCCGGACGTCGAGACGCAGCAGAAAGCCATCAGCGCCGTCGTGCGCGCGAATCATCCCGACACGATGCGGCACCTGATCCCGGTGTTGCGCGACGAGGACGAGAACGCCCGCCGCGCCGCAGTCGAGGTGCTCAACGAAATCGGCACGCCGGCGCACATCAAGGCGCTGCTGCAGTCCATCAAGGACGACGACTGGTGGGTGCGCAGCCGGGCGGCCGACGCGCTCGCCAAGATCGGCGGGCCCCGCGTGATCGAAGCCGCGCTCGAACTGATCCGCGACCAGGACGAGGACGTTCGTCGCGCGGCGATCGAGATCCTCAACCAGACCAAGGACGAGCGCGCCATCGGGTTCCTCATCGAGGCGACGCGGGACAGCGACTGGTGGGTGCGCGAGCGCGCAGTCGACGCGCTGGCCGAAATCGGCAGCCCGCGGGCGCTGCCTTGCCTGCTCGACCTGTTGCGTGCCACCGACGAGCGCTCGCTGCCCACCGTGGTGCGCGCCATCGGCAAGATCGGCGATCCCGCCACGATCCCGAGCCTGCTGCCCTACCTCGACAGCTCGTCGAAGGAGGCACGACTCGAGGTCATCTCGGCCCTGGCCCGCCTCGTCGACGACAGCAGCGCGGACGTGGTGCGCGCGCGGCTCGAATCCTTCGGCGCCGAGTCGGCGGACCCCACCGTGAGCCACGCGGCCATGCGCGCAGTGGAAGACATGGACGCCCGCTTCTCCACCGGCGTGCGCGACGCGCAGCAAGGCGCCGCCCGCATGGCCGAGCCGTCGCGGACCCTGCTCGCCGAGAAGCCCGACTTCGACGGCATGGCGCGCCAGGCCGCGCCGGCGCAGCGCCTCGACATCTCGGCACTCAAGCCCGGCGACGTGCTCGAGGGCCGCTACAAATACCTGCAGAAGATCGGCAAGGGCGCGTTCGGCACCGTGCTGCTGATGGAAGACACGGTCGTCGACGAACGGCTGGTGCTGAAGTTCCTGAACCCCAACGTCTCGCAGGACGAGGAGATGATGAAGCGGTTCGTGCACGAGCTGCGCTACTCGCGCAAGATCACGCACCGCAACGTCATCCGCATCTACGACTTCCTGTTCATCCGCGGCAACTACGCGATCTCGATGGAGTACTTTCCGTCGCACACGCTGGGCCACGAGATCAACGACAAGCCGCTGCCGCTGGTCAAGGCCGTCCGCTTCGCCATGGACGTGGCGACGGGCATGGCCGTGGCCCATCAGTCGGGCATCATCCACCGCGACCTGAAGCCGGCCAACGTGCTGATCGACGACACGGGCCTGGTCAAGATCGTCGACTTCGGCGTGGCGGCTGCGCAGCAGCAGGGCGACACCCAGCTGACCAAGACCGGATATGTGATCGGGTCGCCAAAATACATGGCTCCCGAGCAGATCCTGGGCAAGAAAGTGGACGAACGCGCGGACGTGTACTCGCTCGGCGTCATCCTCTATGAGATGCTCACTGGCGAGCCGCCCTACCACCGCGGCGACCACATGGCGGTCATGTACCAGCACGTCCAGGGCAAGGCAAAGCCACCGATCGAGGTGAATGCGGGCATCCCGCCCGGCCTCTCCGAGATCGTCTGCAAGGCGATGTCCGTGGACAAGTCGCGCCGGTTCCAGACCATGGACGAACTGCGCTCCGCGCTCGAACATTACCTCTGAGGACACTTTGGCGCGCATCGACGCATTCCTGAAACTCGGAGCCTCGCAGGGCTGCTCGGATGTCCACCTCGCGGTGGGCGTGCCGCCCATGCTGCGGATGAACGGCGACCTGCTGCCGATCAAGTTCCGCAACCTCGCCGAGGCCGAGCTCGAGAGCTACGTCTTCGAGATCCTGACGCCGACGCACAAGGAACAGTTCAAGCAGGGCCACGACGTCGATTTCTCGTATGTCTCCGAGGACAACGCGCGCTTCCGCGTGAACGTCTTCCGCAAGGAGACGGGCGTAGGCGCCGTGTTCCGGGCCATTCCGTCCGACGTCCCTTCGCTCGATTCGCTGAACCTGCCGCCGGTGGTGAAGAAGTTCTGCGACTTCCACCAGGGCATGGTGCTGGTCACCGGCTCCACCGGCACCGGCAAGTCGACCACGCTCGCCGCGATGATCGACCACCTCAACCAGACGCGCCGGCTCAACATCATCAGCCTCGAAGACCCGATCGAGTTCGTCCACCGCAGCAAGCAGTCGCAGGTCATCCAGCGCGAGCTGCATACGCACGTGCCGTCCTTTGCCGAAGGCGTGCGCGCCGCGATGCGCGAAGATCCCGACGTCATCCTGGTCGGCGAACTGCGTGACGCGGACACGGTGCGCTGGGCCATGACGGCCGCCGAGACCGGTCACCTCGTGCTCGGCACGCTGCACACGACGAGCGCCACCAAGACCATCGACCGCATCGTCGACGCACTGCCGGCCGAAGAGCGCGAGCAGACCAAGAGCTTCCTCTCGCAGAGCCTGCTCGGCGTGGTCACCCAGTTCCTGGTGCGCACACCCGACCTCCGCGGGCGCAAGGCGATCTGCGAAGTGATGGTCATGAACCGCGCGATCGGCAAGCTCATCACGTCAGAGCAGTCGCACATGATTCCTTCCCAGCTGCAGACCGGCCGCGAAGCCGGCATGCAGACGCTCGACCAGGCGCTGCTCGCGGCGGTGCAGGCGCGCGAGGTCGACCCCGAGGACGCCTTCGGCTATGCGAGCGACAAGAAGCCGTTCGCCCGCTATATCCCGGAAGGCACGGTCACGCTCAAGTCCGACCTGACGCAGGGCGCCTGAGATGTCCAGCGAAACGGTCACCCAGGTTGCGGGCAGCACTTCCAGCACGGGTGAATTGCCGCAGCACACCCCAAGGCGCATCGACGAGTTCCTGCTCGAGGTGCTCAAGAAAGGCGGCTCGGACCTGCATTTCGTCGCGGGCGATCCGCCGCGCGTGCGCCTGCACGGCGCGCTGCAATCCCTGCGCGAGGAACCGCTCGAAAAACTTTTCGTGCAGGAGACGATCCTCGAGTTCATCACGCGCCGCGCGCAGGCCCAGCTCGAGGAAAAGGACGGCGCCGACTTCGCCTACATGATTCCCGGCGTCTCGCGCTTCCGCGTCAACGTCTTCCGCCACATCGGCGGCCTCGGCGCGGTGCTGCGGGCCATCCCGTCCAAAGCGCTGACGCTCGAGCAGCTCAACCTGCCGCAGGCCGTGCGCAGCCTGTGCCGCGTCAACAACGGCCTGATCCTCGTGACAGGCAAGACAGGTTCCGGCAAGTCGACGACGCTCGCCGCGATGATCGACGACATCAACGCGCGCGAGAAGGGCCACATCCTCACGATCGAGGACCCGATCGAGTTCGTGCACCCGCGCAAGAACTGCCTGGTCAGCCAGCGCGAGGTCGGCCTGCACAGCCCCGGTTTCGCCGAGGCGCTGCATTCGGCCCTGCGCGAGGACCCGGACATCGTGCTGGTCGGCGAGTTGCGCGACCTCGAGACGATGAGCATCGCCGTCACTGCGGCCGAGATGGGCATCCTGGTCATGGGCACGCTGCACACGAACGGCGCGGCCCCCACCGTGGATCGCGTCGTCAACGCGTTCCCGGCCGACAAGCAAGGCCATGTGCGCACCATGCTGTCGACGTCGCTGCGCGGCGTGATCTCGCAGCAGCTGATTCCGCGCGCCGACAAGCGCGGGCGGGTCGCCGCGCTCGAGATCCTGATCAACACCCCCGCCGTTTCCAACCTCATTCGCCAGGGCAAGCTCGACCAGCTCGAGAACGCCATGCAGAGCGGCGCGGCGCACGGGATGCGCGTGATGGATTCGGCGATCAAGGAGCTGTTCGACAAGGGCGTGATCAGCGGGCGCTCGGCCTACGAGAAGGCCATGAACAAGCCGCAGTTCGAGCAGTTCAAGGACATCGGCTGAGGCCTTCGCATCTGCCGCGGGTGACCACTCGCGCGCTGGCCCTTGCTCGCCCGTGCGATATCAGCTTGCGAAGCATCGCACTGTCTGCAGCCTGTCCGCCAGCGCATGCTGAGGCCTCGGGTAGCTCTCCCGCGCCTTGGAAAGGCAGACACGCGGCGCCGGAAGAGCGTCCCCGAGGCCTTCCTGCGATGCGCCGATAGTGCGGTGACAGCGGACGATTGCTCCGGACGACGTGCGCCGTGCGTGCGCTCGCAGTGGCGAGCGCGAGCTCAGGCGCCAGTCGTACGGGCGTGCGATCCGATGCCTGTCCCCGCGCCGCGTGTCTGCCTTTCCAAGCCGGGGACAGGCATCGGATCGAACGCCGCGACAGCCGAGCGTCCCGGGGCCGCGTAATGCGACGGGCCGGCCGAACACGCCGAACCGCGCGCCCGACTGGCATAATCGGTCGGTCACTCGACTCCGCGACCCCGCCGCATGACTGCCCCCGCTAAACGCACCCTGCTCGTCACCAGCGCCCTGCCGTACGCCAACGGCGCGCCCCACCTCGGGCACATCGTCGAGTACGTCCAGACCGACATCTGGGTGCGGTTCCAGCGCATGCGCGGTCATGACGTGCTGTTCATCTGGGCGAGCGACGCCCACGGCACGCCGATCATGCTCAAGGCACGGCAGGAAGGCATCACGCCCGAAGAACTGATCGCCCGTGTCGGCGCCGAGCAGCGACGCGACTTCGGTGGGTTCGACATTTCCTACGACAACTTCCACACCACGCACTCGGGCGAGAACCGCGAACTCACTTACGAGATCTATCGGCGACTGTCCGCCGGCGGCCACATCCGCCGCGAGACCATCGTGCAGGCTTACGACGAGCAGGCGAAGATGTTCCTGCCCGATCGCTACGTCCGCGGCACCTGCCCCAAGTGCGGCGCGCTCGACCAGTACGGCGACAGCTGCGAGGTCTGCGGCGCCACCTATACGCCCGCAGATCTGCTCAACGCCGTCTCGGTCGTGAGCGGCACGGCCCCGGTGCAGAAGGAATCGGAGCACCTGTTCTTCAAGCTCGGCGATTTCGAGCCGATGCTGCGCGAATGGACCGGGTCGGGACGCCTGCAGCCCGCAGTCACCTCCAAGCTCGGCGAGTGGTTCGGCGCCGGGTTGCGCGACTGGGACATCTCGCGTGACGAACCCTATTTCGGCTTCGAGATCCCGGGCGAGACCGGCAAGTACTTTTATGTCTGGCTCGACGCGCCGATCGGCTACCTGTCGAGCCTGCTGCAATATTGCCGCCGCACCGGCCGCGACTTCGACAGCTACTGGGCGCCCGACAGCGAGGCCGAGGTCTACCACTTCATCGGCAAGGACATCGTGTACTTCCACACGCTGTTCTGGCCCGCGGTACTGCAGGGTGCGGGCTATCGCGCACCCACTTCGGTGTTCGCCCACGGCTTCCTGACCGTGAACGGGCTCAAGATGTCGAAGTCGCGCGGCACGCTGATCTCGGCGCGCGCGTGGCTCGATCACCTGCCCGCGGAATACCTGCGCTATTACTTTGCCTCGCGCCTGGGTGACGGCGTCGAAGACCTCGACCTGAACCTCGACGACTTCACGGCCAAGGTCAACTCCGACATCGTCGGCAAGCTGGTCAACATCGCCAGCCGCTGCGCAGGGTTCATCGCACGCGGCTCGGGTGGGCAACTCGCTGCGACGCTGCCGGAGCCCGCCCTGCAGGACGAATTCGTCGCGGCAGGCGAGCACATCGCCGCACTGTACGAAGGCCGCGACCTGGCCGGGGCGATGCGCGAGATCATGGCGTTGACCGACCGCGCCAATTTCTACATCGACCAGCAGAAGCCGTGGTTGATGGCGAAGGATGCGGCACGCGCCGGCGAAGTGCAGGGTGTCTGCACGCAGGGCCTCAACCTGTTCCGCGTGCTCGCCGTTTACCTGAAGCCCGTCATGCCGAAGCTCGCCGCGGGTGCAGAGAAGTTCCTGGGCCTTGCGCCGCAGGCGTGGTCCGATGCAGCGAAGCCGTTGCTCGGCACGCAGATCAACACCTACGAGCCGTTGGCCACGCGCGTCGATCCAGCCGCAGTCAAGGCATTGCTCGCCGCGTCGTCTGAATCCCTGCAGGTCACGGGCGTACCCACTGCCGCAGGCACGGCGACGTCAGTGGCTTCCTCTGCTGCAACGACAGCAGTCGCCAAACCGGCGAAGAAGGCGGCTGTGACTGCGACAGCCGAGCCAGCGGCAACAGCAGCGCGCTGCGGTCACGGCGCCTGCCGACCTGACGATCGACGAATTCATGCGTGTCGACCTGCGCATCGCGCGCATCGACTCCGCTGAACTCGTCGACGGAGCGGACAAGCTGCTCAGGCTTGGCGTCGATCTCGGCGAACTGGGTAAGCGGCAGATCTTCGCGGGCATCCGCTCAGCCTACGATCCGGCGCAGCTCGTGGGACGTCTGACGGTCGTCGTCGCCAACCTCGCGCCGCGCAAAATGCGTTTCGGCATGTCCGAAGGCATGGTGCTTGCGGCCGGACCCGGCGGACAGGATATTTTCATCCTCTCCCCGGATGCCGGCGCAACGCCCGGCATGAAGGTGAAGTGATCGCTGCTATCCACGGTGTTGCGATGGAGCCCGATGTCGAATCGATGACAGGCCAGATCGATGCGTTGCTCCCGCAGACGCAATGCGGACGCTGCCTCTATACCGCCTGCCGGCCCTATGCAGCCGCGATCGCGCGCGGAGAGGCCGACATCAATCGCTGCCCCCCGGGCGGGGACGACACCATACGTGCCCTCGCGACTTTGCTCGGTCGTGAACCTCGATCGCTGGATCCCGCGTGCGGCAGCATTCAGCCAGACCAGGTTGCGTGGATCGACGAGGAGCGCTGCATCGGCTGCGCACGCTGCCTGCCCGCCTGTCCCGTCGATGCGATCGTCGGCGCAGCCAAGAAAATGCACACGGTAATTGCGGACCGCTGCACGGGTTGCGAATTGTGCCTGGCGCCCTGCCCCGTCGACTGCATCCAGTTGCTTCCTGCACCCGCGCGCGGCCGCCATCACAGTGACACGGCGACTGAGCGGGCGGCTGCCAATCGCGCGCGTTACGAACTGCGCCAGCGACGTCTGCACGAAGCCGCCGAGGCCAAGCAACGTCTCTTCGAGGAAGTACGCCAGCGCGCGCGACTGGCGAACGATCCGCGCGGCTCATCATGAAGCCTGCCCAGGTACGCACCCTGTTCGAGCGCTTGCAGGCGCAGAACCCTGCCCCGGTCACTGAGCTCGAGCATTCCTCGCCGTTCGAACTGCTGCTCGCGGTGATCCTGTCGGCGCAAGCCACGGACAAGGGCGTGAACATTGCAACGCGCAAGCTGTTTCCGGTCGCCAATACGCCGGACAAGGTCCTGGCGTTGGGCTCCGATGGACTCACGCAGTACGTGAAGACAATCGGCCTGTACCCGGGCAAGGTGAAGAACATCCTTGCCACGTGCCAGCTGCTGATCGACCGGCACGGGGGCAAGGTGCCGGCGGACCGGGAAGCACTCGAGGAGCTACCGGGCGTCGGACGCAAGACTGCCAACGTCGTGCTGAACAGCGCGTTCGGCCTGCCAACGATGCCCGTGGACACGCACATTTTCCGCGTCGCGAACCGTCTCGGCCTCGCGCGTGGCGAGACTCCACGCGAAATCGAAGATGGGCTGCTGCGGGTCATTCCGCCGGAATACCTGCTCAACGCCCATCATTGGCTGCTGCTGCACGGTCGCTACGTCTGCAAGGCGCGCAAGCCGGAGTGCTCGCGCTGCCCCTTGGTCGATCTTTGCCCGTACAAGGACAAGACCGTGCCTGAACCCGCCACGCTACCGTTCGCCAGGAAGAAGCACTGATGCCTTTCTTTCATGACCAGGGACGCTCGTCGCTGCGGCGGATGTATGTCGAAGCCTGGCGCAAGCATCGCGCGTCGCTGCCCGTCGAGCCCGTCGAAGACCAGATCATCCGCGTCATCGAACTGCACTCCGAGTACGCGCGCGTCCTTGAATCCGACGGGGATGCCCTCGATCGCGATTACACGCCTGAAGGCGGCCAGACCAATCCGTTCCTGCACATGGGGCTGCACCTGGCCATCCGCGAGCAGGTCGCGACCAACAGGCCGGCGGGCATAGCCAACGTTCATAGCGCGCTCGTCGGCAAGTTCGGCGACGTGCACGAGGCCGAGCACGCGATGATCGAATGCCTCGGCGCAGCGCTGTGGAACGCACAGCGTGCTGGACTGCCACCCGACGAGGTCGCCTACCTGGAATCGTTGCGCAAACTCGTTTAGCCGGGTCGCAGTCGCAACTCACCAGCCAGGAAAGTCACCCAGCAGTGAGTGAAGCGCCGCATTGTGAGGCGCGAAGTAATCCTGCAAGCGTGCGGCCGTGGCAGGGGCCAGCGGCGGATACTTGCGTGTATTGCGTGGTTCGAGCCGGGCACTTTCCATGGCGGGCAGGCCGAGCCAGCCCAGCGTGCGATTCAGCACCGGCAGGGGCTCGCGCGCGAGATCCTCGAAACGCAGCACCAGCAGGCTCTCGCGCGGATACACCTGCAACCACGCAGCAAGTTGCTCCGCGTAACGGCCGCGCGCGAGGTAGCTGAAATACTGATGGGCCGTGCTGCGCTCGATCTCGCCGCTGGCGAGGCGCGCGTGATCACGCTCGATCCGCTCCGGTTCCGCGGCGATCGCGTCCTCGAAACTCAACGTCTCGCGCCCTTTGTCCCGCTCGTGCCAGTAGTGCGAGTAGGCGCGGCGCACGGGATCGCGCAGCAGCACGATCAGCCTGGCCGCCGGCAACAGCGCGTGCGCACGCTGCGGCACCTGCGGGTGCAGCAGGTAGTACGGGCTGCTGTCGAGGTTGAGGCCGCCCGCCGCCGCCCGCCCGAAGTTCGCGCGGTACCAGGCTTCGCCGCGCGCGTAGTTCAGGTCGAAGTAATGCACTTCCTTGCGCAGCGGGGCAATGACCTGGGGATGCTGCGTGAGGTAATAGTGCAGCGAACTGGTGCCCGACTTCATCGCCCCGATGATCAGCGCATCGGGCAAGGCACGGGGCTCGCGCAGGCGCAGGCGCAACTCGACCTGACGCCCCGTCTCGAGCAGTCCGAACAAGCGCAGGGCGCGGGTCAGCGAAGGATGCATGGGCCGCGCCGCAGGGCGTTGACGGGTGCGCCACGAATGCCCAGCGGGCTCATGCTTTTTTCGCGGCGCTGCGCTTGGGAATGTAGAGGTCGGTGAGCGTCCCGTCGAAGGCCTCGGCGGCCATGGCGACCGTCTCCGACAACGTCGGGTGCGGATGAATGGTCATGCCGATATCGGCTGCGTCCGCGCCCATCTCGATCGCAAGCATCACCTCGCTGATGAGGTCCCCCGCGTTGGTGCCGACGATGCCGCCGCCGATCACCCGGTGGGTCTGCGGATCGAACAGGAGCTTGGTGAACCCCTCGTCGCGGCCGTTGGCGAGCGAACGCCCGCTCGCGGCCCAGGGAAACACCGCCTTCTCGAACGGAATGCCTTTGGCCTTCGCATCGGTCTCCGTCACTCCGGCCCAGGCAATCTCGGGATCGGTGTACGCCACGGAGGGAATCGAACGCGCGTCGAAGAAGCGCTTGTGGCCGGCAATGACTTCAGCCGCGACCTTGGCTTCGTGCGTGGCCTTGTGTGCCAGCATGGGCTGCCCCACGACGTCGCCGATGGCGAAGATGTGGGGCACGTTCGTACGCTGCTGCCGGTCGACCGGGATGTAGCCGCGCTCGCTGACGTGCACGCCCGCGGCATCGCAACGAAGCTGCGCGCCGTTGGGCGTGCGCCCCACCGCGACCAGTACCTTGTCGTAGAGTTGCGGCTCGGCCGCCTTGGCCCCTTCGAACGTGACCTTGAGCCCCTCGGGCAATGCCTCGATGGCCGTGACCTTCGTCCGCAACATCACGGCTTCGTACTGGCCGGCGATCCGCTTCTCGAGCGGCCGCACCAGGTCGCGGTCGCAGCCGGGCATGAGCCCTTCGGTCAATTCGACGACGCTCACCTTGACGCCGAGCGCCGCGTATACGGTCGCCATCTCGAGCCCGATGATGCCGCCGCCCACGACGAGCATGCGTCGTGGCAGGTCGAGTTCGAGCGCACCCGTCGAGTCGATGATGCGCGGGTCGTCGGGCAAGCCGGGCAGCCGGAACGACTCGGACCCGGCGGCGATGATGCAGTGGTCGAACGTCACCGACCGGCTGTCGCCCTCGTCGGGTACGACTTCGATCGTGTGTGCGTCGGCGAACGTGGCCACGCCGCGCAGCACGGTGACCTTGCGCTGCTTTGCAAGCCCCGCGAGCCCGGTCGTGAGACGTCCGATCACCTTGTTCTTCCAGTCACGCAGCTTGCCGGCATCGATCCTCGGGGCACCGAACTCGATGCCGTGCGACGCCATCGCGCGGGCGTCCTCGATGACCTTCGCTGCATGCAGCAGGGCCTTGGACGGAATGCAGCCCACGTTGAGGCAGACGCCGCCGAGCATCGGCCAGCGCTCAACCAGGGCCACGTTGAGTCCAAGGTCGGCCGCGCGAAACGCCGCGGTGTAACCCCCGGGGCCCGCACCAATGACGACGACGTCGTAGTCGCGACTGGTCGCCGGCGCAGCCGAGACCACCGAACCTGGATCGGGCGCTGCGGCAGCGGGCTTAACCGGAGTCGCGTCGACCGGCGCGACCTTGAGCGGCTGCAGAGGCACCGTGTCGAGGTACGGCTCGCCGCCAAACGGCTCTGCCTGCCGCGGCGTGGGGGGCACTTGCGGCGCGGCGGGCGCGGCATCGACTTCTTCGGCGACGATCTGGCGCGGGCCTTCCAGTTCCAGCACGGCCGTGCCGCTCGACACCTTGTCGCCTGCCTTGACGAGGATGCGCGCAACCTTGCCCGCGGCGGTGGCCGGGACATCCATCGTGGCCTTCTCGCTTTCGAGCGTGAGCAGCGCCTGCTCCTTCTCGACCTGGTCGCCCACCCTGACCAGCAGTTCGAGCACCGTGACTTCGCCCGGCGTGCCGAGGTCGGGCAGCCTCACTTCGAGCGTCGGGACGACCGGCGGCTGCGCGCTCATGGGATCGCCCTCAGCAGGCCATCGACGTCGTTGAGCGCATTCGCAAGGAACGACGTGAACCGCACCGCAGCGGCGCCATCGATGACGCGATGATCGTAAGAAAGCGACAGCGGCAGCATGAGCCGCGGCACGAAGCCGCCATCCCTGTAGACGGGTTTGTGCGACGAGCGCGACACGCCGAGGATCGCAACCTCGGGTGCATTGATGATCGGCGTGAACGCCGTGCCACCGATGCCACCGAGGCTCGAGACGGTGAAGCAGCCACCCTGCATGTCCGCCGCGGAGAGCTTGCCGGCACGCGCCTTTTCACTCAACTCGGCCAGGTCGCGCGCAAGTTCGAAGACGTCCTTGCGATCCGCGTCGCGCACCACCGGCACGACGAGGCCGTTCGGCGTGTCCGCCGCAAAGCCGATGTGCACGTACTTCTTGTAGACGAGTTCGCCTGCATCGCTGTCGAGCGAGGCGCAGAACTGCGGAAACTGCTGCAGGCCCAGCACGCAGGCACGGATCACGAACGCGAGCGGCGTGAGCTTGAGGCCGCGTTCAGTGGCCTGCGACTTCAGGCCCGCACGCGCCTGCTCCATGTCGGTGATGTCGGCTTCGTCGAACTGCGTGACGTGCGGCAGGTTGACCCAGCTGGCATGCAGGCGCGGCCCCGAAATCTTCTGGATACGGCTGAGCGGCTTGCGCTCGACGGGGCCGAATGCCGCGAAGTCGACGACCGGTACGCGCGGCAGCGCTGCCGCGGGCTGCGTAGCCTGCCGTGCCTGCCGAGAGCACGCGCTTCACGTACGCCTTCACGTCGCTGTCGGTGATCCTGCCTTTCGTGCCCGTGCCCTGCACTTTGACGAGATCGACGCCGAGTTCACGCGCGAGCTTGCGGACCGACGGGCTCGCGTGGGCGCGCGCGAATCCAGGTTCGTCGATGCGGCCGGCGCCCTCTCCCGCTCGGGCTCCCTCTCCCGCTTTAGCGGGAGAGGGTTGGGGTGAGGGCTTCTCCGCCCCCTCTCCCGCTTTAGCGGGAGAGGGTTGGGGTGAGGGGGGCTTACTGGGAGAGCCCTCACCCGCGCTGCGCGCGACCTCTCCCGCCACCGCGGGAGAGGTAGGAACCGGAGAGGCGGCAACGGCCTCGATGATCGCAATCAAGTCGCCCTGCGAAACGCGCGATCCGCGCTGCACCTTGAGCTCCATCACCAAGCCTGCGGCTGTGGACGGAACGTCCATGGTCGCCTTCTCGGTCTCGAGCGTGATCAACGCGCCCTCGATCGCGACGCTGTCGCCCGCCTTGACGCCCACGTCGATGACCTCGACGTCCTTGTAGTTGCCGATGTCCGGCACCCGCACTTCGATGAGCTGCTTGCCTGGCTGCTTATTTGCCACGTTGCTGCCCTCCCGCTCAGACCGACACGGGGTTGGGCTTTTCGGGATCGATCCCGAACTTCTCGATGGCGCTAGCCACCGTGGCGCGATCGAGCTTGCCGTCGTCGGAGAGCGCCTTGAGCGCCGCGAGTACGACGTACCGGTGGTCGACCTCGAAGAAGCCGCGCAGGGCCGCGCGTGAGTCGCTGCGTCCGTAACCGTCGGTGCCCAGCACCGCAAAGGTTCCCGGCACCCACTGCCGGATCTGGTCCGGCACGATGCGCATGTAGTCCGTCGCCGCGACGAAGGGCCCCTGCTGCGCGCCGAGCAGCTCGCGCACGTAGGGCACGCGCGCAACCTGGTCCGGGTGCAGCAGGTTCCAGCGCTCGACGTCGAGCGCCTCGCGCCGCAGCTCGGAGAAACTCGTCACGCTGAACACGTCCGCCGGGACGCCGAACTCTTTCTCGAGGACTTCCGCCGCCTTCTGCACTTCGCGCAGGATGGTGCCGGAGCCGAGCAGGTTCACCCGCACCTTGCCCTTGCCACCGCGCTGCAGCAGGTACATGCCCTTGAGGATGCCCGCCTCCACGCCTTGCGGCATCGCCGGCTGCACGTAGTTCTCGTTCATGCAGGTGATGTAGTAGAAGATCGACTCGCGCTGCCCATACATGCGGCGCAGGCCGTCCCACACGATCACCGCCAGCTCGTAGGCATAGGCCGGGTCGTACGCGACACAGTTCGGGATCGTCGTCGCGACCAGCTGGCTGTGTCCGTCCTGGTGCTGCAGGCCCTCGCCCGCAAGCGTCGTGCGGCCCGCCGTTGCGCCCAGCAGGAAGCCGCGCGCCTGCATGTCGCCGGCCGCCCACGCAAAGTCGCCGATGCGCTGGAACCCGAACATCGAGTAGTAGATGTAGAACGGCACCATGTTGACGCCGTGATTCGCGTAGGCCGTGCCCGCCGCGATCCAGCTGCACATCGCACCGCCTTCGTTGATGCCTTCCTCGAGGATCTGGCCTTTCTTGTCCTCGCGGTAGTACAGCAACTGGTCGGAATCCTGCGGCGTGTACAGCTGGCCCATCGACGAATAGATGCCGATCTGCCGGAACATGCCTTCCATGCCGAAGGTGCGCGCCTCGTCCGGCACGATCGGCACCACGTGCGGGCCGAACTCCTTGTCCTTCAGCAGGATGCCGAGCAGCCGCACGAACGCCATGGTGGTCGAGATCTCACGCTCGCCCGAGGATTCGAGCAACGGCGCGAATGCCTCGAGCGCGGGAGTCTTGAGCGGCGGCGCGCGGTCACTGCGGGTTGGCAGGTGGCCACCGAGCGACCGGCGCCGTCCCTGCAGGTAGTTGAGCTCTTCGCTGTTTTCCGCGGGGCGGAAGTACGGCAGCTTGGCGATGTCGTCGTCGGAGACCGGTATGTTGAAGCGGTCGCGGAACTCGCGCAGCGAAGCGTCGTCGAGCTTTTTCTGCTGGTGCGTGATGTTCTGCGCCTCGCCGCCCGTGCGGCCGAGACCGAAACCCTTGACCGTCTTCGCAAGGATGACGGTGGGCTGGCCCGTGTGCGTCGACGCAGCCTGATAGGCGTTGAACACCTTGCGCGCATCGTGGCCGCCGCGGTTCAGGTGCCAGATGTCCTCGTCGGACATGTTGGCCACCATCTCCTTCAGTTCCGGGTACTTGCCGAAGAAATTCTCGCGCGTGTACGCGCCGCCCTTGGCCTTGAAGTTCTGATACTCGCCATCGACGCACTCCATCATCAGGCGTCGCAGCAGGCCCTTGGTATCCTGCTGCAGGAGCGGATCCCAGCGCGAGCCCCACACCACCTTGATGACGTTCCAACCGGCGCCGAGGAAGGCCGCCTCGAGTTCCTGGATGATCTTGCCGTTGCCGCGCACCGGGCCGTCGAGCCGCTGCAGGTTGCAGTTGATGACGAACACGAGGTTGTCGAGCTTCTCGCGCACCGGCATCGTGATGGCGCCGAGCGACTCCGGCTCGTCCATTTCGCCGTCGCCGAGGAAAGCCCACACCTTGCGGTCGGTCACCGGCACGATGCCGCGGTGCTCGAGGTAGCGGGTGAAGCGCGCCTGGTAGATCGCCATCATCGGGCCGAGACCCATCGACACCGTCGGGAACTGCCAGAAGTCCGGCATCAGCCAGGGGTGCGGATAGGACGACAGGCCGCCGCCGCCCACTTCCTCGCGGAAGCGGTTGAGCTGGTCCTCGGTGAGGCGGCCTTCGAGGTAGGCGCGCGCGTAAATGCCAGGCGCCGAGTGCCCCTGGATGAACACCATGTCGCCGGGGTGCTGTTCGCTCGGGGCGCGCCAGAAGTGATTGAAGCCCACCTCGTACAGCGTGGCGGCCGATGCGTAACTCGCCAGGTGGCCGCCGTACTCCGAACTCTGCCGGTTGGCATGGACCACCATCGCCATCGCGTTCCAGCGCAGGTAGGCCTCGATCCGGCGCTCGAGCGCGCGATCGCCGGGATACTCGACTTCCTGGCCCGTCGAGATCGTGTTGACGTAGGCGGTATTCGGCTTGAACGGCAGGTACGCGCCGCTGCGGCGCGTGAAGTCGATGATGCGCTCGAGCAGGTAGTGGGCGCGCTCGGCGCCCTGCGTCTTCAATACCGAATCGATGGACTCGAGCCACTCGCGCGTTTCGCCGGGATCGGCATCATCGATCTTGGACGTTTCGAACATCTTGGGGCGATCTCCCTACCCTGGCGGAACCTGGCGCCGGCGAGCCGCGGTAATGCTTTGCCCGGCACGGCCTGTTAGCATGCGGCCCGCGCCGGAGCGCGCGAATCGGCCCGCGCGCTGCACGCAGAATGCGTGCCGTGAATGATCCGGTCCGGGCCGATCAGGGTCAAGGTTTTCCCCATGCAGAAAGTCATTCCGCCCGAGCTGAAAATCGACGTCTCGGCGCAACCGCTCGCGTTGTCGGACAACACGCTGGCCCGTGCCGACGGCGCCATCGTCCTGCTGGAAAAATCTGCCCGTCAGGACAAAGCCGTCGACACGCTGCCTCAAGCGGCCCTGTGGCGAAAATTGCTGCAGGCCCAGCAACGCAGCGGCAAGGACACGCCCGTCCTGGTCAGCCGGCTGCCGAACCGCCCCCAGACGCTGGTCGTGGTCGGCTTCGCCAAACCGGGCGCCTCGGGGTTCGAGCGGCTGGAGCTGGCCGGCAAGCTGGCCCGCGAATTGCTGCAGCCCGGCATCGCCCGGGTGCACCTGCACGCCGGCGAGTTCGCCGCGGCCGGCGCACGCACGGCAGCGCTCGAATCCCTGCTGAGCGCCCTCCTCGCGCACGCGGCACCGATGCCCGAACAGAAATCGAAAGCCACCGCGCCATGCGCCCTCACCAGCATCCGCATCGACGACCGCGCCTCTGCGGTTTACGAGCGCAGCGCCGCGACCGCGGCGGGCAACCACCTCGCCCGCTGGCTCGCGACGTTGCCGCCGAACGTGCTCGATTCGATTTCCTACAGGACCGCATTGCGGCAACTGGCGCGTCGCGAAGGCTGGTCGTTCAAGTTCATCGGCGTCGACCAGCTCGAACGCATGGGCGCGGGCGCCTTCGTCGCCGTAGCCCGGGCCAACCCGCACCGCGGCGCTGGCATCGTGCGGCTTTCGTATACGCCGAAGCGTGCCCGCCCCAAGGGGGCAAGCAAGGCTGCGCGCGGCATCGCGCTCGTAGGCAAGGGCATTTGCTTTGACACGGGCGGCATCAACCTCAAGCCCCACCGCAGCATGTACTCGATGCACGGCGACATGCAGGGCAGCGCGGTCGCGGTCGGCACCCTGCTCGCACTGACGCGGCTCGAGACGGCTTATCCGATCGAATGCTGGCTCGCGCTCACCGAGAACCAGATCGGGCCCGACGCGTACCGGCCGCAGGAAGTGGTGCGCGCGCTCAATGGCGTCACGATCCAGGTCGTCCACAGCGATGCCGAGGGCCGCATGGTGCTGGCCGACACGCTCACGCTGGCCTCGCGCGCCAAGCCGCGCTTCGTGCTCGATTTCGCCACGCTGACGGGCGCGTGCGTGGGAGCGCTGACGGACCGCTATGCAGGCGCGTTCACCAACCGTCCCGGACTGCACGACTGGCTGCAGCGGACGGGCCGCGAGAGCGGCGAGCGTGTCTGGTGCTTCCCGATGGACGAGGATTTCGACGCGGAACTCGAGAGCCACGCCGCCGACGTCATGCAGTGCACGCTCGACAACAAGGGCGACCACATCCTTGCGGCGCGCTTTCTCGGCAAGTTCGTCGAGGCTGCGGTGCCCTGGGTGCACGTCGACCTCGCGCCGTCGGAGCGCAAAGGCGGGCTCGCCTACGTCCCGACCGAAATGACCGGCTTCGGCGTCCGTTACGCCGTGCACCTGCTGGGCGACGCGGGCGCACTTGACGCGCAACTGCAGGCACTCTCATGACTGCGAACGACACGCTGACACTGCGCCGGCCCGACGACTGGCACCTGCACGTGCGCGACGGCGCGCAACTGGCGGCCGTGGTGCCGTTCACGGCGCGGCAGTTCGGGCGCGCGCTGGTGATGCCCAACCTGCAGCCGCCGATGACCACCACCGAGGCGCTCGGCGCGTACCGGTCGCGCATCCTGGCGGCCGTGCCTGCGGGCCTCGATTTCGCGCCACAGATGACGCTCTACCTGACGGACAGCACGTCGGCGGACGAGATCGGCAAAGCGAAAGCGAGCGGCTATGTCGTGGGGGCGAAGCTCTACCCCGCCGGAGCGACGACGCATTCCGCGGCTGGCGTCACTGCAATCGACAACGTCTGGGGCGCGCTCGAGGCCATGGCCGCGCACGGACTGGTGCTGCAGGTGCACGGCGAGGTCACCGCCCGCGACGTCGACGTGTTCGATCGCGAGCATGCCTTCATCGACCGCGTGCTGAGCCGCGTGGTCGAGCGCGTGCCCACGCTCAAGGTCGTGTTCGAGCACATCACCACGCGGGCAGCGGTCGAGTTCGTCCAGGGCGCGCGCCCGGGCGTGGCGGCCACGATCACGCCGCAGCACCTGCTGCTGAACCGCAACGCGATGTTCGACGGCGGCATCCGTCCGCACCACTATTGCCTGCCCGTGCTGAAGCGCGAACGCGATCGCGAGGCCCTGGTAGGCGCGGCGACCAGCGACGACGCGCGCTTCTTTCTCGGCACCGACAGCGCGCCGCACGCGCAGCACACCAAGGAAACCGCCTGCGGTTGCGCCGGCATCTTCTCCGCTCACGCCGCGATCGAGTTGTATGCCGAGGCCTTCGAGGCGGCAGGCCGGCTCGATCGCCTCGAGGCGTTTGCCGCCGAGCGCGGCGCTGACTTCTACGGCGTGCCCCGCAATGCGGGCACCATCACCTTGCGCAAGGAATCCTGGAACGTGCCCGACAGTTATTCCTTCGGACCGGGTGATGTCCGGCTCGTGCCATTCCGCGCGGGTTCCACGCTCGCCTGGCGCATGACGGACCCGCAATGAACCTGCCTACGGACGATTACGCTGAATACGAGTTCGTCGAGCCACGGATCGCTGACCGGTTCCGGGGCTTCCTGCCCGTCGTCATCGACGTCGAGACGGGAGGCTTCAACCACCAGACCGACGCGCTGCTCGAAGTTGCCGCCGTCCTGATCGAGATGTCGCCGATGGGCGAATTGCGGGCCGGCGCGACGCATCGCTTCCACGTGCAGCCGTTCCACGGTTCGCGCATGGATCCGGCGTCGCTCGCAGTCAACGGCATCGATCCGCATCATCCGCTGCGTCCGGCCATTCCCGAGAAAGAAGCGCTGACGCAGCTGTTTCGCGAGATCCGCAAGGAAGTGCGCGACCGCGAATGCACGCGGGCCGTGCTGGTCGGTCACAACTCGTCGTTCGACCTGAACTTCCTGAATGCCGCGATTGCGCGCACGGACATCAAGCGCAACCCGTTCCACCCGTTCTCGAGCTTCGACACGGCGACGCTCGCAGGCGTGGCGCTGGGACAGACGGTGTTGTCGCGGGCCATCGTCGCGGCAGGCCTGACGTGGGATCCCAACGCGGCCCACTCGGCGATTTATGACGCAGAACGCACAGCCGCGCTGTTCTGCATCATCTGCAACAAGTTCCGCAGCCTGTATGAAGAAGCTGTCGAGCGAGCGCCGACGCTCGCCCAGCGCGAGGCGCCGCTGCCGCCCGACGAAGCCGTCTAGGTTCGGGAAAGCACCCGGCGGGCCTCACTCGGGCAGTCGTCGGCCAACCTGAGGTTCAGGCGTCCTTCGCCGTCGCGCCGGCCTCGGTCAGCACCTGCTGCAGTTCGCCCTTCTGGAACATCTCGGTGATGATGTCCGAGCCGCCGAGCAGTTCGCCCTGCACGTACAGCTGCGGGTAGGTCGGCCAATTCGAGTAGCGCTTGAGCGCTTCGCGCAATTCCGGGTCCTCGAAGATGTTGACGTACGCGAACGTCGCGCCGCAGGCTTCGAGCGTGCGTACGGCAGACGCTGAGAACCCGCACTGCGGGAAATCGGGCGTGCCCTTCATGTAAAGCACCACCGGATTCGACTTGAGCTGGTCCTGGATTCGCTGCGTCACATCCACTTTCATTACCCCTCGGCTGCTGCTACGGCACTGTTCGTTTGGCGGATTCGGTCAAGGCGCGCGATCACCTGCCACTGCTCGGTGGCGCTCATCCGGCCCCACCGCGCGATCTCATCGAGCGTGCGCAGGCAGCCGACGCAAGTCCGGCTGGCGTCGAGCACGCAGATGTTCAGGCAGGGAGAGGTGGGAGCTTGCTGGGTCATCGGTCCACCCGCGCCGGTCGCGCAGGACATTGAATTATGGGGTGCCGTCGCCTATTCTTCAAACCCAACGCACGGGCCGGGGTAATCTAACTCCCGGTATCACAAAGATTTTTTCCGGTAGGAACTCTCACGCATGAATCCCTTGACTACGGTTCGCGGCGCCTTGACCACTGGTTTCGTCGCGTCCATCTTGTTGGCGCTGCTGATCGCGCCCACCACGTTCCATGAACTGGGCCTCGCGCGCTGGCTCCACATCGTGACCGGCATCACCTGGATCGGCCTGCTCTATTACTTCAACCTCGTCCAGATTCCCGGCCTCGCGGCCGCGGCGGCGGACAAGGGCGGCCCGGGCGGCGCGGGCATCTCCAAGTACATCGCCCCGACGGCGCTGCTCTGGTTCCGCTGGGCCGCGGCAGCCACCTGGTTCACGGGCGTCTGGTACCTGGCACGGTCGGGCAACCTGGTCGGCGCCTTCGCGCTCGGCATGACGAGCGACCCGGTCAACTACTACCAGCTCGTGATCGGCATCGGCGCCTGGCTCGGCACCATCATGCTGTTCAACGTCTGGGTGCTGATCTGGCCGAACCAGAAGAAAGTGCTCGGCATCGTGCCCGCCACGGACGACGAAAAGGCGGCCGCGCGCAAGACTGCGATGCTCGCCTCGCGCACCAACTTCGTGCTGTCGCTGCCGATGCTGCTCTGCATGGGCTCGGCGACGCACGGGCTGCCGTTCTGACGCGGGCCTGAATCGAAAGCGACGCAGAGAACCCGGCTCCGGCCGGGTTTTCTTTTGGCGCGGGCGGAGTGGACAATTCGAACAAGGCGACGAGCACGACGATGAAAAATGCCACAGGACCGCAGTCCGACCTGCCCCGCTCACACGACCCGGATGCGGCCATCGTGTTGCCCGCCGACCTGAGCGCGACAGTCGCGATTGCACTCGCCGAGGACATCGGCAGCGGCGACCTGACCGCAGCGCTCGTCCCTGCAGGTCGTAACGGGCGCGCCACCGTGATCACCCGCGAGCAGGCCGTCATCGCGGGCCGCCCGTACGTCGAGGAAGTCTTCCGCCAGGTGGATCCTGCCGTGACGCTCGAGTGGCACGTGGCCGATGGCGACCGCGTGCAGCCGAACCAGTTGCTTTACCGTCTGGCCGGGCCCGCACGCTCGCTGCTCACGGGCGAGCGCACCGCGCTGAACTTCCTGCAGCTGCTGTCGGCCACCGCCACTGCCACGCGCCGCCATGCCGACGCGCTCGCCGGCTTGCCGTGCAGGGTGCTCGATACACGCAAGACACTGCCGTGCCTGCGCAATGCACAGAAATATGCGGTGCGCTGCGGCGGCGGCGTCAACCACCGCATCGGGCTCTACGACGGCATCCTGATCAAGGAAAACCACATCGTGGCCGCGGGTTCGATCGCAGCTGCCGTCACCGCGGCGAAGTCATCGGCGGCAGGACGGGCGCTGCATGGCGCAGCGATCATGGTCGAGGTCGAAGTCGAGACGCTCGACGAGTTGCGGCAGGCCCTCGACGCCGGCGCAGACATGGCGCTGCTCGATGAGTTTTCCCTGGATGACCTGCGGGCGGCCGTGGCGCTGAATCGCACGCATGCGCACGGCCCGATCAAGCTCGAGGCGTCGGGCGGCGTTTCGCTTGAGACGCTCCGCGCGGTGGCCGAGACGGGCGTGGATTTCATCTCGGTCGGGTCGCTCACGAAGCATGTGCGTGCGGTCGATCTTTCGATGCGATTCGAGTTTGCAGACGGCTGAAGCGCGCGCCGGGCCTGGGTGGCCGATTCGGCGCCGCTCCCCGAGCTTGGAAAGGCAGACACGCGCTGCGCTTGGTTGACCGATCCGGAGCCTTTCCCCGAGCTTGGAAAGGCAGACACGCGCTCGGGGAGAGGCTCCGGATCGGTCAACTGTGCGGCAGCGCCTGAGCGGTTTTCGCCACGGGCGAAAACACGCACGGCGCACGCAGCGGTGAGTGTGACCGCGCCGCATCGCCGTCGCCGTCGCCGTCGCCGCCGACCATACATGCGCCGTGCGCAGTCTTCGGCCACGAAGACGGAGCTCAGGCGCCGTGGCGCAGCGGTCGGTTCCGGGGTTCTTCCAGCGGGCGTGTCTGCCTTTCCAACCGCGGGAAGAACCCCGGAATCGGCCGCTGACGCTTCAATCCACCAGCTTGCGTCATCAACCCGTGGCGGCGACCTTGAGGATGCGCGTGGGCGCCGAGATGCCGTAACCCTGCGCATAGTCGACGCCGAGCGAACGCAGCATGTCGATGATCTCCTGGTTCTCGGCGAACTCGGCGATCGTCTTTTTTTCCGTGAGGTGCCCGATCTGATTGATCGAACGCACCATTTCACGGTCGATGTCGCTGCGCAGGATTTCCTTGACGAAGCTGCCGTCGATCTTGAGGAAATCGACCGGGAAATTTTTCAGGTAACCGAACGACGACATGCCGATGCCGAAGTCATCGAGCGCGAACTTGCAGCCATGCTCTTTCTTGAGCGCCGCGATGAAACGGTTCGCCTGGGCGAAGCTGTGGATCGCTGCCGTCTCGGTGATCTCGAAGCAGATCTTGGTGCCGTCGATGCCGCTGCTGCGGAGCAGGGATTGCACGAAAGGCAGGAAGTCGGCGTCGCCGAAGCTCTGGCCCGACAGGTTGATCGAACACATTGCGAGACGCTCGCGCTCGTCCGCTTCGGAGACCAGCCAGCGCAGCGCGTTTTCGACCACCCAGCGGTCGATCTGCGGCGTGATCCCGTAGCGCTCGGCCGCCTTGATGAAGTCGTTGGGCGCGACGATCCTGCCCTGCTCGTCCTTCATGCGCAGCAGGAGCTCGTAGTGCGCGCCGACCTCCGCTTCCTGCAGCGGCTGGATCGTCATCCGGAACAGCTCGAAACGCGATTCTTCCAGCGCGTTGTTGATGCGCGCCGCCCACTGCATCTCCTTGCGGCGCTTCATCAGGTCGATGTCGTTGTCCTGGAAGGAGAAGACGCGGTTGCGGCCCGCCTCCTTCGCGGCCTGGCAGGCGCTGTCGGCTGCCGACAGCACGGCGGCCACGTCCTCGCTTTCGCCCGTGAGCGGCACGACGCCGATGCTGCAACCGAGCAGGAACGTACGATCTTCCCATACGAACTTGTAATTGCGGATCGTCTCGCGCAGTTGCTCGGCCATGACCAGGGCGTCGTCGAGCGAGCAGCTCTCGAGCAGCACGCCGAACTCATCGCCACCGAGTCGCGCGAGCGTATCGCGCCAGCGGATCTTCGTCTTGAGCAGCGCGCCCACCTGGCCGAGCAAGGCGTCGCCGGCGCTGTGGCCGCAGGAATCGTTGATGATCTTGAACTGGTCGACGTCGACGTGGCACAGCGCGTACTGCGTCTCGCGCGCCTTGGCGCTGCGCAACGACCGCTCGAGCCGCGCCTCGAATTCGCGCCGGTTGACCAGGCCCGTGAGGATGTCGTGGCTCGCGTGATACGAGAGCTTGCGATTCAGCTCGCGGCTTTCGCTCACGTCGTGGAAGACGAGCACGCCGCCGCAGACTGCGCCCGAGCCGTCGCGGATCGGCGAAGCCGTGCTCTCGATGTAGATTTCATCGCCGTCGCGCTTGAACAGCAGCGTGGGCCGCACCGACTTGATCGCCCGCGCCCGGCGGATGGACACCGAAAGCGGGTTCTCGAGCGGCTCGCAGGTTTCCTCATGGAAGCCGCGGAAGATCTCGTCGATGCTCTTGCCCTGCGCTTCCTCGAACTTCCAGCCGGTCAGTTCCTCGGCCGTGGGGTTCAGGTACTCGACCACCAGGTGGCCGTCGGTGGTGATCACGCCGTCGCCAATCGACTGCAGCGTGATCTGCGCGCTTTCTTTCTCCTTGAACAGCGCGTCCTCGTACAGCTTGCGCTCCGTGATGTCGAATTCGACGCCCACCAGCCGGCGCAGCCGGCCCGTGCCGTCGACGCGCGCCTTGGCGCGGCTCACGACCCAGCGCCAGTCGCCCTTGCAGTGGCGCATGCGGTGCACGCTTTCGAACATGGGGTTCTTGCCCGCGATGTGGTCGCGGATCAGCGCCTGCACGCGGGCCATGTCGTCGGGATGCACGAGCCGGCGCCAGTCGGGCGAGACGTTCGGGTCGTGCTCGTCGTAACCCAGCATCTTTCGCCACCGGGGCGAAAAATAGACCGTGTTGTTCTCGACGTCGAAATCCCAGAGCCCGTCGTTGGCGGACGGCAGCGAGAGCGCGTTGCGCTCCTCGAGCCTGGCCAGGTAGCGCTGCACGCGCAGGCGCTCGAGGCCGGTGGCGAAGCTCGAACCGACGAGCTTCAGCATCAGGTGCAGGTTGGCGTCCCAGCCATCGGGGCGCGGCTGCGATGAAAACAGCGCGATGAAGCCGCACACCCGGTCGTTCAGCGAGAGACCGCAGACGACCGTCGAACGCACGTTGAGTTCGGCCAGCCGGGCGGCATCGACCGTGTGCTCGCGGCGCGGGTCGCGGGTATCGCGGATCTCGGCGAGGCGAAGATGCTCGAGCCGGGTCGTCAGCACGGGCAGCCGTTCTGCCGCCTCGCCTTTCAGCACCTGCGGATCGAACTGACTCAGGAGCCCGGTGGCGCTGGCGACGCGCTCGACCAGGCGGCGCTCGGCGTCGAGCAGCGCGATGCAGATCGCATCGACCCCAGTGGCTTCGCGCAGGGCATCGAGGTTGCGTTTGACCGAGTTGTCGCCGGCCTCGCTCGTGAGAGCGACGAAGTCGAGAGCGACTTTGGTCACGAGGACGTCGAGCCCGACAGAGGGCCGCCCACCCGTGCCAAACACGAATTGGGTCGACAGGAAGTCCGTAGAGTCCTGCGGCTCTTCGACTTCGCTCGGCGGCGGTTGCGACGTCATCGCGCTATCCGGTCTCCCTCGGTGCGCAAAGGGGCTGCCTGTGTGGCACGGTGTTCGTTCGACCCTCGTCTGCGCGTCCGGATTCTGACAGATCGGCTCACGAACTCAAGCTAACGCGCTGAATTTATTGACGCATTTGGCGGAATATAGAGCCGTGCACGACGCAGGTCGCCACGTGCCACGCAGCCCTCATCGGCCGTGCCGCCGGTGATCAGGTACCAGTGCTGGCGATTGGCGCGACCGAGGGGCTGCGACTGCGTGTCGGCGAAACACAATGCGAGCGCTTTTTCGTCCGCGAGCAAGGCGCGACCCGGGCGGGCCGCAAACCAGGCGGCGGCGTCGGCCGCCTCGGCTTCCTTCTCGCGCCAGCGCGCGTGACCGAAATTGAAACTCGGGCGCTCGAGTTCGAGCAGGTACTGCTCCTTGGCGCCGATGAGGCCGAGTTGCGCGAATCCGGCGGAGGCTTGAGCCACCTCCTGCATGAATCCCCGGCCCGACCGCACGTCGTCGATGCGCGGATACACGACGAGTCCTGCCGTGACCAGAAACGCCGCGAGCGTGGCGCCATAAGCGAGCCAGCCGTCGCGCACACGGAAAAACAGCAGCGCCAGCAGCCCACCGGCACCCGCTAACGCCAGCGGCAGCAAAGGCGCGATGCCGTAGTCGTCCTGCAGGCGGGCCGCAGTCGCGGCATCGAAAGTCACGTAGACCGCGCCGAGCAAAGCCACCGCCGTGAGCACCGCGGCGAGGATGAATGCAAGCAGGCGCGTCGACCGCAGCCGCAATATCTCGGGCAGCCAGGTTGCCGCGGCCATGACCAGCGCCGGCACGGCCGGCAACACGTACACGCCGCGCTTGCCGGCACTGGCCGAGAAGAACAGCACGACGATGACGACCCACGCCAGCAGCACCGCGACGAACGTATCGCGCGAACCAGCCCGCAACGCCGCGCGCCAGCGCGGCCAGAGCCACGGCAGCAGCGCCGTGAGCGGCAGCCAGAGCACCGGGATCACGTTGACGAGAAAGAACCAGAATGGCTCGTGGTGATGCCATGCGTCTGCGTACCGCGTGACGGTCTGCTGGAACAGGATCTCGTTGCGGTACGCCAGCAACTCGCCCCCGGCCGAGGTCACGAGCATCATCGGCACGAACCACACGGCGATGGCCGCAAGGAAAAACACGGGCCCCAGCCACCAGCGCGGATCGCGATGGGGCGCCGAGACGGGCCAGCCACGCGCCGCAAGCACCACGAACGGGAGCAACACCAGCAACGGCAGGAATCCGACGCCCTTGGTGATGACGCCGAGTCCCGCGGCAAACCAGCCCAGCAGGAACCAGCCCAGGCTGGGGCCTGCGAACAGGTGTCGCAACAGGCCGTACAGGCTCAGCGTGACGAAGAAGCACAGCACGCCGTCGATCTGCGCCTGGCGGAACTGCCACACGAACTGGAACGTGAGCAGCAGGACGAGGCCGCCTGCGAAGGCGACCTCGCGGCCGCGTACGCGCCGCAGCAGGTCGTACACGAGCACCGTGGCACCGAGACCCGCGAGCAGCGACGGCAGCAGGAACCCGATCCGCATCGAGCCCGTCACCGCCATCGAGGCCGCCATCAGCCAGAAGAAAACCGGCGGCTTGTCGGCGTAGAGATCGCCGCCGACGCGGGGAATCAACCAGTCGCCCGACCGCAGCATGTCGCGGGCAACCAGTGCGAAGCGAGGCTCGTCGGCGGGCCAGGGATCGCGCAGGCCGAGGCCGGTGGCCATCAGCAACAGGCCCAGGCCGATGAGCCACAGCAGGTCGACGGTGACGTCACGCGTCGAGTTGGCGCCGGGCCGCAGCCAGCGCTCGAGCAGCGACGCCTGCGGCCCACCGGGGCCCGCGTACAGGCTCACTCTCAGCGCTCCTCGCGGATCTCGACGCGCGGGGAGGCGCGGCGGATCAGCCAGCTCAGGCCCCACAAGTCGACGATGCCCACCCAGAGCCGGTTGTTGAGGCCGTACTTGGAGGTGCCGCGCGTGCGCTCGCGGTGGTTCACGGGCAGCGAGACGACCTCGTAGCCCTCACGCTGGAACAGCGCAGGCATGAAGCGGTGCATGTTCTTGAACCGCGGCATGTGCATGAAGACGTCGCGCTCGAACACCTTGATGCCGCAGCCCGTGTCGGGCGTGCCGTCCTTGAGGATCCAGCCGCGCACGCCGTTCGCCACGCGCGAGGACACGCGCCGTAGCCAGGTGTCGCGGCGCGTGGTGCGGTTGCCCATCACGAGCTTGAGTTTCGGCGAGGCCGGATGCAGCAAGGCCTCGAGCAGGCGCGGGAAATCGCCCGGATCGTTCTGGCCATCGCCGTCGAGCGTCGCGATCCAGCGTCCGCGTGCGTGCCGCACGCCGGTGGCGACGGCCGCGCTCTGGCCGGAGCGCACGACGTGCTGCAGCAACCGGATCTCCGGCATGCCCTGCAACCGAGCCGCGAGCACGCTGTCCGCGGTCCTGTCGGTGCTGCCGTCGTCGACGAAAATCTGCTCGAAGGAGTATTTGCCGGCGAGGGCCGCGTGGATCTCCTGCGCGAGCGGCAGCACGTTCTCGTCTTCGTTGCAGACGGGTATGACGACCGAGACGTCGGGCAACGCGGCCTGGGACGGGGTTGTGGTCACGATCGGGAACCTTGCAGTGGTGGTTTGTGCAGCCGCCGCATGCGGGAGCCGTCGGGTAGTATAAACGGTCGCCCGTTCCGCGGCCGCCGCCGGTCGCCCGACCCGAACCCCTTTGCAAGACCAACTAGCACATTCGCGCCCGCAAGCCTCGGAAAGCCGCCGGTTGGGCTGGGCTTTGGCGATCACCGCGACCTTCATGACGCTGGAAGTCGCGGGCGGCCTCATCTCCGGTTCGCTCGCGTTGCTGGCCGACGCCGGACACATGCTCACCGACACCGCGGCGCTCGCACTGGCCTGGCTGGCTGCGCGGCTCACGATGCGCCCGACCAACCCCCGGCGATCGTACGGCTATCACCGCGCGCAGGTGCTGGCGGCCTTCGTCAACGCCCTGGCGTTGTTCGGCGTGGTCGTCTGGATCCTGCTCGAGGCGGTCGACCGGCTCTTGCAGCCGCGACCGATCGGCGGCCAGACGATGCTGGCGGTCGCACTGGCAGGTTTGGCGGCGAACCTTGCGGTCTACGCGATCCTGCGCCGGGGCAGCCAGGACAACCTGAACGTAGCAGCCGCGCGACTGCACGTGATCGGCGACCTGCTCGGTTCCATCGGCGCGATCGTGGCCGCGGGCGTGATCCTGTCGACGGGCTGGACGCCGATCGACCCGCTGCTCTCGGTGCTGGTCGCCGTGCTGATCCTGCGCAGCGCCTGGTCGCTGCTGCGCAAGTCCACCGGCATCCTGATGGAGGAGACGCCAGAGTCAGTCGATACCGAGGAACTCCGCCGAACCTTGCTCGCACTGGTGCCCGGGGTTCGGGACGTGCACGACGTGCACTGCTGGTCGCTCACCTCGGGCAAGGTCATGCTGACGCTGCACGTCGCGTTGGAACCGGCAGCCGATGGCGCGCGGGTGCTCCGCGAAGCCAAGCGCGTGATCGCAGAAAAATTCGCGATCGACCATTCAGCCCTGCAACTCGAGCAGGCAGAATGTCCGGATGCAGTCTGATCTCCGCCGCAGCCCCGTCCCTGGCGCATGAACCCAGAGCCTGAAGAATCTTCGACCGCAGGCTCCGAGCCTGCGCCGCTCAAGAACTCGCTGTACCGCAAGGTGACGCGCGGGCGGCGCAAGCTCACGCGCGGGCGCCTGCTGCTGTATCGGGTTGCCGTGGTGCTCGCCTGGTGGCTGGTGCGCGCCCTGTGGGCCAGTTGCCGCGTGACGCACGTGGCAGGCAAGGCTGCGGCAGAGCAGGCTGCGCGCGACCACAAGTCGCTGATTCCCGTGTACTGGCACCAGCACGTGCTGTTCGGGGCACGCGCGCTGCTGGACCTGCAGGCGGCGGGCCTCAAGGTCGGCTTCCTCGTGTCTCCCTCCATCGACGGCACCGCGCCCGCGATGCTCGTTGAAAAAGCGGGCGCGCACGTGATCCGCGGCTCGTCGACACACACCGGCGCCCGGGCACTGCGCGACTACTACGAGACGATCGTCAAGCAGCAGATCTCCCCCGCGATCACGCCCGACGGTCCGCGCGGCCCGCTGCACGAGTTCAAGCCGGGCGCCATCATGCTGTCGCAGATCACGGGCAAGCCGATCCTGCCCATCGCCGTGGCGCATGCGCGCAAGTACACGTTCAAGACCTGGGATGCATTCGAAGTCCCGCTGCCCTTCAGTCGCGTCGCGATCGTCTACGGCGAACCCGTCAAGGTCAGTCGTGCCATGGATGCCGCCGCACTAGCGGGCTGGCAACAGCAATTGGGCGAGCGCCTACTCGAACTGCGCCGCCAGGGCGAGGCTGCGCTCGAGGGCGGCTGACACCGTCGCGTCGTCGCGGAGATCGACCTCTGCCAGCGAAAACTCGCAGCGCGACGGTGCCGCAATGTGCCCGGCGACGCCCGGCACTTCCGTCAGGGCACGCAGTGCGAATCGCTCACCGCGCACGCTGCCCCAGGCGATGGCGTCGTCGACCGCCACTTCACTCGCGGCACGCAGACCCAGCCCCCTCGCCTTGAGCACCGCCTCGGTCGCGGTCCAGCGCCAGAGCTTCTGCACCGTTGCGGCATCTGCGGCCGCCGGCAGGTCCTCGATGTCGATGCCACAGCCGGCTCCAGCCATGGCGCAACACGCCACTCGCGTCTCACAGTGGCTCAGGCTGAACCCGGGCCCATCGAGCAGTGCTGGCCCGCCCTCCGGCGACCACTGGAAGGCCCGGGGCGCGAAGGGCCGCCCCGTCACCCGCTCTGCGGCGAGCAGCGCCAGCGCCAGCCCGGCGAGACTCGCGCGTCGTTCCGGTTCGGTGCGGCTGGTGAGCAGCAGGCGGCGTGCGTACGGCAGGGACTGCAGCAGCGGCTGGTGCCACGCCGGCTGGGGTGGCAGCGCCAGCAACGAGGCGTGAAGTACAATCGCTGCGCCCATCGATTCCGCTGCTTGGCGCGGCCGCCGCGCCGCGCTCCCGAGGTTACCTACGGCGATGATCAAGTACCAGACGCTGCCCGACATGCTCGACGACCGCGCGCTCGGCGGCGGCGCGATCGTCTACCTCGAAGGCGAAGGGGCCGAAAAGACCCTGAAGCTCGCCGAACTGCGCCGGCGGGCCCTGGGCATCCTGTTCCACCTGCAGCGCATCGGCGCGCAGCCCGGCGACCACGTCATCCTGCACGTCGCGAGCAACGAGCAGTTCATCGACGCCTACTGGGCCTGCCTCTATGGCGGCATCGTGCCCGTGCCAGTCGCCGTCGGCATCAGCGACGAACACAAGCACAAGCTGCTGCGCATCGCCCGGCAGCTCGGCACCCCTTACCTTTACACCGACCAGAAGCTGCGTGATCGCCTGGCAACGTTTGCCGCGACACCGGATGCCGCTGCGGGTTGGAACGCGCTCGGCGCGCGCACGTTCCTGGTGGACTCGCTCGACGACATCTCGCGACCCGGCACGCCCGCCGTCATCGACGCCAACCAGACCGCTTTCATCCAGTTCTCGTCGGGCTCGACCAGCGAGCCGAAGGGCGTCGTGCTCACCCACCGCAACATCCTCGCGAATGCCGAAGGCGCGCGGCAGGCGGCCGGTTTCTGCCCCGACGACGTCTCGCTGAGCTGGATGCCGCTCACTCACGACATGGGTCTCATCGGCTTCCACCTGATCATGATGTACGCGGGCGTCCGCCAGCACCTGATGCCCACCGACCTGTTCGTGCGCCGCGCCCTGCTGTGGCTCAAGTGGTCGAGCCAGAAGCGCGTGACCGTCACGTGCTCACCCAACTTCGGCTATCGCCATTGCCTGCGCGCGCTGGGCGACAAGACGCTCGAGGACCACGACCTCTCGAGCGTGCGCCTCATCTTCAACGGCGCCGAACCGATTTCCGTCGAACTGGCCGAGGAGTTCCTCGACCGTCTGGCGCCCTACGGGTTGCGTCGCACGGCGATGTATCCGGTCTACGGGCTGGCCGAAGCGTCGCTCGCCGTGGCTTTTCCCGCGGTCGACACGCTTTATCGCTACATCACGGTCGACCGCCGCTCGCTCGGCGTCGGCACTGCCGCGCGGCAGGTCGAGCCGTCCGATCCGACCGCGCTCAAGCTGATGTGCGAGGGCAAGCCGATTCCGTTCACCGAGGTGCAACTGGTCGACGACCAGGGCGCCGTCGTGCCGGCGGGCACCGTGGGCCACCTGCTCATGCGCGGCGACAACGTGACGCACGGCTACTTCCAGAACCCTGAGGCGAACGCGGCCGCGTTCACGGCCGACGGCTGGCTGCGCACGGGCGACCTCGCATTGCTGCTCGACGGCGAGCTCTACGTGACAGGCCGGTCGAAGGAAATCATCTTCGTCAACGGCCAGAACTATTATCCGCACGACCTCGAATCGGTACTGCAGGTTGAGCCAGGGCTGGAACTCGGCAAGGTCGTTGCAGCCGGTGCACGCACGCCCTCCTCGCCCATGGACGAGCTGGTGCTGTTCGTGCTGCATCGAGGCGACATGGCCGAGTTCATCCCGCTCGCGACGAAGGCGATGCATTCGATCAACGAGCATGCAGGCGTCGAAGTCGCGCGCGTGGTGCCGGTCAAGCGCATCCCGAAGACGACGAGCGGCAAGCTGCAGCGCAGCGCCCTGGCCAAGGCGTTCGAAGAAGGCGAATTCGCCGCCGAACTGGCCGAGTTCGACGCCGCCTGGGCCACGGCGCACGGCCACGGCCGCGCAGCGAAAGGACGCATCGAGGCCCAGCTCAAGGCCATCGTCGACGATGCGATGCCGGGCAAGCACGTCGACGTCGACGACAACCTGTTCGACGTCGGCGCGAGTTCACTGACGCTGATCCAGATCCACGAAAAGATCGACGAGGCGTATCCCGGCGCAGTGGATCTCACCGAGCTGTTCGATTACCCCACGATCTCCATGCTGGCGAAGCGACTGGAGGAGAAGGTAGGAAGGTAGGGGAAGGGCAGGAAGGACTAGGAAGGATAGGAAGGATAGGAAGGATAGGATCGGAGATCGATTCCGCATCTTCAATTCTTGCCCTTCCGGGCCTTCCTGGCCTTCCTAGTCCTTCCTGTCCTTCCGGGCCTTCCCGTCCTTCCTTCAGCTTCTTCCACCGCTTGTGCGACCACCACCAGCCGGCAGGATCGGCGTTGATGTCGCGCTCGAGCGCGCGGGCGTAGCGCTCGGTTGCCTCGCCCTCGGCGAGCCGCTCACCCACCGCCGTCAGCGGCTCGATGACCACTTCATACAAGCCGCGGCCGGCGCGCCGCATCGAAAGATAGACGATACGGGCGCGCAGCAACCGCGCCATGCGCTCGGGTCCCATGAAGAACGCGGTGTCCTGGTGCAGGAAGCGAGTCCAGTGCCGTTCGGGGCTCGTCCGCGGCACCTGGTCGGCCACGAGCCCGAACGCGCGCGCACCGCGGATCGAGCGCAACTGCTGCCGGATCTGGGTCGAGGGCAGCAGCACGGCGCCGAACTTCGAGCGGATCTCGCGGAAATAGTTCTCTGCCCAGCTCGCGTTCATCTGCTTGTAGACGCAGACCATGGACGAGCCCATCTCCAGCGACAGCCGCAGCAGCAGCCATTCGAAATTGCACTGGTGGCCCGCGACCAGCACGATCCGATCGCTCGCCGCGAGGACACCTTGCGGGTCGACGACGCGCACGCGTTGCCGCAGTTCTGCCGCCGTCAGCGCCCGCGAGTAATCGAGCTCGGCCAGGAGTTCGGACTGACGCCGCACGAAATCCACACGCACGCGGTTGCGCTCGGCAGCGGTGAACTGCGGGAACGAGCGCACGAGGTTGCCGCGTATCACTGCGCGGCGCAGGCCGAACACACGGTAGCCAAGGAAGAAGACCAGCCCGGCCACCGCGTAGCGCAGCCGCAGCCCCAATGTCTCGGACACGCGCTGGACGCCGTCGCGAGTCATCACCGACGCGTCATCAGCCATACAACGGCTTCTCACGCTTCCAGCGGTTGTAGGCCCAGAAGTATTGCCCGGGGTAACGCCGCACGTGTTGCTCGAGCGCCCGGCAGTAGGCAGCGAGGATCTGCTCAGGCTCGGTCCGCGCGCCGGCGGGCGCCAGCTCGATGAACTCCACCACGTAATGTCCACGCTTCTCGCGATGCATCGCTGCAAGGTACACGGCGTACCCCATCTTGGCACCGATCCAGCCCGGTCCACGGTAGAACGAAGTGGGCTGCCCGAAGAAGTCGATCCAGGCCTGCTGCTCGGTCCGGGCTGGCGGGGACTGGTCGGCCAGCATGGCCAGCAGCCGCACCTTGCCGCGCTGCTCGAGCAGGTGCGGCACCAGGTCCTTCGCCTTCACCATCCGGCAACCGAACCGCTCGCGCCAGCCCCGCAGGACGCGGTCCACGTTTTCGCGGCGCGTCGGCTTGTAGGCGGCGGTGAGCGGCACGTCGAAAGCGCTGGAGCAGCGCGCCAGCAGCCATTCCCAGTTGGCGTGGTGGGACGAGAGGATCAGCACACGGCCGTTCTGCCCTGCCAGGACCTGCCGGACGGCCTCTGGATTCTGGAACCGGACCCGTTCGCCCAGGGCCTCAGGCGAAAGCAGGCGCTGCCCGAGGAATTCGGCGGCAAGCTGCCCCAGGTGCCCATAAAAGCTCGTTTCGATGGCGCGGCGCCCCGCTTCGTCGATTTCGGGGAGACAGCGGGCCAGGTGGCGGCGAACCAGGTCGCGACGCCAGCCCAGGCGGTGCATGAGCCACGCCACGAGGCCCAGCGCCGCGTAGAGGAAGCCAAGCAGCGTGGACTCGAAGGCGTTTTTCACTGGGAAATGGTGCCGACTCGCGGATTCGAACCGCGGACCTACTGATTACGAATCAGTTGCTCTACCAACTGAGCTAAGTCGGCTCTGTGCAGCCCCTCCGGCGCGGAGGGGCGCGCATTATAAGGATTCGCCCGGGCGGGTGGAAGCCGAACTCAGTCTGCGGGCCGGCGGACCCGGATCACGACCTCGACACCGTCGATTTCAGTGCCGGACGGCAGTGGGGGGAGTCGGGCCAATTCGAGGGCATCCGGGTCGATGTCGCGCATCTCGCCGGTTTCGACGTGCTGGAAATGGTGGTGCGGGGACATCCGCGAGTCGTATACGCACCGCTCGGGGTCCAGGTGGATCTGGCGGACCAGCCCATGGTCCACGAACAGCTTGAGCGTGTTGTAGACGGTAGCCTTCGAGACCCGGCTGGGGGCCTCGCGCAGCGTGGTGAGCAATTGCTCGGCCGTCAGATGCACTGGGGCCGCCAGCAGCACCTCCGCGACCTTCACACGCTGCTGGGTGGGGCGGATGCCGTGGCGCTCGAGGAGGTTGCTGACTTCGTTCACGGTCAGGATTCCGGCGGGCAGGAAATAATGGACTGATTATAGAGGTCAGCCCCCGAGGCCCCAGAATCCGCACATATCACTACTTTTTGCGGCAAACAACGCAAGCCGCCACGCGATGCCAGCGGCGCGCACGCTCAGGTCGGCGGGCAGTCCCCGTTCTCGGTCGTCGAGACGTAGGCGCTGCCCGTGGCCGTGACAGACACCTGCCGTTCCTGGTTGCCCACCGGGTCTTCGCGGCAGACCGTGAAAGCGGCCGCCGTCGCGCCGATGCCAATCGGCTGGAAGTTCAGGCTGGAGTCGGCCCGCCGCAGCCTCGATCACCTTGAAACTGTTGCGTCTGCGCTGGCTCGCTGTGCAGGACATCCGTATCGACGACGTCGCCGTCCTCGTCCAGCAACTCGCGCAGCACGATCCAGCCCTGGTCCCAGTCGCCGGCACCGGCGCAAGTTCGATCCATCGGCCGACGCGCATAACGTGATCGGCGCATTGGCCTTGATCGCCTCGCTGCGCGCGATCTGGATCGAGCCGTGCAGGCTGTTGGCCGTCGCGGAGAGCCGGCTGCCCAGCGATGCGTCGCGAAACGACGGCACCGCGAGCATCGCCAGCACCGCCATGATGAAGATCGTGAACATCAGCTCGACCAGCGTCATGCCGCGCTGCCGGCTCCTGGCGGACACCGGCAGCGGGCAGACACGGACGAGACTGCGAGGGAGCGTCATTTCTCGATGTACCAGTACGTCAGGCTCTTCGGCTGCGTGCCGGTCGACGGGCTCTCGGGCAGGCTTGCTCTCCAGCGGCGAATTCGCGCATCGGCACCGATGATGAACGGCACGGTCTTGCCGTCGTCCAGCGTCACCTGCCCGGCCACCGGCGACGGCGGCAGGCCGCCGCCCGAAATGATCGCCGAACGGTCGTCGCCCACCCGGGCGAGGCGTTCAGGAAGCGGACGTTGTAGACGCGCGCCGTGCCCAGCGTCGCCGACGCACTGCCCCTCGACCGGCACGAACGGCGTGTGCGTGCTGAAGGTCGTGGTGCCGAACACGGTGATCGCCGAAGTGACGACCTGCTCGTGGTCGTTCAGCTCCAGGTACCAGCCTTTCTTGCGGCAAGGTCGTCCGGATCCGGATTGTCCGCGCCGATCCGAGCAGCGAATCCAGGCAGATCACGTCGGAGCCGCAATTGCCGTTCTCGCTCGACGAGCCAGTTCGTCGCCGTCGGGTTGTCCATGACCATGAAGAAGTAGTTGGTCGTGCCGTAGGCCGACGGCCAGTACGGCGTCGCCGTCCTCGTCGATGCCCAGCGGCTTCTCGCGGTCGCCCGAGCCGAGCAGCAGGTAGTACGTGCCGTTCTTCTCGACGATGTCTGGCATGAACATGAACTTGCGGTTGTCCTCGCAATCGCGCCGTCGTCGCGCAACCCAGGGCCGCGATCTTCGTGATGGTCCAGTCGTCGGGTCGGTAGTCGCCGATCGGCGAATTCGCGTCGGCGCCCGAGATGCGGTAGATGTTGCCGCCGAGGTCGGCCGCATAGGCCCACTTGCGCGAGCCCGCTCGACGTCGTCGTTGATGACGAACACGTCGCCGACGACGCCGCGCTCCGGTGTCGAACTTCTTCAGCAGCGCGCCCGTCGCCGCATCCAGCACATAGATCGCGGTGGCCCTTGCCGTTGTCGCGGCAGTCGTCGGACACCGGATCGACGTCCTCGCAGGGTCGTAGCCGCCGCCCATGATCAGCATGGGCTTCGTGCATCGGCGGTCGCGCCGGACCGTGTAGCCCTCGGCCTTGAAGACCTTGGCCGACGACCAGGTCTGGCCGATGTCCTCGAAATCGGACGTGCAGTCGTCAGCGAATCCGCTGTCATCGTCGTCTCGCTGCAGGTTGTCGGGCAGCCGACCTTCCACAACAGGCGCGGCTCTACCGGCGCCACGCCGGCTCGGCGCCGGGATTGCCCACGATGTTGGTCGATGTTGAAGGCGTAGAGCGCGCGTCCGCCGCGGCGCATGCCGACGTAACAGCGCGCTGCTTCTTGTAGGCAGTGATCGGGCCGTCCATGCCGTAGGGCTTGGGCTGCGGCGCCGGCGTGAGTCGTTGTCGGATCGTCGTCCTCGTTCGGAGTTGCCCCGGAAGTTGATCGTCGTGTCGTTGTCGCGCAGGCGCTTGATCGAGCCGTAGAACTCCGGCGGCATGAACGACCAGATTTCCTTGCCCGGCGATCACGCCGTCGAAGGTCGTCGTCGCGGTTGCCGTTGATCGCGCGCAGGATGCCGTCGTTGCCGCCGTAGAACACGACGACCTTCGATTCGGCGAAGTCGACTTGCCGTTGCCGTCGAGTCGTGCCGAAGTCGAGCGCGATCGGGCGCGAATGCACGACGTCGCCATGCGCCGAGGGGCGCATCTCGAGCGCACGTGACGCCATCGATGTTCTCGTCTCAAGTTGTCGATGCCCTTCTGCCAGTTGACGTAGGCGTCGCTGCGCGTCGCGTCGCGTCATGCCGAGCGTCGGCCGGCGACCTTCGAGCCGTGGCCGTGCTGAAGTTGAGCAGCGCGCCGGCGCGCCGAACAGCTGGCGAACACGCTCGAGCAGGTGCGGACCGTGCGCGTCGTCGATGGAGCGCAGCACGTAGGCCTGCGCGCCCTTCTCCACGACCTTGCCGTCCGGGAAGTTGGAGTTGTCGTAGCTGGTTCCGCCAATGGTGCAGCCGCCCTGCGGCCGGAACGCCCAGTAGCTGTCAGCATGGTCGGCGTCCAGAAGCTGCGCGCGCATTCGGTGATGAAGCCCGGTGGAGCTGTTGATCGCGAGCTGCGTCGTCCGCATCGAGCGTGCGCAGCGCGTCGTCGACGAGGCCGAGCTTGTATTGCTTCAGGTTGCCGACCAGCGCGGCAGCGCCTTCTGGTCGGGCCGGAACATGCCGATGTAGACCTGGTTCAGGTACGTGCCTTCGGTGTTGACGCTGACGGGCAAGCTGACCGACGCGAACACGCTGTTGACGGCCTGGATCTCGGAGAAGATCGACGCCGAGCGCCTTGCGGATCTCGCGTCGCCGTTGGCCCGAGCCGCCGTCGAAGTACTTGCCGCCGCTGCTGTCGGCCATGCTCTTGAGCAGCGCCGTCCAGCCGGGCGTCTGGCCGGTGATCTTCGGCTTGACGTCGATCGTGTAGGTCGTGATCACCGCGGGCTGTTCTTCATGAAGCGCGCCCATTCGTCGGCCACGTTGGTCTGCAGAACCCTGGGCGAGATCGGAATCTGGGTCGTCGCGCCGGCGACGCCTGCGGCAGCGGCGGCGGTCGTCAGCCAGTCGGTGGCCGTTGGTGTTATCGGCGGTGTTGTCCTGCACGGGCCGTTGCTGATGTAAATGATGTAGTTGCCGGCGCAACTGCCCGCGCGATCGGGCTGGTGTAGGGCGAGGTGTTGAAGCCCGCGAGCGCATTGCCGGGCAGCGCATAGATGGCTTTGCGACGGCCGGCGGTGCCCGAACGACGTTGCCCTTGTAGTCGGTCTTCGACTTCTGGTTGCCGGTCAGCGGCGGCAGTCCCGAGAAGTACTGGTACGCGTCGGCCATCGTCTTGCCGGCCTTGCCGCCGTTCGACTTGTCGCCGTTCTTGTCGAGACTGTTCGATCAGCGTCCGCGTACATGTCGCCTGGTTCGCTGCGTTCATGTCGCGGATGGCCGCGCGCACGTAGCCGCCGTCCTCGCCCTTGTTGGCGCCGCCGGATTCGGTGAACAGCATCAGGCCGACGCGGAATTTCGGCGTTGCCGTCGGCGTTCGATGTCCAGGCCGTTGAACGTGTCCACCAGCGCCGCCATCTGCTCCGTGAACGGGTCGTTCCAGTTCGCCGTGTTGTCCAGAATGATCAGCACGTTCGGCAGGCCCGTCGCGATCCCGGGCGGCTGCACGAACAGGTCGATGTCCTCGGCCGCGGCCGGACTGGACGCCGCCCAGACGGCGGCGGCCGCCACGAGCGCGGAAAGATAGCGCTGCATGATCGGTCTCCCGGTCACTCGTTTGTTGTTCATGTGCACACCGCATCCTTGTCGGCTTCGCTCAACAGGTAACGGACGCCGGCGCGGACCACGACGGCCGCGCCGCCCGCGTTCTCGTCCGCATTGACGGTCGCGCGGATGTCCCAGACCGTGTTCCAGGTGGACGACACGGTGAGCGACGGCGACACGCTGCAGGCTGCTCGGGTCGGCATCGAACGCCTGCGTCGCCGCAGATGCACACCGGCGTGTCGATGTCGACGCTGTAGTCCTCGTCGCCGTCGTTGTCGATGTCGACGGAGATCGTCTCCGCTTCCGGGCGAAAGTGCGAACGGCGAACTGATCACCTGGTCGATCGCCCGATTGGCCGCGGCGATCGCTTCCTCGCGGAACTGCATGTTGGAGACCGAGCGGAAGCCCGACGTGCTCAGCACGAGGGCCGAGATCAGCATGACCGTGACCAGCACGAGCATGATCAGGCCCACGATGAGCGCGGCGCCCCGCTGTGATGTGCGGGAGTTCGGCGATCATGGCGTCTGTCTCCGTCCGGCAATGTTCGGCAGGCGCAGCGTCGAAACGTACACGTGGCGCTTGAAGCCGTCGTTGAACGGTCCCATCACGGTGGTCGCCCACCTGGTAGGTCTTGGTGTCGGTGTAGTTCGGCGCGGCTTCGCGGCTGCGCACCAGCACGTAGATCTTGACCGCGGTGACGTTCATCAGCTCGTCCACGGTGCACGGGATCGCGCGTCGTGCAGGTGATGAACGCGCCGTCGGGCGAACCGTCGCCGCGGTTCGTCGGCGTGGTGCGGGTGTCCGGGTCGAGCCAGTCGACTGCCGCCGCGTAATCGACCGGCGTGCCGTCGGGCTCGCCGGCGTACGGCTCGCTGAGATTGTCGATGCCGAGTTCGACGCGGAATCCCTGGATGCCTTCGATCATGCGCGACTGCCGGCCTGCTGCGCGGGCACGCCGCCGCCGAGGCTATCGAACGACGAACGCACGAGCGTCGGGATGCCGTCGCCGGCGTCACTGCGTAGTCGCGGATGTAGTAGATATTCGAGACGAACTTGCGCTTTTCGGCCGCCGTCGGCGCAGTCGATCTGCTGCAGGTCGAACGTCGGTGTCGGCTGCGATGCCGAACCGGAAGCGTTCCGGGTCGTCCGGGCAGCGGCTCGACTGGAAATAGACGTTGCCGTCGACGTCGTCTTCGCAGTTGCCGCCCGAGCCGGCCTCGCAGAGCTCGGCGTGCCGCACCACCAGCACGTCGCGTGTCGGCCTGCTTGTCTCAACACGATGCCGCGCGCAGAACGCGTCCGAGTCGTAAACGTTGACCGGCACGTGGATGCAGGTTGATCCGGTGCTGCGGCGGTCCACGGCGTGTCGTAGGCCAGGCAGGGATCCGGCACGGCCGTCGGACGCGTCGGTCGGCGGCACGTCCGCGAAGGTCTGGTCATCGAAATTGGGCATGTACGAGCCCCAGAAGCCGGCGTGCACGACGTCGCTTTCGAGCAACTCGATGGCAAGCCGCCCGTTCTCGACCAGGCTGTTGGCGCGCGCCAGTTCGCGGTTGGCGCCGCTGCTGTTGACGAACAGCGCCACCATGGCCGCCAGGATGACGAGCCCGATGACGATCGAGACCATCAGCTCGACGAGGCTGAAGCCCGCCTGCGTCGCGGCCGCGGCGCGACCGGAGTTATGCGGCATGGTCATGTCTCATGGCGTCAGGTCCGAGATACGCACGACGGTCGTGACGATGCGGCGGCACAGGTCGTTGACGCACGGCGAACCTCGGGGCCGTCGTACAGCGCCCGCGCCGCACGGTCACGCTGTCACGGCGGCGCGGCGACGGGCGCCATGCCCTGCCAGGCCACGGTGATCAGGTATTCGTTGGAGCCGAGGTTTCCTCGACGCAACCGCGACCGCCGACCATCGCACCAACGGCTGCGCCCGCCGAGCGTCTCCGAGGCGCCCGATCAGGAACTGGCACCATTCGCGCACGTCGCGCTCGACGCGGGTCGCGTTCGCGACGGGGCAGCCGCCGGCCATGCCGGTGCCGATCGGATCGAGCCGTCACGTAACGCGGCAGCGTCGTTGCGATTCAGCGCGATCCGGTTCGACATGTCCTGCAGCAGGATCAGCGCCTGCGCCCGCTGGTACGACTCGACCTGGGTGACGTGCAGGCGGCCCTGCAGGCCGACGAGGCCCAGCAGGCCGATCGCGAGGATGACCATGGCGATCAGCACCTCGATCAGCGAGATGCCCTGCTGCGCGGCAGTGAATGGCAGTCATGGTTACCATTTCTCCGCCGGGGTCTTCAGGCCCGCGCTGTCCAGGGTCAGGTCGCCGTCGGCCTCCTGCGCGCCGATCGGCCGTGAAGTCGATCTCGAACGTCGGCGGCGATGGCATCGTTGTCGACGTCGATGGTGTACGTGTACTTGCCTTCGAGTTCCGCTGGGCAGCGTGAACGCCAGATCGTCCTCGTCCTGGAAAGCCCGGTTGGAAACGAAGGCCTGCCGTTCGCGGTTGGCAATCTCCATCATCGCGGACTGCGCGGCGCGGCGATCGCTGCGGCGCACGGCCTCGCGGTACGACGGCACCGCGATGGTCGCGAGGATCGCCGCGATCACCATGACGATCAGCAGTTCCGTGAGCGTGAATCCAGCTTGGCGTTTCATTGGGTTCCTGCACTTCGTTGCGCTAGCAATATTCAATGGACGCCGGCCGCGCCGCCGGACTTCCCGATGAGACGGCCATCGGTCAGCGGACGAACGGCAATGCGCCTTGACATATTGCACGGGCGTCGCGCGGGTCCATCGCACCAGCCGCCAAGGTAGGTCAACAGCGCGCGAAATTATGTGAAGCAGTCAGTAAATCCGGCTGTCCGGCGCACACGCGGGCCCGCGCAGGCTGCAGCCTCATCCCCAGGATGCAGCACCGCGATGCGCGATACCGCTCGGATTCTCCCTGACCGAACTGCTGCTCGCCATCGCCCTGCTGGGGATCGTGACAGGGTTCACCGTGCCGTCCTTCCGCTACCCTGCAACTCGACGCCGCGCGCTCCACGGCAGGTCAACCAGTTCGTCCAGTCGATCCATCTCGCGCGTTCCGAGGCGATGAAACGCAATGCCATCGTCAGCCTGTGCCCCAGCCGGGACGCGCCAGACTGCGCCGCGGCCGGCACCGGCTGGGAGGCAGGCTGGGTGCCTTCGAGAATCGCGACCGCGACTCCCCAGCAGTACGTGATCCAGGCGAGCCGCTGGTCCAGGTGTATTCGCCGTGGCACGGCGGCCAGCTGCGCGGCAACCGCAGCACGCTGTCGTTCCGGTCGTTCGGTCAGGCCGGCGTCACGGCCACGTACACCTTCTGCGATGCGCGCGGGCAGCGCCGCCGCCCGTGCGGTGATCATCAGCCAGACCGGACGGCCGCGCATCGCTACGCGCACCGCTGCGGGCGATCCGCTGGACTGTGCAACTGAAGCACGCCGCGTGCGCATCCATCGCTGGCCGCCGGCTTCGCCCTGACCGAGGTGCTCGTCGCCGCGGCGCTGCTGGCGGTGGGCTTGCTCGGTCACGCCGCGCTGCTGGTCACCGCGCTGCAGACAGAACGCGACGCGGCCTATCTGGCCACCGCGGCGACGCTGGCGGCCGACCTGGCCGAGCGGATCCGCGCGAATTCCAGGCGCGGGCGCGGCCTACGTACTCGACCCGGACGCGGCCGCATCCCTGCCCCGCCGCCGCTGCGCGCTGGCGACGCCGTTCGATGCCGTCGACGCGCGCGGCATGCGATCTCGACGAATGGCAGGCACGACGTGGCGAACGCATTGCCCGGTGCCGACGTGAGCCTCGCTGCCGCGAGCGTCGCCGGCACCGACGCGATCCTCTACACGATCAGCGATCCGCTGGGTGCGCCCGGCGACAGGCAGACGGCGGCGCGTATACGCTGCAGGTGCAGGCATAGCGATGGCGAGCGCAGCGTCTGCAATCGACGCGCTGCCGTGCAGCACTACGGGCTTCGGCCTCGTCGAAGCGCTGGCCGCGCTGGCGATCGGTCTGTTCGCTGATCGCCGCCGCCGTCGCGCTGCAGGCGCGGGCCAGCGCTGCGCTGCGCGTGCTCGACGCCCATGCCCGCATGCACGAAACCGCGCGCCAGGCGCTGGCCGTCGATCGAGTCCGACGTGCGCATGGCGGGATACTGGGGCCTGGCGCACAGGCGTGCAAACGTCGCCATCCATCCCTCGTTCGCCTTTCCGGCGCGCTGCGGCGGCGCGCCGTGGGTGACCGACGTCGACGATCCGATCGACGGCACCAACAATCGCTACCTGAGCCGTCGCCAACTGCGCGGCAGCGCGGGCGGCGCTCAGCCCGGAGCGGACGTGCTCATCGTGCGCCGGGCCAGCGCGCGCGCCGATCGCACTGTCGAGCACGCACCGTGCCCGCTGCCGTGCGGGACGAGGTGCTGCTGATCTCGACGACGCGAGCAGGCGCAGTTGTTCGTCGCCCAGGACACTGGCAACGCGATTCCGGCGGGCTTCCCGCTTGCGGCCGCGCCGGGCATGGCCCCGCCCTCGGAGTTGCGCAGCCTGCTCGTGCACGCGTACTACGTCAGCGTCGATTCGAGCGTCGGGCCGGCGTGCCGGCGCTGCGGCGCAAGCTGCTCACCGGCGGCCCCGGCGTCAGCGACGAAGAAATCGCGCCCGGGCGTCGAAGACCTGCAGTTTCGCATCGGCGCGGACGTCGACGGTGACGGCGCGCTCGACAGCTATCTTCGAGCCTGAAGCAGTGCCGGCGGGTGCGCGACCGGTGCTGCGTGCGGCTCTGGCTGCGGGTGCGCGGCGTGGAGCGCTCCGGCGCGACGGCGGCATATGCCGCATCGAGCTATGCGGATCGCAACTGGCCGGCGAGCAGACGACGGCTACGCCCGCATGCTCGTCTCGCAAGACCATCCACTGCGGAATGCACGGCCATGACCGCAGCTTCGCACCCGCGATTCGCCGCCGTGCCGCACTGCGCGACGCCGGCGCGGCTTTGCGCTGGCCACGTGCCTGCTGCTGCTCACGGTGTTCGCGATACTGGCCATCGCTGGGTTCACCGCGGCGCTCGTCGAGCTGCGCATCGCCGCGAACGTGGAGCAGCGCGAACGTGCGTTCCAGGCAGCCGAATACGGCATCGAGCAGGCGCTGCAGGCCCCCGACCTCGCCACGTCGGCTACGCTCGCGCAGCGCCGCGGATCGTGCCTGCCGACTGGCGGGCGATTGCCCGTGCCCGATGCGGCCGCGGACAGCCTACGCCTATCGCCTGTACTTCGCCGGCTCGACGCCCAGCGGACTGCCGGCCGACGGACCCGGCTGCGCTCCTCACGGCATTCCATTTCGTGATCGAGGCGACGGGCTTCAGCGCGCGCGGCGGCAGCCAGCACGCTGGTGCAGTCGTTCAAGGTGCTGCGCCCGGCCGGCTGGACGGAGGGCCCTGCCACGCCTGCGATCCGGACGACGCTGCGTGCGCCGCCCTCGCCCTATCCCGCGCCCAGTCGCACGTCGTGGCGTCGAAGCGGAGGCAGAATGAAGCGACATGCGCGCTGGCGCCATGCGCAATCACGGGGCCAATCCGGACGGTCGCCACAGGGCTGTCGCTGATCGAGCTGCTCGTCGTCGTCGCCATCGTGGCGATCCTGGCCCTGGCGGCGGTGCCGGCCTACCGCGCTTACGTGCTGCGCGCGCACCGGGTGGAAGCGACGGTCGGCGCTGCTGGCAGTGGCGGCCGCGCAGGAAAAGTCACTACCTGCAGCACAACGAGTACACGACGGAACTCGATGCCGCGCCGCCGGACGGCCTCGGATCGCGCGCCGTCACCGCGGGCGGAAACTATCGCCGTCGCCATCGACAGCGCGGATGCCAGCACATTCACGGCGACCGCAACCGCCCTGGGCGACCAGATGCATGACGTGCACTGTGCGCGGTTCGGCCTCGACGCTGCCGGCGCGCGCAGCGCCACGCATGCCGATTGCTGGTCGCGGTGAGGCGCACCGCACTGCCGCTCAGATAAGAACCCTGCAGTGGACGGCGAGTCCGGCGCAGTGGAATCAAACCGGCGCGTCGTCTGCCTTGGCCTTCGTGGCCCGCAGTTCCCGCGGCAACGCAAACACGACGTGTTCCGCGCGGCCTTCGACTTCGGCGGCGCCCTGCGCCGCCCCACTCCCGCAGCCGCCCCACGACGCGCTGCACGAGCAGCTCCGGCGCCGACGCGCCGGCCGTGACGCCCACCGTGCTCTTGTCCGTGAACCACTCGACGCGCAGGTCGTCGGGCCCATCGACGAGGTAACCCGGAATGCCGGCTTTCTCGGCAATCTCGCGCAGGCGATTGGAATTGGAGCTGGACGCCGAGCCGACGACGACCATCACGTCGCACGTCGCGACCAGCTTCTTGACGGCGTCCTGCCGGTTCTGCGTCGCGTAGCAGATGTCTTCCTTGCGCGGCGTGGCCAGTGTCGGGAACTTGCGTTGCAACGCCTCGAGCACCTCGGCGGTGTCGTCCACCGACAGCGTGGTCTGCGTGACCACGCCCACGCGGGACGGGTCGCGCACGTGCAGCTGCTCGACGTCGGCAACGTCCTCGACGAGGCAGATGCGGCCGCCCTGCGTTGCGTCGAACTGCCCCATCGTGCCCTCCACCTCCGGGTGGCCCTCGTGCCCGATCAGGATCACGTCGCGGCCGTCGCGCCCGTAGCGCGATACCTCCATGTGCACCTTGGTGACCAGCGGACAGGTCGCGTCGAACACGCGCAACTCACGCCGCTTGGCCTCGGTTTGCACCGCCTTCGAGACGCCGTGGGCACTGAAGATCACCGTGGCGCCGTCGGGCACCTCGTCGAGTTCCTCGACGAACACGGCCCCGAGGCCGCGCAACCGGTCGACCACGAACTTGTTGTGCACCACTTCGTGCCGCACGAAGATCGGCGCGCCGAACAGCTCCAGCGCGCGCTCGACGATGTCGATCGCCCGGTCGACTCCGGCGCAGAACCCGCGGGGATTGGCGAGCAGGATCTGCACGGTCAGCGGCGCTCGCGAAAGGCGTCGAGGATCATCAGCGCCGCACCGATCGTGATCGCGCTGTCGGCGATATTGAACGCCGGGAAATACGCGCCGCCCCAGTGCGCATGGATGAAGTCGATGACGTAGCCATGCAGGATGCGGTCGATCACGTTGCCGATGGCGCCGCCGACGATCAGCGCAAGTGCAAGCGGCAGGAACTTCTCGCCGCGCGGCAGGCGCCACAGCCACACGATCAGCGCCGCGCTCACGACGAGGCCCAGCGTAATGAAGAAGCTGCGCTGCCAGCCCGACGCGTTCGCCAGGATCGAGAAAGCGGCGCCGGTGTTGTGCAGCAACGTGAAATCGAGCACCGGCAGCACTTCGACACGCTCGTAGAGCTCGAGGAACCTCGTGGCCAGGAACTTGGTGACCTGGTCGAAGCCGATGACGAACGCCGACAGCCACAGCCAGGCCGCCGGGTGCGTGCGCTGGCTGCCCAGGCTGGCAATCGAAGCGAGTGCGGCCGAGGCCGCGCTGGTCGCGTGGGTCGTGTTGCCGTGAGGCGTCGGCTTGTCTGGTGTGGTCATCGCGTCCTTGATCTCTGCTGTCAGGCGTACTGGCGTGACTCGCCTGCCCCGTCGAGGTTGACCACGCAGCGCCCGCACAGTTCCGGGTGGGCCGCCACGGTACCCACGTCGGCCCGCTTGTGCCAGCAGCGCGCGCACTTGGCGGCTTCGGATCGGCGCACGTGCAACCACAAACCGCTGTTGCCTTCGCCAGCGGCAGCGATGGCGTCCGCGGGCCTTGCCGCCGCGTCGACCACCGCGGCGGTCGAGGTGATCAGCACGAAGCGCAGCTCCTCACCCAGTGGCTGCAGGGCCGCCGTCCAGTCAGGCGTGCCGTACAGCGTGACGTCCGCGTCGAGCGGCGCGCCGATCTGGTTTGCGACGCGCAGTGTTTCGAGCTCGCGCAGGACTGCAGCGCGCGCCTCCAGCACCTTCGGCCAGTCGACGGGTTGCGACAGGTGCGCGGTGGCCGGGATGTCCGCCCACGTCGTAAAGAACACTGACTCGGCACGCTTACCCGGCATGAACGCCCAAATCTCCTCGGCCGTGAACGACATGATCGGCGCGAGCCAGCGCACCATCGCCTCGGCGATCCAGTACATGGCCGTCTGCGCCGAGCGCCGCGGGTGCCCTGCCGCCGGCGTGGTGTACAGGCGATCCTTCAGCACGTCGAGGTAGAAGCCGCCCAGGTCGACCACGCAGAAGTTGTGGAGCTTCTGGTAGATCACGTGGAAGTCGTAGCTGCGATAGGCGGCGATCACTTCGTCCTGCAGTTCGCGCGTGCGCGCGAGCGCCCAGCGATCGAGCGCCACCATCTGCTCGACCGGCACCGCATCGCGCGCGGGATCGAAGCCCGCCAGGTTGCCCAGCAGGAAACGGACGGTGTTGCGGATGCGGCGATACGAATCCGACGTGCGCTTGAGGATCTCGTCGGAGACGCTGATCTCGTTGGCGTAATCGGTGGCTGCGACCCACAGCCGCAGCACGTCGGCGCCGAGCGTGCTCATCACCTTCTGCGGCAGCACGACGTTGCCGAGCGACTTGGACATCTTGCGGCCCTTCTCGTCCACGGTGAAACCGTGGGTGAGCACGCCCTTGTAGGGCGCGTGGCCTTTCTGCGCCACCGAGGTCAGCAGCGAGCTGTGGAACCAGCCGCGATGCTGGTCGGAACCTTCGAGATAAAGGTCGGCCGGCGTGCGGATCTCGGGCCGGCTCTGCGAGACGCAGTGATGCGACACGCCCGAGTCGACCCACACGTCCATGATGTCGGTGACTTTCTCGTAACTCGGCGCGTCGGCGCCGAGCAGCGTGGCCGGATCGAGTTCGAACCAGGCGTCGATGCCGTCACGGGCCACGAGTTCGGCCACCTGGTCCACCAGCTCCGCGGTGCGCGGATGCAGTTCGCCCGTCTCCTTGTGCGTGAACAGCGACAGCGGCACGCCCCACATGCGCTGGCGCGAGATGCACCAGTCGGGGCGGCCCGCGATCATGCTGTAGATGCGCTGCTCGCCCCAGCCCGGCGTCCACTCGACCTTGCCGATCTCGGCCAGTGCCGCGGCGCGCAGCCCGGCCTGCTCCATGCTGATGAACCATTGCGGCGTCGCACGGAAGATCACCGGCGTCTTGTGGCGCCAGCAGTGCGGGTAGCTGTGCTGGTACGCCTCGTGGTGCAGCAGCGCGCCGCTTTCGCGCAGCACCTCGACCACGTGCTTGTTGGCCTCGAACACTTTCTCGCCGGCGAAGATCGGCGTGGCCGGCAGGAAGCGCCCGTCGCTGCCGACGGGATTGTCGACCTCGAGGCCGTACTTCTTGCCGACGATGAAGTCTTCCTGGCCGTGGCCCGGCGCGGTGTGCACGGCGCCGGTGCCGCTTTCGAGGGTCACGTGCTCGCCGAGAATCACGGGCACGACGCGGTCGTAGAAAGGATGCCGCACGCGCAGGTGCTCGAGCTCTGCGCCTTTCACGCGGCCGATTTCCTGCGAAGCGGCAAGGCCCGCGCGCTTCAGCACGGCCGGCGCGAGTTCGCTCGCAACCAGCAGTGTCTCGACACCGCTGTGGACGTCGTCGAACTGCGACGTGCGGCTGACGCGCAGCAGCGAGTAGTCGAACTCAGGGTGAACCGCGACAGCCTGGTTGGCCGGCAGCGTCCAGGGCGTCGTGGTCCAGATCACGATGCTGGCGCGGCCCGGCGGCAACGCTTGCAGGCCGAAGCGCCGCGCGAGGTCCGCACCATCGACCGCTGCAAACTTCACGTCGATCGACGGCGACGTGCGCTCTTCGTATTCGACCTCGGCTTCGGCCAGCGCCGAGCGGCAGTCGAGGCACCAGTGCACCGGCTTGTAGCCCTTGTAGAGGTGGCCGTTGCGGATGATCTGCGCGAACGCGCGCAACTGCTCCGCCTCGTAGCGCGGCGCGAGCGTCAGGTACGGGTTGAACCAGTCGCCCATGACGCCGAGACGGATGAAGTCCTTGCGCTGGACGTCGATCTGCTCGAGCGCGAACTCGCGGCACGCCTGGCGAAACGCCTTGGCGTCGAGCTGCTTCATCTCGCGGCCCCGCACCTTCTCGACCGCGTGTTCGATGGGCAGGCCGTGGCAGTCCCAGCCGGGCACGTAAGGCGCGTCGAAGCCGTCGAGCGTGCGCGACTTGACGATGATGTCCTTCAGGATCTTGTTGACCGCGTGCCCGATGTGGATCGCGCCGTTCGCGTACGGAGGGCCGTCGTGCAGGATGAACTTCGGGCGGTCCGCGGCGATTGCGCGCAGCTTTTCGTACGTGCGGTGCTCTTCCCACCACGCCAGCATCTCGGGCTCGCGGCGCGCCAGATCGGCCTTCATGGCGAACGCCGTGTCGGGCAGGTTTACTGTGTTCTTGTAGTCAGCCATGGGCGGGGTTTTCAGGAGCGACGACGCATGCGCGCAGGGAACCCGAAATAGTGATGCAATTCAGGTATTTAGTCCAGACTTCAGGCGTGCTGCGGTAAGCGGCGGCCGCGCCAGGCTGCCGCCGCCCCAGCCCATCCCTCACGCCAGTGCGGCGCGCGCCTGGGCCGAATCGATGTGCATTTGCGCGACCAGGTCGTCCAGGGACGCGAATTTCTGCTCGGCGCGCAGCCAGTGCACGAAGTCCACGCTGAGGTACTGGCCGTACAGATCGCCGTCGAAATCGAAGAGGTGCACCTCGAGCAGCGGATCAACGCCATTCACCGTGGGCCGGGTGCCCAGGCTGACCACGGCCGGATGGTCCCGCAGCCCGCCACCGCTGACCCGCACCGCGAGGATGCCCCACAGCGGCACCACCTTGCGGTGCAGAGCGAGATTCGCGGTGGGATACCCCAGCGTGCGCCCGAGCTGCGCACCCCGGCGCACCCGCCCCGTCATGCGGTAGGGGCGTCCGAGCAGCAGCGCGGCCCGTTCGAGGTCGTTGGCGCCCAACGCGGCCCGCACCAGCGAGCTGCTGACGCGCTCGCCGCCGACCAGGAACTCCCCGACCTCGGCCACGGTAAACCCGTGCCGCTCGCCCGCTGCCCGCAACGACAGGATGTTCCCCTCGCGCTTGCGCGCGTAGTGGAAGTCGTGGCCGACCACGATGTGACGGACGCCGAGCGCATCGGCGAGCAGCGACTGCTCGAAGGCCGCCGCGCTGAAATTGCGCATGCGCTCGTCGAAACGCAGCAGCACGACGCGATCGATGCCATACAGCGCGAGCGCGTCGAGCTTCTCGCGCAGGCGCATGAGACGCGCTGGCGCCGAGGCGCCCTCGAAATACTCGCGCGGCGTGGGCTCGAAGGTGACGACGGTCGCCGGGAGGCCGAGTTCGTCGGCCTTGCTCCGCACTGCCTGCAGCATGTGCTGGTGGCCGCGATGCACGCCGTCGTAATTGCCGATGGTCGCGACGCAACCGCGATGCCGCGGCCGCAGGTTGTGCAGGCCGCGAACCAGTTCGATCCTGCACGACGCCTTGCTCGTCACTTCGCGGTGTCCACCGGTGGCGGCAACATGTCGATCTTCTGGTGCCGCAGGTCGCGCACACGCATGCCCAGCACGTACAGCACCCCGAAATAGATGCCCGCGCCGCCGACGACGAGCACGCCCATCCAGCCGACGCGATGCCAGGCGTTCATGTCGAGCCAGCGCTGCGTGTCGCCCGCAACGAACCAGAGGAACAAACCCATCGCGACGTTGGCCGCGAGTACCTGCCACAGCGTCCTGCGCCAGCCGGTCGAGTGCCGCAACACGCCCTGTCGGCGCAAGCCGCGGTACAGCATCGCGGCGTTGAACCAGGCCCCGATACCGGTATTGAGCGCCAGCAGCGCGTGCAGGCCGGGCCGGTCGGGATGCATGAGGGCGAGCGGCAGCACCACGGCCAGGTTGAGGCCCATGCTGAGCGCGAGCGACTGCACGCCGATCTTGACGGGCGTTTTCGTGTCCTGGCGCGCGAAGAAACCGGGTGCCAGCACTTTCACCATGCTGAATCCCATCAGGCCGCCCGAGTACGCCATCAGCGCCAGCGTCGACATGCGCACGTCCTGCTCGTCGAACTTGCCGTAATGAAAGATGACGATCGTGAGCGGGCCCGCCAGCAGCAGCAGCGCGACCGTCGCGGGCAGGACGACGATGGTGGTGAGCTTCACCGCCCAGTCGAGCGTCGAGGCGAAACGCTCGGGCGACTGCGCCGCGTGGTGCGCCGCGAGCCCGGGCAGGATCACCGTGGCAAGCGCAATCGAGAACACGCCGAGCGGAAACTCGACCAGGCGGTCTGCGTAGTAGAGCCACGCGATGCTCCCGGTCACGAGAAACGACGCGATCAGCGTGTCGAGCAGCAGCGCGACCTGCGACACCGACGAGCCGAAGATGGCGGGCAGCATCAGCCGGCCGATCTTGCGCACGCCCTCGTGCCCCCAGTTCCAGCGTGGCCGGCGCAGCAGGCCGAGCTTGATCATGAAGGGCAGCTGGAACCCGAGCTGCACCAGGCCCGAGACGAATACGCCGATCGCAAGCGCGATGCCCGGCTGCGCGAAATGCGGGGCGATGAACGCAGCGAAGACGATCATGACCACGTTCATGAGCGTCGACGTGGTCGCAGGCACGGCGAACTTGCCGTAGCTGTTCAGCACGCCGCCCGCGAGCGCGGCCAGCGACACGAACAGGATGTACGGGAACGTCCAGCGCAGCATGTCGACCGTCAGGTCGAAGCGGTCGCCGTCCGCGCGGAAGCCCGGGGCGAAGAGCATCACGAGCACCGGGGCGGCGACGACGCCCACGATGGTCAGCATCGAGAGGAACCAGGCCATCGTGCCCATGGCGCTGTCGATCAGTTCGCGCACCTCCTGGTGCTCGCGCTGGACCTTGTACTCCGAGACCACCGGGACGAAGGCCTGCGAGAACGCGCCTTCGGCGAACAGGCGGCGCATGAAATTGGGGATCTTGAACGCGACCAGGAAGGCGTCCATGAGCAGCCCGGCGCCGAACATCCGGGAATAGACCATGTCGCGCAGCAGGCCGGTCACGCGCGAAATGAGCGTGAACGCGCCGACGATCGAGGTGCTGCGGAAGAAACCGCCGCTCAAGGGGCGTTCGGGGTCGGGGGCATGGGTCGCGAATGATACCGGAGAGGGGCAGGGGCTAGGGGCTAGGGGCTAGTCGGAGGGGCTCGCTCCAAACTTCCGCCTGGCAGCCGTCGCCTCCGACTACCCCTGCCCCTAACCCCTAGCCCCTAACCCCTAGTCCCTTCCCGCCGCTTGACCTGACGCCCTCCTACGCCCAAAATACGCGGCTCTTTAACCCGATTACCCGAAGCTCGGTCGTCCCCAGGGTGGGCACGCCGGTCGCAGGAGCTCAAGTCAGTGGCGAACATCAAGTCCGCAGAAAAGCGTGCCAAGCAGGATGTGAAGCGTCGTGCCCATAACATGGCGGCCCGCTCGCGCCTGCGCACCTCGATCAAGAAAGTGCTGACCGCCATCGGCGCCGGCGACAAGACCGAAGCCACCGCCGCCTACAAGGCCGCGCAGCCGGTGATCGACACGATGGTGACCAAGGGCATCATTCACGCCAACAAGGCTGCCCGCCACAAGAGCGAGCTGAACGCCAAGATCAAGGCTCTCGGCGCCGCCGCCAAGTAACTGCGCGCTGCCGCTGCTGGACATCGGCCTCGCCGGTGTCTTTAGCCTCAAGAAAAAGCCGGCTTCATGCCGGCTTTTTCATGTGCAGTGACTGCAACCCGATTGCCCTATTCGTCGTCGTCGCCGACAACAGGCTCCGGGGCCAGCTGGATTTCCTCGAGCCGCTTCATGATGTCGAAGCACAACTGCTGCGTACCCTGCCGGGTGACGCCTGAAATGCGGTAGACCGGGCCCTTCCAGCGCAACCGGCGCACGATTTCCTTGCAGCGCTTTTCCGCATCGGCGGGCGGCAACAGGTCGATCTTGTTCAGCACCAGCCAGCGCTCGCGCTTGGCCAGTTCCGGGCTGAACTTCTTGAGCTCGCCCGCGATCGAGCGCGCATCGACGACCGGATCGGCATCCGGATCCGGCGGAACGATGTCGATCAGGTGCAGCAGCAACCGCGTGCGCTGCAGGTGCCTGAGGAAGCGGATGCCGAGGCCCGCCCCTTCCGCCGCGCCTTCGATCACGCCCGGGATGTCGGCCATGACGAAGCTGCGATGCTCGCCCACGTACACGACGCCCAGGTTGGGGTGCAGCGTGGTGAACGGATAGTCCGCAATCTTGGGCTTGGCCGACGATACGACGCTGATCAGCGTCGATTTGCCCGCATTGGGCAGGCCGAGCAGGCCCACGTCGGCCAGCAGCTTGAGTTCGAGCCGCAGTTCGCGCTTCTCGCCGGGCGTGCCGGGAGTGGCGGTGCGCGGCGTGCGGTTGGTGCTGCTCTTGAAGCGCGGGTTGCCCAGGCCACCCTGGCCGCCCTTGGCGACCATGATGCGTGCGCCGTCGGTCGCGAGATCGCCCAGCGTCTCGTCGGTGTCCACCGAGTAGATCACCGTGCCGATCGGCACCTGCACTTCGAGATCGGCGCCACCGCGCCCGCTGCAGTCCGCGCTGCCGCCCGGTTCGCCGTTGACGGCCTTGAACGTGCGCATGTAGCGGAAGTCGGCGAGCGTGTTGAGGCCCGCCTTGGCGACGAGGTAGATGTCGCCACCGTCGCCGCCGTCACCCCCGTCGGGCCCGCCGAACGGAATGAATTTTTCGCGGCGAAAGCTGACCATGCCGCGGCCGCCGTTGCCGGCCTGGACCTTGATCGTTGCTTCGTCGACGAATTTCATTGGGAAGGGGTTAGGGGATAGGGGTTAGGGGCTAGTCGGAAACAAGAAGGCCCCGGGGACACCGGGGCCTCTTGTCGGCTCTGCGCAGCAGATCGAACCCTCACCCGGGCTGTCGCCCGACCTCTCCCATGCGAAGCACGGGAGAGGTGAGAGTCAGGCCTTGCTGGGCTCGACGCTGACGTGAACGCGCTGTTCGACGCCCTTGCGCTTGAACTGCACGGTGCCGTCGGTGAGCGCGAACAGCGTGTGGTCGGTGCCGACGCCCACGTTGTCGCCCGCACGGTAGGCCGTGCCGCGCTGACGCACGAGGATGTTGCCGGCGATGACGGCTTCACCGCCGAACTTCTTCAGGCCGAGGCGCTTGCTCTCGGACTCGCGGCCGTTCTTGGTTGAACCGCCTGCCTTTTTATGTGCCATTGCAGTGGACTCCGGAAAGTGTGGTCAGCGCCCAGGCTCAGGCCTGGATGCCGGTGATCTTGACGTCGGTGAAGAACTGGCGATGCGTGCCCTGGCGCAGGTAGTGCTTGCGCCGGCGGAATTTCACGATCACCTTCTTGTCGCCCTTGCCGTGCTTGTGCACGACGGCGGACACCTTGCTGCCGGCGACCAGGGGTGCGCCCACCTTGAGGTTGCCGCCACTGCCGACCAACAGCACCTTGTCGAATTCGACGGCGGCGCCGACTTCGGCGGTCAGTTTTTCGATGCGCACCACGTCGCCTTCGGCGACACGATACTGCTTGCCGCCCGTCGCAATGACCGCGTACATGAGCCTTACTCCAAACCTGTAACGATGGCTGCCGGGAATCCCGGCAGAAAGACGCGGAATTCTAGGGGACCGACCCGCTGAAATCAAGCGCTTAGGGGTTCGCCGCCATTCCCTCCGGGGAGGGTGACAGGTACCATGCCGGGTTCACCCCCACTCCAATCCATTCCGGCGGTTTGTCGCGCGAATGCAACTCGAAGCAATCCGGGCGCTTGTCACGGCTGACCTCCAACGCGTCGACGAGACCATCGTCAGGCGCCTGGCCAGCGACATCGTACTGGTCAACCAGGTGTCGCAGTACATCATCGGCGGCGGCGGCAAGCGGCTGCGTCCCCTCAGCGTCGTCGTGGCCGCGAAGGCCTGCGGCCACACGGGTGAAAAGCACGTTCCGGCGGCGGCCATCATCGAGTTCATCCATACGGCCACCCTGCTCCACGACGACGTCGTGGACGGCTCGGACATGCGCCGTGGCCGCAACACCGCAAACCACGTCTTCGGCAACGAAGCGAGCGTGCTGGTGGGCGATTACCTGTATTCCCGGGCGTTCCAGATGATGGTCGAACTGGGCGACCTGCGCATCCAGGAAGTGATGGCGAACGCGACCAACACCATCGCCGAAGGCGAAGTGCTGCAGCTCATGAACGCGCACGACCCGGAGACCACCGAGCAGCGGTACCTCGAGGTGATCTACCGCAAGACGGCAAAGCTGTTCGAGGCGGGCGCGCAGATGGCCGCGATCCTGTCCGGTTCGCCGCCTGCCATCGAGCACGCGATGGTCGATTACGGGCGCCACCTGGGCACCGCATTCCAGCTCGTCGACGACGCGCTCGACTACAACTCGACGGCGGACGCGCTCGGGAAGAATCTCGGGGACGACCTCGCCGAGGGCAAGCCGACCCTGCCGGTCATCCACGCACTGGCGAACTCGTCCGCAGCCGATGCATCGCTGCTGCGGACGGCCATCGAGAATGGCGGCATCGAGGACCTGGACCGGATCACGCAGCTGATCGCGGCAGCGGGCGGCCTCGAATACACGGCCCGGATGGCCCAGCGCGAGAAAGACCTGGCCGTCGCGTCATTGCACCGGCTGCCCGAGTCGCCCTATCGCAACGCGCTCGAGGCACTGGCGGAGTTTGCGGTGGCCCGGACCTATTGATTGGGCGTGCTGGCGGTCATTTGATTGAATCAGGGGCGGTCATTCAGTAGACTGCGCGGCTCTCAGCGGGGCCTGCCCGCCGCCCTCGCCTCCCGGCGGCCACCCGAGCCGCGCAACCTGGAAGGCCCTCGGCGCTGCACTGGATTCGGGATGTAGCTCAGCCTGGTAGAGCACTACGTTCGGGACGTAGGAGTCGAAGGTTCAAATCCTTTCATCCCGACCAATCTTCATTTAATGAACAAAATCATCGACACGGGCCGCCTGATCCTCCGGCGTTTCACGCTCGACGACCTGCCGGCATTCTTTCAACTCGGCTCCAGGCCCGAGATCATCCGCTATGCCCAGAGCACGCCGTGGGCGTCGCTCGACGAAGCGCGGGCGTTCATGGTGGCGGCGCCCTTCCAGGACTATGCGACGTACGGCTATGGCCGCTTTGCCTGCGTATGGAAGGAATCCGGCGCAGTGATCGGGTTCAGCGGCCTCAAGTACGTTCCAGAGATCGGCGAAACCGAACTCGGCTACCGCTTCCTGCCCGAGTTCTGGGGCATGGGGCTCGCCACGGAGGCAGGACGGGCTTCGATCGAGTTCGCCCGCGCAGACCTCGGCCTCACGCGACTCGTTGCGATGGTCCACCCCGACAACCTGGCTTCAGCCGGCGTGCTGGCCAAGCTCGGGTTCGCCGTCGAAAAGCAGCTGCGGTATTCGGGCCTGCCGGGCGTCGATGTAAATCTGTTCGCCCGGAGCCTCAACGCGCCCGCTTCGCCCCGCTGAGTTCCACCGCAAGCCGGTAGATGTGGTCGAGTCCCTCGTAGAACGACCGGACCGGCAGGCGTTCGTTGAGCCCGTGCGCGTACATCTCGGAGGGCTTCGAGAACAAGCCCGAGCTTGCGAACGTCGGGATGCCCTCCGTGCGATAGACCTTGCCGTCGGTGCCGCCGGACTCCAGGTACGGAACGACCGGCACACCCGGGTACTTGTCGTGCACCGCGCGCGTGATGGCCTTCATCACGTCGGGTCGCATCTCTGACACGGGACTCGCCTGCGGATCGTCCTGCGTGATCACGGCCACCCCGGAGTCGGCGATTGCCGTCACGAGCGCCTCGCGCACTGTCTCGACCGGCACGCCCGGGAAGATGCGGCAGTTGACGACGGCCTTCGCCTTCTGCGGCAGCGCGTTCTCGGCGTGCCCCGCATCGAGCATCGTCGCCACGCAGGTCGTGCGCGTCGTGCCCACGAACTCGGGCGCTCCGGCAAGCGTCTCTGCCGCGGCCGCGTCGGTGGGATCGGCGGCAAACCGCCGCAACGCATCGCCGACCTCGCCCGGCTGGGCCTGGCCCACGGCGCCGAGATACGCGCGGGTCAGGTCGTTGGCCATCACCGGAAAGCGGTACCCCTCGACCTTGGTGATCGCGCGCGCGAGCTGATAGATCGCGTTGTCCGCGCGGGGGCGGGAACTGTGGCCGCCGGGGTTGGTGACGGACAGGACGAAGGAGGCGTAGGTTTTCTCGGCGCCCTGCACGAGGTAGATGAGCGGCTTGCCCGTTGCATCGTCGAGCAGGCCGCCACCGGCGTCCGTGTTGATGGCGAACTCGGCGTTGGCGACCCACGGATGATCGGCAATCAGTTTCGTCGTGAGCATGCCGGTTTCTTCGTCGCCGACGAACCCGAAGACGAGATCACGCTCCGGCTGCAGCTTCGCTTCGTGCATGCGCAGGATCGTCGACATCAACGCGGTGACGCCCGCCTTGTTGTCGCTGGTGCCGCGGCCGTAGAACACGCCGTTCTCTTCGATCAGCGTGAATGGACTGCGTTCCCAGTCCTCGGGGCGGGCATCGACGACATCCATGTGGGCCGAGAACAGGATCGGCCGACCGCGCTCCCGCCCAGGCACTCGCACGAGCATCGCCTGCGCCTCACCGGAATCGAGAGTTGCGATGTCGGCTGCAGGGACGCCCGCCTTGGTCAGCACGTCTTTCAGGTAGGCGACCATCGCCGGAACCTGTTTCTGGCCCTCGGCCGTACGGAACTCGATGATGCGCGCGTAGATCTCGCGGGCCTTGGGCTCGTGCGTCGCCTCGCCTGCCATGGCGGGCAGCGCCAGCAATCCCAATGCGAGTGCCAACGTGCTCAGTATCGGTCGCGCCATGGTTCCGTTTCCTTCCGCCTGCTTCAAGTTGACGGCGAGCATAACGCAGCCGGACGAGCTAGTCCTACGACTCGAGCCCCTGGGCGTCGAGATACTCGTCGTAGCTGCCGGTGAAGTCCGTGACGCTGCCATCGGGCTTCAGCTCGATCATGCGGTTGGCAAGACCACCCACGAACTCACGGTCGTGCGAAACAAAGATCAGCGTGCCGGGGTACTTTTCCAGGCCGATCTGCAGCGACTCGATCGTTTCCATGTCCATGTGGTTGGTGGGCTCGTCCATCAGCATGACGTTCGGCCGCGTCAGCATGAGCTTGCCGTACATCATGCGGCCCTTCTCGCCGCCCGACAGCACCTTGACCTGCTTCTTGGTCTCGTCGCCCGAGAACAGCAGGCGCCCGAGCGTGGCGCGCGTGATCTGTTCGTCGTCGGCCTTGCCGGTCCAGGTGGACATCCACGTGAGCAGGTCCATTTTCTGTTCGAACTCGGCGCTGGGATCCTGCGGCATGTAGCCCACCTGCGCATTCTCCACCCAGGTGATCGTGCCCGCGGTCGGCGCGAGGTCGCCGGCGAGGCAACGCATCAGCGTGGTCTTGCCGATGCCGTTCGGACCGATGATGGCGACGCGCTGCTCGGCTTCGATCGTGAACTTGAGGTTGGTGAAGATGTCCTTGTCGGCGCCCGGATAACGGAAGGTCAGGCCGTCGACCGTGACGGCCGAGCGATACAGCTTCTTCGCCTGCTCGAACCGGATGTACGGGTTCTGGCGCGACGAGGGGCGGATTTCCTCGATCTTGATCTTCTCGAGCTGCCGCTTGCGCGAGGTGGCCTGGCGCGCCTTGGAGGCGTTCGCCGAGAAGCGCCGCACGAACTCCTGCAGGTCGGAGATCTGCGCCTTCGCCTTGGCGTTCGAGGCCTCGACGCGCTGCCGTGCCTGCACCGATGCCAGCATGAAGTCGTCGTAGTTGCCGGGATAGATCTTGAGCTGCTGGTAATCGAGGTCGGCGATGTGCGTGCACACCTGGTTCAGGAAGTGCCGGTCGTGGCTGATGATGATCATGGTCGCGTCGTACGCGTTGATCGTGCGCTCGAGCCAGCCGATCGAATGGATGTCGAGGTTGTTGGTGGGTTCGTCGAGCAACAGCACGTCCGGGCGCGAGAACAGGGCCTGCGCCAGCAGCACGCGCAGCTTGAGGCCCGGCGGAATCTCGCGCATCGGCAGGTTGTGCTTGTCTTCTTCGATGCCGGCGTCGATCAGGATCGCGCCCGCGCGCGCCTCCGCGGTGTAGCCATCGTACTCGGCCACCTTGCCTTCGAGTTCCGCGGCCCGCATGTAGTCGTCGTCGCTGGCTTCCGCGTTCGCATAGATGGCGTCGCGCTCGCGCATCGCCTTCCACATCTCGGCATGGCCCTGCATGACCACGTCGAGCACGCGCTCGTCCTCGTACGCGAACTGGTTCTGGTTCAGCTTGCCCATGCGCATGCCGGCCTGCAGCACGACTTCGCCGGAGCTCTGTTCGATCTCGCCGCCCAGGATCTTCATGAGCGTGGATTTGCCGCAGCCGTTGGCGCCGATCAGGCCGTAGCGATTGCCGTCGCTGAACTTGACGCTGACGTGCTCGAACAGCGGCTTGGCTTCGAACTGGATGGAGAGGTTGGTCGTGGAAAGCATTCAGGACGCCATGGGAGGTGAAGGAACGGACGCGGGCACGAGGCTGGCACGCTGGCGCTTGGCCTCGCGTACTGCCAGTTCGAGCGCGTCGAGGAAACGGGAACGGTCGCGTGGACCGAACGGCGGCGGACCGCCACCCACGCCGTATGCGCGCAGGTCAGACATGAGTTCGCGAGTCGCGAGTGCATTGCCGATGTTGTCGGGCGTGAACGGCTTGCCTGACGGACCCAGCACGCGAGCGCCCTTCTGCAGGCAACGCGACGCCAGCGGGATGTCGGCGGTGACGACGACGTCGGCCGCCACCACTTGCTCGACGATCCAGTCGTCGGCCGCGTCGAATGCCCCGGTGACCACCTGCATGCGCACCTTCGGCGCACGCGGCAGCTGCATCCAGGCGTTGGCGACGAACGTGACGGCCAAGCCGTGCCGCTCGGCGACCTTCGCGGCCTCGGGCTTGACGGGACAGGCGTCGGCGTCGACGTAAAGGTGGGGGTCGGTCTGCATGGGGGCGCGCAGTTTAGCCGCTCGCGACCCGCTCCGCGCGACGATACGGGCCGGCCCCCAGCCCCTGCCAGAACCTGAACCCAATCAACTACATAGCGAGGCCAATCAAATGGCCGCCAGGACCTGGATCTCCACTTTGTACTGGGGCGCGGCCAGGCGGGCCTCGACCGTGGCGCGCGCCGGGGTATGGCCGGCCGGCACCCAGGCATCCCAGGCTGCATTCATCTGCGCGAACGTGCCGATGTCCGCGAGGTAGATGTTCGCGGACAGGATCCGTGTCTTGTCGCTGCCGGCAGCAGCCAGCAACCGGTCGATGCTCGCCAGGATCTGCACCGTCTGGCCGGTCACATCGACGGTCGGGTCATCGGCGACCTGCCCGGCCACGTAGACCTTGTCGCCGTGCACGACGGCCTGCGACATGCGCGGGCCGGATTCGATTCGCCTGATCACTGTTGCACTCCCTCCTGCGGAAATAGGGGACATTCACCGATTTCCGGGAAATCGGTGAATGTGCCCAATTTCCGGCCGATCAACCATGTCGCGGCAGGAACGACGCATGGCAAGGATGCCACACGGCTTGGCCCCTGTTCATGCAGGAAGGTCGCAGTTGCATTCCGCCCGAGACGCTTGCTTGGGTGATGTACCGACGAGAGTGACGCCGGCATGCACTTCGCGTATGGGCGCGCTGGCTGAGCAGCAGGCGTTGCCAGGCTCGCGTCGGTCGGTGACGGCTGCATCCAGGGCCTGTCGCTCGTAGGGGTCCTCCTGACGATATCATGCGTCGGCTCGCCTTTTCCGACGCCCACGGAGCTCGAGTGAACACCAAGCCCGCAACGTTGCCAGCCGATCACCCACTGCGCCTCGAACTGCACGAAGAGGTGCATGCCCGGCCGTCCGAGGCGCTGCAGGCTCCCTTGCGCCTGACGTTTCTCGCGCTTGCGTCCGATGCGGTGAGTCGCGGGCGGGAGTGGCAGCACGTGCGCGAGCTGGCGGCGCGTTACGGCATGGAACTGCCCGGCCAGGCGCGCAATCACTTCAGCGCGGACCTCGGCGCGTTCCGTATAGAGTTCGAGCGCCACTCGGAGTTCGCGCGCTACAAGTTCATCGTGCCGGGCGCCCCGGACGCTGCGTTTGCGCACCCCGCCATCGAAGAGGTTCCCGCCGACTGGCTGGCGGCCTTGCCCGGCACGGTCATGGTCGCGGCCCATGCGACGCTGGTGCTGGCCGCCGAAGGCGATGCAACGGCCGACCAGCCCGCCGCAGGCCTGTTCGGCGGCAATATCGTGATCGGCTCGCGCATCGCGGAGGGAGCCGGCGACGCGTTCACCGACTTCCGGCTGCACGACGGCTACAGCCGGTTCCTCATCCGCAACCGCACGATGACGCCGCGCCAGGCGGGCCGCATGGTCCAGCGGCTGCTCGAGATCGAGACGTACCGCATGATGGCGCTGCTCGCGTTGCCGGTTGCGCAGCAACTCTCGCCGTATCTCTCGGGCGCGGAGCGCGAGCTGTCGCAGATCACTCTGCTGCTGGCCGATTCGACCGAAACCGACGAACCGCACCTGCTCGACCGGCTCACGCGCCTCGAAGCCGGCATCGAAAGCCGCGAATCCGAGAACGCTTACCGGTTCGGTGCCGCTACGGCGTATTACGAACTGGTGCAGCGCCGTATCGACGAACTGCGCGAGCAGCGCATCCAGGGACTGCAGACCTTCCGCGAGTTCACCGAACGCCGCCTCGCCCCTGCGATGAACACCTGCCGCGCGGCGGCCGCAAGGCAGGAGTCGCTGTCACAACGGGTGGCCCGCGCGACGCAGTTGTTGTCGACGCGCGTCGACGTCTCGCGCGAGAAGCAGAACCAGGCCGTGCTCGAATCGATGAACCGCCGCGCAGCCGCGCAACTGCGCCTGCAGCAGACGGTCGAAGGGCTGTCCGTGGCGGCGATCACGTACTACATCGTCGGGCTGGTCGGGTACGCCGCGAAGGGTGCCAAGTCCGTGGGGCTCGATCTGAACCCTGAAATTGCCATGGCAGTCAGCATCCCGATCGTGCTGCTCCTCGGCATCTATGGCCTGCGCAAGGTGCGCAACTCGCTGTCAGGCAACTGAGAACCGGCCCGGCGCCGCATGACCGCGAAACAGGCCTGTAACGCTGCGAGTGCCACAGGCCGCCGAGGAATGCCTCGATCGCTTCGGCATTGCATGCCGCTCAGAGCTTGGCGAGTTCCGCGGCCATCAGCGGCATCAGCGTCTGCAGCGCCTTGACCGGGCGGACCATGACCTTGAAACGGGTGATCCGACCCGCGTCGTTCCATTCGATCATGTCGATGCCATCCACCTCGATCTCGCCGAGCATGCACTTGAACTCGAGCACCGCGGAGCCTTCACCCAGCCACTCGCCGACGTAATGGAAGCTGTCGTTCATCAGCACGCGGCTGGCGGCGGCGAGATATTTGCAGGTGATCGCCTTGCCCACCTGCGGGGTGTGAACCGCCGGTGATTCGAAGACGGCCTCTGCCGCGACCAGATCGTCGAGGTCTGTGATGTCGCGCTCCGCCACGATGCGGTGCCAGCGCTCGAGCGCCGACGAACCAGCGTTCTTCCTGCGCACTACACAGAAGCGGTGGCCCGTAGGCGCCTCCATGACCCACCAGGTATGCACCTGGGTCACCCTGCGCGCACCGAGCGTCTCGAGCCGCGCAACTTCGGCCTCCACATCCGTAGCTTCGATGTCGAGATGCACGCGGCTCGGATGCGTCACCGACTGCACTTCGATGTGCAGGCGCTGCTCCGGATCCACCAGGCGCATGTACTTCTCGCCTTCGGCGGCGGGCAGTGCCCGCACGTCGAGACGCAGGGCGGCACCCCAGAACTGCGCGGCGGCCGCCAGGTCCGTCGTGTTGCAGTCGATGATGAATCCCGCCAGGCGGCTGTCTTGCATGGTTGCGCCTCCGTCGTGGTGCGGCGTCATTGCGCCGGGTTGTACGTCTGCAGGAACGCTTCGAGCCGGCCGAACCAGTCGATCGCGTGCTGTGGGTCTTCCAGTCCGTGCCCCTCGCCCTGGTAGCCGACGAACACGTGCGGCTTGCCTGCCTTCTGCAATGCATCGCGGTACTTCGACGATTGCTTGAACAGGACAGTCTTGTCGTCGGTGCCGTGCCCGAGCAGCACGGGACGGGTCAGCCGGCCAACCTGTTCCAGGGGCGAGATCGAGTCGAGATCGAAGCCCTTCTGGCCGCGCACGGTTTCTTTCCAGTCGCCACGATCACTGCCGCTCAGCTGCAGCGAGACGTAGCGCAGCTGCCGCCCGACGTCGGTCACTCCGGCGAGGCTCGCCGCGCAGCGATAGCGTTCGGGATTGCGCGTCACACCCCAGAGTGCGGCATAGCCGCCGTAGGACGAACCCACGATGCACACGCGCCTGGGGTCGATCACGCCGCGCTGCGCGAGCCAGTCCACGCCGTCGTCGAGGTCGTCCTGCATCGCGCGCCCCCACTGCCCCTCGCCTTTGGCGGCGAACTCCGTGCCGTAGCCCGCGGAGCCACGAAAGTTGGGCTGCAGCACGGCATAGCCGCGGTTGGCGAGGAACTGCACGTCACGGTCGTAACCCAGCACGTCACGCACGAAATACGGTCCGCCGTGGGGCAGCACGATCAACGGCAGTCCGCGCGGTTCGCGCCCCACCGGCAGCGTCACGTAGGCAGGTATCTCCAGTCCGTCCCGCGCCTTGTAGCGCGTGTACTCGGTCACGGCGAGGTGCGCTGGATCGAGCTCGCTGTTGAGGCGCGCGAGCTGCTCGAGCTGACCGGCGCCCGGGACGTACAGATACACGGCGCCGGGTTCACTGGCCCCGCCCACCCAGACGATGAAGCGTTGGTCTGCGTAGTCCTGAGTGACGAAGTCCACGTACTGGCCCGGGAAGCGCCGTGCCAGCTCGTCCTGGTGCGCACGCATCGCAGGATCCAGCCACACCACTCGTTCGCGGTCATCCGTGAAATAGACTGCGAGGACCTGCCGGCCGTCGCGGCTCGTCACGTAGTCCTCCACGTCGTTCGTCGGGTTGGCGTAGACCAGCTCGCCGAGTTGCTGCGTCGCGTAGTTGAACCGATACAAGGCATAGCGCCCGGTCTTCGCGTCGGACAGCAGATAGCCTTCGTCCGAGTCCCGGGCCAGCCCCAGCAGCTGATAGCCGGCGGACTCGTCGTCGTAATCGGCATGGCCGAGTCGTGTGAACGAGTCCGTTCCACGCTTGCGATACAGCATGAACCACGAGTCGGCGAGATAACCGATGCCCGCGCGCACCACGCCGTCGGGGTCGGCATACCATTCCCAGACATCCGTGCGCGGCTTGACGACTTCGGTGCGTTCACCGGTCGCAAGATCGTAGCGGAACACGGCCGGGTATTCGTCGATCGACTCCTGCATCGACAACAGCAGCCACGCGCCCGTGGGATCGACGTACAGCACGTCGTCGCCTTGCGGGCCCGCGTGCTTGTCGCCGAGTACCAGCGACGATTGCTTTGCCAGGTCGACCACGACGATGCGCGTCACGTAGATGTCCTCGCCGGCCGCCGGGCGGGACCAGCCGAGGCACACCAGGACCCGCCCCTCGCCGGCCCAGTCGAACCAGTCCACCTGCCCGTCGTCGATCCAGGGCAGCAGCAGCGCCTTGCCCGTCTGCAGGTTGTGCACCATCACCCGCTCGCGGCCAGCCACGGTCGTGCGCCCCAGCACCTGCGTACCCTTGGGCGAGAGGACCAGGTCCCAGTAGTCGGGATTGCGCGCGAACGCGCTCGCGGGGATTTTTGGTGGTGCCTGGGCGCGCGTGGCGGGCGCGCCGTGCTGGACGTCGAAGTCGCCGCCCGTTCCTGCGCCACGACGGGTGCGCTCGTGCAGCACAGCACGAGCAGCGCGACACCGAGGATGCCCCTGATGCGGGACCAAGCCGAGACGTGGTGCAGCTGCGACGCGCTCAAGGCCTGGCAGCAGTCGGCGCCGTTGCCGCGTGCAAAGCCGCCGCCTCAGCGCTGCAATCCCGTCCCGGTGCCACCGGACGCTTGAGCGCCTGTTGCGCCTCGATCCGGGCTGCAGCGAGGTCGGCCTGGAACTCGGGGTCCTGCTGCAGGCGCGGCATCACGGCCTGTCCAACCATGCGCCCGGCATCGACGTCGCTCTGCCAGTGAACGCGGCATATGACACGACTCTGGCCGAACTCGTAGCCGCGCGCGCGCAGTGCCGCGGCCCGGTCCGGCAAGACCTGCGCGAGCACCTCGCCCCAGACGTAGCCGAGTGAAGCGTGGCCGGACGGGTATGACGGATTGCCGCGCAGGGCGCTCTCGTCTGCAGGCACGCACGTGGGATTGCCCGTATCTTCGAAGGGCCGGTTCGTGCCGTACTTGAGCTTCGCCGGGTACGTCGACTGGCCCGCGTCGATGATCGTTCGCTGCAACAGCGTGTACAGGTGCGGCGTGCTGGTCGGGTCGACGTTGATGCCCAGCGCGCAGGCAAAGACATTGGCCGCGTGCGGGAACTTGAGGTCCGCGTCCGCCGCCGCGAGCTGCCAACGCGCCGTGCCTGCGAGCGCGCTCAATCGGCGATAGATGTCCTCGTCGGTCCGGGACTCGGCCGACCCGCGCGCAGGCGGTGGCGGCAACAGCGCGACGCTGTCGGGCCGCTCCGCGGGCTCCAGGTAGCCCGGCGTCTTTACTGCGGCAGCAGCTGACGTCGCCACACGCTCGCTCTGCGCCGACGTCTCGCCGCAACCAGACAGCAGCACGACGAGCGCCAGCAGCCCGAGCGAGTCGCAGCGACGACCAGGGCAACGGCCGGACGAGGGGGTCGATGACATGCGTTCAGTCTACCGGGCCTCGCTCGTTTGCCCAATGCGCCGTAGTGACGGTCCCGGCCAGTGACCTGCCGGGAGGCCAATGAGTCCCGCCCTGACTGCCAGGTAGAGAACGAAGCCAGCCCGCGAGCACCTGAGCGCAAGCCGCGGCTTTGCTATGCCGCGGCGCGCTCTCGCAGCGCAGCGGCAAAACTGAGCGTCTCCACTGCATAACCGCGTTTCTCCCTCGCGCTGTTTCCGCGAACGTCCGTGTCACCGGAGCAATCGCAGCAAGGGAGACGACGATGTGGAAGAAGGCATGGACGCAGCGAGGGGCGACGCGCGCCCGCTCGGTCGGCACGGCAGTGCTCGCAGCCTCGCTCACGATCCTGGCGGGAGCAGGCACAGCAACTTTCGCGGAAGAACTGGACGCGTCGCCGGGTGGCGGCGCCATGCCGGTGGACGCAGTGGCGCTGGTTGCGGCCACGACGGCAGCGGGTCGCACTCCCACTGAATTCGGCGTCTCGCATTCCGGCGCCGCGACCTATCGCATTCCCCTGTGGACTCCGCCCGGAATCGGCGCGGTCGACCTCGATCTCGCGCTCGTTTACGCGAGCCGTGCCGGCAACGGTCCGGTGGGCATGGGTTGGTCGCTCGCGGGCCTTTCGTCGATCACGCGCTGCAACCGCACGCTGGCGCAAGACGGCGCTGCCGGCGGGGTCACCAACACGACGGCCGATCGCTACTGTCTCGATGGACAACCACTCAAGCTGGTGAGCGGCACTCCAGGCGTAGCCGGGGCCGTCTACGCCACGGCCCTCGAGACATTTTCGCGCGTCGTTGCCAACGGGGCCGCCGGCAATGGGCCGGCATCCTTCACCGTCACGACGAAGAACGGGCTGATCTACGAATACGGCGGCACGGCGGATGCGCGCGTGCACGCGGGCAATTCGCCCACCGTCCGCACGTGGTCGCTCTCGCGGGTGCGCGACCGCGCCGGGCCGGGCACAGGCAACTCGATCACGCTCACCTACCACAACGAGGCGCAGTACGGCGCCTACACCAACGGCACCCACCGTATCGCGTCCATCGCGTATCCCACGACGGCGACGGGCAGTGGCCCGTTCTACCGTGTCGAGTTCGGCTACTCGGCGCGTCCGGCCAGTGACGTACCGACGGGCTATCTCGCAGGCAGCCTGGTACGCGATCCGTACCAGCTCGACACGATCAAGATGCTCGCGACCGGCGCGACGATTCCCATCAAGTCGTACTCACTTACGTATGCCACTGCGCCTGTGTCGGGACGGTTGCGCCTGGCCAGTGTGCAGGAATGCGGCGCGTCCACCTGTCTGCAGCCGACGACCATCGCCTATCAGAACGGCGCGAGCGGTTGGCAGACAGTGCGGGATACCGGCGTGGCGGCGTCGACGGTCAGGCCCCCGGTGCCGCTCGAACTGAACGGCGACGGCATCCAGGACATTCTCTATCCCGTCGATGCAGGCAGCGGCCGCCTTGCCTGGCGCACGTTGTTCGGCACTCCTGCCGGATTCGGCGCGCCGGTCGACACGGGTCTGGTCACATCCACGTCGCATACGATCATTCCCGGCGCCTTCGCTGGCAACGGTCGCATGCAGTTCATGCTGCAGCAAGGCGGCTACTGGCACGTAGCCGGGTTCGTGAACGGCGCCTTTGCAGTGGTCAACACCGGCCTGCTGCCAAATGGCGAATACGGTGCCGCAGACTTCGACGGTGACGGCCTCGCCGATCTGATGGCCCAGGTGGGCGGTTTTGCCCCAACGGTGAGCGTCCGCAGGAACGTCAGCACACCGGCTGGCGGTGCGCTGTCGGTCGCCTTCGCAACGACGGCGCAAGCCGTCTGGACCGCGCCCGCCACGCGGCAGTCCATGCCGTGGGACAACCTGCGGGTTGCCGACCTCAACGGCGACGGCCGGGCCGACATCATCGCGCTCACTTTCAATTCGAGCGCGCGCAACCCGCGGTTCTTCGCCACCACGCTGCTGTCGAACGGCTTCGGCAACGGCTTCACCATCGGCACGGAGCGGGAGATCTGGCAGGAATCCATGGTCACCATGGGCGACTGGAACGCCGATGGCTGCTCGGACATCCTGCAGGTGCGGAGCGTCTTCGTCTCCAACTGCGCGGGCGGGTTCATCGAGATCCCCACGACCGCAACGCCGGCGACCGGGAACCGGCTCTACACCGCGCTGCCCGCCGACTGGAACAGCGACGGCCGCACCGACCTGCTCTACATCGACGCAGCGACGAACAGGTGGTTTGTCGTTCCGTCGACCGGCAGTGGCGCTGCAGCGCCCGTCAACACGGGCATCAGCGCACCCCTGTCCACGCTCTGGTTCGACCTCGACGCCGACGGCGACGGCCTGACCGACCTCGCCTTCCGCGACGCCGGCAACGGCAACCGACTGCGCTTTCATGCCCATCAGGGCCCAGCGTCACCCACGGACCTCGCCATCTCGTTCACGGACGGCTTCGGCATCAATCAGGTGCCCGCCTACGAGTCGATCGCGCGCAGCAGCCACACGCGCCGGACCGACGCTGTGTTCCCCGCGGTGGATTACCTCGGCCCGCTGTACGTGGTGGCCACGGTCACGGCCAACGACGGCACGGGCGGCACCTATCGCAACCAGTACACGTACGAAGGCGCACGGGCGCATCTGCAGGGACACGGCTTCCAGGGATTTTCCCAGCAGCGCATCGTCGACGGACGCCTCGGCCTCGTCACGGTCGACGAAGTCGCTCGCGACTATCCCCACACCGGGATGCACCTGCGGCGTAGCGTCTTCCAGTCGAACGGCAGCACGCCGATACGCCAGTGGCAGGCGCAACTCGGCACGCAGTCTTTCGGCACGGGCAGCGAACGCCGACTGTTTCCGCATACGGTTTCCACCAGCGACAAGCAGTTCGAGATCAGCGGTGCGCTGAGCGGCACGGTAGTGACCGAAGCCACGCGCAACTTCACGTTCGGCGACAACTACGGCAACGCGACCCAGGTGCAGTCCACCGCATGGGACCGTGATCCGTACTCGCCATTTTTCAACACCGCGTGGCGCAGCTCGGTCACCCTGGGGTACGCCAACGACGCGTCGGCCAACTGGTGCCTGGGCCTGCCGGTGAGCACGTCGGCCACCAGCACGACGCCGGACCAGATGGCGATGACACGCACGTCTGCCTACGCCGTGGATCCGGTCACGTGTCGCATCACGCAGGAAACCCTGGAACCCGGCAATCCTGCATTAAGGGTCAACTCAGCCTACGGCTTCGACAATTGCGGCAACCTCGCGTCCATCGCCGTCACCGGCGCGCAGCCGAATGGCGCTGCGCTGCCGGCCCGCACGACCCGCTTCAGCTACGGCACCCGCTGCCAGTTCGTCGAGTCGCTGACCAATGCAATGGCGGAAACCTCGACCTACGCGTGGCGCACCGACTTCGGGGTGCCGCTGCGGTCCACCGACGCCAACGGCCTCGCGACTTCGTGGACCCACGACGAGTTCGGCCGCCGCACCAGCGAAACGGCCATCGACGGTACGCGTCGCACGCACACGTTCCAGTCGTGCGGCACGAGCGGCTGCTGGGGCGCGGGCAACCTCCGGTTTGCGACGTTCGAACGCCGTTATGCCGCCGACGGCGCGCTGATCCGTGAGGAGCACGCCTACTACGATGCCTACGAGCGCCCGCGACTGACGGAGTATCACGGCGCACTGGGTGCGTGGCTCCGCCAGACCTACGACGTCGATGCAGCGGGGCGTCCAGTGCGTGAATCACGACCGTACTCGGCAACGCCGAACGGACACACGCTGCGCACGTTCGACGCTCTCGGACGACTCACCTCGCAGCGCGACCACGATGCAGCCGGGGTCACGGTCAGCAACGTCTCGCTTGCATACGCCGGTCGCACGACGACACTGACGGATGCACTGGGGCGTGCGCACTTGCGGATCAGCGACGTCAACGGCCACCTCCGCCGCGTGGTTGACCCGGCGCCAGGCGGCACCACTCGCTACGACTACGATTCGCTCGGCAACCTGAATCGCATCCAGGACGCGGGCGGCGCCGTCTCGAGCGGCAGCCACAATGTTCGCGGCCTGCGCGTGCATTGGTCGGACGCGGACGCTGGATCGGCGCTTTACAGCTACAACTCGCTCGGCGAACTGGTCGCCTGGAGCGACGCCAAGGGGCAGTCGTTCGGCGCGGCCTACGATGCGCTTGGCCGACTCGTCTCGCGTTCACAACCGGAAGGCAGCAGCACCTGGACCTGGGGCGCGTCGGCAGCGGCGCGCAACATCGGCCGGCTGCAGTCGAAGTTCGGCCTGGGCTACGCGGAGTCACGCACTTACGACGCCGTTGGCCGGATCAGCACGCGCAGGATCACGACCGACCAGGCCTACGACTACGATTACTCGTACAACACGCTCGGCGCGATCGACACGCTGACGTACCCGGCCAGCCCGGTGCCCTCAGGCCAGTCGGGGACGCGCCTCAAGGTGCGCTACTCGTACAGCTACGGCGCTCCGACGCAGATCGACGACGTCTCGCAGACCGCTGGTGCGCACGTTGTGGACGACTGAAGGCCGTCAACGACTTCGACGCGCCCACGCAGGAAGGCCTGGCGCGCGACACGATCACGCGCACGAGCAACTACGACATGGCAACGCAACGCCTGACCGGACTGCAGGCGGGCGTTGCCGGCGCGACCAGCAATCGGCAGAACCTCGGTTACCAGTGGGATGCCGCCGGCAATCTCGCGCAGCGCCGCGACGTGAATCAGGGGCTCACGGAAAACTTCACCTACGACGGGCTCGATCGACTCACCTACTCGTCGCTCAACGGATCGCCGAACCTGATCATCGGCTACAACGCCGCCGGGAACATCACGTATAGAGCCAACGTCGGCGGCTACGTCTACGGCGATGCGGCCCGACCGCACGCGGTCACGGCAGCCGGCAGCGAGACGCTCGGCTACGACGCGAACGGCAACGTGGCGTCGCGCAATGGCCTCGCGCAGCAGTGGTCGTCGTCGAACCTGCCGGTCACGGTACGCAAGGCCGGCTTCCAGTCGCAGTTCGCCTATGGGCCGGACAACCAACGCTGGCGCCAGGTCGCGAGTTACCAGAACGGCACCGAGACGACGCACTACGTAGGCGGACTCCTCGAGAAGGAAGCCGCGACCTCCACGGGCGTCACGTACTGGCGTCACTATGTGCCGACACCGGGCGGCGACACGGCGGTCGTCTCGCGCAACTCCAACGGCAGCACGTCGACCACGTACTTGCTCGGCGATCACCTCGGCAGCACAGACGTGCTGCTCGACGATGCCGGTGCGACTGTCGGCAAGACGAGCTTCACGCCGACCGGCAGCCGTCGCGGCAGCAACTGGAGTTCGGGCACAGCGCCCGACTGGCTCGCGATCGCCAACTCGACGCGGCAGGGCTACACCGGGCACGAGATGCTCGACAACGTAGGACTCGTGCACATGAATGGCCGGGTCTACGACCCGCAGCTCGGCCGGTTCCTGTCGGCCGACCCGCTCATCGGTCACCTGGACGACTCGCAGTCCGTGCATCCGTACGCCTACGTCGGCAACCGGCCGCTGAACGCGACTGACCCGACGGGCCTGGTCGTCGATGGCGGCGCCTCGCTCGTCGTCGCCAATTTCCTGGTCAACACGATTTTCTCGTCGCTGGTTCACGGCATCCTGCATGGTGGCAGCGGGCTGCCGCCGCCGCCCGCCACGGCCTTGCCCGGCAGTTCGGCGCAAAGCGGCACCAGCCTTTGCGGCGCGGGCACGTTCTCACCAACGTGCGGCGGACAAGTCCTGTACGCCGCGGCCCCCAGCGCCGGTGCGGGTCAGGTACCCACCTCGACCTGGGCCGAGACGTCCGTGGAAGACGCTTACGCGCAGGAAAACCTCGAGCGCTTCTTCGCCGACCTCGGCATCAACGCCGTCGAGGTGCTGATCCTGTCGCCGGTGCGTGATGCTCAGGACGCCTATGCGGCCGCAAAGCGCGGGGATGTGGCGACCGCGATCGTGTATGTCAGTTTCACGATCTGTGACGTCGCAAAGCCGTGCCAGAGCGTGCTCGCGCCCACGAAGGCATTGCGGCGGCTCGGAAAAGCAGCAGACAATCATCCGACACGAAGATCAGGGACGTCGCCGCGACTGGCGGTGGAACGGAGGTCGTTCAAAGGGCAATGTCGCGAGCGAGAGTTGCGCGCAACCGAATCAAGCGGCTTGCTACGGGGCGGCGCCCTGGCACGCATTACGTTAGCGATGCAATCAATTCCAGATCGCCCAAAGGACGAAGCAGCGATCTGGCGCTTCCTGGAAATCCGGATGGTTAGGGTGACGCTCGAGGTTCCACGCGGGGCCCTTTCCGATCCATCGCGCGTAGCGCCGGCCTTTGGTATGCCGGGCGGCGGACTCGAGCGGACCGGCAACGGCGAGATTCCTGTTCGAATTCTGCGCGTGGATCCGTACTGAGGAAATCGTATGCAAGTCAGTATCACAATCATCGAGCCATGGGACCTGGGAGAAGCCACGAATTGGCAGCACTCCACGGGCAACTGATTCGGCTGTCGAATCATGAAGAGGCGGACGCGTACTCACAAGTTGGACAAGGCATCGACACTGGCGATGCGCAGTGGGCGTATTTGAAGGCGCGCCCCGCCATATCGGCGATCAGATCGAGGCGCTAAGGAAGGGATAAGCGTGATGAGCACGTTCATGGGCACACGTCGCAGCAGGCAATGTTGGAGAACCCCTGGACACTGCTAAGGGAGGAGACCCGCCTACATTGGCGACTTGGTAAGCGTGAGGCCTTAGCTGAACGTACGGCTTGGGCCAGTAGGCTGCACCATCCAAGCATCCCTCCTCGTGCGAAGATACCCCTTCGCACGAGGAGCACCGTCCATGACCCAGACCCACCAGCGCATCGTCCTTGCCAGCCGCCCGCAGGGCGCCGTCTCCCCCGACAATTTCCGCCTCGAGCGCGTCCCCGTCCCGACCATCGGGGCCGGCCAGGTGCTGGTGCGCAATCATTTCCTCTCGCTCGATCCTTACATGCGCGGGCGCATGGAGGAGTCCAAGTCGTACGCCGCGCCGCAACCGCTGGGCGAAACGATGGTCGGCGGCACCGCGGGTATCGTCGAGGCTTCGCAGAACCCGCGCTTTGCGGTCGGCGACGCCGTGGTCGGGTACCTCGGCTGGCAGGAGTACGGCGTGTCGGACGGTACCGGCCTCAACAAAGTCGAGACGCAGCACGTGCCGCTGTCGGCGTACCTTGGCCCCGTGGGCATGCCCGGGGTCACTGCCTGGTATGGGCTGAACCAGATCTGCAAGCCCAAGGCTGGTGAAACGGTGCTGGTCTCCGCGGCCAGCGGCGCCGTGGGTTCAGTGGTGGGTCAGCTCGCCAAAATGGCGGGATGCCGTGCCGTGGGCATTGCAGGCGGCCCCGAGAAATGCGCCTATGTGCGCGACGAACTGGGCTTCGACGCCTGCATCGACCACCGTGAGCACCGCGACGTGCGCTCGATGAGCGTTGCGCTCAAGGAAGCAGCGCCGAATGGCATCGACGGCCTGTTCGAGAATGTGGGCGGCGTCGGGCTCGATGCCGCGCTCGCGCGCATGAATGCATTCGGCCGTATTGCCGTTTGCGGCCTCATCGCCGGCTACGAGGGCGGCGACATCGCCATCCACAATACGCGTTCGCTGCTGGTCAACCGCCTGACGGTGCGCGGCTTCATCGTCTCGGAGCACCTCGAGTTCTGGCCCCAGGCGCTCGGGGAGCTGGGCAAAGGCGTGGCGACCGGCAAGATCAAGTATCGCGAGTCCATCGCCGATGGCCTCGCCGCAGCGCCGTCCGCATTCGTCGGCATGCTGCACGGCAAGAACTTCGGCAAGCAACTGGTCAAGCTCGCCTGAGCCGCACGCCGGTGTCGGCACCGCCCCCCATCGCGCACGCCGCCACGGTCCTGCTCCTGCGGGAAACAGCGGGTGCGCTGCAGGTCCTGCTGACGAAGCGCGCGCCGGGACTGTCTTTCATGGCCGGCCTCTGGGTGTTCCCGGGCGGCCGCCTGGAAGCAGCGGACCTCGCGCCCGCACTGGCCGAGCGCTCCGACCAGGCTGCGGTCGCCGATACCAGTTCGCGCATGCTGGGGCGGGACGACGGGCAACCCATCGACACCCCCACGGCGCGGGGCCTGTTGGTGGCTGCCTGCCGCGAGACGTTCGAGGAGTCAGGCGTATTGCTCGCGATGACACGCGACGGCAGCGCAGGTTGGGACGTCGCGCGACTCGCCCGTGTCGCAGCGCGACGCACGGCAGCCGCGGCCGACCCGACAGAGTTCGCCAGGTTGCTGGCCGACGAGGAACTGCTGCTCGACCTGGAGCACCTCGTTTACTGGTCGCACTGGATCACGCCTTCGTTCGAGAGCCGTCGCTTCGACACACGCTTTTTTGCGCTGCGCGTGCCGCACGACCAGGAAGCGAGCGTCGATTACGGCGAACTCACGCACCATGCGTGGCTTTGCGAAAGCGACGTCGACACGCACATGGCGAGCGGCGAAATGAAGCTGGCGCCGCCGACTCGCCTGACGCTGCAGGACCTTTGGGCCAGTCATCGACTGCATGGCGGTCTGGACGCCATGCTCGAGGGCGAACGCAGGCGAATCGTGCCGCCGATCCTGCCGAAGGGCCGCATGCTCGAGGGGGACGAAACGGAGATCGTGTTGCCGTGGGACGCGGGGTATTCCGCGATGCCCGGCGAGGGGTGTGCCGTGCTGGCAGGCTATCCGGAATACGTCACGGCGATGCCATCGCGGATGCGCTTTCCGCGCAGGCGCTGAGCCCGCTGCCGCTGGCGCCGGCTGCCCCCTCCCGCCGTCGCAGGAGGGGGCGCCGAATTCATCGAGCGCTCAGGCTTTCTCGCCCGGGACGAGGTTGCCGACGGCGGTCTGCACCGTCTCGCTGACCTTCGTCGCCATTTCCTTGGCGGAATCGAACAGGTTGGTCGCCTGCTTCTCGGCGGACGCTTGCGCGGCGTTCACCATGGATCCGGCCTGCGCCGCGGTCTTCGACGCTTTCTTCTTCGCCACCTTCACGGCCTTGACGATGCTCTTCTCGGCCGATTTCAGGTTGCGGTCGGCCTTGCGCAGCGCACGCTTGGCAGACGGCGGCAGCTTGTTTACAGCTTTCTTGACGGCTGCACGCGTGCGGGCCGGCGCCTTGCGGGCCGCGGCCTTCACGGCGGCTACACGGCGGCTGGTCGCAGTGGACCGGGGCTTGGCCTTGGCCTTGGCCTTGACGGTCTTGCGCGGCGCCTTGCGTGCTACGACCTTGCGTGCCGCAACCTTGCGCTTGACCTTGGCGACCTTGGCGCGCTTGACAACTTTGCGCTTCGCTTTTGCGACTTTCGCCTTCGAAACCTTACGCGGCGCCGCGCGACGCGCCTTCTTCTTCGCTGCCATTTGAGTCGATCTCCCTGTGCCGTAATGGGCGTGAATGAGGCGACGGCGAACACCGTCCCGCCTGAACGACGATGACGCTATTCCTCGCCACATCCGCAGTCAACAAGGGAAAGTTGCAGCCGACTCAGCCGGTTCCCTGCAACCCGTGCGCGATGCCGTTGACGGAGGCAACCAGCGACGTGAACAGGCACCGCTCGGGGTCGTCGTCGGGGCGCCGTTTGTCGTGCGGCGAGCCCGCCGCGCGCCAGCGCCGCAGCAGCTCGACCTGCATCAGGTGGATCGGATCGACATAGGGATTACGCAGCCAGATGGAGCGCTGCAGGGTGGGTTCGGCATCGAGCAGCCGCGCGCAACCCTTCAGTTGCAGCACCAGACGCCGGGTCAATTCGTATTCCTCACGGATCGGCCCGGCATACCGCTCGACATCCCCGGAGTACAACCGCTCGTAATGGGCGGCGATCTCCATGTCCGCGCGGGCGAGGCGCATCTCGATATCGTCGATCAGCCCTGCGAAGAAGGGCCAATCGCGATACATCTCGCTCACCAGTTCGGCGCCGTGGCGCTCGACGACGGTCGCCAGGCCCGTGCCCGCTCCGAACCAGCCCGGCAGCATGTGGCGGCTCTGCGACCAGGCGAACATCCAGGGTACTGCGCGGATCGTGTCGACCCCGCTGCCCGCGCCCCGGACCAGCGGCCGCGCGCCGAGCTGCATGCGCTCGATCACGTCCACCGGCGTGACGGCCTGGAAGAACTCGAAGAAACCCGGATCGTCGTGCACGAAGGCTCGGTAGCGCGCCCGGCTCGCCTCCGACAGCAATTGCAGCGCCGGCTCCCAGCTGGGCTTGACCGTCTCCCTGCGCTCGCCGGCGACGGCGAGCGCCAGGGTATTGAGGCCCTGCTCGAACGTGCGCAGGGCAATCGGCTGCAGGCCGTAGCGGTCGTTGATGGTCTCGCCCTGCTCCGTGACGCGCAGCTGACCCACCCCCACCGCCGTGGGCAGGCTGCTCACGACGGCTTCCGTGCGGCTGCCCCCGCGGCTGATCGATCCGCCCCGCCCGTGGAACACCATGAGCCGCACCCCGGCCTGCTCGCAGGCCGCCAGCATGGCCTCCTGCGCCTTGCGCAGGAGCCAACGCGACGAAGCGATGCCGGACTCTTTGTTGCTGTCCGAATAGCCGATCATCACGACTTGCCGGTTGCCGCGAGCCGCCAGGTGCTTGCGATAGATCGGGTCGGCCAGCAGGCGGGTAAGCGTGGGGCCCGCGGCGTCGAGCGCGGCCACGGATTCGAACAGCGGCGCGACGTCGAGCGTGACCTCGCCGCCAGCGGCGTCGATCAGCCCCGCCCAGCGCGCGAGCAACAGCACCGAGAGCACGTCGTCGATGTCCCGGGCCATGCTCACGACGTACGAGCCCACGGCGGCGGCGCCGTAACGATGCCGGCAATAATCCATGGCCTCGAAGACCCAGAGCGCCCGCTTGCCAGCGGCCTCCAGCACCTCGGGTGGCGACTCGTCGCGGGCCAGCGCATCGCGCAGACGCTCGATTCGCTCGGCTGCCGGTCGCGTCTCCCAGCCGGCTTCGTCGAGGGCGCGTCCGAGGATCTGCCGGTGCACCTCCGCGTTCTGCCGCACGTCGAGCGTCGCGAGGTGCAGGCCGAACGTGCGCACGCGGCGCAGGAACCGCCGGACCAGGAACAGGCCGGCATGGCGTCCGCGATTGGCTTCAAGGCTGCGGGCGATGATCGTGAGGTCGTCGATCAGCTGGTCGACTCGTTCGTACTGGCCCGAGCGATGGTCGTAGGTGGCGCGCAGGCGCTCGGCGATCTGGCCCAGCAGCACGCGGTACGGCATCTCGTCGTAGCCCGACGGCGAACTCGCGCGTGCGGCCGGCACCACCGACTTGTAGTGCTCGATGCGATCGCGCAGCGCCTGCGGGATGCCCGGCGTGCGGCGCTCGCTCTGGCTCAGCTTTTCGGCCAGGCGCTGGGCCTCGAGGAAGTACCGGTTGACGATGAGCGCATGGTGGCGCGCGCAGCTTTCGCGGATCGTCTTGGCGTGCACGTCCGGCAGGCCGTCCATGTCGCCGCCCACCCACGAGCCGAAATGCAGCATCTCCGGCACCGGGGCATTGCGGGCTTCCTCGCCGAAGATCAGCACCAGCGCCTCTTCGATTCCCTCGTAGAAGACCGGGATGACCTCGTAGACGATCTCGACCAGGAAAAACAGCACGTGCTCGCGCTCGTCCGCGATCGTGAGCTTCTCCCGCGAGTTGTCCGCGGTCTGCCAGCCGGTCGTGAGTTCGCTGCGCACGCGTTCGAGGGTGTAGCGCCGCTCGACCGGCGTCCGGGTCGGGTCGAGCCGTGTCAGCAGCAGTTGCGCGATGCGCTGCTGCTGTCGCAGCAGGGTGCGGCGGGTCGATTCCGTGGGATGCGCCGTGAAGACGGGTTCGATGCTCAGGCGCCCGAGCAGGTCGAGCACCCCTTCGAGCGAATATCCCAGCGAACGCAGCTTCTGGAAGCACTCGGCGAGTCCGCCGGGCTGGTGCGTGCTGCTGTCGTTGAGGTACTGGCGGCGGCGGCGCACGCGATGCACCTTCTCCGCCATGTTCACCATCTGGAACCACGTGGTGAAAGCCCGGATCAGCTCCGCCGCCTCGGCCGGCGAGCGGGATTCGGCGCGGACCACCAGTTGCAGGGCGGCGGCAGAGTCCCCGTCGCGGCGCCCGATGGCGGCCTGGCGGTCGGACTCGACCTCCTGCAGGAAGTCGTCCCCGCCCTGGTCCCGCAGGACTTCGCCGACGAGTGCGCCCAGCGTGTGGACGTCCTCGCGGAGCGCCGCATCCTTGGCTGTGAACGAAATGTCTTTGCGTGCCATGGCCGCGAAAAGGGCGGGAGTTTCGTGGGATCCGGGCGCGGCGGCGATGCGGTGCGTGGTTGGTCGGGAACGGTCCTGAGCTGTGCATGCTAGCAGAGGTACGCGTACTTGCATGTTGCGCAATACCCACAGGGGTCCCGGCGGGCCCGCGGGCCGGTCGCGGGCGGATTGTCGTGTTGTCCTACTTATATGACAGGTGATATGTTCGCGACGAACACGGGGAGCGGGCCCGCCCGGGCCTTTCCGACTTTCCAGCACGGGGATCTCACATGAAGCATGGCAAGACTCGATTGTTCGCCCTCGCCGCCGCCCACGGCGCATCGCTGCTTGCGGTGCCGCCAGTGCTGCAGGCCGCCGAGACCGGTCAGCTCGAAGAGATCGTGGTGACCGCGCGACAGCGCGAAGAGCGCATCGAGGACGTGCCGGTTTCGATCACTGCCTTCACCGCCACGGAAATCAGGAACGCAGGCATCGAGCGGCCGCAGGACTTCGTCGCGCTGACCACGGGCGTGTCCGCCGTGCAGACGGCGGAAGCCGGCGACATGCAGCTGAACATCCGCGGCATCAACACGGGCCGCGACTCCGAGACCAACTTCGCGCTCGTCATCGACGGCGTGCTGCAGACCAACCCGCAGGCCCTGAACCAGGAGCTCTCGGGCGTCACCCAGATCGAAGTCCTGAAGGGACCGCAAGGCGCGCTGTATGGCCGCAACGCGCTGGCCGGCGCGTTGATCATTACCACGCGCAAGCCTGGCGATGAATTCGACGGCGAAGTCGTCGCCGGCTACGGCTCGGAGTCGAGCTACAGCGGCAGCGTCTATGTCGGCGGCCCGTTGATGGATGGCGTGAAGGGCTCGCTGTCCGCTTACACACGCAAGACCGACGGCCAGTGGGAAAATCTCAAGAATAATTGCGACGACTGTGTGGATCGCTTCGAGGAGACAGGTTTCTCCGGTCGCCTGCTGCTCGAGGCCCTGGGCGGCGACCTCGACATCAAGGCCAAGTATTCCGAGCTCGACTCCGGTGCGATCAATTTCAACGCGTCGATTGCGCTCGCCGACGTGGCGCCGTTCGTCGGCCCGGCGTTCTACGAGGACGCGAACAAGCACAACTTCCGCTACATCAACAACGTCGATCCGCAGAACGAGCAGGAGAACATCAACCTGTCGATCAAGGGCGACTGGGACGTCGGCATCGGCACCCTCACCAGCTACATCGCCTACAACGACCAGACCAACTTCTTCCTGACGGACGGCACCAGCGACGCGTTCCTGCTCTACGCGCTCGACGCCACCTGCCAGGCGTCGAACGACGCCAACCTGACCGACCCCGGATATGAACCGCCGTTCTTCGGCATCCCGTCGAGCATCTGGTTCACGCCGGCGGGCGGTGGCGCGGCCGGCTTCCTGCCGCCGTACGGTCCGTCGACTTGCGGCGGTTACCAGTACCAGCAGCGTGACCAGGAAGACCTGAGCCTCGAAGTTCGCCTCACTTCACCGGGCGACCAGCCGCTGCGCTGGGTCGCGGGCGCCTACTTCGCCGACATCGACCGCCACGTGGTCGTGTCGCAGGGTTCGGACCTCGCGCAGGGCTTCCGGGCGCGTCCGTTCGTGCCCACCAGCGGCCCCAACCCGACCGACCTGCTCTACGACGACGACTACAGCAGCAAGGTCTACGCCGTGTTCGGCCAGATCGCGTACGACGTCAGGGACAACCTCGAACTCGCACTCGCGCTGCGTTACGACAGCGAAGACCGCGAGGTCAGCAACAACGTGCCGGTCTGCACCGGCACCGACACCACGTCCTGCCGCGCGCAAACCCCGGGCTTCAGCTTCTTCAGCAATCCGTACATCAACCCGGCCTACACCGTGAACCCCGCCTTCGCCACGTCCGGCATCCCGGATCGCAGCGAGACGTTCGACCAGCTGCAGCCGAAGATTTCAGCGAACTGGAAGGTCACCGAAGACTTTGCGGTATTCGCGTCCTACGGCTATGGCTTCCGCAGTGGCGGCTTCAACTCGTCCGGCAGCGCGGCCACCGTCGACACCTTTTACGGGCTCGGCGGCGACACGCCGCTGTGCCTGGGCGACAACACCACGGGCCCGAACGGCCCGGTCTATGCGCCGGCCTGCGACTCTACTTCGCAGCTCAACCTCACGGACGTCAACGACACCTTCAAGCAGGAAGTCTCGAAAGCCGCTGAACTCGGCTTCAAGTCGTACCTCCTGGATCGCACGCTCAGCGTGAACGCGGCGGTGTTCCACACGACCGTCGAGGACATGCAGTTCTTCAACTTCTTCGCGGGTCCGTTCGGCCTGCTGCGCGCCGTGACCAACATCGACGAAGTCACGATCATGGGCGCCGAGATCGACGCACGCTGGCAGATCAACGACATGTTCGCGGTGTTCGGCGGCTACGGCTTCACGGACGGCGAGATCGACAAGTACTCCGGTCGTCCGTACACCAAGGGCAACGAAGTGCCGTATGCGCCGGAGTACACCGCCAACCTCGGCGTCCAGGGCAATTTCACGGTGACCGAGTCGCTGGAACTGATCGCGCGCATCGACGGCTCGTTCGTGGGCGAGACGTGGTTCCACCCGGTGCAGGAGAATCGCCTGCCGAACCTGTTCGGTTACTTCGGCTTCGGCCAGGGCGAGTTCTCGAAGCAGGTGCGTGATCCGTACGCTGTCATCAATGCGCGGCTCACGCTGCAGGGCGCGAACTGGGGCGTGACGGCGTGGGGCCGCAATGTCGCGGACGAGGACTACCTCGCCGAGATCATCCCGGCACCGGAGTTCGGCGGCGCGTTCGTGCATGACGCGCCCGGCGACTCGTACGGCCTCGACGTCTCCTACCGCTTCTGACCCGCACCCTCCCTCTCCCGCCGCCGCGGGAGAGGGTTGGGGTGAGGGCCTCTGCTCCCTCTCCCGCCTCCGCGGGAGAGGGTTGGGGTGAGGGCCGCGGTGCTAGAATCTGCGCCGCTTGAACACCCCGCACGAATTCCTGTTGCGACCCATCACTGCCCGTGACGACGAGGCCATGGCCCGCGTCATTCGTACCGTCATGCCCGAGTTCGGCGCGAGCGGTCCTGGGTTTGCGCTGGGCGACCCGGAAGTGGATCACCTGAGCCGCGCCTACTCCGCACCCCGCTCCGCCTACTTCGTGCTCGAGCGCAACGGCCGGATCGTGGGTGGCGCCGGCATTGCACCGCTCGCGGGTGCTGACGCGGACGTCTGCGAACTGCGCAAGATGTATTTCCTCGACGAAGTGCGAGGCCGGGGCCAGGGCCGCCGCATGCTGCAGCACTGCCTGGCAACCGCACGGCAGTTCAAGTTTGCGCGCTGCTACCTGGAAACCCTGACCGGCATGGATGCCGCGCAGCACCTCTATGCCGACGCTGGCTTCAAGGCCCTTTGCGGCCCGCTCGGCGCCACGGGCCACTTCGCCTGCGACCGCTACTACGCGCTCGACCTGTAGCCGCCCGCGCATGCCCATTTCGCTCCCGCTCGCCGGCCTCCGCGTCCTCACGTTCGAGAATTTCGGCGCCGGTCCCTTTGGCTCGATGTACCTCGCCGACCTCGGGGCCGAGGTCATCAAGATCGAGAACCGCGACCAGGGCGGTGACGCAACCCGCTCGATGGGCCCGTTCTTCCTCGGCGAACACGACAGCCAGTTCTTCCAGGCGTTCAACCTGAACAAGAAGAGCGTGACGCTCAACCTGAAGCACGCGGCCGGGCGCGAGGCATTCCACAAGCTCGTGCGCACCGCGGACGTCGTGCTCAATAATCTGCGCGGGGACCAGCCCGAAAAGCTCGGGCTCGACTACGCGACGCTGGGTGTCATCAAACCGCGCATCCTCTGCGCGCACCTCTCCGCCTACGGGCGCGACAACGCGCGCAAAGCGTGGCCGGGCTACGACTACCTCATGCAGGCCGAAGCAGGTTACCTGCACTTGAGCGGCGAGCCGGGCTCGCCCCCTGCGCGCATGGGCTTGTCGATCGTCGACTACATGACCGGCATCACGACGGCGGTCGCGATCCTGTCGTCGCTGGTCGGCGTACTGAAGGGCGGCCGCGGGCACGACATCGACGTCTCGCTGTTCGACGTCGCGCTGCATCAGCTCACGTATCCCGGCGCGTGGTACCTGAACTCGGGCTATCGCACCGAACGCCTGCCCCGCAGCGCGCACCCTTCCGCCGTGCCGGTGCAGTTGCAGCGCACGCGCGACGGCTGGATCTTCATCATGTGCATGACGCAGAAGTTCTGGCACGAACTCGTGCAGGTGCTCGAGCGGCCCGACCTGGGTGCCCATCCGGATTACGCCACGGTCGAGGCCCGGCGCGCGAACCGCGCCGCCCTGACGTCCGTGCTCGACGACGTCTTTGCAGCAGCCACGACGACGCAATGGCTGGGCAAACTGCAGGGCGTGCTGCCTGCCGCGCCGGTGTACGACCTGCCCCAGGCGCTCGAGAATCCATACCTGCACGACTTAGGCATGGTGCGACACCTGCCCCATCCCGCGCAGGCGGACTTACGCGTGCTCGCCAACCCCATCAAGCTCGGTGGCGAGCGTCTTCCCAGTCAGCGCGCGCCCTTGCTCGGCGAGCACACCACGGACGTATTGCACGAGCTTGGGTACGACGACGAGGCGATCGCAGCGCTGCGGACGAGCGGCGCGACCTGAGCGCTTCGGTCAGAGCACTGACTTGGGCGGATTGCGTCCGCTGCGCACGATCAGGCGCGAACCACGCTGCAGCGTCAGGTAGGTCCAGGCCCAGTGCCCAACCACCGTCAGTCGGTTGCGGAAGCCGGCGAGAAAAACCACGTGCACGGCCAGCCACATCCACCACGCGATGACGCCGGCCAGGCGGAACTTGCGCACCTCGACGAGGGCGTGGTGACGCGTCACGGTCGCCATTTGTCCGCGATCGAAGTACCGGAAAGGCTTGCGCGCGCGTCCCTTGAGTTCGTCCTGCAGCAGCCGCGCCACGTGATTGCCCTGCTGCAGCGCCACGCCGCCCACCGCGGGCAACGCCTCGGACTTGTCGGGCGGCCGATAGTGGGCCTGGTCGCCGATCACGAATACCTCGGGGTGTCCGGGCAACGAGCAGTCGGCTTCGACGCGCACGCGTCCGATCGAGTCGCACTCTGCTGGCAGTTGCTGGCTGAGCGGCGAACTCCGGACGCCCGCGGCCCAGATGACGTTCGCCGTCGGCACGAACTCCTCTCCCAGCGACACGCCGCGCTCGGTGATGTCGGTAACCTTGGAATTGAGTCGCACCTCGATGCCGCGCTTGCGCAATTCCTGCTTGGCGCTCTCGGAGAGGCTCGGATCGAACATCGGCACCAGCCGTGGCCCCGCCTCGACCAGGATGACGCGCGCCTCACGCGGGTTGATCATGCGGAAGTCGCGTGCGAGCGCGTCCTGTGCCAGTTCTGACAGCGCACCGGCCAGCTCCACTCCCGTCGGACCGCCACCGACCACCACGAAGGTGAGCTGCCGAGCGTGTTCCGCGGGGTTCTCGATGGCCTCCGCGTACTCGTAGGCCTCCAGCACGCGTTCGCGAATCAGCGTGGCGTCGGCCAGCGTCTTGAGTGACGGCGCGTGGACTTCCCACTCGGGTCGCCCAAAGTAGCTGGCCTCGACCCCTGCTGCGACCAGGAGCACGTCGTAGTCGACCGTGCCCAGCGACGTGCTGACGCAGCGGCGTTCCACGTCGATTCCAGTGACCTCTGTCTGCAGTACGCGTGTGTTCTTCGCATGCCGCAACATGAAGCGGATCGGCGTGGCGATATCGGGCGAGCCGAGCGCGGCGGTCGCCACCTGATAGAGCAGCGGCTGGAACTCGTAATGGTTCTGCCGGTCGAGCAGCGTGATCGCAAAGGCCGGATGGTTGGCGAGCCGCTTGGCGACGGTGGTGCCGCCAATGCCGCCGCCGATGATTACTAGACGTCGCTTCGGTTCGGATCGCTCGGGCGTGGGGGTCAAGTCGTAATCCAGTCGATTCACAGGGGCTGCACGGTACAGCAGCGCCATTTTGCAATGCAGTGTGAATTGTACGGGGCAGCTGGGCCGTTAGCGCAACGGCCCGCCGTGCGTCTCGCTGTGCGACTGCATCCCCACCGTCGGCGGTAGGGGACGCCTACATACCAACCGTTGTGCGCGGCCTATAAAAGTGGAGCAGACCCCTGCAGGGGAATAGTTCCAAGGACAGGAAGCAAGGAGACGAGCAATGGCGGAATTCAAGAAAGACCGTGACACGGACAATGACACGGGCGCGACGATGGGCGGTGCATTCGCAGGCGGCGCCGTTGGCGGCATTGCGGGCGGCGCACTTGCCGGTGCGGCGGCTGGCGGCCTCGGTGGCCCAGCCGGTGCGGCGATCGGCGCGGCTGTCGGCGCCATTGCGGGCGCCGTGGGCGGCAAGGCAGTCGCGAGCAAGATCGACCCCCAGGCCGAGGACACCCACTGGAAGTCGAACTATTCATCACGACCCTATGTCACCGCGGGGTCGAGCTATGACGATTACGGCCCGGCGTACAAGATGGGATACGAGCGCTATCCGGACTACCACGGCCGTTCGTTCGACGAGGCGGAATCCGAGTTCCAGCAGGACTGGACGTCCGCTCGTGGCAGCTCGCGCCTCGAGTGGAACGAGGCCAGGCATGCAACTCGCGATGCGTATGAGCGTGCCCGTGACTCAGTCACGAGCATCGGCTCGACCGGCGCGTACTCCGGCGAGGGCTCCGCGGAAGCCATCGATGACCTGAACCAGTTGCTGCGGGGCGAATTGGCCGCCACTGAAACCTTCCGGCAGGCCCTCGAAAAAATCCGTGGCGAGTACGGACGGGATTCGCGTTTCCAGCAGCTCGCTGAAATGCACCGGCATCACGGCGAGGCGGCGTCCGAGCTGCGTTCGCTGGTACAGCAGATGGGCGGCACGCCGTCGGAGGACTCGGGCGCTTGGGGCACGTGGTCGAAGACCGTGATGGGCGCCGCGCGCATCTTCGGCGACAAGGCTGCGCTGTCCGCGTTGCTGAGCGGCGAGCGATCGGGAGTCGACGACTACCAGGACGCGCTCAAGCAGGAGCACACGCCTGACCAGCTGCGGCACATGTACCGCGCGCAACTCGGCCGCAACCAGGAGCACATCCAGCAGCTCGAAAAAATGATCGACGCCACCTGAGTACAGGGCCGGGTCGATCGCCGCTGGTGATCAAGGCAAGGGACGAGGCAGGCTGCGCGTGCACCCTGCTTCGTCCCGCGCCCAGCGTGCCGTCACATCTGCGACGACAACAGCGCGGAGGCGCGCTCCAACATCTTCTCGTGCCAGGGCCTCTGCTGCCACGCTGCGAGCGTGACGCGCCGCGTACGCCTGAGGTCGTCTTCGAAAACGGCACTGGCGCGCCGGGCGAACTCCACGTCGTACACGTTCAGGTTCGCCTCGTCATTGAGGCGGAACGACCGGTTGTCGAAATTCGTCGAGCCCACCGACACCATCAGCCGGTCGACCACGAGCATTTTGCAGTGGAACATCGTCGGCTGGAATTCGTGGATCTCGGCGCCTGCCGCCAGCAGTGCGCCCCACTGCGCTCGCGATGCCTTGCGCACGACTGCCGTGTCGATATGCTCGCCCGGCACGATGATCCGCACGCGCACGCCCCGCTTCAGCGCCGCCAGCAGCGCCCCGCGCGTCAGGTCGTCTGGAAGGAAGTACGCGGCGGAAAGATCGATCGTGTGCTCGGCCGCGGTGATCGAGAGCAGGTACATCAGGAGCATGCTGTCGCTACCCCCCGTCGGCGAACTGGTGAAAACCTGCGCTCGCGCCGCACCCTGGGATGGCAGGGCGGGGAAGTATTGCTCTCCCTGCAGCAACGTGCCGGTGGCCTTCACCCAGTTGTCCATGAATGCAGCCTGCATCTGCCCCACAGCGGGCCCCTGCAGGCGGTAGTGCGAATCGCGCCATTGCGTCGGCGTCGCTGCGTTGCCCTGCCAGAGGTCCGCGATGCCGACGCCGCCCGTGAAACCCACCTCGCCGTCGACGATGAGGAGCTTGCGATGGGTCCGGTTGTTCATCCGCGCGAGGTTGTACCAACGCAGCGGGTGGTAGCGCTCGACCTTCACGCCTGCCGCCTGCATGCTGTCGAGCATCGCCTGGTCCATCTTCTGGCTGCCCACCCAGTCGATCAACACGTGCACCTGCACACCCGCACGCGACCGCTCGGACAACGCGTCCGCGAACTCGCGGCCGATGGCGCCCGACCAGTAAATGTAGGTCTCGAAGTTGACGTTGTGGCGCGCTGCCTTGACCGCCGCGAGCATGGCCGGAAAGATCTCGTCGCCGTTCTCGAGGTTGACCACGCTGTTGCCATCGATGATGGGCGGTCCGAGCAGGACACCCAGCTCGCGGCGGAACTGCGGATCATCGATGCCGTAGCGGTGCTCGAGCCTGCGTTCGATCTGGGCCTCCGGCGAGACAAGATTCAGTGCAATCACGGTGGCCACCGCGGCGACCAGTGCGCCCACGATCCCAGCCACCACCATGCGTTTGCCACTCCAGCGCATCTCGCTGGCACGATAGCCGAACGGTGCGCCACGATGCGCGACCGTACTGCGCTGGGGCATGTAGGCCAAGCGGTAGAGCGCCGGGCCGAGGCGCGATGCCGGTCTGTCAGCGCGCTCCTGCGCGCGGGCCGTCGCGGGCTGTGATCAGCGTGGTACCGGGGTCACGAATTCGTGCAGGACGCGCCATGCACGACCCTGCCACTGCCACACGCGAACGTACACGGCGTGCACTTGCGGAGCCGTGCCGCGCGCCGGCTTCCTGTCGACCAGCTCGCCGTGCGTCAGGGCCAGGTCGGCCTGTTGCGAGCCCGTCACCTGGCCGATAGAGACCGCGCGCACCGCAATCGTCGCGGTCTCACTCGTGCGCACGTTGCGCAGTGCCGAGTTCTGCTTGCGATCGGCGTCGAGCAGCCGGTCGCTGACGGAACCCGTGTCGCCGCACGCCGCGTTGACCGTCGCCCCGAGCGCGGGCAGCGCAGGCACGTTGAGCGCCTGGTCCAGCACGATCTGCCAGTCGCCATTTTCGCTGCGTCGCCATGCCGTGAGGTACTGGCCCGTGTCCGCCGTCTTGCTGTCCTTCGCCGTGTAGTTCCAGGTGCCGAGCGTGACAGCCAGGCTCGAGTCGCACGCCGTGGCCGCCACCGCGGGCGTCCACTCGAGGCGTCCCGATGCGGGTTCGTGCGTCGCGAACCATTCGCGTGCCGGGACCGGCAGGGGCCGGAATACGACGGCGTCGGGTGCGAGATACCGATCGTAGGCAGAGCGGATGCCCGTCTCCAGCGCCCTTTGGGCGAAATCGCGGTCGACCGCCATCACGTCGGACGCAGTCGAGTCGGGAACTTCTGACGGCGCCGCGCGACAAACGACGTACGGCGCCGGCGCGATGCAGGCCAGCAGCACCGCCTTGCAGAACAGGTGGCGCAGGCCGGAGTCGGTACGAAACATGTTCATCGTTCTTGCTTGTGTGAGGCCGGCTGCAATGCCACGACCGCCACTCCCCGCTGCAAGCTTAGCGTGCCCCGCCCGCAGCTGCCCAATCGTCGGTCCGCCCGCGGGCCGGTCCAGCCGAACATTCTGTTAAAGTCACGGGAATACACCTCTTGCCTACACCACTGCCGCCCATGAAAAGATTCATCGCCACCTGCCTGTCGCTGCTGTTTGCGGTTGTCATCGCCACGCCGGCAACCGCGCTGGCCGACGCCCGGACCGAGCAGCGCCTGCAGCAGTCGCAGCGTGTTTTCGAATCGTTCTCCGATCTCACCGAGCAATCCATTCCCACGTGGCTGCTCGAACGCGCCTACGGCGTCGTCGTGGTTCCGCGCGTAGTCAAGGTGGCACTGACCATCGGTGGACGCGGCGGCCGCGGCGTCATGGCCGTGCGCAATCCCGACGGCACCTGGAGCCCGCCGGTCTTCGTGACGCTGGGCGGCGTGAATGTCGGCTTTCAGATCGGCGTGCAGTCGACCGACATCGTGCTGGTGCTGATGTCCCGCGAAAGCGTCGAGGGCATCGCTGGCGGCAAGGTCACGCTCGGCGCGGATGCGAGTGTCGCCGCGGGCCCGCTCGGCCGCGCGTCCTCGGCGGCCACGGATGCCACGCTCAGTGCGCAGGTGCTCTCTTACTCACGCAACTCCGGCCTGTTCGCGGGCGTCGCGCTCGACGGCACGGTGATCGCGGTGGACCGGGGTGCGAACGAATCGTTCTACGGCATCAGCGGCGTGCTCGCGTCGCAGATCCTCGCCAACAAGGTCGGCAACGTGCCGCCGGCCGCGCAGGAATTCGTCGCCGTGCTCACTCGCGTCACCAGCGCTCCCGTCGCAGCCGGCGCAACGCCGGCAACGGCCGCCCCGTCCAGTGCCCCAGACACGCCCGCGACTCCGCCCGCTGCGCCAGCCGAGGGACCGGCGACGACGTATCCGATGGAAGACCCGAACCCGGGCGCGCCGCCGCCGGGTACTTGAAAATACGGGTAATTCAGGGCGCGGCCTGCGCGCGCCGTCATAACCCAGGTCGACACAGGGGAACCCGACATGAAGCTGCTCAAGGGGCTTTTCTTCACGGCTTTGCTGCTGGTGACAACCTTCGTCGTCATCGGCCTGTTCCTGCCGAAGACCGCGCACGTCGAGCGCTCGATCACGATCGCAGCCAGCCCGGAAGCGGTGTATGAGCTTGTCGACGGCTTCCGGCGCTTCAACGAGTGGTCGCCGTGGGCCGGTCTCGACCCCGCGACGAAATACACGTTCAGCGGCCCCGAGCGGGGCGTTGGCGCCCGCATGGAATGGAGCAGCGACAACCCCGATGTCGGTGCGGGCAGCCAGCAGGTCATCGCAGTGGAGCCCGGGCGCGCCGTCACCAGCACGCTCGACTTCGGCATGGACAACCCGACGACGTCGAAAATGGTCCTGTTGCCGGATGGCGCAGCCACTCGCGCAACGTGGACCCTGGAGACGGATCTCTCGGGCAGCCTGGTGGGGCGCTACTTCGGACTCGCGCTGGATCGCATGGTGGGACCCGACTACGAAAAGGGCCTGGCGCAATTGAAGGCGCTCGCCGAGTCGACGGCGCCCGCCACTGCTCCGCCCATCAGCCGGCCCTGAGCCGCACCTGCAGGCTCGGGGAGCTCACGTCGGGGAGACGCCGACACCGATCGGGCACGAGATACCCGTGCCGCCGATGCCGCAATAGCCGTCCGGATTCTTCGCCAGGTATTGCTGGTGATAATCCTCGGCAAAGAAGAACTCCGGCACGTCGATGATTTCCGTAGTGATCGCCGGATAGCCCGCCGCCTGCAGCTTCACGCCGTAAGCCGCGGCGCTGGCCGCTGCTGCCGCTCGCTGCGCAGCGTCGTAGCAGTAGATGCCCGAGCGATACTGGGTGCCGATGTCGTTGCCCTGGCGCATGCCCTGCGTCGGATCGTGCGACTCCCAGAACACACGCAGCAGTTCTTCGTAGGACGTTGCTTGCGGGTCGAACACCACACGCACGACTTCGTTGTGACCGGTGTAGCCGGTGCACACCTCCTCGTACGTCGGATTGGGCGTGATGCCTCCGGTGTACCCCACTTGCGTGCTGTAAACGCCGGGCGTGTTCCAGAACTTGCGTTCGGCGCCCCAGAAGCAGCCGAGCCCGAACATCGCCAGCTGCATCCCGGCTGGAAACGGCGCCTCGAGCCGGTGCCCGCTCACGAAGTGCTGCGCCGGCACGCCCAGCTTCTGCGCGCGTCCCGGCAAGGCTTCGTCGGTGGTGGGCAAATCGAGCTTTTTCTTGCGCAGTGAAAACATGGTGCGAATCTCCTAGCGGGCGCGCATGGCCTCGGCCAGGCCCGACCAGAACGCAGGATCGTCCAGGATCATGGTCGTGCCATTGATGAGGAACTGCACGCCGATCGAAATCATCAGGAAGCCGGTGAGTCGCGTGAGCGCAACCATGCCCGTGGCTCCGAGCAACCGATTGACGCGCTCTGCCCCGCGCAGCACGAACCAGCTGAGCAGAGCGGTCAACAGGATGGCGGTGAGCACGCCCACGAAACTGACGATGCTGAGCAAACCCTTTTGTGCGGCAGCCTGCGACGACAGACTCATCACCACCGCGAAAGTTCCGGGGCCGCTCAGGCCGGGCATGGCGAGCGGAGTAAACGCGATGTCGTACTTCTCGCCCGCCGCCTTGGTCATCGCTTCCTTGTCCGAGATCGGATTCGGAAACAGCATCTGGAAGCCGAGGAACGCGACGATCAGGCCGCCCGCGATGCGCATCCCCGGCAACGAGATGCCGAAGAAATTCATGATCAGTCCGCCCGCCACCAGGAAGCCGGACATCAGGAAGAACGTGTAGACGCAGGCCCGGCGGATCTGCCGCAGCCGCTCCTGCTCGGGCAGGTGACCCGACGCCGATATGACGAGCGGAACGGCGCCGAACGGATTCACGATCGGCAGGATCGCGAGCAGCGCCGCCGCAAGCGAAGAAAAATAGAGGCCCAGCCAGTTCATCCCGACACTTTAACCGGCGGCTAGAATGCCTGCATGACCGCGTGCAGGCTGACCCGATGAGCGCCGACGGCCGCACGCTGCTGCAGCGTGGCGCGCTCGGCACCGTCTGCCGCGTGGAGGATGCCGGGCCCGGCATGCCGGGCCCATGCCTCGAACGCGATACGCGCGCTGCACGCTGGGGGCTGCGCCTCGTCGCGCGCTGGATCGCCGCGCGCGAGGCCCGCGCGCTCGAGGTGTTGCGCGGCGTGTCCGGAGTGCCCCCGCTGCTGGACTGGGACGGCCGGGTACTGCGCCGCGGCTGGATCGACGCGCAGCCGTTGCATGCAGTCGAGGTTGGCGACCCCAGCTATTGCCGCGAGGCGCTGCGACTGGTGCGCCGGCTGCATGCCGCAGGGGTCGTGCACAATCGCCTGCACCACGAGCCTCATTGGCTCGTCGCAGCCGATGGCTCGCCCGCCCTCGTGGGATTCGGTGGCGTGTCGCAACCGCGTTACCGGGGCTGGCGTTTCAAGGCGCTGGCCCGCGACGACCTGCGCCAGTGGTTGCAGCTCAAGCAAAGGCACTGCCGGCAACCGCTCACTGCCCGGCAGCGCAAACTCGCCGCGCAGCGCTCGGTGGCGTCCGCACTCTGGGCGAGGTTGGCGCGACTGCGCTGAGGCAGAGGCCGCCTCGGGTTCAGTCGGCGTCGCGAATCAGCTCAGGGATCGACTTTCTCGAAATCGAGCGTGGGTGCGTCGCCCGGCCGAAAATACACGTAGCGTCCGCTCATCTGCGCGTGGGCCGCGTCGCGCTCGGCGCGACTGGCGAACCAGTGTTCCTTTTCCCAGTCGTCACCGACCAGGTTGCGGAAGGGATCCGTGCGGCGCGCGCGGATCCGCAGGCCGAATGGCAGCGATTGGGGCAGCGGCTGCCGCAGGTTGTGATCGTTGGCGATGGCCATGGGGGCGCTCCAGGAAGTGCACGATTTTACCGCGCCGCGCGCCACGGCGCGCAGGTCAGAACGTCTTGCCCAGGTACAGGTAGAACGCGCGTTCTCCCCCGCTGGCCAGGCCGGCGGCCAGGTAGACCGGGCCGAACGGACTTTCGGCCCCCAGGAACAGGCTGCCGCCCGTCTCCAGGTCGCCAAAATCGACGTCGTCGCGCGTAGCCCAGACATTGCCCGTCTCGACCGACATGCCGAGGTACGCAGGGAACTCGAAGAAGCCCGTGCCGCCGCGGCTGATGCGCCGGTAGACGATCGCGCGGGCGATGCCGTATTGCGTCCCCGCCTTGGCGTCCGACGGCAGGCCCGACAGATCGAACAATCCGCCCAGCGTGAACAGCTCCTGCGGAGAGACGACCTGGTCATCCAGTGCCGAGCCGCCGTCCATCGACCACACGATGCTGTAGCGTCCACGGGTGCGCGCCAGCTGCCACGACGCGCGAATGATGTCCGCATCGTGCGACGCGCCGAGCTCGTCGCGGTCGGCCAGCCAGCTGGCGCGGAAGGCCTGGCCTTGTTTCGGAAAGTAGGCGCTGTCGAGCCGGTCGTACCCGAAGTTGACGAACGCGCCGCCGATGTCGAAATCATCCGTGGGCAGGCCCGGATCGCCGATGAGCACACGGCTGCTGCCATTGCCGCGCCGCACGCCGACGCGGATTTCGCCCCAGTTCGACAGCTCTGCTCCCAGCGCGAGCGATACGTCGGTATCGCGGATACGGTAGCGCGCGATGCGCTGCCCCGAGCTGTTGACGACCTGCAACGTGCTTTCTTCGTAGCGGAACGCCGGCGCGATGAAATAGGGGTTGCGCAGCGAGAGCGGCTGATAGAACTCGGTGAGCAGGCGGGGTTCCTCGCCGATCTGCGCATCGATGATCCATTCCGCGTCGAGTCCGTTCAGCTGAGTGATGCGCAGTTGTGCGGCCGCGTTGGCCGTCGCGCCGCCTTCGTAGTCGTTCTCCACGCCTACGCCGAGCCGCAGGAAAGCCGGCCCCCAGGTCTTCCTGCGCAGGTCGATCTCGAGCCCTTCGCCGCGCGGCTCGCGCACCACCCTGTAGTCGACCGCCTCGAAATCATCGAGCCGATACTGCGAAGCCAGCCGCTGCTGCAACTCGGGCGTGTCGAGCGGGCGGCCCGCCAGGTCGCCGAACACGGCTTCGACGCGACGAGCCTCGTCCTGCGACTGCGGGCCCGCCCGCACGTATTGGACCAGCACCGCGGGCTCCGCGGGGCGCGTGCGACTCGCCAGGTAGCGTTCGTACTCGGCGGCCGGCAACGCCAGGCTCGCCAGTGCCGCGGTCTGGTTCCGCGCTGCCGTCTTGCCCTGCTCCATGACCTGCGGCATGCGCGCGAACTCGATCGCGGTCATCGCGCCCAGGTCGGGCTCGATCAACACGTCGCCAGGCTGCAGGTGCTCCTTGGATTCGAGCGTGCCGCGCCTGACCATGATGCCGACCATCTGGTTGGTGATGTCGAACGCCGAGGTGAGGCCCTGGCGGTTGGCCAGCGGAAAACTGACGTCGACGACGATGAGCCGGTCGACACCCATGCCCTGGGCCAGTTCGACGGGCAGGTTGTCGACGAGTCCGCCATCGACGAGCAGGCGTCCGTTCACTTCGACGGGCGTGAGGACGCCCGGCGCGGACATGCTCGCGCGCAGGACGGTCACCAGGTCACCCTGGCCGAGCACCACTCGCTCGCCCGTCTCCAGGTCGGTCGCGAGTGCCCGGAACGGCGTGGGCAACCGGTCGAAATCCTGGACGTCGGCGACGCGCGCAGTGGCCTCGCGCAGCACCTGCGTGATCTTGTGGCCCTGCACCAGCCCGAGTGGCAGCGTGACGCCTTCGCTCGGGCTCACGCCGAGCGCACCCTTGGCGAGGATGTTGCGGTCGTCCTGCTTGCGGCGGTACGCACGCTCGCGGCGCGGTGCGCGGTCGCGAATCACTTCCTGCCAGTCGAGGTCGCGGAAAATGCGCTCGATTTCCTCCCCGCTCAACCCTGCGGCGTACAGGCCGCCCACGACGGCGCCCATGCTGGTGCCAGCGACGGCATCGACTGGAATCCGCATCTCCTCCAGCGCGCGAATGACTCCCACGTGGGCGGCGCCGCGAGCGCCGCCGCCGCTCAGCACCAGGCCGATGCGCGGCCGTGCGGGCTCGGCGGCGACCGGCGCTTCGCTCTGGGTGTTGGGCGCTGCCCATGCCGGCAGCACTGCGGCCAATGCCGCAATGGCCGCGAGCCACGCGCACGGCTTGCCGTTGCGGGATACGCGGCAGGATCGTGTCGTGTGCACACTGCCTGTGACCAATGGCATCGGCATGGCCTGCTCCGGGAGGTGCCGCGATGGTAGCAAACGCCGACAACACCCCCTGCTTCGGTCAGCGATAATGTTGGATCCACCACTGCTACGCACGCAACGCGCCCCATGCTGATTTCGCGCCGTCATCGCGCCCGGGGATTTCGCCGGCACCCCGCAAGCCTCACCGGCGCGCTCGGCGCAACCTGCGTCGCCGCGGCCATGGCCAGCGCCTCGGCGAGCGCTGCGTCCACCCCGCTCGATGAAGTGGTCGTCACGGCTCAGCGCCAGGCGATACCCACTCTCGCCACGCCGCTCAGCATCGGCCGCATCGACCGCGCGGACCTGGATTTGCTCGGCGCCACCCACAGCTCCGAAGCTCTGAACCGCGTGCCCGGCGCCATGATCCAGCGTGGCAGCGGCCAGGAGAGCCTCACTGCGATCCGTTCGCCCGTGCTGACCGGCGCGGGCTCGTGCGGCGCGTTCCTGTTCATGGAAAACGGCGTGCCGATCCGCCCCGTCGGGTTCTGCAACGTCAACGAGATGCTCGAGATCAACACCGAGCAGGCCGACTCGATCGAGGTGCTGCGCGGCACGGGCACGGCGTTGTACGGATCGAACGCGGTGCACGGCACGATCAACGTGCTGCAGGACGCACCGGCCCAGCTTCCGGCGTGGCAGCTCGGTATCGGCGCCGGGCCGTCCGATTACGTGCGCGGCACGCTCGTCGCTGCCCACAAAGGCGAGTCGACCAGCGCGGCGCTCAAGGCGCTGTATACGCACGACGGCGGGTGGCGCGACGCATCGGGCTTCGATGAAGGCAAGATGAATCTCACGCTGGAGACCGGCGCCGCGGGACGCCTGCCCTCGCGCTTCGACCTCGCAGCCACCCGGCTGGAGCAGGAAACCGCGGGTTTCGTGCTCGGCAAGAACGCCTATCGTGATCCCGAGCTGAGCAAGACGAACAACAACCCCGAAGCGTATCGCAATGCCCACGCCGTGCGGCTCACCGGACTGCTGCAACCGCAGACCTCGCTGCCCGGCCGCCTCGAACTGCGCCCGTACCTGCGCACCTCACGCATGGATTTCCTGCAGCATTTCCTGCTCGGGCAACCCGTCGAGCGCAATGGCCAGGAAAGCGCAGGACTGATGACCAGCTTCGACTGGGACCTGGGCGAGCGCCTGAGCCTGGTTACCGGCCTCGATCTCGAATGGGCCGACTCGTTCCTCGTCGAGGACCAGGCGGGCCCGACGACGACAGGCAGCCCGGCCGCAAACGCCATCCGACCTGCCGGCAAGCACTACGACTACACCGTGACGTCCAGCGTCGCCGGCGGTTACGCCCAGCTCGAATACGCCCTGACACCCACGCTGCACGCAGGTGCCGGCGTGCGGGTGGAGTACGTGGGCTACGACTACGACAACCGGATGCTGGCCGGCAACACGGACGAGAACGGCGTGCCGTGCGTGCCGTCGGGCTGTCTCTACAGCCGGCCCGCCGACCGCAACGACTCGTTCACGAATGCCGCGCCCAAGCTCAGCCTGCGCTGGGACGCCGCGGACGGCCTCATGCTGTACGCGAATCTGTCGCGCGGATTTCGGCCGCCCGAGATGACGGAGCTCTACCGCCTGCAGCGCCGGCAAGCGGTCTCTGCGCTCGACTCGGAGCAGATCGACGGCTACGAACTGGGCGTCAAGTTTGCCCGCAACGACTGGAGTGGCGAGCTGGCGGGCTTCGACATGCGCAAGGACAACGTGATCCTGCGCGACTCGAATGGGTTCTACGTCAGTGACGGCCGCACCTCGCACGAGGGGCTGGAGTACTCGCTGAACTGGCAGGCGCTGGAATGGCTCGGCGCCGGCGTGTCGGGCACGTTTGCGCGGCATCGCTACGAGTTCTCGCGGGCCATCGAGGGCGGCGAGACGATCACGTCGGGCAACGACGTCGATACCGCGCCGCGCGACCTGGCGCGCGCAGCGCTGCGCTTCACGCCGCTCGCGACAGTGGCAGCCGAAGTGGAATGGCTCGTCGTCGGCGACTATTTCCTCGACGCGTCGAATGCGCGCCGCTACCACGGGCACGAGTTGTTGAACCTGCGTGCAAGCTGGGGGTTCCTGCCGCGATGGACCGCGACGCTGCGGGTCAACAATGCGCTCGACCGTGCTTATGCGGATCGTGCCGATTTCGCTTTTGGCGACTACCGTTACTTTCCCGGCCGCTCGCGTTCGGTCTTCGCCGAACTGACCTGGCGCGCGGACTGACCGCGCTTGCTGGCCGGGCTCAGGCCGCTGCAGCGCGCAGTTGGCGCCACTGCACCGGCGCAGCTCCGAACCAGTGCAATCGCGTGGCGAGCGCCGCCACCTCGCCGACGATGACGAGCGCGGGCGACTGCACTGCGGCCACCCGCCCTGCTTCTTCGAGCTCTGCCAACGAGGCCAGCACGACACGCTGATTGGCGCGCGAGCCGTTCTCGACGATCGCGACCGGCGTGGACGCTGCGCGCCCATGACGCGTGAGCTGGTCGCGAATGGTCCCGAGTCCCGCCACGCCCATGTAGAGCGCAAGCGTCTGGCGCTCCCGCGCGAGAGTGGCCCAGTCGAGGCCGTCGATCGAGTCACCGCTGTGAGCCGTCACGAAACGCACGGACTGGGCATGCTCGCGATGCGTAAGCGGGATCCCGGCGTAGGCGCCGCAAGCGATCGCTGCCGTGATCCCGGGGACCACCTCGAACGGAATGCCATGGCGCTCGAGCGTCTCGAGTTCCTCGCCGCCGCGGCCGAAGATGAAGGGATCGCCGCCCTTGAGGCGAACCACGCGCCGGCCCAGCAGCGCCTGCTCCAGCAGCAGTTCGTTGATGCGGCCTTGCGACACCGAATGCCCGCCGGCCATCTTGCCGACGCAGATGCGGTCGGCATCGCGGCGTGCCAGGTTCAGCACCTCGTCGGAGACGAGCCGGTCGTACAGGATCACGTCGGCTTCCTGCAGGGCGCGCAGCGCGTTCAGCGTGAGCAGGCCCGCGTCGCCTGGGCCCGCGCCCACCAGCACGACGCTGCCGCGACGCGGCGCATCGGCGTGCTCGAGCGTGCGCGCAAGTTCCTGTTCGGCGCCGCTTTCGTCGCGACTGCGCACCAGGGCCGCCACCTGGCCCCGCACCACGGTCTCGTAGAAACGGCGGCGCGCGTTCACGTCGGGCAGGCTCGCCTTGATGCGTCCCCGCCAGCGCTGGAGCAGGCCGGCCAGCTGGCCGAACGAGCCGTCGAGCAAGGACTCGAGGCGCTCGCGGACCAGCCGCGCCAGCACGGGAGCCACGCCGCCCGTGGAGATCGCGATGACGAGCGGGGAGCGGTCGACGATGGCTGGGACGATGAAGCTCGACAGCTCCGCGACGTCGACCACGTTGACGAGCACGTTGCGCTCACGGCCTGCGCGGGACACGGCCTCGTTCACGGCGCGGTCGTCGGTCGCGGCAATGGCCAGGACCGCACCGTCGAAATGGTGTTCGTCGAACGCTTCGCGGCGAAGCTCGAGCGCGGGATGGGCAGCGAGCCAGTCGGTGAGCGACGGCGCGACGAGGCGCACGTGCGCGCCCGCCTCGAGCAAGAGGCGCACCTTGCGCTCGGCCACCGCGCCGCCGCCGACGACGAGCACGCGGCGGCCATGCAGGTCCGCAAAAAGCGGAAAGAAATTCATCTCAGCCCTCGAGACCGTGTATGCCGCATTCGCGCTTCAGGCCGAAGAAACGCGTCGCCTCGGCATCGCCGGCTTCGGCGAGCGTGCGGGTCGTGTGCCAGTCGCCGATCGACACGTACCCCTCGTGCCACAGCGGGTGATAGGGCAGGTTGAACTGGCGCAGGTAGTCGAAGATCTGCCGGTCGTTCCAGTCGAAGATCGGATGCACTTTCCAGCGTCCGTCGCGCCACTCGAGCGGGCGGATGCGCCGGCGCGTCTCGGCCTGGTCGCGGCGTATCCCGGCAAACCACGTGTTGATGCCCAGTTCGTGCAGCGCGCGCTGCATCGGCTCGGTCTTGCGCAGCTCGTTGTAGCGATCGATGCCGTCGATGCCCTCTTCCCAGAGTCGGCCATGGCGGGCCTCGAACCAGGCCTGCGATACGCGCGGCTGCGTCACCTTGAGGTTCAGGTCGAGCTTCTCGACGAGATCGTCGATGAAGCGGTAGGTCTCCGGGAAACAGGTAGCCCGTGTCGACCAGCACGACCGGGAGCGACGGCAGCTCGCGCGTGACCATGTGCAGCGAGACGGCCGCCTGTGCACCAAAGCTCGACGACAGCGCATGCTCGCCCGGCAGGTTCTGCGCAGCCCAGCGCACACGCTCGGGCGCGCTCATGCGCTCGAGGTCGCTGTTGATCTCGTCGAGGATGGCCGGCTCGTGCATTGCCGTGCCGGGGTTCCAGGCCAGTGCTCTCATCTGTGCAACTCCTCCGCGGCTCATGCGGCCTGAGCCCCGACCAGGCCCGCGCGACGAGGCAAAATCGCCGAAGCGCTCGCCGTCGTTGCGTTCCTGCGCATACCGCGCCGAACGCGGCATCCAGTGCCGCGACGATCGTCGGTTCGTCGACGTTCTCGAGATACAGCGTATTGAGACGCTGGCCCTTGCCGTCGCCACCCAGGAACAGGTTGTAGCGGCCAGGGGCCTTGCCTACGAGAGCCACCTCGGCGAGGTACGGCCGCGCGCAACCGTTCGGGCAGCCCGTGATGCGCAGCACCAGCGGTGCGCCAGCGAGGCCGTTGGCGGCGAGACGCTCGTCGACCAGCTGCGTGAGGCGCGGCAGGTACCGCTCTGCTTCCGCCATCGCGAGCGCACAGGTCGGCAGCGCGACGCAGGCCAGCGCATTGAGCGCGACCGGCGTGGCACGCGCGTGACGATCGAGCCCGTAACGGACGACGAGGCCGTCGATGAACGTGCGCGCATTGGCGTCGACGTTGGCGATGACCAGGTTCTGGTTCGGCGTCAGGCGGAAGTCGCCGCGGTGCACCTGGGCGATTTCGCGCAGGCCCGTGAGCCACGCTCCCTTCGCCGTATCGGCCACACGGCCCGCATCGATGCGCAGCGTGAGATGCCAGCGGCCGTCGAAGCCTTCGGTCCAGCCGAAGCGGTCGCCGGTCGTCTCGAACGTGAAGGTGCGCGCGGGCTCGAGCTTGAAGCCCTGGCGGCGCTCGACCTCGGCGACGAACCATTCGATGCCACGGTCTTCGATCGTGTACTTGAGGCGCGCACGCTTGCGCACCGCGCGGTTGCCGAAATCGCGCTGCGTCGTGAGCACGGCCTCGGCCACGGCCAGCAACTGTTCAGGCTTCAGGAAACCCGCGACGTCCGCCAGGCGCGGGTGCGTCTCGGCGTCGCCGTGCGTCGCACCCATGCCGCCACCGACCGTCAGGTTGAAACCCTGCAGCTCGCCGTGCTCGATGATCGCGATGAAGCCCAGATCATGCGCGAACACGTCGACGTCGTTCACCGGCGGCACGACGATCGCGGCCTTGAACTTGCGCGGCAGGTACGTCGGGCCATACAACGGCTCGACTTCCTGCTCCGTGCTCACGACCTTTTCGCCGTCGAGCCAGATCTCGTGATAGGCGTTCGTCTGCGGCAGCAGGTGCTCGGAGAGCTTCTTCGACCACTCGTGCACGATCGGGTGCGCGCGGGTCTCGACCGGGTTCGCGCTCGCCATCACGTTGCGGTTCACGTCGCCGCACGCCGCCAGCGTATCCATCAGCGAGGCGTTGATCGCCTGCATCGTGGCCTTCAGCTCGGTCTTGATCACGCCGTGGAACTGGAACGCCTGGCGCGTGGTGATGCGCAGGGTGCCGTTCGCGTATTTCTGCGCAATTGCGTCGAGCTGCAGCCACTGCTGCGGCGAGCAGACGCCGCCCGGCAGCCGCGTGCGGATCATGAAGCTGTACGCCGGCTCCAGCTTCTGCCGGCGGCGTTCGTCGCGGATGTCGCGGTCGTCCTGCTGGTAGCTGCCGTGGAACTTGATCAGCACGGTGTCGTCCTCGCGGATCGCGCCGGTCAGCGGGTCCGCAAGGCTCTCGATCAGCGTGCCGCGCAGGTTGCGGCTCTCGCGCTTGATCCGTTCGACGGGAGACTGTTCGGTCATGCTCGCTCTTTGAAAATCAGTACACGTCGCGCAGGTAGCGGCGGTCGTCCGCCAGCTTGCGCACGTAGCTTTCAGCGTCGTCACGCGACTTGCCGCCGTGCTCGGCGACGATGTCGATGAGGGCCGTGTTCACGTCCGGGGCCATCTTGTCGGCGTCGCCGCAGACGTAGAGGTACGCGCCGTTCTCGAGCCAGGCGTAGAGGTCCTTGCCGACGCGGCGCAGGCGGTCCTGCACGTATTCGCGCGCGATGCTGCGATCGCGCGAGAACGCGAGGTCGAGCCGGTTCAGCACGCCCTTCTTCACCGCGTCCTGCCATTCGGCCTGGTACAGGAACTCGCTCTGGAAGTGGCGCGCGCCGAAGAACAGCCAGTTGCGGCCCGTGGCGCCCTGCGCCTCGCGGTGCTGCACGAAGCCGCGGAACGGCGCCACGCCCGTGCCCGGGCCGATCATGATCACGTCGCGCGACGTGTCGGCCGGCAGGCGGAAGCGCTCGTTGTGCTCGATGAACACGCGCGCCTTCGCGTCTTCACCCTGCAGGCTGGCGAGGTGCCTTGATGCCGCGCCCACGCGGTGCTTGCGGTCGAGCGTGTAGTCGACCAGCGCGACCGTGAGGTGCGCTTCCTCGCCCACTGCCTCCTGGCTGGACGCAATCGAATACAGCCGTGGTGCGAGCGGGCGCAGCGCCTGCACGAACGACTTGGCGTCCCACTCGCCCGGGTGGCGCTGCAGCATGTCGACGACCTGCAGGTCCTTCAGCGTATGGCGCAGTTCGGCTTCGTGGCCGGGTTGCAGTACGGCCGCAAGGCCCGCGTCCTGCGAACGCTCGGCCTGCTGCGCCAGGAACGGCCGCGTGAGGCGCGTGAGTTCGCGCTTCGTCGCGAGCCATTCGCGCAGGGGCTTGGTGGCGCCGTCGAGTTCGACGGGCTGTTCGCCGTCAAGGCGCAGGGCCTGCAGCACGTCGTTGACGACCAGCGGCGGATTCTCGTGCCAGACGCCGAGCGCATCGCCCGGCTCATACGTGAGGCCCGAGCCCGCGAGGTTCACTTCGATGTGGCGGACTTCTTTGGTCGCGCCGCGCGCCGTGATCGCCTGGTTCGCGATCACTTCGGCCGCGAACGGCTGGTCGCGCGAGAACTCCGGTTCGACCGGTGCCGCGCGCAGGCGCGTGACCGTGGCCGAGGCGGTGCCGGCGGCGGCGCCGAGCGTGTCGCGCGCGCTGGTGACGACGCGTTCGAGCCAGCCCGCGGCCAGCGTGTCGTAATCGACGTCGCAATCGACGCGCTCGACCAGGCGCTTCGCGCCCAGTGCCGCGAGGCGCTCGTCGACCTGCTTGCCGGTTTCGCAGAACTTGGGGTAGCTGGAATCGCCCAGCGCCAGCACCGAATACGACAGCTGCTCGAGCTTCGGTGCGCGCCGCGACAGCAGGAATTCCATCAGGCCACGCGCGTCATCGGGCGGATCGCCGTCGCCCTGCGTGCTGATGACCGTGACGAGCAGGCGCTCCTTGGCGAGGTCCTTCACCGGATAGTTGCTGGCCGCATAGACGCGGGCTGCAAGTCCGGCGGCTTCCGCCGCGCGGCCCAGCTTTTCGGCGATGCGCTTGCTGTTGCCCGTCTGCGAGCCGTAGACGATCGTGACGCGCGCGGTGGGTTCAGCGCGGGCGGCCGGAGCAGCATTCGCGGCGACACCGGCGGGCAACGCCACCGCGGCACGACCGGCCGTACGTTCGTGCGCAACGCCGGCCGCAAAGCCCGACAACCACTGCAGCGTGGAGGGTTCGAGGCCTTCGACGACGCGGAGCAGCAGCTCGGTGCGCTCGGGGTCCAGGGGACCCAGGGGCAGCGTCGCGATCTTGTTGGCGCTCATGGAATACCTCGCCCGCGAAACTGGTGCGGGGGAGTGCATGCTAGGGAGCGCCGTCCGGCGGCGGAAAGGCCGGGTGGTTATGGGCTCAGAACGGGGCTCGGGACCGTTGCCCTGGCGGATACATCGACCACTTTTTCGACAGTCCGCAGCTCAATCGCGCACTGCAACGGTTGCTTTGCGTACAAGCGAACCAGAGCTTTACAAATCAATGGGTTAGCAACAGAGCCTGGGAAGATTGCGGATTAAGCACCGGTCGGCGGTCGTTATACGTCCGCCGTGCGACGGAGAGCACGGTAGCGGCTAACGACGCCCACAGTCGATAGCGCCATCCAACGATGCACAAGTCGATGCGGTATCGTTGGTCTGGAAAAGAAGGAGCCCCTATGGCCAGGTCTCGCCCGATTGCCCTCGTTGCCATGCTCGGCTTCATGCTGCTGCCCGCGCTGGCACTCGCCGCATCGCCCGCATTCGACGTGATGCTGCCGAAGAGCATCACCGAAGGTCCGCAGGACGGCCGTCTGCTGCTGATCTTCGCGCCCGCGGATCAATCCCCCGACAAGGAGCCGCGCGATCTCGTCAACTGGGACGGCAGCGCGATCCCGTTCTACGGCGTCGACGTCGAGGGCTGGACGCCCGGCACAGCGCGCCGCGTCGATGATGATGCCTTCGGTTTTCCCGTCCGCAAGCTGCGCGACCTGCCGCCCGGCGAGTATCGCGTGCAGGCCTTCTTGAACCGCTACGAGACTTTCCGCATGGGCGATGGTCGCGAACTGAAAATGCCGCCCGACCAGGGCGAGGGCCAGCAGTGGCGCGCCAAGCCCGGCAACCTCTACTCGAAGCCGGTGACAATTCGCTGGAACGGCCGCGGCGCCACACTCGCGCTGACCGAACGGATCCCGCCGGTCGAGCCGTTCAAGGAGACTGACTGGGTCAAGTACGTGCGTATCCGCAGCGAGCGGCTGTCGAAGTTCTGGGGCCGCGACATGTACATCGCCGCCTTCGTCACGCTGCCGCAGGGTTTCCGCGAACACCCGGATGCGCGCTATCCGCTCGTCATCAATCACGGGCATTTCCCCGACGCGCCGTCAGGCTGGCGCGAAACGCCGCCCGACCCCGACTCTGAAGCCCGACTACAGCACGCGCTTCCAACTCGCCGGGTACAACCGCATCCAGCAGGAACTCGCCTACGATTTCTTCAAGACCTGGACCGGGCCGGGCTTCCCGCGCGTACTGCTGGTCGAGATCCAGCACCCGACACCGTTCTACGACGACTCCTACGCCGTCAATTCCGCAAATAACGGCCCTTACGGCGATGCGATCCAGTACGAGCTGATTCCCGAGATCGAGCGCCGCTTCCGCGGCATCGGCGCAGGCTGGGCACGCTTCGTCTACGGCGGCAGCACCGGCGGCTGGATCTCGCTGGCCGTACAGATGTTCTATCCCGACGAGTACAACGGCGCGTGGGTGGCCTGCCCCGACCCGATCGATTTCCGTCACTACATGACGGTGAACATCTACGAGGACCGCAACGCCTACTGGATGCCAAACCGATTCAAGCGCACGCCGCGTCCTGCGCACCGCAACTGGCTGGGCCACGTCGACACCACGGTGGAGGAAAACAACCTCTGGGAATTCGCGCTCGGCACGCGTGGCCGCAGCGGCGACCAGTGGGACGTATGGGAGTCCGTCTTCTCACCCATCGGCCCCGACGGCTACCCGCGACGCATCTGGGATCGGCTCACCGGCGAGATCGATCCGGTGACCGCAGCCTACTGGCGCGATCACTACGACCTTTCGCACATCCTGCGCCGCGACTGGGCCACGCTCGGCCCAAAGCTGCGCGGCAAACTGCGCATCTACGCGGGCGACATGGACAACTACTATCTCAACAACGCCGTGTATGAGGTGGAGGACTTCCTGCGCAGCGCCGAGCCCGCCGCCGACGCGGTGATCGACTACGGCGATCGCGACGAGCACTGCTGGAACGGCGACCACACGCGCAGCAACGCCTACTCGCGACTGCGCTACCCGCAGATGGTTCTGCCCTGGGCCGTCGAGCGGATGATCATGACCGCGCCGAAGGACGCGGACATCAGGAGCTGGCGGTACTGAGCGCGTTCAGGCCGGGAAGAACTCGATGGGCTTGGTAGTGGTCATGACGGCCACGTCGCGCTCCTCGAACTGGAACATCTTGACCCGCGCGACGAGCTTGCGCTCGAGCTCCGGATCGCCCAACTCGCTGGAAATCACCCGGCAATCGGTGACCTGCCCCGACGGCGCGATGGTGACTTCGAGCACCACCTTGCCCTGCAGGGCCGGATTCTCCCGCAGCGCGCGGCTGTAAAGCGCGTAGATAGCCGACTTGTTCTTGTCAAAGACCAGTTCGATCTCTTCGCGGGTTCGCGCACCCTTCGCGCTCTTGCCGGTCCGCTGGGCCTCGGCGGCCCCGCTCTCTGCGGCAGCCGCGCTCACCTTGGCCGTGGCGTGGCCCTTGAGCCCCGTCGAGCCGCCGCCGAAGCCCTTGCTGACCTCGCCGACGGCGATGCCGCCGCTGCCCGCCCCCACCTTCGCCGTGAGGATCGAGCGGTCCACGCGCGTCCGTTCGCCCGCTCCGGCGTTCAGCGCCTTGCCGTCGACATTGGCCGTCACTTCGCGATCCCGCAGGTCCGCGAGCTGATCGGACAGGGCCAGCAGGCCCGACGCCGCGGCCTTCTTGCGGGGATCGGGCCTGGGTTCGGGTTGGGCGACGGGCACGGGAACCGGGCGCTCGACCCGGGCCTCGACCTGTGGCACCTCGACGGGCTTGGGCTGCACCACCTCGACCGGCTTGGGCGGCTCCTTGGGCCGGGGTTGCTCGAGGATGAACTCGACGATGCGTTCGGGCACCGCGGGTGCAAACGCCTGCGTGCGCGGCGTTTCGGGCAGGAACGGGATCACGATGGAGAACCCGATGAACAGGCCCACGGCCGCACCGAGGACGCGGCGGAAGCGGCGCTCCTCTTCGACCGAGGGCGTCCACGGCAGGTCGAAGACCCGGAAGTTCTGATTGACGACGGCTGTGCTGCTCATGGCGCTGGGTTCCTTCAGGCGCCCTTCAAGCCGGCGTACGTCTGCTCACGCTCGACCACGGCGAGCGACACTTTCGTGTACTCGGCGGCCGAACTGCTCGCGACGATCTTGCGCAGCACCGAATACGGCAGCGACTTCTCGGCCATCACGGTGACCTCGCGATTCGCCTCCGAACCCGGCAGCAATCCCTGCGCCTGCGCGTCGAGCGCGGCTCGCAGCGGCTCGCTGACCTGCGCCTCGTTCGAGCTCAACGCCGCCACCGTGACGACGGCCTCGCCATTCACGTACAGCATGTCGCGCGTCACCGTGACGACGGTTGCCTGCCGCGGTTTCTGCTCCGAGAGCGACTGCGGAATCGAGATGTTCTTCGAGTTCGGCAGGATGTCCATGTCCGCGGCATGCACCAGCAGGTACACGACCAGGATCGTGAGCATGTCGATCATCGGGATCAGCGCGAGCGGCCCGTGGCCTCCCCCGCTGCCGCCCTTGCCGTGGCGCGCATGGCGCCGCATTCCAGTGCGGATCATGTCGGTGCATCTCCCAGTGCGATCTGCGGGAACAGCGTCTCGCGCGACACCTTGCCGCCCGCGACCGTCTGCTTCACCCGCGCGGCGTCCATCACCTGCACGATCGTGTCGTAGTCCACGTCCTGCGCGACCAGCAGCGTCGCGTTGCTCACGTCGGGCACCTTCACCTTGAGCGCGGCGAGGTACTCGGTGAGCCGGACCACGTCCTGCCCGTTCGCGACGGCCGGAATCGTCTCGAGCACGCCCTGGTTGCGATCAGCGACCTCGATCCCCGACTTGCGCAGGATCAGTTCGAGTTCGAAGCGCGGCGTATCCGTGGCGGCCTGCGTCCCCGGTCCGGGCAGGTTCACCTCGAGCACGCTCGTCTTCGAGAACACGGCCGTGAAGATGAGGAAAAACGTGAGGATGACCATCACGTCCAGCATCGGCACGATCGTCAGGTCGTTGCGGCCGCGGTAGCGCGCATGGTTGCGCTGCTGCCGCCGGGCCAGGGGCGAACCCTTCCTCATGCGCGTGCAGCCTCGCGGGCAGGCGCCTCCGCCGTGCGTGACGGGGCAACCTGTCGTGCTGCCGGGGCCGCTGCCGCGACGGGGCGCGGCGCCTGGGCACGACGCTCGACCACCGTATTCAGGAACTTGATCGACGCCACTTCGAGGCTGTCGACGAGTTCCGTCGTCTTGGTCTCGAGGTACATGTGGCACAGCAACAGGGTGATCGCGAGCGCGAGGCCGAGCGCCGTGTTGTTCATGGCCACCGAGATGCTCGCCGAGAGCATGCTGGCCTTCTCGGCCGGATTCACCGCGGCGACCGCGGCGAACGCCTGGATCAGGCCGATGACGGTGCCGAGCAGGCCCATCAGCATGCCGATGTTGGCCAGCGTCGACAGGTAGTGCGTGCGCTTCTCGAGGCGCGGGATGACTTCGATCAGGCTTTCTTCCATGGCCTTCTCGATGTCGTCACGACGACGGGCCGTGGCGATGCGCGACATGCCGTAGCGCATGATCGTCGACAGCGCAGAGTCGGTCTTCTCGGCGACTTCCATCGCCTTGCGGAAGTTGCCGGCCTGGATCAGCGGCGACAGCTCCGCCCAGAGGCGGCGATTACCCGCCGATACGCGGGTGAGATAGATGAAGCGCTCGACGGCGACGACGAGGCCGATCACGAAGACGGCTGCGATCGGGTAGAGGAAGGCTCCACCCTGCTTGAAGAAATTGACGATCAGGTCGATGGTGCTCATTGCGGGCTTGCTCCGGGGACGGGGACTGGGGAAGCGGTGGCCACCGGCGACGCCAGGTCGCGGTAGTAGTTGATTTCGCGACGGAATTCGTCGCGGTCGAGCGGCGCGAGCAGCTCGTCGATCAGGCTGCCGAGCGGGCGATCGGGACCGCCCGGGGGTTCCGCGGCTTTCCACGGCACGATGCTCATCACCTTGGGCAGCTCGCGATTGCCGGTGATGGCCGTGGCGTCGAGGTTGAGTCGATCGACCGCCTTCGAGTTCGCGGCCGTCGTCGACGCAGGATCAGCGCCCAGGACGACCGTCGCCGGTACGCCGACCAGCGTCAAGGCGACGCAGGCGGCATGCAACAGGTTCAGCTTGCTCACTGCGATGCCTCCGCTGTGCGAGTCACGGCGGCGAGCCGCGACTTGAGTTCGACCAGCCACGCCGTCACTTCCTTGTCCGCGCCTTGCGTCAGCAACTGGTAGCGCTCGAAGTGCGGCAGCGCAGCCGCGGGATCGTCCAGGTAAAGGTCCTGCAGGATCGCGAGATTGCGCTCGGCGTCTGCAAAGCCGGGGTCGAGCGCAAGCGCGCGTTCATAGGCCGCTTTGGCCTCCGCAAATTGCCCCGCCTTGCGCTGCTGCACGCCCTGCTTGTTCTGCACGGCCGGATCGGCCTCGGGCGGCAGAGCGACCTGGCCTGCCACCAGCGCAACGGGGTCTGCGGCAATCTCGGTGCGCGCGTAACGGGCCGGCTTCAGCTGCGCGAGCTCCGCGTAGCTCTTCTGCACCCACTCGTCGTACAGGCCCTGCGCCGCAAGGCGCGCGTTGCGCTCGTGAATGCCGATGGCCTTTTCCTCGAACGGAAAAGCCTGCTCCTCGAGCAGCACGTCGTATTGCTCGAGCTCTTCGGCATCGAGGTTGCGCGGCCGGTCCGACTCGAGCAGCGCCTTGCCCAGGTCGCGATAGAGATCGGCCATCGCGAACACGGATGCGGTCGTGACCTGGGCGACGCCGTACTCTTCCGCACGGCCGTAGCCGCTGAGCGCAGCCTCCAAAGCCTTGCGCTTGGCCGCGAACGACTTCTCGAGCGGCAACGCCAGCCGGATGCCGCGCGCTGCCGTATCGAGCGGACGCGCGAGCTCCAGCGCAGCCGTCGCCGCGAGATACTTCGTGCGGTCGGACCGCTCGGCGCCCGCCGCACGGTCGGCCACGATGATGTCTTCGAGCCAGCGCGTGCGACCGGCCGCGTCGCCAGCATCGCGCGCCATGTCGGCCAGTGCCTGGCGCGCGTCGAGCGCGGGTCCCGCTGGCACCGGATAGCGCTGCACGTAACTGGTGTACACGCGCGCCGCGGCGATCCGATCGCCTGCAGCCGTCTGCAGTTCCGCCGCCTGCCACAGCGCCGCGCGGCGCACTTCCGGGTCTTCGGTCGCGCGTGCCGCGACACGTTCGAACTCGGCCGCTGCCTTGGCCGACTGCCCGGATTCGACGTAAGCCACGGCCAGCTTGCGATCGACGTCGGCCGCAAGTTCATGCGCGGGATACGTGGCACGGAAACTTTCGAGGACGGCGGCCGCAGCCGTCCACTGCTTGTCGGCGAGCAGCAGCGTGGCGGCGTCGAATTCGGCCTTGGCGCGGATCGGCGACGCGGGCGCGACCGCCGCGACACGCAGGAAGTCCTGGACGGCCCCGGCAGTATCGCCTGCCGCCTGCCGCACCTCGGCCTGGCGGTAAACCGCCGCAGCCTGGCGCTCGACAGCCTCCGCGTGCGGCGCACCACCCGCGGGCGTGCGCGCCACGATCTCGCCATACGCCCGTTCGGCCTCGGCATAGCGCGACGAATCGAAATAGGTGTGTGCGAGCACCGTCCAGGCGACCAACTGCTGTGCTGCGTCCGCGCGCGGCCCCAGGGCCAGCACGCTCTGCGCCACGGTCTCGGCCCGCTGCCGGTCGCCGAGGTCGAACAACTGCTTGGTGGTGCGCGTCAACACGCCCGGCGTCTCGACGTGTTCGGGGAACGTCGCGGCAAACTTCAGCGCGGATTCGATGGCGCGCTGGCGCAGGACCGGACGTTCGGCTGCGGGCAAGGTCGCCTCGGCTTGTTCGAGCGCGACCAGCGCGGCATACCCGGCACGCCCAGCTTCGGGTGCATCCTGGTAGCCGTAGGCAGCTTGCTCGTACTCGTCCGCTGCCTCGACGAACCGCGCGCCGTCGAGCAGCAGGTCTGCGAGCAGCAGCCGGGTCGCGGGCGCCTGTGCCGTTGCGTCGAAGCCGGCCAGGTATTCTCGATACCAGCGCACGGCTGCGTCGCGATGCGCTTCGCCGTCCTTCTTCTGCGCCAGGGCGTGTTCGTGCTGCGCGAGGTCGAGCAGGTTGGCCTGCACCGCCGCGGCTGACCTGCGGGTCGAGTTTGCCGGCGCGCGCGGTCCAGTAGGCGCTGCGCGGACCGTAGAGTTCCACCAGTTCCTGCTTCGACTCGAGCACCAGCGCGGTGAAGCCCGCCTTGCCGTAGGCTTCCGTCGCCTTGCCGAGCAGCAGCGGCGCGACGGGATCAAGCGGCTGGCGCCGTGCGAAGGAACGGTACACTTCGGCGCCGTCCTGGAAGCGTTCCTTCTCGACGTACAGGTCGCCGAGCGCGCTGTACAGCCGCGCCTCGTAGGGAGCCGGCCCACGTTCCGACAGTGCGGCCTGCAACGACTGAGCGCCCTCGTCTGCCGCGAACATGAGGCTGAGCGCGCGCAACGCGTCGTCCGACAACTCCACCTGCGGCCGCGAAAGCTGGTTGGCGTCCCGCAACTGGCCGTCCTGCACCAGCACGGTGTCGAGCAGCGCAAGAAAGTCACGACTGCTCGCGGCGTCATCGCCGAGCTTGAACTGCGACCAGCCACGCTTGTACAGCGACTGCTCGAAGAACGCACTGCCTGGGCCGATCGCAAGCACGGCACCGTAGGCCTCGCTGGCGTCGGCGTAGCGCCGCGCGCTGAAAAACGCTTCGCCGCGGCGAAACTGCGCCTCGTCGGCATGCGCGCCCTGCGGATGCCGCGCGACGAGCTCGTCGAGGGCGGCCTGCGCGGCTGCCACGTCGCCGGCCAGCTCCGATGCGCGCGCCAACTGGTAGAGGGCGGCATCACGCGCGGCGTAGTCAGGATAGTCGCGCAGGAGTTCCTGGTAGGCAGCGACTGCGTCGCGGGCCTTCGCCAGTGCGGCAGGATCCGTAACGTCGCCCGTGGCGCTGAGGTTCGCGGCTTGTTCGAGGCGCAGGTCGCCGAGGCGGCGCAACGCTTGCGCCTTCAACGCGGGATCCGCATCCGCGATCTGCAGGAAGGCTGCGTAGCTGTTCGCGGCATCGTCAGGTGCGGCCTGCACCGGCACCGCGCGATCCACCGGCGCGCTGCGCGTCGCGAGCGCACCCAGGGTCGAGGATTCCTTCTTGCGCGCGCTCTCGGCGCTGCCCGACCACGCAGTGACGAGCAGGCCGGTCAGCGCCAGGGTCAGCAGCCGGGATGCGTTCATCGCCCGCCCCCGCTGCCGGCGCCGTCGTACAGGGACGCGAGTGCAAACTGCGCCTGCGTCGAATAGCTGCCGAGCCGCTTCTGCTGCGCCTTGAGTTCGGCGATCGCGATGCCGGCCAGGGCGCGTTCCTGCGCCAGGGCGGTCGCGTCGATCTGTGGCGCGATGCGTGCGACACGGTCCGCCAGCTCGGCCACGCGTCCCGCGAATTCCTGCGTGTTGCGCGGTACCAGTTCACCCGCGCTGCCAAGTGCGCCAAGGCGGGTCTCCGTTTCGGCCAGGGCAGCCTGCGTCTGCCGCAAGTCGCGCCGCACCTGCGCGGCGCGCACCTTGTAGGCAGCATCCAGTTCCCACTCGAGGACGCCGCGCAGCAACCGGGCCCGGGTCGCGAACTCATCGCGGCGCGCCCCGGCGGGCATTGCCGCCACCGTCGCGTCGATGCGATCCAGTGCCTGCCACTGCACGGACTGTGCCGGCGATGCGAGCGCTGCCACGTCGCGGGCCGCTTCGACCTGCGCAAAGCGCTCCATCAGTTCCTGGCTCCGCGCCTTGAACGTGTCGATATCGGTGGCCGCCAGGGCGTCCTGCCGCCGCGGCTCGCGCTGGGAAGCCGCGAGTTCCCGCGCCTCGATCATCGCGCCGAAGGCCTCGAGCGACTCGGTCCAGCGGTCGAGATTGGCCTGCATCAAGCGCAGGTCGCGGTAATTCTTGAGACCTTCCTGGAATTCGTGCGACGCCAGCAAGTGATAGAGGTAGCGGGTGTGCGGCGCATCGGGCAGTTTCTCCAGCTGCCAGAACCAACCCGGGCGTTCGCCCGCTGGCATCGCCGCGAGGATCGAATCGAGAAATCCGCCGGCCTCGATGGCGCCGATCGACTCATCGAGACGTCGCGACTCGCGGCTGAACGCGTCGACAGCCGAGCGATAGTGCTGCGAGGCCTGCCCGTTCGAGGCCAGCTTGACGTAGGCATAGGGCACGGCGATCAGGGCTTCCTGGACCGGCGCGTCCATGACCGGGCGTCGCTGCAGCTCGAGCCACGGCACCAGCGCGCGGTCGGGTCGATTGGCATTGGTCTCGGCCCAGCCCAGCGCCAGCAGCGCCTTGTTGGTGAAGGGGCCGTCGAGACGCACACGGCTCAGCACAGCCGCTGGCTCGTCGCCGCCCTGTTGCTGCAGCAGCGCAAAACCCAGCGCCAGGTTGGCACGGTCGCGCAGCGCAGCCTGTTCCTCGTTGCGGGCTTCCATCGTGCCCACCTGTTCCAGGAACTGGCGGCCACGCGCCGTCTCTCCGGCTCGCACCAGGGCCACGCCGAGGTTGAAACGGGCGAAGTTCGACCAGCCGCTGGTGTCCGGCCAGGCTTCGAGGCGCGCTGCGGCCGCAGCATACTGACCGAGGCTCATCAGCACGTTCGCCTCGAGCAGGCGGCGCTCGGGTTCGAGCTTGCCGGCGAGCGGCTGCTGGATGAACCCGAGGTTGCGCAGCGCCGCTTCATGGTATCCGCGCTGGTAGTTGATGCGCGCGAGGTAGAAACGCGCGCGGTCGCGCACGGCAGGCGCGACCGGTCCCGCCAGCAAGCCGTCGAAGATGCGCTCGGCTTCCACATGCAGGCCGAGCGAGAGATAAAGTCCGCCCGCCAGCAGGTCGGCTTCAGCGGCATGATGCTCGAGCCGACCGAAATCGCTGTTGGCCTCGAGGCGCACGATCGATTCGAAGTAATCGTCCTGGAAGAAGTGGAACAGGACGTCGCCGTAGTCGAGGTCGCGAATCGTCGTCGCCGCCGGTGCGTCGCGCGCCGTCTCTGCAGCGTGCACGGTCCACGCCGCGGCAGCGCCCAGCACCAGCGCGATGCAGAGCGCATAGAGACGGAGGGTGGCGCGACGTTGCAGCATGGCTCAGCGTGCGTGGCGAGGCGCGCGCCTCACTCCCACTGCCGCACGACGAATTCGGGCTGCAGCGAAGCCTCGCGGTCGCTGATCCGCAACTCGACGTACTTGGCACCGACGGTCTTGTCGACCTGCAGCGTCGTGCCGCGACGGTAATCGCGGTCGTGCGGGCCCTTGCCCGTGAAGAACGCGACGATTTCGTGGCTGCCGGCCTTCAGGTTGCCGAGATAAAGCTTCTGCACGCCGCCACGATGCAACGCCTGCACCTCGCGCTCGGTATAGAGATAGTTGGCGACCTCCTTGTCGTCCACCTTCAACGTCACCGAATCGAGCGCGAAGAACGTGCCGACGTCCACCGACAGGAAGACGGCCACTTGCGTGCTGGCCGGATAGAGCAGCTCTTCCTCGAGCTTGAACAGGTCGCGGTTCAGTTCGATCAGCTGCTTCTTGAGCACCTGCACGTCCTGGTCGACCGTCTTGAGGCCGTCCGCGCCGGCTTCCGACGACTGCGCCGGGAAGGGCGCGACGAGCAGCGTGCAGGCAGCGAGCAGCAGCGCCCGATGCGCCGTGCGTACGAAAGCAAAGAAGCGATTCGGTTGCATGCGGGCGATGCTCCGTCAGTCCTGGCGCAGGCGATTGAGTTGCGGGGTGAGTTCGGCAAGGTTCGGCGCGACGCCGGACCATGACGCACGGATGGTGCCGTCGGCGTCGAGCAGCAAGGTGAGTGGCAGCCTGGCGACGTCGTACGTGCGGGCTACCGCCTGCCCGGTGTCCACGAGCGTGGCTGACTGCAGGCGCAGCGACTGCGCGACAGCGCTGGCACGCTCCGCGTTGCCGTCCAGATTGATGCCGAGCACGGGGGTCGATGACTGGGCGCCGAGCTCGTCGAGACTGGCCGCCGACTCGCGGCAGGGTCCACACCAGCTGGCCCAGAAATGCACGATGACCGGCTCGCCGCGGTACTCGGACAACCGCAGGTTGCGGCCGTCGATGGCCTTCAAGGCGAAGTCAGGAGCGGAGGAATTGAGCGCAGGCGGAGCGGCGAACGCGGGCACGGCGACGAGCGCGGCGGTTGCCGCGGCCATCCATGTGCGTAGCACCCCCGTCGGGGCACCGATGTCGAGTGTCCTGCGTTGCACCTGGCAACCCCGCTGTCATGGGAATGTCCCGAAGACCGGTGGCTTTGCGTCCCCGCCTTTCGGCGGGTTTGCCCTTTTTCAGTCAGCGTGCATCGTTGTCTGCGGCCCGCCGCGCTGTCAATTCAGGGGACCGCGGAGTAGCAGACACTTGAGGCGCGTCACAATTCGCCCGCGCGAACTGCCGTGAATGCCTATTGCGGTGGCTCGAGACCGGCGGAATAGAAAACCTGGCCGTCGCGGTCGACGATGATCGCCTCGACGTCGCCGAGCTTGCGGATGAAGGCCATTCCGCGCTCGACGCCCAGGATGAACACGGTCTTGGTCAGGCCGTCGGTGCGCGTGGCATTGGCGCCGATCACCGTCACGCTGCGCACGGCGTCCGGTGACTTGCCCGTGCCCGGCACCAGGATGTGGTGGTAGCGCTGGCCGTCTTCCTCGAAGTAGCGCTCGTAGTCGCCGGAGGTGGAGATGGCCTCGTCCTGCAACGGAATGCGCGCGACGACGGCCCCGTCTTTGCGCGGATCGCGGATGCCGACGACCCAGGGCTTGCCGAGCCTGTCGCCGAGCAGCGCCGTGTCGCCGCCGGCGTTGACCATCGCATGCTCGATGCCTGCCTCGCGCAGGATCTCGATGCCGCGGTCGACCGCCCAGCCCTTGGCAATGCCGCCGAGGTCGATGCGCATGCCCGGCTTCAGGAACCGGATGGTGCGTGCGTCCGGATCGACCACGACCTGGCGGTAGTCCACGCCGGGCAGCGCCGCGGCGATCTCGGCGTCGGTCGGACGCTGGTGCTTGCGGTAGTCGTAGAGGTAGCCGACGCTCGCATACGTGACGTCGAATACGCCCTCGCTGAGCCGCGAGTATTCCAGCGACTTCATGACGACGTCGATCACGTCCGCATCGACCTGCACGGGACGCTCGTACCCGTGTGCGTTCACCTGCGAAAGCTGGCTCGCGGGCTTGTAGGTGCTCATCAGCTCGTCGGTGCGATGCATTTCCGCCATGACGGCATCGATCGCGTTCACGGCGACGGTTGCATCCTCGCTCCAGAGCTGCACGGCGATGCGCGTGCCCATGATGGCTTCTTCGCGCTCGTACCAGGCCGCCTGTGCAGCAGGCAAGCCGGCCAGCGCGTTGAGCAGCAACAGCAGGACAATCCTTGGCATCGAGGAACCTCAGCTGGGCGGTCGCAGGTCCGCCTCTTCGTGCAGGCGCAACAGATAGTCGCGCACGATGCCAGTCGCTTCCGTCGGCGGCAACAGGCGCTCCTGCACCAGGCGCGCCGCGATGTCCTCGATCGAGCGCTGGCCGTCGACCAGGGAGGCGACATACCCGCGCACCCGCAGCGCGAGCACATGATCCGCTACCGCCGGAGCCAAGGGTACGGGGTGGCGTCCATCGGCGAGCCAGGGCAGTTGCGCCCGCACCGGCAATTCAGCATCGCGCTGCTTGCGCACGGCGAAGGTGACCACCTCTTCGCTCCGCGCATGCCGGCTCGCTGGCGAGGCAAGATAGGGCTGGCGCGACGCGACCAGCGCAGGCACGTCGAAGCCCGCGGCGGCGACGATCTCGGCGACTTCCTCGCTCGAATAGGCGTGCGCGGGATCGGCCTGCTGGAAAAACAGCGTCCCGGTGCAGATCCAGCGCCCGCCGGGCGCGAGCAGTGAATTCACGGTGGCTGCGAGTTGCACCAGGTCGGTGTCGACGACGTCGACCAGCCAGGGAGTGAGTATCGTGTCGAACGTGCCCCGCCCGAACGGCGGCTGCTTCGCGTCACCGAGAACGAGCTGCAGCCCCGGCTCCGCGCGCGCCGGCGCCGTGAGCGTACGCAGCAGCGCATGACTCGCGAGATCGCGTGGCGCGACCGGGAACTCGTAGAGGTCGATGCGCTCGCCGGCGTACATGCGGCGCGCCACGGCCAGCAGCAGCGGATTGAGGTCGAGGGCGACCGTCGCCGCTGGCCGCAGGGCCGCGTGCAGGTCGTACGCGAGGCGCCCTGCCCCGCTGCCCAGCACGAGCAGGCGCTCCGGGTTCGTGTCGCCGAGTGCGGCCCGCACGGCCTCGCAGGCCGCCTGGTTCTCCGCGTCGCCCCAGCACCAGTCGCGATGGACGTTGGCGTAATAGCTCGCGAGACCCTGTGATCCGGCCACGGCGGGTGCCAACGCAGAGTACGTCGCCGGCGCGGCGGCGGTCGCATCGGCCTCCAGCGGAGCCAGCAGCGCCTGCAGCCGGCGGGCGTGATCGGAGCACGCCATGGCGAGCAGCTTGAGCCGGTTGCGCGTCGAAGGACGAGTGATCTCAGGACGCAACGCAGCGCGATAGCCCGCCGCCTGCCGCTTGAGGTGCACGTTCATCGCCTGCATCCGGCCGCGCCACTCGGAGAGCGCCTGTGCCGGCTCGGGCGCGAGCCACGGGATGCCGTCGATGCACGGGTAGCGGGCGCCGCAACCGGCGCAGGCCAGCGTCGCCTCGCCTTCGAGCGTGGCTTCGCAGCGCGGACAGCGGAGCCACGGCAGTACGGCGCTCGAAATCGATCCGTTCAAGGAACCTCGGGCTAGGCGATGCGTCCGCTCACGATGGGATCAAAGGCAATGAGACTGTCCTGCAACGTGGAGTTGCCCAGGCCGTGGCGCGGAAAGCGCGCCGCGAACTGGCCTTGTTCCCCGTGCAGGGCCATGTAATTCAGTACGACCGTCTCGACCAGCAGGTTCACGTTGGCGGCGGCGGGACTCGAGGCGGTCTCGACCGACGCATCCGAGCGGAAGTATCCGATCTGCTGGTGCCGGGCCGCCCCGCCCGCACCGGTCGTGACGAGGTTCGGACGGCCGCGGGGATTGTAGACCAGGAAGAACGATGCCGCAGTCGACTGGTTGTCGCTGGTCCACATGAACTTGCCGCGACCATCCGTCGTGCTGTCGACCTGGCCGCTCGCCGAGATCGAGCCATCCGAGAACACGTAGAGCATCAGCGGCATGCCACGCCGCGCGGCGTACTCGAGGCAGGCACCCATGCAGCGCCCCGCGCGCAGGTCGCGCAGTTCGCCCGTCGCGCGCCCCTGGCCGTGGTAGTCGTAGCCACCGAGCGCGATCGTGCCGGCGCCGGCATAGCCCGACAGCACCATCTTCATGACCGCCGCGGTCTTGCGGAACTCGCCGTCGCTGTCGTATTCGGCGCGGCTGAAGATGCCGCCGGCGCCGACGATGTCGGGGTCGAGATCGGGATTGAGGCTGGTCGGATCGCCGTAACGATCGACGACATCGGCGGCCTTCACGTAACCGCAGTTGACCAGCTCGCGCACGACTTCGTTGCGCGTCACGGTCGTCTGCTTGGGATCGGCCCACGGCTGCTTCGGGTCGATCACGCTCAGCTTGCGGTCACTGATGCGCTGGATCGCTTCCATCACGGCGACGGTGTCGTCGAGGCTGAGCAGGCTGGCCAGCTCGCCCGTGTCCACGAGACCGGTCACGTCGCTGGCCCGGTCGACCTTGGTCGGACGCACCGAGAGATCGATCAGTCCCGCGGGCGCCATCGAGTTGCCGCCGGAATCGGAAGCACGCGAGCCGATCAGCGTCGCGAGCGAACCGTCCGCGCCGGCCTGGTGGATGCCGTACATCGGGTTGTGCGGATTGTTGCCCGTGTCGTTCTCGGACCGCGCGGCGATGACTGCGCCATTGATCGAGGCTGCGGTCGCCGGCGCGACGCGGTCGAGGATGCCGCGCAGGAAGGCGCTGTCGCTGTGGAAGGCGAGGCCCAGCCGGGTATCGGTGAAGCTCGTGCCGGTCGCGGTATTGGTCATGCCGGGCAGCATGTCGCCGGGCAGGCCGAGCTTGCCGTACCCCGCCGTGCTCAGGAAGTCGAGCTGGCCGCCCGCCCCGCCGATCAACACGTTCGAGCCGACCATGTTCGCGCCGCCCGCCAGGTCGATGCAGATGAACGGGATCTTGCCCGCGCCCTGCACGTCGATGCCGCAACTGGCCTTCAGCGCCTCGATGTCGGGCGACAGGGCTGCCATCGCAGCGCGGGGATTGGCGAACAGGCTGAACACGGTCGGCGCCGCAATGCTGGCGAGACCCGTGCCGAAGCCTTGCGCGAGAAAGTCGCGCCGTGTGACCGGACGCTTGTGCGCGGCCTCGTGCCGGATGGGCTCGTCGGGGCGCAGCGTGCGCGGTGGTGGTTTACGGATCAGCATGCGTTCGTCCTCGCTTCCGGCACGGCGTTCAATGCAGCAGCGTCGCGGCGCTGCCGAGCAGTGCGGCGCAGCTGGCCTTGACCACGGTTTCCGTTCGATCGGCGGCGCAGGCGCCGCCACAGCTCGACAGGCGCGTGATCAGCCCATCGAGATCGCCGCGGACGCCTGCTGCGTCGGGCTCGGTCGCCACGTTCGTGCGCAGCATGCGACCCACCAGCGCGTCGAGCACGATGGCCCGGCTCGCGGGAGCGAAGGCGACGGCCGGCGCCGCGTTGAAATCGAAACCGGGGAAGTACTGCGACCGCGCGGTCGGGTTCTCGACCAGCGCATTGCAGTACTGGATCGACAGCTGCGCCACGGCCACCGGATGCGCCGACACGAACGTGTCGACCGTCTCGACCGTCGGCAGCGACTGCTTGATCGTCGCGTAGGTCGCGGCGACGCCCGGGTCCTGCTCGCTGATGCCGGTCAGTTCGGCCATCGTCGCGTTCAGCTCGTCGAACACGCGCAGGCCGACGTCCGGCGCACGTTGCACGTCGGCGGGCGGAGCGGGCGCGAGCGGCACGGCATCGAGCCGCACGTTCTGGTGCGTGCCCAGCACGTCGAAGGTCAGGAAGAACTCGTCGGAGTCCGGGCCCTTCTCCAGGGCAATGACCGTGCCGACATTTGCGAGCGGTTGCCCCAGCGGCCCGTACAGCGAGTCGGTGATCGTGGTGTCGAGCGTGCGATACGCCTGGCCCACGTCAGCCTCCGCGCCATTGACCCCGATGCGCAGGCCCGCGATGGGAATCGAGCCTGGCTTCGCAGCCGGATCGAGGCTGATGAACGTCGGCTTCTCGAACAGGTAGCTGTACGAATCGAACTGGCTCACCTCGAACAGGATGTACGCCTGCGGCACGTTCACGAGGTGGCTGATCGAGAACAGCAGGTAGAACTTCTCGCCTACGCCCGCCTGGAAGTTCGTCTGGATCTGCGGCTCGGTCAGCACGCGGTTGTACACCGCGACCAGGCGGAACACGCCCTGGAACTGCTCCGTGCCCGAGACCTCGTTGCCCAGCACGAACGCGAAGGTGTCGTCCCAGTCCGTGATCGCGCCGCCGGGCGCCGGATCGGCGTCGCCCGTGTCCTCGCCGTTGACGTAGACGCGGCGGCCACGCACCGGGTCGAACGTCACCACGACGTGCTGCAGCGTCGCCTGCAGGTCCTCATCGGCCGCCGCAGTGGTGAGTTTCGGGTCGCCCGCGGTGTTGGTGCGCGTCGAGCGGTTGTAGAAGTCGTAGCTGTAGAGCGTCTGGCCCAGCATGAAGTTGCGGGTCGTGGTGCCGCCCGAGTACGACACGATGCGTGCGTCTTCCTGCGCGACATTGCCAGGCGCGACCCACGCTTCGATCGAATACTCGCCGGTGGCCTTGATCAGGTCGTGCAGCTTGCGGCTCGCGGTGGTCGAGCCCTGCGCCTTGCCGCTGCGCACGTTCAGGCCCCAGCCACCGACCCACGTGACGTCGCCGGTGATGTTCAGGTTGAGCGCCGGCTCCACGCCGCTCGTGTCGTACGCCACCGAGCCGCTGCCCGTCTTGAATTCCCACAGGCCGATCATGTTGCCGCTGTAGCGGTTGCCGCCGCTCGCGACGAGGCCGTCGGGGAGCCGCAGTGCCTTCGAGTAAACGAGCGAAGACGAGACCTGGGTGACCGGCACCTGGTTGGCGAAGGCCTGCACCGCCGCCTCCATCGTGTCGGCGTTGGCGGCGCAATCGCTCCAGCAGTTGTGGAACTCTGTGCGCAGCCGCACGACCAGACGCGAAAGCGCCGGCTGGTCCAGGTTGATCTTGACCTTCGCCGCGGCGTAGGCCTCGTCGACGTCACCCGCGGCGAAGAACGGCGATTGCGCAGACGCGGCGGTCGACGTGTGACAGCGCGAGCAGTACTGCTCGACGACCGGGTGCACGGTCGTCGCAAACAACGCTGGCGAGGCCGGGAAAGCCTTGCTGGCGCCCGGATCCTTGATGGCAGGCGCCTTCAGCACCACGCCCGTCACGCCGCCGCCGGCCGTGACGCCGGCCCATGCCGTGATCCAGGTCGTCAGGATGTCCGCGCAGGCGTCATTGCTGGCCAGCCAGCAGTTGTGGCCGCCCGCGACCTTCTGGACCAGGCGTGAATCGCGCGGCGAGGACAGCGTGACGATGCCATTGGCCGCCTGGTATGCGAGGTTGACGTCGTCCTGCCGCACGAACGTCGGCGCCTGCCCGCCCGCCACGTGGCACTGCCCGCAGCGGTTGTTGGCTTTAAGGTTGTCCCAGACGTTGATCTTGAACGCCTGCACGTCGGCCGTCGCCGGCGCCGGGCCGGTGTAGGTGGGGGCCGAGCCGCCCGACGTCACGGGGTTCTGCGTCGTCTCGGCGCCGCCGCCGCAGGCGCTCAGGGCGAGCGCGCCGGCAGCGAGCAGCAGCGCGCGGAACACGGTCAATCGCGAAGCTTCGGGTTTCATGTGCTGTCCTCAGTCGCCCATGCAGTACGTGGCGGCCTCGGCGAACACCCGCTTCAGCTGGTATCCGTTCGCCTTGAAGCTGGCCGTCATGCCCTGCACGCGCGCGCGGTCCTGCGCGTCGCTGGGGCTGCGGAAGCAGACGTTCTTGAACACTTTCTGCACCTGGCAGGCGGCGAAGGCGTCGCTGCGCGCGAGTTCGCGCCCCAGCGACTTCGCGCCCGCGCCCTTGCCGGGCAATGCGCCGTCCCAGCCGAGCAGCGAGTTCTGCCCCTTGCGCCAGTAGTTGTCCCAGGCGTCGTCCGGGGTGGAGAAGCCGGCGGGAAAGGTGTCCTTGTTGTTGAAGTACTTCGGCCGGACGACGCCCTGCGTGTAGAGCATGCGACCGGCGGCCTCGTCGTAGTCGTAGTAGGCGAACGCCTGCGTCATCGGGTCCATGCCCGAGTGACAGGCGATGCAGTTGTTGAGAAACAGGCGGCTGTCGCCGCCCGGGCTGCGGCTCACGTCCTGGCGAATGCGGTCCGGCGGGCGCGTCGGGTCCTGCACCTGCTCGAGGTCGGTGCAGAGATGGTTGAGCAGCGTGTAGCGGAACATCGCGCGATTGGTGCCCGCGACGAAGAACGCCTGCGCCGCAGCGCGCGTGGTCAGCACGCCGGCAGTGGCGTCGGCCGGTATGCCATTGGCCGACGACTGGGTCGTCTGGACCAGGTTGTCCTTGAGGCTGACGCCCTGCGTTTCCAGTGCGGCGTAGTGATCGTTGGCGGCGGCCGAGTAACCCGGCACGCCCGCACCGCTGCGACCGACGTAGAGGATGTCGTCGTACAGCACGCGGTCGAAGGCGACGTCGTCGCGGACCATGCCGATCACGGTCGCCACATAGTCGTTCAGCGGCGCGAACACGGTCTGGTCCCGGTTGGTCCACGGCATCGCGAAATTCTTGAGCGTGACGTCGTAGAAGGCGCGGTGCTCCATCGCCTTGTAGGCCGCGTCGCTGGCGCGCCCCGCAGCGATGTCGCTCGCCATCGCAGTGAGCATGGCCTCGGTGGGCGGCACGCCCGCGAGGCGGTCATGCAGGCGCTTCGCCTGCGAGCGTGCGTCGGCCACAGCCACCGCTGGCAGCAGGCTCATGCCCACCAGGCACAGGCATGCGGCGACACTCCACAGAGTGCGCGCATGGCGTGCGCTCAACGTCCAGGTCCGCGGCATTCAACCTCCCTTCGGCAACCGCAGGCCGCCGTGGCGACGGAATCTGTGGCCTGCGGGGCTGCGACGCAAAGCGACGTTGCCGTTTGTGAGAGCGGCCTCACACAACCAGAGCGCCAGAGTCCCTCCAGCACGAGAGTTGTGCGAGAAGACGCCTGCGCAGCGGCAGAGAGCCTCCGATCGCTGCGAGGAAAAACGACGATGGCAGCATGTTCCACGGCGACCAGTGACGGTCGCCCGCGCTACTGGCGACTCCTGATTCCGCTGCTCGGCTGTGCGGCCCTCGCGGCGTGCACGAGCAGCGATGGCGGCGGCTCCCCGAGCGTGGGCGGGGGCCAGTCACCCGATCCCGTCGTGCTCGACTTCCCGATCGCCTACGTCAAGCGTCCGGTGCCCGTGGGCGACGCACTGCTCGTGGATGCACGGGAACTGCTGCCGTTTACGCCTGGCGCCGACCTCTTCCTGCGTGACCGTGCCTCCCCCTCTTCCGCCGAGACGAATCTCACCGCCGCCCTGACGCAGGGCCGCGGCGACGTGCGCGACGTCGAACCCTCGTACGACGGCACCCGGCTGTTGTTTGCATTGCGCGAGCCGAACATCGTCGGCGCCGCGCCCGAGGACCAGCCGACCTGGGACATCTACGAGTACGACCTGACGACGAAGCAGTTGCAACGGGTCTTCGCCTCCGACACCACCGCGCGCGAAGGCGACGACGTCGCGCCGCACTACCTGCCGGACGGACGCATCCTGTTCTCGTCGACGCGTCAGCGGCAGTCGAAGGCGATCCTGCTGGACGAGGGCAAACCGCAATTCGCCGCGCTCGACGAGAACGACAACGAACCGGCCTTCGTGCTGCACGTCATGAACGCCGACGGCAGCGGCATCCGGCAGGTGTCGTTCAACCAGAGCCACGATCTCGATCCGGCCGTGCTGCCGGACGGCCGCGTGGTGTTCAGCCGTTGGGACAACGCGCCCGGTCACGACGAGATCAGCCTCTATTCCATGCGCCCCGACGGCATGGACCTGCAACTGCTGTACGGCGCACGCAGCCATGAAACCGGCACGGACGGCACGGACGTGCACTTCCTCGATCCGCGGCCCATGGCCAACGGCAAGTTGCTGGTGCGTTCGCAGCCCTTCGAAGCGCCCGACCTCGGTGGCCAGCTGCTCGAGATCGATACCGCGAATTACGTGGAGAACACGCAGCCGACGCTGCCGAATCGTGGTGCGCTGAGCGGCCCCGCGCAGGTGGCTGCGACGATCAACGACGTGCGCACGGTCGCAGGCCCCTCCCCCGGCGGGCGGTACAACTCGGCGTTTCCGTTGCAGGACGGCACGGGCCGGCTCCTGCTGACCTGGACCCAGTGCCGCCTGCTCGAGTCGGCTGCCGGCGCGGCGCCACGCATCGTGCCGTGCACGGACGAACGACTCACGACCGGCGTGGCGGCCACCGCGCCGCCGCTGTACGGCATCTGGATCTACGATCCGGCGCAGCGCACGCAGCTGCCGGTATCGAATCCGGTGGAAGGCACGCTGGTCACCGATGTGATTGCGCTGCAACCGCGCGCGCTGCCTCCTGTGCTCCTCGACCGGGTGGCGGGTGTGGATTTCAATGCCGACCTCGCCGCCGAGGGCGTCGGCATCGTCGACATCCGCAGCGTCTACGACATCGCCGGCACCGACACGGCCCCGGGCGGCATTCCGGTGCTGCGGGATCCGGCCCGGACGGCCGCCGCCGCGCGGCCCGCACGTTTCGTGCGCGTAGAGAAGGCGGTCAGCATGCCCGACGACGACGTGCGCGATTTCGATCGCAGCGCGTTCGGCGTGACCAGCGCATTCGGGATGCGCGAGATTCTCGGCTACGCGCCGGTCGAACCCGATGGTTCGGTGCGCATCAAGGTGCCTGCGGACGTCGCCTTCGCCCTGTCGGTGCTGGACGGCAACGGCCGCCGGATCGGCGATCGCCACAACAACTGGCTGCAGGTCCGCGCCGGCCAGGAACTGAAGTGCAACGGATGTCATACGGCGGTGCGTGAGGATTCGCATGGCCGCGACAACCTGTTTGCCGCTGCCAACACTGGCGCACCAGGCACCGGCGTGCCGTTCGCCAACACCAACCCCGCTTACTTCGCCGACTTCGGCGAGACCATGGCACAGGTCCGCGCGCGGATCAGCTGCCAGACCGATTGCGCCGACCTGCTGCCGGCCACCGCCATTCGCTACGCAGATATCTGGACCGATCCGGTGGCGGCCGGCCGCGCGCCGGATGCGCCCTTTGCGTACGACTACGTCGACCTCGACACGCCCGCGCCGACGACGGCCGATTGCGTCACCGGTTGGCGCAGCGGTTGCCGCATCACGATCCACTACGAGCGCCATGTGCACCCGTTGTGGAGCAAGCCCCGCATCACGCTGGACGCCGATGGCACGACGGTCCTGCGCAACGACACCTGCACGGCCTGCCATTCGCCGCAGGCGGCGGACGGCAGCACCCGCGTTCCGGCCGCGCAGCTGGACCTGTCCGATGGCCCGTCTCCGGACGTGCCCACGCAGTTCAACGCCTACCGCGAACTGCTCGCGACCGACGCCGAGCAGGAAGTCGTCAACGGTGCCCTGCAGGATCGGCTCGTGCAGACGGGCATCGACCCGGTGACCGGCCTGCCGCAGTTCTCCACCGTCCCGGTGCCCGCGTCGCTGCGGGCGGGACGTGCCAACAGCTCTGTGACGTTCTTCTCATTGTTCGCGCCCGGCGGCAGTCACGCGGGCTGGCTGACACCCGTGGAGTTGAAGCTCGTCTCGGAATGGACGGATATCGGTGCCCAATACTTCAACGACCCATTCGCGGCGCCGCTGAATTGAATCGAGTCACTGTCCGCTCACTGCTTGCCTGCTGCTTCGCACTGCTCGGTGCGGGCCACGGCGCGGCTGCGCTCGCCGCCAAGGCACCGCCAGCCAGGGTCGTAGTGCAGGATCCGTTCGTGGACCTGCGCAGCGGGCCGGGCCGCGGCTTTCCCGCCACGCTCTCCGTCGAGCGCAGCGCGTCGATCGAACTGCTGCGCCAGCGCACGGACTGGATCAAGGTCCGCACCGAAGGCGGTCGCGAAGGCTGGGTGCATCGCTCACAGCTCGAACGAACGCTGACGCCGGGCGGCGCGCCCGTGCAGGTGGCAGGCCCGAAACCCGAGGCACGCACCGAACATCACTGGGAAGTCGGCCTGGCCACCGGCGATTTCGGCGGGGCCAACGTGGTTGCGGTCAACGGCGCCTACGCCCTGACCCCGCACCTGCACGTCCGCGCCGACGTGCAGCACCTGCTGGGCGACTATTCCAACGGCTGGCTCGGCACTGCCGGCATCGCGCACGTTTTCGCGCCGGAGTGGCGCGTGTCGCCTTTCATCGGCATCGGCGGCGGCGTGCTGACCATCTCGCCGAAGGCGACGCTGGTGCAGGCCGAAGACCGCACGGATTCCGTCGCTTACGCCGGGATCGGCGTGCGCGGCTTCCTGACCAATCGCTTCCTGCTCGCCGGGGAATATCGCAGCTACGTCGTGTTCACGAGTCGCGACGAGAACGAGGAGATCGACGAATGGACCGTGGGCTTCACGTACTTCTTCTGACCACGCTCGCCGTGGCTGCCGCGCTGCCAGCCACCGTGCTGGCGCAGGCTGCGGGCGAGCCGTCGGCCTTGCCCTCGCAGCAACCGCAGGTGGTCGAACCGGCGGTGCAGCGGCGTGACGTCGAACCCGCCGGCATCGACACCGAGAACTTCGAGGCGGGCGCCTTCATCGGCACCATCAGCATCGAGGATTTCGGCTCGAGCCTGCTGTACGGCGCGCGCGCGGCCTACCACTTCACGGAAGACCTGTTCGCGGAAGCGACCATCGGTTCCTCCGAGGCCGGCCGGACCAGCTACGAGGACCTGAGCGGCGCCGCGGAACTGCTCACCGACAGCGAAAGGCGATTCACTTACTACGACCTGGCCCTGGGGTGGAACGTGCTGCCGGGCGAAGTCTTCCTCGGCGGCAAGCGCGCGATGCCAAGCGCCGTCTACGTGACGCTCGGCGCGGGCAGCACGAACTTTGCCGGCGACGACCACTTCACCGTCGCGCTGGGCGCTGGGCTGCGCGTGCTGGCCAACGACTGGATCGCAGTGCACTTCGACGTGCGCAACCACATGTTCGACAGCGACCTGCTCGGCGAAAGCAAGCTCACGCAGAACCTGCAGGTCAACATGGGCGTCACCGCGTTCTTCTGAGGAAACCGTATGCCGATCCCACGTCGATTGCTTTTCGCATGCCTTGCCCTCGCCGCGTCCGGAATCGCGGCAGCCGCTGCAGTGCCGGGCTCCCCAGCCCCTGCGCTGGTGCTGCCTGCCCGCGACGGCGGCAAGGTCGACCTGGCCAGCCTCAAGGGCGAGGTCGTCATGATCAACTTCTGGGCCACGTGGTGCGGGCCCTGCCGGCAGGAGATGCCGCTGCTCGCACAACTGCACACGAAGTACGAACCGCTTGGGTTCACGCTGCTCGGCGTGAACGTCGAACCCGACAGCGCCGCAGCCGTCGACTGGTTGAAAGGCGTGCCGGTCGGCTTCCCCATCCTGTTCGACAGGGACAGCGCCGTGGCGGGGCGGTTCGGCGTCGAGGGCATGCCGAGCACGGTCTTCGTCGACCGCAATGGCCAGGTGCGTTACGTGCACCGCGGGTACAAGCCTGGTGACGAGGCGAAGTACGCCGACATGATTCGCAGCCTGGTGAAGGAATGAACATGCGCGCGATGATCCGACTGGCCTGGGTGGCTTGCGCCGCGACGGGCGCGACCGGCTGCTCGAACGTCGAGCCCTGGGTGAAGCCGTACGAACGCCAGTACTTCGCCGACATCATCATGTCGGCCGAGCGCGATCCGGTGTCCGGGTCATACCTGAACCATGTGTTCGAGGCACGCGAAGGCGCACGTGGCGCGAGCGGCAGCCACGGCGGCGGCTGCGGTTGCAACTGAGCAAGCAGGCGTGCGCATGACGAATCTGCCACAGCGACTCGGGTGGGCCGCAGCTGCCCTGGTGATGGCAGGCGCCGTCCAGGCAGCGGTGCTGCCTGACGATCGTGCCGACGTGCTCTACCACCGCTACGAAGGCGGCGGCGTGACGGTCGACGGGCCCTCGCTGCTGCTGCGCAAGAAATTTGCCGAGAAGTATTCCGTCTCCGCCAACTACTACATCGACATGGTGTCGAGCGCGTCGATCGACGTGATGACCACCGCCAGCCCGTACACCGAGGAACGCACGCAGGGCAGCCTCGCGCTCGACACGCTCCACGGCAAGACGCAGTACAGCTTGAGCTACACGCTGAGCGACGAAAGCGACTACACCGCGAACACCGCGAGCCTCGACGTAAGCCATGACCTGTTCGGCGACCTGACGACGGTGTCGTTCGGCTTCAGCCAGGGCTGGGACGAAGTGCGCAAGAACGGCGACAACACCTTCGAGGAGACGGTCGACCGGCGCAACTACCGCTTCAGCCTGCAGCAGATCCTGACCCCGCAGCTGATGACCGGCCTCAACTACGAGGTGATCACGGACGAGGGGTTCCTCAACAACCCCTATCGCTCGGTGCGTTACCTGGACGATTCGAGCGCCCGCGGGTTCTCGTTCGAGCCCGAGGTGTACCCGAGCACGCGCACCAGCAACGCGATTGCGCTCAACGCCCGCTATTACCTGCCCTACCGCGCGGCCATCCACGGCGAGTACCGCTTCTACACGGACACGTGGGGCATCGACGCCAACACGGCGTCGATCGGATACACGCACCCGTGGGGCAAGCGCTGGATCTTCGAGGCGGGCTATCGCTGGTACGACCAGTCGTCAGCCGATTTCTACTCGGATCTGTTCCCGCGCGCGAATGCGCAGAACTTCCTGGCGCGCGACAAGGAACTGAGCACGTTCACGAGCCAGATGTTCAGCCTCGGCGCCACGTACGAGTTGCCGTCGCTCGGGTGGGACCGCATCCTCCGCTCCACCGTCAACCTGTATTACGACCACATCCAGTTCCGCTACGACGACTTCCGCGACATTACCGCCGGCGGCGCGCCGGGCACCGAGGAACTCTACGGCTTCGACGCCAACGTGTTCCGGCTGTTCGTCTCGGGCTGGTTCTAACTGCGACAGCGGGCCAGCAGCGCGCCCGCAAACCGTTCCGCGCTGCCGGGGGCATGCGCGAAAAAGACGGAAGGCTCCGTCATCTCGAGTTCCAGGATCACCGGCAATCCGCGGTCGTCACGGATCATGTCGATGCGCGCGTAGAGCGGCGCGGCGAACGGGATCGCTGCGTAAGCCGCTGCCGCGAGCGCACGCTCATCGGCGCCCGGCTCGCGGGCGCGGATGTCCTCGGGCGCGAACAAGCCTGCCACCAGCCCCGCATCCAGCTGCAGCAACGGTCCCTTGCGGATCGCGTGACTCGCCTCGCCACCGAAATAGATGAGGGCCGTCTCGCCCTCGCGGTCGACGCTACCGAGGTAGGGCTGCAGCAGTGCGCTGCGCCGTTCGTCGTCGACGAGCCGCGACAGGTGGGCCAGCGCCTTGCCTGCCTCGATGCAGCGGTACCGGGCCGTGTCGCGCGAGCCCGCGCCGATGGCGGGCTTGATGACGAACTGGTCGAACGCCACCGGATTTCCCGCCGACAGGGCCTCCGGCGCGCCGGTCAGAAAGTGTTGCAGGCACGACCGCGCATCGTCGCCGGGCTCGACGAAACGCGAAGGCACGACTGGCACGCCTGCCCGGTGCAGGTGCACCAGGTAGTGCTTGTCGGTGTTCCAGTCCACGACCTCCGGCGGGTTCAGCAGCAGCGTCTGCTGCGCGCAGCGTCGCGTCCACGCGCGAAACTCCGCGATGTGGTCGACGTAATTCCAGGTGGAACGCAGCACGGCCAGGTCGAACTGCGACCAGTCGACTGCAGCATCGTCCCAGCAGGGCGTCGTGACCTGTGCTCCCGCCTGGCGCAGAGCAGCCACGAGCGGCGGCAGGTCTTCATCGAGCGTCAGCGCTGCGTGAGTGCTGACGAGCGCAACGTGCGGCGCGCGGTTCGGCAAGGTCGTCTCCGGGAGGCGTGAGTGCCGGGTCAGTCGAGGGCGGTTTCGATGCGGTCGCAGAGCGTCCGCAGCACCGCGAGTCGCGCATGGCGCTTGTCGTCGGCGGGGATGATGGCCCACGGTGCGTGCGTCGTGTGGGTGCGGGCGACCATGTCCTGGGCTGCACGCTGATAGGCGCTCCAGTGCTTGCGGTTGATCCAGTCCTCTTGATCGACCTTGAAGCGCTTGAGCGGATTGCGGTCGCGCTCGGCGAACCGTTCGAGCTGCTCCGTGCGGCTGACTGCGAGCCAGAACTTGACGACGATCACCTTGTGCTCGGCGAGCTGGCGCTCGAACTCGTTGATCTCCTCGTAGGCGCGCTGCCAGTCGGGCCCCTTCGCGAACGACCGCACGCGCTCGACCAGCACCCGCCCATACCAGCTGCGATCGAAAATCGTGTAGTTGCCGCGGGGCGGCAGGTGGAACCAGAAGCGCCACAGGTAGGGCCGGGCGAGCTCGTCGGCCGTGGGGGCCGAAATCGGGACGACGCGGATCTGTCGCGCATCGAGTGCCGCCGTGACGCGCCGGATCGCACCGCCTTTGCCCGCGGCGTCCATGCCTTCGAATGCAGCGACCACGGAATGGTGCGCGAACCGCTTGCGCCGTGACAGCAACGCGAGGCGACCCTGCAGCTGCTCGAGCTCGGCGTCGTACTCGTCATCGCTCGGTGCGTCGCCCGGCCGCTTCGTCACGAACGAAGCGCGACCGGCGGCGCCTGCGCGCAAGGCTTTACCCGCGGTCTTCGCGGCCGGCGGGGGCGAATCCGCTTGCTGGATCGCCGCCAGCAGCGTGCGACCGACCGTGAGGGCCCGGTGCTGACGATCCGTGCCGTCGACGACATGCCACGGCGCCAGCGGCTGCTCGGTCGCAGCCAGCGTATGTTCGAACGCGCGCTCGACGAAGCGGTAATTGCGCGCCAGCCAGCGATCCTCGACCGTCACGCGCCAGCGCGTGGTCTTGTCCGCCTGCAGCTTGGCGATTCGCTTCTGCTGCGTCGCGGGCGCAACGTGCAGGTGGACTTTGCAGATCCTGACGCCGTCGCGCACCAGCATCCGCTCCAACTGCACGACGCGCTCGACGGCCCGTCGCCGCTGCGCCGGCGTGGCCGCACTGCGTGAGGCGAGACCGGCTGCACCGCGCAGCAGGTCCTGGTACCAGCCGCCGTGCAGGACGGCTATGCGTCCCCTCTGGGGCATGAGGCGCCAGTAGCGCCAGAGCTGCGGGCGTTGCTGCTCGACGTCGTTCGGCGCGCCGAAGCCGTAGACAGTCGCGAACTTGGGATCGAGCCAGCCAAGCAGCTCGTTGGTGACCTCGCTGCGCCCTGCCGCCGGAATGCCGGTGACGATCAGGATGACGGACGCTTTGCCCGCCTCGCGCAGCTTGAACTGGGCCTCGAGCAGCGCGTCCTGCAGTTGCGGCAGCGCGTGCTCGTATTCGAGCCGCGTCAGGCGGCGGCCACTCAAGGCTTGATGCAGGCGGCGCGTCGCCATGACTGGTGCGGCTCAGCGGCGCCGGTCGCGCGCCAGCGGAACCTGCTGCGTGACGCAATGGACGTTGCCACCGCCGAGCAGGATCTCGCGGCCGGGCACACCCACGACCTCCCGCTTCGGGAACAGTTCCTTGAGCTTGGCGCGCGCGTCGCCGTCGCGCTGCGGATCGAGCCGCGGCATCACGATGCGGCCGTTGCCGATGTAGAAGTTCACGTACGACGCGGCGAGCCGGTGACCCGCCGAGCGCGGCTGCGAGCCTTCGGCCACGTCGACGCCCGCTGCCTCTTCCGCCGTCATGTGCAGCGGACCCGGTTGCTGCAACTTGTGCACCTTGAAGCGACGGCCACGGGCGTCCCGCGCTTCCTTGAGCCGCTCGTACGCATCGCGCGAAATCGCGTACTGCGGATCGTTGCGGTCGTTCGTCCAGGTCAGCACGACCTCGCCCGGGCGCACGAACGCGCAGAGGTTGTCGACATGCCCGTCCGTTTCATCGAGGTGAACGCCCTTGCCCAGCCAGACGACCACCTCGACGTTGCAGTAGCGCTTCAGCAGCGTCTCGATCTGGCCGCGCGACAGGTGCGGATTGCGGTTGGGATTGAGCAGGCATTCCTCGGTCGTGAGCAGCGTGCCCTGCCCATCGACATGGATGGAACCGCCCTCCAGCACGAATGGCGGGCGATACCGGTCGCAGCCTTCGATTTCGATGACCTTTTGCGCGACGGCTTCGTCGCGATCCCACGGGAAATACAACCCACCCTGCAGGCCACCCCAGGCATTGAACTGCCAGTCGATGCCGCGGATGCCGCCCCGGTCGTTGACGACGAACGTCGGGCCGGTGTCGCGAACCCACGCATCGTTGCTCGACAGCTCGACCACGCGAATCGCAGCAGGCAACTGCCGCCGCGCGTTGGCGTACTGGGCCGCTGAAACGCCGACGGTGACCGGCTCGCCGCCCGCGATGGCGGTCGCCAGCGCGACGAAACATTGTTGCGCAGGCTTGGCACCGAGCCGCCAATTGTCGGGACGTTCGGGCCAGAGCAGCCAGCAGCCCGCATGCGGCTCGAACTCGCCGGGCATGCGGTAGCCGTCACGGCGCGGATTGGAATCGAGTGTCTTGCTCATCCGGCGATGGTAACAAACGACCGTCAGTCGAGCTTGACCCGACGCAGGCGCAGCGCGTTCATGATCACGCTGACCGAGCTCAGCGACATCGCGGCTGCCGCGATCCACGGCGACAGCAGCCAGCCCCAGACTGGGTACAGCACACCGGCCGCGAGCGGCACGCCGAGCGCGTTGTAGCCGAACGCGAACATGAGGTTCTGGCGCACGTTGCGCATCGTGCTGCCGCTCAAGCGGAAGGCGCGCAACAACCCACGCAAGTCATTGCGGACGAGTACGACGCCGGCGGTCTGCTTGGCGACGTCACTGCCGGCGCCCATCGCGATACCGGCGTCGGCCGCGGCGAGCGCGGGAGCATCGTTGATGCCGTCGCCCGCCATCGCCACCACGCGGCCTTCCGCCCGCAGCTGCGCCACCATCTCGGCCTTGCCGGCAGGATCGACGCCGCCATGAAATTCCTTGATGCCGGCTTGCGTGGCGATCGCGCGCGCCGACGTGACGTGATCGCCCGAGACCACGATGACGCGCAGCCCCAGTGCCTGCAGCGCTTGCACGACGTCCCATGCCTCGGGCTTGAGCGGGTCTGCGAGCGAGATCAGCCCGATCGGCTGGCCGTCCACCGCGACGAACACCACCGTCTGGCCGTCTGCACGAAGATGCGCGGCCTCGGCCACGAGCGAGCCCGGATCGATGCGCTCGGATTGCAGTAGCGCCTCGGTGCCGACCAGCACCCGACGCAGCTGCACCACGCCGGTGGCGCCCGCCCCCGGCATCGCCGCGAAACCGTAACTGCGGCCCAGCCGCAATCCGCGCCCCAGCGCGTGCCGCACGATCGCCTGGCCCAGCGGATGTTCGCTCGCCTGCTCGAGGCTGGCCGCGAAGCGCAGCAGCTCGGTGTCGGGGACGCCTTCCACCGGCAGCACGGTCATGACCTCGGGCCGTCCGGCGGTCAGCGTCCCGGTCTTGTCGAATACGAGCGTGTCGACGTCGTCGAGCCGCTCGAGCGCGGCGGCACCGCGGAACAGCACGCCCGCCTGCGCGCCCCGCCCCATGGCGACGGTCATCGACATCGGCGTCGCGAGTCCCAGCGCGCAAGGACAGGCGATCACCAGGGTGCTCACCGCAGCCACCAGTGCGAACGCAAGCCGCGGCTCGGGACCGACTGCAAGCCAGACGATCGCCGCGATGACGGCGATGGCGACGACCGCGGGTACGAATCGCGCCGAGACACGGTCGGCCAGCGCCTGCACCGGTGCACGACTGCGCTGCGCGTCGGCCACCGTCTGCACGATCTGCGCCAGCAGCGTAGCCGCGCCGACACGCTCGGCGCGCATGACGAACGCGCCGCTGCCGTTGACCGTGCCGCCGATCAAGGCCGCGCCCGGCGCCTTGTCGACCGGCATCGATTCGCCGGTGAGCATCGCTTCGTCGACGGCGCCGCTGCCTTCGAGCACGGTGCCGTCCACCGGAATCTTCTCGCCGGGCCGCACCCGCAACGAATCCCCCGCCTGCACGAGGCCCAGGTCGACCTCCGCCTCGGTGCCGTCGGGCTCGATGCGATGTGCCTTGCGCGGCACGAGGTCGAGCAGCGCACGCAGGGCGGCGCCGGTCTGCTGCCGCGCGCGCAATTCCAGCACCTGGCCGAGCAGCACGAGCGTGACGATCATCGCTGCCGACTCGAAGTACAGGGCTGCCGCTGAACCATGACGCAGCGCGTGTGGCAGGGCCTGCGGCAAGAGTGCCGACAGCACACTGAAGGCGTACGCGACGACGACGCCCAGCCCGATCAGCGTGAACATGTTGAAGCTGCGCGAACGCAGCGAGTTCCAGCCCCGCTGCAGCAGCGGCCGGCCGCACCACAGCACCACCGGCGTGGCGAGCGCCAGCTGCAACCACCCACCGGCAGGTCCGCTCAACGCCGTGGGTAACCAGCCGAGCATGCCACCCATGGCGATGACGACCAGCGGCACGGTGAAGACGAGGGCCCAGCGGAACCGACGCTGCATGTCGAGCAGTTCCGGATCGTCCCCCGCCGCGGCGATGGGCATGGCGGGCTCCAGCGCCATGCCGCACTTGGGGCATGCGCCGGGGACGGCACTCTCGACGCCTGGGCACATCGGGCACACATAGAGCGATTCGCCGGGCGCAACGGCACGGACCGCAGTGGCAAGTCGGCTGCGACGGCCGCAGCGGCACCGCCAGCCAGCATGCGCAACAATCGTGACCGAGGAGTGGGCGGATGGGGAATCCATCCGCCCATTTTAGTCGCGTCCAGGACGCTAGCGGTTTCGAATCCGTCGACGGCGCAGCGCGCCGCCCAGACCAAGCAGCAGCGCGCCGAGCGAGCCGAAGCTGCCGCCACCACCGCCTCCAGCCGACGGTGACTGGTGGCGGCGGCGGTGAAGGTGGGTCAGCGATCTGCACGGTCGCCTGGGTCGCGGCGCCAAGCGCGCGCCGCCGGTGGGCGACACGAGCTCCAATGTGAGGGCTTCCAATTGTTGTTCCGCGATCCCGTCAGCCGCGACCAGCACTGGCAGGTACTTCGGCCCCATTTCGCCGTCCGCCCACGTCAACACGACGTCCTGCCAGTCCTTGCTCCCCGGATTGCTGAAGTCCTGTCCCGGCGTGGCACTGCCGCCCGCCGCTACCCGCACCGTGACGGACACGGCGCCCTGGCCGTAGTAGTTGCGCCAGACGAAAAAGGCCGCCTCGCCGCCCTCATTGACGACGGACGCCGCTGCTCCAATCGTCAGGTCGCCGCACGGGGTAGCTCGCACCGGCAATTTCGACGTCGGCACCGAAAACTCCGAGTCCGGCGCCACCCTCCGGCGACTCGAGTACGACTTCGAAGAACTCCGGCTTCTCTGCATTGGTGTCGGACGCGATCGGCACCACGATCTCCCGCTCAGCAACGTCGCCGTCGGCCCAGGTCAAACGCCCGGTCGTGGACTGTGTAGTCAGCGCCGCTGGTCGCGCGCTCGCCGGGCGCGTATTCCGATCCGGCTGCGGGCGGCACGGGAAAGTCTCGCGTGACGTAGGCCACGGCCACGGCCCCTTGACTGCCGCCAGTGCGGCGCACGGACAGCACGGATCTGCCCGTCCTGTTCGGTGCCTATTACCCTGTCCTGCTTCATGCTGAGAACGCCGGGGCTGCCGCCCGCAGACGTCCCCGAGAAGCCGGGCCACGAAGGGGCCACCGCCGGACCAGTACGAGGCGCCGTTGCCGCCAACGACGAGCCCGCCCCGTTACCCACGACCTTCATGTCGTTGATGGAGCGGGAAGCTGTAACGTCGGGTCTTCAGGTCGACACTGGTCGCGCCGGCACGGCCGAATAGCGTGTCCAGCGTGCCGTCGGCCAGCAGCCGGACGATCAGCGCGCCGGAAAAGCCTGTCCGGTCAGTGCCCGAGACGAAGACTCGAACCGGCTGCGCCTGCGGCCAGCGCAGACACGGAATTGAATCGGCCAGGCACCACGCCCGCGCGAAGGCGGGATCGGGCGCGCCGTTCGGCAACAGGCGGCCGACGTAACCGTTCGCGTCGCCATCCACGCCCCCGAGCAGCATGCGGCCGTCGGGCAGCACCGCCAGCGACGAGCAGAAGCACGTAGAGCGACGACTGCGGGGTGGCGTATCCGCCAACTACCGAACGCAGCGTCGAGGACACCGGCGGCCGTCAGGCCGACCACGCTGCAGTCCCAGCCCATGCCTCCGCTGACGGACGCTATGACGCGGTAGCCACCTGTGGGAGCACGTGCGATGCGGACATTGGACTCCCAGGATGTCGAGACCGACATAGACCCCAGCCTGAGCCGAAGCCCGCATCCAGCGTACCGTTCGCCAGCAGTCTCGCGACCAACAGGTTGTCTCCGCGCTGGCCCGCGACGACGATGCGGCCGTCCGGATCGACGACCACTGAATACCCGGCTTCGCGACGCGCGCTGCCGTCGCTGAGGATGACGAGTCCACCGAGGCCGAAATCGGGATCGAGCGCGCCATCCGGCCGCAGCCTGAAGACCACCAGCTTATATCTGCCATCCGGCTGTCGCGCGATACCGACATCCGAGGACCTTGCCGTCGGACTGCAGGGTCGTATCGTAGACGGCGGTGTCTTTCAGCACCGCGGCGGCAAAGCTGGCATCAGGCGCGCCGTTCGGCAGCAGTCGCCCGACGAAGTATTCCTCGTAATAACCCCAGTATTCGTATTCACCGCCACCGCCGAACAGGACCGAGTCGTCGCCCTGCACGTCGACCGACCAGAGGTTCGAATAATAGGATGGCATCGATGCCCGATTGTCGTCCGACGTCGCCAAACGACGGATCGAGGTCGCCTGGCGCCGCGACGGCCGTGAGGCAACCGGCGATGCCGGTGGCGGCGATGGCGGCCTCGAGGCCCACCAGGCGGATCAATGGCGACTTGGGCTTGGGTTTCTTCCTGCGTCTTCATGACGGCACTCCTGCGGGAGGTTGATGAAATCCCCGGCGGTTGATTGACCGCCGTGGATGCAACCTGCCGCAGTGGGGCGTCGCCTGTCCTGAAGGACGCCTGAATATTTGTGAAGACTGGGTGAAGACTTGCGGAAGCCCTGCTTTCAGCCCGGCCCATCCCGCAATTTGCGGCCGTTCAGCAGCAAATAGAGCGACGGAATGATGACGAGCGTCAGCACCGTGGCGGACACCATGCCGCCCACCATCGGGGCCGCGATGCGCCGCATGACCCCGGCGCCCGTGCCCTGGCCCCACATGATGGGCAGCAGGCCGACGATGATCGTGATGACCGTCATGAGCTTCGGTCGCAGGCGCAGCAGGGCCCCTTCGACGATCGCCTCGCGCAACTCGGCGAGAGTCGGCTCACGGCCAGCCGCCGCCGCTGCCGCACGGCGGTCCGCCCATGCGTGTTCCAGGTACATGACCATCACCACGCCGGTCTCGGCCGCGACGCCCGCCAGCGCGATGAATCCGACAGCCGCGGCGATCGACAGGTCGTAGTCGAGAAAATAGAGCAGCCAGACGCCGCCCACGAGGGCGAACGGCAGCGAGAAAAGGATCAGGCCCACGTCGCGCGCGTTGCGGAAGTTCAGGTACAGCAGCAGCACGATGATGCCGAGCGTGAGGGGCACCACCAGCTTGAGTCGCTCGACCGCCCGCTGCAGGTACTCGTACTGCCCCGACCAGCTGAGGCTGTAACCCGCCGGCAACTCCAGCTCACTGGCGATGCGGTCCTTGGCGTCGGCAACGTAACCACCCAGGTCGCGGCCCTGCATGTCGACGAACACCCATCCGGAAGGACGCGCGTTCTCGCTGCGGATCATGCCGGGGCCGTCGGCGATTTCGACCCGCGCGACGTCCTGCAAGGTCACGTTGGCGCCCGTGGGCGCCACGATGGGCAGCTGCCGCAGCTTCTCGAGCGAGTCGCGGAATTCCTGCGGATAACGCAGGTTGACCGGGTACCGCTCCAGGCCCTCGACCGTGTAGCTCACCGTCATGCCGCCCACGGCCGTGCCGACGATGTCCTGCACGTCCTTGATGTTGAGGCCGTACCGGGCCGCCGCGACACGATCGATGTCGATGTCCACGTACCGGCCCGTGGCAGTGCGCTCGGCGTAGACGGACGTCGTGCCGGGCACCTCTTTCACGATCGCCTCGATCCGCTGGCCCAGTTCCTGGATCGTCTGCAGGTCGGGGCCCATGATCTTGATGCCGACCGGCGTGCGGATGCCGGTTGCCAGCATGTCGATGCGGGTCTTGATCGGATAACCCCACGCGTTCGACAGGCCGGGAAGCTTCACCAGCGCGTCGAGTTCGGCCTTGAGCTTTTCGGGAGTCATGCCCGGGCGCCACTGGTCACGCGGCTTCAGCATGATGGTCGTCTCGAACATCTCGATCGGCGCCGGGTCCGTGGCGGTTTCCGCCCGCCCTGCCTTGCCGAACACGCGCTCCACCTCCGGCACTGTCTTGATCAGGCGGTCGGTCTGCTGCAGCAACGACCGGGCCGCGTCCGTCGACAGGCCCGGCAAAGTGGTGGGCATGTACAGCAGGTCGCCTTCATCCAGCTCGGGCATGAACTCGGTGCCGAGTCGCGAGGCTGGCCACAGCGTCGCCAGCACCAGCAGCATGGCGCCCGCGGTGACGCCCCAGGGATGGCGCAGCGCGAGCGTGAGGAATGGCTTGTACGCGGCAGCCGCCACACGGTTCACCGGATTGGCGTTCTCGGGCCGGATGTGTCCGCGCACGAGGTACCAGATCAGCACGGGTACCAGCGTGACCGACAACAGCGACGCCGCCACCATCGCGTAGGTCTTGGTGTAGGCGAGCGGTGCGAACAGGCGGCCTTCCTGCGCCTCGAGCGTGAAGACGGGCAGGAACGACAGCGCAACGATCATCAGCGAGAAGAACAGCGACGGACCGACTTCGCGGCAGCCGGCATAGATCGCCTCCATGCGCTGCGATTCGTCCGGCTGGTGCTCCAGTTTCTTGTGCACGTTTTCGATCATGACGATGGCCGCATCGACCAGCGTGCCGATCGCGATCGCGATGCCGCCGAGCGACATGATGTTGGCGTTGATGCCCTGCGCGTTCATCACGATGAAGGCGGACGCCACGGCGATCGGCGTCACGATCACGACGATCAGGCCCGAGCGCAGGTGAAACAGGAAGACGAAGCAGACGAGCGCCACGACGAGGAACTCGTCGAGCAACTTGCCCTTGAGATGGTCGACGGCGCGCTGGATCAGCGTCGAGCGGTCGTAGGTCTCGACGATCTCGACGCCCTTGGGCAGGCCCGCCCGCAACTCGTCGAGCTTCGACTTGACGCGCTCGATGGTGTCGCGCGCATTCTCGCCATTGCGCATGACGACCACGCCACCCACGGCCTCGCCCTCGCCGTCGAGTTCGCCGATGCCGCGCCGCATCTCGGGCCCGAGCCGCACCTCGGCGACGTCGCGCAACAGCACCGGCGTGCCTTCGGTGGTGGTCATCACCGGGATCTTTTCCAGGTCGCCGATGCTCTTGATGTAGCCGGTGGCGCGCACCATGTACTCGGCCTCGGCCATCTCGATGACCGAGCCGCCGATTTCCTGGTTGCCGCCGCGGATCGCCTCCTCGACCATCATCAGCGAGATGCCGTAACCCCGCAGGCGCAGCGGATCGACGACGACCTGGTACTGCTTGACCATGCCGCCGATCGTCGCAACCTCCGCGACGCCGTCGAGCGCCTGCAGCTCGAACTTGAGGAACCAGTCCTGCAGGCTGCGCAGCTGCGCAAGATCGTGACCACCGGTACGGTCGACCAGGGCGTACTGGTAAATCCAGCCGACGCCGGTGGCATCCGGCCCGAGCGTGGGCCGCACGCCTTCAGGCAACCGCGCCGTGGCCTGGCTCAGGTATTCGAGCACGCGCGAGCGCGCCCAGTACGGGTCCGTGCCGTCCTCGAACAGCACGTTGACGAACGAGTCACCGTAGAACGAGTAGCCGCGCACCGTGGTGGCGCCCGGCACCGACAACAGCGCGGTCGTGAGCGGATACGTGACCTGGTCTTCGACCACGCGCGGAGCCTGGCCGGGAAACGGCGTGCGCACGATGACCTGCACGTCCGAGAGATCGGGCAGCGCGTCCACCGGCGTGCGCAGCACCGAGTGCACGCCGACCGCCGCGAGCATCAGTGTCAGCAGCAGTACCAGCGCCCTGTTCTCGAGCGAGGCACGGATGATGGCGTTGATCATGGGCGGTGACCTGCGTGTGGATCAGCAGCGGGCGCCGGCGCGGCCGCCGCATCGGCCTCGCCGAGCCGGTCGAGGCCCGCGCCGAGGTTCGCCTCGGAATCGAGCAGGAACTGGGCCGCGACCACGACTCTCTCGCCTTCCTGCAGGCCTTCGCGGATGGTGATGCGGTCGCCCGCCTCGGCGCCCGCCACCACTGTCCGCGAAGCGAAGCGTCCGCCGCCCAGTGCGATCACCACTCGATCGCGCGTGCCGTTGCGGATCAGCGCGCTGCGCGGGATGTGCAGCACCGCGTCGCCCTCACCCGCGGTGAGACTCACTGTCGCGAGCATGTTCGGACGGACGTCCTGCGGCGGCGCGTCGAGGACGATGCGGGCCCGCAACGTGCGCGTCTCCATGTTCAGCTCCGGATAGACGTACTCGACGCGGCCGTGAATGGGTTCGCCGGGTTGCGACGGGAAACGCACTTCCGCATGGGTGCCAGGCTTGACCCACGCCGATTGCGCTTCGGGCACTTCGGCGACGACCCACAGGCTGCCCAGTTCGGTGATCGTCAGCGCGGGCATGTCGGGACTGAGCATCGCGCCTTCGCGGGCCTCGAGCTCCGTGATGACGCCAGCGATCGGCGCGTAGAAAGGCACCCGCGCAGCCACTCGCCCGGATTTGTCGAGGCGCGCCGCCGTTCCGGCGTCCAGCCCAAGATTGCGCAGGCGCGCGCGTGAGGCGTCGATGAGCTCGGCGTTGCCGATCTTGAGCGCATCGAGGTACTCCTGCTGCGCGCTCTCCAGCATGGGCGAATAGAGCGTGAACAGCAGTTGTCCTGCCTTGACGGTCTCGCCCATTGCGCGCACCGCCAGCCCTTCGACCCAGCCCTCGGCACGCGTGCGCACCTGCTGCACCTTGCGCTCGTCGAACTGCACGTAACCCACGACCTCGCCGCGCCGGGGCAGGCTGCCCTTCACGACCGGTTCCGAGCGCACGCCCAGGTTGTTCATCACCGCTGGCGAGATGCGGACCTCGGCGGTCCCGCTCGTGCCTGCCCCCGCTGCCGGAGCCGCGGCCTCCGCTGCGGGCTCGACCTTGACCAGCGCCATCCCACAGATCGGGCACGTGCCTGGCTCGTCGCGCACGACGTCGGGGTGCATCGGGCAGCGGTATTTCGGGTTCGTGTGCTTGAGCGCGTGCTCGGCGGTGGTGTCGTCGGCTGCCGTGCGCGCGGGCTCGCTCGGCTGCTTCGAGCAGGCGGCGAGGACGAGGGCCAGCGCCAGGATGGCCGCGGTGCGGAGGCGTGTGGATGTCATCGTTCGTCACCTGCGAAATAGTCGATTTCGTGCTGCGCCAGCGCGCGGTCGGCCGCGAGGCGCAGGTGCTTGGTCCGGGTTTCGAGCGCGAGCTGGCGGGCCATCACCACGTCCTCGAACATGGCGCGGTTCGAGCGCCAGCCAAGCAGCGCGGCCGTGACCGACTGGTCCGCAAGCGGCAACAGGTCGGTTTCGTAGAAACGCTCGAGTTCGGCCGTGCGGTGCGCGGTGTTCCACGCTTCGGCGAGCATCGCCTGCATTTCACGCTCGTGGTCGTCGTGCCGCTCATCGAGCGCCTGCGCTTCGAGCTTCGCCGCACTGACCGCACGGTCCTGCCGGTTGCCCCGGAACAGCGGCAAACCCACCGTGACCATCGCGCTCAGCATGTCGGGCCGACTCATGCCGTCGGGAGCGTCCTGCCGAAAACCGTAGCTGACGTCGAGCATCCAGGCCGGCTTGCGCAGCTCGCGTGCCACGTCCCCTGCCGTCCGCGCCGCATCGATGCGGCGCATGTAGTCCAGTTGGGCAGGATGCTCCGCGAGCCGGGCCTCGAGCGTGGCGAGCGGCTCCAGTTCGGCGCGCGGCGCAATGCCCGTGGGCCGTACGCGGGCCGCCGCATCGACACCAAGCCAGTACGAGAGCTGCGACCGGTACATCGCATCGTCACGGTCGAGATCCAGCTGCTGCTCGCGCAGCATGGCGGCGTCGAGACCCGCCCGCAGCACGTCGAGTTGCTTGCCCTCGCCCGAGGCGTAGCGCGCCTTGGCGGACTGGCGCAGCTGCTCGACCCAGCTCGACTGCTCGTCGAGCACGGCGCGCGCGGCGCCAATGTACGCAAGCTGCGTCCAGAGCTTGCGCACCTCGCGACGGACGACGCGCTCGCGATCGAGTGCGGTGGCGTCCATGGCCGTCGCCAGCTGCTGCATCTGCTTGCGCGACAGCTGGCGTGACTGTCCCGGCTGGAACTCCTGCGCGATGCCCACCTCGAGCATCGTCATCTCCTCGTCCGCGAGGCTGAACGAATCGACCGGCACGTTGACGGCGCCGACGCGCAGTTCCGGATCCATGAGCTCGCCGTCCATCACCGCGCGCTCGCGCATCGCCGCGCCCTGGGCGTGCATCTCGCGCAGCATCGCATCGCGTTCGATGGCGATGCGCTCGGACTCGGCCAGCGTCAGGCCGTCGGCGGCCGCGTGCAGCGGCGGCGGGGCGAAAGCCACGAACAGCGCGAACGTGAGCGCGCTCGCGAAAGCCAGGTTATGAAGGGACATGCACGCACTCCAGCAGGACACACCGCGCCGGCGCCATAGGCGCCGACGATCAGACGATGTCGGGAGTGAGGCCTACTTCAGGAAGCGGCAGAAACTGACCGCAACCGGAATGTGCGGCAGTGGTGCGGCGGCATCGCCGCGCTCGAGTTCGGTGCTGGCGTACGTCCTGTCTTCCGCCAGCAGCAGCACCACCACGGGCGGCGGCGCCAGCACGGCGGCGGCAAAAGCCAGGCGCAAGTCGACCTGCGGATCGTGCGGGAAGGCGCAGAGATCCTGCGTCGCGCCGGGGGTGTCCGCACCGGTCAGTTCGGGTGGGCAGTAAATGCAGTGTTCACCCGGCGCCATGACCATGTCCGCAGGCATCTGGCCGCCCCCGGCCTGGTCCATCGCCATCACGCAAGGCAGCGCCGCGACCTGCAACCACGTCAGGCAGAACGCGGCCAGGGCGAACCTTGCGATGGCGCGCTGCTTGCGGCGGAACCAGTGGAGGCTGAAGGCGTGCATTCCTGGACTCGGTCGACGGTAGCGCTGAACCTACCTCGCTGTGACCAGCGAGGCAAGCAATATGCTGCAGATTCAAGCGGATACTTGCGGCAAGTCCCTACGGCCGTGCCAGAATTCTGCGATGAGACACCTGCTTGGACCCGCCCTCTGCGCCTGGCTTGCGTTGGCGCTGGGCTGTAGCCGCGAAACTCCGCCTTCCTCCCCTTCCTCCCCTTCCTCCCCTTCCTCCCCGTGGCTCGGGGCCGCGGTTGCAGTTGCGGCCCCCACTGACGTCGGAGCGCGCTTTCCCCACCTGGCGGCCTCTGCCACGGGCAAGACCGTCGTCATGAGCTGGCTCGAACCCCTGGACGGCGCGGGCGGGTTTCGCCTGCGGTACGCACAGTGGCAGGACGACCGCAGCTGGAGCGAACCCGTCGACGTCGCCTCGGGGCAGGAGTGGTTCATCAACTGGGCCGACTTTCCTTCCGTCGTGCCGGCGGACACGGGCCCCTGGGCCGCGCACTGGCTGCAGCAGAAGCCTGGCGGCGTCTACGCGTACGACGTGATGACGAAGCTGAGCACTGACGGCGGCCGCACGTGGGGCGAACCGCGCTCGCCGCATGACGACGGCACGCCCACCGAGCACGGTTTCGTTTCCCTGGCACAAGTGGGCGACCAGCCCTATGCAGTCTGGCTCGACGGCCGCGCCACGATCGGCGAGGGCCACGCCCACGGCGCGGACCAGCACGGCTCGGCCGAGGGAGCCATGACGTTGCGCGGCGCCATCCTGCAGCCGCAGGGCGCGGTGGCGGGCGTCGCGATCGACGCGCGAGTGTGTGATTGCTGCCAGACCGACACCGCAACCACCGGCGATGCGCTGGTCGTCGTGTACCGCGACCGCGCCGACGACGAAACGCGCGACATTCATGCCGCCCGCCTGGTCGACGGCAAGTGGTCGCAGCCTGTCGCTGTCCATGCCGATGCCTGGCGCATCGACGCCTGCCCGGTCAACGGCCCGGCCGTGGCCGCGCACGGCGACACCGTGGTCGTCGCGTGGTTCACCGCCCCGGACCAGCCCCGCATCCGGCTCGCCTTTTCGCAGGACGGCGGGCGGACTTTTGCCGCACCGATCGAAGTCGCCAGCGGCAAGGTCGTGGGTCGCGTCGACGTCGTCGCGCTCACGGCAGGGCGCGTGGTCGTCAGCTGGCTCGCCGAAGATGCGCGTGGCGCCATGGTTCGTGCGCAACCGTTCACTGCTGCCGGCGCGGCGGGCCCGGCTGCGGACGTGGCGCGGACCGATGTGGCGCGTTCGTCCGGCTTTCCGCAGATGGCGCTGGTACCGGGCGGACTGTTGTTCGCATGGACGGCCGGCGGACCTGATCCAAGGGTCCACACTGCCTTTGCGCCGCTGCACTGAGGGCGGCGCGGACCCGGCGGAAGGGCCGCTGTGCTAGCATTTCTCCCCCGTTTTTCCAACGAACCAGATTCATCGGAGCCAGGTGATGTCCACCGCGGTCAAGCTCAACGTGCCCCCGCAGGGCCAGAAGATCACGATCTCGAACGGCAAGCTCGCCGTACCTGATCAACCCATCATCCCTTTCATCGAAGGCGACGGCACCGGCCCCGACATCTGGCGCGCCTCGGTGCGCGTGCTCGACGCGGCCGTGGCCAAGGCTTACGGCGGCAAGCGCAAGATCCACTGGATGGAGGTCTACGCGGGCCAGAAGGCCAACGACCTGTTCAACACCTGGCTGCCCGACGAAACCGTCGACGCCTGCCGCGAATACCTGGTCTCGATCAAGGGGCCGCTCACGACGCCGATCGGCGGCGGCATCCGCTCGCTCAACGTGGCGCTGCGCCAGATGCTCGACCTCTACGTCTGCCTGCGTCCCGTGCGCTGGTTCGAAGGCGTGCCCTCCCCGGTCAAGAATCCGGGCAAGGTCGACATGGTGATCTTTCGTGAAAACACCGAGGACATCTACGCCGGCATCGAGTTCGAGGCGGGCAGCCCCGAGAACGAGAAGTTCAAGAAGCTGTTCAAGGAGGCGTTCCCGAAGCTGTACGGCAAGATCCGCTTCCCGGACACCTCGGGCATCGGCATCAAGGCCATCTCGCAGGAAGGCACCGAGCGGCTGTTCCGTTCCGCCATCGAGTACGCCGTCGTCAACAAGCGCAAGAGCGTGACGATCGTGCACAAGGGCAACATCATGAAGTTCACGGAAGGCGCCTTCCGGAACTGGTGCTATGCGCTCGCCGAGCGCGAGTTCGCCGACCAGACCTACACCTGGGACCAGTGGGAGCGCACCAAGTCCGCCAAGGGCGAGAAGGCGGCGAATGCTGAACAGGACGCGGCCAAGGCTGCGGGCAAGGTCATCATCAAGGACGCGATCGCCGACATCACGCTGCAGCAGGTGCTGACGCGCCCCGAAGAATTCGACGTCATCGCGACGATGAACCTGAACGGCGACTATCTCTCGGACGCCCTCGCCGCGCAGGTTGGCGGCATCGGCATCGCGCCGGGCGGCAACGTCAACTACATGACGGGTCACGCGGTGTTCGAGGCCACGCACGGCACCGCGCCGAAGTACGCCAACCTCGACAAGGTGAACCCGGGCTCGGTGATCCTGTCGGGCGAGATGATGCTGCGGTACATGGGCTGGTTCGAGGCCGCCGACGCGATCATTTCCGCGATGGACAAGAGCATCGGGCAGAAGACGGTCACTTACGACTTCGCGCGCCAGATGGAAGGCGCCACCGAGGTGAAGTGCAGCGAGTTCGGCGACGTCCTGATCCGCAACCTCTGAGTGGATGAGAGGCGTGGGTTCAGCGATGCGCCCTCAAGGCGGCGATGCGAGCCCCGGGGTTTCGATCCGGGGAGCGTCACGAGCCATGGATGGCGAGTGCGAGCCGCCATGGACGGCTTCACGGCGTCTCCCCGGATTGAAATCCGGGGAACGTGTCGCCGCTTGAACAACGCCCCAAGATGCACCTGAACGTCGCACAGCCCTCGTCGCGTGACATGCTGGTCGCGGACTGCGCCCAGCTCCTCGTCGATGCGTTCACGGACTACAACACCGAGTTCCGCGCCGTCACGCGCCGCGCGCCGCAGCGCTTCGAGGAACGCGACTGGCGCGGCAGCCAGAAGGACGCGGTCGAGCGCATCGAGCTGTACGAAAAGTACGTCACGGGCAGCGTCGAACTCATGCGCCGGCGTCTCGGCGACGAAGTGCACGAGCGCGCCATCTGGTCGAGCATCAAGCGGCGGTTCGACGAAATCATCGATCCGCTGCCCGACAGCGAGTTCCCCAAGACGTTCTTCAGCTCGGTCACGCGCAAGACCTTCGGCACCGTAGGCGTCGACGCCGCCGTCGAATTCTTCGCGCTCGATCTCGATCCGGTCGGCAGCGTGCAGTCGCAGGTCGAGACCAAGCTGTACCCGAACCGCGGCGACATCGAACTGCTCGCCGAGGAACTGCTCGCCGATTTCAGCTTCCGCACGCCGTACCGCGATTTCGAACGCAGCGTGAAGATGATCGCGGACGAGGTGAAGGCCCTGGTCAACTCCGGCAAGGAACGCCGCGCGATCGAGTCGATCGAGGTCATCAAGGAAGTCTTCTACCAGATGACCCGCGCCTACCTCGTGGGCCGCATCAACGGCCGCGGCTGGACGCTGCCGTTCGTCGTCAGCCTGCGCAACGGCGACAGCGGCGTGGTGGTCGACGCGATCATGCTCGAAGAAGGCACGGTCAGCGTGCTCTTCAGCTTCACGCGCTCGTATTTCCATGTCGACCTGGCCCACGTGGGCGAGGTCGTCAAGTTCCTGAAGACGATCCTGCCGCGCAAGCGGGTGAGCGAACTGTTCACCGTGCTCGGCCGCGCCAAGCAGGGCAAGACCGAGCGCTACCGGGAGCTGTTCGGCCACCTGCAGCAGTCGGACGACGACTTCGTCCTGGCGCCCGGCGAGCGCGGACTGGTCATGATCTGCTTCACGCTGCCGTCGTTCGACGTCGTCTTCAAGCTGATCCGCGACAAGTTCCCCTACCAGAAGAACATCCTGCGCGAGGACGTGCTGAACAAGTACGAGCTCGTGTTCAAGCACGACCGCGCGGGCCGCCTCGTCGATGCGCAGGAGTTCAAGCGCATCAAGTTCCCGCGCGCGCGCTTCTCGGCCGACCTGCTCGAAGAACTGCAGAAGGAAGCCGCCCGCACCGTGCACTTCGAGGGCGACGACGTCATCATCGACCACGTGTACATCGAGCGGCGCATGACGCCGCTCAACCTGTACCTGCGCACGGCGAGCCGCGAGGAAGCCGAGAAGGCCGTGATCGAGTACGGCCAGGCGATCCGCGACCTGGCGGTCACCAACATCTTCCCGGGCGACCTGCTGCTCAAGAATTTCGGCGTCACGCGCCACGGCCGCGTGATCTTCTACGACTACGACGAACTGTGCCTGGTGACGGACTGCAAGTTCCGCGAGATCCCGCAGTCGCAGCATGACGAGGACGACATGCGCGCCGACGCCTGGTTCTACGTGGGCGAGAGCGACGTTTTCCCGGAGACGTTCATCAATTTCCTCGGCTTCGATCCGCATCTCAAGAAGGTGTTCCTGGACGCCCATGCCGAGGTACTCACCGCCGAATGGTGGCGCGGCATCCAGGAGCGGCTGCGCGAAGGCGAGCTGCTCGAAGTGCTCCCCTATCACCGGCATCGCGTCCGCGTTTTCAGCAGCCTGTGACCGGCAATCCTGTGCCGGGGCCGCGGCCGGTCCTGCCCTGGCTCATCGCGCTGCTCTGCGTGATGGCGTTCGCGTTCCAGGGCACGCGCGGCCTGTGGGAGCCGGACGAGGGACGCTACAGCGCGGGCGGCGTCCACATGGCGCAGGACGGCGACTGGCTCGTTCCCACGCTCGACGGCGTGACCCCGCACCTGACCAAGCCACCGGTGACCTACTGGGCGCTGGCGGCCAGTTTCAAGCTGCTCGGCTACAACGAATGGGCGGCGCGACTGCCCAGCGCACTCGCCTACATCGGCACCGGCCTGTTCCTGTTCGGACTGGGCCGGCGCCTGTGCCCGCGCAAGCCCTGGGTACCGAGCGTGGTGTGGGCGCTGTCGTTCGCGCCCGTGATCGCCGCCAATGTCGTGTCCACGGATCCGCTGCTCGTGCTGTTCGAGACGGCTGCGATGTACGCGTTCGTCGAGGCCCAGGCGCGCGCGGCTGACGACGCGCGGAAGTGGTACCTGGGAATGTGGCTGGCATGGGGCCTCGCCTTCATGACCAAGGGCCCGCCGGGGCTGCTGCCACTCATAGCGATGACAGTAATGTTCGCCATCCACGACCGGGCACGGCTGCGGGCGCTGTACCCGCTCGTCGGCGTGCTGCTCTTCCTGGTGGTCGGGTTCGGCTGGTTCGCGATCATCGTGGCCCAGCAGCCGGACCGGCTGGGCTATTTCCTGGGCTACGAGGTGTACGACCGCGTCTTCACCTCGGCGCACGACCGCAATTCGCAATGGTACGGCGCCTTCGAGGTTTACCTGCCCGTGCTGCTCGCGGGCACCCTGCCGTGGCTGGTGGTCGCGATCATCGCGGCAGGCGGGCCCGCCAATGCCTGGCAGTCGCTGCGCACCCGGATGCGCGAGCGCGATCCGCAGTGGCTGCTGCTCGCCTACTGGCTGCTGGTGCCGCTCACGGTGTTCTTCCTCGCGCGTTCGCGGCTGCAATTGTACGTGCTGCCGCTGTTCGTACCGCTGGCGCTGATGATGGCGCGACCCCTGTCGCGGTGGGGCGGGCTCGAGGGCCGCCGCGGGGCCATCCTCATCGGCTCGACGGCAGCGGTCCTGCTGGCCCTCAAGGCCGCCGTGGCCTACTGGCCCTCGAATCGGGACGCCAACGACCTCTCCCAGCAACTGCGCGAAGTGCTGGCAGCGCATGCGGCCGACGAGATCGTCTTCGTCGGGATGCGCCCCTTTTACGGGCTCATCCTGTACCTGCCGCAACAGGTGGACGGGCTCGAAATCGACGAGCGGCGGTACGACTACTCGACGCACGTCACCCGCCAGCAGTTGTGCGGCGAGATCGCCCGGCGCGAGAACCCTGTGTACGTGATGAAGGCAAAGTATGCGCCCGTGTTCGAGCAGGGCCTGCTTGCCTGCAAGTTCGTGCCCACCCGGATCGGGTCGGTGCACGCCGACGACAACGACCTGGTTCTCCTGACGGCGCGCACCGGCGCGCTTTGACCCGATTCGGGCTACGATCTCGCCACCGGCGCCAGCCTCGTACTGGCGCCCGCATCCGTTGGCTGAGGGAGGAGAAGATAATGAACTCTGGTCGCCGCCTCGTCCGCGTTCTCGTCGCACCCCTGCTCTGCGCGCTGGCGGCTACCGCCACCGCACAGGACAGCAACATCACCCGGCCCATCGACGAGCTCGAGCGCCTGCTCGCCGCCGAGCCCATGGTGATCACGCACGCGGAAATCAGCCGGCCCAAGGCCAAGGGCGACATCACTCTCAAGGCCGACGTCGCGTTCGGCGACGCGCCGCCGCTGCGCGTCAAGTTGCGCAAGGCGGAACCGGGTGCGGAGGCTTTCAACAACGTGCCGCGCTACGACCAGGCCGCCTATGAACTGCAGAAGCTGTTCATCCCGCCCGCCGAGTTCGTGGTGCCGCCTACGGCGCTGCGCATGGTCGAGCGCGCCGATTTCGCGAAGTACCAGCCGGACGTCGCCCGCACGTTCTCGAACGCCGACCAGGTCCTCGCCGTTTTGCAGTACTGGCTCAGCGATATCCTCGTGGTCGCCGACGTCTTCGACCCGGCGCGCTTTGCCGCAGACCCCGTCTACGCGCGCCACATCGGCCAGCTGAACGTGCTCACGCACCTGATCCAGCACCGGGATTCGAACGCCGGTAATTTCCTGCTCGGCAAGGCCGCCACCGGCGCGCGGGTTTTCTCGATCGACCACGGCGTCGCGTTCGCGTCGATAGACAGCGACCGTGGCGAACTGTGGAAAGACATGCGGGTGAAGCAGTTGCCGGCTGACACGGTCGCGCTCATGCGCGCCATCACGCTGCCCATCCTCGAGCAACGGCTCGGCGTCGTGGCCCAGTGGAAGCTCGAGGGCAATCGCTATGTACCTGTGCCGCTCGGCCCCAACCTGGGCGTGCATCGGGGCGTGCGGCGTGAGGGCAAGGACCTGCAGATGGGCCTGACCAGGAGCGAGATCCAGGCGGTGCATCGACTGTTGACGCGCCTGCTGCAACGCATCGACGCCGGCGAGATCACGACCGTCGCGGCAAACCACTGAGGCGAGCACCATGCGCAACACCCGGCTGTCGAGCATTCTCCCCGCCTGCATTGCCGGCCTCGCCCTGAGCCTGGCGGGCTCGGCGCATGGCCAGTCGAACGTGCCGGCGACTGCTGTCCGCGGCACAGTCCCACTTCAGCGGCGTGGAGCGCGTCGTCGCGTTCGCCGACGTGCACGGCGCGTATACCGAGCTGGTCACGCTGCTGCGCGAGACGGGCATCGTCGACGCGCAGGACCGCTGGACGGCAGGACGCACCCACCTCGTGAGCGTAGGCGACCTGCTCGACCGCGGCGACGACTCGCGCAAGGTCATGGATCTGCTCATGCGACTGCAGGACGAGGCCCGCGCCACGGGCGGCCAGTTGCACGTCACTCTCGGCAACCACGAAGCGATGAATGTGCTGGGCGACCTGCGTTACGTCACGCCAGGCGAATATGCCGCCTACGTCGACCTCGAGTCCGCGACCGAACGCGCCGAGCAGCGCAAAGCCTGGGAGGCGGCGAACGGGCCGGGCTCCGGGCCGGCCTTCGACAGCAAGTTCCCGCCGGGCTTCTTCGGCCATCGAGCCGCACTCGGGCCCAACGGCAAATATGGCACGTGGCTGCTGTCGCTGCCTGTGGCGATCGCCGTCAACGACACGCTGTTCATGCATGCCGGGCCGTCGCCGGTCCTGCGCGGCATGAGCCTGCAGGAGCTCAACCTGCGGTACCGCACGGCTCTGACGGACTACCTCGGTCTCGCCCAGCGCCTGGAGCAGGCTGGCCTGCTGCAGCCCGGAGACGAGTTCCGCGCCCGACCGAAGCTGGCGCAAGAGCGGCTCGCGACACTGACGGCGGCGGCCACCGCCAACGGTGGCACGGCCGATGGCGCGCTGACCGATGCGGTCCGTCGCTTCCAGCAGGCGGCGGCCAGCGACCTGCTGGCGGCCGACGGCCCCAACTGGTACCGCGGAGCGGCGCTTTGCGGCGAGGTGACGGAATCCGATGTGCTGCTGCCCTTGCTGCAGCAGTTTGGCGTCGCGCGGCTCGTGGTCGGCCACACGCCGACGCGCGACCTGCGTGCCGCCTCGCGCTTCGACGGGCGCGTCGTGAAGCTCGACGCAGGCATGAATCGTGCCGCGTACAAGGGACGCGCGGCCGCATTGTTCGTGCAGCCCAACGGCCTCAGCGTCCGCTATGCCGGCGAACCGGACGCCACGGCGCTCAAGCCAGAAGGCCTGTTCGTCGCACCCAACGAACTGGACGACGGTGCCGTCCTCGCCGCGATGCGCGAAGGCGTGGTCACCGTCGACGCGCCGCGCGCGCCGAATGAGCTGGCGGTGAGCGTCAGTCACGGTGGCAAGCGCATACCGGCCGTGTTCCAGGTGCGCAACGACGCAGCCGCCCGCAAAGAAGTGGCGGCTTTTGCGCTCGACAGGCAGCTCGGGCTCGGCGTGGTGCCGGCGACCGCGCTGCGCGAGGTGCAGGGCCAGCGTGGCGTGCTGCAGGCGCGCCCCCTCAAGTGGGTGACGCAGAAGGAAGTGCAGGAAAAGTCGCTGCGAGGCGGCGGCTGGTGCGACATGGATCCCCAGTTCCAGGTCATCTATGCGCTCGACACGCTGCTCGGCAACGAAGGCCGCACGCCGGAGGCTTTGCTTTTCGACAGCGACGACTGGTTCGTCTACGGCACGTCGCACGACCGCGCCTTCGGTACGTCGAAGGGCCTGCCCGCCTACCTGAAGGCCCGTCCGCCCACGCCGGGCGCCGAACTGCGGCGCCGTGCCGCGACGCTCAATGAGGCCAACCTGGCGGCGTCGCTGGGCGAACTGGTCGACGCCCGCGCACTCAAGGCGATCCTGGACCGGCGCGATGCCCTGCTCGCCTTGCCGACGGCCGCAGCAACCGCGAAACCTTGAGACCTAATGGCCGCGATCACGACTCAGGCTGCGATCAAACGCGCCTGAGGTAGAAGGCGCTGCGAGCCTCGAACCCATCGACGTCGCTCGCGATCACGACGACGCGCAGCTCCGTGATCTCGATGTGCGCGGGCACGCTGCCCATGAACGCCTGCTGACGATCATCGAACCGCAGCCACCGCGGCAAAGGCGCGCCGTCATCGCAACAGGCGCGCAAGGTCAGTACGTCACCGGGGTCGGCGTCCCGGAACGCCGTCGGCGACACGGGATGCAGGAACGACTGCCCGGGCGAGTACAGCAGGTCTGGAATCGGATCGCCGGGCTCCGGCGCCACGTTCATCACGTTCTCGAGCGCCTTCTGGCTGAAGCCGCGCCCGATCGCGAGCGCGAGCGCGATCCAGGCGAAGGCCAGCAGCAGGTTCAGCACCGCGAACTGCGACGCGCTCCAGTGCAGGTGATTGAGGCCCACGTACACCGCCACGGCCTGGATCAAGTCGCCGAAACGCCAGAAAAACGTGTCGATCGCGGTCTTGCCGTCGTACTTGGCGTCGCGGTCCACCGGCAGGAACAGGGCCTGTCGCGTGGTGTTCATCAGCGAATAATCCACGCTGTTCTCGGCGATCTTGATCCAGCGAATCAGCGTGAAAATCGGCACGAACCCGCCGAGCAGCGGCCCGAGCGCCAGCACGCCATAACCGATCGCCACGATGATCGGGTGGATCAGCAACGCGCCGCGCACGCCCACCACGCGGAAGATGCGCGACACCAGGAACAGCTGGATGCAGAGACTGACGAGCGTGACCCAGAACTGGAACTGCCCGTAGAACGCCGTGATGAGCGTGCCCAGGTCGAGCGCGCCCGCGCTTGCGGCAACCCGCGCTTCGGCATCGGCCTTGATGAAATCGGCCAGGATGAATTCGCCGGTCGAGTTGACCCAGTTGAGCAGCACCACCAGCAACGCGATCAGCAGCAGGTAGCGATCGCGCAGCACGAGGCCGATGCCGCCGAGCAGGCGCGGCACGGGCCGGCTGTGCTCGACCGAGACGGCACGCGAACCCTCCGGCACCGCCGCGCGTTCCGGTCCGGCCAGGAACAGCGTCGTCGCCAGGATCCCGGCGGCGAGCACCATCAGCCCGATGGGCGACAGGGCCGCTGCCGCCAGCTGGGCGACCTTGGAGCCCGCCAGCGCGCCGAGGTTGGCGCCCAGCATGATCACGACGAACAGGCGCTGGCCGCTCTTGACGTTGAACGAGTCCGCCGCGAAGGCCCACATCTGGGAAACGACCATCACGCCGTAGATGCCGACCCAGATGAAGAAAGCGAAAGCGATCGAGACGCCGTTGTGCGCGAGGAGCGCGAACAGCGGCATGGTCAGCACGAAGAACAACGTCACTGCGCGCAGCAGGCTGGCGCCGTCCAGGTGCCGCCGGACCCAGCCATACAAGGGCACCACGAACATCAGTACCAGCGCCATCAACGCCACGGCGTACGAGCGGGTTTCCGCGGAGAACTTCGTCAGCATGAAGGCTTCGCGCAGCGCCTTCACCACCTGGTAGGAAGAGAGCAGCAGGAAGCCGTGCATGAAAAACAGGAACGCGGCGCGGCCTTCGCCGGGCCGAATGCGCGTGACGAGCGAGAGCAGCCGCTCGAACGGACTCAGCCCGACGTGACCGGTTAACAAGCTAGAGCGTCCTCAATAGCGGACGATGATGACGGGATCGAGCACCAGGCAATCGGGGCCGGGACGTTTTTCGTCGCATCCCGCCGGCGACTTCACGGAATATTTGGCCACTAGAATTTCCTTTTCCTTTCTTCCATGGCCGGGATTCAATTTGAGCGTATAGACCTGCTTGCCCCCGACCTTCTTCGAGTCGTTCCAGCAGTCATTCTCGTTACCAAATTTCTTCTTGCCGCTTGCGCACGGGACGTCGATTGGCGAGAACTTGATCGAGAATGAGCGGCTTGTGGACGTCCACGTCACCCAGTTCTTGTCTTGACCTGGCACTTCGGGGACGGCTTCCAGCGACACATCGCCGTCATCTGGACTTACCACTATCCTGGTGATGGGTGGAACACCGGGATCGGTCACGAATGTGACGTCGAGAGCCTTCGTCGACGGCCTCGTCATTATCTGAGGCTCACCGCCCCCATTATTGGTGGTGCAACCGACCAAAGCACCCAGCAGTCCAGCCATCCCCAGGCTGATGACCACCCTGCCCATCGACTCGATCTTCACTGGTGTATTCACGTGTGATCTCCCCTCTGTGAATGTACCGGGCGAAATTCTCGCGGGAATGACGTCAGCCCGCGGCGATCAGTTTCTTGTATTCGGCGTCCTGCAGGAGACTGCGGAACTCAGGCGCGGAACGCAACAGGGTGCGCGGAAACCCCATTTTCACGAGCTCGCCCACCGCGCGCAGCGCGACGTCGCGTTGCCCGCGGTCGGCGGCCGCCACGCCCACGAAATAATGCACGTAGACGATGTCCGGGCCGGTCGCCAGCGCTTCCGCCAGGTAGCGTTGCGAGCGCTCGGATTCGCCGATCCGGAGATAGAAGCACCCCAGTTGCGCCCGCAGCGCCGGCGTCGGACGGCGTCGCCTGCAACTCGGTTTCTGCCAGCAGGATGGCGCGGCGATATCGCGCAACGGCTTCGTCGCGTCGTTCTTCGACCTGCCACAGCGCATCGGCGAGGTTGCCCTGGATCACGTAGTCGTGCTCGCCCAGGGACGCTGCCCGCTCGTAGTTGGCGACGGCCTCGGGAAAACGGTTCGAGTAATAGTAGGTCGTCGCCAGGTTCGAATAGGCGTCCTTCGACGGCTCGAGCTGCAACGACCGCTGATAGGCCTCCAAAGCGCCGTCGAAGTCGCCTTTCATTTGCAGGATACCTCCCAGGCTGCTCCACGCAGTGGCGCTCGAGGGCACCAGCTCGGTAACCTTACGCTGCGCGGCGACGGCCTCGTCGACCTTGCCGTGTTCGAACAGGTGCTTGGCCAGCGCGGCATGCGCTCCCCAATAGGCAGGCTCTGCGCGTACGGCTCGGCGATAGTTGGCTTCCGCCTCCACCGCTTGCCCAGGCCGGCCAGCGCGTCGGCCAACCCGATGTAAGCGTCGGCATCGCCGCCGTTGCGCTGGAGCATGTCCACATACGCTTTGGCGGCCGGCACGAACCTGCCGTCCGAGAGCGCGATGCTGGCAAGTGCTTTCTCGGTCTCGACCAGCGAGGGATCCAGCGCGAGCGCCTGCTGGCACACCCGCTCCGCAGCCTCCCGCGAAGCCGGGTCGCGGGTCCGGCTCAAAGCGTCGCGTGTGCGTGCGGCACAAGCCCGCATAAGCGCCGGCAAACTCGGGGTCGACACTGATCGCCTGCTTGAAGGACGCCTCGGCACCGTCCAGCCGGCTCAGGTCGCCCGGCTGCCGCAGGGTTGCGAGTCCGGCCAGGTAGGGCTCGATGGCGCGCGCGTCCACCTGGTGGGCATTTTCGCGACCCGGCCCGGACGCCTTTTCACGCAGGACGATCTGCAAGGCGTCGGTGATCGAGATGGCGATGTCATCCTGCAGCGCCAGCACGTCACGCCAGGGGCGGTCGAAATTGCCTGCCCAGGCGTGGTACCCCGTCACCGTATCGATCAGCTGCACGGTCACGCGCACGTTGTCGCCATTGCGTCGAACGCTGCCCTCCAGCACGTGGCGTACGCCAAGAGATTGCCCGATCTTGCGCACATCGAGGTTGCGGCCCTTGAACTCGAACGCGGACGTGCGCGCGGCCACGCGCAGGCCCGGCACCTGCGCGAGCTTGGTCGAAAGTTCTTCGCTGAGTCCATCGCCCAGGTAAGTGTTGCCGCCCGCGGGGCTCATGTCGACCAGCGGCAACACCGCGATCGAACGCGCGCCCGGCTCGAGCGGGGGCGCCGTCGTCGCGGTCGCGTCCACAGGGACGTCGAGTGTGCGCCACCATGCAAAGCCCGTGACCAACGCCATCAGGGCGACCCCGGTGACGATGACCGGTGCGATCGACTGTCGGGCACGCGGCAAATGGCGCCGGACGCCCGCGCCTGCGGGGCCCGCGTCGAGCACGACACCGGCGGGCGTGATCTCGTAAGCCCAGGCCAGCACCATCACGATCGGCAGGCCCGTCACGGCCAGGATCGTCAACGCGGTCATCCACCACTCGGGGAAGCGCAGGGGCGCGAACGTGACCTGCGCCACCTGCAGCACGATCCACATGCCCACGAGATACGAGGCCGTCACCTTGAGCACGTTGCGGCGACGCAATTCGACCAGCAGCGACTCGGCGCGCCGCGCAGCCTGCGCCGGCACCGACACCGGCAGCGGTGCCGGGGCAGGCCCAGGTTCACCCGCAGTCGCTGCAGGCTCTGCAGGCAGCACGGCCGCGGAGTGTGACCGGCTCGAAATGCGCGATCAGCGCGTAGGCATCACTACCGACGCTCGCGATGTAGCGCGGATGGCGCGCCTTCTCGCCGAACAGTGTCCGCAGGCCGGCTACTGCGGAGCGCAGACGTTCGTCGGTGGCGGCCTGACCCGGCCACAATTGCGCTCGCAGCGAGCGGCGATCGATCGCCTCGCCATGGCGGCTCGCGAGCACGAGCAGGACCTGCAATTGATCGTCGGTGAGCGTCGACGTGCTGTCCCCATTGGACGCACGGGCATTCCGCGGCTCGATGAGCCAGTCACCGACTCTGAATCCCTGTTGAAGGCGCGCGGCGTCCATCGCCTGATGCCATACCCCTGCTATACGCGGAGCATAGCAGAGTGTCCCGCACGACTAATCCTGGCCGGGAGAGCCCAACGCGCGGTCGAGGTCCTCGAGCAGATCGTCGATGTCTTCCAGGCCGATGGACAGTCGCACGGTGCCTGGCCCGATATCGGTCCAGCGCTGCTGCTCGGCCGTCATGCCGCGCGGCTGCTGCAGCGCCGGCGGCACGGCGAGCGACTCAGTCGAACCCAGGCTTGCAGTGATTGCAAATAATTGCAGGGCTTCGCAGAAGCGCGACCCGGCGGCGAGGCCGCCCTCGATGTCGAACGTGACGATCGTGCCGAAATCGTGCATCTGCCGGCCAGCGACCGCCGCATAGGGATCCTGTGCGAGCCCCGGATAGCGGACGCGTTGCACGCGCGGGTGACGCGCCAGGTGCTCGGCGACGGCCAGGGCGTTGCGGCACTGCGCTTCCCAGCGCACGAAATAGGTTTTCATGCCGCGCTGCAGCAGGAAGGCTGCGTGCGGGTCGAGCGTGGGACCGAGAATGCCGATGTCGCCGCGCATGGCGTCGATCAGTTCCGCACGACCGATGATCGCGCCGCCCATCACGTCGCCGTGGCCGGACGCATACTTGGTCAGGCTGTGGGCAAACAGGTCGACATCGAACTGCCCATGGTTGTGAAATCCGGCCAGCGTGTTGTCGAGCAGCGTCAGGGCGCCGTGGCGGCGCGCGATCGACGTGGCGCGCTCGAGATCGACGATCTTGAGCACCGGGTTGGTCGGCGCTTCGAGCAATACCAGGCGCGTCGGCGTTGCCGCCAGCACACGTTCGAGGCCCTCGAGGTCGTCGATGGAGAGCATCGTGCTCGTCACGCCATAGCGCCGCAGCAGCTTTCCCACCAGCTCCCGCGTCGGCGGATACATCTCCGCGAAATAGACGACGTGATCGCCCGCCTTGAGCAGTGCCAGCAGCGGCATCGAGAGGGCTGCGACGCCCGAGCCCGTCAACAGGCACGCATCACGACCCTGCAGCTCGGAGAGCAGCAGCTCGAGCTGCTGCAGCGTCGGGTTGGAGATCCGCGAATAGTAGAAGCCAGACCGCTTGCCGTGGAACAGGTCGAGCGTTTCATCCACCGCATCGAACGTGAACTTGACCGACTGGTAGATCGGCGCGACCAGCGGACGGTTGTCCGCTGGCACCACGACGATCGGCGGATGCGTGACCCGCGTGCGGTTCTTCATGGAGTCTCGGCCCGCAGCACGAAGTCGTCCGCATCCAGGTGCACTGGGAAATCACGGCGGAACGTGGCGAGCGACTCACGGTCCAGCACGACCGTTTCGACGAAGTCTCCGCCGCGATCTCCGCCGAGCACCTGCCCGAGAAAATCGAGCGCCACGCTGTCGCCGACGTAGCTCGCGCCGTTGCCGTCCTTGCCGACGCGGTTGACCCCGACGACGTAGCAGACATTCTCGATGGCCCGTGCGCGCAGCAGCGTGCTCCAGGCGGTGCGTCGCCGCGACGGCCAGTTGGCAACATAGAGCAGCACGTCGTAGTCATCGCGGTTGCGGCTCCAGACCGGGAACCGCAGGTCGTAACACACCAGCGGACAGATTCGCCAACCCTTGAGCTCGACCGTGACGCGCTCGCTGCCTGATGCGTAGTGTTCGTGCTCGCGCGCCATGCGGAACAGGTGCCGCTTGTCGTAATGCGCGAACCCGCCGTCAGGCGTCGCCCAGACCAGGCGGTTGTAGTGCCGCCCGCCCTCGGCGACGATCAGGCTGCCCGTGATCGCGCATCCCACTGCGGCGGCCTCCTCGCGCAGCCAGCCGATCGTCGCGCCGTCCATCGGTTCGGCCAGCGCGGCAGCGTCCATCGAGAAGCCGGTGGTGAACATCTCCGGCAAGACGATCAGGTCGGTGTGGCCCGCGAGCCCGCGGAAATGCGCCGCCAGCTCGCGACGGTTGGTGATCGGGTCCTGCCAGGCCAGGTCGGCCTGGATCATCGTGACACGCAGGTTCGCACTCATAGCAACCTCAGTTTGGCGGCCGCCGCCTCGAGCGTGGCCGCGTGCTTGGCAAAACAAAAGCGGACGATACGATCCGTCATCGTCCGCGGGTCTTCGAAAAACACGGATACCGGGATGGCTGCGACGCCGTGCTTCGTCGTGAGCAAGCGCGCGAACTCGGTGTCGGGCAGGTCGCTCACCGCAGAGTAGTCGACGAGCTGGAAGTACGTGCTGTGGGCCGGCTCGAACTTGAATCGTGTCCCGGCAAGCAGTCCCGCGAAGTGATCGCGTTTGCGCTGGTAGAACTGAGGCAGCTCGCGGGCATGTTCCGGGCACTCGAACATGAAGTCCGCGATGGCGGCCTGCAGCGGCGTGGCGACGACGAACTGCACGAACTGATGCACTTTCCTGAACTCGTCCGTGAGCGCCGCGGGCGCGACGCAGTAGCCGACTTTCCAGCCCGTCGCATGATAGGTCTTGCCGAACGACGACACGACCAGGCTGCGGTCTGCGAGCTCCGGATGCGTGAGCACGCTGTGATGCCTGCGCCCGTCGAACAGCATGTGCTCGTAGACCTCGTCCGACAGCACGAACGCACCTGTGCCGCGCAGCAGGGCTGCCAATTGGTCGAGGTCAGCCGCAGCCAGGGTCGTGCCGCTGGGATTGTGGGGAAAATTGAGGATCAGCAGCCGGACGCGCGGCGACTGGAGTGCAGCGCGCAGCCGCTCCCAGTCGATGGCGAAGCCTGGAAGCTGCAACGACACGCGCACGGTGCGGCCACCGGCGAGTTCGACCGCCGGGGCGTAAGAATCGTAGGCCGGATCCAGCAGCACGACTTCGTCACCTTGGCGGACGAGCGCCTGGATCGCGCAGAACAGCCCCTCCGTGCCACCCGCGGTGACGGTAACGTCTGTCTCTGGATTGACATGTGCGCCGTAGTATTCGGCCACCTTGGCCGCGATCGCCTCACGCAGCCGCGGCAGCCCGGTCATCGGCGCGTACTGGTTCGCGGCGGCTCCGCGACGGTGCAGGTGCTCGTTGGCGAGATCGAGCAAGCGCGCGGGCGGCTCGAAGTCCGGAAAGCCCTGCGACAGGTTGATGGCGCCATGTTCGGCCGCGAGGCGCGACATCACCGTGAAGATCGTGGTGCCGACGCGAGGCAACTTGCTGTCGATCGGCGGGCGCATGCGCGCAATCTTAGCCAATTGTTCCAGGAGTGTCTGCGATCCCGCAGCCGCTCGCCGCGTCCGTGATCCGTTTTACGCTAGCGGACGCCAACTGCAGGGTTGCATCAGGCAGGTTCAGCCCTCAAGCGCCATTACCAGCGGAATTGTCAGCGTGAAGGCGCTGCCTTCCGTCCATCGGCTCGCGACCGTCACGCCGCCCCCAAGCAGTGCCGCCAGACGCTGGCAGATCACCAACCCGAGCCCCGTCCCTTCGTCCTGGCGCCGGCGTACTCACATGGGCTGTGGCCTCCACGGTCAGGGTAACCCTGCCGCGTTCGGTGAATTTCAATGCGTTACTGATCAGGTTGAGCAGAATCTGCTCGACGCGGCGACGATCGGTCACGATTTCGCGCAGCTCCGGTGCGACTTCGAAATGCAGGAACAGCTTCTTTGCGCCGGCTGTCGCCTGCATCGAGGCGATCACACGCTCGACCGAGGCGTGGACGTCGAAGACCTCGCAGTGAGCCTCGAGGCGGCCCGCCTCGAGTTTGGAGAGGTCGAGGATGTCATTGATCAACGACAGGAGATGTCGCGCGCCCCTTTATCTGCACAAAGCCCTGCTGCGCGTACGGCTACCCCACCTCGCTCTGCTTCACAGCTTGCCCGGCACCGCAGCGATGAGTGCGCGCAACTCCGCTCCAAGGTGGTCCGGGTCGACGGGCTTGGTCAGGTGCGCATCGAAACCGGCGGCCGAGGTCCGTTGCCGGTCTGCAGGCTGGCTCCACGCGGTGAGGGCGATCAATGGAACGTTGCGGCCCCACGGTCGGTGGCGGATCCATCTCGCCACCTGCAGGCCATCGATCTGCGGCATGCCGATGTCGAGCACGACCGCGTCCGGATGGGCGTTTTCCATGAGCTGCATCGCATCCGCGCCCCGATAGGCCACGGTGACGCCGAACTCGCAGAATACTCTCAGGCAGTCGGCAATCGAGTCGGCGGTATCGCGGTTGTCGTCTACCACCAGCACTTGCGGGTGCTCGAGAGGCACCGCGGGCGTGACGTCCGGGCCCGCCGCAGATTTAACGTCGCCGACCTGACGGGCTCGGTGCAGGTCACACCCGAATTCGGGATGGTTTGGCATGCCTGACAGGTAGCACTCGCGGGGCGCGAGGCGCAATGGCACATTCGGCCGTCCTGCCGACCAATGCACCTACCGGAGCGCTAACCGAGGCGCGGCAGGCGGGCGACGAACTCCGTCTGTTGTTCGTCCGATGTCACCGTGAGTTCGCCGCCATGGGCTTTCGCAATCTCGCAAGCGATGTAAAGCCCCAAACCGAAACCGGCATCGTTCGCAGCCGCATTGGACGATCCGCGCTGCAGTGGCTCAAAGATCCTCTTGAGGACCGCTGGCTCGATCGCCGGCCCGCTGTTTGCAACCTGTACGTGCACTTCGGTCGGGTGGCTCCCCTGCAGCGATACGCGCACGGGCCGCCCAGGCGCGCCGTAATGGAGGGCATTGACCACCAGGTTGCTGAGCATCTGCTGGATTCGTCCCGCATCCCATGAACCCGTGCAGTCGCCAGTCACCTTCAACTCGATCACGTGCCCGGGGTACGCGCTGCGAATCTGCTCGACTTCATCGGCGCAGACCGAGCCCAGGTCAATGATCGCGGGGGCCACGCGGATACTGAGACCGAGTCCGAGTGTCGTTCGGTTGTAATCAAGCAAGTCGTCCAGCAGCGCGTTCATCCGGGCGCCGCTGCGGATCATCCGCGCGGCCGCCTCGGCAAACTCGCTTGGCGTCTTGAGGTGCTGCATATGACGCGCAGTCATCTGAATTGTCTGCAGCGGGGTGCGCAGGTCATGGCTCAACATGCCGATCAGCAGGTTGCGCGCCTGTTCCACGTGGGTGCTGAAGAATGCAATCGATTCCGCCAGTGCCTGGTCGATCGCCTCGCTGAATCGAATGACATCTGCCACCGGCGGGTCGGCCGGGTGGCACGCTTCCGTCCATAAGCTCAGGACACTGGCGCGAAGCGCGCGGTACTCGGACGCAAGCTGGTTGATGTCGAAGCCACTCTTCGCCCGCAGCACGGCGTGGGTCTGAGCGGCCGTCTCCGACGCGGCGAAGGGCAGCGACGCGAGCCCCATGGACTTGGCGGCCTGCGCCTCCGGGGTCTGCAGGCTGCCAAGATCGGTGACCACCGCCTCGAGGATCTTCCGTGCATGGTCCTGCAGTTCGAACGCACGCATGCCCGCGGCCGCCGGCAGACGCGTGGCGGCAAACGCCTCCCACTTCGTCAGGATTGGCTGCATGTTCAGCGTGATGAACTCTGCCAGGTTCGATTCGCGTTCGATCACGCTCGCCTCGCGCATGGACATTACTCGAGCGCTCCGCTACTTGACCCGACTGGATGACCGCTGGCCGGAATGCAGGCGTCGCGGAGCCAGATGGCCGGGCCGGCACCGCATCGCCTTCGCAATGAACTTTTCCGGCTCGGAAAGTTCCAGCAGGGTTCGGCGATCGGCGGCCGGCAATTCCATCAAGAGAGCGTCCGCCAGTCGGTCAGCCCGGTTCGTTTTCATCTGATGCTCCAGGGTGGCGCTGAGAGACCGCTGCAGCCTGTGATGATGTGCAGTCCGGACATTCCCGTCTGTACGCTAGCAGACGCAGTGGCGTGCAAGAGCGCCTGCGCAACGCTCAGAAGCCCTTCGCAGACGGCCACCTCTGTAGGCGAAACGATGACGCCGGGCACAGCATTGTCTTACCAGGCAACTGCGGTTGGGTTTCTCGGTAAAGTCACCGTGAAGACAGTTCTATTTCCGGCAGAGTCGACGTCGACCTCGCCGCCGTGGGCCACCTAGGCCGAGTCACAATTTCATTTGTACGCCTGGCTTGATTCTGTCAATCAGCCGTACGCTGATTGCCGCGCGTCAGTGCCGCTTGCCGAGCCAGCGCTGCGCGCGTTCGAGTGCCACCAGGTCGGCGACCGTCCGCAGCCCCGCGCGGGCCGCCTGCTCCAGCGCGAGCAGCCACAGCTGCGCACTCGCATAGGCGTCGGCTATGGCGTGGTGGCGGCCGATCGGCGGCAAGCTGAAATGCAGGATCCAGTCGTCCAGCGTGACGTTTGCACGGTCTGGAAACAGCGCCGGCAGCACGACTGCGAGGTCGATGAACCGCGTCCGCAGCGGGACACCTAAGCGCGCATCCAGCTCGCGGCTCAGCACCGTGGCGTCGAATTCCGCGCGAAACCCCACGGCCACGGACGCGCCGAGGTAGTCCAGGCAGTCCAGCAATGCGATTGCGGGCTCGTCCCCTGCCGCCTGCGCCTGGCCCCCGATCTGGTGGATCAATATGTTGTCGTGGGCACTGGAGCGCTCCTGGCGCAGCACCCGCTCGAACGCGTCCGCATGACGGATCGACCGCTCGGCCACCGCGACGGCACCGATGGAGATGATCGTGTCGACGAGCATGCGGGGGCCGGTGGTCTCGAGGTCGAGCGTCACGAAGCGGGCGAGCGCGAGCGGCTGCGCCAGCGCTTCGCGGTCGGACCGCAACTGCTCGCGGCGGCTCCTCTGCCCGGCCAGGCGCAGCCGCTGGTCCGGCGGCAGGGCTTGCCGCGTGCGCCACCGCCGAAAACGGGCGATGAATGCCACAGCTACTGGCCGAGCGTTCGCTCGAGCAGCTGCTGCAGCGAGCGGGCCTGGCGGAACGCTTCCTTCAGCAGTCGTCGATCGAGCTCGTTAAGCGCATGCGGGTTCAGCCGGTTGCGGGCGGGCGCGGCCTCGCCGCTGTCATCGAGCCCACCGCGCTGCACGCGTAGCCGCAGCATCTGCAGGAACTCGAAGGCGTCGACCGCGGCTTCGGTCTCGCGCTCGCCGAGATTCAGTCGGCGCGTCGCCAGCCGGAGCCGCTGCACCGTATTGGTCTCGGGGATCCCGAGCCCCAGCGCGAACGTCCGGGCCGCGTCCACGAAGATGCGCGTGCCGTGGGACTTCAGGTCGATCGTGCCGGCGTGCGGCCCTTCGTCCGTCCGGAACGTACGGATCACGCCGAGCGGCGGCTCCGCCTGCAGCGCATTGGCCGTGAGCATGCGCAGGAACAGGCGGTTGTCGGTCGTCAGGCCGAGCACGAACGTGCGCAGCCGCTCCGCCAGCGTCGACGCACCGGCCAGTGGCCGAAAATCGAAGTAGATGTTCGCGTTGAGCAGCGCCTGGGGGGTCGGCTCGCGCACCCACGCGGCGAACCGCTGCTGCCATTCGTCGAGCGCGAGGCAGCAGTCCGGATTCCCGGCCATGATGTTCCCCGGGCAGAGCGGCACGCCGAGCGTCGCGAGCGCCGCGTTGACGTCGGCAGCGAACGCAAGCAGGCGGCGGCGCGCGTCTTCGCGGTCGCCGGCGGTGGTGTAGACCATGGCATTGTCCTGGTCCGACGCGACCGTCTGCTCGCGCCGCCCTTCGCTGCCGAGCGCCAGCCAGCACCAGTCGATGCCGTCGAGCGGATGCCGCGGCGCCAGCAGTTCGAACACGCGATGCGTCACCGCGTCGTTGAGAGCAGCGATCGTGTGCGTGAGCGGGCCGGCGGCGGCCCCCTGCGCGACGAGGTTGTCCGCCAGCGCGACGATGTCGTCGGCCGGGCCACGCAGCTCGTCGAAGCTGGCGGCCGAGTCGATCGCCGTCAGCACGTTGCGCATCGACACGCGCTGCAGCGCGAACAGGTCCCGCTCCGAGACGACGCCGACGAGCCGGCCAGCACGCGTTACCAGCACCTGGTGCCAGCCGTGCTCGGCCATCAGCGTAAGCGCGTCCTGCGCGGTCGAGAGCGCGTCGAGCGCGCGTGCGCGCGGGGTCATCACGGTTTCGATCGGCGCTGTCAGCGGCACGCCGTCGAGCACGACCCGGTCCCGCAGGTCGCGCAGCGTGAAGATTCCCACCGGGTGCGCCGTTGCATCCACCACCGCGATCGTCGCGACGCGCTCGGCGCGCATCATCTGGAGCGCTGCGGCGATCGGCGTGGACGTGGTGCAGTGGACCGGCGCCCGCCTCACCAGCGCTGCGAGCGGCAGCAGCAGGGTCTGGTGCTCGATCGCCCGGTTGCCGAAGTTCTGGCGCAGCTGCGTCACCGACTGCCGGACGATCGTCGCGAGCGCCTGCGCGCAGAACTCGGCGAACGGCGCGCTGCGGCTGCGGAGTTCGACGAAGTCGTCGCGGCCAAGCTGCCAGCAGAACACGTCCTCGGTAGCCGTGAACGTGCCGACGCCGGCCGTGTCCGCCGCCAGCCGGATCAGCGGGAAGCACTCGCCCGGCCCGAGCACGTCATTCGTGCCCTGGAACGTCGGATCTTCGCTCCGCACATGGCCCTGCCGGATCACGTGCAGCGCGCCGGCGGCACCCGTGGCCGCGTCGACGATCGTCGTCCCCACCGGGAAATACGCGAGCTGCGCGCGGGACGCGAAGAAGCGCAGGTCGTCGCGCGTCATCCGCGCGAACGGCTCGTAGTCCTTCAGGAACCGGGCAGTGGTTTCAACGATCAGTTCGGGTGCGGACATCGATTCACTCCCGTATCCCGGGACACTCCCGGGATACGGGCGCCTCGGGTCGCCTCAGTGCGCGCTCGACTTGGACACCAGGATGCCGGTGTTCTGCCGAGCGTACACCTCGTTCCACATGGCTTCCGCACGCCGGTCGCGGAACAGCAGCGAGAACAGCAGCACCGACAGGAAGCCGAGCGGGATGGAGATGATGCCCGGGTTCTTGAGCCCGATCAGCGGTTTCTCGAGCCCCATGAACGACGTGCGCTTGCCCGCGTTCTTCTCGATGTCGGCGTTTGCCTTCGCGATCACCTTGTCGAGGGCCGCCGCGTCCTTGGCGGCCTTCGCGGCGATCGCGGCATCGCTGCTGGCGAGCGCCACGGCGATGCTCTCGCGCTTGGCAGGCTCGCTCGCGAGCACCTTCTGCGCTGCCTCGGTGGCGGCGATCGGGTACGTCAGGTTCGGCGACACGAGCGTGAGGCCGACCGCGCTGAGCGTGCCAACCAGCATGCCGGCCACGATGCCCGCGGTGTTGCAACGCTTCCAGTAAAGCGTCAGCAGCACGCACGGGAAGTTCGCGCTCGCGGCCACGGCAAACGCCAGGCCCACGAGCACCGCCACGTTCTGCCCCTTCGCCGCGATGCCGATCATGATCGACATCGCACCGACGATCACGGTGGCGATGCGCGCAGCCTTCACCTGTTCCTGCGGCGTGACGGTCTCGCCGGCGCGGAACACGCCGACGTAGAGATCGTGGGCCAGCGCGGACGAAGCCGCCAGCACCAGGCCGGCCACCACCGCGACGATGGTCGCGAACGCGACCGCCGAGACGAACGCGAGCATGAAGTTGCCCAGGAACGAGTTCGCACCGCCCCCGAGGTACTGCGCGAGCAGCGGCGCCGCCATGTTGCCGCCGGCGTCCACCGCGGCGATCTCCGCGGGCCCCACGAACCGCGCCGCGCCGAAGCCGAGGAACAGCGTCAGGACGTAGAAGCCGCCGATGATCGCCATCGCCCAGACGACGGACTTGCGCGCCTGCTGCGCGGTGGGCACCGTGAAGAACCGCATCAGGATGTGCGGCAGGCCGGCGGTGCCGAACACGAGCGCCAGGCCGAGCGAGATCTGGTCGATCGGCGCCTTGAAGTACAGGCCGGGCTCGAGGAACCGCTGGCCCAGCTCGGCCGCGGTCATGTTGGCCGACGAGTCGCCGAGCAACGCCGCCACCCTCGCCTGCACCTTGGAGTCGCCGACCACGTCCGTCAGGAACGCCGGCAGCGAGAACCCGTAGGGCGTCCAGACCAGCATCACCAGCACGACGGACGCGGTCACCAGCAGGATCGCCTTGATGATCTGCACCCAGGTGGTCGCCACCATGCCGCCGAACAGCACGTAGCCGAGCATCAGCACGCCGACTGCGATCACCGACACCTCGTAGTCGATGCCGACCAGCGTCTTCACGAGCACGCCGCCGCCGACCATCTGGGCAGTCAGGTAGAAGGTCGATACCGTGATCACCGAGAGCGCGCCCACGATGCGCGTCTTCCGCGGGTCGTTGCGGTACGCGAGGATGTCCGCGAGCGTGTACTTGCCGATGTTCCGGCACGGCTCCGCGATCAGCAGCAGCACCGTGATGTAGGCCATCAGCCAGCCCACCGAGTACATGAACCCGTCGTAGCCGTACTGCGATATCAGGCCCGCGATGCCGAGGAACGATGCGGCCGAGAGATAGTCGCCCGCGATCGCCCAGCCGTTCTGCATGCCGGAGATGCCGCCGCCGGCCGTGTAGAAGTCCGACGCGGACTTGACGCGCTTCGCCGCCACGTAGGTCACGTACATCGTCAGGCTGATGATCGCGGCGAACACCGCGAACGTCAGCCACTGGTACTCGGAGGACACTGCGCCCACGGCGAACGCCGGCCCGGCGGCCAGGCCGAGTGCACCGGCCAGCCCTAAGGCCACCCACTTGCGCTGCATCTGCTGCATGGCTCTAGCCCCCCTGCCGTGCGACGTCGTCGGCGATCTCGGCCGCCATGCGGTCGAAATCCGCGTTCGCCTTTCTCGAGTAGTAGATCGCGACGCTCCAGGCCACGATGAACTGCGACAGCGCGAACACCAGGCCGACGTTGATCGGCCCCCACACCCGGATCCTGAACAGGTCCTGGAAGTAGGCGGCGCCGATCGGCAACAGGAAGTAGTAGGCGACCGAGAAGGCCATCAGTCCCCACAGGAACGCGGATTTCTTCTTGTGCAGCGCCTGGAACCGGGGATCCGCAATCACGGCATCCCAGTCCACGGTTTTATCGGCCTTTACGAGCATGCTGGCTTCCCCCTCAGAATGAGTACTTGGTCGTTAGTTGTACACGGTCCAGCGAGCCGTCCACCCCGTTCTCGAGCTCGCGCACGGCGTGGCGGAACTCGGCGCCGATATCGAGCTTGGGTAGCGGCGAGTAGAAGACGTTCGCGGTGACGCTCCAGCTCTCCTTGTTCGCGAGCCCGCCGGTCAGCGCCACGTCGTTGTCATAGCTCTGCATCGAGTAGTAGAGATTCGTGCGGACCGTCTTCGACCACGGATGCCGCCAGGCGACGAAGCCCGCGTAGCCTTCGATCGCGTCGAGGCTCGCGACGCCCGTGACGCCGTTCGTCGTCAGCACCGCGTCGTTCGCGAAATTCAGGCCCACGTAGCGGCCGAGGTTGCCGCCGACCAGCACGAAGCGGATGTCATCCTGGCCGAGGTTGATCTTTCCCGACAAGCCGAGCGATCCGGTGTACATCGTGTCGTCGGCGGTGACAGCGCCGGAGGGGGCGAAGCCGCGGTACTTCAGCTGCCGGCCGAGGGCCGCCGCCGAGACCTGTCCCCAGGCACCCTTCCAGGTGTACTTGGCGACCAGGTCCGGGACGTTGCTGTCGTCGCTGGTCACGCGCGCGTTCTGGGTGGTCGCGCGGTACGGCGAGATCGTGGTCTCGGTGTTCTCGGCGGACAGCGACAACCCGCCGCGCGTCCAGCGCACCTGCGGCTGGCGCACGAACACGGTGCCGTCGGTCGAGCCGATGAAATCCACGGCGTCCGGCAGCGCGGCCGGATCCTCGAAGTTCGACCACGTCTGGCCGACGAGCCACTCGTGCCATTGCACGTACGCGTGGCGCACCTGCAGGCCGTAGGTGTTCGTCGTCCGCTGGTCGCCGAGCGACGAGCCGAACAGGTCGACTTCGAAGCGGGTCTGCAGCAGGTCCTTCGGGTTGCCGTTCAGCGGCGTATCGGTGCCGAAGATCAGGCGCGACTGCTTCACGTGCGCGTCGAGGTTGGCGCTGCGCGTGCTGCGGAATCGGCGTGGCCGCCGTCGGCACGAAGACTGGTGTCGCGGCGGGCACGTAGAAGTCCCGGCCGGACGTGTTCTCGGGGATCACGCCGTCGGCTGCTTCGGTCCACAGCACATCGGCCTTGACGAAGCCCGAGTACAGGAACTTCGTGCCCGCGGCTGCGTTCGGCGTGATGGTGGACGGCTGCACCGGTGCAGGACCAGCGGCCGACGCGACAGCCGCGGGCGCGGCACCACCCTGGGCCGGTGCGGAGGACGCCGCGACTGGCGCGGCGGCGGTTGCTGCAGTTGCGGCGCCGCCCCCTTGCCCTGACGTCTGCAGCAGCTGCTGTACCAGACGCTCGAGCTCGCTCACTCTCGCCTCGAGCTCTTTCTCACGGGAGGTCTGCGCAGCGGCCGGCAGGGCGGTGGCGGCGAGCAGCGCGCCCGCGGCGATTCCCGCGAGGGCGGGAGCGCGCAGACGGCTTGAGATCCGTGTGCGATTCATGAACGATCCCCTTGATGGCACCATGGGTCGATGCTGCAAGCCCGACCGCCCCGACCGGTATTCGCCTTTGGTCGTAATCGGGCCCTCCGGGGGTCGTGGCTTATGCCTACGACCAAGGTCGGAGCCCGTCCGCCGCTCCGGTGCCGGAAGATGGTCGTCGCAAGGGGCCGGTGTGCGGCCCGGGGAATCGCCATGACACACGTATACGAAGTGCCGGCAGGATTCGCGCGCGAGGCGCGCATCGACGCGCAGCGCTACGCGACGGACTACGCGCGCAGCGTGCGCGAACCCGAGGCGTTCTGGGGCGAGGTCGGTCGTCGGCTCGACTGGATCGTGCCGTACACGCAGGTCAAGGACGTCTCGTTCGACGTCAAGCAGTTCCGCATCCGCTGGTACGCGGACGGACAGCTGAACGTGGCCGCGAACTGCCTCGATCGTCACCTCGCCACCCGCGGCGACAAGACCGCGATCCTGTGGGAAGGCGACGACCCGGGGGAGAGCCGGCACGTCACCTATCGCGAACTGCACGAACAGGTCTGCCGCTTCGCGAACGTGCTGAAGGGCCTCGGCGTGCAGAAGGGCGACCGGATCACGATCTACCTGCCGATGATCCCGGAGGCTGCGGTGGCGATGCTCGCATGTGCGCGCATCGGGGCGGTGCATTCGATCGTGTTCGGCGGCTTCTCGCCGGAATCGCTCGCTACCCGCATCCAGGACTGCGCGTCGAAGCTGGTGATCACCGCGGATGAAGGCCTGCGCGGCGGCAAGAAGGTTCCGCTGAAGGCCAACGTGGACGCCGCGCTCACCCAGCACGCGCTGCCCACCGTCGAGAAAGTGGTGGTGGTGAAGCGCACCGGCGCGAAGGTGGCGTGGACGCCGGGCCGGGACGTCGCTTACGAAGACTTGATGGCGGCCGCCTCGGCGGACTGCCCGCCCACGCCGGTTGGGGCCGAGGATCCGCTGTTCATCCTCTACACCTCCGGGTCCACCGGCAAACCGAAGGGCGTGCTGCACACCACGGGCGGTTACCTGGTCCACGCCTCGTACACGTTCGAGAGCGTGTTCGATCACCGCGAAAACGACGTGTTCTGGTGCACGGCGGACGTTGGCTGGGTCACGGGTCACAGTTACGTCGTCTACGGCCCGCTCTCGTGCGGCGCGACGTCGCTGATGTTCGAAGGCGTGCCGAACTACCCGGACCCGGGCCGTTGCTGGCAGATCTGCGACAAGCACCAGGTCACCATCTTCTACACGGCGCCCACCGCGATCCGCGCGCTGATGCGCGAAGGCGAGAGCTGGGTCAGCCGACACTCGCGGCAGTCCATCCGCCTGCTCGGCAGCGTGGGCGAGCCGATCAATCCGGAGGCGTGGGAGTGGTACCACCGTGTGGTCGGCGAGCGCCGCTGCCCGGTCGTGGACACGTGGTGGCAGACGGAAACCGGCGGCATCCTCATCACGCCGCTGCCCGGCGCAACCGCACTGAAGCCTGGCTCCGCCGCGGTGCCGTTCTTCGGCGTGCAGCCCGCGATCGTGGACGGCTCCGGGCAGATCCTTGAAGGCGCGTGCGAGGGGAATCTCGTGCTGCTCGACAGCTGGCCGGGCCAGATGCGCACCGTGTACGGCGATCACCAGCGGTTCATCGACACGTACTTCCGTACGTTCCCGGGCACGTACTTCACGGGCGACGGGGCGCGGCGCGACGAGGACGGCTACTACTGGATCACCGGCCGCGTCGACGACGTGATCAACGTGTCCGGGCACCGGATGGGCACGGCAGAGGTCGAGAGCGCGCTGGTCGCGCACCCGGCCGTCGCCGAGGCCGCGGTGGTCGGTTACCCCCACGACATCAAGGGCCAGGGCATCTACGCGTACGTGACGCTGAAGGCCGGCTACGAACCTTCCGACCGCCTGCTCGGCGAGCTGCGGCAGACCGTGCGCCAGCAGATCGGCGCGATCGCGACCCCGGACGTGATCCAGTGGGCACCGGGACTGCCGAAGACCCGCAGCGGCAAGATCATGCGGCGCATCCTCCGCAAGATCGCTGCCAACGAGTCCGACCAGCTCGGCGACGTGTCCACGCTCGCCGATCCCTCGGTGGTGCAGCAGCTGGTCGCCGACCGGCCCACAGCGTGAGCCCGCGCTTGATCCTGATCGCCGACGACCACCCGCTGTTCCGCGCTGCGCTGCGCGGCGCAATAGTGGGTCACCTGACCGCGGGCGCGGCGTCCGAGTTCGTCGAGGCCGACTCGGTGGCCGCGCTGCTGGACGTGGTCGAGCGCAACCCGCAAGCCGACCTGCTGCTGCTGGACCTGGACATGCCAGGCGCGCACGGCTTCGGGGCCCTGGCGCACGTGCGGGGCGTCAGGCCCGAACTGCCGGTCGTGGTCGTGTCCGCGTCCGACGACGCACGGACCGTGGCCAATGCCCTCGCCTACGGTGCGCAGGGATTCATCTCCAAGTCCTCGGACGCGCGCGCGATCGCCGCGGGCGTAGAGGCCGTGCTGGCCGGCGACGTCGTCACGCCGCCCGGCTTCGTGCCGCCCATCGCGGCCGAACCCGACGCGCGGGATCTCGAGGCGGCGAGTCGCATCGCCGAGCTCACGCCGCAGCAGTTTCGCGTGCTCGGCATGCTGCTGTCGGGACTGTTGAACAAGCAGATCGCGTTCGAGCTCGACGTCTCGGAGGCGACCGTGAAGGCGCATGTGACCGCGATCCTGCGGAAGCTCGGGGTGACCAACCGCACGCAGGCCGTGCTGTTCGCCGGGCGCCTCGCGGTGGATCGCGGCGCGCTCCGCGTGCCGCCCGACGACGCCGAGTAGTCAGAGCGCCCCGCGCGCCCGCGACGCAGCGCGACCGGCGCTGACCGCACCGAGGAATGCGCGCAGGGCAGCCGGCCTCACCGGTTTGCGGAGCACGGGGCAGCCGAGCGCCCGAGCCCGCGCCGCCACTTCCGCGCCGTGGTCGGCCGTGATCAGCGCGGCCGCGGCTGGCTGCAGGGCGCCTTGTCGCAGCGACTCGATCAACGTGAGCCCATCCTCGCCGTCATCGAGATGGTAATCGGCGAGCACGACGTCGATGCCGCCGCGTGCGAACGCGGACTGCGCCTCGGCGATCGTCGCCGCAGGCACCACCCGCACGCCCCAGCGCTCCAGCAATGCCGCCATCGCCCGCAGGATCGTCGGGTCGTTATCGATGCAGAGCGCGACCAGGCCCTCGAGCCGCGCGACTCCGGCGGCGGGCCTGGCGACGGTCGGCGCGCGCACGACGGGACGTCCCACCGGCACACGCACCCCGAACGTCGAGCCGCGGCCCGGTCGTGACCGCAGTTCCAGCTCGTGCTCCAGCAGCCGCGCGATGCGGTCGCAGATCGAGAGTCCGAGTCCAAGTCCCTTCTCGCCCCACGGCGACTGTCGCTCGAGCCGCGTGAACTCCGCGTAGATGGCCTCGAGGTGGTGCTCGGCGATGCCGGGTCCGGTGTCGCTGACGCGGAGCGTCAGTGTCGCCCCGCGATCGCGGCCACGCCCCCGGCAAGTCACGATCACCCCACCGCGCCGCGTGTAGCGCAGTGCGTTGGCCAGGTAGTTCTGCAGGATTCGCCGCAGCAACACGCGGTCGCTGGTGACCCACTCCTCGCTGCGTACTACCCGGAGCTGCAGCTGCCGCGACGCTGCGACCGGTGCGTACTGCCGCTCGAGGTCCGCCAGCAGTTCCGCGATCGGAAACGTCGAGATCTCCGGCCGCATCGCGCCGCTGTCCAACCTTGCGATGTCGAGCAGGCCGTCGAGCAGTTCCTCGGCAGCGCGGAGCGAGCTGTCGATGTGCGCGGCGATCTCGCGCAACCCGCCATCCTCGCCGGCCTGCGCCTCCAGTGCCGACGCGAACAGCCGCGCGGCGTTCAGCGGCTGCAGCAGGTCGTGGCTCGCCGCCGCGACGAAGCGTGTCTTGCCGACGTTCGCCTCCTCTGCCTGCTGCTTGGCGGCGGCCTCGGCCTGCAGCGCCTGCTGCAGGGCGTGAGTGCGCTCCTCCACCCGCACTTCGAGGCCCTGCTTGGCTTCGAGCAGCGCCTGCTCCGCGAGCTTGTACTCGGTCACGTCCGTGTACGTCGTCACGTAGCCACGGTCAGGCATCGGCTGTCCGCGGATCTCATAGACCCGGCCGTCGCGCCGCTCGCGCTGGAACACGTAGGGCGTCCCGGCACGCAGGTGCAAAAGCCGCCTGGTGACCTGCTCGAGTGGCTCGCCGGGGCCCAGTTCTCCGCGCTCGGCATTGAAGTGCATCAGGTCGGCCACGGGACGCCCCACGTAGACGAACCCGTCTGGGTAGCCAAACATATCGACGTAGCGACGGTTCCATGCCAGCAGCTTCAGTTCCGCGTCCACCACGCTGATGCCCTGCGCGACGTTCTCCATCGTCGCCTGCAGCAAGCGGCGGCTGAAGTTCAGCTCCTGCGAGGTTTCGTCGAGGAGTTCGGCGACCTCGTCCACTTCGAGGCCGCCGCGTCGGAGCGCGTGCGTCAGCAGCATGCGCGCGGACGACGCCCCGAGCGAGCCGGCGAGCGCACGCTCGACGTGCTGCAGCAGCGAGCGGTCCGCGGGGTCGCCCGCCCGCGGCACCGGTCGCCCGCTGCCCACCGACCAGTCAACCAACAGGCGGCGCGCAGCCGCGGGGCCGACGATGCGCGCGGCCAGCGTCTCGAGGTCGCCGACGCGCGCGTGGCTCGCGCCGCTCGGGAGCGCCGCCCGCGTGGAAGGCTGCATGAAGGCCCTGGCCGACTGCCGCTCCTGCAGCGTCGTGCCGCGGCGCAGTGAGATGCCGACCAGCACGGCCACGTTGGCCGCGAGCGACCACAGGGCCCCGTGGGTCAACGGTCCGGCTGCACCGAACCAGAACAGTGCTTGCGGGCGCAGGAAGCCGAGCCCCGCAGGGCCGGCGACGACGAGTGCGGAAGCTGGCGCCACGGCGGGAAGTACCAGCGTGTAGAGCCAGAGCGCGAAGCCCGCGGCAAGGCCCCAGAACACGCCGTCGCGAGTGGCGCCCCGCCAGTAGAGTCCCGCGAGGATGCCGGGGGCGAACTGCGCGAACGCGGCGAACGCGAGCAGGCCGATCTGCGCGAGGTTGGCCGGCGTGCCGGCCTGCCGGTAATACGCATAGGCGAGCAGCGCCAGGCCGACGATGGCCGCGCGACGCAGCCACAGCACGCGCTCGCCAAGGTCTTCCACCGCGACCAGCCGCGAGCGACCGAGCGCCGGCAGCACGAGGTCGTTCGTGATCATCGTCGCGAGCGCGATGCTCGCGACGATCACCATCGCGGTCGCGGCGGAGAGCCCGCCCAGGAACGCGAGCAGCGCCAGCGCCGGCGCGCCCTCGCCCAGGGGCAGCGTGAGCAGCAGCGTGTCCGGCGAGCCGCCGGCACCGCCGGTCTGCTGCGCGAGCAGCACGACGGGGACGACGAATACCGTGAACAGCGCCAGGTACGCCGGGAACGTCCAGCGGGCGCGCCGCAGGTCGGCGGGCTCGACGCATTCGACCACGCCCACCTGGAACTGCCGCGGCAGGCAGAACATGGCGCAGGCGGCCAGCAGGGTCGTGGTCACGAAGTTCACGCCCTGCAGCCCCTCGCCGGACGCGAACGCCTGGGGGATGCGCACGCCGCCTGGCTCCAGCCGCAACCACGCCCACACGCCGACGCCGACGAAGGCGAGCACCTTCACGACCGACTCGAACGCGATCGCGAGCATCAGCCCTTCGTGGTGTTCAGTCGCCGAGACGCGCCGCGTGCCGAACAGCACGGCGAACAGCGCCATGGTCAGTGCCACGCCGAGCGCGATATCGCGGAACCAGGGTACGGCCGGGCCGGCTGGCGCGTTCGTCAGCACACCGATGCTGGCGGACACGCCCTTGTACTGCAGTGCGAGGTACGGGATCGCGGCGGTCAGCGCGATCACCGTCACGAGGGCCGCGAGCGAGCGGCTCCGGCCGAAGCGGGACGACAGCAGGTCCGAAATCGACGTGATGTTGCGTGCGCGGGCGACGGTGATCAGCCGCTCCATGAACGGGAGCGCGAACAGGAAGACGAGGGCTGGGCCGAGGTAGATCGGCACGTAGGCCCAGCCGTCCCGCACGGCCGTGCCCACCGCGCCGTAGAACGTCCACGTGGTGCAGTAGACGCCGAGCGCGAGTGCATAGACGTGCGGGCGCCACCGGGCGTGGGTTGGATAGATGCGCCGCCGCTCGCCCCATTCGGCCACGGCGAACAGCAGCGCGAGGTATCCGAATGCGAACGCGGCCAGCACCCAGCCCGAGATCATCGTCCCCCCGGAAACCCGGGCGCCATGATTCTGTGCGCCAACGCTCAGCGCACGAGCGAATCTGCCGCCATCGCTGCGCCCACGATGCCCGCATCGTTGCCGAACGCCGCTGGCACGATCTCCGCCCGGCTGTTGAGCAGCGACCCGAAGTGCTGCCAGTTCTCCGTCACGCCGCCGCCGATGATGAACACGTCCGGCCACAGCAGTGCGTGATAGGCCTCCAGGACCGCATTCACCTCTGCGGCCCAATCCACCCAGTCGAGTTTCTTGTCGGCCTTGACCTTCGCCGAGGCGCGATGCTCGGCCTCCTTGCCGCGAACCTCCAGGTGCCCGAGTTCGGTGTTCGGCAGCAACCGGCCGTCCACGAACAGCGCCGTGCCGATACCCGTGCCCAGCGTAATGACCATGACGGTACCGGCGCGGTCGCGGCCAGCGCCGCGCCTCATCTCTGCAATGCCAGCAGCGTCTGCGTCGTTGAGGAACGAGACCGGACGCTGCAATCGCGCCTGCAGGTGAGCCTGCACGTTCATGCCGATCCAGCGCTTGTCGATGTTCGCCGCGGTCCACGCGACGCCTTGCTTGGCGACCGCCGGAAACGCGAGGCCCACCGGGCCGGTCGACGGGAGCTCCTGCGCCATGGTGACCAGCAAATCGAGCACCGACTCAGGCGTTGCACCCGGCGGCGTGGCACGTCGCTGAGTCTCGCCCATGACGAGGCCGGATTCGATGTGTACGAGTCCCGCCTTGATGAACGAGCCGCCGACGTCGAAGGCCAGCCGCAGCGTCAGGTCCCCGTCGTCCTTGTTGTCTTCCCTCACGACGCAGTCACCCTTTCTTCAGGCTTTCGATCATCTGCTGGTTGGCCGCCAGCGCCATCTGTGCGTCGCGATCGCGGATCTTCTGCTGGCGCGACATCGCGATACCTGCGATCAGCACGCCCACCGCAACGATGGCGACCAGGATCGTCGCCAGCGCGTTGATGTCGGGACTGACGCCCAGGCGCACCTTGGAGAAGATCACCATCGGCAGGGTGCTCGAGCCGGGCCCGGCGACGAAGCTCGTGATCACGAGGTCATCGAGGGACAGCGTAAAGGCAAGCAGCCAGCCTGACATGAGCGCCGGGAAGATGATCGGCAGCGTAATGAGGAAAAACACCTTGTGCGGGCGCGCCCCCAGGTCCATCGCGGCTTCCTCGAGCGAATCGTCCATCTGCGCGAGGCGCGACTGCACCACGACCGTCACGAACGCCATCGTGAAAGTGATGTGCGAGATGATGATGGTCGTCATGCCGCGGCCCTTGGGCCAGCCGATGATCTGTTCCATCGTCACGAAGAGCAGCAGCAGCGACAGGCCCGTGATCACTTCGGGCATGACCAGCGGCGCGGTCGTCAGGCCCGAGAACAGGGTGCGGCCCTTGAAGGGCCCGAAACGCGCCAGCACCATGCCTGCCAGCGTGCCGAGCACCACTGCGAGCGTCGCCGAGATCGCGGCCACCTTGAGGCTGAGCCAGGCTGCATTCAGGATCTGCTCGTTACGCAGCAGCTCGCCGTACCACTTGGTCGAGAAGCCGCCCCACACCGTCACCAGTCGCGACTTGTTGAACGAATAGAACACCAGCGACGCGATCGGGATGTAAAGGAACGCGAATCCCAGCGCGAGGACGGTCATGCGAAACCAGCTGCGCCCCTGGTTCATCGGTGCACTCCCCCGCCCGCCTCGGCGTCCTGCGCGCGCTGGAAGTACATGATCGGGATGACCAGGAACAGCAGCAGCGCGATGGCCACGGCACTCGCTACCGGCCAGTCGCGGTTATTGAAGAATTCCGTCCACAGCACCTTGCCGATCATCAGCATGCCCGGATCGCCGAGCAGCGACGGGATGACGAACTCGCCGACGGCCGGGATGAACACGAGCAGGCAGCCGGCGATGATGCCAGGCAGCGACAGCGGCAAGGTGATCTTGAGGAAGCCCTGCCAGGGCTTGCAGCCGAGGTCGGCAGCCGCCTCGAGCAGCGTGAGATCCATTTTCTCGAGGTTGGCGTACAGCGGCAGGATCATGAACGGGAGGTACGAATAGACGATGCCCACGTAGACCGCGAAGTCGGTCTGCAGCATCTGGATCGGCTGGTCGATCACGCCGATCGACATTAGGAAGTTGTTCAGCAGCCCGTTGTTCTTGAGGATGCCGATCCACGCGTACACGCGCAGCAGGAACGACGTCCAGAACGGCAGGACGATCAGCAGCATCAGGATGTTGCGTATCGACGGGCTGCTGCGGGCTATGGAGTACGCGATCGGGTACCCGATCAGCAGGCAGAACAGCGTCGAGATGGCCGCCACCTTGATCGAGTTCAGGTAGGCCATCCAGTACAGGTTGTCTTCGACCAGGAACGCGTAGTTGCCCAGGTTGAGCTTGATCTGCAGGACTTTCTCGGCCGTCCAGTGCAGCAGGGGTTCGTACGGCGGCATCGCGATCAGCGTGCTCGAGAAACTGATCTTGAGCACGATCGCGAAAGGAATCAGGAAGAAGAACAGCAGCCACAGGTAAGGCACCGCCGTCACCAGCGAGCGCCCGTTCGGCAGTCGCCGCCACAGTCGCTGCATCATTTGGTCACCACCACCGGGCTGGTCGCGTGCCAGTGCAGGTAGACGCGCTCATCCCAGGTGATGCGATCGTCGGCGTGGCGATAGGCATTGGGCTGCGTCACCCGCACGACCTTGCCGGAATCGAGCCGCAGCAGGTAGATGGACATGTCGCCCATGTACGCGATGTCCTGCACCACCGCGCTCGCCCAGTTGTCTGCTTCCGTCGGCTTCTCGCGGGAGATCGTGATCTTTTCCGGCCGGATCGCCGCCCAGACGGTCGCATCGGGCGCGGAACTCACGCCGTGGTCGACGTAGATCGGCGCCTCGAGGTCGTCGCAGGCGATGCGGACGAACGACGGCTCGTCGTCGATCAGCCGGCCTTCGAACATGTTCACCGAGCCGATGAACTCGGACACGAAGCGGGAATTGGGATACTCGTACATCTGGTCGGGCGTGCCGACCTGCACGATCTCACCGTGGTTCATCAGGCCGATGCGCGTCGAGAGCGTCATGGCCTCTTCCTGGTCGTGCGTGACGACGATGAAGGTGACGCCGAGCGTCTCCTGGATGTTGATGAGCTCGAACTGCGTGTGCTCGCGCAGCTTCTTGTCGAGCGCGGCCAGCGGCTCGTCGAGCAGCAGCAGCTTGGGCTTCTTCACGAGCGCGCGCGCGAGGGCGACGCGCTGCCGCTGGCCACCGGAGAGCTGGTGCGGCTTGCGCTTGCCGAACGGGCCGAGCTTGACCATGTTCAGCATGTCGTTGACGCGTTGCGCGATCTCGTCCTTGGGCAGGCCTTCCTGCTTCAGGCCGAATGCCACGTTCTGCTCCACGGTCATGTGCGGAAAGATCGCGTACGACTGGAACATCATGTTGACCGGCCGCTCGTACGGCGGGATCAGCGTCATGTCGATGCCGTCGATGAAGATCTTGCCCGAGGTCGGTCGCTCGAAGCCCGCGAGCATGCGCAGGAGCGTGGTCTTGCCGCAGCCCGGAGGCGCCGAGAAGGCAGAAGATCTCTTTCTTGTAGATGTCGAGCGAGACGTCGTCTACCGCTACGAAGTCACCGAACTTCTTCGTGACTTTCTCGATTCGCACGTAGGGCTTGGCGTCGGGGTCGGTCCAGGGCTGGAACTTCTGCTGCGTAGCGCGCGGTGAGGTGGCCATAACGTCTCGTGCTGGAGGGGAGGTTCGCGGCGCCTTTGCTCAGGTACCGGTCATGAAGCGGGTCCAGGTGCGGTTGAGCTCACGGGTGAAATCGGCAGACTTCGCCACGCTCGGCTGCAGGCGCGCCTTGACGTCCGCCGGCGGGTAAATGCCGGCGTCGTTGCGCAGTTCCTCATTGACCAGCTCCGTCGCCTTGCTGTTCGCGTTGGCGTAGTTCACGAAGTTGGAGTTCTTCGCCGCGACCTCTGGCCGGAGCAGGTAATCGATGAAGCGGTGCGCGGCGTCCTTGTGGGCCGCGTCCACCGGAATGGCGAGCGTGTCGAACCACATCAGCGCGCCTTCACGCGGAATCGAGTAGCCGATGTCGAGAGGCTTGCCCGCCTCCTCCGCGCGGTCGCTGGCCTGCAGCACGTCGCCGCTGTAACCCACGACGATGCAGAGCTCGCCGTTGGCGAGCTGATCGATGTACTGCGAGCTGTGGATGGTGCGCAGGTACGGACGGATCTTCATGAGCGCCGCCTCGGCTGCCTTGAGGTCGGCCTCGGCTTCGCTGTTGGGGTCCTTGCCGAGGTAGAGCAGCGCCGTGCCGATCATGTCGGTCGGATCGTCGAGCATCGAGACGCCGCAGTCCTTGAAGCGGGACAGGATCGCGGGATCGAAGATCAGCTGCCAGCTGTCGAGGGGCGCGTCCGGCATGATGGCCGCGACCTTGGCCCGGTCGTAGCCGATGCCGGTGGTGCCCCACATGTAGACGACCGAGTGCGCATTGTCCGGATCGTGGCGCGCCGCGCTCCTGGCCAGGTCTGGATCGACGTTGGCGAGCCCCGGGAGCTTCGCCTTGTCGAGCGGTGCGAAGACACCCGCCTTGACCTGCCGCTCGAGGAAGTAGGCGCTGGGCACGACGACGTCGTAGCCCGAGTTGCCCGTCAGCAGCTTGGTCTCGAGCACTTCGTTCGAATCGAACACGTCGTAACGGACCTTGATGCCCGTTTCCTGCTCGAAGCCCTTGATGACCTCAGGGTCGATGTAGTCCGACCAGTTGTAGACGTTGACGATCTCGCCGGCGGCCTTCCCTCCTGCGGCCGCCTTGGTCGCCGCCGTCGTCTCGCCTCCAGTCGAGTCCTTGCCGCTGCCGCAGGCGGCGACCAGCAGGGCCAGGCCAGCGATCGCGGCGGCTTTGAATGTCTGGTGCTTCATGGCGTGCTCGTGGCAGTGCGAATCGAAAACGGGGCGGCCGGATCTCATCCAACCGCCCCGCTGTGTAGGGAAAACCCGGCCGTGCTTACTTGCCGGTGGTGAACCGGGTCCACGACCGGTTCAGCAGGCGCGTGAACTCAGGGGTCTCCGCGAGATCCGGGAACAGCTTGGCCTTGACTTCAGCTGACGGGAAAATGCCCGGGTCGTTGCGGACCGCTTCGTTGATCATCGTGAACGAGGCGGCGTTGCCATTGGCGTAATTGATGAAGTTGGAATTCGCCGCGGCGATGTCCGGCCGCATCATGAAATTGATGAACGTATGCGCGTTGTCCGGGTGCTTGGCATCGGCCGGAACCGCATACATGTCGAACCAGATGATGGTGCCTTCCTTCGGGATCGTGTACTTGATCACGTTGCCCTGGCCGGCCTCGGCCGCGCGGTCGCGCGCCTGCAGGATGTCGCCGCTCCAGCCCACCGCGATGCACAGCTCGCCGTTCGCGAGGGCGTCGATGTAGTTGGAGCTGTGGATCATGCGGATGTACGGACGGATCTTGAGCAGCAGGTCTTCGGCTGCCTTCAGGTCGGCCTCGTTCTGGCTGTTCGGGTCCTTGCCGAGGTAGGCCAGCGCAACGCCGACCATCTCGCTCGGCGCGTCGAGCACCGAGATGCCGCAATCCTTGAACTTGGCGGCCCACTTCGGATCCAGCACGAGCGACCAGCTGTCGACGGGAGCGTTCGGGTCGATCGCCTTGACCTTGCCTTCGTTGTAGCCGATGCCGTCGGTGCCCCACATGTGGTTCACGGCATGCTCGTTGCCCGGATCGTGCAGGGCGACGCGCTGCAGCACCTCGGTGTCGAGGTTGCCCCAGTTGGTGAGCTTGGCGCGGTCGAGCTTCATGAAGACGCCTGCCTTGATCTGGCGCTCCATGAAGGATGCAGACGGCACGACCACGTCGTAGCCCGTGTTGCCGGCGAGCAGCTTCGTCTCGAGCACTTCGTTCGAGTCGAAGACGTCGTAGTTGACCTTGATGCCGGTTTCCTTGGTGAACTGCTCGAGCACAGCGGGCTCGATGTAGTCCGACCAGTTGTAGACGTTGACGACCTTTTCTTCGGTCGAGGCGGCAGCGGCAGGCGCCGCGGCGGCGGGTGCGGCGCCTGTGTCGGCCGCAGGGGGGGCTTCTTCCTTCTTGCCGCAACCGACGAGGGCTGTGGCGATCACCAGGCTCAATAACCCGGCACGGATGCTGATGCTCATCTTGGACGTACCCCTGTACTTGGCTGCGAACTGCACCGGACGGCGCGAAGCGAGATGTATAGCGAAGAAATTTTTCCGTGGCTAGGGGGCAGCGCCGCATGCTGCACTTAAGTGCAGCGGGCAGCGGGCCTGCCCCAGATCCGGGCGGGACGGAAATCCCCTACAGGCGACCCTCCGCCTTGCAACGGGCGTAGGTCAGGTCCAGGCACTTCCAGGCCTTCTCGGCCAGCTCGTCGATCTGCTCACGGCTGATCACGAGCGGCGGCGAAATGATCATGGTGTCCCGCACGGCGCGCATGATCAGGCCGTTCTCGAAGCAGAAATCGCGGCAAATCGTGCCCACCTCGCCGCGATTGTCGAAGAAGGTCCGGGTGCCCTTGTCCTTGACCAGTTCCAGGGCGCCGATCAGGCCCACCGAACGCGCCTCGCCCACCAGCGGGTGCTCCGCAATGTCGCGCCACTTCTTGGCGAGGTAAGGGCCCGTTTCATCGTGCGTGCGCGTGACCAGGCTCTCTTGCTGGATCAGGGTCAGGTTGACGCTGGCCACGGCGCAGGCGGCCGGGTGGCCCGAATAGGTGAACCCGTGGGCGAACTCGCCGCCCTTGTCGATGATCACCTCGGCGATGCGGTCGCCCACCATGACGCCCCCGATCGGCAGGTAGCCCGACGACAGGCCCTTGGCGATCGTCATCAGGTCGGGCCGGATGCCGAAGTGGTTGGACCCGAACCACTGGCCGGTGCGGCCGAAGCCGCAGATGACCTCGTCCGCGACCAGCAGGATGTCGTAACGGTCGCAGATCTTCTGGATCTCGGGCCAGTACGTGTCCGGGGGGATGATCACGCCGCCCGCGCCCTGGATCGGCTCGCCGATGAACGCGGCGACCTTGTGCGGACCGAGTTCGACGATTTTCTGCTCGAGCGTGCGCGCGATCTTGAGGCCGAATTCGGCCGGGCTGAGGCTGCCGCCCTCCCCGTACCAGTACGGCTGGGGAATGTGGACGATGTCCGGGATCGGCAGGCCGCCCTGCTCGTGCATGAAACCCATGCCGCCCAGGCTGGCGCCGGCCATCGTGCTGCCGTGGTAGGCATTCTGCCGGCTGATGATGACCTTGCGCTCGGGCTGGCCGAGCAGGTCCCAGTAGCGGCGCACCAGGCGCACGACGGTGTCGTTGCCCTCGGACCCCGATCCCGTGAAAAACACCCGGTTGAACTGCGGCGGCGTCAGGTCGACGAGTTGCTTGGCGAGTTCGATGGCCGGCGGATGGGCGGTCTGGAAGAAGCTGTTGTAGTACGGCAGCTCGAGCAACTGCCGGTAAGCCGCCTCGGCGAGTTCCTTGCGCCCGTACCCGAGGTTGACGCACCAGAGCCCCGCCATGCCGTCGAGCATGCGGTTGCCTTCCGAGTCGTACAGGTACACGCCCTCGGCCTTGACGATGACCCGCGAACCCTTCGCGTGCAGGTTCTTGTAGTCCGTGAACGGATGCAGGTAGTGCTGGCGGTCCAGCTCCTGCCAGTGGGCGGTGGTGCGGTCCGCGATGTAGGGGGTGGGCTTCATGAGGGGCTCTGTCCGTTGTCGTCCAAAGGGGCTAGGCAGGCTAGGGGCTAGGGGTTAGGGGCTAGGGGTTAGTCGGATAAGAAGTGCGGTGGATCGTCGAAAGCGATGCAACTCTGACATTGCGAGCCCTCACCCGGCCTTGCGGCCGACCTCTCCCGCCACAGCGGGAGAGGTGAGGACGTTCCCTTCCGACTAGCCCCTAGCCCCTAGCCCCTAGCCCCTTCTGACTCTACACGTTCAGGAGCAGGTGCTCTCGCTCCCAAGCTGCTGATGACCTGCAGGAAGGTGTCCTGCTCGCTTTCCTTCACCGCGGTGTAGGCGAGCACGAAGCGTTCGCCCAGCGTGTCGATCAGCGTGCGGCAGTCACGCAGCAGGCGCACCGACTCTTCGAGGCTGCGCGGCAGGTTGAACGGCAGGTCATACGCGCTGCCCGACACCGGCTCCGACGGCTTCAGGCCTTCCATCATGCCGAGGTATCCGCAGGCCAGCGAAGCAGCGAGCGCCAGGTAAGGATTGGCATCCGCGCCGGCGAGGCGATTCTCGACGCGGCGGTTGTCGGGATTGGAGATCGGCACGCGCAGGCCCGCCGTGCGGTTGTCATAACCCCACTGCGTGTTGATCGGCGCAAGGTGGCGCAGGATGATGCGGCGGAACGAATTGACGTTCGGCGCGAACAGCGCCATCGCCTGCGGCAGGTATTTCTGCAGGCCTGCGATGTGCGAGAAGAACAGCTCGGTCGGGTTGCCGTCCTTGTCGCTGAATACGTTCTTGCCCGTCTTGGCGTCGACGATGCTCTGGTGGATGTGCATCGCACTGCCCGGCTCGCGCGCCATCGGCTTCGCCATGAACGTCGCGTACATCTTGTGCCGGAACGCGGCTTCACGCGCCGTGCGCTTGAACATGAACACCTGGTCGGCCAGCGACATCGCGTCGCCATGGATCAGGTTGATTTCCATCTGCGCGGCGCCGTCTTCGTGGATCAGCGTGTCGATCTCGATTTCCTGCGCTTCGCAGAACGCATAGATGTCGTCGAAGAGCGGATCGAATTCGTTGACCGCCGCGATGCTGTACGACTGGCGGCCGATTTCCGGCCGGCCCGAGCGGCCCACCGGCGGCTTGAGCGGATAGTCGGCGTCGATGTTGGGCTCGACCAGGTAGAACTCGAGTTCAGGCGCGACGATCGGCTTCCAGCCCTTCTGCGCGTAGAGGTCGAGGATGTGGCGCAACACGTAGCGCGGCGCCATCGTCACCGGGCGGCCGTCCGTGATAGTAGCTGTCGTGGATGACCTGCGCGGTGGGCTCGGCGGCCCACGGCACGACCCGCGTCGTGTTGGGGTCGGCCTTCAGCACGATGTCGATTTCCGAAGGGCTGATCGCGCGGTCGTCGTCGGGGTAATCGCCGGTGACGGTCTGCAGGAAGATGCTCTCGGGCATGCGCATGCCCTCGTCTTCCGCGAACTTCATCGCCGGCATCACCTTGCCGCGCGCAATGCCTGCCATGTCGGGGACCACGGCCTCGACTTCCGAGATGCCGTGTTCCTTGAAAAACTGCTGGATGGGGGTGCTCATGCTCTTACTTCCGTGCGTTGATGCGTGCACGCGCCGCGTCGCCGAAGGCAGCGAACAGCGCGCGTGAAAAAGGATTCTTCATAACCTGCCACTCAGGGTGCCATTGCACGGCGAGCGCGAAACCCGGCGCATTGCGCACACGGAAAGCCTCGATCAGGCCATCGGGGGCGCGCGCCTCGATCTCGAGGTCGCGGCCCAGCGTCTGCACGCCCTGTGCGTGCAGCGAGTTGACGTGGACGCGGTCCGCGCCGGCCAGGCCGTGCAGGAATCCGCCGCGGACCAGCTCGACCTCGTGCGCCGGGGCGTACTGCACGTCGAGCGGCTGCTCTTTGTCTTCGCGATGATCGCGCATGCCCGGCACGTCCTGCACCTTCTGCCAGAGCGTGCCGCCGAACGCGACGTTCATCTCCTGGAAGCCGCGGCACACCGCGAAGAGCGGCAAACCCGCCGCGATCGCCCGCGGGATCAGCGGCAGCGTCGTCTCGTCACGGTGCGGATCGTGCAGCGTGTCGGGCTCGCTGGCAGGACCCTGGTAACGATGAGGCTCGACGTTCGACGGACTGCCCGTGAGCAGGATGCCGTCGAGTTCGGCGAGCAGGTCGTCCAGGTCCCGCGCTCCCAGCGAGGGAATGAGGACGGGCGTCGCAGCGGCCGCCTCGGCGACCGCGGCAATGTACTTCTCCCCCACGCAGTGGAAGGGGTGCGGACCCAGTAGCCGGCGGTCTGCCGGGATGCCGATGATTGGTTTGTGGCGAGCCACGTTTAAAATCCTAGACGGCTCTTGCGGGGCCATCCTTTGGGGACGTCCGGGATTAAACCACAGCCGCCCCACTGCCGTCGCCGCGCACCGCAAAAAAACGGCCAAAAATCAGCCTAAACATGGACTTGGAGCCGGTCTTGACAGCGCTCCCGCGGCTTGCCGGTCGAGCGCCGGAACGGCTATCCTGCCCGCTCCCCGACGATCCGATCGTCGCTAAATCCTAAACAACTGGTGTTTCATGCCGCAGTTTGCGGAATTCGCGCAGGCGGCCGCCTGGCTCAAGCTGCACCCCGCGGTGCGTTTCGTCGATCTGCTGCTCGCGGACCAGATGGGTATCCCGCGCGGCAAGCGTGTCACCGTCGAAGAACTCGAAGGCGTGCACGTCAACGGCCTGCTGCTGCCCGGCTCGATGTTCGCGCTCGACGTGCTCGGCGGCACCGTCCAATCGACGGGGCTCGGCTTCGATGAGGGCGACGCGGATCGAGTGTGCCTGCCGATTCCCGGCACGCTGGTGCAGGTGCCGTGGCTCGGCGAACACGTCGCCCAGATGCAGGTCACGATGTTCGACCACGACCGCACGCCGTTCCACGGCGATCCGCGCCACGTGCTCGAGAACGTGGTGAGCCGCTTCACCGCACTTGGCCTCAAGCCGGTGATGGCGGTGGAACTCGAGTTCTACCTCGTCGACCGCGAGCGCACGGCCGCAGGCCACGCGCAACCGCCACGGCAGCCGCTGACCGGCCGGCGCGAGGTGAAGACCCAGATCAACTCGATGCAGGAACTGGACGAGTACTCGGAGGTGCTGCGCGCGATCGACACGGCCGCGCGCGCACAGGATCTGCCGGTCGGCACGGTGCTCGCCGAGTACGGCCCGGGCCAGTTCGAAGTGAACCTGCATCACGTCGACGACCCGCTGCTCGCCTGCGACCACGCGATCCGCCTCAAGCGGCTGGTGAAAGGCGTGGCTTTGCAGCATGGAATGGAAGCTACGTTCATGCCCAAGCCCTACCGCGATCACGCGGGCAGTGGCGCGCACCTGCACGTGAGCGTGCTCGACGCGCAGGGCCGCAACATATTCGAGGCGGAAGACCCGACGGGCAGCGAACGGCTGCACCATGCCATCGGCGGCCTGGCCGCGACGATGAACGACGCGATCGCCATCTGCGCGCCCACGGCCAATTCGTACCGTCGCTTCCAGCCCGAGGCCTACGTGCCGCTCAACCCGAGCTGGTCCGTGAACAATCGCGGCGTTGCATTCCGCGTGCCGCACGGCCCGCCGGCAAGCCGGCGCGTCGAGCACCGCATCGCCGGCGCCGACGCCAACCCGTACCTGCTGTCGGCCATCGTGCTGGCCGGCATGCACCTGGGGCTCACGCGCAAGCTCGATCCAGGCCCTGTGCTGGCAGGCAACGCCTATCGCGACACGACGCCTACGATTCCGCAGTCGTGGCCCGAAGCGATCGGCGTCTTCGAACGCAGCCAGTTCGCAAAGGATTACCTGGGCGAGCGCTTTGCCGGGCTGTACGCGGCGACCCGTCGCGGCGAAATGCAGGACTTCAATTCCTATGTACCGGCGATCGATTACGACTGGTACCTGACGACGAGCTGACGACCGCCATGACCGTTCCGCACATCGACTCGTATTACGCGGCGTCAGCCCATGCAGCGCCGGCGAGGCCACCGCTCGCGGGGGACGTCGAGGCAGACGTGTGCGTGGTGGGCGGCGGCATCGCCGGATGCTCGACCGCGCTGTTCCTGGCGGAGCGCGGCTACAAGGTGGTGCTGCTCGAGGGCAACCGCATCGCCTACGGCGCTTCGGGCCGCAGCGGTGGCCAGGCGATCGTCGGTTACGCCTGCAGCCAGGACAAGCTCGTGGCGCAGGTGGGCAAGATCGACGCCAGGAAGATGTTCGACATCTCGGTCGAGGCGCTCGACCTGTTGCAGGTCCAGATCGCGAAACATCGCATCGACTGTGACCTGCACTGGGGCCACCTGCACGCGGCGATCAAGCCGCGGCAGGAAACCGAACTGCGCGCGTGGCAGGACGAGCTGGTCGACGAGTACGGCTACACGTCCACGCGCTGGCTCGATCGCGCCGAGCTCGCACAGGTCCTCAATACCGAGCGCTACATCGGCGCGTTGCGCGACGAGCGCAGCGGCCACCTGCACCCGCTCAACTACACGCTGGGCCTCGCCGCGGCGGCAGCCGCCGCCGGCGTGACGATCCACGAGGAGTCGATGGTCGTCGGCATCGACCACGGCGCCACGGCTCGCGTGCGCACTGCCGGCGGCGCTTCGGTCCGCGCGAAGTACGTCGCGCTCTGCTGCAACGCCTTCATCGACGAAAAGATCTCGCGGCACCTGCGCGACCGCATCATGCCTGTCGGCACGTACATCATCGCGACGGAACGGCTCGGCCGCGACCGGCTCGAAGCGCTGGTGCGCGAGAACGTCGCCGTCTCCGACGTCAACTTCGTGCTCGACTACTTTCGCTGCTCGGAGGACGACCGCCTGCTGTTCGGCGGCCGCGTGAGCTATTCCGGTCGTGACGCGCTCAACACGGCCAATGCGACGCGCAAGCGGATGCTGAACGTGTTCCCGTCGCTGGCGGACGCCCGCGTGGAGTACGCGTGGGGCGGCCACGTCGACATCACCATGAGCCGCGCGCCGGATTTCGGGCGCCTCGCACCGAACGTGTACTACCTGCAGGGGTTCTCGGGCCACGGCATCGCGCTCACCGGCATCGCGGGGCAGATGGTGGCCGAGACGATCGCGGGACAGGCCGAGCGCTTCGACCTGTTCACGCAGCTCAAGCATCACGATTTTCCGGGCGGCCCGGCGCTGCGCATGCCTGGACTCGTGCTCGCGATGCTCTGGTTCCGCCTCAAGGACCTGCTCTGACGTTCGATGGAACGCTCCAGCGGCGGACGGCGAACCAGAGCCTGAGCGTCGCTCAGAAAGCGGGCTGCACGTTCAGCGTCAGGTCGATCACGCGGCCCGCGCTCGAGCCACCACCGCGCAGCGCCGGGGCCGCGCGGTAGTCGGTTGCCGCCACACGGCAGGCTGTCGCCACGATGGCCTTGCGCCCCGGCTCGGTGCTGGCTTCCGGGTCCGCGCAGATCAGCGAGCCGTCGCTTTCGATGCGACAGGCCACCTGCACCTCGATCTCGCCGGCCTCGTCGGCGTTCTCGTTGCCCGGCAGTCGCGGCAGCACAAAGCGTGGCGCAGCGGGATCCGGCTGCCGCAGAAACTCGACATCCGTGAGCGGCGTACGTGGCGCGTCGACGAAATCCAGGGATTTACGCGCGGCCGGGTCGACACGCACGCGCACCGTGCCACGCAGCATCTGCGGATCGTCGCGGTCGACGCCCGTCGTGTCGTAGACCATGAGGCGCGCCAGGTTTTGCGCAACCTGCTCCTGCGCCAGGCTGATGCCGTCGGGATGCACGACCCCACAGCCGAACGTCAAGCCTGTCGCGCGATCGATCTCGCACGACAACTCGGCGTCGATCGGAGGTTGCTCTTTTTCTGCCGCGAGCGGCGCATGCACGAGGTGGCGCTCTGCGATGGACGGCTCGTGCGCGATCTTCGCCTGCGACGTCTCGAACGTCTGCGGCAAGGGTGGCTGCGTCCACCGCACCATTTCAACGCGCACGGCGCACATGTTCCCGCTGTCCCGTTCGTAACTCACTTCGGCTTCGACCGCATGGCGATCGCCACGGTTGAAGGCACTCAGCTTGAGGAATGCGGGTCCGGATCCAATCCGCTTCTGCCGGAGACGGGGTCGGTACTGGTCGTCGAAGGCCTCGGCCAGCGCGGAGGACGATTGGCCGAACTTGATCGTCTCGCCTGCCGTGCGCCCCGGTGAGCCGTAGCCGGGCACCGGCACCACGCTGATCGCGCCGTTGGCCGACCGCTGCGTTTGCCACGACAGGCCCGGGCCCGTTCCGGGCGTGCTGCGAGGCGCCTGGCTCGCAAACGGACCGGCCTGGGATTCGATCTCCGTGAGGACACCGATTCCAACCTGCTCGCATTCGGCGGCATCGCGCACCTGCGCAACGCCTTCGATTCGCAACCCGTGCTGGTAGTAGTGGGCAAGCGCGCTGACTTCGAATTCGACGCCGCCGATCGGCAGGGCGTCCTCGGAACGCAGCGAGAACACGCGACCGGTGTACCTCGACACCATCACGTTGCGCCACGCCATCTCAGGCGCCGCGGCCCGCACCTCATCGAGACTCATGCCGAGACGGAACGGCCCGACGCCAAGTGAGCCGGCCTGGGGCGTCGCCGTGTTCGCCTGTGCGCCTGCCTGCGTCGCAAAGGCCAGCGCAAGCAACGAAGCAGCGCCGAGTCCAGCGCGCACAGCAAGCGAATTCGGCCGCCCCCTCGCCACGATCTACCCGCCGACGTCGAACCGCACGCCCATGCCGAAGGCCGCGCCGGCACTGGGCTGGCCGTTCTTCAGCGCGGGCGACGCGTGATACAGCGGCAACAGCTTCTCGAGCGCGCGCTCGAAATCCACGGCCTGGTCATTGCGGCCGTCGTGCTGGCGTACCGCGAGCGTGCGACAGACCAGCGAGCCATCCACCTGCACCTGGCATGCAGCGTCCACCTGCGCGCCGACGCCACTGCGCAGCGCCTTCCACGGAAAGGACTGCTGGACCTCTTTCGCCGTGGGGGTCGCGTCGAAGGCGACCTCCGACATCGGCAACAGCGGACCGGAAAACCCCAGCGGCCGCACGTCGGTGCGTGCGACGCGCACCGGTATCTCGACGAGCACGGCCTGTGGGTCGTCACGATCGAGGCCAGACATGTCGAATGCCATCGCACCCGCATAGCGGCCGGCTACGGCGGCCACCTCGGCGCTCGCAGTTCCTTCCCCGCTGGCCCGGCACATGAGGACCGCGCCCGTTTGCCGGCTGACCTGGCATTGCTGCGGCACCAGCACCGACTCGGCCGGCAGGGCAACCGTACTCGCCAGCCGGTGACGGTCGCCGATGCTCATTCGACGCACGACCTTGCCTTCGTCGTAAGTCATCACCGCCAGGGGCGGACGCTCGCGCCAGCCGATGACCGTGGCCGTCGTGACGCAATTCCCGGCGCCGCGCGCGTCGTAGCTGACCTGGCCCTTCACCTCGAGTCGCTGCATCTCGCGCTTCGCCGCGAGGCCCATCCGGTCCACCTGCGCGCGACCGAGGCTCTTGCGCGCAAGCAGGCGACTGCGAGGGTCGAATGCCGTGAACAAGGCCGTCGATCCATTGCCGAACGGCACCAGTTCGCCGTAGGAGCCGCTGTCACCCTGCAATTGGCCTGCGGCCTGCTCGAGCGCGCCCAGGAACGCCAGGCCGGCCCGCTCGCAGGCCTTTACGTCCGGCTCGGTCGTCCGGGAGGTGAGCACGATGTCGCGGTCGTACTTTTCGTCGCGTGCGCGAACTTCCACGCGCCGCCCACCGAACTCGAACGCGTCGGCCGCGACGACGTTGAACGCGCGGCCCGTGAACTGCGAGCGAGTCGTGGTCTCCCATTGCGCGCCGGGCACGGCCGCCTGCATCGCATCCAGGCTCATGCCGAACGTGATCGGCCCGAGTTGGATGACCGGAACCTGCGCGGTGGACACGTCCTCCGCGCGGGCGCCCTCTTCCGCTGCAGCGAAAACCGGCTGCGCCAGGCCCAGCGTGAGCGCGATGGCCAGCGCGGCGGCGTACGTACCCGACCCGACGCAAGCCCGAATGCGCGGCCTGCGCTCAACCCTCGCCGTCAAAACTCGCCCCGCTGGTGCAGGTCTCGTGCACGACGACGCGCACCAGCGACGGCAGAGCCGGCTTCAGCTCACGCCAGATGTAGCGCGCAAGATTCTCACTGGTCGGGTTGTCGAGGCCCGGCACGTCGTTGAGGTAGTGATGATCGAGCCGCTGGTACAGCGGCTCGAACTGTTGCTTGATTTCGGCGAAGTCCATCACCCAACCGAGGTGCGGATCGACCGGGCCGCCCACGTGCAGCTCGATGCGGAACGAGTGCCCGTGGACACGCGCGCACTTGTGCCCGGCTGGCACGTTGGGCAACCGGTGCGCGCTCTCGAGCGTGAAGGTCTTGAAAATTTCCACGGGCGATCGAATCTCAGTAGCGGTTCGGGATGTCCAGGCAGTCGTTGATGAATTTCCGCCGCTTGTCACCGGTCAGGCCCTTGTTGTCGGCCTTCTGGTAACAGTTGCGATCCGAGCTGTAGCGCCGGTAGTCGTAATTATGCCGGCTGCCGCGATCTTCGCACCACTCCGTCCATTCCTTGCGGTCCTTGCCCTTCAGGTTGCGCTCGTTGGCGCGATGGTTGCACTCGGACACGATCTGTCCGTGATTCGAATTTTTGTCTTTGTCATCGTAACGGTCATCGTAATGGTCGTCGTTGCCCTTGCCTTGCTGCCCGGAATTGCCCTGCTGTGCACTCTTGTCCTTGCCCTTATCGGACGGCGGATCGGCGAACACCGTCGTCGTCGACAATGTCAGTGCAAGCGCGATGGACGCGCAGATCTGAATCATCCTGTTCATGCTGAGTCTCCTTTGCAGGCGTGCCGAAGCACGCTGGTTGGAGATCATTATCGCACGCCGGACTTGCCCCCGAGCGCAGGCGCTTTCGGACGTAGGACATAGCAGACATGGATCTTGGGATTGCGCGCAAAATCCTGCGGGATGGTTGCTCGCGTGATGTCGTCCACCTCGAAACCGTCGAGCGTGGCCCCGTCCAGCTTGAACTTCTGGAAGTTGTTCGAGAACACGATCATGCCACCCGGCGCGAGCAGCTTCGCCGCCGTGGTGAGCAGCCAGCCATGGTCGAGCTGCACGTCGAAATCGCGCTGCATGCGCTTCGACCGCGAATGTGTCGGCGGATCGATGAAGATCAGGTCGTAGGCTGGCGGACGCATGCGCTGCGTTTGTGATTCGAGCCACGCCAGGCAGTCCGCCTGCACGAACTCGTGGGCCGGACCGCGCAAATCGTTGAGCTCCAGGTTACGCAGCGCCCAGTCGAGGTACGTGTTGGACATGTCGACGGTGGTCGAGGCCACCGCTCCGCCGCCCACGGCGTGCACGGTGGCTGCACCGGTGTAAGCGAACAGGTTCAGGAAGCGCTTGCCCTGCGCCCATTCGCCCAGCCGCGTGCGCGTGATGCGGTGATCCAGGAACAGCCCGGTGTCGAGGTAATCGGTGAAGTTGACGAGCAGCCGGTAGCGCCCCTCGCGCACGGCGTGGAACTGCTCGCCGGCAGCGAGCTTCTCGTACTGCTCGCCGGCCTTCTGGCGCTTGCGCACGCGCAGGACCATGCGCTCGACCGGAATGCCGAGCACCTCCGGGATCACGGCCAGTGCTTCGTCGCGCCGCGAGCGGACCAGTTCCTGCTCGATGTTGGCGGGCGCCGCGTACTCCTGCACGCATACCCAGCGCTCGTCATTGCCATAGACGTCGATGGCGAACGAGTACTCCGGCATGTCGGCGTCGTACACGCGATAGCACGCGATCTCCTCGCGCTTCGTCCACGACGCGAGCTTCGCCACGTTCTTGCGCAGGCGGTTGGCGAACATGACGGAACCCGGCCGGCTGCGCGCCGCTTCGAGCCGTGCCGCGCGCACCTCGCCGGGATCCGGCTCCTTTGCCGATTCGTCGAGCTGAAACCGCAGCAGCCGGCATTCGAGCGCGCCGTTGAACAGGGTGTGCGAGCGATAGGCGCGCAGGCCCAGAGCGCGTCCCAGGGGCGGATCGCCGATGAAGATGCCCGCTTCCCAGCCGGGAAAGCAGCGCAGCAGCTTGTCGCCGAGGTTCGCGTACAGCGTCTCGATCTTCTCAGGATCGCCGATGCGCACGCCGTAGGGCGGATTGACGACGACCAGGCCGGTGGCGTGGGTCGTGGCGGGCAGGTTCGAGAGGTCGCGACGATCGAACACCAGGTGATTGCCGAGGCCCGCGCGATTGGCGTTCGCGATCGCGGCACGGATGGCGGACTGGTCGCGGTCACTGCCGGCGCAGCGGCCACCCTCCAGCACGTCGAGCCGGCGTTCGCCTTCTGCTGCCTGCCGCAGCTCCTGCCACAGCGTCGCGTCGTGCTGCAGCCAGCGCTCGAACCCGAAACGCTTGCGGAGCAGTCCCGGGGCGATTCCCGCCGCGATCATGGCGGCCTCGATGACGAGCGTGCCGGAGCCGCACATCGGGTCGTAGAACGCCGCGCCATCGGCCGCCATGGCCGCCCAGCCCGATCGCAACAGCAGGGCTGCAGCCAGGTTCTCCTTGAGCGGTGCCTCGACTCCCAGCTGCCGGTAGCCGCGACGGTGCAGTGGCTCGCCGCTCAGGTCGATGCCGACGGTGACGCGCTCCTTGGCAAAACGCAGGCTCACGCGCAGGTCGGGCGCCGCCAGGTCGACGTTGGGGCGCTCACCCGTATGCTCGCGCATGCGATCGACGATCGCGTCTTTCGCACGCAACGCCGCGAATTGCGTGTGGCGTAGCCACTGTGGCGATTCGCCGACGACGCTCACGGCGAAGGTGCCGTCCGAACCCACGTGGCTTTCCCACGGCAGCTCGAGCAGGCCGCGGTACATCACGTCGGGATCGCTCGCGTTGAGGTCGGCCAGCGTGAGCAGCACGCGACTGGCGATGCGCGAGCGCAGGCAGGCGGTGTAGGCGCTCGACAGCGGCCCTTCGAAGCTCACGCCTGCGGGGTGCTCGCGCACGACGTCCACGCCGGCCTGGCGCAGTTCGGCCGAGAGCATGTCCGCGACGTTGAGCGGGCACGCGGCGAAGAACCGATGGCGCGCGCTGGTCGTGGCGGGGGTTTCGTCGATGACGCTGGTTTCGTTCAAGCGGACTCCTGCCGCGCAGGAAACTGCAGGAGGTCGCGCGGACGCACGTCCTGCAAGGCTCGTCCGATGATGCGATAACTGTCTGCGTCGAACGCGGCGGCATCGGCTGCGCGCAGCAACGCCTGCACTTCGTCGTCGTCGCGCGCCGTGCCGAGGTGGCACCAGCGGTCCAGCACGTGGATCTGCACGCCTTGCCCTGCAGGTGCGGGCTCGCGGATGCCGATCGCGCCGGTAAATGGCCACGCCTTGAACCGGAGCGGCGCCAGCGTGATCTGCAAGCGTGCGTCGTGCAGCGCGCGCGGTTCCTTGCCGACGCAGGCGCCACGGCACTTGCGCACCTGGAAAGCGAAGCAACTGCCCTCGCCGCTTTCGAGCCCGAGCGTCTTCAGGCACAGCCCGGCCTCGCGCGCCTTGCCCTCGACGGCACGCCAGGCGTCTTTCTCGGTGCGGAAAGGCCCGAACACGGGTTGGCCCGCATCGATGCGAGCCACGTCCTCGATCGGCACGACCTCAGGCAGCAGGCCCTGTTCGTTCTGCTGCAGCCGCACCACGCAGTCGCCCGTATGCTTGCGCAGCCTGCGATTGCCGGTGGGCGACAGCTCCTTTACCAGCCGCGATTCAAGCAGCAGCGCGCCGAGTTCGCCGCCGGTCTCGATCCATTCGACCTGCCGCACCTGGCGCGTCAGCTTCGATTCCTTGCCCGAGCGATGTTCGGCGGCGAAATGGTCGAAGACCCGACTGCGTATGTTGCGGCTCTTGCCGACGTACAGCAGCGTGCCCGCCTCGTCGCGGAACAGGTACACGCCTGCGCCTTCGGGCAAGTCGTCGGCGAGTTCGGCCGGCAAATGGGCGGGCAGCCGCGTCTCGCGCATTGCCTGCGTTGCGGCTGCATGCAGCACGTCGGCGCCCCGCTCGGACTCCATTGCGCCGAGCAGCGCAGGCAGCACCTGCGCATCGCCAAGCGCGCGGTGCCGCGCCCCGCACGACAGCGAGAAGCGTTCCATCAGCGTGTCGAGGTTGTGACGCCGGTGCTCGGCATAGAGCGCGCGCGACAACTTGACGGTGCACAGGACCGGCGCCGAGAACCGCACGCCGAGCCGTCGAAACTCGGTCCGCAGGAAGCCGTAGTCGAAACGTGCGTTGTGTGCGACGAAGAGCCGTCCTTCGAGGCGCCGGCGGACCTCCTGCGCCACGTCGGCAAACGGCGGGGCGTCCGCAATCATGGAGTCGTCGATGCCGGTGAACGACGCGATCATCGCGGGGATACGCATGCCGGGATGCACCAGCGTGCTCCACTCCTCGACGATCTCGCCGTGCTCGAGCAGCACGATGCCCACCTCGATGACGCGGTGATGCGCAGCCATGCCGCCCGTGGTCTCGAGATCGACACAGGCGACGGGGCCGCGCAGGCACGCGGACTGCAGCGCGAAATTCGCGCTGGCGTCAGGCATGGGAATCAACCCGTGGCACGGCCATCCAGCGCGAAGATCGGGCCGTACAGGTCTGGACGGCGATCGCGGAACACGCCCCACGAGGTGCGCTGCACGCGCAGCTGCTCGAGGTCGAACGTGGCTGTGAGGATGGCTTCCGACGTGCGATCGGCCTCGGCCACCTTGGCGCCCGTGGCGTCGGCGATGAAGGACGAGCCGTAGAAGGTCATCTCGTACTTCTGCCCCCGCTCCACGCCGATGCGATTCGAGGCGACCAGCGGCATCACGTTGGCGGCGGCGTGGCCCTGCATGCAGCGCTGCCAGTGATCACGCGAATCGAGCGTGGCGTCCTGCGGCTCGGAGCCGATCGCGGTGGGATACATCAGGATGTCCGCGCCGAGCAGGGCCATGCAGCGGGCCGACTCGGGGAACCACTGGTCCCAGCAGATACCCACGCCGATGCTGCCGAACCGTGTCTGCCAGACGCGGAAGCCCGTGTCGCCCGGCGAGAAATAGAACTTCTCGTGGTAGCCCGGCCCTTCCGGAATGTGCGACTTGCGATAGACGCCCAGCGCCGCGCCATCCGCGTCGACCATCACCAGCGAGTTGTAATAGGCCTGGTTGGCGCGCTCGAACACGCTGACCGGCAGCACCACGCCAAGCTCACGGGCGAGGCCCTGGAAGTGGCGCACGAGCGGGTTGTCCGGCACGGGATGGGCCGTCGCAAAATGGCTCGCGAGGTGGTCCTTGCAGAAGTACGGCGTCTCGAAAAGCTCTTGGATAAGAATGACTTGCGCGCCGCGAGCCGCCGCCTGCCGCACCAGCGAGTCGGCCTTCGCGATGTTCTCGGCGGGGTTCGGCGTGCAGGCAAACTGCGTCGCGGCTACGGTGACTTTCATCGCGAGCTCCGGGAGAAGGTGGCCGGGGAGTCTAGCGAAGGTACCCCCCCGCGACCAATTGACGCAGTTTAGAAATGGTCTTAGCGGGTTCGGGGCAACCTCTATATTATTGTCAAATTCGTCCCCCGCCTTGGGGGATGGACGCGTGGGAAGACGGAAGCTCGCGCGGGGGGTGGGGACCAACAATCAGCACAACTCGAAGGAGTCCCCCCATGTCCAGTTCTTTGCTCGACAGCCTGTCGCAGCTCGTTACGCCCGACCTGCTCGGTCAGGCAGCATCCATGCTTGGAGAGAGCCAAGGCAACGTATCGCGCGGCGTCAGCGCAGCGTTACCCATGCTGCTCGGCAGTGTGGCTTCGCGCGCCACCGATACGAATTTTGCGTCCAGCCTGTTCAAACTCGTAACCGACAGCCGCAATGACCTGGGCGCGGTTGGCAACATCGCGCAATTGCTGACGCCGGGCTCATCGAACTCATCGATCTCCGCACTCGGCGGCCAGTTGCTCGGCTCTCTGTTCGGCAACAACACGAGTGCGGTCACCAGCGCGCTCGCTGGTTATGCGGGCATCAAGCCGCAGTCCGCCAACTCGCTGCTCTCCATGGCTGCACCGATGGTCCTGGGCGTGCTGGGCAAGTCGGTGCGCGGCGGCGGACTCAACATGAGTTCTCTCGCCAGCCTGCTGAGCAGCCAGAAGGGCGCCATCTCTGCGGCGCTGCCGACCGGCCTCAACCTCGATCGCTACCTGGCTGCGCCAAGCGCCGCGATGGCGGCGGTCGCCGCGCCGGCGGCAAAGTCCTCGATCTGGCGGTGGCTGCTGCCGTTGCTGCTCGTGCTCGGCGCGCTGTTGCTGCTGTCACGCTGCATGAAGAAGGATGAAGTCGTTCAATCGCTGCCAGCTCCGGCCCCGCAGGCCGAAGTCGCGCCCGCGCCGCTGCCGGCACCGGCGCCGGTCGAAGTTGCGCATACCAAGGGCCGACGTGTTCTTCGACGTCGCCAAGACGGAGTTGCCGGCCGACGCTGGTACTGCGCTCGCAGGTGTCATTGCCTACCTCGTCGCCAACCCGACGAGCATGGCTGTCGTCTCCGGTTACCACGATCCGACGGGCGACCTCGCGACGAACGAGGAGTTGGCCAAGAACCGCGCCCTCGCCGTTCGCGGTGCCCTGGTGGCCGGCGGCGTGACGGCCGCGCGTATCGACCTGCAGAAGCCGGTGGTATCGACGGGCGACGGCTCGCTCGAGGCCGCGCGTCGCGTGGAGGTCACGATTCGCTAAAGACTATTGCGGGGCGTAACTCGCACCGAGTCGCGACAGGGGCCCATCGGGGCCCCTGTTTTTTTTGCACGAGAGCCGCTCACCATCAAGGGTCGATCAACTGCTGCACGTGCCGCGCGATCATGCTTTCCTCGTCCGTCGGGATCACGTAGGCCGCCACATTGCTGCCCGCGGTCGAAATGCAGGGCCCGTTGCGACGGTTGGCTGCGTCATCGAGTTCGAGGCCCAGCCAGCGCGCCTGGGCGCAGATGCGGGCACGTATCTCTGCCTGGTTCTCGCCGATGCCCGCGGTGAAGACGACGGCATCCAGGCCGCCGAGTGCCGCGGCGAGCGACCCCAGCTCACGGTTCGCCCGGTAGACGAACACAGCGAGTGCGAGCGCCGCAGCAGGCGCGTCGCTCGCGAGCAGCGTGCGCATGTCGCTCGACACGCCGGACATGCCGAGCAGGCCGGACTCGTTGTAGATGAGCCGCTCGATCTCACGCGCGGTCATGCGCAGTTCGTCCATCATGAACAGGACGACGCCGGGGTCGAGCGCGCCGCAGCGCGTGCCCATCGGCAGGCCATCGACTGCCGTGAAGCCCATCGTCGTCGCCACGCTGCGCCCCGCCTGCAGCGCGCACATGCTCGCGCCGTTGCCAAGGTGAAACACCACCGTGCGGCCATTGGCGGCCCGCGCGTCGACGTGCGGCAACTGCGAGGCGATGTACTCGTACGAGAGGCCGTGGAACCCGTACCTGCGCACGCCCGCGTCATTGAAGCGCGGTGGCAAGGCGAAGCGCTGCGCCACTTCGGGCACCGTGCGATGGAATGCCGTGTCGAAGCACGCCACCTCGGGCACGCCGGGCAGGCGCTGGAGCAACGCGCGAATCGCGGCAAGATTGTGCGGCTGGTGCAGCGGGGCGAGCGGCACGTAACGATCGAGTCGCTGCAGGATCGACTCGTCCACCGCGGTGGGCGCCATGAACTCGAGCCCGCCATGCACCACGCGGTGCCCTACGCCCACGATCGACGCGCCCTCCAGCCCCTGCTCCACGGCATCGAGCAGGTGATTGAGCGCGTCCGCGTGCGCCATCGGCTCGTGGCCCAGGTCTCTATCGACCGTGACGCCGTTCTCTGACCGCGACTGGAACCGCGGCGAGGTGCCCAGCCCCGACACCTGGCCGCGCAGGTCGCGCACCGCGCGACTGCCCTGCAGGCGGAACAGGCAGAACTTGATGCTGGACGAGCCCGCGTTCAGCACCAGAATGGCGCGCTCTGCTACGCCTGCCGCCGCCACTTCCAGACTCACTTCAGCGCGGACTCGGCCGCACGTCGCGCATGCACGACGAGCTTCGCGACCGCGGCAGAACCGATGCGCATGCGCACGTTGTCGGCACGGCTCGTCAGGATGACGGGCACGCGCGCGCCCATGACGATGCCCGCACTGTCGGCGCCGGCGAAATACTGCAACTGCTTGGCCAGCATGTTGCCAGCCTCGATGTTCGGCACCAGCAGGATGTCGGCGCGGCCGGCCACCGGGGATTCGATGCGCTTGGTGCGCGCGGCGACCTCGCTGATCGCATTGTCGAACGCGAGCGGCCCGTCGAGGATCGCACCGCGGATCTGGCCGCGGTCGGCCATCTTGCACAGCGCCGCCGCATCGATCGTCGAGGCGATGTCGGGGTTGACCATCTCCACCGCTGAAAGAATGGCCACTTTTGGCCGGTCGACCCCGAGGCTGCGGGCCAGGTCGATCGCATTCTGCGCGATGTCCGCCTTTTCCTTGAGCGACGGCTCGATGTTGATGGCGGCGTCGGTGACGAACAGGATGCGATCGTAGGCCGGCACGTCCATCACGAACACGTGGCTCACGCGACGATCGGTACGCAGGCCGCCCTGCGACGACACCACGGCCTGCATGATCTCGTCGGTGTGCAGGCTGCCCTTCATCAGGGTCTCGACCTCGCCATTGCGCGCAAGCGCCACGGCGGCGGCAGCCGAGGCGTGACTGTGTTCGGTGTCGACGAGACGGCAGTTGGAGATGTCCTCGCCCAGCGTGCGGGCAAGCGAACGGATGCGTGCAGCCGGACCCACCAGCACGGGAACGATCAAACCGACACGGGCCGCCTCGAGCGCGCCCAGCAGCGAGTCCGGGTCGCACGGGTGCGCCACCGCGCAGCTGACCGGCGGCAGCGACTCGCAGCGCTTCAGCAGGCGTACGAAAACATCGTTGCGACGGATGATGAACTCGGGGCGTTCGAGTTCGGGGAAGTGCGCCTTGCGCTCGGGCGCCTCGACCACCGTCGTGCCCCACAGCACGCGCTGGCCACCCGTCTCCACCACGCAGTCGAAGACCACGCGCCGCGGCGTCTCGAGCTTCTCGAGCACGGTCACGGTCGCCTTCACCTGGTCGCCCACGCGCAGGTAGCCCAGGAATTCGAGTTGTTGCGACACGATCCGCGTGCCGGGCCCAGGCAGTCGCCGCTCGAGCATGCCGGCGATGATCGCCTCGGCCGCGACCGCGTCGACGCTCAGTGTGTTCGCGGCCGCGTCTGCGCCTTCGGCCACGTGAAATGGCACCACGTCGCCCGAAACCAGCAGCAGCGCCTCGATCTCGGACTGCCCGAGCAGGCGCTGCGCGCTGACGGTGGCGCCGACGGCGAGGTCGTCGTACGGGGTATTGCTGTAGCCGCTCACTGTGAAATGTCGATCCAGGTCGTCTTGAGTTCGGTGTACTTGTCGAACGCGTGCAGCGACTTGTCGCGGCCCGTGCCCGACTGCTTGAACCCGCCGAACGGCACCGTGATGTCGTCGGCGTCGTAGCAATTCACGTACACCATGCCCGCGCGCAGCGACCGCGCGATGCGGTGCGCCTTGCCGATGTCGCGGGTCCACACGGCGGCCGCCAGACCGTACTCGACGCCGTTGCCGATGCGCACGGCTTCCTCGGCGTCCTTGACCGTGATCGCCGCCAGCACCGGCCCGAAGATTTCTTCGCGCGCGATGCGCATGTCGGGCTGCACGTCGGCGAAGACCGTGGGCTCGATGTAGCACCCGCCCGTGTTCTCGCGCGCACGCTTGCCGCCGGCAAGCACCGTGGCGCCCTCGGCGCGGCCCGACTCGATGTAGCCGAGCACGGTCTTGGTCTGCACTTCGTCGACGATTGCGCCCATGCGCGTCGCGGGGTCGAGCGGGTCGCCGGGCAGCATCGTGCGACTGGCTGCCACCACTTTCTCGAGCACCTGGTCGCGCACGCTTGCTTCGATGATCAGACGCGAGGCGGCCGTGCACATCTCGCCCTGGTTGAAGAAGATCGCGCCGGCTGCGGTTGCCGCCGCACGGTCCAGATCGGGGCAGTCGGCCAGGATGATGTTGGGCGACTTGCCGCCGCACTCGAGCCAGACGCGCTTCATGTTCGACTGGCCCGAGTACTGCAGCATGAGCTTGCCGGTGCGCGTCGAACCCGTGAAGCCGATGCAGTCGACGTCCATGTGCAGCGCCAGCGCCTGCCCCGCCGTGTGACCGAATCCCGGCAACACGTTGAACACGCCATCGGGCAGGCCGGCCTCGGCCGCGAGCGCGGCCAGCCGGATCGCGGTGAGCGGCGATTTCTCGGACGGCTTGAGGATGAACGAGTTGCCGGCCGCGAGCGCCGGGCCGATCTTCCATGCCGCCATGATCAGCGGGAAATTCCACGGCACGATCGCGGCGACCACGCCGATCGGCTCACGCGTGATCAGCGCGAGCTGGTCGTGCGCGGTGGGCGCGACCTCGTCGTACACCTTGTCGACGGCTTCGGCGTACCACGCGATGCAGCGAGCGGTGGCGGGGATATCCACCGCCAGGCTGTCGGCGATGGGCTTGCCCATGTCCAGCGTCTCGAGCAGCGCGAGTTCGTCGCCGTGCGCGAGGATCAGCTCGGCGAAACGCTGCAGCACGCGCTTGCGCTCGCGCGGCGGCTGGTGGGCCCAGACGCCGCTGTCGAAGGCGCGGCGGGCGGCAGCGACTGCGAGGTCCACGTCGGCCTTGTCCGTTGCGGCGACACGGGCGATCACGCGGCCGTCGATGGGCGTCACGTCCGCGAAGGTCTCGCCGCTGGCCGCAGCGACGTAGCGCCCATTGATGAAGGCCTGCCCATTGATGGCGAGGCCGGCGGCACGCGCATGCCAGTCCGGTGCGGTGGAAGTAGCTGTCTGGTTCATGGTGTCAGAGGGTAGGCGGGGTGTTGGCCGAGATGATCTCGCAGCTTTCAGCTCCCGTGTTGCGGAAGCGGTGCGGGATCGCGCTGGTGAAATAGTAGGCGTCGCCGGGCCCGAGCTGGCGCGTTTCGGCGCCGACGGTCAGCTCGATGCGACCGCTGACGATCACGCCGCCCTCCTCGCCGTCGTGCCGCAGCATGTCAGCCCCGGTATCGGCCCCGGGAGCGTAATGCTCGTGCAGGATGGTCATGGCGCGGTTGGGTCGGCGCGCAGCCACGAGCCGGAAGGTGACGGAGCGGTCGCCCATGACCGGCAATTCCTCGTCGCGGAAGAACACCTGCGGGCTGGCCGAGAAGTCGAGCGTGAAGAACTCGGCCAACGACATGGGGATGCCGTCCAGCACCTTCTTGAGCGAGCTCACCGAGGGGCTCACGCGGTTCTGCTCGATCAACGAAATGAGGCCGTTGGTGACGCCGGCGCGCTTCGCCAGCTCCCGCTGCGACAGCCCGTACATGGTGCGCACGGCCCGCAGGTGGGCACCGACGTCGATACTGATCTCGGTCACGGGGTGTTCAATATCCTGCACACGACGGGTGAAAACACCGGGAATTTCACGTCCATTTGAGCCAAGTGTCAATTTTTCTTATCATCGCGCGTCGAGCCGCCCTTTTACCCCCTCACTACCGGTACCCCGCCATGAACGCTCCCGCCCCCCTGCCGCGCGAACAGATGGAAGCCTTCTGGATGCCGTTCACGGCCAACCGCCAGTTCAAGGCCAACCCGCGCATGCTGGCGAAGGCCGAGGGCATGCATTACTGGACGCCGGAAGGCCGGCAGATCCTCGACGCCGTGGCGGGCCTCTGGTGCGTCAACGCGGGCCATGGCCGCCGCGAGATCAGCGAGGCCGTCGCGCAGCAGATCGCGACGATGGAGTACGCGCCGCCGTTCCAGATGGGGCACCCGCTGGCCTTCCAGCTGGCGAACGACGTGGCGAGCTGGCTGCCCAAGGACATGGCGCACATCTTCTTCACCAACTCGGGTTCGGAATCGGTCGACACCGCGCTCAAGATCGCGCTCGCCTATCACCGCGCGCGCGGCGAAGCGGCACGCACACGCTTCATCGGGCGCGAGCGCGGCTACCACGGCGTGGGGTTCGGCGGCATTTCGGTCGGCGGCATGGTCAACAACCGCAAGTGGTTCGGCTCGATGCTGCCAGGGGTCGATCACCTGCCCCACACCCACGATCTCGCGAAAAACGCCTACACGCGTGGCATGCCCGAACACGGCGCCAACCTGGCGGACGAACTCGAGCGCATCGTCGCGCTGCACGACGCGAGCAACATTGCCGCAGTGATCGTCGAGCCGGTCGCGGGTTCCACGGGCGTGCTGATCCCGCCGAAGGGCTACCTGGAGCGGCTGCGCAACATCTGCACCAAGCACGGCATCCTGCTGATCTTCGACGAGGTCATCACGGGCTTCGGTCGCATCGGCGCGCCATTCGCGACGTCGTTCTTCGGCGTGCAGCCGGACATGATCGTGATGGCCAAAGGCCTCACCAACGGCGCGGTGCCGATGGGCGCGGTCGCGGCCAGCGACCAGATCTACAACGCGTTCATGCAAGGGCCCGAAGGCGCGATCGAGCTGTTCCACGGTTACACGTACTCGGCGCACCCGGTCGCCTGTGCCGCCGGCATTGCGACGCAGGAGATCTATCGCAAGGAAGGCCTGCTGACGCGCGCGGCTGACATGGCCGGCTACTGGGCCGACGGCGTCCACTCGCTCAAGGGCCTGCCGCACGTCATCGACCTGCGCAACCTGGGGCTGATCGGCGCAGTCGAGCTCGAACCGATCCCGGGCAAGCCGGGGCTGCGCGGCTACCAGACCTTCGTGCGCGCCTTCGAGAAAGGCCTGCTGGTGCGCGTGACCGGCGACATCATCGCGATGTCGCCGCCGCTGATCATCGAGAAGAGCCACATCGACCAGGTCTTCGGCATCTTCGGCGAGGTGCTCAGGGAACTGGCGTGACGGAGGAGCGGGCCGGTCGCAATCACGATCAGCCATGAAGCTCACGATCGTCGACCGGCCTTCCGCCGCGCTGCTCGGCCCGCCCAATGCGGACGTGTTTGCGTACCTTGCCGGCCTGTCCGCGCACTCCGATATCGTCACGCCACTCCTGGCTGCGGTTAAACCCTTGCCAGGCGTCGAGTTGGTGAACTTGAATCGCGAAGCTTCGGATTACGGGAACTCGCCGCCATTGACCAGCATATAGCCGCCGGTCACCACCAGTTCACCGGAGCGGACATCCCACGCCATGTTGGGGTACTCCAGGCAGGGACCTGCGCCGTCCCGTGGATCGACTGCCATGCCGATCGACAGCCAAGTGGTGCCGTTCCAAGCCCACATGTCACACCGCGCCGTGAAGTACCCCATGTTGTTTATGGTTTTCAGGTATGCGCCTCCGTACACGACGACCATATTGACGGTCCCTCGGGCGAAAGCGGCGGCGGCTACGGACCGAGGCCGCGGCCTACTGGCTGAACTCCGCGCGGTCCACTTCCCTCCGGCAAAGGTATACGTGTCGTCAAGGAACACATTGCTCGCCTGCGCGCCTCCGAACAGCACGTGCTGGAGGCGCACCGGGTCGTAAGCCATGGCCGAGTACCAGCGAGCGGGCGGACAGGTGAAACGCTGGCAGTTCAGCTGCGTCCAGACCCCCGGCGACTCTGTATAGATCCACGTTTCCTTGAGCGCTCCTGCATACCCTCCGCTGGCCGCCACACACTGACCGCCGCCACACGACCAGCCGACGCCGTGACGACCGCTAGGTTTCGTCTTCCCGGTCGGCGCGAGGTTCCACTCGTGCGTATCGGCGCGGTAGTACCAGAGATGGTTGAAGTTCTTGTACGTGGGGGAGCCGCTATCTCCGCCAAAGACGTACAGCCTGTTCGCCCCTGTGACTTCATTGCTGTTCCCGGAGAACGAGTGCCAGTAACGAGCTGGAGGCTCTGCTGCCCCAGCCGCGGATGACCCCATGAATCCCGTCGTCAGTAGCGCCGCGAATATCAAGGTCGATTGGAACTTCATGCATCCCCCTTGCCACTGTCTTGTGGCTCACGGGCCATCAAATCCATTCGGCCAAATTGGCGACCTCGCCTTTGTGGTCGGACTCTTGTCCGGCGACGCAACGGAGTCCTGCGTGGTCTTTTCGCGGAGGGCAACCGGCTGTCCGCCAGGTGAGATCCAGCTTTGCTCGCAATGTCCGCAGATAGCAATAGAAATCGCTATCTCATGCCTACGATTCGAATTGGACCCAATCGCTTTATCGAGTGGCACGACCCGAGGACGCCGGAACCGCAGCGCAAGGCCGGGGCAATTCAGGTCCAGGTTGAGGGCTCAATACGTGCCTCTGGATGTCCGCTCAGGGTCGTTTCTCACCGTCGACTGTCTGCTTGCGAAACGCGCCTGATTATCAAAACATGGCCCGCTAGCGAAACCACCGCGCCTGTCTGCTCGCGTCGGACAACCCGGCGGCTTCTGGCATCTGTAGTGCAGCGTACAGACCTGGACGGCAAGCAAGCCCATACTTCGATCGTGGTTGGCAGCACCGTGAAGGTACCAATCCACTCAAGTACTGGTGCGACGATCGCTGCAGCGGCGACGACCCGAGTGACCCATTCGTGGTGTCCCACCTCGACCGTCTTCCAGTGCGACGTGCTGGCCGTTTGCCAGCCTACGCTATCAGGAGCACGTCATGTTCGTAAACAAGGACCAGATCAAGGGCCGGGCCAAGGAAGCGAAAGGCAAGATCAAGGAAGTTACGGGCGACCTCGTGGGCAACCGGAAGCTGGAGACCGAGGGCAAGATTGAGAAAAACCTCGGCAAGGCGCAGGCGAAGGTCGGTGACGTCAAGCAGGACTTGAAACACTAAGGAAGAGTGCCGCGGTTGGCGATATGGCGGGGCCGTGGCCCAGGGACGGTGCCCGCCGCAAACCGGGAGAATAGTCACACCAGTCCCCGGGGTGCCTGCACCAAGATATCGCCATGAATTGGCGACGTGCCGCATGGATTGCTCTGTTCATCGCCGTGCTGTGGAAAGCGTGGGGACAGTGGGAACATCGAGCAATTAATCCGGCCGATGGGGCCATCGCGAAGAATGAACCACTGCAAGCAGATGCGAACGGTGCGCCAACCATCGTGCTGGGGCGCTGGACGCTCACGCCACGCGCAACCTACGACATTACGGCGCGAATCCTCAGCCGCGAAGATTATCGCTTCGATCCTATTTCGGACTTGGCACCGCTGGATCTCGCGCTCGGCTGGGGCCCCATGTCGGACAATCGGGTGTTGAAGGCGTTCAAGATATCGCAGGGCGCGCGATTCTATTCATGGCGGCCCGTCACTGAGTCACTTCCGATCGACCTGCTTGAGGTGACCAGATATAGCGCCAACACGCACGTCATTCCTGCCAATGCCTCCGTCGCCGCGGAACTCGCTCGGCTGCGCCTGGGGGGAGAGGTGGTCCAGCTGACTGGTCTGCTGGTTGATGGCACACGCGACGACGGTATGACTATCCGCACGTCGCTGACTCGCACCGATTCGGGAGCGGGAGCATGCGAGTTCATTCTAGTCCAACAAGTCCAGGTCCAATGACAAGGATGGGTCGCTGAGGCCGCCAGCTTTCCTCGCCCCGGGCAAAAAGAAAACGCCCGGTCTCCGCGAGGAGCCGGGCGTTTTCGTTGCGCAACGCGTCAGGCGACGCGCGGGCGACTTACTCCTTCGACCAGGGGAACTCGGTCGAGATCGAGAAGATCGCCACGCCTTCGCTGCTGTTCACGTCGTCCGGCGTGCCGTCGAGCAGCTCGAGGTCGCTGCCGTCCGCGTACTTCAGGCCGAGCGTGAAGTGGCTGATGTCGTAGGTCACGCCGACCGACCAGTCCATGTAGCTTTCGCCGTAGAACAAGTCGATCGCGTCGCCGTCGCTGTAGCCGAGGTGCGCCTCGAGGCCGAAGTTGGCCGGCAGCTCGTACGCAGCATTGGCTTCGAGGTAGAACGCCGACTCGCCCGAGTTGCCGAAGTCGTCGGAGTAGGAGACCTTGCCGCTCAGCCACTCGTAGCCGAGGCCCGCGTAGATCTCAGGGAAGTCCAGGTCATCGGCGCCCGGATAGAAGTAATAGATCAGGCCCACGTCCCAGGTGACCGTCTCGCCGCCGCCGAAGCCCGCGTAGAGGTCGACTTCGACGTTCTCGTCGCAGCAGTCGCCGAAGTCGACGTTGCTGCCCCACGCGCCAACGTAGAAGCCGCTCTCGTGCGCGTAATCGATGCCAGCCTGCAACGCCGGGTCCTGCGACGTCTGGCTGATGCCGCGCCAGTTGTAATCGCTGACCACCGCAGCGTTGCCGGTGACTTCCGCTTGCGCAGCGAGCGCGGTGAGCGACAGCGCCACTGCAGCCAGGCTATGGGTTAATTTCATCTCGCGAACCCCTTTGTTGCTCGTTAACAACACTTAATAGACGACTGATGCCGTGATTGTAGCAGAGACGATACGCAGGATTAAGGTCCCGGTCCAAACGCGGCGGACGGCTTCCTGCAGTGCAGGAAGCGTGCCACACACAAAACCTAGCCAGGGCGCGGCGGCGTCTCCCCGCCATGCACCGCCGCAGCGCGCTGCCCGAACTGCCCGCACAAAGTTGGTTCAGGCGCTGGGGGGCTCGTAGATCGCATAGAACTTCTGGGCCGGCTCCAGGACCTCCCACAGTCCCGCAAATCCGGCCGGCATGACGAAGCTGTCACCGGGACCGTAGAGCCATTGCCGGCCATGGTCGTCACTGATGCGGATGCGGCCGGCCGTGAGCACGCAGAGCTCGTTCTCGGTGTACGTCACCCGCCAGGCCCCGACGCTGCTGCGCCAGGTGCCCGCAAAGAAGCGGCCGCTGCCGTCCGTAAATGCGTTGCGCACGAACTGCTCCGGCATGGGACTGCCCGCGGCCAGCCGCGCTGGATCGAGTTCGAGCTTTTCTTCGGTGCCGGACGTGCCATCGATCGAGACGACGCCAGGGCCTGGGCTTGCAGTCATGCGGCTCGCTCCGTAGTGCTTCAACGCTTGCGCGGTTTGCGTTCCATTTCCCGCAGCGCCACCACCGACTCGCCTGCGCCGATGCGGCGGATCGCCTCCGCAACCACTGCGGACGCCGGCAGCACGACCAATCGGCCTTCCTGGCCGACCGCGGGCGCAAGCCGCGTGGGCAGCAGCGTATCGGTGAGGTACAGGCGATCGGGACCGTCGGGCCCCAGCAGGCGCTCGGCCCCGGGCGCGCAGACGCCGTGGGTGGCGAATGCCGACACCGAGAGCGCGCCCGCCGCACGGCAGGCCTGCACGGCCCGCAGCACCGTCGTGCCGGCGCTGATCAGGTCGTCGACGATGACCGCATGACGGCCCGCGACAGGGCCGATGACCAGGTCGCCGCTGACTTCGCCGCCTTCGCGACGCTTCTCGAACACGGCAAACCCAACGTCGGAGCCGGCGCGGTCGGCCACGAGATCCTGCACGCGCTGCGCGCGCTTGGCGCCGCCGATGTCGGGCGAGACGATGGTGACGTCCTTGCCCGCCGTTGCGGCGACCACGCGGTCCGCCAGCAGCGGCGCCGCCTCGAGCAGGTCGACCGGGCAGCGGAATGCGTTCTCGAACGCGGCGACGTTGTGCACGTCCATGACCATCACGTGGTCGACACCGACGGCTTCGAGCAATTGCGCGACGTAGCGCGAATTGACCGGATCGCGCTCCTTGGTGCGCCGGTCCTTGCGCGAGTATGCGATGTACGGCAAGCATGCCGTGACGCGCGCAGCGCCCGCGTCCTGCAATGCGGCCACGAGAAAAAGCACGCGGCAGAGACGATCGTTCGCGCTGCCTGCGGCGTCGCCACTGAGGGACTGGATGACGTACACAGTGCGACCGCGCACGCTGACAAGGGGGCGCGACTTGTGCTCGCCGCCTTCGTACTCGCGCTCTTCGAGCGGCGCGAGTGGCTGCCCCAGCGCAGCGGCGACTCGCTCGCCGAATTCGCGCGACGCGAGCGGCGCGAAAAGCAGCGGCGCAGGATTCATCGGAGACGTTATGGGCACTGCGCCACTGGCAGCCGGGCCGGTCAGACGAGCGGCTTTTCGCGCAGCGTCGGCTCGCCGCGCAGCGACGACATGCGCTGCTGCAGCTGCCGGCGCGCGGCGTCGAAAGCATCGCGGAGGACGACGTAGACGTCCTCGTGCCCGTCGCGGTCGGGTCGCTCCATGTCGACGACCACGTCCTCGCCCGGAATGGCGAGCTGGACCTTGACGTTGAAGACCTTGCCCTGGTGATGGTGCCGGTGCGGCGAATCGACGACGACGCGGCAGGACTGGATACGGTCGGAGAAAGTGCCCAGGTGATCGGTGAGCTCGCGCACGCGAGTCTCGACGGCCGGGGAGCTTTCCATGTGTCTGAAGGTGATCTGGACAGGGATGGTCACGATTCTGTGTCCCTCTGTTGGACGTTCCTGGTGAACGATTTCATTGTCGAGCCGTAACGCGGACAGGCCATCAGTATTGTTCGCAGGGGTACCGCTCAAGGACGGCAAGAGTACACTGCCCGGAGCGGTCGTCGAGAGCCCAATCTCGCGTGAACGCAATGCAATCCCCGCCGGTCCCCGACTCGCCTGCAGCGCAGGCTGCTTTCGTTGCCGGAATGCTCGATCCGGCGGCCTACGCGGCCCTGCACCCCGTCAGCGAACCCGTCCGTTGCATCGAAACCCACGTTTCGTGGGTCTTCCTGACCGGCCAGTTCGCTTACAAGGTCAAGAAGCCGCTGCGGTTGAGTTTCATCGATTATTCGACCGCTGCGCGCCGGGCCGAGTGTTGCCGCGAAGAACTGCGGCTGAACCAGCGCAACGCACCCGGCCTGTATCTCGGCGTCGTACCGATTGCCGGCACGTTCGCTGCGCCTCGTATCGTCGCGGGCGACATGGACGGCAGTGCTCCTGCGTTCGAGCACGCCTTGCGCATGGTGCAGTTCGATCCAGCCCAGGAGCTCGGCCACTTGCTGCAAGCCGCCGCGGTGACGCCACAGGAATGCGCCGACCTCGGGGCACGCGTCGCGCAGATGCATGCGGCCGCGTCACGGGTCGAACTGGACGCACCCTACGGCGTGCCGGAGACGGTACACCGCGTCACGCTCGACAACTTCGATGAACTGGCGCGCTGGGTTGCCACCACCGAGGAAGCCTCGCTGCTGCAAAGCCTGCAGCACCGCGCCCGGAGCCTGTTCGAAGCGAGCCGCATGCGCATGACCGCTCGCCGGGAGCGCGGCTGCATCCGCGAAGGCCATGGCGACCTGCACTGCGGCAACGTGGTGCGATGGCAAGGCGTGCTGGTTCCGTTCGATGGCCTCGAGTTCGACCCGGCCTTGCGCTGGATCGACGTGGCGAACGACATCGCATTCCTCACCATGGACCTCGCCGCTCACCAGCGCGACGACCTCCGACGCGAGGCGTTGCAGGCGTGGCTCACCGCAGCGGGCGATTTCGATGCGCTCACCCTGCTGCCCTACTTCGAGTTGTATCGGGCACTGGTGCGCGCGAAGGTGACGGCGCTGCGTGGGCAGCAGGCGGGCGCCACGGCCCAACCATCGGCGTCGACGCCGCGTTACCTTGAATGGGCGGCGACGCGCATCACGCGCCCGGCTCCGGCGCTCGTGCTGATGGCAGGACTGTCCGGCTCAGGCAAGACCTGGTTCGGTGAGCGCATCGCAAACCATATGCAGGCACTGGTGGTGCGCTCCGACATCGAGCGCAAGCGGCTCGCAGGCCTGCCGCCGCTGGCGAGTTCGGCGTCGCCGCCCGACGGGGGCCTGTATTCGATCGACTTCAATGCGCGCACGTATGCCCGCTTGCGCGAATGCGCCGCGGCCAGCCTGCTGGGCGGAGAAAGCATCGTCGTGGACGCCGCGAACCTGCGGCGGGACGAGCGAGCCCAGTTCGTGGCGCTCGCCCGCGAACACGGTGCGAATCCGGTGATCGTCCACTGCACGGCCCCGCTCGAGATACTGCGTGCCCGCGTCGCGGCACGCGCCGCCGCAGCCGCCGATGCATCCGAAGCGACTGTGGCACTGCTGGATCGGCAGCCTTCCTACTGGGAGCCGTTTGGCGCCGACGAACTGGATCGCGTCGTGACCGTCGACACGACGGACCCGCAGGCGATCGATCGTGCCTTGCCAGCGGTCGCCGAGTTGACCGCGGCGCGCAGGGACGCGAGCTAGACTTTCCCTGCGTGGCCGCTCGCGCGCTGGCCCGCGTCGACCACCGCGGTCGTCACGAGATCCGCGCCGACGTTGGTCATCGTGCGCGTCATGTCGAGCAGCCGATCGACGCCGAGGATGATGCCGATGCCTTCGGGCGGGATGCCGAAGGCGACGAGCAGTCCCGCGATCAATGGCAACGAGCCGCCGGGGATCGCGGCGACCGCCACGGCGCTCAGCACGGCGAGGAACACCAGGGTGATCTGCTCGCCCAGTCCCAGGTGCACGCCAAAAACCTGCGCGACGAACAGCACCACGCAGCCTTCGTACAGCGCCGTGCCGCTCATGTTCATGGTCGTGCCGAGAGGCATCACGAAACCTGCCGTCGATGGCGCGATGCCGAGCCGCTCGCGGCACGCGGCGAGTGCTGCCGGCAGGGTGGCGCTGCTCGAACTGGTCGAGAACGCAGTCACCAGCACGTCCTTGATGTCGCGGAAGAATTCGCGCGGGTTACGCTTGGCGAGGAACTTGAGCCAGATCGACATCGTGCCGAACAGGTGCAACAGCAGCATCGCGCCGCAGCCGAGCACGAACAGCCCGAGCGCCACCAGGATCTCGAAGCCGACCTTGACCACGACCGAGAAGATCATCGCAGGCACTGCGTACGGCGCGAGCCTGAGCGCGAAGTGGACGATGCCCGTCATGAGGTCGCTGACCGTTTCGAGTCCGTCCTGGAGCTTCCTGCGGCGAGCTTCAGGCAGGCCGAGGCCCGCGGCGCCGACGAAGATCGCGAACACGATCAGCGGCAGCACCTCGCCCAGCGATGTTGCGCTGGTTGCCGACGAAAGCACCGAACAGGTTCTTGGGCATGAACATGTCGACGACCGTCGACGGCGTGATGTCCGGGCTGCTCGCCTGGGTTGCAACGTGCTGGCCAGCCTGCGTGCTGTATTCCTGCACCAGGCGCTCGGACGTGGCCGGGTCCATGCGGCCGCCCGGGTTCAACAGGTTCATCATGACCAGCCCGAGGGTGACCGCGATCGCCATGTTGGCGAAGAACAACGCGAACGTGCGTCCCGCCAGCGGCCCGAGGTCCGACAGGTCGCCGAGCTGCACCACGCCGCCCGCCAGGGACGCGAAGACGAGCGGGATCACGACGAAGAACAGCATCCGCAGGAACACCTGGCCCAGCGGGTCGAAGACGTTGGTCGCCAGCCAGCGCGCGCCGTCGTGGAGCCCGGGGACGTGGGGCGCGAGCAGGAGCACGACGACACCGGCGATGGCGCCAAACACCAACCCCTTGAGGATGCGGTTGGCGAGCTTGGCGTCGTGTGCGGCAGACATGAGTCCCTTTCCAGGCGGCGCAAAAAGATGGCGCACTGTGTCCGACGTGCCCGCTACTGGCAAGCACCGGGCGTATTGGACGCACCATCACCGTGCGCGCCGCCACCCCCGCTGCGCCTAAACAGGGACGCGTCTCGCCCCGATACCCCGCAAAAGGGGACTTTCACCTGTTTGGCACGGCGATTGCTTGAAAGGACCGATGCCCCAAGGCGCCACCGTACCCAAGACTCGACCATGAAGCCCCTGAGCCCTGAACAACTCGGCTGGCGCACCCTGCCCGGCCTGCTCGGTCGCCATGCCTCCAGCCCGCAGTCGGTCCACGCGCTGCTCGGATATTTTCTCAAGGATCGCAAGTCTTCCACCCCGTTCCCGGGCCGCGACATGCTGGCCAACGAAGGCGTGTTCGACTGGGGCCTGGCCCGTCCGCTCGAGAAGGTGATCGAGAGCGAGGACCACCTGCGCGTCCTGCTCGACATGCCGGAGATCTACCGCCAGAGCATCGCCGTGGTGGAACCCTGGTCCAGCGTCGGGACCAACCCGCGTGGCGAACCTGTCCGTGCCTCGAAAAATCTCGCTTACGTTTTCCAGCAGGTGGCCGATGCCGACACGGTGCTGTTCCCGGTGTGGCAGAGCGGCATCCGTCATCCCGAGCGCCTCGCCAACATCCTGAGCGCGGGGCTCGCGACGATCGTGCAGGGAGGCTGCCCGTCCGTGCACGACGCGAGCAGCTTCGAAGGCTCGAGCGTGGGCCTCGAGGACATGCTCAAGCTCGTGGACCAGCTGCTCCTGCGCCGCTCCACCGCGAGCGGCCCCAGTATCTTCATCTGCCTGGGACACCAGCTCGCAGCCGCGTCGCACATCCGTCTGCTGCAACGGGCCGTGCGCGAGATCGGCAAGCTGACCCGCCTGCCGCTCGACCCGTCGGGACGCGTGCTCAATTCGCTGCAGCGCGCGGCTGAGCGCATCTCGCGCATGGGCGACCAGCTGCAGGTCGTCAAGGAAGGCCAGCCGCGCGCGATCGGCTGGCACGACCCTGATTTCGCGGTGGCCAGCAACGAAGGCGTCGAAGTCGGCACGCGGGCGCTGCTGCCGTATGCCCGTCGTGATGACGAGAACCACATTCCGCGCGAGCTCCATGAAACGCACGCGCTGGTGGCCGACGAACTCGACGGCGTGATCGACCAGGTGCTTTCGTTCGAGCGCGAGATCACCGTCGAGATGTTCCACGCCGACGAGGTGAACGAAGAAGCCGCTTTGTTCGCCAACTGGGCCTACAAGACCCTGCACGACACCATCGTGCCGTTGCGGCACGTGCTCGCCGTGAGCCCGGTGGCCTGGCTGCTCAGCCTGCCCTACGCCATCGAGATCCTCGGCCAGACCCGGGTGAACGCGCGCAGTTTCACGGAAGTCGGCACGACCGCGATCTACTACAAGGACTGGGAAACCCACCGCGTGCGCCGCTCGTTCACGTGCCAGTTCCACCCTGAGCTCATGGAGGACATCCGCGATATCGGCGGTCGCGTGGGCCCCAGGTACCAGGAACTGAAGGAGCACGACGGCGTGCGACTGCTGATCCGCCTGCTTTATCACGGCATGCAGGAATAGCGCGGCAAGTCACCCCCCGGGCGATTACGAAAGCCAAATGACGCGGAGACGGCGTTCGATCCGGTGCCTTTCCCCTCGCTTGGAAAGACAGACACGCGCTCGGGAAAGGCACCGGATCGAACGCTGGAGGCGCCGCACCTGAGCTTCGCACTCGCCGGACGAGCGCTCGCACGGCGCATGCAATCCATCGCGAGATCAACCCGCCCGGCAGCGGCCCGGGTTCAACCCTGCGCTGGGCGCGAGTATCCTGCCGTAACGCCAAGTTGCAGGAAGACCATGCGAGTTTCGACCGGCCGTGCCGCCACCTTGCTGCTCGCGATCGCGTTGACAGCGATCCTCGCGAGCGGTTGCCAGACGAGCGCCACTGCGCCCGACGCATCACGCGCCGCACTGGACGGCTTTCTCGACTTCTATTTCCACGGCTACCGCACGGGCCTGCCTGACGCGAGCGAACGGGCGGCGTTCGCGGCGAAAGCCAGCCCCGCATTCAACGCCGCGCTCGAACAGGCCGCGCGCGCGGAGCGCTGCGCATACGCCCAGCACCAGGGCACCGAGCCGCCGTTGATCCAGGGCGACGTGTTCAGTTCGCTGTTCGAGAAGGCCAATGGCGTGCAGTCGATCGCGGCAGCGCGAGCAGACGCGGATCACGCTGAATACAAGGTCGGCTTCGAGTATCGGATGCCCGGCGCAGCCAAGCCCGAGGTGGAGTGGCAGGACACGGTGCAGTTGATTCGAACCGGCGATGCGTGGCTGGTCGACGACGTCATCCGCGGTGGCAACTGGGACTTCGGCGCCAAAGGCTCGGTCAAGTCGCAGTTGCTCGCCGTGGCCGCGCTCTGCACGACTCCGTAAGCGATGGCGAAACCCGCCACGCTCACGGAGGCACGGTTGCTCGCCGCGGTGCGCGAACTGGCCGCACGCGACGCTCGCCTGGCACGCATCGTCGATGACTACGGCCCGCCCCCGCTCTGGGCGCGGCCGCCAGGCTTCCCGACGCTCGCACGGATCATCCTTGAACAGCAGGTATCGCTTGCGTCCGCGGCCGCGCTGTTCGCGAAATTCGAGCGGCACTGCGACGGTACGGTGACAGCTGCAAGAGTCGCTGAGTCCGGCGAGGCCGGCCTGCTGTCGATCGGCTTCACACGCCAGAAGGCCCGCTACGTGGTGGGACTGGCGCGGCAGATCGAATGCGGAACCGTTGCGCTCGACCGCATCGCGCGCCTGCCGGATGACGCGGCTCGCGATGCGTTGGTGCTGATTCCAGGCGTCGGCCCGTGGACCGCCGGCGTCTACCTGCTCATGGCCTTGCGGCGACCCGACGTGTGGCCGCCCGGCGACCTCGGGCTCCACCAATCGATGGCCGAAGTGCGAGGCCTCAGGAGTGTGCCGCAGAGTGAGCAGGCCGCGGCTTATGCGCGGCGCTGGAGCCCGTGGCGCGCGGTCGCGGCACGGCTGCTGTGGCATGCATACCTGTCGCGGCGCGCGAAGACCTGGGACCGGACGCCGGCGGTTTGATCAGACTTGTGCCGTGGGTGCCGCCTCAGCGACTGGCGTCTGCCCCGCACGGGCGAGCGGCAATGTGAACCAGAAGCGGCTGCCGCGCCCCGTATCGCTGTCGAGCCCGATGTCGCCGCCCATCGCTTCCACGATTCGCTTGCAGATCGACAGCCCGAGCCCGGTTCCGGCGCGCAGTCGCCCGGTCGGCTGGACGACCCGCTGGAATGACTGGAACAGCCGGTGCTGCTCCGCCACCGGAATGCCGATTCCTGAGTCTTGCACCTCGATCAGCACCGTCGCGTCTTCCCGGCGCGACGCTCGCACCTGCACGAAACCGTGATCGCTGAACTTGAGCGCGTTGCCAATGAGGTTGCGCACCACCTGCGCCAGGCGCGCCGCGTCAGCCGATACGACGATCGACGATTCGCACACGACCGGCCGCATCTCGAGGCCCCGCTCCCCGCCTGGATCTGGAAGGCCTCGCAAAGCTTCTCGAGCAGGACCTGCAGTTGGACCGGTTCGGGGTGGACATGGAGGTTGCCGGCCTCGATGGCGCTCAGGTCCAGGATGTCGGTCACCAACGCCAGGAGTTCTTCGCCCGACCGTTGCACGACGGCGAGCGCCTTGCGCTGCTCGACCGTGAGCTCGCCCATCATGCCATCGAGCAGCAGCGAGCTGAAGCCGATGATCGCGTTCAGCGGCGTGCGCAACTCGTGGCTGGTCGTGGCGAGGAATGCGCTCTTGGCCCGGCTGGCGTCCTCGGCCGCTCCCATTGCCACCTGGAGTTCGGCCGTGCGCTCGGCCACCTTTCGCTCGAGATGGTCGTGATGGCGCACGAGCTCGGCGGCCAGTTGCTTCATGACTGTGATGTCGCGCGCGATCTGCGAGGAACCGATCAGGTGGCCGTTCTCGTCGATGATGGGCGAGATCGTCGCCGCGACGTCGATCAGGCGACCGTCCTTGCAGCGTCGCCGTGTCTCGAAATTCGTTATCTGCTCGCCACGCGACACCTGCGCACGTATCCGGACTTCTTGCGCTGCCTGCTCCTCCGGAATGAGCAGATCCATCGAATGCCCGATCGCCTCGGCGGCCGTGAAGCCGAAAATCCGTTCGGCGCCCGCATTCCAGCTGGTGATGATGCCCTCGGGCGTCATGCTGATGATCGCGTCGTCACTGCTCTCGACGATCGCCTTGAAGTGCCCCAGTTCCAGGCTCGCCAGCCGGGCGCGCGATTCGGCTACCCAGCCGAGTACGTTGTCACCACCGCGAACTGTCGCTGGCGAAGGCGAGAAATCGCCCTGCCCGAGGCGCGCGATGGTCTCGTAGACGTCGCGCACGGTTCCGCCCAGGGTTGCATACAGCTGCCTGCGGGTCCGCCAGAGCAGGAATATCTGCGCCAGGCCGATGACGATCACCAGGATGCGGATCTGGTACGCGCGCTTGGCGGCGGTGCCGACTTGTTCGCGGGTACGCCGGTCCACCATCTTTTCGGCAGCGGTGATGGGACGCAGTATGGCGCCGCGGGCGTCCCGATAAGCGTCATCGTGTAACGTGCCGACCGCCGCCGCGTGGCTCGCCGAGTCTCGCGGGCTCGTCGCCGCCGTGCGCATTGCCTCTATCTCGACGCGCGCAAGCGCATCGGATTTGGCTTTTGCCTCGCCGAGTACACGCAGCTCTTCGGCGGTGAAACCGGCGGCACGGGCCAGGTCCAGCAGCGGCACTGCCGGGTCATCGGATGGCAGCGCCTCGCTGCCGCGCTCGTACAGTTGCCAGAACATGGCGCGGTCTTCGGTCGGCCGGGGTTCGCGGCCATCGCGGATCGCGAGGATCCGCAAGTAATGGTTGCGATAGTCCTCGTCACCGGTGACCACGTAAGAGCGCGCCATGCTGGTCAGGTCGAGCGATGACTGCCACAGCAGGTTGCTGACCCGCAGCGATTCCTCGCGCGATTCGTTGGCGACATCGATCTGCTTTTCGGCATGGACGTAGATGCCGAAGCTGACGATCAACGCACCGAGCGTTACCAGCAGCAGCAGCAGATAGGCCGAGAAGCGATCCACCTTGCGTTCGATGGACCCCAGGGCGAGTTTCCTGGATGCGGGGAAGGGGTCGGTCCCTATGGGCATGACGCGCGCTGCGGGGAAAACTGACCGACTGTGCGCAGCGGCCCTTGACCCCGCATCCGCACTTCCCGCAGCCGGTGATGGCGCTGGATGGCCCGATGAGCCTGAATCCGCGCCGATTGCGCGTAAGTTAAGGGGGAAACAGCCCACGCCAACGCGTCGATGAATTGGTGGTGAGGGGGAGAATCGAACTCCCGACCTAGGGGTTATGAATCCCTCGCTCTAACCGTCTGAGCTACCTCACCACGAGGTCTGGCCGGCCGGAACCGATGACGGGGGCCGTTGGGGACCGCGGATTGTCCGGAGCGGCGGCCCCCGCGTCAAGGCGGGCATGACTTTTCATGTGAACCGGGCGCATCTTAGTCATGTCACCGCTGCTCGGATCCGTGCCTCCAGCAACAACAGGTCAGCCAAGGGAGATCCCGCCGTGAGCCAGTCGCCGAAACCCACATTGCTTCGCCTGCTTGCGTTTGCCCTCGGGACCGCCGCGACCGCGGTGCCGCTGGCCGCGGTCTCCCAGCAGGCGCCAGCCGCCCGCCCTGCGGACAAACCGCCCATCGCACAGGGCTGGATCGACATCGCCACTTTCGCCTCGCCGGGCATGCCGGGCGGGATGGCCGGCATGATGATGGGCGGTGCAGCGGCAACACGCCGATGTCGGCCTTGATGGGCGGCGGCAAGTCGGAGAATCAGTTCGGCTTGACGCAGGCCGGCGGCAGCGGCAGCTATGTCGACGTCACGCTGCGGACGAGCCGCAATCCGTCTCTGGCCGAGGCACTGCAGACCGTGCCGGCAGGAACGAAGCTCGCGCCCACGCTGCAGCTGAAAGTGCTGCCGCAGGCCAGGCCCGCGCCCGAGCGCGAAAGCGACGTGATCGACTCGCCCGAGCAACCCAAGGGACGCATCAAGCTGTTCTGGGGCTGCGGCAGCGACGGTGCGCGCCGGCCAGCCGAAGGTCGTGGATCTCTCGACAGCCGCGACGCTCAGTCAGTTTGGCGAGATCTTCAAGGGGCGTCGTGCCACGCAGCGTGGCACGCATTCGGCGGCGGGCCGTCCCGTCTGGCCCAATGCGCAGGACACGCCGCATGGTGCCCGACGGGCGCATCGCTTCGCCGGCGATCACGCGTTTACCGGCCAGGGCGTGCCGGAGAGCTTCAAGTTCACGCTGCCGCCCGCGCAGGACATCATGCCGCCGATCGCCTTGCAGCAGGCCCAGGTCGACGGCGTTACGCAGCTGAGCTGGCAGGCGCTGCCGCACGGCACGCGCATATTTCATCGCCGCGATGGGCGGCAAGGACGACGGCGGCGAGCACGCCAGAGATGACGCTGTGGACGTCGAGCGAACTGCCGGACTCGGGCTTCGGACTCGTCGACTACCAGACCAACAAGTCCGTGGACCAGTGGCTGCAAGGAAAAGGTGCTGCTGGCGCCGACGACCACCCGGTGCGACGTGCCCAAAGGCATCTTCGGCGAAGGCGACGACAGCGGTGCGATGCTGCGCATGATTGCGTACGGCACCGAGCTCAACCTGGCGCACCCGCCGCGGCCGACCGATCCGAAGCTGGCGTGGGAACCCGAGTGGGCGCTCAAGGTGCGCGTGAAGTCGGTGACGTCGGCGATGCTGGGCATGCCGTCGATGGACGATGGCGGCGCGATGCCTGAAGACGGCGCGGGGACCGGCGGCGAGGGCTCATCGGACACAGGCGCGCCGGCGCCCGCAGAGCCGAAGAAGAAAAAGAAATTCGGGTTGAAGGACGCGCTGGACGCCGTGAAGGACAGCGTGCCGCTGCCGAACTGAGAGCACGGTTCTTGCTCCCTCTCCCGCGTTGCGGGAGAGGGTTGGGGTGAGGGTCTTGAATAACATCGGCCCCTCACCCGCGCTGCGCGCGACCTCTCCCGCAAGCGGGAGAGGTGAAGATCAGACGTTGAAGCGGAAGTGCATCACGTCGCCTTCGCGCACGACGTATTCCTTGCCCTCGAGCCGCATCTTGCCGGCCTCTTTCGCTCCGTGCTCGCCCTTGCAGGCGATGAAGTCGTTGTAGGCAATCACCTCGGCGCGGATGAAGCCCTTCTCGAAGTCCGTGTGGATCTCGCCGGCGGCCTGCGGCGCCAGCGCGCCGACGTGCGTCGTCCATGCACGCACTTCCTTGACGCCCGCCGTGAAGAACGTGAGCAGGCCGAGCAGGTGATAGGCCGCGCGAATGACGCGATCGAGGCCCGGCTCGTGCAGGCCCAGCTCCTCGAGAAACGCGAGGCGGTCGCCTTCGTCGAGCTGCGCGATCTCGGCTTCGATCGCGGCGCACACCGGCACCACGTCGGCGCCTTCGGTCGCAGCGCGTGTCTTCACCGCTTCCAGGTAGGGGTTGTCGACGAAGCCGCCTTCGGCCACGTTCGCCACGTACATCAGGGGCTTGATCGTGATCAGGTGGTATTCGCGCAGCAGCGGCCGCTCCGTCAGCGGGTCCAGCGGCAGCGTGCGGGCAGGCTTGCCGGCGTCGAGGTGCTCGAGCATGCGCTTCAGCACGTCGCGCAGCCGGATCGCGTCCTTGTCGCCGGCCTTCGCGTCCTTCTCGGCGCGCCGATGCGCGCGCTCGACCGTATCGAGGTCGGCGAGTGCGAGCTCGGTATTGATGACGTCGATGTCGCTCAGCGGATCGATCCTGCCCGCCACGTGCACGATGTCGTCGTTCTCGAAGCAGCGTACGACGTGCGCGATCGCGTCCGTCTCACGGATGTGCGCGAGGAACTTGTTGCCCAGGCCCTCGCCTTTCGACGCGCCCGCCACGAGGCCCGCGATGTCGACGAACTCGACCGTCGTCGGCAGGATCTTTTCGGGCTTGACGATGTCGGCGAGCGCCTTCAGCCGCAGGTCGGGCACCGGCACGACCCCGACGTTCGGGTCGATCGTGCAGAACGGGTAATTCGCGGCCGCGGCGTTCTGCGCCTGCGTCACCGCGTTGAAAAGCGTCGACTTGCCCACGTTGGGGAGGCCGACGATGCCGCACTTGATGCCCATTTTTCTGGTGACTGCCGGGGATTGAGGAGTGGTAAGAGGGAATTCAGGGACCGGGCTGCAGCGACTTGCCCGCGGTATGCAGCCGCTGCATCGCTTTCTCGGCGCCTTCGCGCAGCATGATCGACAGCGACTCGAGGCCGGCGTCGATTGCATCGACGATCGCGGTTTCCTCGGCGGGTCGAGCGCGCTGCAGCACGTAATCGATGACCTGTGACTTGTCGCCCGGATGGCCGATGCCGAGGCGCAGGCGCCAGAACTCGGCGCCGCAATGCGTGATGGTGTCGCGCAGGCCGTTGTGGCCGCCGTGACCGCCGCCGAGCTTGAGCCGGGCGACGCCGCACGGCAGGTCGAGTTCGTCGTGCACCACGATGATCTCGGACACCGGCGACTTGATGTAATCCATGAGCGCGCGGATCGAGAGCCCGCTGCGGTTCATGTAGGTCTGCGGCTTCAGCAGCACGAGTTCGCGCCCTTCGACCGTGACCTTGGCGATCTCGCCCTGGTAGCGCGCATGCGCGCGGAACTGCGCGTTGTGCCGATAGGCGAGCGCGTCCACGAACCAGAATCCGGCATTGTGGCGCGTGAGGCGGTGTTCGGGCCCCGGATTGCCGAGCCCGACCACGATCTGCAACGGTGTGCCCGCCATGATGTTTTCGATGGTTCTGTCTGGGATAGAAGAAAATCGGGCCGCCTCGTGACGGGCGGCCCGTGACTCCAGAGTAGTAGGCCCTCACCCCGCCCTCTCCCGGAGACCGGGAGAGGGAGAAGCAAGGAATTACTTCTTGGCGTCCTTCTTGGCGTCGGCCGCCGGCTTTGCAGCCGCCGCAGCCGGCTTCGCGCCCGCAGCGGGCTTCGCGCCAGCGGCCGGAGCCGCCGCCGCACCCGCGGCCGCTTCGGTCGTCGCAGCCGCTTCCGGTTCTTCGGAGGCACGCGCGTGATGGATCGAGATGATCGGCGAATTGCGGCCGTGCGTCAGCTCCGGGATCTCGACGCCCGCCGGCACCGTCAGGTCGGCGAGGTAGAGCATCTGGTTCAACTCGACGCCCGACAGGTCGACCTCGATGAACTCCGGCAGGTCCTTCGGCAAGCAGGTGATCTCGACTTCGTTGCGCAGGTGCGAAACGACGCCGCCCTTCTTGACGCCCGGCGAACCGGCCTCGCCCTTGAAGTGCAGCGGGATCGTGATGCGGATCTTCTCGTCGTCGAGCACGCGCTGCAGGTCGATGTGAACGATGGCGTTCTTCGCCGGGTGACGCTGCACGTCCTTGAGGATCGCGGCCTGGTTCAGCTCGCCGACCTTCAGGTTGATGATCGTCGAGTAGAAACGCTCGTTGTCGAGCAGCAGCAGCAGCTTGGTGTGATCGAGCGACAGCGCGCGCGGATCACGGTGGCCACCGTAGAGGATGGCCGGGACCTTGTTCCCGTGACGCAGGCGGCGGCTCGCACCTTTGCCCTGCGCGTCACGGAACTCGGCGACGAGTTCGAATGCGGTTTTCATTGGTAAAACTCCAGTTGCACAGAAAATGCTGCCGCATCCGCGACCAGAATGCTGCAGCTCCAGGAAAGGGGTTAGGGGATAGGGGCTAGGGGTTAGTCGGAACGGAGGTGCGGTGCGCGCGGGGAGAGCCTTCTTCGCGCAGAGCGCGTTCCGACTAACCCCTAGCCCCTAGCCCCTATTCACTAACCCCTAGCCCCTAGCCCCTAGCCCCTTCTATCTCTCTTCACCTTCAATCCAGGTAGAGCGAGCTCACGCTCTCCTCATCCCGGATGCGGCGCATCGTCTCCGCCAGCAAGCCCGCGACCGACAGCTGGCGGATCTTGCGGCACGCCTGCGCGTTTTCGCGCAACGGAATCGTGTCCGTGACCACCAGCTCGTCGAGCGCCGACTCTTCGATGCGATCCACCGCGGGGCCCGAGAGCACCGGGTGGGTGATGTAGGCCGCAACGCGCTTCGCGCCGTGGTCCTTCAACGCCTTGGCCGCGTGGCACAGCGTGCCCGCGGTATCCACCATGTCATCGACGAGGACGCAGGTCTTGCCCTCGACCTCACCGATGATGTTCATCACTTCCGACACGTTCGCCCGCGGGCGGCGCTTGTCGATGATCGCGAGGTCCGCGTCGTCGAGTCGCTTCGCGATCGCGCGCGCGCGCACCACGCCACCGACGTCCGGCGACACCACCACGAGGTCGGCGTACTTCTGCCGCCACACCTCGCCGAGCAGCACCGGCGACGAGTACACGTTGTCCACCGGGATGTCGAAAAACCCCTGGATCTGGTCCGCGTGCAGGTCGACCGTCAACACTCGATGCACGCCCACGCTGGCGAGCATGTTGGCCACCACCTTGGCCGTGATCGCGACGCGCGTGGCGCGCGGGCGGCGATCCTGGCGGGCGTAGCCGTAATAAGGCACCACTGCCGTGATGCGAGCCGCCGATGCGCGACGGCAGGCGTCGACCATCACCAGCAGTTCCATCAGCGTGTCGTTCGCCGGCGGGCACGTCGACTGCACGATGAAGACATCGCGGCCGCGGACGTTTTCCATCAGCTCGACGGTGATCTCGCCGTCACTGAAGCGACCGACGTGCGCACGGCCCAGCGGCACCTGCAGGTAGCGCGAAATATCCTGCGCCAGCTGCGGGTTCGCATTACCCGTGAACACCGCCATCATGGGGCCGTCCATCTACGTGCCTCTCCCGTTCAATCGGTCCGCCACAGCCGGTTGGCCATTGTAGTTTGGCTGGGGTGGAAGGATTCGAACCTCCGAATGGCGGGATCAAAACCCGCTGCCTTACCACTTGGCGACACCCCAACGCGTTCGTCACATCAGCCCGTCGTCGTCGTCCCGCCCCAGCACCATCCGTCAGCGGCCGGCCTGCTGCTCGAACTGCAAACGTGCAGCGAGCGGCGACCGGTTGAGGCCACGCGTCGCCCAGCCCTGCCATCCAGCGGGCCTGCCAGCGAGCACGGCTTCGGCTTGCGCCACGTCCGCCATCACCGCGAACACGCAGGATCCGGTGCCAGTGAGACGCGCAGTGCCGAAGCGACCGAGCCAGTCGAGCGCGCCTGCGACTCCCGGGTACTGCTTGCGCACCACGGGTTCGCAGTCGTTCCGACCACCGGCCTGCAGGAAACCGGCAATTGTGAGCACCGGAGAATCCCTTGTCAATTCAGGGGCTTTGAACACATCCGCCGTGCTGATGGCCACGTCGGGCCGCAACAGCAGGTACACCGGTTCGGGGAAGTCGACTGGCACGAGCCGTTCACCGACTCCCTCCGCCCAGGCCGCCCGCGAATGCACGAAAACGGGCACGTCGGCGCCCAGTTCGAGGCCCAGCTCGGCCAATCGCTCCGCGGAGAACCCGGTTCCCCACAGCTGGTTCAAAGCCACGAGCACGGTAGCTGCATCCGAGCTGCCACCGCCCACCCCGCCCCCCATCGGAAGCCGCTTTTCGACCTCGATTGCCACCCCCTGCATCAGGGACACGCCGGTCTCGGCGGCGGCCACGGCCAACCGCCTGGCAGCGCGGACAGTCAGGTCCTGGTCTGCCGGCACGCCTGCCAGGGTGCCCAGACGCTCGATGACGCCCGGCGGCCGCTGGTAGAAACGGATCGAATCCCAGAGATCGATGAACTGAAAGGCCGTCTGCAGCTCGTGGTAGCCGTCGGGCCGCCGGCCAACGATGTGCAGGAACAGGTTCAGCTTGCCGGGCGCGGGCCAGGGCGCCGGATGTCCCAGCGCGCGGTTCATGGGGCAGGCAGGACCCAGTCGTCCACGACGATGCGCACGCGCGTGGCGCCCGTCGTGGCGCTCAGGCGCGACGGCAACCGCCAGCCCGCCTGCACACCGAGCACGTCGTAACTGACCACCCAGCCGCCCTGGACGAAGCCGGGGGTAGATCCTGTCGCGGGCTGCACGAGCCCGCCCGCCGTCTCGGGCGCGGGAATGCCGAGCATCCAGTAACGCAACGCGTCGAGCGGAAGCGTGACGCCCAACCGGCGCTCCAGCGCGGCACGCGCCGCATCGCCGTCGAGCGGCTGGCCCGTGCCATCGGACACTTTCAGCTCCGAGCCATCGGTGACGACCTGCAGGCCGCCCGCGCCGAGCGGCCCGCGCACCGAGAGCTCCGTGCGCTCGGACCGCTGCTGCCAGACGAAACTGCCGCTGCCGCCCTCACCCTGCGCGACCAGGGCGATGCGACCCTTGGCCGTCCACTGCGTCAGCACGTCGGGATCGGCCACGCGCTGCCCGGATGGCGCATCGATGACGGTGGTTGCACACCCCATCGCCAACAGACTGGAGGCCAGCACACCGCACGTGGAACGCAGGCGGGTCACGGCGCGCTGCTGGCTTCAGCGGCCTGCGCGTTCGATGCGCTGGCGCAGCTTGTCGTTTTCGGGTGCTTTCTCGAGCGCGGCCGCCCACGTCTTGCGCGCCGCAGCCTGGTCGCCCATCGCCCACTGCACCTCGCCGATGTGCAGGTCGATCTCCGGATCCGAGCCGGATTCGGCGGCGCGCTGCAGGTAGGCAAGCGCTTCCGGGTACTGGCCTTCGCGATACAGCAGCCATCCCATGCTGTCGAGCAACGCGGCACTGTCGGGCGATTGCGCCAGCGCCGCGGTGAGCAACTGCCGCGCCTCGGCAAGATTCCTGTTGCGGTCTGCAAGCGTGTAGCCGAGCGCATTCTGGATGTGTGAATCGCCCGGGCGCTCTGCCAGCAACGCGCGCAAGTCGCGGATCGCCGCATCCTGCTTGCCCGTTCGCTCGAGGAAGAAAGCGCGGTTGAGGCGCAGTTCGAGCGCATCCGGATACCGCTCGAGGCCTGCGTCGTACTGCTGCCCGGCGCGCCTTGTGTCGTCCCGCCATTCGAGCAGCGCGGCCTTGGCCGCATAAACGTCGGGCGCCAACTGGGGCTGCGTGCGCGCCAGCTCATCCAGATGCGCCAGGCCGGCCTCGGTGCCGGATTGCACGGCCTTGATACGGGCGACCCGCTGCTGCGCGACGAGGTGGTAATTGCCCCCCGCAACACGGGCGTAATAGCGCACGGCGCGCTCGTCGTCCTTGCGGCGCTCCGCGATCACTCCCAGGAAGTAAAGCGCCTCGTAGGACTGCGCCCCCGTGGCGAGGAGGTTCTCGAACTGCACGGTCGCCGCATCGAGATTGCCCGCGTCGAGGTCCATTGCGCCAAGCGTGCGTACCGCGGCGGGCAAGACGGTCTTGCCCGTGGTGTAGGGCGTGAGCATCGCGCGCGCCTCCTCGTCCCGCCCGGTCGCGGAAAGAAGCAGCGCATATTCGAGGTGCGTACCGATGTCGGAGTCGGGTGCGGTGACCAGGTCGCGTGCCAGCGCGAGGCCGGCTTCGTCCTTGCCGCTTGCGATCAGGGTGCGCGCGTGCAGCATCTTCGCCGGCTTCCAGTACGGCGCCTTGGCCACGGCAGTGGCCGCCGCGGCTTCGGCCACGCCGTAGTTGTCGGCCCGCAGTGCCGCGCTGCCATAGGCGTAATAGCCTTCGGCAACGTCGGGATGGCGCGCCGAAAGGCGCCGGAACAGCTCCATCACGTCCGTCGACACGCCCTCGTCGCCGATGACAGGCAACAGCGCCAGGAAGCCTGCGGCCGGGCTGATGTAGATCGTGTCGAGCAGGTAACCGAACTGTTGCTCGGACTCGTCGAGCCGATGCAGCTTGAGCGCGACGATCCCGGCATAGCGGTGCGCGTTCTCGCTGGTCGGGTTCAATTCGAGCCAGCGTGCGGCGGCCAGGCTGGCCTCCTGCAGCTGGGTGTGATCGAACGCCGCGCGCGTAGCCTGTTCCGCCACGGTCTCGTCGTCCGAGCGCTGGGCCGCCTCGCGATAGATCCTGGCCCCGGCCGGATAGTCGCCCCGCTCGAATGCCGCTTCGGCGGCGACCTGGGTGGATTCGGGGGCCAGCTGCGCGTCCGCGCGGGCTGCGCCAGGGGGCGGAGTTGCCGCGCAAGCCGCAACGAGGCCGACGGCGATTGCGCCCAGGGCGCTACTGAATGCACGGGAAATGCGGATAGGCATGGCACCGCAACTATAGCCGAAGCACGGCGCAGCTTGTGTTGCGGGGTCCGTTCACCCAGAATTTCGCGTCTTTCCAGACCGAGTCCCGGATGTCTCTCGTCGTCGTCGGCATCAACCACCGCACCGCTCCCGTCGAAGTGCGCGAGCGCGTGGTCTTCGAGCCGGCTCGCATCCCGGACGCGTTGCAACAATTGCGCGAGATCCCCGACGTGCAGGAGACGGTCATCGTCTCGACCTGCAACCGCACCGAACTGTATTGCGTGACCACCAGCCTCGGGCAGGCCGAGCTCGGCGCCTGGCTGCAGCGTTACCACGGGCTCGGCGTGTCGCTCGACAACAGCCTGTATCACCACGGCGAACAGAAAGCGGTCAGTCACGCCTTCTCCGTCGCGTCCGGCCTCGACTCGATGGTCCTCGGCGAACCCCAGATCCTGGGCCAGCTCAAGGACGCCTACCGTGTCGCGCAGGAAGCCGGCACCACCGGCCCGATCCTGAACCGCCTCTTCCAGTCCGCGTTCTCCGTCGCCAAGCGGGTGCGCACCGAAACCAAGATCGGCGCAAACGCCGTGTCGGTCGCCTCGGCTGCAGTCGCAATGGCTCGCACGGTGTTCGCGAGCTTCGAGAACCGCACGGCGCTGTTCGTCGGCGCCGGCGAGACCGTCGCGCTGGCCGCACGCCACCTGCACGCAGACGGCTTGCGCCGCATGATCATCGCCAACCGCAGCATCGACCGCGCGCGCGAGCTCGCGGCCGAATTCCACGGGTTCGCCATCGGGCTCGACGAAATCCCGAACCACCTCAAGGAAGCGGACATCGTGGTGGCGTCGACGGCGGCGCCGCATTCGATCATCACCCGGCACATGACCGAGCAGGCGCTGCGCGCGCGCAAGCGCAGGCCGATGTTCATGGTCGACATCGCCGTGCCGCGCGACATCGACGCCGACGTGGCCGAACTCGAGGACGTCTACCTGTTCACGGTGGACGACCTGCAGTCGGTCGTGAACGAAAACATCGAAGGCCGGCGGCAGGCAGCGCGCGAAGCCGGCCAACTGATCGAGTCCGAGGTCGAGCGCTTCACGCATTCGCTGCGCACGCGCGACGCCGCGCCGCTGATCCGGCGCCTGCGCGACGACGCCGAGCGCACGCGCCTGCGCACGCTCGAGCAGGCCCGCCAGATGCTGGCCCACGGCAAGTCGCAGGACGAAGTGCTGAACTTCCTCGCCAACACGCTCACGAACCGGTTGATCCACGCGCCCAGCCAGCGGCTGCGCGATGCAGCCGAGACCGGCGATGGCGAAATCATCGAGACGATCGCCGAAATCTACCGGCTCGACCAGCCGCACGACTGATGAAAGAGTCGATCCGACGCCGTCTCGAAAAGACGGTCGAGCGCTTCGAGGAAGTGGGAGCACTGCTCGCCGACCCTGGCGTCATCGCGAAGCAGGGCCAGTTCCGCGAACTGTCGATGGAATACTCGCGGCTCGAGTCCGTCGCGCAACGCTTCGGCGAATTCTCAAGGCTCGAGGGCGAATTGCGCGCAGCCGAGGACATGGTTGCGGGCGCCGACCTGGAGATGCGCGAGCTCGCCGCAGACGAAGTGCGCGAACTGCGCGAGCGCCTTGCGGCCGAGGATCTCGAGCTCACGCGGCTGCTGATCCCCAAGGATCCGCGCGACGACTCCAACATCTTCCTCGAAATCCGCGCGGGCACGGGCGGCGACGAAGCGGCGATCTTCGCGGGCGACCTGTTCCGGATGTATTCGCGCTACGCCGAGCGGCAAGGCTGGAAGGTCGAAGTGCTGTCCGAAAGCGCGGGCGAGCACGGCGGGTACCGCGAGATCATCAGCCGCGTCGTGGGCCAGGGCGCGTATTCGAAGCTCAAGTTCGAATCGGGCGCGCACCGCGTGCAGCGTGTGCCGGCAACCGAGGCGCAGGGCCGCATCCACACGTCCGCCTGCACCGTCGCGATCCTGCCGGAACTCGACGAAATCGAGGACCTGCCGATCAATCCGGCCGAGCTGCGCATCGACACGTTCCGCGCGTCGGGCGCGGGCGGCCAGCACGTCAACAAGACCGACTCCGCGATCCGCATCACGCACATGCCGACCGGCGTGGTGGTCGAATGCCAGGACGAACGCTCGCAGCACAAGAACCGTTCGCGCGCCATGTCGCTGCTGCGGGCGCGGCTGCTCGAGGCGCAGCGATCGAAGCAGACGGCGCAGCAGGCGCAGGAGCGCAAGCTGCAGGTGGGCACGGGCGACCGCTCGGAGCGCATCCGCACCTACAACTTCCCGCAGGGACGCGTGACGGACCACCGCATCAACCTGACGCTGTACCAGCTGGCGGCCGTGATGGAAGGCGCGCTCGCCGACGTGATCGGCCCGCTGCAGCAGGAGTGGCAGGCGGAGCAACTGGCGCAGCTGGAGTAGCGCGCGTGGCGACCGAAGTTTCGGCGCTCATCTCAGAAGGCGTCGCGCGCCTGCAGCGCGTCACCGACCAGGCGCGCCTCGAAGCCGAGATCCTGCTCGGCGCCGCGCTCGGCCAGTCGCGCTCATGGCTGCTCGCCCACGGCGACGAGCGCATCCTCGACTGCGACGCCACGGACCGCTACGAGGCTTACGTCACGCGACGCGCCCACGGCGAGCCCGTGGCCTACATTCTCGGCGAAAAGGAATTCTGGTCGCTCACGCTGGCCGTCTCGCCCGACGTGCTGGTGCCGCGCCCCGAGACGGAACTCGTCGTCGAACTGGCGCTGCAGCTCCTGGCGGGCGACTCGCACGCTCGCATCCTCGACCTTGGCACCGGCAGCGGCGCCATCGCCTTGGCCGTCGCGCAAGAACGGCCAGGCACGAGCGTCACTGGCATCGACATTTCCGGGCAGGCACTGGCCATCGCGACGCGCAATGCCGCGCGCCTGCAACTCACGAACGTGGTGTTCAGGCAGGGCAGCTGGTTCGCGCCCGTCGCGAACGAGCGGTTCGACCTGGTCCTGTCCAATCCGCCCTACATCGCCGACGACGATTCCCGCGTCGAGGCAGCCGTGCGGCGCTACGAGCCGCGTGGCGCGCTATTCGCCGGCGCCGACGGCCTCGAGGCTTTGCGCGTCATCGCGGCAGCGGCTGGAACCCACCTCGTGCCGGGCGGCGGGCTCATCCTGGAACACGGGGACAGCCAGGGCCGAGCGGTCCGCGAGCTGCTGGCAGGCGCCGGTTTCGTCGCCGTGACCACGCATCGCGACCTGGCCGGTCTCGAGCGCTGCACCGCAGGCCATTGGCCCGACGCGCCCGGGACGTGACATCGTCGGCCCGTCCCGTCACTATTCGCACCCTCTCCCGCTCCATTCATTTTGCAGGCAGGTCCCGCAGCCATGATCCGATTCGAAACCTCGCTCGGCGCGTTCACCATTGAACTGTTCGAAAAGGACGCGCCCGTCTCGGTGCAGAACTTCATCGACTACGTCGAGGCCGGGCATTTCGACGGCACCGTGTTCCACCGCGTGATCCCGGGTTTCGTCGTGCAGGGCGGCGGCATGACCGAGGACATGAAGCAGAAATCGACGCGCGCGCCGATCAAGAACGAGGCGGACAACGGCGTCCGCAACCGTCGCGGCACGCTGTCGATGGCGCGCACCAACGATCCGCACAGCGCGACGTCGCAGTTCTTCATCAACCTGGTCGACAACTCGAATCTCGACCCGGGTCGCGGCAGCGCCGGGTATGCGGTGTTCGGCTGTGTCTCCGAAGGCATGTCGGTGATCGACGCAATGGCCAAGGTCAAGACCGGTCGCCGTGGCATGCACGACGACGTGCCGGTCGAGCCGATCAAGGTCCTGAGCGCCAAGCGCGTCGAAGCGGCCAAGTAACTCCACCCGCGCCCAGGCCCGCTGCGCGTGGCGAAACGACGGCGAGGACTGGGGCGCAGGATTCTGCGCGGCCTGCTGCTGGCCGGCGCCGCCTGGGCGGCGCTCACCGTCGCCGTCGTCCTCGCCTTCCGCTGGATCGACCCGCCGTTCACGACGTTCATGGTCGCGGACCGGGCCAAGGCCCTCGTCTCCCGTGCAGAGGGCTACGACTTCAGCCATGACTGGGTCGACTGGCCACAGATATCCAAGTACGCGGCCGTGGCGGTCATCGCCGCTGAGGACCAGCAGTTCCCGCGCCACCGCGGCTTCGATTTCAAGCAGATCGACAAGGCGCTGGCCGACCGTGAGCGGGGCCGCCGTGTGCGCGGCGCCAGCACGATCTCGCAGCAGGTGGCCAAGAACATCTTTCTGTGGCGCGGGCAGAGCTGGTTCCGCAAGGGTCTCGAGGCGGGCATCACGGTGCTCATCGAGGCCTGCTGGAGCAAGCAGCGCATCCTGGAGGTCTACCTCAACATCGCGGAGTTCGGGCGCGGCACCTTCGGCGTACAGGCCGCGAGCCGACGGTACTTTGGCAAGGACGCGGCGAAATTGACCCGGTCCGAGGCCGCGCTGCTCGCTGCCGTGCTGCCCGCGCCGACCCGCTTCAAGGTCAGCGCGCCATCGCGCTACGTCAAGAAGCGGCAGGCGTGGATCCTGCGGCAGATGAACGCGCTCGGCGGAACATCCTATCTGGCGCAGTTCCGCTGATCGCTGCAAGCTTGGACTCCCTGTAAGGCACGAAGACGGGCGCGGCATGAGCGAACCGAAAGACGCGCGACGCACGCGCATAGCCGTGATCGGCGCCGGGCACTCCGGCCTCTGCATGGGCATGCGCCTGAAGCAGGCCGGCCAGCACGATTTCGTCATCCTCGAGAAGGCGGCCACGCTCGGCGGCACCTGGCGCGACAACACCTATCCGGGGGCCTCGTGCGACGCCCCCTCCTTCCTGTACAGCTTCTCGTTCGCGCAGAAGACCGACTGGAGCCGCCGGTTCGCGTGGCAACCGGAGCTGCTCGGCTATTCGACCGAGCTCGCGATCCGGCACGGACTGCTGCCGCACTGCCGCTTCAACGCCGAGGTGAGCGCGGCCTCCTATGACGATGCCACCGGCACGTGGACGCTGACCTGCACCGATGGCTCGAGCATCGTCGCGGATTTCGTCGTGGCGGGTGTCGGCCAGCTCAATCGCCCCTCGACGCCGCAGATTCCAGGGCAAGCCGAGTTCACCGGCCCACAGTTCCATTCTGCGCAGTGGAACCACGGCGTCGACCTCGCCGGAAAGCGCATCGCCGTCATCGGCAATGCCGCGAGCGCCGTGCAGTTCGTGCCGCAGATCGCACCGCTCGCCGCGCAGCTCACGGTGTTCCAGCGCTCGGCCAACTGGCTGCTGCCGCGCAAGGACCGGCTGTATGCCCCGCGCACGCAGCGGCTGCTCACGCGGTTCCCGGCACTGGCCAAGCTGTATCACGACGTGCAATGGTTCTTCTTCGGCGAACTGCAGCTCACGCCGTTGATGAAGCAGGTGCGGCCCGTGCAGGCGCTGGCGCGCTGGAAGTCGCTCGCACACCTGCGGCGGCAGGTGCGGGATCCGGCGTTACGCGCGAAGCTCGTGCCGCAGTTTCCCATCGGCGCCAAGCGCGTGCTGTTCAACGACGATTATTACCCCACGCTCACGCGACCGAACGTCGCGCTGGTGACCGACGCGATCGAGCGCATCGAACCCGACGGCGTGCGCACCGGCACGGGCACCCTGCATGCGGCCGACGTGATCATCTACGCGACCGGGTTCAAGAGCACTGATTTCCTGGCGCCCATGCGCATCACGGGGCGCGATGGGCTCGACCTGCGGCAGGAATGGTCCAGGGGCGCGCGCGCTTATCTCGGCGTGACCGTCAGCGGCTTTCCGAACTTCTTCATGCTGTACGGGCCCAACACGAACCTGGGCCACAACAGCATCCTGGTCATGATCGAGGCGCAAGTCGGCTACATACTCGATGTGCTCGAACAGATGCGGGCGCGCGGCCTGCGTCGCATCGACGTGAAGCGCGACGTGCTGGAAGCCTACAACCACAGCCTGCAGCAGGACCTCGCCCGGTCCGTGTGGGCGGCGACCGGCGCGAGCTGGTACAAGCTCGCTGACGGCACGATCACCAACAACTGGCCGCACAGCACCATCCGCTACCAACGCCTGCTGCGCAGCGCCAGGCTCGAGGACTTCGACACATGACACAGGCAACGATTGGGTGGCGCAGGATTGCAGGCGCGTTTGCGGCGCTGGCGCCGATGTTCGCTGCCGCAGCCGACCCCGCGAGCACCACTGCCATCGATCCCGCCCGACTCGCGAGCATCACGCGCACGCTGGCGTCCGATGAGTTCGAGGGACGCTCGCCAGGAACGCCGGGCGAGACGAAGACCGTTGCGTACCTCGTCGACCAGTTCAAGCTGGCCGGCCTCGAGCCTGCGGGGCCCGGCGGATCGTACACCCAGGTCGTGCCGCTGCTGCGCACGCAGATGCCGGTGGACGCCGACATGAGCGTCACTGTCGCGGGCAAGCGCACGCAACTGAAGCAGCAGGAGCAGATGGCTGCGTTGTCGCTGCGCCCCGTCGACCGGGTGACCATCGTGAATGCGCCGATCGTGTTCGTCGGCTATGGCGTGCGCGCACCGGAGCGCGGCTGGGACGACTACAAGGGCGTGGACCTGCGCGGCAAGGTAGCTGTCTACCTCGTCAACGATCCGGACTTCGAAGCGACCGCTGGTGACGATGCGTACGGCAAGTTCGGCGGCAATGCCGCCACGTATTACGCGCGCTGGACCTACAAGTACGAGGAAGCAGCCAGGCGCGGCGCGATTGCCGCGCTGATCGTGCACGAGACGGGGCCGGCTGCTTACGGCTGGAAGACGGCGATCGCGCCGAACGGCGAAGGCTACGACATCGTTCGCGCCGACCCGGCGCGCGAGAAGCTGCTGCTGCAATCGTGGCTGCACCTGGATGCCGCCGTAGCCTTGTTCAAGGAAGCCGGGCTCGATTTCGCCGCGCTCAAGCAGGCCGCGCGCAGCAAGGACTTCGCGCCAGTCGAACTCAAGGCAGCTACGTTCTCGGCAGACTTTCCCCTGCAGCACTCGCGCGTCGACAGCCACAACGTGCTCGGCAGGATCACGGGCCAGCGTCATCCGCTGGAAAGCATCATGATCGGCGGTCACTGGGATGCCTATGGCATCGGCGCACCCGACGCGCAGGGCCAGCGCGTGCGCCCCGGCGCCCTGGACGACGCCATCGGCCTCGCGGCAGCGCTCGAGATCGCGCGCGTCTTCAAGCAGGGCAAGCAACCCGACCGCACGCTGGTCTTCGCCGCCTGGACAGCCGAGGAACGGGGCCTGCTGGGGTCAGAGTATTACGCGACGAACCCGCTGCTGCCGCTCGAGACGACGGTCGCGAACCTGACGATGGACGTGCTGCAGCCGAACGGGCTGGCACGCGACGTGGTGCTCGTCGGCGCAGGACAGAGCGAGCTCGAGGGGCTGCTTGCGCACAAGGCGGCGGGCCAGAATCGTGTAGTGACCCCGGACGCGAAGCCAGAGCGCGGGCTCGCTTACCGCGCCGACCATTTTCCTTTCGCCAAGCGCGGCGTGCCCGCTTTACTGCTGATGGGCATCGGCGGCGGTCACGACCTGGTGAACGGCGGGCGTGAAGCGGGCGATCGCTGGGTGGCGCAGTTCACTGCCGATTGTTATCACCAGGCGTGCGATCGCTGGAACGACGCATGGGACCTGCGTGGCGCCGCGCAGGACGCCACCTTGATCTACGAGATGGCCAGCGACCTGGCGAACTCGCGCGTGTGGCCGAACTGGAATGCAGGCAACGAATTCCGCGCCGTGCGCGACTCGTCGGCCGCGCAGCGCAAGTAGGCAGGACCAGACACACGCAATCCGACGCGTTCTGCTTCAGCCTGACAACGGATCGAGCGCAGCAGCATGGGACTGAGTGAAGAGGCGGACCGGGACGTTGCCGCCCCGGCCCACCGTGCCCCGGTGAAGGGGGGTGGGATTTCCACCGTTGCACTCGGACCGGCTGCGGCATGCAAGGCCGCGAACCCGCTTGATCCTCTGCTGCGCGCGGGCCTACGGGCCCTACTCAACGCCTGCCGTCGTCAGCTCGATGTCGCCCGGTTTCCAGGTCTTGTTGATCGCCGCCTCGGTTGGGCCATACAGCCTGAGAATTGCGAAGTAGCCCTTGCCCGGCACGGTTGCGAGCCAGTTGGCTTGCTTGCCCTCCGGTGCCTTGGGGCCGAGGTAAAGGCTGGTGCTGCCGTCCTTGTTCTGCATTGGCTTGTCGCGCGAACCGAGCGATGGGAAGGGCTGCCCGTTGGCGAGGCCCGATGCGTTCTCAGCCTCGTACAGGGTCAGCGACCAGAAGTTGGCGGCGGGGATGTCAGCTGGCAGATGCAGGCGATAGTTGCTGCCGCCCGCGAGGGCAGCACCTGCACCGTCCGTGAAGGCGATCATGTAGGCCGCGCCCTTGCCGGGGATCTTCGACAACATCCCCGGGCTGACCGAGTAGTAGTTGGTGAAGAACCAGATGCGTGCATCGAGGTCGAGGTAGTTGCCAGCGGTATTCTTCCAGGACAAGTCGCGCTCGGTGCGCGGACCGGGCGGCGTCACGTTGTCGATGGGATTGACCCACCGTCGATCGGCGTAGACCCGCAGTGAGCCGCCGTTCGCGGTCTCCTCGAAGCCGACGACGCGACTCATCTTGTAGCCCGTCCTCGCGGCCTGCTCGAAAATCGCCCGCGTGTCCGCATCGGGTGCGAACGGCCTGCCCTGCGCGATTCCAATGGACGCCAGCAGGCCCAGCGAATCGGCGTCCGCAAGGTGAGGACCCTCGCTGTCCAGCAGCTGCTGCAGCTGGTCGAATGCCGTGGCGTCGTAGCGGGGCAACATGTTGGCGGGTACGCCCGAGGCGTCGGGAAACTGCATCGCCTTGGCGGTCGCCTTGCCATGCAGCGGATAGATCTTCGATTGTTCGATCAGCGCCACCGCTGGCCCCAGATCCTGCGGGTCCTTGTAGAAGGAGCGGAGGAAGACGAAGACGTTGTTGGTTCCAGAGCGATAGACGTAATGACCAGCGGGCACGTCGCCCTGGTAGCCGGGCGGCAGCAGCAGGAATTTGCCACCCTTGCCGCCGTCGGGACCGGGCAGCCCGACGTCGCCGTAGAACTTCCCGCCATCGACGGGAATCGGCCGCTGCCAGAAGTCGAGCAGGATGCCTTGCAGGTTGGGCGGCGCTTCGAACACCAGCGGACCGTCCTTGCCGAGGTCCAGGTAGCTCATCGCGTAGATGACGTCGGAATTCGGCGTCGTCACCAGCGTCTTCGCGTCGAGGCGCTTTTTCCAGATCGGGAGCACGTTGTAGCCGGCGCCGAAGACCGACTCCGAGCCGGCCTTCATGCCGAGCGTGTTGACCAGCGGCAATGCCCACAGGTACGCCTGCGTCGCGCGCTGGAAGAGCAACTCGTCACGGAGTGTTCGGCTGGTCTCCGGCGTCGGGCGGTTTTCGACGAACGGAGCATTCGCCAGTTCGTCGAAGCGGTTGGGCTCGGCGATCGCCGGCGACGCAATCCACGCAAGCGCCGCCGCACAGGCGGCAGCGGCGGCTGGCAGACGCCGCATGCATGCGTATTTCAGGTCCGTTCCTGGTTTCTTCATTTAACCAGCTCGATGTCCGGCAGCACCCAGCTGCGATCGAAATACGGCTGGGTCGGGCCGTACAGACGGAAATACGTGAACCAGCCCCTGCCTGGGATCGTCTTGATCCAGTTCGTCGCCGGCTTTCCGACCGGAGCCTGCGGCCCGAAGTAGAGATCCACCGAACCGTCGGCGTTCTTTACGATGTTGTCGCGCGATGACCGATCGGGCTGCACACCGGTGTCGACGAAACAGCGGGTCTCATTGTCGTAGACGGTAAAAGACCAGAACTGTGCAACCGGGGCATTGGGCGGCACTCGCAGACGATAGGTCCTGGCGCCTTCGAGCCAGTGACCTGCCGCGTCCTTCGACGCTTCGAGATAGACCTGCCCGAAGCCCACAGTGCGTCCCATCATGCCGACGGAAACGCCGACAGCCTCGTAGAACCACGATGTGCGTTCGTCGAACTGCGTGTAGTGCGGTGCTTCCTGCGATGTCTCCTGCAGGAACAGCGAGATCTCCCACTGCTTGCCGGGCCAGACTTGCGCGCCTTCGAAACGCTTTTCCAGACTGATCGTGCGCGCCATGAGTTCGCCGACCTGCGACGCTTCGATCAGGATCTGCTTCTGGCGCTCCGACGGACTAAATGGCTTGCCTTTCTCGATGCCGAGCGGTTGCAGCATGCCGAGCATGATGCGGTCGCGCTCGAGCACGGGCTCCTCGTCGATAACCCGGGCCAGGGCCTCCCAGTAAGCGAGCCCACGAGGCTGCTCGCCGCTCCATTTGCGGCCGTCGGGCGACACATGGCGAGTCGGCGGCGGGTTGTCGCGTTGGCTGTATGGATAGATCCTCAAGCCGGCAATGGCCGCCTTGGCCTTTGCCGGGTCCGGATCCAGCGCGCGATGTCCGGACCAGATGTTTACTGTGGGCGAGCGCACGACGTAGTAACCCTCCGGCTTCATGTCGGGATCGTCCGGGCCGAGCACGAGGTATTTGCCGCCTGCGCCCTTGTCCGGACCGGTCTGTCCGGTATCCGTGAGCGGGCGCTGCCAGAAGTCCACGATACCGCCGGCCATCGCGCCGGCCGGGACTTCCACCACGAGTGGGCCCGTGTCTTTCATGTTTGGAAACGCCATGACGTACGGGGTGGTGGCGTTGGCCGTCAGCAGCCCGAGCTTGTCCTTGAACGTCAGGTAATCCACGTAATCGAGATTTCCCGCCCCGAATTTGTCGCGCTGTTCGCCTTGCCATTGCACCATCGCGATGAGCGGCAACCCCCACAGGTACGCCTGGCTGGCGCGCTGGAAATCGATGTCGTCGTAAAGCTTCTTGACCGTGGCTTCGGTCGGGAAGCCGTTATTGATCTCGAGCTTTCCGAGGCGCGAATTGACGGTACCGGTGGTCGGCAACTGCTGCGCCCATGCGGAGGTGGACGTCAGCCCTGCGACGAGCGTGGCGGCTAGCATGTTTTGCGCAAGGACGGACTTCATGGTTTACGTGCTCTTGTGGGTGATCTGGTGAGCCCAGGTCTGCTCTGCTCGCGGGTCAAGCGATAGGAGTCTGAGAATCATTTGAAAATAAGGCAAAGTCGGATTCCGGATCATAAGCATTCGATTTAGTTATAGTTGACGTTCGCGGTCAAACGAGGACTCGCGATGAAGATCAAGCTTCACCTCTTGCGCCAGGCTCAGGCCCTGAAGGCGCACGGCAGCTTCAGCCGCGCCGCCGCGGCGTTGAACCTTTCGCAGCCGGCCCTGAGCCAGGGCATCAAGGAACTGGAGGAGCAAGTCGGGTTGCAGCTGTTCGTTCGCAGCCGATCCGGCCTCGAGCTGACGGACTTTGGGCGCGTGTTCATGCAGCACGCGGAAGAGTTGGTCGCGGGGGCGGCCGACCTCGAGCGCGAGGTCGCCCTCGCCAAGGGCCTTGCGACTGGCGAACTCTCGGTCGGTGCGGGCCCCTACGTGATGGAAACGCTCGCGCCCACCTGTGTACCGGCATTCGCCGCCGCACATCCGGGCGTGCGACTGCGAATCCTGATGGACTCGCCGTCAACGCTGGCCCGGCTTGTTCGCACACGAGCCCTCGATCTCGGGATCGCCGAAGCGAGCGTGCTGGAAAGCGATGACAACCTGGAGGTCGTTGCCAAGCTCGCACCCATTCCAGGTTACATCGTGGTGCGAGCAGGGCACCCATTGACGACCAGAGTACCGATCAACCTTGCGAATGCGCTCGAGTATCCGTTCGCCCAGGTCGTGATGCTCCCACCCCGCCTTCTGAAGCCCATCCTCGCCTCACGGCGCCTCGCTGCGCCCCGGTCCGGGTCGCCGTCAGTGCCGTTTCCGGCTGTTGAGTGCCCAACGCTGCGCCTGGCAACCGACATCGTGGCGAGCTCGGATGCGTTTACTCTCGCAACGCTGGGCATGGTTCGCGCGGAACTCGAACGAGGCCAGATCGTGCCCCTGCTCCACGAACCATGGATGCATGGCGAATGGGCCATCGTCCGCCTGCGCAAACGAACGATGTCCCCCGCCATGACCGCGTTTGTCGCGGAACTGGAGCGGACCCATCGCGAAGTTCTTCGTGAGGAGGAGCGACTCCGCGAGCGCTGGTTTCGACCCGGCAATGCGCGTCTTGCGGCGGCCAAGCCCGGACCAGTGCGCGTAAAGCCGACGCCCGTGAAACCCGGGGTGTCCGCCGGCCGCAAGAGGCCTTAGCGCACTCGGCTGACCTCTGTCGCCTGAAGTCCCCGGATCTCAAGGTCGATAGCCCGGCCCCCGCACCACGCGACCGGGCTTGGCCCCGGTGTGTTCGCCGTTGCGAATCACGGGCACGCCGTTGACGAGCACGTGCTCGACGCCGACGGCGTACTGCTTGGGCGCGTCGAACGTCGCCTTGTCCCCAATCGCGGCAGGATCGAACACCACCACGTCGGCAAAGCACCGCGCGTCGAGGCAGCCGCGGTCCTGCAGTTTCCAGTTCGTCGCGGGCAGTTGCGTGAGGCGCCGCACCGCTTCCTCGAGCGGCATCAACTGCTCGTCACGCGAGTACTTGCCGAGCAGGCGCGCAAAATTGCCGTAGGCACGCGGGTGCGTGCTCGACTTCATGAACACGCCTTCGGGCGCCAGCGCCTCGGCATCTGACCCCAGGCTCACCCACGGCTGCGACAAGCCGAGCTTCACGTTGTCTTCGCTCATCAGGAAGTACACGGACTGCACGCGCGAGTTGTCCTCGATGACGAGGTCGATGATCGTGTCCTCGGCGCTGGTGCCGCGCATTTTCATCACGTCGGCGAGCGTCTTGCCGGTGAGATGCTTGAGCTCCGGATTCCTGAACGCGACGAACAGCACGCGGTCGGGCGAACCGGCGGTGACGAACAGGTTTTCCTCGCCGGCCGGGGGATTGCGGATCTCGTTCACGACGCGTGCACGCTGCACCGGATCTTTCAGGCGCGCGACCCACGCGTCGAGACCGCCGGCCTGCACCCACAGCGGCATCGCTGCGTCGAGTCCGGTCGACCCGGCCGTGTAGGTGTACATGTTGGCGCTGACGGACACGCCTTGGCTCCGTGCCTGTTCGATCTTCGCGATGGCGCTCGCCATCCGGCCCCAGTTCGCCTCGCCGGCCGCCTTCAGGTGATAGACCTCGCCGTGGCCGCCCGCGGCCCGCGTGATCTCGATCAGTTCGTCGATCGCGGCCTCGAGGCGGTAGCTCTCGTTGCGGACGTGCGAGATGTAGCCGCCGCCCGACTCGGCCGCGGCCTTGGCCAGCGCGATCAATTCGGGTGTCTCGGCAAAGTACGCTGGCGCGTAAATGAGCGAGCTGCCGACGCCGAGCGCGCCCTCACGCATCGCCGCCCGCACCAGATCCTGCATCTGCGCCAGCTCGGCTGGCGTCGGATCGCGATCGTCCTCGCCCAGGACGACCATGCGCACGCTGGTGGCGCCGACGAATGAGGCCACGTTCGGCGACACGCCGCGCCGCACCAGCGAGTCGAGGAACTCGCCGAGCGTCGTCCAGTCGATCTCGAACTTGATGTCGCCCTGGTGCTTGAGGATGTCGGCCTTCATCGCGGCGCTGAGCGGTCCGCCCGACTCGCCCTCGCCCATGATTTCGAGCGTGACGCCCTGCTTGAGGTCGCTCATGCCGCGGCCATCCGCGATCAGCGAACGGTTGGCCCACGACAGCACGTTGATGAAGCCGGGCGCGACCGCCTTGCCGGTCGCGTCGATCTCCGTGGTGGCCTTCGCCGCCGAGAGATCACCGACGACGGTCACGCGATCGCCGCGAATGCCGACGTCCGCGCGGCGCGCCGGGGCTCCGCTGCCGTCGTAGACCATGCCGTGGCGCACGATCACGTCGAAGGTCGCGTTGGTTGCCGGTGCGGCCTTTGCTGCGCTGCGCTGGGTGTCGTTCGTCGAGGTGCTGGTCGCGCAGGCGGCCAGGAGCCCGCAGCACAGGACGAGCGCTGCAGGCGAGAGGCGACGGATTTTTTGCACGATGCTGTCCCCGGTAAGCGGAGTCAGCACCTTAGCCGATTCGCGTCCCGCGCGGTCAGGCGAGCACGGCCGCGCGAGCGCCTGCAGGGGTGCGTACCCCCAGGGCGTGGCAGATTGCGACGGTCAGCTCCGCGCGATTCAGCGTGTAGAAGTGGAACTGGCTGACGCCATTCCGCTGCAGCCGCTTCACCTGTTCGATGGCGAAGCTCGCCGCGATCAGGCGGCGCGTCTCGGGGTCGTCCTCGAGCCCGTCGAAGCGGTGCACCAGCCAGTCGGGCACGCTCGTCCCGCAACGCTTGGCGAACTTGAGCATGTGCGGAAAGCGCGTGATCGGCAGGATGCCCGGCACGATCTCGGCCGCAATGCCGGCCGCCGCGCACTGGTCGCGAAAGCGCAGGAAGATGTCGGTGTCGAAAAAGAACTGCGTGATCGCGCGGCTGGCGCCCGCGTCCACCTTGGCGCGCAGGTTGTCCAGATCGAACTTCGCGTCGGGTGCCTCGGGGTGAACCTCCGGGTAGGCCGCCACCGAGATGTCGAAATCACCGATGGTGCGCAGGCCCTGCACCAGGTCGACCGCGTACGCGAAACCTTGCGGGTGCGGCGCATACGTCGTCTGGCCGGGCGGCATGTCGCCCCGCAGCGCCACGATGTGACGCACCCCGGCGTCCCAGTAGCCGCGCGCAACGTCGAGGATCTCGCCGGCCGGCGCGCCGACGCACGTCAGGTGCGGCGCGGGAGTCAGCGACGTCTCGCGCAGGATTCGCGACACCACGCCGTGGGTGCGTTCGCGGGTCGATCCGTCGGCGCCGTAGGTGACCGAGACGAAGCGCGGCCGCAACGGTGCCAGCCGCTGGATCGATTCCCACAGCAACTGCTCCATCCCGTCATCGTTGGGCGGGAAGAATTCGAACGACACCTCGACCGGCGGACGCACGGACGGGTCGAGCGCGGCAGGCATGGCAGTCAAGGGACGCACCGTGAGGGAGCCAAAATGGCATGGATCAATCTCATTTTAAGATATCACCATGTCCTCCGCTGCGATGCAACAGAGGAAGCATTGCGCCGGGAACGCGGGCCGGCCACTGCCATCACCCCGCGCGGCACGCCCGTCACAAGGGCGCGTCCGGTCGTCAGTGGACGCCGGCCGGGGACGGCCCCGGCCCGACGAAGAGCGCAGCGCAATCGACCGCGTCCAGCCGGTACGCGCGGCTGCAGAACTCGCAGCGGACCTCGACCTGGCCGAATTCCTCGACCATGGAGTCGACCTCGTCGCGGCCCAGCGCCCGCAACATGTTCTCGACGCGTTCGCGCGAGCAGCGGCAGCGGAAGAACACCGGCGTCGACTCGAACATCCGCACGTCGTCTTCGCTGAACAGCCGGTACAGCAGCTTCTTGTCGTCGAGCTCGGCGAGCTCGGCGCCCGTGACCGTGTCCGCCACCAGCTGCACGCGACGCCACGCGTCTTCGAGCTCATCCTCCGACACGACGCCAGCGCCGGATTCCAGTACCGCTGTCGGCCTGGACGTCACCGGCAGGCGTTGCAGCAGCAGCCCGCTAACGTTCTCGCCGTCCGCGTGCAGCCAGAGCCGGGTGGGCAACTGCTCGGAGCTTTCGAAGTATTCGCGCAGGCATTCGCTCATCGACGCGCCGGCGAGCGGCACGACGCCCTGGTAGCGATTCGCCGCGCCTTCGTTCTCGACAGTCACGGTGAGCGTGCCGTCACCCGACAGTTCGCGCAGGTCCGCAGTCGCAGGCGGCTCGCGGAATCGCGCGACGGCGCGCAAGGCGAGTCCGTCCGTGCATTCGACGACCATGAGGTGCATGGGACCTGCGCCACGGAGCTGCAGTGTGAGCAAGCCATGGAACTTGAGCGTCGACGCGAGCAGCACCGCGGCCGCGACCGCCTCGCCGAGCGTGTCGCGGACGTGCCCGGGGTAGTCGTGGTGCTCCATCATGGCTTTCCACGCCGGCCCGAGATGCACGAGCTGGCCGCGGAACGGATACCGTTCGAAGACGAACCGGCGCAGCGTGTCGACTTCAGCCATCGAGCGGTCAGGCCACGCGAACCGGAATCTTCAGCGTGCGGATCTTCTCGGACCATTCGGCCGGCGCCGTGTTGTGGACCGAGATGCCCTGCGCATCGACCGCCACCGTGACCGGCATGTCCTTCACGTCGAACTCGTAGATCGCTTCCATGCCCAGTTCTTCGAACGCAACCACGCGCGACGTGCGGATCGCCTTCGACACCAGGTACGCGGCGCCGCCCACGGCCATCAGGTAGGCCGCCTTGTGCTTCCGAATCGATTCGATCGCGACCGGGCCGCGCTCCGACTTGCCGATCATGACGATCAGGCCCGTCTTCTCGAGCATCATGTCGGTGAATTTGTCCATGCGCGTTGCCGTCGTCGGGCCCGCGGGACCGACGACTTCGTCACGCACCGGATCGACCGGACCGACGTAATAGATCGCACGATTGGTGAAATCGACGCCGGGCGGCAGGCCCTGCCCGCTCGCGAACAGGTCGGCGATGCGCTTGTGGGCGGCATCGCGCCCGGTGAGCATCTTGCCGTTCAGCAGCAGCGTCTCGCCCGGTTTCCAGCTGGCGACTTCGGCCTTGGTGAGCGTGTCGAGGTTGACGCGACTTCGAATTGCCGCCCGCGGTCCAGGTGACCTTGGGCCACTGCTCGAGCGACGGCGGTTCGAGCACCGCGGGGCCGCTGCCGTCGAGCACGAAATGCGCGTGGCGCGTCGCGGCGCAGTTCGGGATCATCGCGACCGGCTTCGAAGCCGCGTGCGTCGGGAAAAGCTTGAGCTTCACGTCGAGCACGGTGGTGAGCCCGCCGAGACCCTGCGCGCCGATACCGAGCGCATTGACCTTCTCGTACAGCTCGATGCGCAGCTCGTCGGCCTTGCTCTGCGGGCCGCGCGCGAGCAGCTCGTGCATGTCGAGCGGCTCCATCAGCGATTCCTTCGCCAGCAGCATGGCTTTTTCTGCCGTGCCGCCGACGCCGATGCCGAGCATGCCGGGCGGGCACCAGCCGGCGCCCATCGTCGGCACCGTCTTCAGCACCCAGTCGACGATCGAATCGCTCGGGTTGAGCATCACGAACTTCGACTTGTTCTCGGAGCCGCCGCCTTTGGCGGCCACGGTCACTTCGACCTCGGCGCCGGGCACCAGCTCGACGTGGAACACGGCGGGCGAGTTGTCCTTCGTGTTCTTGCGCGCGAACAGCGGGTCGTCGACGACCGAAGCGCGCAGCTTGTTGTCCGGATTGCTGTAGGCGAGGCGCACGCCTTCGTTGATCATGTCGGCCAGGCTGCGCTGCGTCCCCCAGCGCACGTCCATGCCCACCTTGAGGAACATGTTGACGATGCCGGTGTCCTGGCAGATCGGGCGCTTGCCCTCGGCGCACATGCGCGAGTTGGTCAGGATCTGCGCAATCGCGTCCTTTGCGGCCGGCGACTGCTCGCGCTCGTAGGCGCGCCCGAGATGTTCGATGTAGTCGAGCGGGTGGTAGTAGGAAATGAACTGCAGTGCGTCGGCGACGCTTTGAATGAAGTCGTCTTCGCTAATGGTGGTCATGGCGGGCAGCCCGGGAATTGAGGATTAGGGATTAGGCACCGATGGGCAGCGGGAAATGAATCGTGACTAGTGACTAGTGATTAGCCGGAAGCGCGCCGCGCCGTTGCTCAAACGGACAGCTTCTTCTTGAGCAGGTCGTTGAGCTGGGCCGGGTTCGCCTTGCCGCCCGTCGCCTTCATGACCTGGCCGACGAAGAAGCCGAACAGCTTGTCCTTGCCCGAGCGGTAGTCGGCCAGCTGGCCGGGATTCTTCGCCATCACCTCGTCGATCGCCTGCTCGATCGCCGTCGTGTCGGTGATCTGCTTGAGGCCCTTCGCTTCGATGATCGAGTCGGCCGTGGCGCCTTCGGCCCACATGGCCTCGAACACTTCCTTGGCGATCTTGCCGGAGATCGTGTTGTCCTCGATGCGCGCGAGCAGGCCGGCGAGCGCTTCCGCGCCGACTCGGGCTTGCCCCACGTCGAGGTTCTCCTTGTTGAGCGCGCCGGACAGGTCGCCCATGACCCAGTTCGCGGCCAGCTTCGGCTGCCCGCCGAGACGCTGCACCACGGTCTCGTAGTAGGCAGCGAGTTCGCGGCTGGCCGTGAGCACGCCTGCGTCGTAGTCGGACAGTCCATGCTCCGTGACGAAGCGCGCGGCCTTTTCGTCCGGCAGCTCGGGCATCGTGGCGCGCACGGCCTCGATCGTCGCCTCGTCGATCACCAGCGGCAACAGGTCGGGATCGGGGAAGTAACGGTAGTCGTTCGCTTCTTCCTTCGACCGCATCGAACGCGTCTCGCCCTTGTCGGGATCGTAGAGGCGCGTCTCCTGCTTCACCTTGCCGCCGCCTTCGAGCAGCTCGATCTGGCGGTCGACCTCGTAGTTGATCGCACGCTCGACGAACCGGAACGAGTTGACGTTCTTGATCTCGGCGCGCGTACCGAATTCTTTCTGCCCCACCGGGCGCACGGAGACGTTCGCGTCGCAGCGGAAAGAGCCTTCCTGCATGTTGCCGTCGCAGATCTCGAGATACCGCACCAGCGTGTGGATCTTCTTGAGGTACGCGATCGCTTCCTTGGCCGAGCGCATGTCGGGCTCGGACACGATCTCGAGCAGCGGCGTGCCGGCGCGGTTCAGGTCGATGCCCGAAAGGCCGTGAAAGTCTTCGTGCAGGGACTTGCCCGCGTCTTCCTCGAGGTGCGCACGCGTGATGCCGATCGTCTTGCGCGAACCGTCTTCGAGCACGATCTCGAGTGAACCGTGCTCGACCACGGGCCGCTCGTACTGGCTGATCTGGTAGCCCTTCGGCAGGTCGGGGTAGAAGTAGTTCTTGCGCGCGAAGATCGAGCGGCGCGCGACGGTCGAGCCCGTGGCGAGGCCGAAGCGGATGGCCATGCGGACCGCGTCGGCGTTCAGCACGGGCAGCACGCCCGGGTAGCCGAGATCGACGAGGTTGGCCTGGGTGTTGGGCTCTGCCCCGTACGCAGTCGCGGACGCGGAAAAGATCTTGCTGCGCGTGGCGAGCTGCGCGTGGATCTCGAGGCCGATGACGGTTTCCCAGTTCATAGGGGTCGGAAGGTAGGAAGGTGAGGAAGGGCAGGAAGGCGAAGAATCACGCGTAGCCAGCCGGCACGCGCTTATGCCAATCGGTGTGCTGCTGGTACTGATGCGAGACCGCGAGCAGCTTCGACTCGCCGAAGTGCGGGCCCACGAGCTGCAGGCCGACCGGCAATTCCTTGCCGCCCTCGGCGACGAAGCCGCACGGAATCGAAATGCCTGGCAGCCCCGCGAGGTTGGCCGCAATCGAATAGATGTCGTTCAGATACATGGCGATCGGGTCGCTGGTCTTGGCGCCGAGTTCGAACGCCGCAGTCGGCGACGTGGGGCTCAGCACCACGTCGACGTCTTCGAACGCGCGCGCGAAATCGGCGGCGATCAGCGCGCGGCACTGCTGGGCCTTGATGTAGTACGCGTCGTAATACCCGGCCGACAGCACGTACGTGCCCGTCATGATGCGGCGCTTGACCTCCGCCCCGAAGCCTTCGCCGCGCGAACGCTTGTAGAGGTCGAGCAGGTCTTTCGGCTGCTCGCAGCGGTGGCCGAAGCGCACGCCGTCGAACCGCGACAGGTTGGACGAGCATTCCGCCGGGGCCACCACATAGTACGTGGGCACGGAGAGCGGCAGGCTCGGCAGGCTCACGTCCTTGATGACGGCGCCTTCCCGCTGCAGCAGCTCGATGGCGTCGCGCACGCACTTCTCGACCTTGGGATCGAGGCCTTCACCGAAAAACTCGCGGATGATGCCGACGCGCAGGCCCTTGAGCGGCTGGCCGAGTTCGGCCACGTAACTGGGTACCGGGCGGTCGACGCTGGTGGAATCGCGCGGGTCGAAGCCCGACATGGCTTCGAGCAGCAGGGCGGCATCTGCGGCCGAACGCGCGAGCACGCCGGCCTGGTCGAGGCTGGAAGCGAACGCAATCATGCCGTAGCGCGAAACGCGGCCGTAGGTCGGCTTGATGCCAGTGAGATTGGTAAGCGCAGCGGGCTGCCGGATGGAGCCGCCGGTGTCGGTACCGGTGGCGGCCGGTGCGAGGCAGGCAGCGACGGCGGCAGCCGACCCGCCCGACGAACCGCCCGGGACGCGCCGCAGGTCCCAGGGATTCTTGACCGGCCCGAAGAAGCTCGTCTCGTTGGACGAGCCCATCGCGAACTCGTCCATGTTGGTCTTGCCGAGCAGCACCGTGCCCGCGTCACGCCAGCGCTGCACGACCGTCGCGTCGTAGGGAGCGACGAAATTGGCCAGCATCTTCGACGAGCACGTGGTGAGGATGCCGTCGGTGCAGAATATGTCCTTGTGCGCCACGGGCACGCCCGTGAGCGGACCGCCCCTCCCCTGCGCCAGCAATTCGTCGGCTGCCCGGGCGTCCGCCAGGGCGCGATCGGCCGTCACCGTCACGAACGCGTTGAGTTCGGGGCCGAGGCGCTCGATACGGCTCAGGAAGTGCAGCGTGAGGTCGAGGCTCGAGAACTTGCGGGCACGCAGGCCAGCGGCGAGCTCCGAAACGGTCTGTGTATGCATGGGTCGTCTGTGGCGGTTGGACGGGAGCGGACGATCAGGAAACGGTGGCCGGGGTCACGTTCCCGGCCGAAAACCCTGCAATGGCGCGCGCGGATGGCACCATCACGGTGGCTACGTCATTCCAGGACCTTGGGCACGAGATAGAGTCCGGCGGCCACGCTTGCGGCGTTGCGCTGGTACTTGTCGCGCTGGTTGGTCTCGGTGACGGCGTCGGGTCGCAGGCGCTGCACCTGGTCGGCCAGCGGATGCGCCATCGGCTCGACGCCGGCGGTTTCGGCCGCGGCGAGCTGCTCGACGAAATCGATGATGCGCGAGAGGCTGTCGACGTAGACCGGCATCTGCGCCTCGGTGATTTCGAGGCGTGCAAGGTGCGCGATCGCCTCGACCTGGGTGCGTGTCAGGCTCATCTGGAAATGCTCGAAAGGACTGGAAAAAACAGTCACAAATCATACACGCGAGCTTGTGGAAAGTCGTGACTATGGTTAAATTGCCGCGATTCAGCGCAAGGCAGCGCTCTACTCCCTTTCTCACCGAATCCTAAATGTTCAAGAAACTCCGGGGTTACTTCTCCAACGACCTCTCGATCGACCTTGGCACCGCCAATACGCTGATTTACGTCCGCGGGTCGGGCATCGTCCTCAATGAACCGTCCGTCGTCGCGATCCGCGAGGAACCGTCACGCGGCGGCAAGAAAATCGAGGCGGTCGGCACCGAGGCCAAGAACATGCTCGGCCGCACGCCGGGCAACATCACCGCCATCCGCCCGATGAAGGACGGCGTCATCGCCGACTTCACCGTCACCGAGAAGATGCTGCAGTACTTCATCGAGAAGGTGCACGGCAATCGCATGATTCGCCCCAGCCCCCGGGTGCTGGTCTGCGTGCCTTACGGCTCGACGCAGGTCGAGCGCCGCGCCATCCAGGAATCCGCGGAAGGCGCGGGAGCCCGCTGGGTGCGCCTGATCGAGGAACCCATGGCGGCGGCCGTCGGAGCTGGCATGCCGGTCCACGAGGCCCGCGGCTCCATGGTGCTCGACGTCGGCGGCGGCACGTCCGAAGTCGCGGTTATTTCGCTGAACGGCATCGTCTACGCCGCTTCGGTCCGCATCGGCGGCGACCGCTTCGACGAAGCCATCATCAGCTACGTGCGCCGCAACTACGGCATCCTGATCGGCGAAGCCACCGCCGAGCGCATCAAGATCGAGATCGGCTCGGCCTACCCCGGCCAGCACGTCAGGGAAATCTCGGTCAAGGGCCGCAACCTCTCCGAAGGCGTGCCGCGCAGCTTCACGCTCAATTCCAACGAAATCCTCGAGGCACTGCAGGAACCGCTGCAGGGCATCGTCGGCGCGGTCAAGGCTGCGCTCGAGCAGACCCCGCCCGAGCTCGGCTCGGACGTCGCCGAACGTGGCATCGTGCTCACGGGCGGCGGCGCGCTGCTGCGCGACATCGACAAGCTGCTCATGGAAGAAACGGGCCTGCCGGTGGTGGTCGCCGAAGACCCCCTCACCTGCGTGGCGCGTGGCGGCGGCAAGATGCTGGAGCTGATCGACGAGCATGGTCCCGGCCTTTTCGGCCTGGACTGATCGACACACACGGCCCCCGTGGTCGAGCTGTCCCACGATTCCCGCCCGATCATCGGCCGCGGACCGCCGCTGACCGCGTATTTCCTTACGCTGGCGGCGATCTCGGTCGGGCTCATGGTCGCGGACCAGCGCTACCAGCAGATCGACCGCATCCGCGAATCCATGAGCACGGTGATCTACCCGGTGCAGCGCGCGGTGGATTTCCCGTTCCGCGCCACGGACTGGGTCACGGGATCCTTCGCCGACCGCAGCCGCCTGCGGCAGGAAAACCTCGAGCTCACCGCGCGCCTGCGTCTGGCCAACCTGCAGCTGCAGCGCTTCGCGGTGCTCGAGGAAGAGAATCGCCGGCTGCGCGACATGCGCGCCGCCACGGCCGGCATCGCCGAGAAAGTGCTGGTGGCGTCCATCCTGAACGTCGACCTCGACCCCTTCCGCCATCGCGTGCTGCTCGACATGGGCGCCCGCGACGGCGTGTTCAAGGGCCAGGCCGTGCTCGACGGCGACGGCATCTTCGGGCAGGTGAGCAAGGTCAACGCGTCTACGGCCGAGGTCATCCTGATCAGCGATGCCGAGCATGCGATTCCCGTCCAGTCGAATCGCAGCGGCGTGCGCACGATTGCCGTCGGCACGGGCGACGAGAACACGCTGTCGCTGCCCTTCGTCACGGTCGAGTCCGACCTCCAGCAAGGCGATCTCCTGCTCTCCACGGGCATGGGCGGCGTGTTTCCGCCGGGGTACCCGGTGGCGCGCGTCTCGAAGGTGAAGCGGGCCGGCAGCACGTTCGCGCTGGTGGAGGCCAAGCCCACGGCCAAGCTCGACCAGGCGCGCGAGGTGCTGCTGATCTGGTTCAAGGAACCGGTGTTCGAAGCCGAACCGACGGCTACCCCGGTGATCGTGCCGCCCGCGACCGACCCGAAGGCCGCGGCGCCCGCGGCGGCAGGCCCCACACCCCCTCGCACGGCTGCTCCCGCCACTAATCCGGCCGGTACCGCAGCAACCGCCACGTCGACGCAGCCGAAGCCCGCGACGAGCGCAGCCGCGCCCGCCGTCGTGGACGCCACGGCGGTGGCACCCTCGGCCAATCCCGCACCAGCAGCAACGGGCGACGCCGCACCGGCCCCGGCGCCGCAGGAAGGTGCGGAATGAGGCCGATGAGCATGTTCGCGCGTCGCCTGCTGTACTGGCTCAGCATGGCCGCGGGCCTCGTACTGGCCATCGTGCCGCTGCCCGGCTGGCTCGACCCGGTCCGCCCCGACCTGGCGCTGCTCGCGATGATCTACTTCGTGCTGACGAGCCCCCGCATCGCGGGCCTCGGCTACGCCTGGCTGTCGGGCCTGTTCCTCGACGTGCTGCGCGGCATGGTGCTCGGCCAGCATGCGCTCGGCTTCCTGGTCGTCGGTTACCTCACCCACAAGCTGCAACTGCGGATGCGCATGTTCCCGATCGTGCAGCAGGCAGTCATCATCATGCTGCTGCTCGCCCTGTACCACTTCCTCATGTTCTGGATCGACGGCCTCACCGGGCACGGGTTCACGGGCTGGGTGCGGTGGCTGCCGGTGCTGTCGGGAGCGCTGCTCTGGCCGCTGGTCGTGGCGCTGGGCGACTCGCTCACGCGCCGCTCGTCCTGAGCGCGCGGGCGCGATGACACGCAATTCCCGGCTCAAGGATCACCACGCCGAACAACGCATGTTCGGCCGGCGCGTGGTGGCGGCCTCGTTCGTCATCATGCTGCTGCTCAGCGCGCTGTTTGCGCGGCTCTTCTACCTGCAGGTCGTGCGGCACGAGTATTTCTCCGACCTGTCGCAGGGCAACCGCATCCGGATCGAGCCGATCCCGCCACCGCGCGGACTGATACTCGACCGCGGCGGCGAGCCGCTCGCGCTCAATCGCCCGGCGTACCAGCTCGAAGTCACGCGCGAACAGACGCCGGACCTGGACGCCACGCTGGCCGGCCTCGTCCAGCTCGGACTGCTGCCGGCGGAAGACGTGGCGCGCACCAAGCGCACGATCATGGCGCGGCGCGTGTTCGAGGCGGTGCCGATCCGGTTGCAGCTTTCCGAGATCGAGCTCGCGCGGTTCGCGGTGCACCGCCCGGATTTTCCAGGCGTCGAGATCCGGCCGCGGCTCACGCGCCTGTATCCACACGGCGGCACGGGCGTGCATGCGCTCGGTTACGTGGGCGCGATCAGCGAGGACGACCAGAAACGCATCGACGTCTCCAAATACCTGGGCACGACGCTGATCGGCAAACTCGGCCTCGAGCGCATGTACGAAGACGTGCTGCACGGCGAGACCGGTTACCAGCAGTTGCTGGTGAACGCACAGGGCCGGCGCGTGGACCGCGTGGGCCTCAAGGCCCCTGACCTGCGCCGCAAAGAGCCGGTGGCCGGCGACGACCTCATCCTGACCATCGACCATCGGCTGCAGGCAGCGGCGGAGACCGCACTTGGCTCGAACCGTGCCGCGGTCGTCGCGATCGATCCCAGCAACGGCGACATCCTCGCGTTCGTCAGCACGCCCACCTTCGACCCCAACGGTTTCGCTCGCGGCCTCACCGTGCCCGAGTACCGCGCGCTGGCCGACAACCCGGACAAACCGCTCATCGATCGCGCGCTGCGCGGCGTGTACCCGCCCGGCTCCACGCTCAAGCCGTTCGTCGCACTCGCGGCGCTCGAATACGGCGTGGTGACCCCCGAGGACAGCCGCTACTGCCGCGGCTTCTGGCAGTTTCCTGGCTCGAGCCACCGGTACCGCGACTGGAAAAAAACCGGCCACGGCAACGTCGACCTGCACCGGGCCATCGCGCAATCCTGCGACGTCTGGTTCTACGGCGTGACGGACCAGATCGGCATCGACCGCCTGCACGATTTCCTGATCCAGTTCGGGTTCGGCGAAAAAACCGGAATCGACCTGCAGGGCGAACGCTCGGGACTCGTGCCGTCGCGCGCATGGAAGAAGAAGGCTTTCAAGAAAAGGGAGCTGCAGGTGTGGTTCCCCGGCGAGACGGTCATCGCCGGCATCGGCCAGGGCTACATGCTCATGTCGCCGCTGCAACTGGCGCACGCTACGGCCACCGTGGCGACGCGCGGACAGCGGTTCCAGCCGCGACTGGTGCGCGCCGTGCGCAACTCGCAGACGGGCGTCGTGGTCGAGTTGCCGCCGAAAAGGCTGCCGGACGTCGCCGTCAAGGATGCGGCCCATTGGGACGCGGTGATCCAGGGCATGGTCGGCGTCGTGAGCCCCGGCGGCACGGCGTATCGGGCGCAGATGGGCGCGCCGTACCAGATGGCGGGCAAGACAGGCACGGCCCAGGTGTTCTCCATCGGGCAGAACGAGCGCTACAACGAGTCGGAGGTCGCAGAGCGGCTGCGCGACCACGGGCTGTTCATCGCCTACGCGCCGGTCGAGGCGCCGAAACTTGCGCTGGCCGTGGTGGTCGAAAACGGCAAGCACGGCACGGTGGCCGCCGCGATCGCGCGCAAGGTGCTCGACGCGTACCTGCTGCCTCCCGCAGCAGTGCAGGCGACCGAGGACCCGGTTGCGGTCACCCCGCCCGTCGGAGGCATCGAGGAATGAGAACGGAAATCGCCGGGCCGGGGTACTCGAGTCGCGCGCAACGCACGTTCACGCTGACCGGACGCCTGCTCGATGCATTGCACATCGACGGGCCCCTGCTGCTGAGCGTGCTCGCCGTGTGCACGGCCGGTCTCGTCGTGCTCTTCAGCGCGGCAGGCGAGGACGTGCACGTTTTCCTCGGCCAGGCCGCGCGCGTGGGGCTTGGGCTGGGTGTGCTCACCTTCGTGGCGCAGATTCCGCCGCGGGTCATGCGCATCGGCGCGCCATTCCTGTATGGGTTCGGCGTGCTGCTGCTGGTGGCCGTGGCGCTCGTCGGCGACGTCGCCATGGGCGCGCAGCGCTGGCTCGATCTCGGGTTCATCCGTTTCCAGCCGTCCGAGATCATGAAGATCGCCGTGCCGCTCTGCTGCGCGTGGTACCTGCACGAGCGACCGCTGCCGCCGGACTTCACCACGCTGGCCGTGGTGGTCACGCTCGTGCTGGTGCCGGTGCTGCTGATCGCAGAGCAGCCGGACCTGGGCACCAGTCTGCTGGTCGCGGCCGGTGGCGGTCTCGTCATCCTGCTCGCCGGGCTGCAGCTGCGGTACATCCTGGGCCTTGGCGGCCTGCTGGCGGCCGCAGTGCCGATCGTCTGGAAGTTCTTCATGCACGACTACCAGCGGCAACGCGTGCTCACCTTCTTGAACCCGCAGAACGACCCGCTCGGCGCGGGGTATCACACGATCCAGTCGCAGATCGCGATCGGCTCGGGCGGCATCTTCGGCAAGGGCTACATGAATGGCAGCCAGGCACAGCTCGAATTCCTGCCCGAGCGCTCGACGGACTTCATCTTCGCCGTCATCGGCGAAGAGTGGGGGCTGGTCGGCAGCATGGTGCTGATGGCGCTGTACCTGCTGGTCATCGGCCGCGGGTTGTACATCGCGACCCAGGCGCAGGACACGTTCACCCGACTGATCGCGGGCAGCCTCACGCTGCTGTTCGCCGTCTACGCGTTCGTGAACAGCGGCATGGTCGCGGGACTGCTGCCGGTCGTCGGCGTGCCGCTGCCGCTCGTGAGCTACGGCGGCACATCTCTGGTGACCCTCATGGCAGGGTTCGGTATCCTGATGTCGATCCACTCCCGCCGCAAACTGGTCTCGACATGACACGGAAACGTCTATCGCCGCGGGCCTTCGGTCCGGCCCGCAGTCTTGCCCGCGCGTTCCTCTGCCTGCTGCCCGCTGCGCTCGCACCCGGCTCCGCTGCCTTCGCCCAGGCGTTCGATCCCGCGCGAGCAGACGTCGCCGCCTTCGTCACCGAGTTGAGCCAGAAACACGGCTTCGAGCCGGAGTCGCTCGCGGCATTGTTCGCGCAAACCGAATCGAAGCCGTCGATCCTGAAGGCCATCGCCAAGCCCGCCGAGCGCACGCTCGGCTGGGACGAATACCGGCCGAAGTTCCTGGTGGAACGTCGCATCGCCCGCGGCGCCGCGGTCTATGGCGAGAAGCAAGCCGAGCTCGAGCGCGCGCAGGCAAATTCCGGCGTGCCGATCGACATCATGCTCGGCATCGTCGGCGTCGAGACGTTCTATGGCGAGAACATCGGCAAGCATCGCGTGATCGACGCCCTGTCGACGCTCGCCTTCGATTACCCGCCGCGCCAGGCGTTCTTCCGCAAGGAACTCGAGCAGTACCTGGTGATGGCGCGCGAGGAAGGCCTCGATCCGCTGGCGCCTGTGGGCTCGTACGCGGGCGCGATGGGCCTGCCGCAGTTCATGCCCAGCAGCTTCCGCAGCTACGCGGTCGACGGCGACGCTGACGGCAAGCGCGACCTGTGGAACGACTGGGCGGACGTGTTCGCGAGCGTCGGCAACTACCTCAAGGTGCACGGCTGGCGTGCCGGCGAGCCCGTGCTGGCCGCTGCCAACGCTGCCAATGCGCGTCTCGACGGACTGGAGAGCAAGCTCGCGCTGACCGAAACCGTCGGCTCGCTGCGGGCTCGCGGACTCAAGTTCGAGACGAACCTGCCGGACAACGCGCCCGCGATGCTGGTGCCCCTGCGCGTGGCGGGCGGCACGGAGTATCGCGTGGGCTTCACCAATTTCTATGCGATCACGCGCTACAACCGCAGCCACATGTACGCGAGCGCGGTCAGCGACCTCGCGGATGCGATCGCCGCGACCCGCAATGGCCAGCCGTTGCCGCCTGCCAGCGCAGTCGCGGCTCCGGCCCAGGCGTTGCCTGCTGCGCCGGACAGCGGCTGGTCGACCTCCACCGGTTCCAGAAACTGATTTCCCATTCACCTTCGAAGCATGGTTCCCCTGCAGAAAATGAGACTCCAGCCGACACTCCTCGCCCTTACCTTCGCCGCGGCCCTCGCGCTTGCCGGTTGCGGATCCGATGATGACGCCGCCAAGGTCGCCAGCGGCGATGTCGCACCGGCCGCGGCGCCTGCCGCTGCGCCGGCGGCCACGGCGCTGCCGCCGCCACCGCAGCTCAATGCCCGCAGCTTCATCGTCCTCGATCACGAAAGCGGTCGCGTGCTGGCCGCGCTCGATCCGGATTCGCGCCAGGAGCCGGCGAGCCTCACCAAGCTGATGACGGCGTACGGGGTCTTCAAGGCGCTGAAGGAAGGCCGGCTGCAGCTCGGCGACATGGTGACCATCAGCGAGAACGCCTGGAAGCAGGAAGGCTCGAAGATGTTCATCGAGGTCGGCAAGCAGGTCTCGGTCGAGAATCTCATCGAAGGCATGATCGTGCAGTCGGGCAATGACGCCACCGTCGCCCTGGCAGAGAAAGTGGGCGGCAACGAACCCACCTTCGTGCAGATGATGAACACCTACGCGAAGCAGCTCGGCATGACGGGCTCGCACTTCACCAACTCGGCGGGCATGCCGGGTCCCGAGCACTACATGACGGCGCGTGACGCAGCCACGCTCTCCAGCGCGCTGATCCACGAGTTTCCCGAGTACTACAAGTGGTACTCGCAGAAGGAGTTCACCTGGAACGGCATCACGCAGCAGAATCGCAATGGCCTGCTCTGGCGTGACGCGACGGTCGACGGCATCAAGACCGGCCACACCGAATCGGCCGGTTACTGCCTGATCACGTCCGCCAAGCGCGACGGCATGCGGCTGGTGACAGTCGTACTCGGCGCCGACTCCATGCGCGCACGAGAAGACGCCAGCTCGGCGTTGCTGAGCTACGGCTTCAACTTCTTCGAGACCAAGCGCATCTACGCAGCGGGCGAGGCACTCACCCAGATGCGCGTCTGGAAAGGCAAGCAGGACGAAGTCGGCCTCACCGTCGGTCGTGACCTGTACGTGACGAACCAGCGCGGACACGTGAGCTCGGTCAAGGCCGAGTTCGAACTGCCCGAGACGCTGGTCGCGCCGCTCGCCAAGAACAAACCCGTGGGCAAGGCAAAGGTAGTCGTCGACGGCCAGACGATCGCCACCTACGACCTGTTTCCGGCCGCGGACGTGCCTGAAGCCGGGTTCTTCGGTCGCGCGTGGGACAGCCTGCGCCTGATGTTCCACTGACCCACGCCGATGGCCGACCCGTATCCGACCTGCTGGCTGAACGGCGCCTACCTGCCCCTCGCGCAGGCGCAGGTGTCGCCGCTCGATCGCGGCTTCCTCTTCGCGGACGGCGCGTATGAGGTCGTGCCCGTGCACCGCGGCCGGCCGTTTCGCATGCGGCCTCACCTCGAGCGATTCGATCGCAGCCTCGCTGAGTTACGCATCCGGAACCCGCTTTCGCTCGCACAGTGGAGCGAGGTCACGCACGAGCTGGTGCGGGCCGCGCAGGCGCCCGAACTGCTCGTGTACCTGCAGGTGACGCGCGGCACGGAGCATGGCCGCAACCACCTGTTCCCCCCTTCGTCGGTCGAGCCGACCGCCTTCGCGTTCGTCAGTCCGTATCCGCAGCCCGCGGCTTCCGTCCTGGCGAATGGATTGGCCGCCGTGACGCTCGACGACACGCGCTGGGCACGCTGCGACATCAAGTCCGTGGCGCTGCTGGCCAACGTGCTGTTGCGGCAAGAGGCGCAGGACCGAGGCGGCGCGGAAGCCTTGCTGACGCGCGACGGACGCGTGACTGAAGGCTCGTCGAGCACCATCTTCATCGTGCGCGCAGGCACGCTCATCACTCCGCCCAACGACTACTCGATCCTGCCCGGCACCACGCGCGATGCCGTGCTGGAACTCGCTGCAGGGGTGCTGCCCGTCGAGATCCGCTGGTTCACCGTAGAGGAAATGCGCGGCGCCGACGAAATCTGGATCGCCTCGGCCGGGCGCGGCGTGCTGCCCGTGACAAAACTCGACGGCCAGCCAGTAGGCAGCGGCGCACCGGGCCCGGCCTGGCAGGCCATGCACGCGCGGCTGCAACGACACCTTGACGCGGTCGCCTCACGGCCGGCCCTGGAGGCCTGCTGATGAGCGACTCGCCGCCCGCGCGCGAAGACACCCTGCTGGTTTTTCCCACCGATTTTCCCGTGAAGATCATGGGGCTGGCGTCGGACGACTACCGCAGCCTGGTGCTTGGCATCGTCACGCGGCATTTCGGCACGCTGGCGCCGGAACGCATCGAGGAGCGCCCGAGCGCCAACGGCAAGTACCTGTCGATCACGGTGACGGTCGTCGCCACGAGCAAGGCGCAACTCGACGCGCTCTACATGGACCTCACGTCCTGCAGCCAGGTGCTGGTCGCGCTGTAATCCTCCAGCCCTGCGCGCGCGTGCGCAGCCGGCGTGAATCCGAGCGCGCGCAACAACTCCGGCGCCAGCACCTCTGCCACCGCGCGGACGGACGCCGGCCCACCGAGCGCGCTCACCTGCGTCATCTCGAGACCCGCGTAGCCGCAGGGATTGATCCGCGCGAACGGCTCCAGCTCCATCGCGACGTTGAGCGCGAGGCCGTGATAAGAACGCCCGCGCCGGATGCGCAGCCCCACGCTCGCGATCTTGCGCCCGTCGACGTACACGCCCGGCGCATCGCGCTTGCCGTAAGCCTCGATGCCCCACTGCGCGAGCGCTGCGATCACGGCACCCTCGATGCCGGTGACCAGCGGGCGCACGCCGAGGCCGAGCCGTGAGAGGTCGAGCAACGGGTACACCACGAGCTGCCCGGGCCCGTGATAGGTGACCTGGCCACCGCGATCGATCTTGACCACGGGAATGTCGCCCGGCGCGAGCACGTGTTCGCTCTTGCCGTTCATGCCCTGCGTGAACACCGGCGGGTGCTCGAGGAACCAGATCTCGTCAGGGGTGTCGCGCGCCGCGGTGTCGGTGCGGCTCTGCATCGCGCGCCACGTCGGCTCGTAATCCACGCGACCCAGCCACTTGAGCGCGGGCGCCGGACGCGCAGCCTCCGCAGCTCCGCCGTGCGCGCCGCGCTGCGATTCGTTGGCGTCGCGCTCAGCCACGCAGCGCCAGGCCGCCGGCGGCCAGGCCCGCATTGTTGCGGGCCAGGGCTTGCTCGGCGCGATAGCTCGAACGCACGAGCGGCCCGGAAACGCATTCGACGAACCCGAGCTCCAGCGCCTGCTGCCGGTACCGCTCGAACTCCTCGGGCGTGACGAACCGCTCGACGGCCAGGTGATTCACGGTCGGGCGCAGGTACTGTCCGAGCGTCAGCAGGTCGACCCCGACCGCGCGCAGGTCGCGCATCGTCTCGAGGATTTCGTCGTCGGTTTCGCCAAGGCCGAGCATGAGACTCGTCTTCACCAGCACGTCGCCCTGCTCGCGCCGGTGCTGCCTGGCGTGCGCAAGCACCGCCAGGGTCTGCTCGTACGAGGCACGCGGGTCGCGCACCGGGTGCGTAAGCCGGCGCACGGTCTCGACGTTCTGCGCGAAGACGTCGAGCCCGCTGTCGACGACGGTGGCGACGTCGGCGGGCACACCCTGAAAATCGGGCGTGAGCGCTTCGACGGCAGTGCCCGGGTTGAGCCGCTTGATCTCACGTACGCAGGCTGCAAAGTGCGCCGCGCCACCATCGGGCAGGTCGTCGCGATTGACCGACGTCAGCACGACGTACTTGAGGCCCATCAGCTGCACGGTGCGCGCGGCGTTGGCGGGTTCGTCGGCGTCGAGCCAGCCACGCGGGTTGCCGGTGTCGACGGCGCAGAAACGGCAGGCCCGCGTGCACACCTCGCCCATCAACATGATCGTCGCGGTGCCCGCGTTCCAGCACTCGCCGATGTTCGGGCACTTGGCCTCCTCGCACACGGTAGCGAGGCGATGGTCGCGCACGGTCTGCTTGACTGCCTCGAAACCGGCGCCGGCAGGCAGCGGTGCCCGCAGCCAGCTGGGTTTGCGGCCCAGGGCATTCACCGGTGCGCCAGCAGAGGCGGCCGCCTTGATGCCGTCCCGGATCGCCGTAAACCCTTGACTGGTTTGGTATTTTTCGCCGCTCGGCGTGGCCGTCTTGGTGCCGGCCGGAACGACGGGGATGCCCTTGAATTCGCTCATGGGGCGCGATTGTACCGCCTGCTCGGCCGGTGGCAGACACGCGCCAGTCGTGGGCGTGCGATTCGGTGCCTGTCGCTCGAGCTTGGAAAGGCAGGCACGCGCCAGTTGCGGGCGTGCGATTCGGTGCCTGTCCCCGAGCTTGGAAAGGCAGACACGCGCTCTGGGACAGGCACCGAATCGCGCGCCTGACACAGGGCGCCTGAGCGGTTTTCGCCGGCGGCGAAAACACGCACGGCGCACGCCACGTCAGGGCGCGCTGCACCGCGCATCGCAGCGGCGGCAGGCGTTTGTTCCGGGGCCTTCCCCAGAGCGCGTGTCTGCCTTTCCAAGCTCGGGGGAAGGCCCCGGAACAGACGGCTGACGTCGCGTGATGCGTCGCCGAGCGCCAGCGGGACCCGCGAGACAGCACGCCGCTTAGCGCTGGGCAAGCCGCGCGTTCAACGCCTCGAGCCGCTCAGGAGTACCGATGTCGAGCCAGTCGCCGTCGTAAACCTCGACGCCCACGCGACCCGCGACAGCCGCGGTGCGCAGCAGCGGCGCCAGTTTGAAAATGCCGTCGACGCAGGCATTGAATAACGACGGGTGGTATACGCCCAGCCCCGAGAACGTATGTCGCGGCAGTGCCGCGATGCGGTCGCCCACCGCAGTGTCGGCAGACATGCCTGGCACGGGCTCGACCATGCGGCCGCCCGCGTGCGCGAAATCACCACCAGGGTTGTGATCCGGGTTCGGCACCAGCACGAGGTGCGCCTGGTCCTTGCCGGGCAGGCCCTTGTCGAACTGCTCGCGCAGGCTGGCGTAGGGGTACTGCATCCAGACGTCGCCGTTCAGCACGACGAACGGCTCGACACCCATCGGGCACAGCAAGGGCAGCGCACGCAGGATGCCGCCGCCGGTCTCGAGCGGCTCGGGTCCCTCTGGGCTGTAGGCGATGCGCAGGCCGTAGCGCGAGCCGTCGCCGAGCGCCGCGGGGATCATCTCGCCGAGCCACGAGAGATTGACGACGACCTCGGCGAAGCCGGCCGCCGCGAGCGCATAGAGGTGATGCTCGATGAGCGCCATGCCACCCACTTCCAGCAGCGGTTTGGGCCGCGCGAGCGTCAGGGGGCGCATGCGCTCGCCCTTCCCCGCTGCGAGGATCATCGCCCTCATCATCGTCATCGGGGAGCGCTGCAGCCGGTCATGATGCGGTGGCATCGCTGGCCAGCCGCGCCGTCACGGCGGGCAGGACGCGCCCCGCGATCAGCTCGCCGAGGGCCGCAAAGTCGGGATGACGGGCGCAGGAATCCACGGCGTACTGCAGCGTGCGCGGGATGTCGGCGAGATAGCCGGCCTTGCCGTCGCGGTGGTACAGGCGCGCGAAGATGCCGCCGACCTTGAGATGGCGCTGCACGCCCATGAGGTCGAACCAGCGCAGGAACTGCGCGTCGTCGCGGCCCGCCGGCAGGCCCGCCTCGAGCGACATCCGCCGGAACTGCAGGGCCCAGCCCAGGACGCGTTCCTGCGGCCAGGCGACGTAGCTGTCGCGCAGCAGCGAGACGAGATCGTAGGTGCTGCCGCCGCGCACCGCGTCCTGGAAATCGAGGATGCCGGGATTCGCCCCCGGGCAGACCATGAGGTTGCGCGAGTGGTAGTCGCGGTGGACGAACACCTGCGGCTGTTCGAACGCATTGGCGACCAACCCATCCATGGCAGCGCCGAGCATGCTCGCCTCGCCCGCGCTCAACTCGAGCTCGAGGTGCCGTTGCAGCAGCCAGTCCGGCAGGAGGCTCATCTCGAAGCGCAGCAGTTTCTCGTCGTAGGGCGGCAGCTGCCGGGCTGCGGCGCCGCCGCGCGCCTGGATCTGCACCAGCGCCGTCAGCGCGTCCGCGTACAGCGCATCCGTCTGGGCCGCGTGGGCCAGTTCTGGCAGGTACATCACCGTGCCGAGGTCGGAGAGCAGCAGGAAGCCGTCGGCAGCGGAGTGCGCCAGGATGCGCGGGGCATTCACGCCAAATTCCTGCAGCATGGCCGCGATCTTGAGGTAGGGGCCGACGTCCTCCTTGCCGGGCGGGGCGTCCATCACGATGACCGATGGCTCGCCAGCGCGTGTCACGCGGAAATAACGACGGAAACTCGCATCCGCCGACGCAGGCGCGATTTCGTACTGCGTGAAGCCGAGATCGCTTTCGAGCCACCGGCACAGCAGGCCAAGGCGAGGATCGTCCGTAGGCGAGGAGGCCTGCGGCTGGGCGCGTGATTGAGTCAATGGAACCCCGGGGCAGAGGATGGAGCGGGCTGGCGATAGTCGGATGCGGCGAATCCGGCGCAATTATAATCGCGTGGATGACGATGCCGCGCCCTCGTTCCCCGCGCCTGCAGCAGGCGCTGCAGGCCACCTTGCGGCGGGCAGTCGCCTTGGCCTGCCTCGCGGCGGTCCCGGCACACGCGCAAGAAACCACGCGTGGTCCCGCTGCCGCAGCGGGCGACGACCCGGCGGCTGTCACCGCGCCGGCCAGCGGGCGCGCGGACGGCGGGGATCGTTGCGCCATCGAAACCGTCGTCGATCCGCGCATCGACGAACTGCTGCAGGCAGACCCCGACGACCCGCGCATCGACATCACCAGCGACACGGGCGACCTCGGCCGCGCGGGCGACGCATCGCTGAGCGGCAACGTCACGATCCGCATGGGCCAGCGCCTGCTCACTGCCGACCAGGCCACCGTCGACGCCGAACAGCGCAGCATCGAGCTCAAGGGCGACGTCGAATACCTCGATCCGCAGATGAACGTGCGCGGCAAGGGGGGCTCGTTCCAGCAAGGCGGCCGCGGCGAGTTCTCCGGCGCCGAGTTCCGGCTGCACGACAGCTCCGTGCGCGGCGCCGCACAGAACGCTTCGTTGTCGCCCTCGGGGAACATCAAGCTCGAGGGCGTCCGTTACACGGCGTGTCCGCCGGGCAACGAAGACTGGAGCCTTGGCGCCGGCGCAATCGAGATCGACCAGGAGAGCCGGATCGGCACGGGTCGCGACGTGCGGATCGATTTCCTCGGCGTCCCGATCTTCTACACGCCCTGGATTTCATTCCCGGTGGGCGACCAGCCCAAGTCGGGCCTGCTGTTTCCGACGGTCGGGAGCTCGAGCCGCTCGGGCACGCAGGTCGCCGTGCCCTACTACTGGTTCCTCGCGCCCAATTACGACGCGACGCTCACGACGCGCTGGTACTCGTCGCGCGGGCTCCGCCTCGACCCGGAGCTGCGTTTCCTGAGCGAACGCAGCCGCAGCCAGCTGAACGTCGAATACCTCGTCGACGACCGCGAGCGAGGCGGATCCCGCGGCGTCATCGACTGGCGCCACGTCACGCGTTTCGCACCGCGCACGCGTTTGCTGATCGACGCCACCGACGTGAGCGACACCGACTACTTCGAAGACTTCGGCGTGGGCTTCGAAGGCACCAGCGTCTCGTTCGTGAACCGCTACATCGACCTGCGGCATCACCTTGGCGCATGGAACCTGAATGCACGCGCGCAGGGCTACCAGGTCATCGACGAAAACCTGGCCGCAGCCGACGAGCCGTATCGCATCGTGCCGCAACTGACGGCGGAGGGACGCTGGCGCGACCTGCCGGGCGGCCTGTCCGGCTCAGTGTTCGCCGAGGCCACCAACTTCCAGCGCGAGCTGGGTCCGCAGGGTGTGCGGCTCGATGCCGAACCCGCGCTCGAATGGCGCATCGACCGCAATGGCGCCTTCTTTGCAGCCGGCGCGGGTTACCGCTACACGCAGTACATGCTCGACGACGTCGCGCCGGGTGCCGACGACTCGCCGAACCGCTCACTGTCCTCGGGCAGCCTCGACACGGGCTTCACGCTCCAACGTGCGTCGGGCTCGCGGGGCGACCGCATCCAGACGCTCGAGCCGCGCCTGCTCTACCTGTACGTGCCGTACACCAACCAGGACGACCTGCCGGTCTTCGACACGGGCATTCCCGACCTGAACCTCGTGCAGCTGTTCCGGACCAACCGCTACGTGGGCCCGGACCGCGTCGGCGACGCCAACCAGGTGAGCCTCGGGATGACCACGCGGTTACTGGACGCGAGCCGCGGCCGCCAGTACCTGAGCGCGACGCTCGGCCAGTCCTTCTACTTCACCGACCCGCGCGTGACGCTGCCCGGCGAGCCGGTTCGCGACCGCTCGTCGTCCGACATCGTGGCCGAAGTCGAACTGGCCGCCTTCAAGAACTGGAACGCACGCTTCGGCTACCAGTGGAACCCCGACGAGACGCAGAGCGAGCGCTCCGAGACGTTCATCCAGTACAACCCGTCGCCGGGCCGTGTGCTGAACGCGGGGTATCGATTCCGGCGCGACCTGCTCGAGCAGGTGGACGTGTCGGGAGCGTGGCCGATCAGCAACCAGTGGCGCGGCTTCGCGCGCTGGGTGTATTCGCTGCAGGAAGAGAAGACGCTCGACCAGTTCCTCGGCGTCGAATACTCGTCCTGCTGCTGGGCCGTCCGCGTGGTGACGCGGCGGTTCGTCTCCAGCCGGTCGGGCGACGCCGAGACCTCGATCGGCCTGCAACTGGAACTGAAGGGACTGTCCAGTGTCGGAGTGGACAACGAAGCTTTCCTGCGCGAGACGATTCGGGGATACTCCTCGCTTCCCTCCGCGCCCAGACCCTGAGATACCCTTGAAATATAAGCAGTTTTTCGGCGCAGCCGTGCTGTTGCTCGCCGCCGTGGGCACCGCCGGCGCCCAGACCAAGGACCTGAGTTCCAGCGGCGTCCTGCTTGACCGGGTCGCGGCCGTGGTCAATGACGGTATCGTCCTCCGCAGCGACGTCGAGCAGCAGCTCGACACGATCAGCGACCGCCTGCAGAAGTCGGGCCAGCAGCTGCCGCCACGCAACGTGCTGCGCCAGCAGGTGCTCGAGCGGCTGGTGCTGCAGGAGCTGCAGATGCAGCGTGCAGAACGCCTGGGGCTCAAGGTCTCCGACGAGATGATCAACAATGCGCTCACCGACGTGGCGCGCCGCAACAACATCAAGTTCAGCGACCTGCCTGCGGCACTCGAGGCGCAGGGCATCAATTACCGCGACTATCGCGACGAAGTCCGGCGCGACATGGTGCTGCAGGGCCTGCGCCAGCGCGACGTGATCGCACGCGTCTACGTGTCGCCGCGCGAAGTCGACCAGTGCATCGCCAAGCGCAAGGCCTCGCCCACCGCCGACAACGAATACAACCTCGCCCACATCCTGATCGCGATCCCGAGCGCGGCCACCGAAAAGCAGATCGCCGAGCGCACGTCGCGGGCGCAGGCGGTGTACGAGCGCGCGTCCCGCAACGAGGACTTCGGCCAGCTCGCCATCACCTACTCCGAGTCGGGCACGGCCCTCGAGGGCGGCGCCCTCGGCTGGCGCAAGGCGGGACAACTGCCCTCGTTCGTGGCCGACATCATTCCCACGCTCAAGGCGGGCGAGGTCACGCAGCCGATCCGCACGCCGAGCGGCCTGCACATCTTCAAGGTGCTCGAGATCCGCGGCGGCCAGGCGCCGGCGCTGGTATCGCAGGTGCACGCGCGCCACATCCTCATGAAGCCCACGGAAGTGATGGACGACGAGACAGTGCGCCAGAAGCTGTCGCAGATCCGCGAGCGCGTGCTGAAGGGCGAAAGCTTCGAAGCCGTCGCGTCGGTGACGTCCGAAGACCCCGGTTCGGCGGCCAGTGGCGGTGACCTGGGCTGGGCGGGCCCCGGCACGTTCGTGCCCGAGTTCGAGAAGCAGCTGGACGCGTTGAAAGACAACGAGATCAGCCAGCCGTTCCGCACGCAGTTCGGCTGGCACATCATCCAGCTGCTCGGCCGGCGCACTTACGACGCCAGCGAGGACAATACGCGCAACCGCTGCGTGAGCCAGCTGCGCGAGGCCCGGGCCGACGAAGAAACGGAAATCTGGCTGCGCCGGCTGCGCGACGAAGCGTTCGTCGAATACCGGATGTGAGCGTCGCAGGCCGGGGGCGCCGCAGCACGGCGCTCAGAACCGTCGCCGTCACGACCGGCGAGCCGGCAGGCGTCGGGCCCGATCTCTGCACCGAGCTGCTCGATTCAGTGCCGCGTGGCTGCCGCGTGGTGCTGGTCGGCGACCGCTCACTCTTCGGCCGCGCACGCGCGAAGCGCGCCGCCAAGCTCGATCTTCCGGATTTCGACGCCGTCAGCCGCCCGCGCCCGGGTGTCGAACTGCTGCACGTGCCGCTCGCTGCACCTGCGCAACCCGGCGTGCTCGACGTCGCCAATGCGCCCTACGTGCTCGAGACTCTCGACGTTGCACTCGGCGGCTGTGCCGCGGGCGCCTTCCAGGCGATCGTGACGGCGCCGGTGCAGAAGTCGATCATGAACGAGGCCGGGATTCCGTTCACGGGCCACACCGAATACCTGGCCAAGCAGACGGGCGCGCAACTGCCCGTGATGCTGCTTGTTGGAGGTGGCCTGCGCGTGGCGCTCGCCACCACCCACCTGCCCTTGCGCAAGGTCAGCGCCGCGCTCACGCCTGCTCGCCTCGAAGCCGTGCTGCGCATCGTCGAGGCTGACCTGGGCACGAAGTTCGGCGTGCGCAATCCGCGCATCCTGGTGCTTGGACTGAATCCGCACGCGGGCGAAGGCGGCCACCTGGGCCGTGAAGAAATCGACGTGATGAACCCGGTGCTGGAGCAGCTGCGCCGCGAAGGGATCGATCTCGTCGGCCCCGTACCCGCAGACACGGCGTTCGTGCCGCACCGGCTCAAGGGCGTCGACGCCGTCGTCGCGATGTACCACGACCAGGGCCTGCCCGTGCTCAAGCACGCGAGTTTCGGCCACGCCGTCAACGTGACGCTGGGCCTGCCGATCGTGCGCACGTCGGTCGATCACGGCACGGCGCTCGACCTCGCCGGCACGCGCAAGGCCGACCCGGGCAGCCTGCAGGCGGCGCTCGCGCTCGCGCTCGAATTGAGCCGGCGCAATCAGCGCGGGAATTCACAGTGGTGAAAGCCGGTTACGCCAAGAAGCGCTACGGGCAGCACTTCCTGCACGACCCCGGCACCATCAGCCGCATCGTGCATGCCATCGATCCCCGCCCCGGCGACCGCATCGTCGAGATCGGCCCGGGCCGCGGCGCGATCACTGCGCCCGTGCTGGCGCTGGCGGGTGCCATCGACGTGGTCGAAATCGATCCCGACGTCATTCCGACGCTGCAGGCGCATGTACGCGACCGGGGCGAACTGCGCGTGCACCTGGCCGACGCGCTCGAGTTCGACTTCCGCGCGTTGCGCGGCGACGGGCCCAAGCTGCGTCTCATCGGCAACCTGCCGTACAACGTCTCGACGCCGTTGCTGTTTCACTTCATCTCGCAGCTCGACGCGATCGCCGACATGCATTTCATGCTGCAGAAAGAGGTCGTGGTACGGATGGCGGCCGCGCCCGGCTCCGGCGATTACGGGAGGCTCACGGTGATGCTGGCGCCGCACGTCCAGGTCGAGTCGCTGTTCGACATCGGCGCCGGCGCCTTCAAGCCCGCGCCGCAGGTCACGTCGACGTTCTTTGCGCTGCACCCGCACGCCACGCCGCCGTTCCAGGTGCCGGACGCCGCTGCGTTCGCCGCCGTCGTCCTGGCGGCTTTTTCGAAGCGGCGCAAGACCTTGCGCAACTCCCTCCTGCAACTGCTCGATGCCGAGGCCATCCGGGCGGCCGGCGTCGACCCGGGCGCACGGGCGGAAACGCTGAGCCCCGCCCAGTTTGCCGCCCTCACCCAGCAATGGCTCGAGCGGCGGGAGAACGTGGTTCCCGCAATTCCGGCAGAATGAGCCCGGATTGGTGGCACCCGGCCTGCCGCCTATAATCGATCCAGCGAGCCACTTTCTGCACCGGAACCCGAGCGTTCCGCCGGGAGCACGACCATGCGCGAATACAAGAAGATCCTGGCTGCCGTGGACATCACCGACGGCAGCGAGAGAATCGCCGAGCGTGCGCGCGACGTGGCGCAACGGTACGGCGGCACGGTGATCCTGCTGCACGTCGTCGAGTACGTGCCGGTCGAGCCGATGGGCGAAGCCCTGCTGCCCGCGGTGCAGATCGAAGGCGAACTCGTCGAGCGCGCCAAGAAGCGCATCGCTGAGCTGGCGGCCAAGGCGGGCCTGGAGCAGGCCGAGCAACTCGTGCACGCAGGCAACATCAAGGCCGAGCTGGTGCGCGTGGCGCAGGAACGTGGCGTCGACCTGATCGTGCTTGGCAGCCGTGAACGCCACGGCCTGTCGATCATGTTCAACCAGACGGAAGACACCATCCTGCACGCGGCGCCGTGCGACGTGCTCGCGGTGCGCTGGAACAAGACATGACGCAAGCCGAGCCGCACCGGATCCGCGTCGACGTCAGCACCAACTACGTCGAAGACCAGTCGAATCCAGGTGAAGGACGGTTCGTGTTCGCTTACACGATCACCATCCGCAACGAGGGCACCAAGCCCGCCCGCCTCGTGACGCGCCACTGGCTGATCACGGACGCGAACGGCAAGGTGCAGGAAGTGGTCGGTGAAGGCGTCGTCGGCGAGCAGCCGCACCTGCAGCCGGGCCAGGGCTTTCGCTATTCGAGCGGCGCCATCCTCGAGACGCCGGTCGGCTCCATGCAGGGCAAGTACCATATGGTCGCCGACGACGGCGAACAATTCGACGCGCCGATTGCCCCATTCCGGCTCGCGATGCCGGGCGTGCTGCACTGATCACAACCGGATGGCCATCTACGCAGTCGGCGACATCCAAGGCTGCCTGGACGAACTCGAAATCCTGCTCGACCGGCTGCGCTTCGACGCCGCCAGCGACCAGCTCTGGTTCGTCGGCGACCTGGTCAACCGTGGCCCGCGCTCGCTCGACACCCTGCGTTTCGTAAAGTCGCTCGGAGCTGCTGCCGTCGTGGTGCTCGGCAACCACGACCTGCATCTGCTCGCGATCGCGCGCGGCGGCGGCGCCTGGCGCCCCAGCGACGCCGGTCTGCAGCCGATCGTCGACGCGCCTGACGCCGACTCGCTGCTCGACTGGCTGCAAGCGCGGCCGCTGCTGCATCGCGACCCCGAGCTCGGCATCGCGTTGCTGCATGCGGGGCTGCCGCCGCAATGGGACCTGCAGACCGCGCAAGCCTGCGCCGACGCAGTGCAGCAGAAACTGGCCGGCGAAAAGGCCGGCCAGGTCTACGAGCGCATGTACGGCAACGAGCCCGACACCTGGCGCGACGATCTCGACGGCTGGAGTCGCATCCGGTTCACGATCAACGCGTTCACGCGCCTGCGCGTCTGCGATGCGCGCACCGGACGCATGGCCCTGAAATTCAAGGGCCCGCCGGCCACCGCACCGGCGGATACGCAACCATGGTTTCGTATTCCGTGGCGCCGGTCTGCAGGCACGCGCATCGTGTTCGGCCACTGGTCGGCACTGGGTTACGTCGACGAGAACGACGTGCTCGGGCTCGACACCGGCTGCGTCTGGGGCGGCTCACTGACGGGCCAGCGCATCGACGTCGGCGCGGCAAAACCGGTGCACGTAAAAAGCGTGTCGGGCGGCCTTCCGCTCGACGACTGAACCCGCGCGGCCGGGGCAGTTCGCTCAGCTGGGAAGCTCTGTGCAAGTGTGCAACGGCAGCCGCGCGAGCTTTCGATTCGGCATCGCGCGTCGAACGCGACAAGGTGGCACATCGCAATCGTCGGACCCGGTACCGTTCCCCGAGCTTGGAAAGGCAGACACGCGCTCTGGGAACGGTACCGGGTCCGACGATTGCGATGCGCCAGCCTGCGACGCTGCCAGGGCGCTCGATCCGGTGCCTGTCACAGAGCGCGTGTCTGCCTTTCCAAGCTCGGTGACAGGCACCGGATCGAGCGCACACAACGCGACGCAGCGCTTACCTGGCCGGCGGTGCGGGCGGCGGTAGCGCGTGCAGCGACTCGAGCCGCAAATGCACGGCGCCAAACTGCGATTGCTTCGGCACGCATCGCAGCGCTGAGCCCGGCAGCTCGCGCACGCCCAGCGGCTTGAGCACCTGGGGCAGCAGCTGGGCGAGCAATTCGCAATCGCCGTCTTCGACGCGCCTGCCGCGGCGCCCATCGAACTCGACTACGCGCAGTTCCGCCGGAAATTGCGCCGTGGCGACATCGACGCCGCCCCCCTTGCCCTGCACGCGCTCCACCAGTTCGCGGCGTGACTGGTCGTCTTCCAGTTGCCGGAGCAGTTCCGGGGTGGCTGCGGCGGGCACGGCCACCCTGATTCGCGCCATCGGCAAGGTCTCGATGCCGATGGTGTCCAGGCAGGCAACCGTCACCTTCGGGTCCTTGCGCGCGCCGATGGCCTCGAGCACGTACTCGATCTTGTTGCGCAGGCCGTCGCACGAGTAATACGTGCCGAGGCCCATGTAAGTGAAGGAAAATTCGCGCTCGACCCAGACGGCATTGACCGTGGGTGACTTGACCTCCGCGGGTTGCGCGGCATCGACCGCCCAGGCGAAGACCGGCACCAGCAACCCCAGGGCCGCGATCACGGCGGCCGACGGCACGGCGCGGAGTCCGCGTGCGCCTGCGGCGCCTAATTTATACTCGGGCGATGCAGTCATTGACACCTTTCAACCTCCGCGTATGGATCGAGGAGCACCGGGCCCAGCTGCGTCCGCCTGTTTGCAACAAGCAGGTGTTCGAGCAGGGCGAATTTATCATCATGGTCGTCGGCGGTCCCAACTCGCGCCAGGACTACCACGACGACCCGGGCGACGAGTTCTTCTACCAGCTCGAGGGCGACATGCTGCTGCGCACCGTGCAGGAAGGCCGCCGCGTCGACATCCCGATTCGCGCCGGCGAGGTGTTGCTGCTGCCCGCCCATGTTCCCCATTCGCCGCAGCGTTATGCCGACACCGTGGGCCTGGTCGTCGAGCGCAAACGGCGCAGCGGGGAGGCCGATGGCTTCCTCTGGTTCTGCGACAGGTGCGATGCACGGCTGTACAGCGAATACCTCCAGATCACCGACATCGAACGGCAGCTGCCGCCCGTCTTCGAGCGTTTCTGGTCCAATCCAGAGCACACCGTCTGCCGCGCGTGCGGCAGCGTCCTAAGGCAGTGACCGCTTGAACGACCTGGAGTTCACCGCAGGTGGCCGGCGCTGGCGCGCAAACCTGCGGTCGCCTGTCGACCTCGCCATTCCGCTGCACTTCGACGGTGGACCGCAGCCAAGCTTCTTCGTCGATGACCCCGCCCGCAGCGAGCCCCTGCGGATCGGCGGATTCACGGGCAGCGTGGCCGACGGTGCCAGCTGCAACTGCGCGGTGCAGACGCTGGCGCCCCACTGCCACGGCACCCACACGGAATGCATCGGCCACATCACCCGCAGCCCGGTGACGATCGCGAGCCTGACGCCCGTCCCGCCCGCTCTTGCGCTGGTGGTCTCGGTGCAACCCGAGCAACTCGGCAGCGCCGCTGCGACGATCGCAGCCGGCCCGGCTGCAGCCACCGATCGCGTGATACGGCGCGACCTGCTCGAGCGCGCCGCGGCAGCTTGGCTCGCGGCGCCGTTCACCGCAGTGGTGGTTCGCACGCTGCCGAACGACGCGGACAAGCTCAGCCGCGCCTATTCCGGGTCGCCGAGTCCCGCCGCCTATTTCCTGCCCGAAGCCATGCGCTGGCTCGTCGAACGCGGCGTCACCTCGCTCGTGGTCGACCTGCCGAGCCTCGACCGGGCCGACGATGGCGGTCTGCTTGCCGCGCACCGCGAATACTGGGGCATGCCGGCTGCCGCCGCAGATGCAGCACTTGCCAGCCGCGGCCATGCGCTCGTGACTGAACTCGCGTTCGTGCCGGACAGCGCCAGCGACGGGCTTTACCTGCTGGATCTGCAGGTGCCCGCGTTCGGCGCCGACGCGGCCCCGAGCCGCCCCGTGCTGTATCCGCTGCAATCCCTCGATGGAACGGTCACGCCATGAGACTCGACCGCGAACATGCCCATGCACTCGATGCCGAGGATCCGCTCGCAGCGTGGCGCGACCGCTTCGTGTTGCCGCGAGAAGCGTCCGGTGGACGCGAACTCGTGTACCTCTGCGGCCACTCGCTCGGCGCACAACCGGTGCGGGCCGCTGACTGCGTCGAAGAAGTGATGCGCGACTGGCGGTCGCTCGCGGTCGAGGGTCACTTTACGGGTCGCCGGCCCTGGATGACGTATCACGAGAGCCTGGCGCCCGCGCTGGCGAACCTCGTGGGAGCCGAGGCGTCGGAAGTCGTCACGATGAACACGCTGACGGTGAACCTGCACCTGATGCTCGTCAGCTTCTACCGGCCCAGCGGTGCACGGCGCGCGATCCTGCTCGAGCGCGGCGCGTTTCCCTCTGATAGACACGCGCTCGAATCGCAGGTCCGGCACCACGGCGGCGATCCCGCGACGGACCTGATCGAAATCGGCCCGCGTGCGGGCGAGGACCTGCTGCGCACCGAGGATATCGTCGAGCGAATCGAGCGCGATGGCGAGCGCATCGCCACGGTGGTGCTGCCGGGCGTGCAGTACCTGACCGGGCAAGTGCTCGACGTCGAGGCAATCACGCGCGCAGCCCGTCGCGCCGGCTGCAGCGTGGGCTGGGATCTCGCGCACGCGGTGGGCAACGTACCCGTGCGCCTGCACGATGCCGACGCCGACTTCGCCGTCTGGTGCAGCTACAAGTACCTGAACGGTGGGCCTGGAGCAGTCGCCGGCGCATTCGTCCACGCGCGGCACACCCGGGCCGGCAAGGCATTGCCGCGCTTTGCCGGCTGGTGGGGACATGACGCGGCCACCCGTTTCCTGATGGGGCCGGAGTTCCATCCGAGCCCCGGTGCCGACGGCTGGCAACTCAGCAACCCGCCGATCCTGTCGCTGGCACCCGTCGCCGCGTCGCTCGAGCATTTCGCGTCGGTGGGCCTGCCTGCTTTGCGACAGAAGTCCGTGGCATTGACCGGGTACTTCGAGCGACTCGTCCACGCACGGCTCGCCGGCAAGGTCCAGGTGGTGACGCCCGCGGCCGCTGAATGGCGTGGCGCCGCGCTGTCGCTGCGACTGCTCGGGCTTTCACGCGATCGCGCCCGCGCCGTGTTCGACGGCATGCGTCGCCGCTCCATCCTGCCGGATTGGCGCGAGCCCGACGTGATCCGGGCCGCGCCCGTGCCGTTCTACAACAGCTTCGACGACGTGTGGCGTTGCGTCGACGCCCTCCACGCGGAACTGCACGCCGAGCTCCGCGCGTGAAGCGGCCCGTCACCATCCTGGGCGCGGGTCTCTCCGGCGCCCTGATGGCGATCTACCTGGCGCGACAGGGCCGCAAGGTAGTCGTGCTCGAACGCCGCCCCGACCTGCGCAAGGTCGACATGGACGCGGGCCGCTCCATCAACCTGGCGCTCGCGGAACGGGGTATCCATGCATTGCGCGCAGCGGGCGTCTTCGACGCCGTCGAACCGCTGTTGATCCCGATGCGCGGACGCGTGCTGCATGCACCGAACGGCGAGACGACGTTCGCTGCCTATGGGCAGCGGCCGCACGAAGTGATCCATTCCGTCTCGCGCCCGGGCCTCAACCGCGTGCTGCTCGATCACGCCCAGCGCGTCCATGGCATCGAACCGCGCTTCCTGCAGGCCGCGCGCTCGCTCGATTTCGCGCGTGACGAGCTGGTCATGCTCGACGAAGTCTCCGGCGAACTCTACCAGCAGCCGCTCGGGCCGCTCATCGGCGCCGACGGTGCGGGCTCCGTGGTGCGCCGCGCCATGACCGGCCAGCTGGGCGTACGCGTCGTCGAGGACATGCTCGAACACGGCTACAAGGAGCTCACGCTGCCCGCGGCAGCCAACGGCTCGCACGCCATCGAGCGCAATGCCCTGCACATCTGGCCGCGCGGCGGCTTCATGCTGATCGCGCTGCCGAACATCGACGGCAGTTTCACGGTCACGCTGTTCCTCGCATTGAAGGGCAGCACCGAAAGTTTCGCTGCGCTCGACAGCCTGAAGGCCGTCGATGCTTTTTTCGCGCAACATTTTGCCGACGTCGTTGCGCTCATGCCGGGTCTTGCACGCGAATTCCTCGAGCACCCGGTGGGCCGCATGGGCACGGTGTATGCCGACGCGTGGTCGGCCGACGGCACCGCGGTCCTGCTCGGCGACGCGGCGCACGCCATCGTGCCGTTCCATGGCCAGGGCATGAACGCGTGTTTCGAGGACTGCTTCGAGCTCGACCGGCTGCTGCACGGAGCAACCGACTGGCAATCCGCGTTCGAACGATTCTGTGCCTTGCGCAAGCCGAACACCGACGCGATCGCGGCCATGGCGCTCGAGAACTTTCTCGAGATGCGCGATACCGTGCGCGACCCCAAGTTCATGCTGCGCAAGGAGCTGAGCTTTGAACTCGAGCGGCGGCACCCGACGCGCTTCATCCCCAGGTACTCGATGGTGATGTTCCACCACGACATCCCCTACCTCGCGGCGTACGAACGCGGCAAGGCGCAGGCACGGATCCTGGCCCAGCTCACCGAGCACGCAACGTCGCTCGACGAGATTCCGGCAGCGCAGATGGACGCGCTGGTGCACGAACTGCTCGAGCCTTTGCCGGCGGCGCGCGTGCTGCCGGACTAGCTTGCGACCTGCGTGCGCCGGCCCGGCAGCCCTGCCGCGGCCGGGAACTCAGGGGCACGGCGCGCCCCCAGCAGCTCATCGACGATGAGCACGAGCTGCCCGATCTGGTACGGCTTCACCAGGTGCGCCTGGTACCCGGCCAGCAGCGCGCGGGCGCGATCTTCGTCGCGCGCATAGGCGGTAACCGCGACCGCCACCAGCTTGTCTGGCCCTAAGCCGAGTTCGCCGCGCACGCGGCGGATCAGCTCGTACCCGTCCATCCCCGGCATGCCGATGTCGCTTACCAGCAGGTCGAACGGCTCCCCGCCTGCCTGCAGCGCCGCGAGTGCTGCCGTCCCTGACTCGACTGCAGTGACCTTCGCGCCCTGCTCTTCGAGCATGTGGCGCAGGGATTCGAGCATGTCACGCTGGTCTTCGACGGCCAGGATGCGTCTGCCGTCGAGGCGCTGCGACGACATGCGGTCGGGGTCGAGGCGCCGCCAGGTCCCGCTCGCATCGATGTCGTGCTCGAGCGCCTGCACCTGCAGCGGCAGCGTGACGACGAAGGTCGCCCCCAGGCCGCGGCCCGGACTCAAGGCCCGCACCTGTCCATCATGCAGTTCGACCAGTTGCTTGACGATGGCCAGACCCAGGCCAAGGCCGCCATGACGACGGGCCGTCGTGTTGTCGGCCTGGCGGAAGCGACTGAACACCTGTGGCAGGAAGTCGGGATCGATGCCTTCGCCGTCGTCGGTCACGCTGATCTCGACGTTGCGCCCGGTCTTGCGCGCCGCCACGCGGATCGAACCTTCCTCGCGCGCGAACTTGACGGCGTTGGCCAGTAAATTCCACAGCACCTGCTGCAGGCGCGTGGGGTCGCCGTGCACGATCATCGGCTCGGACTCGATGTCGAGCTTCAACTCGAGTCGACGCGCGTCGGCGGCGGGCCGATGCGACGCCACCGCGTGCCCGAGCAATTCGACGAGGTCGAGCGGTCGCGCATCGAGCGCGACGCGACCGGACACGATGCGGCTCATGTCGAGCAGGTCGCCTATGAGCTTCGACAGCGCCATGCCGTTGTCGATGAGGAGCGCGAGGCCCTTGCGCAGGTCTTCCTCGCCGGCGCCGTACTTGCGCGCAAGGATCCGGCTCCAGAGCACGATCACCGAAAGCGGCGTGCGCAGCTCGTGCGACAGCGTAGCCAGGAATTCGTCTTTCGCGCGGGTCGCATTTTCGGCTTCGGTGCGCGCCACGCGCTCGCTCTCGAGCAGCATCTCGCGTTCGGCCTCGAACTCACGACGCTCCGTGATGTCATGGGTGGTGCCTGCGAACGTGAGCAGCTCGCCCGTCGGCCCGAACCGCGGCACGCCATGCGATTCGACCCAGCGCCACTGGCCATCGACGCGGCGTACCCGTGTCGTGGCTTGAAACGGCGTGCGCGTGCGCATCGCCGCATGGAACCCCTGGACGTACGACTCGCGGTCGTCGGGATGCACCAATGCCTTCCAGCCGCCGGTGCGGGCAGCTGCCTGCGACACGCCGAAGAATTCTTCCCAACGCCGGTTGACGAACAGCAACTTGCCCGCGGCGTCGTGCACCCAGATCATCAGCGGCACGCTGTCGGCCATGACGTTGAAGCGCAGTTCGCTGTCTCCGGCAGCGGCAGCCTGTGCCTCGGCTCGCGCGCGGGCGCGACGCGCCGACTCGGCCAGCCCGATGATCACCGCATTCGCAGCGAGGAAAATCGCAATGCTGGTCAGGAACAGCAGGTCGTCACCGGGTTCGCGCCGCAGGTAGGTGGCAAGCGCCGACAGGACCGCGGCGAGCGCACCGTAACGCCACCCGCACATCAGTGCGACGACCAGGACGGCCGGGAAAAACGTGATGAACGGGAATTGGCCGTCCCAGACGCGATCCAGGGGCAAGCGCAGCGCAAAGGCCAGGCCGACCGCCGCGGCGACGATCGCCAATGCCTTGAGGTGGTGCAGCCCGGGAAACTGCGCGCCCCGCCTTGATGCTTCGGCTTGCGGCATGTGTAGGCCCCCTGCCATCCACGAGCGACGATTACCTGCGCGCATTGCCTGCGGCAGCGCGCAGGATTTTAGCAGTCCAGCGCGCGGGAGGGCTCCGTCGCGCTGTAGGATCAGGCCGACATCGCATCCGCATGCGGCCATTGCAGCGGGGCTGTGCCGCAGCGTTGTGTACGGTGCCCCGGTTCACTATGCTGAGGCAAGAACAAGAATCAGGGAGCCCGCCATGTCGCGTCTTCTCGCCGCCATTCTCGCCGTCGTCGTCACCGCCGCATGTGCCCTGCCGGGCGAGGCCCTCGCGGCGAAAAAGAATTATTTCCGCCTGGGCAATGCCGGCGACGCGGGTGCCCAGACGACGGCGGGCACTGTCCTCATGGGCGGCAGCACCGACGTCGACGCTGCGTTTCAGTGGCTGTGCCAACGCGCGCCGGGTGGCGATTTCCTGGTGGTGCGGGCAGCCGGCACCGACGCGTACAACCCGTACGTGCTCGGGCTTTGCCCGGGCCTCAACTCGGTCGCCACATTGATCATCGACTCGGTCAGGTCCGCCAATGACCCGACCGTGCGTACTCTGATCGAAAGCGCGGAAGTGGTGTGGATCGCCGGTGGAGACCAGTCGAACTACGTCAATTACTGGACGAACACGCCCGTGCAGGCCGCGCTGAACCAGCACATCGCAGCAGGCCGGCCCATCGGCGGCACCAGCGCCGGGCTCGCCGTGCTCACGCAGTTCGTCTACTCGGCGCTTGGCAGCAAGGGCATCACGTCGGCCGACGCGCTTGCCGATCCCTTCAATCGCTACAACACCTTCGCGCAAGACTTCCTGTACGTCGAGCACCTGCAGGGTGCCATCGGCGAAACGCATTTCTCGGGGCGCGACCGCATGGGCCGGACGCTCGGTTTCCTGTGCCGCCTGTACGTGGACGGGCGCAGCACTACGCCGCGCGCCATCGCCGTGAGCGAGGAGACGGCGGTGCTCGTCAATGATCGGGGCATCGGCGAAGTCGTGGGCAACAACAGCGCATATTTCATCGCCGCTCCCGGCGCACCGCAGGTCTGCGCGCCTGGCCTGCCACTCACGTATCGCAACGTCGCCGTCCAGCGTGTCGGCAATGGCGGGACATTCAACGTGGGCGCCTGGCGTGGAACGGCGAGCACCGCCGCCTACACGGTCACCGCGGAAGGCGGCGTGTTGAGTTCGACGCAGTCGGGCGGCAGCGCGTACTAGCGCTGCATGCCGGCCTCGGCGCCAACCTGCTGCGGGTGTTCGACGCCGCCTGGGCAGTCTGAACGGCGCGGGGTACGCCACACCTGTTCGGGACGATGCTGACGCGTTCGTGCGCGCCTCGCTTTAAGAGCGATCAGCTGCGGCGGCGGCGCTGTTCCACGTAGGCGTAAGCGAAGGCGTGCCGGTCGTCGGCCGGGTGCTCTTCGCGCACTTCCTCGTCCCATTCGCCCGGGACGAGCGCAGGAAAGTACGTGTCGGCCGGCACCGTGGCACGCACCCGCGTGAGGTGGATCACGTCGGTGCGCGGCAGCGCGAGCCGATAGATCTCGGCGCCGCCGATGATGCAGATTTCCGGGACGTCGCCGGCTGCTGCGAGCGCCTGGTCGAGCGAGGCGACGATCGTGGCGCCCGGCAGGTCGAGCCCCTCCTGCCGCGTGATCACGATGTTGTGTCGCCCCGGCAGGGGCCGGCCGATCGAATCCCAGGTCTTGCGACCCATGACCACCGGTTTGCCGAGGGTCAGCGCCTTGAAACGCCTGAGGTCGTCCGGCAGGCGCCAGGGCAACCCGCCGCCGACACCGATCGCACCCCGCTCGTCCGTCGCCACGATGATCGAGACGAGCGGCATGCGATCACTCAGGCCTTGCGCGCGGCCCGCTCGGCTTTCGCCGCGGCCTGCTTGCGGGCTGCCGCCTTCTTGCGCTTCTTGCGCACGTCGACCGCTTCGCGATCGAGCATCGTGCCGCGGCAACCCGCGGCCCCGCAGCGACAGGCGTAGAGCTTGAGCTCCTCGGGGTCGTCGGTCGTTTCCCAGGTGAGCTGGTAGTCGTAGCCCAGTTCTTCGCCGGGCTGGATGGTGCGGGTCGCTTCGATGAAGACGCGCCGGCCCTCGATGATCGTCTCGCAGTTCGCGTCGCACTTGTGGTTGATGAAGCGCGCGGCATTGCCACCGACGCCGGCGTCGATGCACAGGTCGTCGTCGACCACGAACAGGAAGGTGTGGCCGTCGTCGTCGGCCTTGAGCTCGTAGCGCGTGTCGGCTTCTTCGTGCGTGATGCGGTCGCCGATGTACTCGATGATGCGCGTGCCGCTGCGGATGCGACGTGCCGCATAGACGCCGCGGCCGTGGATGCGGGAGCGCCGCACGACGTACAGCGGATTCGCCTCGGAGGCCGGCGGGCGCGACGTCTTGGCCGCGTGGCGCATGTGCGCGTGGTGCGTCGCCGCGGACTTCGACTTGCTCGACGGAGTCGCGGGCTTTTTCTTCGGCGGGGCTTTCTTCATACGGCGATGGGGGCCTTGATCGCGGGGTGGGACTGGTAGCCGGTGAACTCGAAATCCTCGAATGCGTAGTCGAAGATCGAGGCGGGCCGGCGCTTGATGACGAGTTGCGGCAGCGGCAGCGGCTCGCGCGAGAGCTGCAGCCGCGCCTGGTCGAAATGATTGACGTAGAGGTGGGTGTCGCCGCCGGTCCAGACGAAATCACCCACGCCCAGGTCGCACTGCTGCGCGACCATGTGGGTGAGCAGCGCGTAGGAGGCGATGTTGAACGGCACGCCCAGGAACACGTCGGCGCTGCGCTGGTACAGCTGGCACGACAGCCGCCCGCCCGCCACGTAGAACTGGAACAGCGCGTGGCACGGCGTGAGCGCCATGCGCTCGAGCTCACCGACGTTCCAGGCGTTGACGATGATGCGGCGCGAGTCCGGGTCGCGCCTGATCAGCTCGATCGCGCGCGCAATCTGGTCGATCTCGCGACCGTCCGCGGCCTGCCACTTGCGCCACTGCGCGCCGTAGACCGGGCCGAGCTCGCCTTCGGCATTGGCCCATTCGTCCCAGATCGTCACGCCGTGCTCGCGCAGGTAGCGCACGTTGGTTGCGCCGCTCAGGAACCACAGCAGCTCGTGCACGATCGACTTGACGTGCAATTTCTTGGTGGTGACGAGCGGGAAGCCTGCGTTCAGGTCGAAGCGCATCTGCCAGCCGAACACCGAGCGGGTGCCCGTGCCGGTGCGGTCGCCCTTCTCGGCGCCGTGGTCGAGGATGTGCTGCAGCAGTTGCTGGTATTGCCGCATCGTCGTCAGTTCGCGCGGTAATTGCCGGAAGGCTGGCGCTGCCTGTAGGCGTAGGCCAGCATCGCGAGGCCGGCCAGGATCATGGGCAGCGAGAGGATCTGCCCCATCGTCACCCAGTCGAGCAGCAGGTAGCCGCGGTTGGCATCGGGCACGCGCACGAACTCGATCATGAAACGGAACACGCCGTAGCAGACCAGGAACAGCCCGGACGGCGCCCAACGGAACCGGGGCTTCGACGTGAACCACCACAGGATCACGAACAGTGCGAGGCCTTCGAGCGCGGCTTCGTACAGCTGCGACGCGTGCAACGGGACACCGTCGACGATCACGGCCCAGGGCACGTCCGTCGGCTTGCCCCAGAGTTCGCCGTTGATGAAGTTGCCGATGCGACCCGCGCCAAAGCCGATGGCCGGCAGCGGCGCGGCGAAATCGAACACGTCGACCAGTTGCTTCTTGCGGCTGCGCGCGAAGAGCGCCAGCGCGACGAGCGTGCCGACCAGGCCGCCGTGGAACGACATCCCGCCTTCCCAGATGCGGAACACGCTGAGCGGTGCCTCCAGGATGCGTTCGGTGCCGTAGAACAGCATCCAGCCCAGGCGGCCGCCCAGGATGATGCCGACGGCGGAGAAAAAGATCAGGTCGTCGATTTCGGCGGGCTGCCAGGTGGAGCCCGGCTGCGACGCGCGGCGGCGGGCCAGCCACCACGCCGACAGGAAGCCCACGAGATACATGAGCCCGTACCAGCGGACGTGCAGCGGCCCGAGCGACAGGGCGATGGGATCGGGATGCGGAAAGACGTACATCGGCCGCTAATGTTACCTGACGTGGGTGACTACGGCCCGGGTCAGTCCTGCACGATGCGGCAGAACAGCGCCTTGAGATAGCGGGTTTCCGGAATGGCCGGATGGATCGGATGGTCGGGCGCGTGGCCGCCCACCTCGAGCAGCTGCGCGAAGCGGTCGACGTGGCGCGCCGCCTGCTGCACGGTGACGATGAGGTCGTCCTGCCCCAGGTGATGCGAGCACGAACACGACACCAGGATGCCGTCGCCCGCCAGCACCTGCATCGCCTGCTGGTTCAGCTTGCGATACGCGGCCTGGCCCTTGGGGGCGTCCTTGCGCCGCTTGATGAAAGCCGGCGGGTCGATGATGACCACGTCGAACTTCTCGCCCGCGGCTCGCAGCGCAGCCAGCGCCTCGAAAGCGTCGGCGCGCTCAGTACGGACGTTGCTCAGCCCGTTGGCTGCCGCGGATCGCTCGAGCAGGGCCAGCGCGGGTGCGGAGGAATCCACGCACACCACCTCTTTGGCGCCAGCCGCCGCCGCAGCCAGGCCCCACGCGCCGAGGTAACTGAACACGTCGAGCACGCGCGCACCCCGCACGTACTTGAGCAACGACCGGCGGTTGTAGGCCTGGTCGTAGAACCAGCCCGTCTTCTGGCCCTGCCCCATCGGCACGAAGAAGCGCACGCCGTTCTCCTCGACCACGGCTTCCTCCACGTCCGGCCCGCTGGCCGTCTCGACATAGCTCGGCAGGCCTTCGAGCTCACGCGCTCCCGAATCGTTCTTCCAGATGAACGACCGTGGTGCGATCACTTTCGTGACCGCCTCGACGACAGCGGACTTCATCGCTTCCATGCCCGCAGTCCCCACCTGGCCGACGACCACGTCGCCGAAACGGTCGAGCACGAGGCCGGGCAAGCCGTCGGACTCGCCGTAGACGAGCCGGTAGAACGGCTGCGCATACAGCTTTTCGCGCAGGGCCAGCGCAACGCGCAGCCGGTGCACCAGCAGCGACTTGCCGGGCGCGAAGCCGGGATCGCGTCCCAGGATGCGCGCGCAGATCAGCGCGTGCGGATTGACGTAGGCGTAGCCGAGAAAGCGGTCGTTGCTCGCCACCACGCGACAGAACGCCCCCACCGCAAAGGCCGTGAGCGGCGTGCGCGCGGTGTCCACCTCGTTCGAGAAGATCCAGAGGTGGCCGCCCGTGATGCGCCTGTCTTCGCGCGGCTTGAGCCGCAACTCGGGCAGTGCTTCGACGCTCGATTCAATGCTGCCCGGGGTCGGCGTGGTCATGCTCGTTTCCGCCGGCGAGCGGCAGCCTTCCGTTATAGTTCATGCATTCTAGCCGACTGAACCAGTGCAGGTTCCTCCATGACTCCGTCCAGCCCCGCCGGCCGCCAGAACGCCCTGGCCGCCGAGACCAGCCCGTACCTGCGGCAGCACGCCTCGAATCCGGTCGACTGGCATCCGTGGGGTCCCGCGGCGCTCGCGCTGGCGCGCAAGCTCGATAAGCCGATCCTGCTCTCCATCGGCTATTCGGCGTGCCACTGGTGTCACGTCATGGCGCACGAGTCCTTCGCCGACCCGGCGACGGCCGCGGTCATGAACGAGCACTTCGTGAACGTGAAGGTCGACCGCGAGGAGCGTCCCGACCTGGACCGTATCTACCAGACCGCGCACCAGGTGATGAACCAGGCGGGCGGTGGCTGGCCGCTCACGGTGTTTCTTGCCCCCGACTCGCAGCGGCCGTTCTTCTCCGGCACGTACTTCCCGCCGGAGCAACGTCACGGCATGCCGGCATTCCGCACGGTGCTCGAGAAGGTCGCCGACTTCTATGCGACACGGCGCGGCGACCTGCAGGAGTACGGCGACAAGCTGCTCGACGTGCTGGGTCAGTTGCAGCCCCCGGCCGGCAGCGCCCTCTCGCTCGAGCCGCTGCTCACTGCGCGCGGCACGCTGCAGCGCGAGTTCGACGGCAGTTTCGGCGGCTTCGGCGAGGCCCCGAAGTTTCCGCATCCCGCCAATCTCGAACTGCTGCTGCGCACATGGCGCGCTTCGGCTGCCAGCGAGGAGCCCGACCTGCAGGCGCTCTACATGGCGACGCTCACGCTGACACGGATGGCCGAAGGCGGCCTGTACGATCAGCTGGGCGGCGGCTTCTGCCGGTATTCGGTCGATCCGTACTGGATGATCCCGCACTTCGAGAAGATGCTGTACGACAACGCGCAGCTGCTCGGGGTCTACGCCCAGGCGGCCGTCGCCACCGGCGAGCCGCTGTTCCGCCGCATCGCGGCCGAGACCGCCGACTGGATGCTGCGCGAGCTGCGCGCGCCGAGCGGCGGCTTCTACTCGACGATCGATGCAGATTCCGAGGGGCACGAAGGCAAGTTCTACGTCTGGACGCCCGACCAGGTGCGCGATGCGGTCGAGCCCGAACACTACGACGCTTTCGCGCGCCGCTTCGGCCTCGACCGCGACGCCAACTTCGAAGGCGCATGGCACCTGCACACCTTCCGGTCCACCAGCGACATCGCGACCGAACTCGCGCTGGACGAAAGCACCGTCGAGGCGCAGATCGAAGCTGCGCGAGTCAAGTTGCTCGAAGTCCGCGACGCGCGCGTCCGGCCCGGGCGCGACGAGAAGATACTCACGTCGTGGAACGGTCTCGCGATCGGCGGCCTGGCGCGTGCAAGCCGCGCGCTCGCGCGTGACGATCTTGCCGCTGCTGCGCTGCAGGCGATGCATTTCCTACGTGCGAATTGCTGGCAGGACGGGCGGTTGCTGGCCGTGCACACGGCCGGCGAATCACGCCTCGCCGCCTACCTCGACGACTACGCGATGCTGGCCTGGGGCCTGCTCGAACTGCTCGAGGCGCGCTGGGACGCGACGGCGCTGGCCTGGACCGTGGAACTGGCGGAGGTGATGCTGGCCCATTTCGTCGACGCCGACGCTGGCGGCTTCTACTTCACCGCGGACGATCACGAGGCACTGATCCTGCGGCCGAAGACCTTCTCGGACGACGCCACGCCGGCCGGCAACGGGGTCGCGGCGCGGTTCTTCATCCGGCTCGGCTACCTGCTCGGCGAGACGCGCTACATCGACGCTGCGGAGTCCACGCTGCGCTCGGCGCAAGCCGCGGTGGAGCGCTATCCGCACGGGCACGGCACGCTGCTGATGGCGCTCGAGGAACTCGCCACGCCACCGCACATCCTGGTGCTGCGCGGCCCAGAAGACGAGCTGGACGTGTGGCGCAGCGAAATCGACAAGCTGTACGACCCGCAGCGAATGGTCGTGGCCGTTCCTGCAGCGGCGCAGTCGCTGCCGCCCGCACTGGCCAGCAAGAAGGCACTGGGCAGCACCGTGGCTTACGTCTGTCGCGGCATGACGTGTTCGCCGCCGGTCCCGACGCTGGCGCAGTTGGTGCGGGAAATGCGGGGGCAGTAGGCCGTGGGACGAGGTTCCAGGCTCGCTGCTGGGCTGCGGGTCTTCGTCGGGGCTCCGTGTCAACGCCGCAGCTCGAATGCAGGTGCGAGGCGGCAGCGCTCTTTCCGACCAGCCGCTGGCTCCATCGCCGAGCACCCGCTCGACCAAGGCTCGCCGTGAATCGTGCGGTTCCTCCGCGCGATTCACGATGCGCGTGAGACCCGGATCCCCGACGCAGACCCGCAGCCCGTCAGCGAGCCGCTGACTCCGGCCTCAGTAGGCCGTCAGCACCTGCCCGCTCCGCGGCGTCACGCTCGCGCCGCCAGGACCGGCGAACACGACCGGCACCGACTCGCTGCGCATCCCCACGTTGCGCAGCACCACGAAATGCAGGTGCGGCCCGCTCGAGAATCCCGTGTTGCCGGAATTGGCGATGTATTCGCCGCGCGCCACGTGCTGGCCAGGCTTCACGCGCACCGTGTCGAGCTGCAGGTGCGCGTAGATCGCGTTCGTGCCGTCGTCGTGCAGCACCTGGACGAAGTTGGCTTCCGGCATGTTCTCGCGCGCCAGGCCACTGCGGAAGTGACGGGCCGCGACGTTGATGACCACGCCCTCGCGGGCCGCGTGAATGGCGGTGCCGACCGGCATCGCGATGTCGATGGCGTTGCGGCTCGCGACATCCACGTGCGTGATCGCGTCGGGCGGGGCCTGCGTCACCTCGAACCGCTGCGCCGGTGCAAACGGCGCCCGATAGGGTCGCGGCGCCCGATGCTGTGCGTCGGGCGCACCCACCACGTAGCCGTATTCGTAGCGGATGCTCGACGGACCGTCCATCGCCTCGACCTCGAGCAGGACCTGCTCGGACTTCGCGGCGACCACGCCCCGGCCCAGCTTGTCCCCCGCGCCGGTCTGCGCCTTGACCGCAAACTCGGCCGGGCAGTCGCAGTCGTTGACGGCGACCAGCGCGACGCCCGCGGCAGTCGATCGTGGCACGACCGTCATCCTGGGCGAGGTGACGCCGGTACCACCCAGGGCGAGGCTTTGCGACTTCTGGTGCGCAGGCGGCGGCCGGTCCGTGTAGACCCACTGCCCATCCGCATCCTGATAACGGTAGGCGGCCGCGCCCGTCGCGATGCCACCCAACCCTGGTGCGCCCGCCAGCAGGATTCCTGCAGCAAGACCGCATAGCTGACGGGCAGTTCGGGATGCAGGCCGGTGCACCGTGCAAGCGTAGCGCACCAGCGCACCGGGCCTTAAGGGACGCGCGTCGCGGAACGCACCAGGAATCCGGCGGGACCCCGGAAAATCTACGCCATGCGCTCGAGCCGGGCCCGGATCGCGAGCAGCAGGTCGCGGTCGGCCTCGGCGTCGAAGCGCGGCGCGGCCTGCCAGTCGTAGGCCCAGGGGTGCGCCTTGATGCGGTCGGCCGGCTCGTCCTCGTAGCGCGGGAAGACGTGCGCGTGCAAAGCGGGTTCGACATTGCCGAACAGCGCGTAGTTGATGCGCACGGCGTCGGTGATCTCCTGCACCGCCTGGCCGATGCGCGCCATGTCGGCAAGGAAGGCTTGCTGCGCCGCCGGCTCCAGCGCGTTCAGGTGCGGCACCACGGGATCGGGGAGCAGCAGGCAGTACCCGGGCAACACCTGCGGATCGCCGAGCACCGCCCAGCCCGAGCGGAGCCGTGCGATGACAGTGGGGTCCGCGCCGGCGCGACACGCCGCGACGCGCTGGTGGATGGCGGTTTCGGTTGCTGCATCGGCCATGGTCACTTCCTGAACATGAAATAAACGGCCCCGAGCATGCAGAGCGACGCCCAGAGGTAATCGAGCTTGAGCGGCTGCCGCATGTAGAGCAATACGAAAGGCACGAACACCGCGAGCGAGATGACCTCCTGCAGGATCTTCAGTTGCGGCAGCGTGAGCACCGTGTGGCCGATGCGATTCGCCGGCACCTGCAGCAGGTATTCGAACAGCGCGATGCCCCAGCTCACCAGGGCCGCAACGTACCAGGCGCGTCCGCTCATGTTCTTGAGGTGCGCGTACCAGGCGAACGTCATGAACACGTTCGACGCCGCGAGCAGCAGGATCGTGGTCGGCACGGCCGGCAGCGCCTGCATGACGGCGACCTGTCAGGCGAAGGGAGCCGGCAGCCGCACGCCCAGCGCGCGCAATTGCGCCCGCGAGATGCTGGCATCCGTGTGGTGGATCGCATGCCAGCCGCACTCACGCGCGCCAGCCACGTTGCGCGGCAGGTCATCCAGGAACACCGTCGCCGCCGGATCGAGGTCGAACATCTGCTCGGCCTTGCGGTAGATGTCGAGCTGCGGCTTGATCGCCCCGACCCGGAACGACGCGCAGGCCCCGTGCACCAGCGTGTCGACCCCGTACAGCGCATCCAGGTGCGCCCAGTGCAGGTCGCCGATGTTCGAGAGCAGGTACACGCGGTAGTCCGCCATGAGGCCCGACGCGAGCGTGAACATTTCGTCCCAGCGCTCGAACATGGACAGCCACTGTGTCCGCAGTTCGGCCGGGTCGAGCGGCCGCGGCGCCATCGCTGCCACGCGCTGCAGCAGCACTTCGCCGGCGAGTTCGCCGCGTTCGTGGCCTTCGAGGTCGACCTGCTGCAGCCAGCGCGGCAAGTCGTTCATGTCGATGCCGGCCTGGCCCAGGTACCTGATGAACGGCTGGTAATGGAGTTTCACCAGGACGTTACCCACGTCGAACACGACGTTGCGGATCATGGCGCTGCCTTATGCGGTGACTGTACGGTGGTGGGCGTCGTGACGGGTTCACCCTTGTGGGGTGCGTGGGGATGCCAGCCCATGATGAGCATGACGGCCACGAAGCCGGCCACGTAGGCGAGCGCGACGTGCCAGCCGCCACGCAGCCAGCCACCGACGGAGCGCGCCTCCGGGAACAGGTTCGTGATCGCGACGCCGGCGGACGATCCGAACCAGATCATCGAGCCGCCGAAGCCCACGGCGTAAGCGAGCACGCCCCAGTCGTAGCCGCCCTGCTCCAGCGCGAGCTTCGTGAGCGGAATGTTGTCGAACACGGCCGACACGAAACCCAGGCCCAGCGCGGTGGGCCAACTCGCGTCTGGCAGCCGCTCGACGGGCATCATGGAAGCCGCCAGCACCAGCGACAGCAGGAACACTGTGCCGCGCAGCGTGGCAGGCAGCACGGACCAGTCGGGCCGGCGCCAGGCCGCGGTCGCGAGGATGGCCACCCAGACGGCCGCGCCGAGGAACGGAAAGCGGTCGGCGTAAGCGCCGAACTTCACGTTGGTGAGGACATTGACCGTGATGGCCGCGAGCAGGATCGTTGCAACGATCGCTACCCGGCTCCAGTCGATCAGCACGTTCTGACTGCCGCGTTTCACTATCGGTGAATGCGCGTGCTGCTGCAGGGCCGCGGGTATGCCGCACACGACCAGCGCGACTCCGGCCGCCACGTAGGCGTGCACGACGTCGAGCGGGCTGACGCCGTCGATCCACATCATGGTCGTGGTGGTGTCGCCGACGACGCTGCCCGACCCACCCGCGTTGGACGCAGCCACCAGCGCGGCGACGTAACCGATGTGCACCTTGTGCCGGAACACCGTGGCGGCGACCGTGCCGCCGATCAGCGCGGCCGCGATGTTGTCGAGGAAGCTCGACAGCACGAACACCATGACCAGCAGCAGGAAGGCGCCGCGCCAGTCGTCCGGCAGGTAGTCCGGCAGCTTCGCCGGCACGTGGCTTTCCTCGAAATGGCGCGAGAGCAGCGCGAAGCCGAGCAGCAGGCCGAAGAGGTTGGCGAAGCACCACCCATTCCTCGGCCAGGTGGCCCGCGAGCCCGCCGAATCCGGGGCCCGCGTGGAAGCCGGTGAATGCGAGCTTGTAGAGCACGACGCCCGCGAGGCCGACGAGCGCGACCTGCAACGTGCGCTGATGCCACAGCGCCACGCCCAGCAACGTCAGCGCGAACAGGACGAACTCGAACGGAATACCGAAGGGCTGGAATCCGGCGCCGGCTGCGAGCGGTGCGGTCAAGCGGCGCGTCCAGGGACGTCGACGCGCTCCAGTTCGCGCCGGCCATCCTGGCCCGTGCGCAGGCGCAGCACGAAATCGAAGCGGTCGACCTCGGTGCAGTAGTCGAAGTCGGTGCGCGGCGCCCAGTCGGCCTCGGGGTCGAAGAACTTCACCGCAGCGGGCGCATCACGCAGGCGGTCGCGCGCCTGCTCGGTGGTGGGCGGCGCGCCGCCGTCGAACAGGGACACCAGCGCCTCGGCGCAAAGATCGTCCTCGGCACATCGCTCGCGCGCCTCGTGACCCATGCGCACGATGGTGACGTGGCGCGGGTTGCGCGAGCGGACGTAGCGCACGAGCGCCGAGACGTTGACGAGGCTGGCTGCGAGCACTTCGTCCGCGCCCGTCGCGTTGACCAGGCCCTGCGTACCGGCGTGCGTGGTGTGCACCACGGGGCGACCCTTGACGCCCACGGCGAGGATTTCGGTGGGGGAATTGCCCGCGTCGAATCCGGGCAGGCGGCGCGCATGCCGCTCGCCGACCAGCACCGCGTCGGGCATGACGGTGCGCAACGCGAGGGCGTCCTCGATCGCGCCGACGGGCAGGATACGGCTCGCGCCCGCCGCCATCGCGTGCGGTGCGACCGTGAAGGCGCGAAACACGTCGATGACCAGTGCGATGCCGCGGGCGCGCGCTGCGCCCGCTACGTGATCCACCACTTCAATCTGCATGCCGCGCCCTCGCCTGCACGTTCAGCGCGACGATCTGCGCGCGCGGGATGAAATTGAAGTCGGAGGCGGAGCAGGCCGTGTATGCGCCCATCATGCGGCCGACGACCAGGTCGCCGATCTGCAACTCGGGCAGCGGAATGTCTTCGCGGACCACGTCGATGCTGTCGCAAGTGGGACCAGCCAGCACGCTGGGATGCACGGCACCCTTGCGGCGCGGAACCTCGATGGGATAGCGCGCGTGATCGTAGAGCTGGCCGTTGTACGAGCCATACATGCCGTCGTCCAGGTAATACCACCAGCGGCCCTCGCGCTGCGCCCGGCCTACCACCGATGCGACGGCCGTGCCGGCCGGACCCGCGATGAAACGCCCCGGCTCTGCAATCACGCGCACGCCCCGCGGCAAGCTCTTCAGCGCCGCGCGGATCGGGCGGCAGAATTCGCGGATCGGCGGCACCTCGCCGCCATAGGCGATCGGGAAGCCGCCGCCGATGTCGAGCAGGTCGAGGTCGTCGTGGCCGGCAGCGCGCGCCTGCGCGATGAGTTCCGCACAGACCCCGATGGCTTCGACGTACTTCTTGGGCTCGGCCACCTGCGAGCCCACATGGAACGAAAACCCGCGCACTTTGACGCCCAGCTCGCGCGCGAGCCCGAGCAACGGCGGCACTGCGGCAGGTTCACAGCCGAACTTGCGCGACAGGTCGACGACCGCGGTCGGGTCGCGGAAAGAAAGCCGCAACAGCACCTCGGCGCGCTTGCGGTGCGGCACGAACTTGCGCAACTCGTCGGGGTTGTCGGCGACGAACGTGCGGATGCCGAAGCGCAACGCGGCCCGGATGTCGGCGTCGGTCTTGATGGGATGGGTGTGGATGCAGCGGTCGGCCGCGACGCCGGCGGCCTTGATCAGCTTGATCTCGCCGGTGGTCGCCACGTCGAAGCAGCCGCCGAGGTCGCGCAATTCGGCGACGACCGCAGGATGCGGCAACGGCTTCAGCGCATAGAACAGCTGCACGCCCGGCAGCGCCGCCTGCAGGGCCTGATACTGCCGGCGCACGACGGCGCAGTCGAGCAGGAGCAGCGGCGAGCCGTGCTGCGCGACGAGCGCATGGAAATCGGACGCCCGGGCCACGCCCGACTAGTCCTGGCCCAGGTCGGCGCGCAGCGCCGCGATGTCAGGATCGCCGGAAACGACGTTCTCGGCCGATGCGGCTCGACGCAGCCGGTCGCGCACGGCGTCCCAGGCCTCGCCGGCAGGGACTTCCTCGACCAGGATCTCCCTGGCGCCGGACTTGTCGAGCGTGCGCAGGTTCACGTACAGCTCGCGGCCGTAGACATCTGCGCGACGGCCGGCGTTGATCCACGTCATGTACTTGTTCGCGACTCGCGGCGGGCGCATGGCCAGCACTGCGACCTTGTCGTGGTGCTCGGTGAGCTGCCCCACCACTTCTTCGAGGGTGCGGCTCGCGACCAGGCTGAGCGGAATGCGCGGCGCATAATGCTTGGCGTCGCTGCCCGGCACGCGGGGCGCGCCGCTGTCGGGGCCGGCCTGCATCTCGGGCACGACGGCCCGCAGTTGCGTCAGCGTGAGGGCGCCGGGACGCAGGATGCGCGGCACCGTATCGACACACGAGACGATGGTGGATTCGAGGCCGATCTTGCAATCGCCGCCGTCGAGGATGATGCGCAGATCGTCGCCGAACTCCTCGCGGACGTGCTCGGGGCGCGTGGGGCTGATGCGGCCGTAGCGATTGGCGGAAGGCGCGGCAATGCCGCTGCCGAACGCGCGCAGCAGCTGCTGCGCCACCGGATGGCCGGGCATGCGGACAGCGACGGTGTCCTGCCCGCCAGTGATGGCCAGGTCGACCGCCGGCGCGCGTCGCAACACGAGCGTCAGCGGGCCAGGCCAGAATTTCTCAGCCAGCGCAGCGGCTGCGGGCGGGACGTTGAGGGCCCAGCGCTCGAGTGCACGCGGGTTATCGATGTGCACGATCAGCGGGTGCGTGGCGGGACGGCCCTTCAACTCGAAGATCTTGCGTACGGCATCGGGGTTGGACGCGTCCGCACCCAGCCCGTACACCGTCTCGGTCGGGAACGCCACGACCTCGCCGTCGCGCAGGGCCTCGACGGCCTGGTCAATTTCGTCCTGGGGCAAGCGTGCGGTCACCATAGGACGCGAATCATAGCGTCAAACTCGCACCCTCGCGCAGGCGCGAGCCTAAGGAATGGCCGTCCGCTCCCAGACCGCATCCGGGGTGCGACGCAGGTCATAGGTTGGCCAGTAGTTCTGGTCGAGCTTGAGCGTCGTCACGCCGGTCGTGCCATTCCAGGTGACGGTCTTCAGGCGCACCGAAGAGCGGTTCTCGCGACCGCGCACCGCGGCAATGAAGGCGTCGAGGTCGGGCACCGGGCGGCCGTCGACCTCCATGATGCGCCGCCCCGCGAACAGCCCGTACCGCGTCGCCGGCGAACCATAGGCGAAGTAAGCGACGAACACGCCCTCCGGCGCGATCGAACGCTGGATAGTCATCGCACGGTGCGGCGCATGCAGCACGGCGCCCGCCCAGAGCAGCATGCGGTCGATGTCTTCGCCGCGCAGTGCCGCAGTCGCCACCTCGAGATCCTGCTCGACGCCGTCGCGCAGGACCGTGAGCTTCACCTGGGGCAACTGCGTCGCCTCCTCCACCTCGCGGAAGCGATTCAGGGTGACGCCGTCGACGGCCAGCAGCAGGTCGCCTTCGCGCAACGTCCGGGCCGCATCGGAGCCGGCAGCGACCCGCGACACCGCAAGCACCTGTCGATGCGCGGGATTGCGTTTCTCGAAACGAGCCACCCATTCGGCCGGCAGGCCGAGCTTGCGCGCGGCGGCGAGCGGCAGCGCCTCGAACTCCGCCTCGAGCGAATACAGGCGCTTGTCGCCGCGGGCGGCGGCCAGCGTCTCCAGCACCAGGGCAGCGGGCATGCCGCGGTTGAGCTGCACCGCGTCGCGCGCGCCTTCGGTCGCGAAGCTCGACCACAGCGCGCGTACCCGGCCGTCCTTGCCGACGATCACGCCGTCGAAGTCCCCGGGCGAGTTCACCAGCGAGACGACCTCGAGATTCGCGTCGCGGAACTGGAGCGTGCGCGAGAGCGGGAAGTTCACGTCGTCGACCGCCGCGACATAGGTGGCGAGCGACCGCAGCCGCGAATCGCCAGCAAGGCCGACCACGGTCACGGGTTCGCCCGTTTCGAGTTCGCGCGGATCGAACCGCACGGCGCGCACCGGCGTGCCGTCGAGCGCGGCCGGATCGAACGACACGATGGACAGGTTGTGCAGCGGGTGGATGTACTCGACCTTGCCCGGCACCTCGATCGAGCCGCCGATCGTGATGCGCACGTCGCCCGGCGCGACCGGCACCGTGTTGCGGTCGACGACCACCAGCCCGCGTTCGGCGTCGACGATGACGCCCGTGCCGTGATAGTTGCGCTCGGTGATGCCAGCCACCGAAAACGGCATGTCGAAGCTGACCAGCACCAGCGAAGCAGCGAGCTCGTCGGCCCGCTTGTCGGCTCCCACGGCGAAACTCGTGCGCGCAGGCACGGGCTTGGCGACCGTCGCCACCGGCGGCAACTCGGTGCAGGGCCACAGCCCGGTCCGATCGTCGCGACGGCAGGTCCTGGCCGGGAACCATGCGCGATCCATGCGCATCACGCGGGTCTCCGATCCCTTGGGATCGTCGAGCGTCGTGTAGCGCAACGCAGTGCGTTCGCCGTGCGCCAGCCCCGCAAGGATCGTGCGGAAGTCGTCCAGGTTCGCGACGGGCTTGCCGCCGATACTGGAAATCACGGCGCCACGCGGCACGCCTGCGGCGTTCAGGACATAGCCGGGATTGGCCACGAACACGCCGCGCACCGGCGCGTTGAAGTGACGCGCCATCTGGTACGACAGCGTGTGCACGACGGCATCGCCGAACTCGAGGAACTCCGCGGGCGTGATGGCATGCAGGTCGCCGACAGGCAGCACCTGCGTGACCCGCTCGCCGCCGCGCTCCACCACGATCTTGACCTCGCCGCCCACCGAGTCGTCGAGGATCTCCTCGAGCGGCTGGAACGTCGTGACCAGCTGGCCATTGACGTGCGTGAGGATGTCGCCCGGCTGCAGCTTGCCCGCGGTCGGCGAGCCCGGCAGGACTTCGTCCACGACGAGCATGCCCGTGAGGTCAGGCCGCGCCTTGCGCGCCGCTTCCTGCGTGGCTGGCTGCAACCCGAGCCGCACGAGTTCGTCGTACGGCGTGTAATTGAAGACGGTTTGCAGCGTGCCGCGCGTGACGGGCTCGCCGCGCTGGATCAGCTGCAACGCACGCTGCACCCGACCGAGCGGGAGATAGAAGCTCGATTGCGCGCCGCTGCTGCCACCGGCGTTCAGCGCGACGACACGCCCCTGGATGTCGATGACGGGCGAACCGGACGACCCGCCCGACGTGCCTGAGGCCGCCTGGATGTAGAACGTGTTGAAGTCGTTGTACTTGCCGACGCCATACGACGGCGCTGCGCGGTCGAGACGCGCCAGCGTGCCGGCCAGGATCGACAACTGCTCGCCTGCGTCGTTGCCGACGACGCGGATTTCCGTGCCGATGCGGGCGCCCTCCGGATACAACGGCAGCGCCACGGGCTGCACGTACCGCAGCTTGGCGGGATCGAAGCGATAGATGCCGAAATCGTGCACCGGGTCGCGATAGACGGCGTGCAGTTCCACTTCTTCGCGGTTCTGGAACACGGCGGTGGCCACCACCGGCCCGGGCGTCACGACGTGGCGATTGGTCAGGATGAGGCCACGCACGGCGTCGACGACGAAGCCGGTCGCCTGGCTCGACTGGTTCCATTCGGTGTCGAAGGCACGCGTCTGGTCGATCTCGATGGTGACCACGGACGGTGCGATGCGCTCGAGCGTGCGGTCCCAGGCCGGACTTTCTGCTGCCATGGCGCCAGCCGCCAGGCCCAGCCCCAGGCACTGCAACAGCAACAACCTGCACCACGCGCGCGCGCCCACGCTCCTGGACCTGGCCAGCGCGGCCGCCACCCGGTGACTCACAGTTCGCGGCCGAAGGCGGCGCGGAAGCGCTGCTTGAATTCGTTCATGTCGAAGCGGTGGTTCTGCGTGCCGGAGTGCGCAATCTTGATCGAGCCCATCAGTGACGCGATTCGACCGGTGGTGTCCCAGTCGAGTTCGTTCATGAGGCCGTAAATCAGGCCGGCGCGGTAGGCGTCGCCACAACCGGTCGGGTCGGTGACCGCCTCGGGTTTTGCCGTCGGGATCTCATGGCGGTGGCCGGCGACGTGGATCAGGCTGCCCTCGGCGCCCTTCGTCACGATGTAGGCGCGGACCTTGCGCGCAATCTCGTCCGGCCCCCAGCCGGTGCGCTCCTGCAACATCTGCCCCTCGTAGTCGTTGACCGCCACCCAGGCTGCCTTGTCGATCAGGTCGCGCAGATCGGCACCGTCGAACATCGGCAGGCCCTGGCCCGGGTCGAACAGCCACGGAATGCCGGCGGCTGCGAACTGCGCCGCATGCTGCAGCATGCCGTCGCGACCGTCGGGCGCCACGACGCCCAGCGTGATCCCGGCCGTGACCGGCACCGCATTCAGGTGCGACTGCGACATCGCTCCCGGGTGAAACGCGGTGATCTGGTTGTCGTCGAGATCGGTGGTGATGAAGGCTTGCGCGGTGAACTCGTCGTCGAGCTCGCGCACGTAGTCGAGACTGACGCCGATCGCATTAAGCCAGCGCCTGTAGGGCTCGAAATCGTGCCCGACGGTCCCCATCGGGGCGCCTTTCTCGCCGAGCAGGCGCAGGTTGTAGGCAATGTTGCCCGCGCAGCCGCCGAAATTGCGCCGCATGCTCGGCACCAGGAACGACACGTTCAGCATGTGGATCCGGTCGGCGAGGATCTGGTCGCGGAAGCGACCCGGGAACACCATGACCGTGTCGAAGGCGAGGGAGCCGCAAACTAGTGCTGTCATAGGAAGGGGTTAGGGGTTAGGGAAGGTAGTCGGAGAAGGAAGTGCGCGGGTACGTGGGCGCCATCCCCTGTCCTTGAGTCAGGAGAAGCGGTCCCAGAGGATCAGGGCCCAGGTCGAGAATAGCAACAGGAGGCCGAACAGGACGGCCGCCGAGCCCACGTCCTTGGCGAAGCCGGACAGCGGGTGCCGCTCGAGGCCGATCCGGTCGACCACGATCTCGATGCCCGTATTGAGCAATTCGATCACGATCAGCAGCAGCATGCTGCCGAGCAGCAGGACGCGCTCGACGGCGGTCTGGCCGAGCCACAGTGCGGCCGGCACCAGCACGCAAGCCAGCCAGATTTCCTGCCGGAAAGCGGCCTCGCTCTGGTAGCACAGCTTGATCCCGCGCCACGAGTTGAGCGTGGCCAGCCAGAGCCGGGGCAGGCCCGTGGGCCGTACCCCGCCCCGCAGTTCCACCGTCATGCAGCTTTCCAGGTGAGGTCGAGCTGTTTCGCCGCGCGGACATCGTCGAGGCGACGCACCGGCAAGGTCCACGGCGCGCCCTTGAGCTTATCAGGCTCGGTCTCCGCCTCGCGCCGGATCGCAACCATCGCGTCTACGAAAGCGTCGAGCTCTTCCTTCGATTCGGTCTCGGTCGGCTCGATCAGCAGGCACTCTGGCACCAGCAGCGGGAAATAGGTCGTGGGCGCGTGGAAGCCGTAATCCAGCAGGCGCTTGGCAAAATCCATCGCGTTCGTGCCCCACTCCCGCGCTTCGCGTCGCAGCGTGACGATGAACTCGTGGCTCGCGCGCCGCTCGGGATAGGCCAGCTCGAAGCCTGCCGCGCGCAGCCGCGCCGCCAGGTAGTTGGAATTGAGCGTGGCGAACTCCGCGACGCGCGGCATGCCGTCCCGGCCCAGCATCCGCATGTAGATGTACGCCCGCAGCAGCACGCCCGTGTTGCCCATGAAGTTCGACAGTCGGCCGATGGTCTGCGGCACGTCCTTCTCGTCGAGCCAGCGGTAACGATCGCCGTCCTTGCCCACGATGGGAATCGGCAGGAACGGCAGCAGCCGCTCGCTCACTCCCACTGCGCCCGAGCCGGGACCGCCGCCACCGTGCGGCGTGGAGAACGTCTTGTGCAGGTTCATGTGGATGACGTCGAAACCCATGTCGCCCGGCCGCACCTTGCCGAGGATCGCGTTCAGGTTGGCGCCGTCGTAATACAGCAGCCCGCCCGCGTCGTGCACGATCTGCCGCACTTCCTGGATGCGCCGCTCGAACACCCCGATGGTCGAAGGGTTGGTGAGCATGATGCCGGCCGTTTGCGGCCCGACCGCGGCCTTGAGCGACTCGAGGTCGATGTCGCCGTTGTGGAGCGTCGGAATTTCCTTGACGGTGCAACCACACATCGTCGCCGTGGCCGGATTGGTGCCGTGAGCCGCGTCCGGCACGATGATCTCGACGCGAGCCAGGTCCTTGCGGGCCTTGTGGTACGCACGAATCATCGCGACACCCGCGAATTCGCCCTGCGCACCCGCCATCGGCGTGAGCGAGACGCCGCGCATGCCGGTCACTTCCTGCAGCATCAGCTGCAGCTCGAACAGGATCTGCAGCACGCCCTGCCCGGTCGACTCGGGCGCCAGCGGATGGCGATTGAGCAGCTCCGGCAGCATCGCGTACTGGTTACACGCCTTGGGGTTGTACTTCATCGTGCACGACCCGAGCGGGTAGAAATGCGTGTCGATGGAGAAATTGAGCTGCGACAGGCGCGTGAAATGGCGCACCGCCTGCAGCTCCGACACCTCGGGCAGCAAAGGTGCTGCCTCGCGCCGCAAGGCGGCAGGAATGTCGACGTCGACCGCCGCGTGCGGGTACTGCGCGTCGGCGCTGCGACCCGGCGCGGAGTGTTCGAAAATCAGCTTCTCATGCATGGTCGTGTCCTCAGGCAGCGGCCGCAGCGTTGCGCAGGATTTCGCCCAGAGCCTGGGCGTACGTTTCGATGTCCGCGGGCGTGCGGGTCTCGGTCGCACAGACGAGCAGCGCGTGACCCAGCGACGGATAGCGCGCCGAGATGTCCACGCCGCCGATGACGCCGCGGCGTGCCAGCGCCTCCAGCACCGGGGCCACCGGGCGGTCGAGCAGCAGCACGGCTTCGTGGAAGCGCGGCGCGTCGAACGCGAGCCGCACGCCAGGGACGCGGGTGAGCGCGTCGACCAACTGTCGCGTGCGCTGCATCGACGTGCGTGCGACCTGCGCGAGGCCCTGCGGACCGAGCAGCGACATGTAGATGGTCGCGGCCGTGACCAGCAGGCCCTGGTTGGTGCAGATGTTGGAGGTCGCCTTGCTGCGGCGGATGTGCTGCTCGCGCGCCTGCAGCGTCAGCGAGAAACCCGGCTTGCCCTCGAGGTCGAGCGTACGGCCGATGATGCGGCCGGGCATCTGGCGCACGTGCTCGGTGCGTGTCGCCATGAAGCCGAAGTACGGGCCACCCGAGGACAACGGCACGCCGAGCGGCTGGCCGTCGCCCACTGCGATGTCCGCGCCGAGTGCGCCCCACTGGCCGGGCGGTTTGAGCACGGCGAGCGAGGTGGGATTCACCACGCCGATCATCAGGGCGTTGTTGGCATGCGCCCAGTCGGTGACTGCGTCCACGTCCTCGAGGGTGCCGAAGAAGTTGGGCTGCTGCAGCACGACGGCGGTGATGTCCTGGCCGCTGTACTTGTCGAGCGCCGAGACCAGGGTCTGCCCGCCCTTCGCATCGTAAGGCAGCAGCTCGAACGCCAGGCTCTGGTTACCCGCGATCACCTGCGTAACGTCGCGATAGGTCGGGTTGAGCGCCACCGGCAGCAGGACTCGCTGCGACTTCGACTTGCGATTGGCGCGCACCGCCATCAGGCAGGCTTCGGCGAGGCCCGAAGCGCCGTCGTAGAGCGACGCGTTCGAGATGTCGAGCCCGGTCAGGCTCGCCATCATCGTCTGGTATTCGTACAGCAGCTGCAGCGTGCCCTGGCTCGCCTCGGCCTGGTAGGGCGTGTACGCACTGTAGAACTCGCCCCGCGTCACGATCGACCACACCGCGGACGGGATGTGATGTTCGTAAGCGCCGGCGCCGATGAAGTTGAGCGGCCGGCCGTCGCGTGCCGCGAAGTTGGCCATCAGCCGGCCTACTTCCATCTCGTTGAGCACCGGCGGCACGCCCGGCAGGCCGGGCGCGCGCAGGTTCGCGGGGATCTCGTCGAACAGCGCATCGATGTCCGGCGCGCCGATCGCGTCGAGCATCGCGCGGATGTCGCTTGTCGTGTGCGGGATGAAAGGCATGTCGCCTCCTCCAGGGATCAGTGAGTCTCGGCCGCGAGGGCGGCGGAGTACGCCGTGGCGTCCAGCATGGAAGCGAACTGGGCCTTGTCGTCCGGGCGGATGCGCATGATCCAGCCTGCGCCGTACGGATCCGTGTTGATCAGCTCGGGCTGGCCGCCGAGGTCGGCATTGCCTGCGACGACTTCACCACTCACCGGGCTGTAGACGTCGGAGGCGGCTTTCACCGACTCGACGACCGCACAGGCTTCGCCCGCGTTCACGCGGCGGCCGGCTTCCGGCGCTTCGACGAACACGAGGTCACCCAGCGCCTGCTGTGCGTGGTCGGAAATACCGATGGTGATCGTGCCGTCGGCCTCGAGGCGCGCCCATTCGTGGGACTTCTGGAAGCGCAGGTCTGCGGGGACGTTGCTCATGACGGGATCCTCGGAAAGTGAATGATGAAACGAAGACAAGAAGAATTCGTGCAGCAGGCGCCGGCCGGCTACAGGGCGATGACGGCTTTGCCGTGGCGGACGAAAGGCAGGCGCACGACGCGCGCCGGCACGAGCTTGCCGCGGATTTCCACCTCGCAGCGGTCGCCGGTGCTTGCCGGCACGCGCGCGAAGCCGATCGAACGCTGCAGGGTGGGCGAGAACGTGCCGCTCGTGACTTCGCCGTCGCCGACGTTGGCGACGAGTACTTTCTGGTGTGATCGCAGCACGGCGCGATCTTCGACCAGCAGACCCACCAGTTTGTGCGCCACGCCGGCCGACTTCTGCGCCGTGAGCGCCGCGCGGCCGATGAAGTCACGGTCCTGCGGGTCCCAGGCGATCGTCCAGCCGAGGCCGGACTCGAGCGGGGACGTCGTCTCGTCCATGTCGTTGCCGTAGAGGTTCATGCCCGCCTCGAGTCGCAGCGTGTCACGCGCACCGAGACCGCAAGGCGCTACGCCTGCGGCCCGCAGCCTGCTCCATAGCGCAACGGCCTGGTCGGACGGCAGCATGATTTCGAAGCCGTCTTCACCCGTGTAGCCGGTGCGCGCGATGAAGAGACCGCCGGCCTCGAGGCCGTAGAAGGCGCCAAGTCCGAGCGCACGACTGGCAGCGTCGGTGTCCATCACGCCCGCAGCCTTGACCCGCGCGTTCGGTCCCTGCACGGCGATCATCGCCAGGTCGGTGCGCGGCTCGACCGCCACGCCGAAGCCGGTTGCGACGTGGCGCAACCACTCGAGGTCCTTGTCGCGCGTGCCGGCGTTGACGACCATGCGGTACCACCGGTCGTTCATGTAGTACACGATGAGGTCGTCGATGACGCCGCCATCGGCGCGCAGCATGCACGAGTACAGCGCCTTGCCCGTTTCCGTCAGCTTCGAAACGTCGTTCGCGAGCAGGTGGCGCAGGTAATCGCGGACGCGCTCGCCGCGCAGGTCGACGACGCACATGTGCGACACGTCGAACATGCCCGCGTCGCGGCGCACGGCGTGGTGCTCCTCGATCTGGGAGCCGTAGTTGACGGGCATGTCCCAGCCGCCAAAGTCGACGGTGCGGGCGCCTGCGGCGACGTGTGTTTCGTAGAGCGGTGTGCGCAAACCCATGGCGTGTGTCCGTCCCGGCCCGCTGGCCATTCGACCCGATGTAGATGACAAAAAAAAAGGGCGGCAAGCCGCTGTGACAACGACCTGCCGCCCCTCTGTCCTTTGACCTGAGAGATCGGGAACCGGCCCCGATGGACCGACGCCGCACCCCTTCGGTGGGCCCGCAACGAGGCGGACCGCTCTCCAGAGCCCATCAGGTGCTGCCGTATGTTTGCCTGAGCGTTTCCGGGCGGGTTGCGCCTTCGGCGGGCCGGTTCCGGCCACTCTTCGAACAGACCTTGCGATGGGTAAGGCGATTTTACCTGACCGCGCCCGCCCGGACTACCGCGCTTTACCGAAGGAGGTTGCCAATCCCCTGCCGGGACCCGAACATCACGACCCTCCCCCCGGCGCGCTGACGTGCGCGGGTGGGACCCTTCTATATATAGAGGTCCCCGCATGCTGCGTCCGGTCGTCTCCGCACTGCTCCTGCTGCTTGCCCTGGCCGCCGCCGGCCCCGCACAGGCGGCCGATAAAGCCAATGCTGCCAAAGACTTACACGCACTATTCGGCGCGGAATGGGAGCGCGGCCTGCGCGAAAACCCGGTCATGGCCACCTATATCGGCGACCACCGCTTCGACGACCGCTGGCCGGACCTGTCCCCGGCAGCCCTGCAGGCCTCCTACGAGGGCGACAAGGCGGTCATCGCCGCGCTCGACCGGGTCGACCCGAACCAGCTGACCCCCGCGGACCAGCTCAACCGCGACCTGTTCCGTCGCCAGTACCAGGCGAACATCGACACCTACGACTACGGCTCGCAGTACACCCCGCTCTCGCAACGCAGCGGACTCGCTTCGATGCACCGCATGGCGGACGTCGTCGTGTTCAAGTCGGTCAAGGACTACGAGCAGTGGCTGAGTCGCATCGGCACGCTCGACACGCTGGTCGACCAGAACATCGCCTTGATGCGCGAAGGCGTGCAGCGCGGCCAGGTGCCGCCGAAGATCATCATGCAGCGGGTGCCGCCGCAGCTCGACAAGCAGATCGTCACGGACCCGCTGCAGAGCCCGTTCTACGAAGTGTTCAAGGACATGCCCGACTCGATCCCGGCTGCCGAGCAGGCGCGCCTGCAGGCCGCCGCACGTGCTGCGATCATGAAGACGGTGGTGCCGTCCTACACCAGGCTGAAGCAGTACATCGTCGACGATTACCTGCCGCGGGCCCGTGAGAGCGTCGGCCTCTGGGACACGCCGAACGGCACGGAGCGTTACGCCGAGCTCGCGCGCTTCTACACCACGACCAACCTCACGCCCGACGAGATCCACGAGATCGGCCTCAAGGAAGTCGCGCGCATCCGCGGCGAGATGATGAAGGTGATTGCGCAGACGGGCTTCAAGGGCAGCTTCGACGAATTCCTCACGTACCTGCGCACGGACCCGAAGTTCCGCTACACCGATCCGCAGGAGTTGCTGCAGGCCTACGAGGCCATGGCGAAGCGCGTCGACCCCAAGCTGCCGCAGTACTTCGGCAAGCTGCCGCGCATGCCGTACGGCGTGCGGCCGATCGCCGAGCAGGTGGCGCCCGACACGACCACGGCCTACTACCAGGGCCCGGCGATGGACGGCAAGCGTGCCGGCTACTACTACGTGAACCTGTACAAGCCCGAGGAACGCCCGAAGTACGAAATTCCCGTGCTCACGATCCACGAAGCCGTGCCGGGCCATCACCTGCAGATCTCGCTCGCGCAGGAACTCGGCGAGCTGCCGAATTTCCGCCGCGACTTCGAGGCAACGGCGTTCGTCGAGGGCTGGGCGCTCTACAGCGAGAGCCTCGGCGAGGAAATGGGCTTCTACGCCGACCCGTACGACAAGTTCGGCCAGCTCACGTACGAGATGTGGCGCGCCGTGCGCCTCGTCGTCGACACGGGGCTTCACCACAAGCAGTGGTCGCGGCAGCAGGCGATCGATTACTTCAAGGCCAACGCCGCCAAGACCGAGCTCGACATCATCAACGAGATCGACCGCTACATCGGCAACCCGGGCCAGGCGCTCGCTTACAAGATCGGCGAACTCAAGATCAAGCAGCTGCGCGGCGAAGCCACGGCACAGCTCGGTGAACGGTTCGACATCCGCGCGTTCCACGACGTAGTGCTCGGCAGCGGCGCCATTCCGCTCGACGTGCTCGAAGCCAACGTGCGCCGCTGGATCGCGGACACGAAAGCGTCCCCGGCCACCGTCGCCGCCCAGTAACGACACCGCAGCAGTCTCGCGAGCGACGCGCACCATGAGCAGCAGCCCCATCGTCCGCCGGCCAAGCACGCCCGTCCGCATCGGCTCCGTGACGGTCGGCGGCGGCCATCCCGTCGTCGTGCAGTCGATGACCAACACCGACACGGCCGACGTCGAAGGCACCGCGCTGCAGATCCGCGCGCTCGCCGTCGCCGGCTCCGAGCTGGTGCGCGTCACCGTCAACACCGACGAGGCAGCTGCCGCGGTGCCGCACATCGTCGACCGCCTGGCGCAGTTCGGCGTGTCGGTGCCGATCGTGGGCGATTTCCACTTCAACGGGCACAAGCTGCTGCGCGAGCACCCGGCCTGCGCCGAAGCGCTCGCCAAGTACCGCATCAATCCCGGCAACGTCGGCCGCGGCACCAAGCGCGATCCGCAATTCACCGAGATGATCGAGACCGCCTGCCGCTACGGCAAGCCCGTGCGCATCGGCGTGAACTGGGGCAGCCTCGACCAGGATCTCCTCACGCGACTGATGGACGAGAACTCACGCCAGCCGCAGCCGCTCGAAGCCAACGACGTGGTGCGCGAGGCCCTGGTGGTTTCGGCGCTCGAAAGCGCGGCCCGTGCCGAAGAGATCGGGCTGGCGCACGACCGCATCGTGATCTCCTGCAAGGTGAGCGGCGTGCAGGACCTGATCGGCGTGTATCGCAACATTGCACGCCGCTGCGATTACGCGCTGCACCTGGGGCTCACCGAAGCGGGCATGGGATCCAAGGGCATCGTCGCGTCCACGGCCGGAATCTCGGTGCTGCTGCAGGAAGGCATCGGCGACACGATCAGGGTTTCGCTGACGCCCGAACCGAACGGCGACCGCACGCAGGAAGTGATCGTTGCGCAGGAGATCCTGCAGACGATGGGCCTGCGCTCGTTCACGCCGATGGTCATCGCCTGCCCCGGCTGCGGCCGCACCACGTCCACGTACTTCCAGCAGCTCGCGCAGGACATCCAGTCGCACCTGCGCCACCGCATGCCCGAGTGGCGCAAGCGCTATGCAGGTGTCGAGCAGATGACGGTCGCGGTCATGGGCTGCGTGGTGAACGGTCCGGGCGAAAGCAAGCACGCGAACTTAGGCATCAGCCTGCCTGGAACGGGCGAGCGTCCGGTGGCGCCGGTCTACATCGACGGCGAGAAAGGCCCGACGCTCAAGGGCGAACGCATCGCCGAGGAGTTCCAGCAACTGGTCGAGGACTACGTCGAGCGGACCTACGGCCGCGCTTGAACCTCGTGCGCAGCCCGCCCGACGTGCCGGGGGCGCCGGATTCGAATCCGCTGTACTAGCTGTCGTCCTTCCGGCTCTTGTGTTTCATGACGGAATGCACGAAGCGGCCGAATGCCTTGTCCTTCCTGCGCCGCTCGACGTACGACAGATCGTTGAACTGCGATTCTTTCGTGAGCTTCAGATAGTTCTGCAGGCGCTCCTCGCTCAATTCGTGACTTGCGATTGCTGCTTGAACGGCGCAGCCCGGCTCTCCGGCATGGCTGCAGTCGGTGAATCGGCAGGTCCTGGCGAGTTCGCTGATGTCGGCGAAGGCTTCGTCCATGCCCTCGCCGACGCCGAGCATCCCCAACTCGCGCATGCCAGGCATGTCGATCAACAGGGCTCCTTGCTCGAGCTCGATCAGCTGGCGGCGAGTGGTCGTGTGACGCCCCTCGCCCGTGTGGCTGACCTCCCTGGTTTCCAGCGCAGGGCCGGCCGCAAGTTGATTGATGAGCGTGGTCTTGCCGACGCCCGACGAGCCGAGCAGGCAGTAGGTCATCCCGGGATGCAGGAGCTCGCGAACTTGATCGATGCCTTCGCCCGTCACATTACTGAGTGCCACTATTCTCGCGCCGATCCCCGCAAGGCGGATCCTGCCGACCAAGTGTTCCAACTCTTCCGGGCTGACCAGGTCCGTCTTGGTCAGCAGCAGCACGGGCTCGATGTGCCCCTCGCGCACGATCACCAGGTAGCGCTCGAGCCGGCGCACGTTGAAATCGAAGTGACAGGCCTGGATGACGAATGCTACGTCGATGTTGGCAGCGATCATCTGGAATTCGATATCCCGGCCCGGGGCTTTCCGCCGCAGAAATGACTTGCGCGGAAGCACGTCATGAATCGTCGCGTGAGTTCGTGAATCCAGATAGCGGACGCGAACCCAATCCCCCACGCAGGGCAGGTCGACTGAAGTTCGCGCAGCATGCAGTAATTTGCCCGTCAGCTCCGCAGGTGTCTCGCCTTGTTCGTCGCGGAGGAGATAGCGACTCCGGTCGACCGCCGTCACTCGGGCGATGGGCACGCTGGCCCCGCATGGTTCCGCGGATGGTTCAGGCCTGAAGTCGCTCATGCTGCGGCCTCCCGGATGCAGCAATCGAGTCACCGACGCTGGACCCAGATCCAGTCGGCCAGCCAGACGCCATCGCGACTGACATCGGGGCAGTGTTCCGCAATGTAGGCCTTCTGCTTCTCGATATCCGACGGGGCACTGTGCGCCGTCGGCCGCTGCAGGTTCTGCAGCTTCTCGCGCGCCTCTCTGCAGCCCGGGCTCAGCGCCTCGAACAATTCGCTCGCACGCCGCTTCTGCGACGCAAGCACCTCGGGCTCGTCGCTGCAGTTCGCATCGCGCTCGCTGCTCAACCGTGCGATTTCCGCCGGACGATCGCGATCGTTCAGATAGGTCCGGTCGTTGCCGGGCCCCGGCTTGTAGACCTTCCAGTCGCCGGCGAGCACCTGCAGCTGGAACAGCGCGTCGACACAGCGCGTGGCGTCTTGGTACGCACCTGCCGTGTCGGCAACTTCGCGTGGCGGCGATTCAGCCGCAGCCGCCGGGACAGCTTCGGGGGCAGCACGCGCTGGTTGAGTTGCGAACGGGGCCGATGACGACACGGATGGCGCATGAGACGTCGCGACGACCTCGTAGGCAACGCCTGCTGGTGGCGGCGTGTCGGTGAAGTGCACCTGACCCTGCGGATCGACCCATCTGTAGGTCGCGCCGAGGAGCAAGGGCACCAACAGGATCGCCGCAAACTTCAATGCCCAGCGGTCGCGAGCCTTGCGCATGACAGCTTTCCCACACGATCCGACGCAAGCAGTATCCGCGCGGCATGGGCGCGGCCGCAATACGGCTCGACCGAGGTCCATGCCGGTTCCGACTGAGATCGATCCGCATCCGACTCGACGCGGTGAGCTGTTGGAACTCCGTATTGCGAGCCGAGACTCGACCCGAGGAAAATTTCACCGATGACACGCAGTCAGCGGTCTCGATCGCAGGGAGAGCCCGAC
>CAWJXS010000004.1:0-64819 GCA_963846885.1 uncultured Gammaproteobacteria bacterium
TAGCGACGTCCTGTTCGATCACCCGCCCGGCGTGTACCAGATCGGCGACGTGTACGCGCGCTCTTGCAGTGTCATCGTCGTCCCGGGCAGCGGTTGAATGCCAAAGCGCTTGGCGTCGTACGCAGTCCAGCGCGGCGTCGGAATCTCGAGCACGCGGGCATAGTAGAACGCACGCTGCTTCGGGTCGAAGGCAGGGTCCGTCCATGCAGTGATCAGTTCCGGATCGCCGATGGTGTTGGTCCACGTGGCATTCGCAACATCCACCGTGCTGCCTACGTGCGGCAACTTGCCGTCCTTGCCGGGCCTGCGCTTCTGGGCATCGCCCCAGACGACGTCGTAGACCTTTTCGTGGACCTGGCCATTCGCATCGAGCCAGCCCTTCACGACCTGGATGCGATCGAGGTTCGCGCCCAGCGGGTCTTTCATGGCGGCAACCAGGAACGTCGGCGACTTGCCGGCGGGTGCGGAGGTCAGGTCGCCACCCATGGGCACACCCTTGGCGTAACCCACGGTGGCCGGATGCCGGTCACCCGCATCCTGCTCGTTGAAATCCCAGCCGCCGAAAAAGCGCACGACCAGGCGCGTGCCGGTCGTCGCGTACGTCTCGCGGCGTTCCATCGCGTCGAACAGCGCCTCGCGCGTGTTCGACGTGGCCCACACCGCGGCGTAGCCTGATGCGGACACCTCCCAGTCCATGATCTTCACGCCCGTCTGGGAGTTGTTGAAGAACGTTGCCTTCATGCGCTCGGGGCTCGGCTCCTGCGGCGCAGTCTTGCCGAAGAAGTTCTCTTCCTCCATCGCGGCCAGGCCTGTGTGCGCGTCGCTGCTGCCGATCAGGCCGAACTTGAATGGATTGACGCCGAGCTTCTGCTCGAGCATCAGGCCGTTCTTGAGACCGGAGCGCGCGTACTCGAACTCGAGCATGTCCTTGGTCTTGGCCGCGCTGCCGTCCAGGTTGCCCTTGTCCCACCGCTCGAAGTTGGCGAACTCGTCGTTCGGCGACAGGAACGGATGCGTCTCGCCGTCACCCTTGGTCTGCGTGGTTTCGTACAGGCGCTCCCACTTGGCGCGAGTCTCGGCATAGCCACGATCCAGCGGCTTGCCGAAGGCTTCGATGGTCGGGAACATCCGGCCGTTCGACAGGTTGCCGTTGTGCGCAATGGCGAGCACGTCGCCGCCGGTCTTTTCCTCGAACGCTGCCATCCACCTCCACAAATCCACCGGGTCGTCGCTGCCCAGCGGCCGCATGGTCGTGTAAGGCTCGGTCTGGCCGGCCTTGGCAGCGTCGTCGCGGAAGATGACGTTGCGATGCAGGTTGTTGGCGCCGGTATTCGATGTCCACTCGAAACCGATGAACGCCGTGAAGCGACCCGGTTCGTTCGCTTCCTCTGCCGACTTGATGGTTTCGGCCCAGGCGCCCTGGTACGAGCGCGTGCCGGGCACCGGCAGGATGGCTGCAGAGATCGTGCCCTTGCCGAAGCTCTCGATGATGTCGATCGCTGCCGCACCGCCCTGGCCGCCCATGATCATGTCGTGCCACCGCTTGCCTTGCGGGTCGGCCATCACGGCGGGGTCGCCCGCCATGAGCAGGGGGAAGAAGCCCATGCCATCCGAGTGGTCGGCCACCACGAGGAAGTCGAGCGGGCGCGAGAGTCGCACGGGTTGGCCGCTCGACGACTTCACTTCGTTGCCCTTGGCGAACGTATACGCATCGCGCGGTGTCAGGCGGGCCCCGAATGCGCCGGCATCCATCGAGAACGACGTGTGCAGGTGCGTGTCACCGAAGTAGGGGCGGGTGGGGATGTTCGAGCCGACGTAAGGTGAGTAAGGCCGCTGCTTGGGGAAGGCCTTGTCGGCCGTCTGCTTGTCCAGCGAGCCGGCGACGCCGACCTGCGGGCTGGCGGCATTGGCCAGCGATGCAAGGCCCAATGCAGCCATCGCTGCCGTGGCGCATATCGCAGCCCGGACGGTGGTTACAGAGGATGCACCGATCGCTTTCGTCGCCTGATTGGACATGCGTTTTCTCCCTGGTTTTACGTCGCGCTGGCCGTGCTGCCGGCGGTAGGCTGAATGACGCGGAATACTCGCGGACTTTGGGCGGACGCACAAGGGCGCGGTTGGCGTCGGCACGAATACCGCAAGCGTCATGGAACCCCGGGTGACTTTTCGGCGGCGTCAACCACCCTGACTTCCACTTCGTGGGGTCGTCGATCGTCGATGAGCGGGACGAATCCTTCGCGACTTTCCGCGCCGTCCACGTAGATCGCGACGGCACCGGGAGTAGCCCCCGGGCTTGCCGGCTGGCGTATGACCACGATGCGGTACGAGGTCTCGCGGTAGCGGTAATGCACCGTGTACGACGGCCAGTCCGCCGGCAGTCGAGGTTCGAACCGCAGCCGGTCGACTTCCAGCCGCAGTCCGAGCAGTGACTCGAGCACGAGTCGATACATCCAGCCAGCCGAGCCCGTGTACCACGTCCAGCCGCCGCGCCCGAGATGCGCCGGCGCTGCGTAGACGTCGGCGGCCACCACGTAGGGTTCGACTTTGTAGACGTCGGCGTCCGCCTGCGTCAACGCGTGGTTCACCGGGTTGATGATATTGAAGAGTTCCCAGGCGCGCCCGGTGTCGCCTGCCGCGGCAAAGGCCATTGCCGCCCAGATTGCCGCGTGCGTGTACTGGCCGCCGTTCTCGCGCACGCCCGGCACGTAACCGCGGATGTATCCGGGTTCGAGGTCCGAGTCGTCGAACGGCGGATCAAGCAGGCGCACCAGCCGCTCCGAGCGCCGCACCAGGTGTCGATCCAGCGACTCCATGGCCTGGCGTGAACGCGCGCTGTCACCGGCGCCCGACAGGACCGACCAGCTCTGCGCGATCGAGTCGATGCGGCATTCTGGATTCGTCGCTGCCCCGAGCGGCGTGCCGTCGTCGAAAAAGGCGCGCAAGTACCACTCGCCATCCCAAGCGTGCAGGTCGATGGCGCGGCGTAGTTCGAGAACAGCAGCATCGCATTCGTCGGCCACGCTGTTGTCGGACCGCGCACGCGCCAGTTGCGCGAACTGCCGCAGCACCTCGCACAGGAAGAACGCGAGCCAGACGCTTTCGCCCTTGCCGCCGATCCCGACGAGGTTCATGCCGTCGTTCCAGTCGCCCGATCCCATCAGCGGCAGGCCGTGGCTGCCCAGCCGCAGTCCGTGCCGCACGGCGCGCACGCAGTGCTCGTACAAGGATGCCGATTCGCCCGAACGGACCGGCAGGTCGAAGTAGGAATCGTCTTCGGGCCCGACCGGACGGCCTTCGAGGAAGGGCGACACTTCGTCGAGCACGCCGGTGTCGCCGGTGGCGAAAACGTAGCGACAGGTCGCGAGCGGCAGCCACAGGTAGTCGTCGGAGCAGCGCGTGCGCACGCCACGTCCCGATGGCGGATGCCACCAGTGCTGGACATCGCCCTCGACGAACTGGCGCGGCGCACAGCGCAGCAGGTGGGCGCGCAACCGCTGTGGCTCGGCGTGGATCAGGGCCATGGCGTCCTGCAACTGATCGCGGAAGCCGAACGCGCCGCCGGATTGGTAGTAGCCGCTGCGTGCGAGCATCCGGCACGCCAGCGTCTGGTACAGCAGCCAGCCGTTCGCAAGCACGTTCACGGTCGGATCGGGCGTCTCTACCTGAACCGCGCCGAGCGTTCGCTTCCAGTATTCCCAGACAGCCTCGAGTGCGATGCGAGTGGCCGTGGCGCCGCGGAAGGCGGTCACGTGGGTGCGTGCATCCTCGCTGCCGTGCCCGACCCCGAGCCGGAACACGACCTGGCGTTCCTGTCCGGGCGCGAGTTCGATCATCACCTGCATGGCGGCGCAGGGATCGAGCGCCGCCCCGACCTTGCCCGAAAGACGGGTGCGCGACAGCGCAGCCGGCCGGCGCAGCGATCCGTTGCGGCCGATGAACTCCGTGCGATCCGCAGTGACGCTGCGGCTAGCGTCGTCGACGTCGAAGAACGCCACGCGATCCGGAAACTCGATGCTGAAGGCGTTCCGCGCGAACAGCGCGCCCGTCTTGGGATCGATCTCGGTCGTGACGTGCATGGCTGTCTTCGGCCGCAGGTCGCCGAGCACCCACTCGACGTACCCGGTCACGCTCAGTCGTCGTATCTGCAGCGAATCGTTGCGCAACTTCAGCACCGAGAACTTCACGGGTGCCTCGAGCGCGACGAACACCGTGAGTTCCGAGCGGATGCCGGCCGTGACATGTTCGAACACGCTGTACCCGAAGCCGTGCCGGCTGATGTAGCCGCCCGTGCCCGGCGCAGGGCCGGGCGAAGGTGACCAGACGCGCCCGCTGTCCTCGTCACGCACGTAGATCGCCTCGCCGCTCGCATCGGTGACCGGATCGTTGTGCCAGGGGCTCAGGCGGAACTCGTGCGCGTTCTCGGCCCACGTGTAAGCGGTGCCGTTCTCCGAGACGACCGTGCCGAACTGCGCATTGGCCATCACGTTGACCCAGGGCGCGGGCGTCGTGCGTCCGGGCTCGAGCGTGACGACGTACTCGCGACCGTCCTGCGTGAAGCCGCCATAGCCGTTCGCCAGGATCAGGTCGGTGCGGCGGGGCAGGGACGTCACGGGGAGCCGGGCGGCGCGCGAAGTCGTCGACGGTTGCAGCAATGCGGGCAGCGCTTTGCCTTCGGGCGCACGGCGACGCTTCAGCTGCTCAGAAAGCGTGCCGTGGCGATCGACGAGAATGAGCCGGGCGACCGACTGCAGCAGCAGGCGATCCTCCTCCGACAGGTGGTCCGCCGGGCGGACGAATACGCCGCCCGGCCGGTCGAGCACGTTGTGTTCACCGCCGGCCGCGATCAGTCCCATGATTTCGTCGTGCAGGTGCTGGCGATATCCAGACTGGTCCTCGGTCCAGATGACCAGGTCGAGGCTCAAGCCCTTGGATCGCCAGTAGGCCCGTGCGCGCAGCATTTGCCGCACCAGCCCGATGTTGGCGATGTCACCGATCTGCAGCAGCACGATCGGCAGGTCGCCCGAGATGGCGTAGCCCCAGAGCCCGGTCTGGTTGCGACGGTTGCGCGCGATGACGCCGGCCTCTGCCCGCATCGAGGCGTTGGCGAAGATCAGCATCGACGCGAGCCGCTCGAACTCCTGCGCCTCGGCTTCCGAGATCCCGTATTGCTGCAGCACGACCTGGTTGTGCGTCCAGGCCAGATCGAACACGCGGTCCGCGAGGCGGCGGTCCTGGTAGCGCTCCACCAGTTGTTCGGCGAGCTCGCGCGTCGCGGTCGCACCCGTGACGATGTCGATCGTGGCCGTCTCGTCGGGCTCCAGCACGATCTCCTGCCGAATGGCGAGGATCGGATCGAGCACGGAACCGGCGCTGCCGGAAAGACTGCCCTTGCCGTCAGCGCCAGCGGTGACGCTACGCTGCGGCCGCGGCCGATGAAGCGCGCGCGGTCGGTTTCGAATGACATCTCGCCCGCGCTAGCCCCTGACACCGCCATCAGGTGCACCAGCCAGCCCGGCTCCTCGCCGTGTACCCGCGCGCGACGCGTGCAGAGCACCGCACGCTTGCGCGAATCGATCTCGGTCTGCACGAAGAGCTTGCTGAACGCCGGGTGCTGGGCGTCGGCAGCAGGCGGCGCAAGCGCGACTTCGACGTAGCTCGTGACGTCGACTGTCCGCGGCTCATCCGAGCGGTTCAGCAGCCGCACGCGACGCAGCTCGATGTCGTCTTCCGGCGAGACGACGAGCTCGGTGCGAGTGTCGATGACGCAGTCTTCGATGCGGTCCCGGCGATGGAATTCCGCTCGGCCCTCGGTGAAGATCGCCTCGTATTCTTCCGCCGGCCTGCGCGTCGGCTGCCAGGTGTTCGACCAGTACTCGCCCGTCGTCGTGTCGCGTACGTAGCAGAAGCTGCCGCCGGGGTCGCGCGTCGCGTCCTCCTCCCAGCGCGTGACCGCGAGGTCGCGCCAGCGGCTGTAGCCGCCGCCTGCTGCAGTTACGAGTACGTGGTAGCGACCGTTCGACAGCAGTTGCGCCTCCGGCACCGGCGTGTCGAGCGAACGCACGATGCGTACCGGAGGCGCGACCGGCCCGATCGTGCGCGTCACCGGCAGCGCCGCGGGATGCGCCTGGAACGCCGCAGTCCGCGGTACCCGCTCGTGCAGCAGCATCAGTGTTGCCTGGAACAGCGGGTCAGACGCGAATCGCCGCTGCAGCGGGTGCTGCAGCATCAGGTCGGCGATTGCCAGCAGGCTCATGCCCTGGTGATGCGCCATGTACGAACGGACGATCGCGCGTGTCTGGCCGCGCGGCACGCGAGTGGGCGTGTAGTCGACTGCTTCGTACATCCCGAACTGCCCGAGCACGCCGTCCGCGGCGAGTCGTTGCAGGTTCTCGCAGGCGGCCTCGGGCTGGATCATCAACGCGAGCGCCGAAGCGTAAGGCGCAATGACAAGCTCGTCGGCCAGTCCGCGCTGCAACCCTAAGCCCGGTACGCCGAATGCGCGGTACTGGTAATTGCGATTTGCGTCGACCGTGTTGTATCCGGACTCCGACATGCCCCACGGCACGCCGCGCTGCCGTCCGTAGTCGATCTGCCGTCGCACGGCCGCGCGATTCGACTGGTCGAGCAGCGTGTTCGCGTAGGCCGGCATGACGAGCTGCGGCATCAGGTACTCGAACATCGAGCCGCTCCACGACACGAGCACCGGGTCGCCGCCGGCGAGCGTCAGCAGGCGGCCGAGCGCGAACCAGCTCTCCTGCGGCAACTGGCCCTGCGCCACGGCGAGGAAGCTGCTCAAGCGCGCTTCGGACGCGAGCAGGTCGTAGAAGCTCGCATCGCGCCGACGCTCGGTCACGTTGTAGCCGATCGCGAGCAGGCGCCGCGTCGCGTCGTAGAGGAAGTCGAACTGCGGCGTGGCGAACCCCGCCGCCTGCTCGGCGAGTTGCAGCACGGTCGCCAGTTCCTGGTCTGCAAGCGCGCTGCCGGCCGAGACGGCGTCCTTCAGCTGATGCAACCAGTCGACCGTGGGAGCGTCTGCGTGTCGTTCGGCCAGCGCGGCGTCGATTGCGGGTGTCAGCGTCGCCTCATAGGTCGCAACTTCGCGCAGTGTCGGCACGTGCGCGGGCGGCAGCAGGCCTTCGAGTCCCTCCGGCGCCGGCGACAGCAACGTCCACGGCGCGAGATAAGCGATTTCATCCCGCGCGGCCTGGCTCTGTTCGCACACTGCCCGGTACCACTCTTGCGTCTCACCGTCGGCGCGGGCGTGCTCGAACTGCGCGGAAGGGTCATTCGTGCTGGCACTGCCGCTGCCGGCGGCGAGTTCGACGATCCGGTCGAGCCTGAGGCGGGCGTCCTGCAGCGACGTCACTCCGGTCGCGAGCGCCGACGCGAGTTCAGTGCGCAGCTCGGCGTGCGCCGGCGAGCTCCGGCCGCCCTGTTCGTGACGCAGCACGCCGAGCGTGTCGGCGAGTCCGCGGAAGACGCGCCTTGAGACGACGGGATCGTCGGGCAGGGCGAGCAGGCCTGCGCGGAGCGTCAGCAAGTGTGCGGCCAGGTTGCCGCTGTCCACGGTCGAGACGTACATCGGCAGCAGCGGCTCGAGCGTCTGCGTGTCGTACCAGTTGTAGAAGTGGCCGCGATACCGTCCAAGCGCCGCCATCGTGCGCAGCGTCCGGGACGTACGTTCGAGCAGGCGGCCGGTCGGCAGGTAACCGAAGTCGTAGGCCGCGAGGTTGGCGAGGAGCGCCAGCCCGATGTTGGTCGGCGACGTGCGGTGGGCCACGATGGGACCGGGCTGCTCCTGCACGTTATCCGGCGGCAGCCAGTTGTCCTGTGGTCCGACATGGTTTTCGAAGAAAGCCCAGGTGCGTCGTGCGAGCGTGCGCAGGAATACCTGCTGGACGCGCCCGAGCTTCGGCTCGGCGACCACCAACGGCCGACTGATCCACCACGCGACGAGCGGAGCGGCGAGCCAGAGCAGCAGGATCGGCAGGATCACTGCGAGCACCGCCGGCCGCATTGCCTCGAGGTAAAGGATTGCCGCGACTGCGAGCGCTGGCGTGATCCACATCAGCCGCAACGATCCGGCCAGCGTCGGGAGCGCCTTTGCGCCCATGCTCGCCGGAGGGACTCCACTGCAGCAGCCGGCGTCGCGAAACGCCCACTCGCCACGTCGTGCGCAGGATCGCATCGGCATTCGAGTAGGCCTCGTGCGGCAGGCACGCGAGTGCGAGCGCCGCCTGCGCCCATTGGGTCACCGCACCCTGCAGGGCTCCGCGAACATGCATCTGCCAACCGCTGTCGCGCGACTTCCGTACCAGCTGCAGCGCGGTGTTCAGCGCGGGTCCGGCTGCGAACACGATGAGCACGACGAGGGTCCACTCGAGCGGTGACGACAGTTCCGTCCATGCGACCAGCAACAGCAGCAGCAACGCGATCGGCACGAGGCTGCGGCGCAGGTTGTCGGTTACCTTCCAGCGGCCAAGGTGGTCGAGTGGATTGCGGCGGCGTGGTCCTGCCGCGCCCGGCACTCGCGGCAGCGCCCAGCTCGCGATCTGCCAGTCGCCACGCACCCAGCGGTACCTTCGCGCTGCGTCGGCCGCGTAAGTGGACGGATAGTCCTCGAACAACTCGACATCACTCAGCAGTCCCGAGCGCGCATAGGACCCTTCGAGCAGGTCGTGGCTCAGGATCCGGTTCACTGGCAGCTTGCCGGCGAGCACGTGTTCGAACGCATCGACGTCGTAGATGCCCTTGCCGATGAACGAGCCCTCGTCGAACAGGTCCTGGTAGACGTCGGACACCGTGCGCGTGTACGGATCGATGCCGGACTCACCGCTGTGCAGGCGCGCGTACAGCGAGCGATTCGTGCCCGGCAGGCTCGGACTCACGCGCGGCTGCAGGATGCCGTAACCGGTGCAGACTCGTTCACCGGAAGCGTCGTATCCGGGCCGGTTGAGCGGGTGCGCCAGCGTCCCGACGAACTGATGGACCGAGTCGCGGGGTAACTCGGTGTCCGTGTCCAGCGTGACGACATAGCGCGTGCCTGCCAGCACAGCCACGTTGCCGACCACGAGCGAGAACCTTTCGTCCGCCTGCGTGCCGGGGTCGGGGAGGCGGAGCAACCAGTTCAGGTCGGCGAGCTTGCCGCGTTTGCGCTCCTCGCCCATCCAGGTCCGCTCCGCCGGATTCCAGCGTCGAGGGCGGTGCAGCAGGAAAAATGCATCCCGCCCGTAGGTGTGGTTCAGCCCCTCGATCCGCTCGCGCGCACGCTCGAGCAGCGCCTCGTCACCGGGCTGATGCTCGTCTGCCGCATCGGCAAAATCCGTCAGCAGGCCGAAGTGCAGGTTTGGAGCCCGGTTGGCCAGGAAGCGGATCTCGAGTGCCTCGACCAGTTCCTCGATGCCCGCGATCGAGCCGAGCAACGTCGGCACCACGACGACGGTGCGCGAAGCCGGGGGGATTCCGGCCGAGAAGTCGAGGCGCGGCAGGCTGCGTGGGCTGACCAGCGAGGTCGTCAGCGCGTTGATCAGGATCAGCGCCAGCTGGCTCGCACCGATCGCCACGGCGAACAGCAGCAGCCCCAGTGCCCAATGCGGCAACGAGTCGTCGCGGACGAGCGGCCAGGTGGATGCAACCAGCGCCGCGGTGACGAGCCCGGCGGCGCCAAGGTAGGTGCGCAGTGGCCGGCGACGGATGGGGGCGAGCATGCGTTCGGACAGAGGGGGCCGGTACCGCGTGACGCGGTCGAGATCGGCCCTGCCGCGATCGATCAGGAAGTAGCCGACGTGGGCGCGGCGCGACTCCTCGACAGGAAGCTCAGTGACGTCGCCGACGCTTGCGATCGACGCAGCGACATCCTGTGACAGCTTGACGGCGGCGTCTGCCACCTCGATTTCGGAGCGTTCGCTGCGACGGGCGATGCGCTCGATCACGCTGCGGTAACGATTGCGCGTGCCGAAATCCATCGTCGCGTAGGCACCGGCGGGATCCGCCAGCAGTCGCTGGTGCACCGCGCTCATCGTCTCGACGAACAGCCGCCAGTCGACGGCGGAGAGGAAGCGCAGGCTGCCGATCGAGTTGCCCAGCGTGACCTGGTCCGCAGCCTGGTTCTGGCTTCCAGCCTGCACGATCTGTTCGGTCGTCGTGCCATCTTCGGCCAATCGCTGCTCGACCCAGTTGAGCGCGAGTGCGAGCGACGGGTTCTGGCCCTGCAGCTCGCGCACCAGTTCCGACACGAACGACGAGGTCATCGGCGGGTTCGAACGCGCCATGTCTGCGATCACGAGGATCAGGCTCTTCGGATCCTCGTCGACGGTCGTGATCATCTGGCGTGCCCAGTCGGCCGCGAGATCGCGCTCGTCGCGCCCGACGGAAATCCGCAACGCGACGCGGCGCAGGTTTTCGATCAGCGCGAGCCGCAGCATGATCGGCACCGCCCAGAGCTCGCCCAGGTTCAGCGCGGCGGTGCGCTGGTAAGCGGTGATGAAGCGGCTCAGATCTTCCAGGTCGACGCGGCCGTCGCCGTGCGAGATCAGCTCGAGCGCCAGGTCGTAAACGCGCGGGAATCCAGCGGAGATCCCGGTCGCCAGCCGCGGCAGCTCCCGGCTGTAGTTGCGGGGCAGGTGGCGCCGAGCGGTACGGACCTGTTCCTCGACCAGATAGAAGTTGTCGAGCAGCCATTCGCTGGCCGGGGTCACGCGACGACTGCCCAGGACGGCTTGCGTCAACTGCTCGAACACCTGACGCAACACATCTTCGTTCGCGTCGAGGCGCGGCAAGAGCCGGTCAGGCCCGCCCGGACCCGCCACGAGCGCATGTGTGGCGGCCAGGAACTCGCCGTGGTGCTCCAGCTGCTCCGTGCTGAAGAGCTCCGCCCGCAGGGGCGGCTCTTCATGTGCCGGCGCGCCTTGGTTCGCCAGCAGCGCCAACCTTGCCAGCAGTCGTCGCGCCGGATTTCGTATTCGGACGTCCGGCAAGTCCAACGCGCATCGCTCCCTGAAGCCTGGACTCCGGGCGCGGCCGTTGGGCCGACCGGTCAGGCACAGGCCATGCTAGCCCGCGGTCACCCGCAGGGATGTCAGCAATAGGCGCGCATGCGCTTAATTGGACGGGGCTCGCCTGATCGCTCTCGCTCCGTGGATTGGCGGCATTTCCGGAGCGCGGCGGGAATCCATGCCTTCTCGGCAATACCCTGGCTTGACAACCCTAAAATACGAAGTATATTTCACGTATTCGTGTTCCGGGCCCCTCTGACGCCGACCCAGTCGGCGCCATGTCGGAACAGTGACGAGATTCTGGTCCCGTTCGTTCAAGGAGCCCGCGATGAATCCCTCGATCCTGAAGTCCCGCATCCTCACCGCACTGCCCGCCGGCCTCGACAGTCCGCGCGCGTCACGCACAGTCCGCCGCATCGTGTGGACGCTGGCCCTCGTGTCATTGCTCCTGTGGTCGCTGCTGGCCTATGGCGCGCATGCCTTGCTCGTGGGCGGTGCCGCGTTCCTGCAGACGCAGACCGAGTGGTTAGGTGCCAATGCGTGGCTCGAGCCCTGGCTCGCATCGGGCATCGGCCTCACCGAAGGAATTTCGGTTGCCATCACCTGGTTCGTGTGGGGTGTGGGCACGTTCGTAATTCTGCTTGGCGCGTGGTTGCTGCCGAAGGCGTTCAACCTTTTCGGCGGCGCGGCCGTGCGCTGATTCCCTGACAGCAAGTCAACCAAGGAGGAAGAGGAAATGAAGACAGACGTCAAAGCCCGTGGCTTCGTCCTGACCGAAGGTCTGCGGTCGGCGGTGCAGCGCGAGACGGTGCGCCTGGTGCAGGGCATCGGACGGCCGATTCTGCAGATCTCGGTGCGCCTGTTCGACGTGAACGGCGCGCGTCGGGGCGGCCCCGACAAGGGTTGTCTCGTGCACGTGCATCTGGCCGATGGCGAATCCGTCGTCGGTAGCGACGTTGGCGTGGACCTGTATCAATCGGTCGCGGACGTCTTCAGGAAGGTGCTGCGGGCCGGCCGCATGCGAGCGGACCGCCGTCGTTCGCGACAGCTGCGCAACCGCGGGTCGCTAGGCAGCAAACTGCTGCCAGCGTGACTCCGTCCGCCGCGCAGCGAACTGCGCGGCGGACTTTTCCCTCGCGATGTGCCCGAGCCATGGCGCCGATTACAATGGGCACTCGATGATGAACGGTTGATCGCCCCGATCACCGCGAGACTCTCCCCTTGAGCCCCACTGCGACCGGCGCGATCGTCTTTGCCTTCACCCTGGCCGGCATGCTGCTCGGCATGTGGCTGCGCAAGCGTCTGCCGCCCCACCACCTGGACAACGATACGCAGAGCTCGATGAAGGAGGTCAGCGGGCTGATTGCGACGATGACGGCCCTGATACTTGGCCTGGTGACCGCCTCCGCGCAGGACTCGTTCACGAAAGTGGGCGCGGCCGTCGAGCACACCGCTGCGGACATCGTCGCACTCGATCGCTTGCTCGCCCGCTATGGACCCGAGACCAACGAGATCCGCGGCACGTTGCGGCGTGCGATCGACCACCGCATCAGGCAGATCTGGATGGACGAACCGGGCGCTGCAATGACGCAGATCGACCCGAATCCAGCGCAGGAATTCGAGCGGATCGGCACCATGATCGCCAGTCTCGAGGCGCAGACGGCGAACCAGCAATGGTTGAGGTCGCGAGCGCTCGACGCGACCGAAACGCTGCTCGCGTCACGCTGGGGCATCTTTTCCGGCCAGAGATCGGCCATGCCGAACGCGTTCCTGGTGATCCTCACGTTCTGGCTCACGGCCGCATTCGCTGGCTACGCGTTGTTCGCGCCGCGCCATCGCACGATGACGGGAATCCTGATCATCAGCGCCTTTTCCGTCGCCTGCGCGATCTTCCTGATCCTTGAACTCGGCAACCCATTCGAGGGCCGGATAACGGTATCGGGCGACCCATTGCGGTTCGCGCTCGACCACCTCGGGAAGTGAGTGACTGGCGACGCGTGAGGAGAGCACGGCGCACCGTCACTCGCCGCCGAGGGGGTGGCATCGACGGCAAAGTGGCGGGCGCCGGGCCGAAAGATTATCGGGACGGCCAGCCGCGTTGACTATCCGAAAAGCGTTTCAGACGCGCCGTGTTGCCACCCGAGCCGTAAGTGATGAGTCGCGCTACTTGGCGGAAGCCTTCTTCTTGGCTGCCTTCTTCTTGGTCGCCTTGCCCTTGGCGGCCTTGGGCTTCACGGTCTTCTTCGCCTTCTTGGTCGTCGCCTCAGCCTTCGAAGTCTTGCGCAGATCCGCCGAATGAGCGCGCTTGTAGGTCTGGATATCCTTGAAAGTGCCGTCCGCATTGCGGACCGCGTAAAGCTTGGTTCCCTTCGAGCTGCGCAGCGTCGTGCGCCGAACAGCTTTCTTCTTCGTAGTCGTCGCCATGCGGATTCCCCTCTGTGGTCGTTGCGAAACTTGCAGTTCGACTTGGCCGATGCAGCTCGATACTACAAAAAATCGCCGTGTCGGTCACCGCTCGCTCAGCCTGCTTGCGCCAGCTCCCGCTCGAGCCGATGCAGTTCCGCATCATGCTGCAGCAGCAGTTCGACGAACGCGCGTGCCGGCTTCGAGAGAGTGCGGCCCCGCACCCACGCCACGCCAAACGTGCCGCGACCGGCGAAATCGAAGTGCGGCGGCAATACGGCGAGCGTACCCGCGCGCAGCTCGTCCACGACCATGAACAGGCTCATCAAGCAGAGCGCGTCGGAGTTCTGCAGGACCGTCTTGAGGACAGGCAAGCTGTCGCACGTCACCGCCAGGTAGCCGCGGCGACGTAACTCCGGGAGCGCTGCGGCAGGCGCGAGCTGCAGGATGGCTTCCACGTCCGCGGCAGGCGCACGTGGTCCCACGAGTGGATAGCGGAACACCGCGCTGATGTCGGGGTGAGCTTCGCCCAGCAACGGATGTCCCGGCCGGCACGCGACCACGGATGGATGGGATGCGAGTTCAGTCACCTCGAACTCATCCTTGCCACGGATGGTGCGGACCTCGGCCACCATCAGGTCGATCTCGCGCGAGCGCAGGCGATCCGGCAACTCCTGCCACGGACCGATCACGACGTTGGTCCGCAGGTTCGGGTGCTTCGCGCACAGCTGGCCGACCGCCTTCGCCACGAGGGCGGCGCCGCCATAAGGCCCGGCGCCGATGCTGAGCTCGCCGGTTTCGAGGCCGCGGGCCAGCGCGAAATCGCGTTCGATTTCACGCGCGGCGAGATCGACTTTCCTGGCATGTTCGATGAGCAGGTGCCCGAACTCCGTGGGCTCGACCTTGCGCTTGTCGCGATCGAACAGCGTCACCCCGAGCGTCGCCTCCAGCGCCTGGATGCTGCGGCTCAGCGCCGACTGGCTGATATGCAGCGCCTCCGCTGCACGCAGGTAGTTGCGGGTTTCGGCCAGGGCCAGCACGTGACGCAGTTGTCGGAGGTCCACGAGATGAGCTCAGCGCAATACAGTGATGATCATTATGCATTGGACACATTCCAGAACCATATAAATACTGGGTTGGATCAAACGACCGGTTTCCCTTGCGTGACCGGCACAAGGGAGCTTTTTGTGTCGAAGCCGCGCTGCCTGGTCGCCCTGTTCGTCCTGATGGCGGCCAACCTGTTCGCTGGGACAGTGGCCATGGCGCAGGGCGATGGCCCACGCGCGTACCAGATCGTGCCCAACGGCACCAACCTGCTGTCTGTGTATGGATTGTCAGTAAGCGGCAACCAGACCGCGGATCCGAGTTCGATCATTCAGGGTGGTGACATCGATGTCGACCTGCTGCTGGCGCAGGTTACACACTCGTTCGCGCTGGCGGGCAAGCAGGCTGCGGTGTTCGGCCTGCTTCCCTACGGCGAGGTGTCCGGCAAGCTCAAACCTCCATTCAACAGAATCAACGGGAGCAGCACCGGGCTCGGCGACCCGATTCTCGGCGCCATCATCGGCCTCGTGGGTCCACCGCCGATGACGCCACAGGAATTCGTCGCGTACCAGCCGGGTTATGCGCTCGGTGTCCTCGCCAAGATCACGGTGCCCGCCGGAAGCTACGATGAAGATCAGTTCCTCAACGTCGGCGGTAATCGCTGGGCGCTCCAGTTGGGCACGCCGATGGCGTGGTACGTCGGTCGGTCGTTCCTCGACCCGGCCCTGACGACCATCGAACTGTCGCCTTCCGTGCAGTTCTTTGGCGACAACGACGATCCGCGCGGCGCGTCCACCACGAGTCAGGACGCCCTGCTGCGGATCGAGGCGCACCTCACGCGCAACGTGCACAAGGCCGTGTGGGTGTCGCTGGACGGCCAGTACGTCTACGGCGGCGAAACCAGCACGGATGGCCGCAGCAACGACGATGCCCAGCGCGCCTTCGAGCTTGGCGGCACCGTCAACGTCTCTTTCAGTCTCCGGGCGTCGGTCAAGCTGAGTTACGGCGAGGTCGTAAGCCGTAACGACGAGGGGCCGGACGGACGAATGGTGCGCCTGATCGGCACTTTCGCCTTCTGATCCGGATCGCGCCGCAGAACACTGGCGCTCGCGACGGCCCGCCTGCAATCCCACCCCCCGCAGGAGGGTTCGTCGCGAGTGGCCAGCCTGCCCGCCAGCTTGCAGCTTTGCGTGGCCCACCACTAGGATGCCTGCCCTGGCGACGGTACCGCCAAATGGAGGCCCGGAAATTGAGCCGCAAAACGAAGAGAAATCAACCGACGGAGCCGACTGCAGCGGCTGGCGGGTCGTCGTCCCTGAGCAGCCGTCTCGCCGCACGACCGGGGTTGCTCGCGGTAGCCCTTTTTGCATTGATGTTCGCCGCGGTCGGGCTCTTCATATACATGAGCCAGCAAGCGGCCACCGCGACGGGCTCCGGCGACGGGTCGGCGTCCGCAGCGGCGCTCGCCAGCACGCATTCGCCGACGCTGGGCGAAGCGACCGCCAAGGTCCACATCGTCGAGTTCCTGGACCCGGCCTGCGAAACCTGTGCGGCGTTCTTTCCCATCGTGAAGCAGCTCATGGCCGACCACCCGGGCAGGATCCGACTCTCCATCGCGCCACGTGGCATTGCATGAAGGGTCCGAAGTTCCGATCCGCGTCCTCGAAGCCAGCCGGGCGCAGGACAAATACCTGGGAGACGCTCGAGGGGCTGTTCGCCACGCAGTCGCAATGGGCCATTCATCACAAGGTCGATCCGGACCTGGTCATGCAACTGGTGGCCAGCCTGGGTTTGGACATGGAGCGACTGCAGGCCGACATGAATTCGCCCGCGGTGATCGAGCGTGTCGAGCGTGACCGCGCCGACGCCAGGACGCTGAAAGTGACGGCGACGCCAGAGTACTTCGTCAACGGCAAGCCGATGCCCAGCTTCGGCGAGCAGCAACTGCGCGACCTGGTCGCGGGCGCGCTCGCCGAATCCTATTGACGATCGGCCTCGCTGAGCGGCCGGACGTTCCGTTTTGCTGCCTCACTCTGGCCCTGCGCAATCGGCGCGCCCGACTGCTCCCAGAGCAGGTTCCGGACGCTGTCCGGCTGAACGGGTTGTGGTGCAAGCAGCACGACCAGGCGCATGCCGTCGCTGTGGTATGGGTCGCCGGTCAGGTTGAAGCGGGGTGAAGTGGGCGTTGCAGCCGCGGCGCCCTTCACGAACCCGAACCGGTCGACGAAGCCTGCTGCCACCAGGCTGTGCAGCAGGTACTCGCGCGTCGTGTCCACTTCCGGATCGATGATGTGCGTGGTCAGGGTGGGAGACTTCGGCGTGACCTTCACGCCGATGTCGCGGCTCACCTGGCCAATCCAGACCTGCCTGCCCTCGTGGCGAAAGGGCGCGAGCCACAGCCGCATGTGGTTGCGCTGGGAAATCGAGCGGCGTGCGCGCTGCAACGCGATGTCCTGCCGGCGGTCGAAGACGTGCAGGTCGCTCACGGGGGCGACGGCGTAAGGCTTGCCCTCCAGGACGGCGCCGATCTCGCGCCCGACCGTTCGCAACGTGATCCGGTGCGTGAACGACCAGCCCGCGCGCGTCAGCGAGTGCAGCACCTCCGACGAATCGCCGACCAGTGCGATGTTGAGCGGATCTCCTTCCGCCAGACCATCGGCATTGGCCGCGCAGCAGGGCAGGCGTTCAAGCGCGTCGCGGAGTGCGTCGAGGCTCAGGTTGGGCAGTTCGCGCCCCGCGTAGGTCAGGGCCGGGTCGAGCCGCTCGTAGTCGAAATCGCCGTCGGGCAGTGGTAACGCAAACTCGAAGCGCAGTTCGCGCGGCGCGGACGCGGCGGAGGGTTGACCAGGAGTGCGCGCGGCGTCCTCCTGGTACGAGTCCGCCTGCAGCCGGATGTCGACGTACCGGCCGCCTTCGACGCGCGGCAGGAACACGAAGCCCTCGGTGATCGCGCGCGGGGCGAGCAGCGACCTGATCGATTCGTCGCGGAAGTCCTGGTGCAGGCGCGCTCGTTCCTGCTTCGGCACGTCGCCCTGCACGAGCAACGCAACTTCCTCGGCCGAATAGAAATCAGGGTCGACGATGCTGCGAATCAGCCACAGTCGCCGGGTCGACTCGTTGCGCACGCTGATCCACAGCGCCTGCACTTCACGCGCCCCCAGGTCGGCGCCGAAGTGCTGACGTGACTGGTCGTCCGTCAGGATCGAGACGGACACCGTCACGTCGCCATGCGCCGTCGACTGCACGCCACGCAGTTCATCCGGCAGCCGGAGTTCGGTGGGCGCGTAGGTCGCCGCGCACCCGGCCAGCAACACGACCAGGATGGCGGGTAACGGCGACATCAGCCGGCGATGAATGACCTGCATGCGCTTCGTTCCAGTCACAGGTGTTCTTCGAAGATCTTGCCGATCGATTGCCGGAAACGTTCGACCACGCTCTCAGGCGCCTCGAACAGGGCCGCCTCTGCCGGGGTGATTTCGCGGGCGTACCGGAGATCCTCCTGCAAGAGCTTGCGCCGCAGCTCGTGCGCCAGGTCAGGCTGCAGGAAGACCACGGCCGTCTCGCTATTCAGCTTTTCGCTGCGCGGATCCAGATTATAGGAGCCGACCAGTCCACGCTGGCCGTCGAACACCGCGAACTTCGAGTGCATCGTGCCCTGTCCGCGCTGCGCGTCCTCGGGTGCCTGGCCCACCCATTCCCAGATGCGCAGGCCGGCCTCCTGATCCTTGCAGGCGCGCACTTCCGGCGCATCGTTCACGGCGAGCAAGTCGCGGTAATAGCCGCGCCCGACGAGGCTGATCTCGGGCAGGTCGTTGGTCTCCGGACTGTTCGACACCAGGCGCACGGCGACACAGCGCCGGGCCGCATCACCCAGCGCCTGCAACAGCGAGGTCGTGGGGACGAAGTACGCGTTCGCGATCAGCACTTCGCGCTCGGCCCGCTCGATCAGTTTGACGTAGGCCTGCTGGATGTAGGTTTCACGCAGTCGCGGCCGGTTCTGGATGAAACGGCATGTCGCGCCGTGAAAGCGGAGTTCCGGCTTGCGCGCCTCGAGTTTCGCGACGTTGGCCACCACGCGCGGGTCCGTCGTGTAATGAACCGGCAGCCGGCCAGTCTTGTCGAGCACCGCGCGCGTGGCGCCCCAGTAGAGGTTGGTGTCGAAGATGCCGCGACTCTTCTTCACGCCGACGAAATAGTCGAAGTTGCGGTCGAAGGCGGCGACCAGGTCGGCGACCACCGCGCCGCGCAGCACCACGTCCTGGTCGCGCCACGTCTTGTCCGGGTGCCAGGGGTCCGCGCGGAAATACTCGTTGCCGATGTTGAGTCCGCCCGTGACCGCGATGGCCGCCGGCGTCTCGCCGTCGACGATCCACATTTTCTCGTGGTAGCGCTGGTTCAGGGCGTTAGGGTCCGTATGCGGCGTCAGCAGTGGCACGGGCACTTCGTTCAGCCATTGCAGCGCCAGCGCCTCGTAGCCTTCCACCTCGATGCCGTGCTGCTTGAGGTCGAACATCATCCACTGCGTCTGCAACCCCGGATTGGAAAACGCATCCACGATGACGCGAACGTCGAGCCCCGCAGCTTTCTTCTGCTTGAGCAGCTCTGCGATGCGCAGTCCCGCTTCGTCGCCCCTGAACACGAGGGCCTGGATGCGGATCGACTGTTTCGCATTCATGAGCGTGTGCAGCCGAACTGCGAATGAGTCTTCGCCCCCCTGCAGGACGGCGACCTCGCAAGCGTCCGGTTCGCGGACGGGGAACAGGCCGCTCAGGCCGACTTCAGGGTACGAGCTGCCGGTGAACTGTGCGTCCGGTCCGAGCACCGATGTCGCACTGGTTTCGGCGACGAACTGGGCAACCGAGCGCGGGTCATCGGTCGGGCCCTGCGCAGCGCAACCTGCCGCCGTCGAAGCGATGCAAGCGAGCGCCACGCGGAACGACGCGCGCGTGCACCGTGCCAGCAACAGAGGCCGTGCGTCAGTTGGTGTCAATTCGGGGCACCAGCGGCAAGGGACCGGGCAGCAGAATCGCTGGCAGGAGTCCTTGGCGCATTCGAATCAACGTCGAGTGCGCCGGTGACGTAGGCGAGGACGGATTCGAACAGCACGTCGCGTGGAAATTGGCGTCCGCTCGGACGCGACGAGAGATAGGGTACCTGCGCGTCGAGCGCGATCGCGAGATCCCAGTGGTCGGAGTTCACGAGCGCCAGCAGGGTGGAGCCCGGAATGAATGCGTCCTGCAGCGCCACCTGGCCGTCGTTGCGTTCGTCGACGGCAGCCAGTTCGTGCCACGAATGCCGCAGCCCGCGGCTCAGGTGATCGCGGGTCGTAAAGGCTGCAACGGAGAAATACCGGACATGCTGGGGCAGGGGGTGCTCGGCCATCCACTGCTGCCGCACGTGCGGCAACAGGCTGGCGAATACTCCGCCGTCGCCGGGCTCGCAGAACTTGCTGAACGCGTCTGCGGGCAGGTGCTGGTAGAAACGCTCGGCGTCCACGGCAAGCGGCGAGCCGAAGACCGGGCCGCCGAAACTGACCACCGCGGCGACGTCCTGCGCGAGGTCCGGATACATGACGAGGAACTCGAGAATGTCGACGGTCCCTTTCGAATAGCCCACCATGACCACGCGCTCGCCGGTCGTGGGATGCGGCCGCCCAAGGGCTTCAGCGATCTGGCGCGCATTGTGCTCGGCGCTGGAGCGCCCGCCCACGACCACCGCGTCCACCCGCACGCCGCTCGCGACCAGCCGATCGATCGCCTGGCCGAACGGCAACATGTCCTTCCACCGGCAATCGCCGAGCGCGCCCGTCACGACGATGATTCGGTACGACGGCGGTTTCGCAGTCGTGAGCTCGACCGCGTCGCTGCGCGCCGGGAATTCGTCCGGGAGGCGCCACAGCAGCGCGTCGCAATCCTGCGGGGCGACGCCATTCGCCTGCGAGGCATCGAGCCGTGCGCAGAACGCGGCCCGAAAATCCGCCCGCTCGTCCCGTACCGGTGCGAAGGACGGACGGGGTTGTGGCAACGGGCCAGCCTGCAGGTCGCTGGCCGCAGGAAAGTGCGTGCAGCCGCTCGTGAGGGAAAGCGAGAGCAGCAGCCATGCAAGCGCCGAGAGGCGCGCAGCGCGCATGGTCATGTCGACGTGCCGACTCGCCGATTCAACGTGTCCGACGGCAGTTCACCGAAGGCAGTCCGGTAGATGGCTGCAAAGCGCCCGAGGTGACGGAAACCACAATCGAGCGCGATGGTCGCGACCTGCGACGTCGAGGAGGCGCCGTCGAGCAACTTGCGCGCAGCCGCCAGTCGGCGCGAGTTGACGAACTCCACGGGCGTCTGTGCCCGCGCTGCGAGCATCGCCTTTTGCAGGGAACGGGCGCTCATGCCTGTCACGCCGCACAGCCGCTGGAGCGTCAGGTCCTCAGCGAGGTGGGCATCGACCCACTGCTGCAAGCGGATGAGCCGCAGCGAGGTGTCGTGAGTCGAAGAGCGCACTGAGGCCGCATCGAGCATCAGTTCCGCCATCCAGCCCGCCACCGACCGTTCGAAAGTCTCTGCCCGTTCGAATGCGCCCCAGGAATTGCCCGGTTGCGCTGCTGCGCGCAAGGTCTGCTCGAACGCAAGCAACGCATCGCGTCGCTCCGCATTGAGCGGAATCGGCGTCGGCTGCAGGTTCCAACGCCGGGACCTGCCGAGTGCCCGGGCCCCGATCTCGGCTTCGAGCAGGCCGGTGTCCACGCGCAGGACGAGCGCCTTGCCCGGCCCACCGTGGCGCGTGTACTCGTGGCCCGGTGCGGCAATCGCGGCAGTATCGGGCTCGAGGTGGTATTGCCGGCGCCCGTAGCGCATGGATTCGCCCGGCTGCAGGTTGAGAAACAGCGTAGGGTGAATGACGGCGGCCCGCAGCGTCTGGCGAAATGTTCGACTGGCCCGGCCGATCACTACACGACCGCTTGCCACGCTGTCCTCGGCGTACTCGTAGGGGCCCCGGCCATGGGCAACGCGAACGTGATTGCCGTACTTGGGCGTGACGTAAGCGCGCATTTCGTCCAGGTTGTCTGAACGGAACTGCACGCTGGTCACCGCGTCCGCGGCGTGAGTCGCCATGAATCCCACCCCTCCCGTCGATCCCCTGGCAGCGCCGGCCAGTCTCCGCAGCGGCGGGGGCGGGCAGCTCTCTTTTCACAGTATGGCGACCGACCGGACTGCAGACAACGCTCGGGCACAACCGTTCGCCGGCCCGATCGCCCGGGTCTATTGGCCAATTCGCCGAGTCGATTGGACCGGATTCCCGCTACGCGTCACACTCCCTGCACGGGAAATAAGGAGAGTTTCATGGCCAAGAAAGCTTCCAAGAGAACGAGTCCGGCGGCTGCCAGCATCGACATCGGGATCAGCAAGCAGGACCGCGCGGCAATCGCGGCCGGTCTCAGCAAGCTCCTGGCCGACACCTACACGCTTTACCTGACGACCCACAATTTCCACTGGAATGTAACGGGTCCGATGTTCAACAGCCTGCATGAGATGTTCATGACGCAGTACACGGAACTGTGGAACGCCGTCGACCCGATCGCGGAACGCATCCGCGCCGTCGGCCACGTAGCGCCCGGCTCTTACGCCGAGTTCGGCAAGCTGAGTTCGCTGCCCGATGCTCCTGCCTCGCCGCCCAAGGCCCTCAAGATGGTGCGCATCCTGGTGGAAGGGCACGAGGCCGTGGCCCGTACGGCGCGCAGCCTGCTGCCAGTCGTCGAAGCTGCCAGCGATGAGCCCACCACGGACATCCTCGTCCAGCGCCTGACCGTCCACGAGCAGACCGCGTGGATGTTGCGTTCGCTGCTCGAGGAATAAACACCAGCTAGGCCCATTGACCGCCGGTGCCGTGCGGCGCCGGGTCCGGCAACCACCTGCGCATCATGCCGGGCTGGAATGACATCGTGCGCCTGTACCGTTATCAGTGGCCGAACGTAGGTCCGGTCCTACCCGGGTCGACCCCTCAGGACGACAGCGCCGACGCCCCACGCGTCGGTACGCTGCACATTGTTCAAGAGGTACTACCCATGCTGACCAGTGCACCCGTCGTCATCGTCGATGATCATCAGGTCTTCCGCGCCGGACTCAAGTCCATCATCGACGCCACACCCGACCTCCGGGTCGTGGCCGAGGCGGCCACGGGCAAGGGCGCGCTGGCGGCCATCGAACAGCACAAGCCGAAGCTCGTCCTGCTCGACCTGCAACTGGGGGAAGGTTCAGGACTCGACGTGCTGCGTTCCCTGCATACGCACGATTCGCAGGTTCGTGTGCTCGTCCTGAGCGCCTACTCCGAGGCGCAGTATGGCCTCAACGTGCTGCAGGCGGGCGCGGCGGGCTTCATCGCGAAGAGTTCGGATCCTGCCGAGTTGCTGCGTGCCATGCGCCTGGTGGTGCGCGGCGGCCGCTACCTGGGTCCCGCGCTGGCGGAGCAGCTGGTCGCACGGGCCAACGGCATGCCGGATGGCCCGCTGCACAGCCGGCTGTCGGCCCGCGAGTTCCAGATTTTCTGCAAGATCGCGCAGGGCGAGTCCGTATCGCAGGTCGCTGCGAAGATGTTCCTGAGCGTGAAGACCGTGAGCACGTATCGGCGCCGTGTCCTCGACAAGCTGTCGATGACGAGCAATGCCGATATGACCGCCTATGCGATGCGCAACGAACTGATCCAGTAGCGCCGCTGCCCTGACCGACGAGCGCGGCAAGGCAAGGTACTGGCTGCACGTTGCGGCACTTGCTGGTCCACTCGCTACGCCGCCCGCGTAGAATGGCCGTACCAATCAGCAGGTACCCGCCATGACCGACCACGCCTACGTTGCACTGATCGACGCGCCGCAGCAGTTTGACCAGGTAGAGGACTTCATCGCGGCCCTCGTCCGGGAGGGCGCCGGTTACGCCAACGACATCGGTGTCCTCGACGTCAAGAATCACTTCGACCGTGACAGCCTGCTGGTGCTCTTCACCGCCGACCGCGGGCTCGTCGACGCGTGCTTCCACCTCGAGTTCGGCTTCGGTGGCCCCGTTCGCTTCGAACATCTCGACGCTTTTGAGACCGATGGCGACGAAGAGGGCGTAGAGATCGTGGGGTTTCATTCACTGGCCGACGAGGCCGGCGACGCAGCTGACTCCCCCGAGAAAGTCTTCGCGTACGTTCGCGGACTCAAAGGCTGGGCCCGGGGCAAACGCCGCGCCGCGCGCGCAAACCCGGCGGCGTATGACGAGGCCGCGACCGAGTGGAACGAGCGCCTGGCCGAGATGCTGCCGGTCGCGACGATTGCGGGCAGCAAGCCTGCCGCCAAGTCGACGAGCAAGCCGGCCAGGAAGAAGGCCGCGGCCAGCAAGGCCAGCAAGAAGCCTGCCGTGAAAAAGGCAGCGCGCGGCAAAGCGCCAGTCAAGGCGAAACCCAAGGCCAAGGCCAAGGCCAAGGTAAAAGTAAAAGCCAAGGCGAAGACGCGCCGAGCCCCGGTGCGTAAAGCGCCGGCCCGCAAGGCTGCGCCCAGGAAGGCGAAGCCGAAGGCTCGCAAGGCAGCACGACGCACGCGCTGATCCGCAGTCGTCTGCCAACGCGATCTTCACTGCACAGGCTGCCCGGATCGATGCCGAGCAACGGCACATCCAGCGCTATCCGGCGACCATGGCGGCGCCGGGTGTGGATCCTCGCTTGCGCGTTCAGCACGTTGACGGCGGGCGTGCCGGTAGCGCGAGCTGCTGGCGAAGACGCTCTCGCCGGGCGCAGTGATCCGCAGGTCGCACTCGACCGCACGCTGACGCGCATTGCCTTCGGCTCGTGCGCCGAGGGCGGCAAGGAACAGCCGATCTGGGATGCCGTGCTGGCGTCCAGGCCCGAGCTGTTCCTGTTCCTGGGTGACAACGTCTACGGCGACACCCGCGACATGGCGCAGTTGCGCGCCAGGTACGCCGAACTCGCGCGACAGCCCGGGTTCACGCAGTTGCGTGCAACCACCCCCGTTGCGGCGACCTGGGACGACCACGACTTCGGTGAAGACGACGCAGGCGGCGACTATCCGCAGAAAGAGGAGTCGCGCCGGATCTTCCTCGACTTCTGGGGCGAGCCTGCCGATTCACCACGCCGCGACCGCGATGGCGTTTACGCCTCGTACATTCATGGCCCACCCGGACAGCGCGTGCAGGTGATCCTGCTCGACCTGCGCTACAACCGCACGCCGCTCGTGCGGCAAGAGCCCGGTGCGCGCAACTACCGTGCATGGGCCTGGGCCCGGCACAAGAAGGGCCTCGAGGTACCCGGCCCGTATGCGCGCAATCCTGACGTCAGTGCGACGATGCTCGGCGAACGGCAGTGGCAATGGCTCGAGCAGCAACTCGAGCAACCGGCCGACGTGCGCCTGATCGGATCGAGCCTGCAGGTGCTGGCCGATTTCCCCGGCTGGGAAGCGTGGTCGGTGTTCGCGCACGACCAGCAGCGACTGATCGAATTGATCCGGCGCAAGCAGGCGAACGGTGTGATCTTCCTGAGCGGCGACACGCACTACGCCGAGTTGTCGCGGCTCGGAGTCAACGTGCCATACACGTTCTGGGACCTGACCTCGAGCGGGCTCACCGAGGTGTGGCCGGCCAGGACGCCCAATGCCAACCGTGTGAGCGAAGTGCTGCGCGAGCCGAATTTCGGCCTGGTCGAAATCGACTGGCAGGGCGCGCAGACGACGGTGACGCTGTCGGTGCTGGACCAGCGCGGTACGCGCCGCATCGAAAAGCGGCTGCAGGTCAGCGAACTCGCACCGCAGCGTTAGGCACGCCAGTCGGAGTCATCGACGCGGCCAAAGGGCCCACATCTGCAACGGCTGCTTCATGCTGCCGGCATTGGCGGCCGCACTGGCATCCCAACCCCAGAAGTAATCGGCGCGCACGGCCCCACGAATCGCGGTGCCGGTGTCCTGCGCCATGACGATGCGTCGCAATGGCTTGGCAGACAGGGGCTCCGTGCTGACGATCCACACGGGTGTGCCGTAGGGCACGCTTTGCGGATCGACTGCGATCGACCGTCCCGGAGTCAGCGGCACACCCTGCGCTCCCCGGGGCCCGAGCGTGGGGTCGGGCAGTGGCTCCTCGCGGAAAAACACGTACCGCGGATTGACCCAGAGCAGTTCGTTGATGCGGGTGGGGTTACGCTGGGTCCACGCCTTGATCTCGGGCCAGGACGCTTGCCCCGGAGCCAGTTCGCCACGGTCGATGAGCCAGCGGCCCACCGACTGGTAGGGATGGCCGTTATTGCCTGCATACGCGAGTCGGACGGTGCGCACTTTGCCGCCGGGCTCCGAGACGAGCATTCGTCCCGATCCCTGGATGTGCAGCACCAGTGCCTCGAGCGGATCTGCGACGTACGCAATTTCGCGTCCACGCAGCGAGGCCTGGGCCGCAGGCACCGTATCGATCTGCTGGCGCGTCCAGTACGGGCGTCGCTGCGCCAGGTCGGCTGGCACGCCATACAGGGGATAGCGAAACTTCGCGGTGGCCCCTCGGCTCGTCGTCAGGACCGGTTCGTAATAGCCGGTGAGCAGGCCCGGGCTCGATCCCTGCAACGGCTGGATGCTGTAAGGCTGCAGGTTCTGCTCGAGCCACCGGCGTACGTCGCGTTCGTTGCGAGGCTGCAGCTTCACTGCGTCGGCGCACAGCGCGGCCCAGCCCGTGGCCGGGCGCTGGCAGCTGTGCAGCAACGCGGGCCACGCCTGGTCGACGCGGTCCGCTGTCCATCCGGGCAGCGAATCCCACTTGACCGGAGTCCAGCGCGCGACTCCCTGCTGGGGTGGCGAAGGCGGTTCCGCGACACGGAACGGCGCACATCCCGCCAGCACCAGGGCCACCGCCGCGACAGGCAGCCATCGAACCTGCGAAATCCTGAACACGAGTCCCCTGCTGGTAACGTCACGGCCACGACGTGTTCCGTGTCGCCCAAATTCTAGCAGCCCGTCGCGATGCAGGATTTGACGCGCAGACATGCGCGCCGGAGACTCGCCGCTCCGCACGACCCGGCTCCGCCGGGCCACCGCCCTGGATCACCATGCATCGCTTCAAGACCTGGCAGCTGTTTGCGATCTGTGTGGGCACGTGGGGCACCACCTGGTATGCGATCACTTTCCAGCTCGGCCACGTGCCGCCCGAGGTTGGAGTGGCGCTGCGCTTTGCTCTCGCCGGCGCCACGATCCTCGGACTGTGCACGCTGTGGCGACACAACCTGCGCTTCACGCCGCGGCAGCACGCCATCTTCGCGCTGCAGGGCAGCTTCATGTACGGCGTGTCGTACGTGTGCGTCTACCACGCAGAGCAACACGTCGTTTCCGGGCTCGTGGCAGTCGGTTACTCGGCGTCGCCGCTCGTGGCCGGGCTCGGTGCGCGCGCGCTGTTCGGAGTACGCATCTCACGGCGGTTCGTGCTGGGCGGCGTGCTCGGCATCATGGGCGTCGCGCTCATCTTCTGGCCGGAGTTCCGCTCGGCGACGGGTTCCCGTAACGTGCTGCTGGGCGCCTTGTTCACCGTCGCCTCCGTCCTGCTCTCGACAGTCGGCAGCCTGACTGCCAGTCGCAACCGGTCGCGCGGCCTGCCGTTCTGGCCGGCGCTGGGTTTCGGCATGCTTTACGGCGCGGCCGTTTGCGTCGTGCTTGCCCTGCTGCAGGGACAGAGCTTCGCGCTGCCGCTGGTGCCGTCGTGGTGGCTGTCGCTGCTGTACCTGGCGCTGGCCGGCTCGGTGCTCACGTTCGCCTGCTTTCTCACGCTGCAGGATCGCATCGGGCCCGGGCCTACAGGCACGATCGGAGTCATGACGCCACTGCTGGCGCTGGCCGTGTCCATGGCGTTCGAGGGCTTCCGCCCGGGCGTGCTCACGTTCGTCGGTGCGGGCCTCGCCGTGAGTGGCAACGTGATGATGTTACGGCGCGCCTGACGCCAGGCGCACAGTTCTCAGATCACTGCCTCGATCAACCGCGGGCCGCGCTGCTCAGAGCCGAGGCGTACTGCGCCGCGAACTCCTCGCACGTCGTCGCGCGACTGGCTTCGATCCCCAGGCCTTCAGCGATCCTGGTCCAGTTCATTGCCGGGTTGCCCAGGTCGAGCATCGACAGGGCGACCGGCCCGCTGCCCGTCGCGCCCACGCGGGCGAGTTCGATGTTGAGGATGGCGTACGACCGATTGGCATAGATGACGACGGTGACGTCGAGTTTCTCTCGCGCCATGGTCCAGAGCGCCTGCATCGTATAAGCCGCGCCGCCGTCACCGTGCGGACAGATCACCTTGCGATCGGGGGCCGCGATGGCTGCGCCCACGGCAAGCGGCAGCCCCTGGCCGATCGAGCCGCCGGTGAGCGGCAGGTGCGTGTGCGGTCGCGCGCGCGCCAGCGTGGAAAGCAGCGCGAACGAGGCAGTCGCGGATTCGTCGGCGTAAATCACATTCTCCGGCGTCAGCGCGGCGATGACCTGCGCGACGCCGAGCGCAGTGAGCGCACCGCTCGGCATTTCGGGCAACAGCAGTGGCACGCGCACCGGCGAGCGTGCGGGCGCGCCCAGGGCATCAGCGAGTGCAGCCAGTGCCTGCGCGCCGTCCTCGTGTTCATGGGCGAGGTAGCTGAGGTGAGCATTCGGTGGCGAGCACCAGCTCGGCTTGCCGGGATAGGCGAAGAACGACACGGGCGGCTTGGCGCCGACGAAAATGAGCTGCTCGAAATCCTTGAGAAAATCGACGATCTGTTCGGCGAAGTACGGGATGCGCTCGACGGGAACCCGTCCGGCACCCAGTTCGGTCTGCGGCGCGAAGGTATCGCACAGCAGCCGCGCGCCGGTCTTTGCCTGCACGCGCCCGGCGGCTTCGAGACCCTCGCCCAGCAACGCTGAACCGCGCAATACGAGCGCTGTTTTCTTGCCGTTCGCCAGCAGCCTGGCAGCCGCTTCGACTGCCGCAGTGCTCACCCGTGCCGGCTGCAGGTCCGGCAGTTTCTCCGCGGCTCGCTGCGCGTCGTTCCATGCAGTATCGGCCGGCAAAATCAGTGTGGCGATGCCGCCCGGCGCCGAGCGTGCTGCCTGCACTGCCCGTGCTGCGTCGGACGCCACTTCGTGCGCGCTCTTCGACGCATGGATCCAGCTCGACACCGGCCGCGCGAAGCCGACGATGTCCGAGGTGAGCGGGGCGTCGTATTGCAGATGATAGGTCGCGTGATCGCCGACGACGTTCACCAGTGGCGTGGCGGCGCGACGCGCGTTGTGCAGGTTGGCCAGGCCGTTGGCGAGACCCGGACCGAGATGCAGCAGCGTGGCCGCTGGCTTGCCGGCGATGCGGCCGTAGCCATCGGCGGCTCCTGTCACGACGCCTTCGAACAGGCACAACACGGATCGCATCTGCGGCACCGAATCGAGGGCCGCGACGAAATGCATTTCGGACGTGCCCGGGTTGCCGAAGCAGACTTCGACGTCGCAGTTGACCAGGGTTTGCAGCAGGGACTGGGCGCCGTTCATGGGTGTCTCCGTGACCTGGCGCTACTTTACTCCGATCATCAGCCGGATCAGCCATGCCACGACGCCGAGCGTGGCGACGCTGGCCGCCCAGATTGCGACGAACCACAGCAGCCGGCGCCAGCGTGCAGCTGGCCTGCTCAATGGTGGTACCCGGCGCCGCCCGGCTCGATCTTGCCGCGGAAAACCCAATACGAATATGCGGTGTACAGCAGGATGACCGGGATCAGGAAAGCGGCGCCCGCCAGCAGGAAAGACAGGCTCGCAGCGGGCGCAGCCGCCTCCCATATCGTCACCGAGGTGGGCACGAGGTAAGGATAGAAGCTGATCAGCAGCCCGACGAAACTGAGCACGAACAATGCGAGCGATGCCAGGAACGGGCTGAGCTCATGCCGTTGGCGCAAGCCCCTGAACAACACGAAGGCAGCGCCAGCCACCAGCACGGGAACCGGCGCCACGAACAGCAGCTGGGGCCACGCGAACCAGCGCTGCATGAATTCATTGCTGAGGAACGGTGTCCACAAGCTGACGACTCCGATCGCAACCAGCGTGCAGGTGCCTGCGACCGCCGCGAATCCATAGGCCCGCTGTTGCGTGTAGCCCTGGGTCTTGTGAATGAGCCACGTCGATCCAAGCAGGGCATAGCCGAACACGAGCGCGACACCGGTCAGGAGGCTGAACGGAGTGAGCCAGTCCCACCAGCCGCCTGCATACGCACGACCTTCCACGGGAATGCCCTGCACCAGCGCGCCCAGTGCCACGCCCTGCGCGAAGGCTGCGAGCGTCGACCCGGCGGCGAACGCCCAGTCCCAGAGAAACTTGCCACGCTGTGTCTTCCAGCGGAATTCGAAGGCGACGCCGCGGAACACCAGCGCCAGCAGCAGTGCGATCACGGGCGCATAGAGCGCAGGCATGATGATGGCGTAGGCCAGCGGGAAGACTGCGAACAGCCCGCCACCGCCGAGCACCAGCCAGGTTTCGTTGCCGTCCCACACCGGAGCCACCGAGTTCATCATCTCGTCGCGCTGCTGCTGCGCGGGCATGAACGGAAACAGGATTCCCACGCCGAGGTCGAAGCCATCGAGGACGACGTAAGCCAGCACGGCGAAGGCAATGAGCCCTGCCCACACGAGCGCGAGGTCGAGATGCATCACGTGCGCGGCTCCTTCTTCATGGCAGGGCCCGGCATCAGGCCGCTCGCGCGCACCGGCGCGCCGGGATCGAGCCCGGGCTCGGCGAGCTTGGGTGGCTGGTTCATCAGGCGCAGCATGTAGAACGCGCCCGCGCCGAAGACCGCGAAATAAACGATGACGAAGGCGATCAGCGAGGCACCGACGGCCGCGGCGTCAACGGACGAGACGCTGTCCTCGGTGCGCAGCAGGCCGTACACCGTAAATGGCTGACGTCCGACCTCGGTCGTGATCCACCCCGCGATCACTGCGATGATCCCGACCGGGCCCAGCGCGACTGCTGCACGAAAAAGCGACGGCTGCTCGAACAGTCGGCCACGCATCCGCAGGAAGAGGCTCCAGATGCCGAGCGCAAGCATCGCCAGTCCCGCCGCCACCATGATGCGGAAGCTCCAGAAGACGATGGCCGCGTTGGGCCGGTCTTCGCGCGGCCATTCCTTCAGCCCGCGCACCGTGCCGTTCCAGTCGTGCGTGAGGATCAGGCTGCCGAGCTTCGGCACCTCGACAGCGTACAACGTCCGCTCCTGTTCCATGTCGGGCCAGCCGAACAGGATCAACGGCGCGCCCGCACGCGTGTCGAAGTGGCCTTCCATCGCCGCGACCTTGGCGGGCTGGTGTTCCAGTGTATTGAGACCATGCAGGTCGCCTGCGACGATCTGCAGCGGGGCCACGATCGCCGCCATCCACATGGCCATCGAGAACATGATGCGCGAAGCCGGCTGCGTGTTGTCGCGCAGCAGGTGCCACGCCGCAGTGCCGCCGACCACGAAGGCCGTGGTGAGGTAGGCGGCAAGCAGCATGTGCACCAGCCGATAGGGAAACGACGGATTGAAGACGATGGCCCACCAGTCCACCGGCACGAACTGCCCGACGTCGTTCATGGCGTGGCCCGTGGGTGTCTGCATCCAGCTGTTCACGGCAAGGATCCAGAAAGCCGAGATGAACGTGCCGAGCGCCACCATCAGCGTCGCGACGAAATGCAGGCGCGGTCCGACGCGCGTCAATCCGAACAGCATCACGCCGAGAAAGCCGGCCTCGAGGAAGAACGCCGTGAGCACTTCGTAGCCCATCAATGGCCCGATGACGGGCCCGGCGCGGTCCGAGAACACGCTCCAGTTGGTCCCGAACTGGTAGCTCATCACGATGCCCGACACGACGCCCATGCCGAACGCGATCGCGAACGGCTTCTTCCAGTAATTGAAGAGGTCGAGGAAGACGCTGCGGCCGGTGACCAGCCAGAGGCCCTCGAGCACCGCCAGGTAGCTCGCCAGGCCGATCGAAATCGCCGGGAAGATGATGTGGAACGTGACCGTGAAGGCGAACTGCAGCCGGGCCAGCGTCAATGCGTCGAATTCCATCAGTGTTCCCTTGGGGTCCAGCGGACGCAGGCGGAGATTAACTTGTCCGGCCGGCGCTGTCCCTCGACTTGCGCCTGCCATAAAGGGCCATCAGCGGCGTAACCGAAATGCCGTGCAGCACGATGGAACTCGCCACCAGCGCCAGCGTCAGCCCGGTCAGTTGCCAGGCGATGTCTTCCGCCAGGCCGTGGTTCACCGCGTACATCAGGTAGTAGATCGAGCCGATGCCGCGGATGCCGAACCACTTCATCAGCAGGCGTTGGTCGCGCGAAACCGATGCCCCCAGCAGGCCAAGCCACACCGACAGGGGCCGCACGAACAGCAGCATGAACAGCACGAACAGGATGACGTCCAGGCTGACGTCGATGTACGCGAGCAGCGCACCGACGACGAGGACCACGGCGACCTCCGCGATTCGCTCGAGCTGGTCGTTGAAGTCGCGGATCTCCCGCATCAGGAAGGCGCCGGCATAGCGCGAGTCCGTCGCGATCGCCTCGGTCGCGCGCGGGTCCTTCATCGCGGTTGCCGGCGGCAGGTCCGTAGTCGCGGCAGAGTGACTGTCCTGGGTTCGCTGCAAGGCGATGCCGGCGGCCAGCACGGCGAGAAACCCGTAGGTGTGACTCAGCAGCGCGAGTCCGTAGGCGAGGGCGATCAAGCCGAGCGCCAGGAACTCGTCGAGGCCGATCGACAGGCGATGAACGGTGCGCAAGTGCAGCACCAGGCGCCCGATCAATGCGCCCAGCCCTGCGCCGATGGCAAGGCCACCGGCAATCGCCCACGCGACGTCGACGGCGAACCAGCGCCAGCCTCCCGTTCCCAGGTCGTGCAGTCCCAGCAGGCCGAGGCCCAGCATCACGAACGGAAAGGCAGCGCCGTCGTTCAGCCCACCTTCGGCCGAGAGGCTGAAGCGCAGCCGGTCACGGTCCTGGGCTGCGACGACCTGCACGTCGGAGGCCAGCACGGGATCCGTCGGCGCCGTGATCGCGCCGAGCAGGACCGCAGCGCCGAGCGGCATGCCGAACGCAACGACGCCCAGCACGGTGACGCACAGGATGGTGACGAGCATGGACACGGTCGCCAGTCGCAACGGCAGTTGCCAGCGGCTGTCGGACAGGGGCAGGCCGAGCTTGAGCCCTACGGCAAACAACGAGATCAGCACGGCGACTTCCGCCGCGACTTCCAGCAGCTGCGATTGCGCGAGTGGATGCGGCGTCAGCAATGACCACCCCGCCGGCCCAAGCACGGCCCCGACCCCGAGGTAGAGCATGCCCGTGCTGAGCGGCAGGCCCCGCAACTGCGTGCCGGCGAGCGCCATCGTGGTGAGCAGCACGCCGATGATGAGCGCCCATAGGCCTGGGTTCATGGCGTCCTGTGCCGTTGCATTCGAAGAGGGGTTCCGTCGGCCGAGCGCCGCCGCAACCCACGTATAGCAACGGCCAGGCTCGATGTCGGTAGGCGTCCATGCCAGGCGACGCACGCGGCGATGGTCCTACGACACTGTCAGGAATTCCCTTGTGCCGATCCGCCCGTCAGGTGACCATCCGGTGCGTCGTCTGACAGCAACGGATCCATCGCATGAACTTCACGCTCGGAATGATTGGACTGGGCCGGATGGGCGGCAACATGGCTCGCCGGCTCGCCCGCGCGGGTCACGCTGTGCTGGCGTGGGATCGGTCGGACGAGGCAAGGGCCGCGGCGGCCAGCGAGCCAGGTGTGCAGGCCAGCGCCACGCTCGAGCAGCTCGTCGAGCAGCTGCCTGGAACCCGCGTGGTCTGGTTGATGCTGCCCGCCGGGGCGCCGACGGAAGACACCCTGGCGCAACTCGTGCCGCGCCTTGCGCCGGGTGATGTGGTCATCGATGGCGGCAATGCGTTCTACAAGGACAGTCAGCGTCGTGCCGCCGCGCTTGCCGCGCACGGTTTGCTGTTCGTCGACGCCGGCGTCTCCGGCGGCGTCTGGGGACTGAGCGAGGGCTACGGGTTGATGGTCGGGGGCGAGGCCGCTGCGGTGCGCGCGATCGAACCCGTGCTGCGTTCGCTCGCGCCCGCGCCGGATCGTGGCTGGGTGCACTGCGGGCCGTCGGGTGCCGGACATTTCACCAAGATGGTCCACAACGGCATCGAGTACGGAATGATGCAGGCTTATGCCGAAGGCCTCGCCCTGATGCAGGCCAAGAGCGAGTTCCAGTTGAACCTGCCGCAGATCACGGAGGCGTGGCGGCACGGCACGGTGATCCGTTCCTGGTTGCTCGACCTGACCGCCGGCTTTCTCGCAGAAGATTCCACGCTGGAATCGGTTGCGCCGTACGTTGCGGACTCTGGCGAAGGTCGCTGGACGGCCCATGAGTCCATCGAACTCGGCGTGCCGACGCCGGTCATGACGCTCGCGTTGATGGAGCGCTTCGGCAGCCAGGGCAAGGACGACTATACGAACCGGCTGCTGTCACGCATGCGCCTTGCGTTTGGCGGGCACGCGGTAAAGCAACTCTAGCCCGGCGGGTCGTACCAGCCGCCGAAGCGTTCGAGCATGCGTGCCGCCGCCGGCGGGCCCCAGCTGCCCGACGCATACTGCTCGGCCTGCGGGCCGCTCGCCAGCAGCCGGTCGACGATGTCCCACGCCACTTCGACGGAATCCTGGCGTGCAAACAGCGTGGCGTCGCCGCGCATCGCGTCGCCCAGCAGGCGTTCGTAGGGCGTCATCTCGTCAGTCTGTGCATTGCAGGCGTAGAGCTCGGTTTCCTCGCCCAGCATTCCTTCGCCGGCATCCTTGATGCGCACGCCGAGCGCGATCGCGATGCGGTCCGGCCCCAGGCGAAAGCGCAGGTAGTTGGCCCGGGCCGGCACTTTTTCGTCGAAGAGCCGCTGCGGGGGATGGCGGAAAGTCGCCATGACCTCCGTGGCAGTCACGGGCATGCGCTTGCCGGTGCGGATGAAGAACGGCACGTCGGCCCAGCGCCAGGAGTCGATTTCGAAACGCAACGCCGCGAACGTCTCGGCGTCCGAACCCGGGCCGACGCCTTCTTCGCCACGGTATCCGTCGTACTGGCCGCGCACGATGTCGCGCCGTTCGGGATGACGGATCGCCCGCAGTACCTTCATCTTCTCGTCGCGCATCGCTTCCGCGCTGGTGCCGACCGGCGGCTCCATCGCGAGGATCGCCAGCACCTGCAGCAGGTGGTTCTGCACGACGTCGCGCACGGCGCCGAGTTCCTCGTACAGCTTGCCGCGGCCTTCCACGCCGAAACTTTTCGGCCATGGTGATCTGCACGTGCTCGATGTGGGTGCGATTCCAGAGCGGTTCGATGATCGAATTGGCGAAGCGGAAATAGACCAGGTTCTGCACCGCTTCCTTGCCGAGGAAATGATCGATGCGGAAGATCGAGCGTTCGTCGACCACCTCCTGCAGCGCCCGGTTGATCGTCTGGGCGCTCGAAAGATCGCGCCCCAGTGGCTTCTCGACCACGACGCGCGCATTGGTCGCGCAGCCTGAACTGCCGAGCCTGGAGGCGACCTCCGCGAACAGGCTCGGCGGGATGGCCAGGTAATGGCACGGGCGACGTGCGCCGTCGAGCGCCGCGCGCAGCGCGACGAAAGTCGCGTCGTCGCGGTAATCGCCGTCGATGATCTGGAGCTTGGCCTCGAGCCGCTGCAGCGCCTGCGAGTCGGTGCCGTCGCCGCGCTGCTCGAGGCTGGCGCGCACGCGCTCGAGCAGTGCGTCGCGCGTCACTCCGCCCCGGGCGACGCCCACCACGATCGGGGGCAGGCGCCCGCGCCGCTCCAGGTTCTCGAGCGCGGGAATGATCTTCTTGAAAGCGAGGTCGCCCGTGATGCCGAACACGACCAGGGCATCGGAGTAGTCGGCGTTCATGTGCGATGGATTCGTGCTGGAGGGCTACGGGCGATCGGGCAGCTGCAGGTGCTTCAGCACCCGGTTCAGGTTCTTGCGGATCTCCGTGAGCTGCGCCAGTGCCGCCAGCGTCCGCATGGCGTCCTTCAGCGGCTGCAGCGGATACCCGCCGTAGTGGCCCGGCGCGGGAATGTCGGCGGTCACGGTGGAGCGCCCGGCCAGCACCACGTCGTCGGCCAGCGTCAGGTGCGAAGAAACCACGCTGTTGCCGCCGGTCATGAACCGTCGGCCGATCGTCGTGGAACCGGCCATCATGAAGCCGGCGGTATAGAACCCGTCCTCGCCCAGGTCGCAGTTGTGCGCGATGTGGCAGATGTTGTCGACCTTGGTGCCCGAGCGGATGTGCGTCGACGTGAGCGTCGCGCGATCGATCGCGCAGTTGCTGCCAATCTCTACCTCGTCACCGATGCAGACGTTGCCCAGGTGCGAGAGCTTCTGCGGCCGGCGGCTCGCACCCACGGCGTAGCCGAAGCCGTCGCTGCCGATGCTCGTGTGCGGATGCACTTCGCAGTCGCGTCCCAGCACGCAGCCGGCGCCCACGAAGACGTGCGGGTGCAGCAGCGTGTTGGCGCCGAGCCGGGCGTCGTTCTCGACGACGGCGTGCGAGCCGATGCAGCAGCCGTCGCCGATCACGGCGTTGGCGCCGATCACGCAATACGGGCCCAGGCACACGTCGATGCCGATGACGGCTGACTCGTGCACCACGGCGGTCGGATGCCGCTCGCCCCACTGCGTGAATCGCTCGCGCTTGCGGTCGAAATGCCGCAGCAGCAACGCCATGCCCATCGAGACGTTCTTGACTGCGAAGCAGCAGCCAAACGCGGCCTCGGGGCCGGACAGCTGGTCGCTCATCTCCCGGTTCACGATCAGGATGGCGGCCCCGCGTTCGCGCGCCATGGCGAGTTGCGCGGCGTCGCTGACGAAGACGAGGCTGGCAGGCCCAGCTGCGGCTGGAACATTGCACTGCGTGGCAGTGGAGTCGAGATTGCCGTTCAGGTACGTGAAGACGTCGGCATGCTGGTCATGGATGGTCTTCGCGCAGAGCATCGAACTCGGCTCAGGCGGCCACGTTCGCGAACTCGACGCGTGCGGTCACCCTGCCGTCGAAATCGAGCCACTGGTGGTTGGCAAAGTCGTAGAGCTTGCAGCGCCTGACCACGTCCATGTAGGTGCGGCGATTGATCGAGTAGTCGCAGAGGCCCGGGAACTTGTCGCGCAGCACCTGTTGCGCGGCACGCAGCGTGAACATCGGGATGCCCGGGTTCAGGTGGTGCGCATTGTGTTCCATGATGTTGTGCATCAGGCGATCGAGGCCGAGCGGAAAGCGCACGCAGGCGGTCGAGGTGAGATAGGCGCGATTGCGCTGCCATTCCTGGCGATTCGAGAACCAGGCGATCTGCGGACTCGTGTGATGCAGGAAAACGACGAAGCCGATCACGCCGTTCCACAGCAGGAACGGCACGATCACGGCCAACGTAACCAGCAGCAGGAACGACTGCCCCGTGACGTTGGCGGCATACGCCACGAGGCCGATCCAGGCCGCTGCAAATGCCGTGACGAGGATGCTGTCGAGCGTGTACTTGCGGCGGGTGGAGCCGATTTCCTTGCGGCTGGCGAAGAACAACTTCTTCCACCACATCTCGACCAGGTAATAGGCGCCCCAGCCAAGCCCCGAGCGATACAGCTTTTCGAGCGACCGCCGCACGGTGGGCAGCGCGTCGAATTCCGCCTTGGAATACGGGGCCCAGACCTGGTCGCGGCCCTTCAGGTTGTTGAAACCATGGTGTGCCGTGTTGTGCCCCATCTCCCACAGGCTGTAAGCCGTGAGCGACGGCAGGAAGGCGATGCGGCCACCGATGGCATTGAATCGTGCATTCGAGAAAAAGCTGCCGTGACACGCGTCGTGCCCGACCAGGAACAGGCGGACGATTGCCATCGTAACGACGGCCGAGCCGAGCAACTTCGCCCACAGGCTGTCGACCATCAGGACCAGGGCCGTGCCGCCGCTGAAGAGCGCGATGTCGAGCAGCAGGACGAGGGCGGGCAGGAAAAGCTGCGTCCTCGAGGTCTCGAAGGCGCACAGCAGGGCTTTGCGGTTCCAGGCGGTCGTCGCTTGCATGTAGTGAGGCGCCTAAGAGGTCCGTAGGGAGGGGCGCGGCGGCGGGATGGCAGCGCGCAGGGACGGATCATACCCCACGGGGAGTCCGGTTGAATTGATGCGGTGCAATGTGGGGACAGGCGCGCTCAGGGCGGCGGAGCCTTCCCGGTGGCCAACCGGTCATGCCGCCGCAGGATCTGCTGCAGGCGCGCATGATCGATGGCGACCAGCCGGTTGCCATCGATGCCGGTCATCGTGCGTGCTGCGACCATGGCATTGACGATCGCCTCTTCGGTCGCGACGACCGTCGCTTCGAACAGGCCGTCGAGTTCGTCGTTCGGCAGGAACGTCACCTGCTGCAGGCCGGTGGTGGCGTTGGCCGCAGGCGTGTTGGCCGTGGAGAACGCCACGAAAATGTCGCCGGAGCCGTTGCCCGCCATGCCACCGGTGCGCGCGATGCCCATCATGGCGCGGCGCGCGATGCGCTTGAGTTGCGTTGGCAGCAGCGGCGCGTCGGTGGCAACCACGACGATGATCGAACCCAGCTCGTTGTTGGGACCGGCCTCCTGGGTGAACGGCGCATCTTCCGGCCACTCGCGACCGACCGGGATGCCCGCCACCTGCAACTGCCAGCGTCGGCCGAAGTTCGATTGGACGAGCACGCCTACCGTGTAATCGGCCACACCACGGACCCGCACGCGTCGCGACGACGTGCCGGTGCCGCCCTTGAACTCGAACGTGTGCATGCCGGTGCCGCCACCGACGTTGCCTTCGGCGATGGCGCCGCCGCGCGCGCTGTCGAGCGCTGCGAATACGTGTTCAGGCTTCACGTGAAACCCGTTGAGATCGTTGAGGTAGCCGTCCCAGGTTTCGGCCACGAGGGGCAGGCCCCAGAGTTGCTCCGTACCGCCGTTGCTGAGCATCCAGGCGATCACGGCATCGCGCACCACGCCGACGCTGTGCGTATTGGTGATCAGGATGGGCGTGCCGACGATGCCGGATTCATCGACCCAGATCGTGCCGGTCATTTCGCCGTTGCCGTTGCCCACCGCATAGGCGCCGAACACGCCGGTCGGGTTCTTGCGTCCGCGCGGGAGCATGGCGGTGACGCCGGTGCGCACGGGTCCCTTGCCAACCTGGAGCGGGCCATCGCCCTCGACCAGCGTCGTGTAGCCGACTTCCACGCCCGCAACGTCGGTGATGGCATTGAGCGGGCCGGGCGTGCCGGGGAAGGGGATGCCGAGATCGCGTGCTCGAGGTTCGGCGGCTTGGCGGTGCCCATGCTGAGGAGTGCTCCAAGGAATGCGATGCGGAGGAGGGTGTGCGCGCGATGAATCGGGTTTCAAGCATGGACATGTGCGTCACCGTTGGCGTGCGCTCGGCAAAGCCCGTCGCCACGGGAGATGCTCGGCGTTGCCGTGCAGCGAGCGGGTTCTCGAAAATACGGCTTTGGCGGGGTTAGTCAAGGCGCTTGGGTACACGCGGGCCCCGCGCAGCGGGTATGCTCCGGCCGACCATGCACCGCGCCTTCCTGCTCACCTTGTTCCTCGCCCTGACTCAAATCGCCGCGGCACGCGCCGCCGACGCACCGCCGGCATTCGCAAGTGCTGCCGACACCGATCCGGTCAAGCTCGGCTGGATGGCCGGGTATCCCGTGCCGCCGGACAAGCAGATCCGGTACGACGACGGCAGCTACTACCGTTTTCCGCAATGGCGGTGGAGCTTCTCGCACTGGCGCGAACTGATGCCGACGACCGCAATATCGCGGGGAACGGGTCCCGTGGCCCGGTTGGTCCGCGCCGAACGTGATGACCTCGATGCAGTCACCTTCGTGCCTCTCGGTGGCTCCACGACGCTGACCTGGGCGGAATCACTGGCGGCCAATTACACCGATGGCATCGTCGTGCTGCATCGCGGGCGCATCGTCTACGAACGGTACTTCGGCGCGCTGACGGCAGAACGTCCGCACATTGCGTTCTCGGTGACGAAATCGTTCTTCGGCACGTTGGCCGCGATGCTGGTGGCTGAAGGCAAGCTCGATCCGGCGGCGCCGGTGTCGCGCTACCTGCCCGAACTCGCCGGCAGCGGTTTCGGCGATGCGACCGTCGACCAGGTCCTCGACATGACGACCGCGCTCGATTTCTCGGAGAACTACGTCGGCGGTTCGGATTCCTTCCTGGCGTTTGCGCGCGCCGTGGGCGTGTTCCAGCGCCCGGCAGGGTACGCAGGCCCTTCGTCGATCATGCAGTTCCTGCCGACGATCGCCCGCCGCGGCGCTCACGGCGAGGCCTTCACCTACCGCTCGCCGAACACGGAAGTGCTCGGCTGGTTGATCGCCAGGGTGACGGGCAAGCGTCCCGAAGTCGTCCTGCAGGAGCGCATCTGGGACCGCCTCGGCGCGGAAGCCGATGCCTCCATCGCACTGGACCCGGCGGGGGCCGCAGTCGCGTCGGGAGGCCTCAATTGCCGGTTGCGCGACCTCGCGCGCTTCGGCGAAATGATTCGCCTCGATGGCACTTACAACGGGCACCGGATCGTGCCTGCGACGGTGATCGCCGACATTCGCCGGGGCGGGAGTCCCGCGGCATTCGTGCCTGCGGGTTACCAGACCCTGCCGGGGTGGAGCTACCGGAAACAGTGGTGGATCTCCCACGATGACCATGGCGCTTTCATGGCTCGCGGCGTCCACGGGCAGGCGATCTATATCGATCCCAAGGCAGAGATGGTCATCGCCCGGTTCGCGTCACACCCGTTGGCGGGGAACGTGAACCTCGATCCGACGTCGCTCCCGGCCTACCGGGCGATCGCGCAGCAGTTGTTGCGCAAGCCACGCTGAGCGCGCGCTCCCCGGTATAGTGCCGGGCTTTCGGCCAGTGGCAGGGAGAGCGCGGGATGACGATGCGGAAAGTTGGCAAGGTATTCGCGTGGACTGGCGGTCTCGCCGCCATCGCCGTCGCAGTGGCCGCGATGTGGTTCTGGTTCACCCCGGTGGGCCTCAACAACTACGTCAACAAGATCACGCTGCAGCTCACGCTCGACTCGCCGCAGATCCTCACCCAGCTCGGGTTCATCGACAACACGCCGTTCGATTTCCACAGCGGCAAGCTCGATGACCAGACGAAAGCGCACGAAGACGAAGTGCTGGCACGGCTGCGCAAGGCCCGCGCCGGCCTCGACCGGTACGGCCCTGCCGGTCTCGAAGGGCAGGAACTCATTACCTGGAAGACGACGGCCTGGTTCCTCGACGACCTGATCCGGCAGGGTGAGTTCGAGCACAGCGGCTACCGCGTCAACCAGATTTCCGGCGTGACGGTGAACACGCCGCAGTTCCTCACCGATGCGCACGTCATCAAGAACGAACGCAGCGTCGAGCGCTACCTCTCCCGCCTCACCGAGTTCGGCCGCGTCCTGCGGGAGACTCACGTGCGGGTTGCAGAGGATCGCGCCGCGGGCGTCATTCCCCCGGATTTCGTCATCGACCAGTCGCTCGTCGGCATGCGCGCCTTCATTGCCGATGGGGCCACGAAGAATCCGCTCGTCACCACGCTGCCCGCCAAGCTCGAGAAGATCGAATCCCTCACGCCCGCGCAGCGACAGGCGTACGTCGAGCGGGCGGGGCAGATCGTCGCGAGTGAAGTCATCCCCGGCTACGAAGCCATGATTGCGTTGTTCGAATCCATGCGACCGGAGGCCAACCATGACGCCGGCATCTGGCGCATTCCCTCCGGCGACAAGATCTATGCGGCCTCGCTGCAGTCGAGCACGACCACCACGATGTCCGCTGAGGAGATCCATGCGCTCGGTGTCGCGGAAGTGGAGCGGATCGAACTCGAGATGACGCAGATCCTGGATGCCCAGTCGATTCCGGGCGCGACGCTCGCCGAGCGGATCCAGGCTCTCAATGTCGACCCGGCGCAGAACTTTCCCAATACCGATGCCGGCCGTGCCGAGATGATCGCGTACCTGCACGAGATCAACACCCGGGTCATGGCGGCGGCGCCCAAGTTCTTCCAGACGATTCCGCCACAGCCGCTCGAGATCGTCCGGGTGCCGGAGTATTCGCAGGATTCGTCGCCGGGCGGTTACTACAATCCGCCGGCACTCGACGGCTCGCGGCCCGGCCGCTTCTACATCAACCAGAAGAGCACGGCCGACAACCCGAAGTGGACGCTGCCGACGCTGATGATCCACGAGGGCGCGCCGGGGCATCACTTCCAGCTTTCGGCCCAGCAGCTGATCGAGGGCGTGCCGATGCTGCGCAAGGTGCTGCCGTTCAGCGCCTATGCTGAAGGGTGGGCGCTTTATGCCGAGCGTGTCGCCAAGATCGACATGGGGTTCTACGACACCGATCCGCTCGGCGACCTGGGCCGTCTGCAGGCCGAGATGTTCCGTGCCGTGCGCCTCGTCGTCGACACCGGCATGCACGCCAAGCAGTGGTCGCGCGAGCAGTCGATCGCGTACATGGTCGAGAAGACCGGCATGACCGAGGCCGAGGTGACGCGCGAGATCGAGCGCTACGTGGTGTGGCCGGGCCAGGCGACGTCGTACAAGGTCGGGCAGCTGGCCATGCTGCGGATGCGCGCCGAGGCCGAGAAGGCGCTGGGACCCCGCTTCGACCTGGCCGCGTTTCACGAGGTCATCCTGATGAACGGCTCGATGCCGCTCGCGGTGCTCGAGGACGTGGTCCAGGAATGGATCAAGACGCAGCAGGCCGCGCCCGCTGCCTGATCGCCAAAACTCTAGCCTATTCATTGGGTTGCAAGCAGCGCAGCCGGCATTGCGACGAACTCGCTGCCGGCGGCGCGCGCGATTTCACCGATTACCCGCGGCGCACGTGAAGTGCTAGCTTTTGGGTCATGAACACCATCGAATCCGGCGTCGTCACTGGCGCCAAGACGGCCGGCCCGCTCACCGACCAGAGCGTCGCCAAGCAGCTGCTCTTCGGCAGCGTCCTGGAAGAAAACCTGTTCCCGTACCCCGCGATCAACGAGCGGGACCGGGAGGTGCTCGGCATGATCGTCGAGTCCATCGACCGCTTCCTCGAGGGGAAGGACGCCGATTTCGCGCGCTGGGATCGCGAGGCCAGGCAGCCCGACGAGTTCGTGCAGTCCCTGCGCGAGCTGGGCCTGTTCGGACTGATCATCCCCGAGGAGTTCGGCGGCCTCGGCCTGTCGAACGCCGCGTACGCGCGCGTGCTGGCGCAGACCAGCAGCTATGACAGCTCGGTGTCGCTCACCATCGGCGCGCACAGCTCGATCGGCATGAAGGGGCTGTTGCTCTTCGGTAACGCCGACCAGAAAGCCCGCTACCTGCCGCGGCTCGCCACCGGAGAAATGATCGCCGCGTTCTGCCTCACCGAATCAGGCGCAGGCTCGGATGCGGCCGCCATTCGCACCACGGCGAAGCGCAATGCGGACGGCAGTTTCACGCTGAACGGCGAGAAGCTCTGGATCACCAACGGCGGCACCGCCGATTTCTACACGGTGTTCGCGCGCACGGACGGCCCGGAGGGCAAGGTCACCGCGTTCATCGTCGAGGCCGCGTGGCCCGGCGTCAGTCATGGCGCGCATGAAGACAAGATGGGTATTCGCGCCTCCTGCACGACCACCGTGGCCTTCAACGACGTGCGTGTTCCCGCAGAGAACGTGCTCGGCGACGTCGGCAAGGGCTTCAAGGTCGCGATGGGCATCCTGAACAACGGCCGTACGGGCCTCGGTGGGGGCGCAGTCGGCGGCATGAAGGCGCTGATCCGCCGGTCCATCGCGCAGGCGCTGGAGCGCAAGCAGTTCGACCGGCCGATTGCGGAGTACGGGCTCATCCGCGAGAAGATCGCGCAGATGACGGTCGAGTGCTTCGCCGCCGAGAGCGCGGTGTGGATGGTGGCGCACTACATCGACAGCGGCTGCGACGATTACTCCGTGGAGGCGGCCATCACCAAGGTCTACGCCAGCGAAGCGATGCAGCGCACGGCCTACGAAAGCCTGCAGATCGCGGGCGGCAACGGCTACATGCGCGAGCTGCCGTACGAGCAGTACACGCGCGATGCCCGCATCCTGCCGATCTTCGAAGGGACCAACGAGATCCTGCGCCTCTACATCGCGCTGGCATCGCTCAAGGACGTCGGCGCGTCGCTGAAGGAACTGCAGTCAGCCGTCAGTTCCATCTTCAACGATCCGATCAAGGGCTTCGGCGTCCTCTCGGGCTATGCCGGGCGCCGCTTCTCGCGCGCCACCGGCGTGGGAGCAGCGGTCAAGGTCAGCGCGCCGCTGGCGCCGGCGTTGCGGCCGCTCGTCGGCATCTACGAGAACTATGCGCGCGCGACGGCCCGGGTGGCCGAGACCGTGCTGCGGAAATACGGCAAGGGCATCTCGGAGCGCCAGTACGCGCAGCGACGGATCGCGGACCTCATGATCGACCTGTTCGTCGGCCTGTGCGTGATCTCACGCGCGGATTCGATCATCAAGAGCGATCCGGGGTCCGCGCAGCAGGTCACCGACATCGCGCGCATCTTCACGCACCAGGCGCGCCGCCGCATGGTCCGCAACGTGCGCGGGGTCGGCCACAACGAGGACGATGCGATCGAAGCGCTGGCCGGAGCAATCATCGACAAGGGCCGGTATCCGTGGGACGTGCTCTGAACCCGCCACCGCGGGTTCAGTAGCCGTCAGCGACGACGCTTCAGTCGTCCCAGCGCGCTCGCTCGCCGTCGCGATAGCCGTCCTTGTAATCCTGCGGGTGCCGGTACGAGTCGAACTCGTTGCCGCGACGGCCGTCGTTGAAGCCGCGCTTGTACTCGGCGCTGCCACCGCCCCGGTTGCCGTTGTAGGCATAGTTCGAGTAATCGGAATGCCCCGGATAGCCCGCACCCACGTACGTATAGCGGCCGTCATAAACACGGCCGCTGCGGTCGAAGTTGCAGGTATAGCGCAGCTCGCGGCTGCCGCCGTTGCGGAAATACACCTCGCCGGTTCCTGACATCACGCGGTCGTGCACATAGGGCGCCTGCAGGTCGATGCTGGCGACCTTGCCGTGGTCGCGATCGATGTGGGCGCGAATTTCACTCGAGCATTCGCGTGACAGGTAGTTGCGATCGTCGAAAGCATAGTTGTCGCCCCGGTTATACGAGTCCCGGTTCTTGCGGTGCTTTTCATCGTCCTCGTGCTTGGCGATGACGGCGATGGCGGCCAACCCGATCAGGCCGGCGCCCACGGCCGCGGCCTTGTTGCTGTTCTCTGCGACGGTCGCGTCCGTCACGTTGTAGCTCACGACCTCGCCGTACTCGTAACGGCAGGTGTAACGGTGGTCACGATTGTTCTGGTCGCTGACCAGGCCGGAAACCTTGTAGACGTCCCGGCTGACCTGTTGCGCGCTCGAGTTGCGCGCATTGCTGAACCGGTAATCGTTCTGCACTGCGGTTTCGCACCCGACCACGGCGCCCGAGTTGGCTTGCGCGATGGACGGAGCGGACAAGGTCACGCCCGTGGCGATCAAGGCGAGCAGCGCGCGGATTCCTGACATTCGACGACCCCCTGTGTTTTTTTGCACGATGAACCAGATGCCGCCAGGAGGTCTATCCGGAAAGCGTCAGTGAGTCGCCAGATACGCGCTAGGGGGCCCCCAGAGTCAGCACCAGTTTGCCGATGTGCACGCTCGACTCCATGACGCGGTGCGCCTCCGCGGCCTGCGCGAGCGGGAATACCTGGTAAATGACGGGGCCGGCGCGCCCGGCGTCGAGTGCCGGCCAGACTTTCGCTCGCAGGTCTCGCGCTATGGCGCCCTTCTGCGCCGTCGTGCGCGGTCGCATCGTCGAGCCGGTGAGCGTCAGCCGGCGGCGCATGATCTCGAACAGGTCGAGTTGTTCGACTCGCGTGCCGGCTTGCGTCGCGACCTGCACCAGCCGACCGTCCATGGCGAGTGACTTGAGGTTGCGCTCGAAGTACGGCGCGCCGACCAGGTCGATGATGACGTCCACGCCGCGGCCCGCCGTGAGTGCGGCGATGCGCTCGGCGAAATCTTCCGTGCGGTAGTTGATGCCCGCTGCAGCGCCGAGCCGCACGCAGGCCGCGCACTTCTCGTCGGTGCCCGCGGTTGCGTAGACGCTGCCGCCGAACTCGCGCGCCAGCTGAATCGCAGTGACGCCGATGCCGCTGCTGCCACCGTGCACGAGCACCGTTTCACCTGCGGCGAACCGGCCGTGCACGAACAGGTTGGCCCAGACGGTGAAATACGTCTCCGGCAGCGCCGCGGCGCGAATCGCATCGTAGCCTGCGGGCCAGGGCAGGCACTGGGTGACGGGTGCCACGCAGTACTCGGCGTAACCACCGCCATTCGTGAGCGCGCACACACGGTCGCCGACGTCGCAGCCCTGCACGTCGCTGCCCTTGGCGACGACTTCGCCGGCCACCTCGAGCCCGATGATCGGGCTCGCACCGGGAGGAGGCGGGTAGAGCCCTTTGCGTTGTGCAACGTCGGGACGATTCACGCCCGCCGCGTGGACGCGGATCAAGACTTCGTCGGGCTGCGGGGTCGGCACCGCAGTCGTACCGAGGCCCAGGACTTCCGGTCCGCCTGCGGCGGACGCAGCTATGTATCGCATGGTGGATGGCAACATCGAGCTATTGTGCCATTCGCGCCGTGCGGCGAAGCGGTCGCGGGCCGCTCAGCCGGCGCGCGAGTTGCCGCTGAACTGCGGGGTGACCGAGCAGGTCGAGATGACCCATCTCGTAGCCGATCCACTGGTGCTCGGCGGGAATCGCAAGCGTCCGTTCCGGCAGCCTGTGACGACCCAGCGCGCTGTCGAGCGGCACGAGCCCGTCCCCCACCAGCTTGTCGGCGAGGATGCCGCGACGCTTGCCGAGCGTGGCCGCCAGCGCATGACATTCCACGTCTGCGGGCAACGGCACGAACTCGTCGGCTGCATCGGTCACGCTGCCATAACGCAGGTCGGTGATGCCTGCGCTGCGGGCCCGCGCCAGCGTCGTGAATGGCGCGGCGTACGGGCTCAACTCGAGCACGTAGTCGAGGCGATTGCCGCCGCGCTCGAGTGGCGCGCCGTGGTGCGGCGTGCCGAGCGTGAACAATTGCCGCAGTGAGCTGCGCCAGCCATGCCGCTCGCGGCTGCCGTGATGAATCGCGCTGCGCGCAACGAGCCCACCCATGCTGTGGCCGACCAGCGTGAGTTGCTCGAGCGGAACCGGCCAGTGCGCAACCAGCGTCTCCAGCAGTGCTGCGAGCGAGCGTCCGTTCGAGTCGATCGACCGGCCAGTGTTGTAGCGCAGGAACAGCAGGGTTTGCCCGCGCTTGCGCGCGACCTGCGCCAGCCAGTCCTCGCCGGTACGACCCCAGTGCTGCTCGTTGAGGCACAGCCCGTGAATCGCGACCATGATCCTGCGGGTCGCGCCCGGCACCACGCGCGCGGGCTGCGCTGCATCGACCGTCACGCCGTCACGCAACACGGTCATGGTCAGCGCCAGCGGGTTCGCCGTGAGTTCCAGGTGATCGCCGTACACGCCGTTGAGTGCCGACACCCACGCGTTGCGGGCTGCTGTGGATTCACCCGGGGGCAGCAGCGAAGCCAGGGGACCGAGTCCGGCGTCGAGCCCTTTGCCCACCACCCGCGTGGTGCCGCGAATGCTGCGGTAGACCAGGCCGGTGAGTCCGCGCGTGGTTTTTGCGCGCGATGCGCCAAGCGGCGGATGCACGAGCTGGATCGTGTGGTGCATCTTCTCGACCAGCGTCGTGATGCCGAGCGTGGCATCGACGGCGAGGCGGGCGGCCCCACGCAGGTCGGCCAGGTGGGTTCGATTGAAGGTCGGGGTCATGGTGGCCTTGTTTCAGTCGGTCAATGCCTGGATGACCGCGACAGGATCGTTCGAATGGCACGCACGTCGATCGCCACGGCGCCGGCGCCAGGGGAGTGGGACGGGGGCGTCCGCTGACGACGCCCGGCAGGCTGCGTCAACGACGTACATACGTCAATAGCGCATGGATGGCGCGGCCAGCGCGGGTCCGGGAACTCGAAGTCCTCGCGTCATCGCTGGATGCGCCAACGCTGCCGACTCGCAGCTACCTATTTCCACGCATTGTCCGACTTCCCCGAAACTCGGAGAGTGGGGCTGACAGGCGCGGGTCACTCCGGCGTCATCGCCGAAGAGCCCGGCCAAGGAGGCTCGCATGACATTCAAGGAAGACGCGATTGCACATCGCGGTGCCCTGTTGCGCTGCGCATTGCTCATCCTGTGCGGTTTCGCGGCCCTGCTCACGGCATGCGGGGGCGACGACGATGACTCAAAAAAGCCGGTACCGATCCTGGATTCGATCTCGCCTGCGACCGTCATCGCCGGGGCGCCTGATCTCCGGCTTGCGGTCACCGGGTCCAGGTTCGTCAAGGGTTCCGTCGTCCAGTGGAACGGGTCGGCCCGCGCGACCACCTTCGACAGTGCCAGCGGGTTGACGGCGACGATCCCTGCCAGCGACCTCGCGAGCGGCGGCGTCAGCAAGGTCACGGTAGCTAATCCACCGCCTGGAGGCGGCGTTTCTGCCGACAGGACCTTCACCGTCGAGAACCCCTTGCCAGTGATCGCATCATTGAGTCCCGCGCGGGTGCTGGCCGGCAGCGCTGCGACGACTATCGCGGTGAGCGGCAGCGGCTTTGTGCCGACTGCCCTCGTGCAATGGAACGGCGCCAACCGCTCGACCACGTTCGTCAGTGCCACACGACTCGACGCAACCCTGCTGGCCACCGATCTCGCGACCGCGGGGAGCTACGCGGTGAAGGTGGTGAGCCCAACGCCCGGAGGCGGTTCTTCCGCAGCCCTGACGTTCACCGTCGACCCGACCAACCCGCCGGTCATGTCGCCCGTCATCGCGTCCCTGGTTCCGTCGAGCGTGGTCGCTGGCAGTCCGGCATTCGCGTTGACCGTGAAGGGCCAAGGCTACGTCCCCCTGTCCGTCGTGACCTGGAATGGTTCGCCGCGCGAGACGACCTATCTGAGCTCGATCGAACTGCGAGCCTCCATCCTGGCAACTGACGTGGCGAGCGCCGGAATCCGCAGCGTCGAGGTTGCAAATCCAGCGTCCAGCGGCGGGCGGAGCAACGCGGTCGGGTTCACCGTGACGACTGCACCCGACGTTGTGCAGGTCCCGGAGCGGGTCAGCATGGCGCTCGATGGGTCGTATCCGAACGGACCGAGCGTGAATGGCGGCGTGGACTTTCAAGGCCGCTACGTCATCTTCGCCTCGAGCGCATCGAACCTGGTGGCCGGCGATACCAACGATGCCTACGACATCTTCCTGCGCGACACGTGCGACGGCGCGCCGGCAGGCTGCCTGCCCGCAACGACGCGCATCACGATGGGGGCGGACGGATCGCAGGCGAATGGCGACAGCGGCTCCACCCGCCAGTCTCCTGAGGGTTCGCTGGCGGTCAGCTCGTCTGGCCGCTATGTCGCCTTCGTCTCCGCGGCGAGCAATCTCGTCGCCGGCGACGACAACGGGGTCGACGACGTCTTCGTGTACGACAGGTGCATTCCGTCTCCGACCGCCTGCACGCCGAAGACGCTGCTGGTCTCGAAACGTGCGGACGGCGGTTCCGCGAATGCGCCGAGCACGGCCCCGGCACTGGCATTCGACGGACGCTACGTCGTATTCGCCAGCACCGCCGCCAGCCTGGTGGCCGGTGATGGCAATGGATTGGCGGATGTCTTCCTGCGCGACACCTGTCTCAACGCAGCCGCAGGTTGCGTGCCGCAGACCACCCGGATTTCGACAGGAGCAGGCGGCGCCGACGCGAACGGCAGCAGCGGTTCGCCCACCTTCACCGGGCGCTACGTGGCCTTCGCCTCGACCGCGAGCAACCTCGTCGCGGGCGACGCGAACAATGCGGCCGATGTCTTCATCAGCGACACCTGCGTCGGAGCGGATGTGCCCTGCACGCCGACCACGCAGCTGGTTTCGGTCGGCGTGGCCGGCGCAGCTGCCAACGGCGTGAGTTCAGACCCGCAAGTCGGGTTGGGCCTCGAGGACAGCTCAGGGACCAACTGGGACGGTCGGCTGGTGGCCTTCGTCTCCGGTGCGTCGAACCTCGTGGCGGGCGACACCAACGGCGTCGAAGACGTTTTCCTGCGCGATACCTGCATGGGCGTGACGGGTTGCACGCCGTCGACCGTGCGGGTGTCCGTCACGAGCGAGGGCGGCCAGATCCTGGGTCACCCGTCGGCAATGCCGGACTTCCTGTCCTGGGACGGGTGGCTGGTGCCCTTCGTGACGGCTGCGAACGCAGTGGTGCCTACCGACACGAACAACCTTGCGGACGTCTTCGTCCGTTTCGTCTGTGCCAGCGCACCGGGTTGCACGCCGTCGACGAGCCGGGTGTCGGTGGGTCCGGGCGGCGTGCAGGGTAACGGTGCGAGTTCCGCCCCTCGCCTCGATGGCGACTTGTACGGCGCCTCGATCGTGACTTTCCACTCGACCGCGACCAACCTCGTGGCAGAACCGGCCCCGGCCACCAACTACGGCGCGATATTCAAGGCCCGGATCGCGTCGGGCGACTGAGGGACGCAACGGCGGCAGACCTCGCAGCGGCAGCCTCGCGGACGCCCGCCCGGCTGTCGCTGCGCAGCGGGGGAAGGTCGCATTGGGGCAACCAAGGCGACCTTGACGTCGGCAGGGCCCTGAGGTGGCAGCGCTATTCTGGGAGCATCTCGCCCGACCCGCCGAACTCTTTCGGAAAGTCCTTGAACTTCGGCAGGCCGTCGCGCACGGACATGACTTTTTCGCCGTAATGCACGTGCACCGTGGGCGTGTACTTGAGGCCTTTGACCGAACCTGACGGCACGTCCGTCATGCCCATGCCGGGGTGACCCACGAGCACGGCGGCGCCGCAAGACTTGCAGAACTGGCGGTGGCTGTTTTCAGACCGCTTGAAAAGCCCGAGATTGTCAGCGCCCTTCGTGATCTTGACGCTTGGCGTCGGCCAGAGCGCAGCCGCGTGGAGCGGTGCGCTGAGCCAGCCCCGGCACGAACTGCAGTGGCAGATCGCCTGCACGGCGGGCTCGCCAGTGATCTCGAGTTGGACGGCGCCGCAGATGCATCCGGCGGTGTAGGTCGTCATGGATTCTTCCTGCCCGTTGAATGGCGACCGCGGTCGCGACAGGGGCAAGAGTAATCCGCTTCGGAACCCATATGCACGCGGCGTGTCGGGTGCAGCCCTGCGACCGGCCGTCGGCGGGATTGTCCCGGCCCGGTGGAGTCAGGGAACCGTGACCAACAGGCTGCTGCAGGTCACGCCGGATTCGGCCTTTGCCAGTTCGGCCTGCGGCACGGTCCGTACGGTAAAGCCGCTGGCTTCTATCCGGGTGCGGGTCCGCGAATGGTGCGCCGGATGTATGACCGCTCCGCCCAGCGCGAGCGCATTGGCGGCGTGCGGCTCGGCCGGATCGACGGCGAGCGAGCGATGACCGGCGAACGTTGCGGGCGACACCCATGCAGGGTTCAGCAGCACCAGGTCGTCGGCGATGCGTGTCACTGCCGACTTGAGATGCAGGCAGCCACTGAAGGCGACCGGCACGACCTGGTAGCCATAGGGCGCCAGCGCCGTGCCCAGCTGGGCGATCGCGTCGCGGCTGGTCCGCGTGGACAGCCCGACGTAGAGCGTGCGTCCAGCCACCAGCACGTCGCCCCCGTCGAGTGTGCCGGGCGCTGCAATGTGCAGCAGCGGACGATGCGCCGCGAGCGCGGCCGCGACTGAAACGGTTTCCGGTTGTCGCGAAAGCGCCCCGGGTCGAGTGATCACAGCGACGTCATCGAGAACGACCGCGGCGTCTTCGACGAACACGCCATCGGGTAGATGCGGCGCCGCAGGCAACCTCCGCACCTCGGCACCCAGGCTCGCGAGCAGCGCTTCGTAGGTCTCGTGCTCGATCCGGGCGCCCTCGATGTCGAGCGGCTCGCGCACGAGATGCGTCAGCTCGCAGTCCGCGAGTGCCGGACTGATTTCACGTGTGTAAGCGATCAGTGTCATGAGGGCGCTGTTCCTGGGCCTCGCGGACGCGCGCCCAGCGGCGCGTCGTCCGCTGCGCGGCTCAGGCCTGAACCTGGATCATCCGCGTGATGTTCGCCGGCGTCGGGGCCGGCCATCCCGCTTCCTGCGCCACGCGCATGATCGTCTGGTTGGTGTCGAAGTACACCTGCCAGTAGTGATCGGTGTGGCAGTACGGCCGCACGGCGATCACGGTGCCGAGCAGGTTGATGTCCAGCAGGCTCACTTCGGGCGCCGGTTGCTGCAGCACGTTGGGAATCCGGGCGACGGCCGCCTGCAGCCGCGCGATCGCGTCGTTATGGTCGACGCCACCGGCCAGCTGGGCAGTGCGCTCGACGCGACGGTGCGGCAGCGACGAGAAGTTCTGGATCGTGTCGCTGAAGATCTTGCCGTTGCCGATCAGCGTGAGCACGTTGTCGGGTGTCACGATCGTGGTGCCGAACAGGCCGAGCTCGTGCACCGTGCCGGTGACCCCGGCAATGCTCACGAAGTCGCCGACCTTGAACGGCCGCAGCACCAGCATGAATGCGCCGGCCGCGAAGTTGCCGAGCATGCCGCTCCAGGCGGCGCCGATCGCGACGCCCGCGCCGGCCAGCATCGCGGCGATCGAGGTCGTCTGGATGCCGAAGTAGCCGAGGATGCCGAGCACCAGGGCGATGTTGAGTGCAACGGTGATGATCGAACCCAGGTAGCGCGTCAGCGTCGGGTCGATCTGGTTGCGGTGCATGGCTGCCTGCACCAGGTGGATGACCCGGCCGATCAGCCAGCGGCCGACGAACCAGAAAACGATTGCAGCTGCCACCTTGACGGCCAGGGCCGCCACCGTGGTGCGCAGGAAGGTCTCGACGGCAGCGATGTCCATGCAGGCTCCCAGTGGTCATTCATTCGTGAAATCGCGGGTGCGGCAGTTTCGGGACAAGCGCATCGCGCGTCAATTGCCGTGCGACGGTGCCAGCACGATGCAGGGCCCCGCCGCGGACGACTACGTTAAGCTCATGCGCGAGGCGGACCAATGACGGTTGCAGGAGGCGCGCATGGCGACGGAAACCGCGGGGATGGGTCTGGGGCACGCGGTCGTGCTGCTTGCCGCGGCGGTCATCGCGGTGCCGTTGTTCCGCAAGCTGGGACTGGGCGCGGTGCTGGGTTACCTGTGCGCAGGCCTGCTGATCGGGCCCTTCGGGCTGGCCCTGTTCCACGAGCCCCAGGCCATCCTGCACGTGGCCGAACTCGGCATCGTGCTGTTCCTGTTCCTGATCGGCCTCGAGATGCGCCCGACCAAGCTATGGGCAATGCGCCGGGACATCTTCGGGCTGGGCCTCACGCAGGTGCTGGCTTGCGGCGCGCTGCTGACGGGCGTCGGGTACCTGTTCGGCTGGTCCCCGTCGGTGGCCCTGATCGGTGCGATGGGCTTCGTGCTGTCCTCGACCGCAGTGATCATGAAGATGCTCGACGAGCGAGGGCAGGCGTCCACGCCCGCCGGTCAGCGGGCCGTCGCGATCCTGCTGCTCGAGGACCTGTCGATCATTCCCTTGCTGGCCCTGGTCGCGTTCATCGGGCTTGCACAAGGCACGGGCGCCGAGTCGACGCGCCCTGTGTGGCAGTCGGCGCTGCTCGCCGTGGGGGCGCTCGCCACGCTCGTCGCCATCGGTCGCTGGGCCATCAACCCGTTGTTCCGCATCGTCGCGGCGCTGGGCGGACGCGACGTGATGACGGCGGCGGCGCTGCTGGTCGTACTGGGTGCCGCGCTGTTCATGCAGTGGGGCGGGCTGTCGATGGCGATGGGCGCCTTCATTGCCGGTGTGCTGCTTTCGGAGTCGACGTTCCGGCACCAGCTCGAGGCCGACATCGAGCCCTTCCGCGGCATCCTGCTCGGACTCTTTTTCCTCTCCGTGGGCATGTCGCTCGACCTCGGCGTCGTGGTGCGCGAGTGGCGGCTCGTCGCCGGCGGCGTGGCGGCGTTCATGGTCGTCAAGGCCATCGGCGTCTACGGTGTGGCGCGGGTCTTCGGGGCGGAACCGCGCGAGTCCGTGCTGCGTGCAGCGCAGTTCGCGCAGGGCGGCGAGTTTGCCTTCGTGCTGTACGCCGCCGCGACGGCCGCGGGCGTCTTCGACCAGCGCGCGGGCGCCGTGATGGCGGCGATCGTCATCCTGTCGATGGCGCTCACGCCGGTCGTCATGCTGCTGCTCGACCGCTTCCTGCCCGCCCCGACGCCCTCGATGCACGGCATCGAGGAACCGCCGTGCCTCACCGGCCGCGTGCTGATCATCGGCTTCGGGCGTTTCGGCCAGGTCGTGAGCCAGCCCCTGCTGGCGCGTGACGTGGACATCTCGATCATCGATGCGGACGTCGACATGATCCGCGCGGCCGGCAACTTCGGCTTCAAGGTGTATTACGGCGACGGCTCGCGACTCGACGTGCTGCGCGCATCGGGCGCCGGCAAGGCGGACGCGATCCTCGTCTGCATCGACAAGCCGGAACTGGCCAACCGCATCGTCGGGCTGGCGAAGCAGGAGTTTCCACAGGCGCGGCTTTACGTGCGTGCGTTCGATCGCGGGCATGCCCTGCGCCTCATCCAGACGGGCGTCGACTACCAGGTGCGCGAGACGTTCGAGTCGGCGCTGGTGTTTGGCGACAACGTGTTACGCGGGCTCGGTTACGACGCCGATGAACGAGCGGCGACGCTGGCAGACGTGCGCCAGCGCGACGAGGATCGCCTGGGCCTGCAACTGATCGGCGGCATCACGGCCGGCCGGTCCTTGATGCGCAACAACCAGGCCACGCCCGAGCCCGCGCCGCTGACCCGACCGAAGCACGAGCCCCGGGGCTTGAACCCGGAGGCGGCCCAGGCCATCGAGGCGGTCGGGCAGGACGAGCCGCCAGCGAACTGACCTGCGGTCAGCGCTCCTCGTTCTCTTCCGGGTCCTTCTTCGCAGCGAACGGATAGGCGGAACCCTGCGCGCCTTTGCGGGGCGGGATCCTGAGCGACAGGAACATCGTCAAGGCCAGCACGACGACCGTGAAGCCGAGCGACCAGGACACCGGGATCTTGTAGATGTCGAGCAGCAGCATCTTGGTGCCGATGAAAACCAGCACGATCGCGAGGCCATAGGAGAGCAGGTGGAATCGCTCGTGCATGCCGGCGAGCAGGAAGTACATCGCGCGCAGGCCGAGGATCGCGAAGACGTTCGACGTCAGCACGATGAACGGGTCCATCGTGATCGCGAAGATGGCCGGGATCGAGTCGACCGCGAAGATGACGTCGACGATGCCGATCAGCAGGATCACGACGAACAGCGGCGTCGCCATCTTCACGCCGTCGTGCAGGGTGAAGAACTTCTCGCCGTCGTAGTGCGGCGCGATCTTGATGTGCTTGCGGACCCACTTCAGCGCCGGATTGGCGCCCAGGTCGGGCTCCTGCCCCGTGGCGAGCCACATCTTGACGCCGGTGAAGACCAGGAACGCGCCGAACAGGTAGAGAATCCAGTGGAACTGCGCGATGAGCCACGCGCCGACCAGGATCATCACCGCGCGCAGCACGAGCGCGCCGAGGATGCCGATCATGAGCACGCGCTTCTGGTACTCGGCCGGCACGGCGAAATACGTGAACAGCATCAGGAAGACGAAGATGTTGTCGACGGCCAGCGCTTTCTCGACCAGGTAGCCCGTCACGAATTCGAGCGCTTTCTGTTCAGCGACGGGATCGCCTGCGGGGCCGCCGAGGTACCACCAGAGCCAGCCGACGAAGACGAACGAGACAGCCACCCAGATCAGCGACCAGATCGTGGCTTCCTTGATCGATACCCTGTGCGCGCCCTGCCGCTCCATCGCGAAGAAGTCGACGCACAGCGCGGCAATCACGAACACGCCGAAGAACGTCCAGAGGAGGGGGGTGCCCGTGGAAACCATTGCGAGTACGCCTGCGATTGAATGAGTTGCGGAAACGGCGGCTCAGCCGCCGATGAGTCCGAGTTGCCGCACGGTGAGCCCGGCAGCCGCGAAGAATGCAATGGCGACACCGCTGAACAGCGCAGCGCTGACGCCCACGATCCCCATCGCCGCCAGGGCCATGAGGCCATCGCGTTCCAGCATCGAAAACCCGAACAGCATGATACCGGTGGCGGGCACGAGGTTGGCGAAGGGAACGGGGAGGAAGACGAGTACCGAAAGCGCGAGGCAGCCGAGACCGATCAGTCGCTCTGCCCACGGGGACGTCAGGAACTCGAGCCGCGGTTGCAGGGCGCGCTCGAGTCGACGCACCGCCGGGCGCGTGCGCTCCAGCATGCGCCGCAGGTCGGAGCGCTTTATCTCCAGGCGCGCCAGCCGACGCGGCAGCCAGGGCCGCTCGGCGCCGACGACGAGCTGCAGTGAGACCAGCAGCAGGGGCAGTCCGAGCACGATCGACAGGCCGGGGATGAGCCCTGCAACCATGTTCGGAATCGCGAGAATGACCAGCAGCGCCCCGAAAGAACGCTCGCCTACTGCTGTCAGGACCTCGGCCAACGTCACCGAGCCCTCGGCGGGCTCGGCCAGGCGGGCCAGGATCGCCGAAAGCCTGTCGGCGCGGGGGCGGTTGCGGCGGAAACGCATTCGTGTAATTTCGCAGAGTTGGCGGGGCTGGATCCATACGCCGGGCGCATGGGCAGCATACGTAAGTGGAATTTGTATCACGAATGGCTGTGTGGCTTCCTTGGTGGACCTGCGCACCGAGACTTGGCCGAGGGAAGAACGTGTCGATCAACAACCGATTTTGTAGCCTGTGGCCGGCGGTGACGGCCGCTTGGCTGTTGGCAATGGCGCCGGCCGCGCTGGCCGCTTCCGATCCCTTGCCTTCCTGGAGTGACGGCCCTGCCCGCACGCGAATCGTGGAGTTCGTGGAAGCGGTCACCGATCCGCTCGGCAAGGCCTACGTTCCTCCCGTGGATCGGGTGGCGGTATTCGACAACGACGGCACCCTCTGGTCCGAGCAGCCGCTGTACTTCCAGGCCGTGTTTGCACTCGACATGGCGCGAGACATGGCGAAGAACGCCCCGGCGTCTGTCCCCAGCCCCTTACTCGCCGCGGCGGCGAAGGGCGACCAGAAGGCCCTGGCAGAGTTGGTGATGTTGACCCACGCCAATACCACGAGCGATGAATTCGCCGATCGCGTCCGCCAATGGACGCGCACGGCGCGGCATCCGACCTTGCACCGACCCTACACCGAGCTTACCTACCTGCCGATGCGCGAACTGCTCGATTACCTGACGGCCAATGGCTTTTCGACCTGGATCGTCTCCGGCGGCGGGGTGGAGTTCATGCGGACCTTCTCGCAGGAAATCTATGGCATCCCGCCGGAGCGAGTGATTGGCTCGAGCATCAAGACGCGCTATGAACTGCGGGATGGGAAGCCTGTGATCGTGCGGCTGCCGGAACTCGAGTTCCTGGATGACAAGGAAGGGAAGCCCGTCGGCATCCACAAGCAGATCGGCAAGCGGCCGATCGCGGCGTTCGGCAACTCGGACGGCGACTTCCAGATGCTCGAGTGGACGACAGCCGGATCCGGCGCGAGGCTTGGCATGATCGTTCATCACGACGATGCAGAGCGCGAGTTCGCGTACGACCGCGGCAGCCACATCGGCCAGCTCGAGCGCGGCCTCGACGAGGCGGGCGCACGGGGCTGGACCGTCATCAGCATGAAGGACGCCTGGAAGCAGGTCTACGCGCCGGCGCGCTGACTGCGTGCGAGTGCGCTGCCGTTGCGGCGATAATGCGGGGCGATCCCCAGGGTAGTCACGATGTCACGCTTCCACGCCGTCCGCCTGTTCGTCCTGCTCGCGCCGTGGTGGCTTGCGGGCTGCTCGTCACTCGCGCCCAGGCCCGAACTGCCGCAGCAGGTCGCCGTCGCGACAGCGCAGGACACGCAGCTCGACCAGTTGATCGGCGCGGCCGAAGCGGAGCATCCGGGGCAGTCCGGGTTCCGCCTCGTGCGCGAAGGGCCCGAGGCGTTTGCGATCCGTTCGCGCACCGCCCTCGCCGCGGGCCGCAGCCTGGATATCCAGACGTACATCTGGCACGACGACGTCACTGGCGGTTACCTCGCCTATCGCGCCCTCGAGGCGGCCGACCGCGGCGTCAAGGTGCGGCTGCTGGTCGACGACATGGATGCGCGCGGCAAGAACTACTCCTTCGCCGCCCTCGACGCGCATCCGAACATCGAAGTGCGGATGTTCAACCCGTTCGGATCGCGCACCGGCTCCCTGCGCTTCGTCTTCGAAGCCATGGGCAGCTTCAGCCGCATCAATCGGCGCATGCACAACAAGAGCTGGATCGCCGACAACCGCATCGCGATCGTGGGCGGTCGCAACCTGGGCGACGAGTACTTCGGGGCGAGCGACGAGATCAATTTCGTCGACCTCGATTTCGCCATGGTGGGTCCGATCGTGCGTGACGCGTCAGCATCGTTCGATCGCTACTGGAATTCACCAGCTGCGTACCCCATAGCGTTGCTGGCACCCGAAGATGCCACCGCCGCGGCGTTGGCCACGCTGCGCGAGCGAGTCGCGTCGCGAGTCGTCGTCGCGGAAAGGGAGCGATTCGCGGCTGAATTGCGCAAAGACGATGCAGTGCAACGCCTGTTGCGCGGCGACTGGGCCATGCAATGGACCAGCGACTATCGCTTCGTGGCCGACGATCCGGCCAAGGCGATGGGCCGGAAATCAGGTCTGGGCGGCTCGGACGTGCTCGCGGTCCTGGCGCCGATCATGGAAGACGCCAAGGTCCGGATCACCGTGATCTCACCGTACTTCGTTCCCGGCAAGGACGGCACGAAGTTCATGCTGGACCAGGTGGCACGAGGTACGGAGGTGCGAGTGCTGACCAACTCGCTGGCGGCGAACGACGTCCCGATGGTCTACGGCGGCTACTCGAAAACGCGGCCCGAACTGCTGGCAGGCGGCGTGAAGCTCTGGGAGTTGAAGCCGTTGCCGGGCTCGACGCCGAAGAAGAGCGCCTTCGGTTCGTCCGGCGCGAGCCTGCACACGAAGGCACTGGCCGCAGACTCGCGGCGTGGTTTCGTCGGCAGCTACAACCTCGATCCGCGCTCGACGGCGCTCAATTGCGAGCAGGGTGTCTTCGTCGAAGAGGCCACGATCGCGCGCCAGCTCGAAACCCTGTTCGACCGGGAGACGTCGACCGAACGCGCATGGGCGGTCACCCGCGACGGCAATGGCCTGCGCTGGAGCGATGGCGTGCAGACGTACGACAGCTCCCCGGAGGCGACGGGCGGCCAGAAGTTCCAGGCATGGCTCGCCAAGGTGCTGCCGCTCGACTCGCAGCTCTAGGTGTGAAGCCCTGCACAGGTCCGCAAGTGACGCGTTGCGTGCGTTCGATCCGGTGCCTGTCACCGAGCTTGGAAAGGCAGACACGCGCTCTGTGACAGGCACCGGATCGAGCGCTCTGGCAGCATCGCAGGCTGTCATGTCGCAAGCGTCCGACCCGGGACCGTTCCCAGAGCGCGTGTCTGCCTTTCCAAGCTCGGGGAACGGTCCCGGGTCGGACGCGCCAGCGATGGGTCACCCTCGCGTGTTCGACGCGCGGTGCCGAATTGGAAACCGGCGCGCCTGGCGCCACCGCCGGGCGCAGTCCGATGGCAATCGAGCGCAGCATGCGCGACCATTGAGCGCATGACCCAGAGCACGTCGTCCCAGCCTTTCGATTACTCACGGATCCCCGCGATGCCGGCATCCGTGTATGTCGCTCCGCTCAGGAAACCCGCGGGTCTGGGCGACGACTGGCTCGAGCCGGCGCAACGCAAGTACGACGCTGCAGAACACCGGATCTGGGACGAGCTTTTTGCGCGGCAGATCGAACTGATGCCGGGCCATGCCTGCAGCGAGTTCATGCGCGGTCTGGAGCGGCTCGATCTGGGACACGGCGGCGTGCCCGACTTCGCCCAGATGAGCGAGGAGTTGCAGAGCCTGACCGGGTGGAGCGTCGTGCCGGTGCCGATGCTGATTCCCGATCATGTCTTCTATTACCACCTGGCGAATCGTCGCTTCCCGGCCGGCAACTTCATCCGGTCGCGCGAGCAGTTCGACTACATCCAGGAACCCGACGTCTTCCACGACGTCTTCGGGCACGTGCCGCTGCTCACCGACCCGATCTACGCGAGCTACATGGAGGCCTACGGCCGCGCGGGCTGGAAGGCACTCAAGTACAACCGGCTCAAGGCGCTGAGCGCGCTGTACTGGTACACCGTCGAGTTCGGCCTGATCCTCGAGGGCGACCAGCTGCGCATCTATGGCGCAGGCATCCTGTCGGGCCCGACCGAGACGGTGTTCGCGCTCAAGGGACAGTCTCCCAACCGCATCCACCTGAACGTCGACCGGGTGATGCGCACCGACTACACGATCTCCGACCTGCAGGCGACGTACTTCGTGATCGAGTCATTCCGCGAGTTGTTCCACCTGACGGAACAGCGCGGGTTCGAGCCGATCTACGAATCGCTCGCGCCGGCCTTCCAGTACGCGAAGACCGCCGCGCTCGACACCGACCACATCTACCACCGTGGCACGCAGGAATACGAGCTGCGGGGCGGGCGCGGCTCGGGGGCCCAGCCCACCTAGGGAAGCCCTGCACAGGTCCGCAAGTGACGCGTTGCGTGCGCTCGATCCGGTGCCTGTCACCGAGCTTGGAAAGGCAGACACGCGCTCTGTGACAGGCACCGGATCGAGCGCTCTGGCAGCGTCGCAGGCTGGCATGTCGCAAGCGTCCGATCCGGGACCGTTCCCAGAGCGCGTGTCTGCCTTTCCAAGCTCGGGGAACGGTCCCGGGTCGGACGCGCCAGCGACTGGTCGCCCTCGCGTGTTCGACGCGCGGTGCCGAATTGGAAACCGGCGCGGCTGACCTTGAGTGCTCGGTGACGGCTACCGGATAGTAAGGTGGCCGTGGCGGCCGCTGCGGACCTGTGCAGAGCTTACCTAGCTCAGCTGATCGGCTGCGACAGGTACGAAGCCGCCATGGCGATTGCCGCAAACAGCAGCACGGCCTGCACTGCGTGCACGCGGGGATTGCGGCTCACGATCCCCGGCAGCAGGATCAGGATAAGCGACACCCGCACGCCGCGCGCCCCGGACAAGTCGAACTTGTCTTCGATCAGAAAATGCGAAAGCGCGCCCGCAACCACGGCGCCGAGCAGCAGGCCCTGCGTCCAGCGGGCATGGCGGAAGTAATAGTCGCGCATGTCGTGGATGCGGTCGTCCTCCAGGTCGGGTACGGCCAGGTGACTGATGAGGTAGAGCAGGATCGGCACGCTGAGCAGCAGCAAGGCCTGCAGCACCGTCCAGGGCGCGTGGTCGCGAAAGCGCCAGATGGTGAACCAGCTGACGACATGACCGACGAAAGTCAGCGCGATCCAGCAGCTGTGCACCCAGTAGAGCTGCACCCGGTCGCGCGCCTCGATCATCTGGCCCACGCTGGTCACGAGCAACGACACGCCGAGACCCGCGACGATCGCGTACAGGGCCAGCAGGAACTCGAAGACGGTCATGGCTGCCATCGTACCGCCGAATGCATCATCCGCGGAGGTAGGCAGCGTCCAGCGGCGCCGTGTACCGTTGGCAACGGCGTACCGACCCACGTATCGTCGCTGCCTTCGCCACTGTCCACTGAGCCTGCCTTGCCCAAGACCGCAGATGTGATCGTCCTCGGCGCTGGCATGGCGGGCGCATCGCTCGCTGCAGCGCTGGCCCCGAAGCTGCGCGTGGTGCTGCTGGAGAAAGAAGACCAGCCGGGGCTGCACGCGACTGGACGTTCGGCTGCGATGTTCTTCGAGACCTACGGCAACGCGACCGTGCGTGCCCTGACACGGGCCAGCCGTTCATTCCTGCAATCGCCCCCGCCGGGTTTCGCCGCGAACCCGTTGCTGCAACCACGCGCCGCGCTGTTCGTCGCCGACGAATCACGGCTGTTTGCGCTCGACGCGATGGTTGCCGAATACGCGGGGGCAAGCGAATGCGTGGAACTCGACGCGGCGGGCGCCCTGCAGTACTGCCCGGTGTTGCGCGAGGACTGGATTGCCGGCGCATTGCTCGACCCGACCGGTCACGACATGGACGTTGCGGCGATCCATCTCGGCTACCTGCGCAGCGCCCGCCAGGCGGGCCTGCAGCTGGTCACCGGCACGGGCGACGCCACGCTCGAACGCAGCGGTGGGGTGTGGCACGTCCGCACGCAGGCCGGTGAGTTTGCCGCGCCCGTGCTGGTGAATGCGGGCGGTGCGTGGGCGGATCGCATCGCGATCGCGGCCGGCGTGCAGCCGATCGGTCTGCAACCGCTGCGCCGCACGGCCGTGCTGTTGCCTGCGCCCGCGGGCTACGACGTCACGTCCTGGCCGATGGTCATCGACGTCGAGGAAGAGTTCTATTTCAAACCCGATGCGGGCAGGTTGCTGCTGTCGCCGGCGAACGAAGACCCGATGGAGCCCTGCGATGCGATGCCCGACGACATCGACGTTGCGATCGCCGTCGACCGCTTCGAGCACGCGACGACCGTGCAGGTGACGCGCGTGGGCCACAGCTGGGCCGGGCTGCGGAGTTTCGTGCCCGACCGCTCGCCTGTCGTCGGTTTTGCCGCTGATGCGGAGGGCTTTTTCTGGCTCGCCGCGCAAGGCGGCTATGGCATCCAGATGGCCCCGGCGCTCGCGCGCGTCGCAGCCGCCCTGGTGACAGGCGCAACCTTGCCGGAAGACATCCTCGAGCAGGGCGTCACGGAGCAGGAGCTCTCGCCCCGACGCTTGCAGCCGCAATCTGGCTGAGATTCGTCACGGGACACGGTGCGGTCCGGCCCGTCCGAACGTCAGTCCGTGAGGTGCAGCACCACTTGGCGAGCGTGCGCGCCGTCGCGATGCTCGAACAGGTAGATACCCTGCCACTGTCCCAGCGCCAGTCGCGCATCGACGATCGGAATCGACAGTGACGTCGCTGTCAGCGCCGCCTTGATGTGACCCGGCATGTCGTCCGGGCCTTCGGCTCCATGCCGCACCCATTGCATCGACGCGTCGTCACTGCGCGGCACCAGCCGGCGGAAGAATTCGTCGAGATCGGCGCGCACGTCGGGGTCAGCATTTTCCTGCACCAGCAGCGAACAGGAGGTGTGCCTGACGAACAGCGTCAGCACGCCCTGTTCGCAGCGACACTCGCGCACGAAGCGCGCGACGTCGGTGGTGAACTCGTGCAGCCCCGCACCCGGCGTATGCACGGTCAATATGTTCTGGCGACTCATGCGTCGGGATCCCCGCTGTGGTCTATCCCGGTGCACCGGGCCGCGTCAAAGGCTCGTGCATCAATTTGCGCGCACTCACGTTCAGCTCCGCGCTTTCCTGGGCGAGCCGTCCCGCCGGGAGCGAGCTGTGCTCTTTGCCCGCGCTGGCGGGCTCGCCTGGTGTCTGGCCTTCCCGAGACGCTTCTCAGGACTGTGCCGGGCCAGCAGTTCGCGGGACCGTTCGATCGTCTCCTGCTCGGCCTGCAGCACGAACTCCCGCAGCCTGACCGCGGTCTGGGTCCAGGGCCGGCCGGCGAGGCTGACGATCCCGTACTGCAGGGACAGCCACAACTCGGTGCCCAGCAGCACGAACCTGCCCGACTCCAGTTCGTCGTCGATGCATGGCAGGATCGATGCACTGACGGCGTTCGAGTGCGCGACGATGCGCTTCATGGCCGACAGCCCGTTGCACTGGATGGCAGGCAACGGTCGCGCCGCCTGCTGCCGCGCCGAGCCCTCGCGGTGCGCGGCGATCAGCGGATCCAGCAATCGCGGCGGGATGCGCGACGGCGTCACGAACGGCCAGGCGGCGAGCACGTCCGCGGCACGCACGTCGCGCTGGCCGGCCAGCGGATGCTCCGCGCGCGCAAAAAAGTACACGGGGTGTTGCACGGGCAGCGGCACGACATCCAGGTCCGGCTCGCGTGACAGCACGCTGGTCTCGGCGACGAAGAAATCGAGCGCACGTGCGCGCAGCCGCTGCACGAGTTCATCCCAGTTGCCGGAATGAAGCTGCACGGTCACGCGCGGGAACGCCTCGACGAACCGGGCGCAGGCGGGACTCAGCAGCGAATCCGTCGGGTACGGACCGCCACCGACGTCTACGCGCCCGGACCGCAGCTGCGAGTGACCCACGGCCTCGGCCTCGAGCTCGTCGGCCATGCGCAGCAAGTCGCGCGAGCGCTCGATGTACAGGCGCCCGAGGTCGGTGGGCACGACGCCGCTGCTGGAGCGCACGAACAGGGCGCTGCCGAAACTGTCGCTCGAGGTGCTGGATGCTGCGCGACAGCGCGGGCTGGCTGATGTGCAGCGCAGCGGCGGCACGAACGAAACTGCGGTGCTCGGCGAGTGCCACCACCTGTCGCAGTTGCTGCAGTTCCAGCGCCATGCGTGCATGTTATACCGATCATGTAGAAGATGCATTGGACACATGCCGTCGATTGCGGCAATTTTCGCCCCGGGTGTGCAGCGTGCGCTCGGGGCGCCTGCATCCGATAAAAGCAGCATTTACTTTCATAAGGGTGGGAACAATGCAGCACAGGTTCGCAGGAGTGTTCGGCGCCGCGCTGTTCGTGGCGCTTGGCGCGCTCAGCAGTGCCGCCCAGGCACAGACGCAGAAGCCCAATATCCTCGTCATCTGGGGTGACGACATCGGCGGCTTCAACATCAGCGCGTACAACCGCGGCATGATGGGTTACAAGACGCCCAACATCGACAGCATCGCCGCCGAGGGCGCGCTGTTCACCGACTGGTACGGCCAGCAGAGCTGCACCGCCGGTCGCGCGGCGTTCATCACCGGCCAGTCGCCGATCCGCACCGGCCTGACCAAGGTCGGCCTGCCGGGCGCGCCGGAAGGCATGATGGCCGCCGACCCGACCATCGCCACGCTGCTCCGGGCGCAGGGCTATGCCACCGGCCAGTTCGGCAAGAACCACCTCGGCGACCGCGACTCGATGCTGCCGACGGCGCATGGCTTCGACGAGTTCTTCGGCAACCTCTACCACCTCAATGCCGAGGAAGAGCCGGAGAACGTCGACTACCCGAAGAACCCGGAATTCAAGAAGAAGTTCGGCCCCCGCGGCGTCATCCACAGCTTCGCCGACGGCCGCATCACCGACACCGGGCCGCTCACGAAGAAGCGCATGGAGACGATCGACCGTGAAGTGACGGAGAAGGCGCTCGACTTCATGGAGCGCGCGGTCAGGGCCAACAAGCCGTTCTTCCTGTGGTGGAACTCCACCCGCATGCACATCTTCACCCACCTGCACGCGGACGCCGA
>CAWJXS010000005.1:0-88188 GCA_963846885.1 uncultured Gammaproteobacteria bacterium
CAAAGGCGAGCCCGAAGGTGGCGACCGCAGCGGCCGCGAAGGAAGCGATGCGCGCAAGCTTGAACATGGTTAGTAAGTCCTTTTGTGACGAGCTGGATTGACGCGAGCCATCGGGCCCGCTTTGCCCAGTTTCGCCGGCGTTTGACTGGCGGATTCGATCAGGCGGTCGGCTCGCGGCATGGTGCTTATGTCAAATTCAGGTCGCACTTCCCGTCACTGACGGCCGCCGCTTCTCCAACAGCGTGTTCAACAAGCGGTCGGTGAAGATGGTCGAGATGCTGAATGGCCAGTACATCGCCACGAACCCCAATCTGACGATCAACGACATCGCGGGCCAGACGATCACCCTGGTGCTGCCGTTGGTGAACATCAATGCCAGCAATGGCGTGATTCATGTGATCGACACGGTATCGAGCCCGGAGTAGCGGCTCACGCGCGGGCGAATGCCGTTCGCCAGCGGACTATTCCCAGTCCAAGCTGCGGGGCCTCATGCCAGAGGCCCCGCATTGCGTTTCAGGATCTGGATGGCAGATATTCTTGCGGCCCGCCCGGTAATCTTGGCGACATGACGGCCGTACAGTTTCGTAATCCGGAAGTCCGCCTCTCGGCGGCGTTGCAGGCAACCCGCGAGGCGGTGGCTGGTCATGTCGTCACCTTGCGCGAGTTGCTGGCGCTCGTTGGCGAGCAGGGCCTGCTGGTCTTCTGCGCGATCCTCGCGATGCCGTTCCTGCTGCCGGTGACGCTGCCATTCATGAGCACGGCGCTGGGCCTGCCGATGTTGCTGGTGTCGTGGGCGATCGTCGCGAACCGGGTACCCTGGCTGCCCGACCGGCTGCTCGACCACGCATTGCCGACGGTAACCGTGCAGCACATTCTCGAGCGAGCCACGCATATTGCAGAGCGCTTCGAGCACCTCGTTCGTCCGCGCCTGCTTGGGCTGACCGCCACTGCCGGCGTCAACAGCCTGAACGGAGTCGTGCTGGTCGTGAGCGTGCTGGTGTTGATGGCGCCACTGCCGCTGGTACCGTTCGCCAACACGTTGCCGGGGATCGCCATCATCCTGCTGTGCCTGGGCATGGCCGAGCGCGACGGCGTCATGATCGTCGCGGGCTATGTCACCACGCTGGTCTCAACCGCGTACGTCGCCGTCATCCTGTGGTTCGCATACAAGACCGGCAGCAACATCGACGAAGCGTGGCGGATGCTGCAAGGCCTGCTGGATCGCACGTTCGGCACTTGATGCGCTGCGCGGTTAGCTGGGTCGGTGTCGCTTAGCGGACGGTGCTCGAGCTCAGGGATGCCCGCCGGCCTGCGCGCGCGGGTGCAGCACGTCGTCGAGACCCCAGTCGTGCTGCTGCTCATAGCGTGTCGCAAGAAACTCCACGAGCGAACGCACCTTCGCCGACAGGTGCCTGCGGCTCGGGTAGACCGCGGCGATCGGCGAACGCGGTGGATGATAGTCGGGCAGCAACGGCACCAGCTGCCCGGCCCTGATCTCGTGCGCCACGATGAAGTCGGGCACGTAAACCACGCCCATCCCCTGCACCGCGAGCGCCGCCAGCACCTGGCCGTTGTTGGCGCGATGACGTGGCGGGACCCGCACCGCGACGCGTGAGTCCTTGCCTGCGGGACCTTCGAACTGCCAGGTGTTGGGCATGCCGACATTGGTGTAGCTCAGGCATGCGTGCTGCGACAGGTCGGTGGGCGTGACTATCGGCTTGGTGCCGTGCTTTGCGAGGTAGTGAGGCGACGCGCAGCAGACGATCTGCGTCCAGCCGATGCGCTTCGACACCATGCCCTGCGACCCGCTGTTGCCGATGCGGATGGCGAGGTCGAACCCCTCCTCCACCAGGTCGACGACACGATCGGACAGGTCCAGGTCGAGCAGTACGTCGGGATGCTGTTCACAGTAGTTTGCGAGGGCGGGCGCAAGGTAGCGCATGCCGAAGCTGACGCCACAGGTCACGCGCAGCGTGCCCCTGGGTTCGGCCGCAGCGATGCGGACGGAGCCTTCGGCCTCGGCCAGGTCCGCGAGCAGTTGCACGCTGTGCTCGTAGAAGGACTGCCCGGCCTCGGTCAGCGAGAGTCGTCGCGTCGTGCGGTTCAGCAGGCGCGTGTCGAGGTGCGCCTCGAGCTCAGACACCTGGCGGGACACCGCCGAGGTGGACAGCCCTAACCGCTCGGCCGCTCGCGCAAAACTGCCGGTTTCGACGACTTTTGCGAATGAGTTGATGACAAGGAAGCGATCCATTCGCCAATTATTGCAATTCTTGCAACAGTTTATCCATTGCTTAGCTGTTTATCCCTCAATTCGGAGGGATCAATATGCTGGTCACGCCCCGCCCCTGACGCGGCCGGTTGAACGGCATAGACACTCGCAACAAGGAAGACATCGCCCATGAAGCTTTACTACACCCCCGGCGCCTGCTCGCAGGCTCCGCACATCGCGATCAACGAACTGGGCCTGGCCTATGAGCCGGTCAAGGTGGACCTCGGCTCGCACAAGCTCCCCGACGGCACCGACTTCTATTCGATCAATCCCAAGGGCTACGTGCCGATGCTCGAGCTGGACGACGGCACGCGTCTCACCGAAGTGGGCGTGCTGCTGCAATACGTCGCGGACCAGAAGCCCGGCACGATCGCGCCCGCCTTCGGCACCAAGGAGCGCTGGCGACTGATGGAGTGGCTCAACTTCATCTCGACCGAAGTGCACAAGGGCTTCGGGCCGCTGTGGAATCCGCAGACGCCTGCCGACGTGCGCGAACGCACCGTGCAGACGCTGGGCAACCGTTTCACGTTCATCTCACAGACGCTCGGCAAGCAGTCGTACCTGACGGGTGAACAGTTCACGATCGCCGACGCCTACCTGTGGGTCGTGCTGAACTGGGCCGACTATCACAAGGTCGACCTGGCGCCGTGGCCCGCGCTGCAGGCATTTCGCGCGCGCATTGCAACTCGCCCGGCAGTGCAGGCCACGCTGAAGGCCGAAGGCTTCGTGAAGTAACGAAGCCCTCACCCCTGCCCTCTCCCGCTCGTGCGGGAGAGGGTGGCGCCAGGAATCACACATGCCTCGCCAACCCACACTGTTCATCTCCCACGGTTCGCCGATGCACGCGCTGGACGCGGGCGACGCCGGTCGCGCGTGGCAGGCGATTGCGGCGGCGCTGCCGCGGCCTCGCGCGGTGCTCATGGTGTCGGCGCACTGGGAGACGTCGCTGCCGATGCTGACCGGCGGCACGGTCCTCCAGACGATTCACGACTTCGGCGGTTTTCCCGCGCCGCTGTACAAGTTGCGGTACGACGCGCCGGGATCGCCGCAACTCGCGGACGAAGCGGCGGGGCTGCTGCGGGCGGCGGGCATCGCCTCCTCGATCAACGGCGTTCGCGGCATCGACCACGGTGCCTGGGTGCCGTTGCGCTGGATGTACCCGGCGGTGGACGTGCCCGTGGTGCAGCTCTCGGTGCAGCCAGGACTTGGCACGCGGCATCACCTGCAGATGGGCCAGGCCTTGCAAGCACTGACTGAACGCGACGTGCTCGTGATCGGCTCCGGGCACGTCACGCACAACCTGCGTGACTGGATGACGAGCAATGCCGCGCCGCAGCCTCTCCCCTACGTCACCGCGTTCTCGCAATGGCTCGAGCAGAGCCTCGTGCGTGACGATGCAGAGGCATTACTCGCCTATCGTGAGGTGGCGCCCGCAGCGGCGCGCGCGCATCCAACAGAGGAACACTTCCTGCCGCTGTATGTTGCGCTGGGTGCGGCTGGAGCCGGGGCGCAGGCGAGACGCATCCATGCCGGGATGGAGGGAGCCGCGCTGTCGATGGACGCCTACGAATTCTCGCAGGCCGCGTAACACGCGTTGAGTGCGCCTGCAAAAGTTGAGGCCCGGACGGTGCCGGGCCTCAATTTTCTGCTTATGCCTGCGAGCCGTAGCTGCGGGGACGTCGTGCCCCACCACCGCCACCGCTGCCCGGCCGACCGTGCGCCGCGTGCGCGCCGCCGCCCTGCGATTGACCATGACCCTGGCCTTGACCCGGACCCTGGCGGTGACGCGCCTGGCCCTGCGGCTTGGCGTGTCGGTGTTGCTGCGCACGGGGATCGACGTGACGCGGTTCGCGCGCCTTGCCTTCGCCCGAGGGACGCGGGATCTGGGTGCGGTCGAGCGGCAGCACGCTGATCTTGCGGCCGAGCACCCGCTCGATGGCCTTCAACCGATCACGCTCGTCGTCCGAGACCAGCGAGAGAGCCTGGCCGGTGGCGCCGGCGCGGCCCGTGCGCCCGATGCGGTGCACGTAGTCTTCCGGCACGTGCGGCAACTCGTAGTTCACGACCTGCGGCAGCTCGGTGATGTCGAGACCGCGCGCAGCGATGTCCGTTGCGACCAGCACCTGCACCTTGTAGGCCTTGAAGTCTTCGAGCGCGCGCGTGCGCGCACTCTGCGACTTGTTGCCGTGGATCGCGGCGCACTGAATGCCATCGTGCGTCAGCTGCTCCGCAAGGCGATTGGCGCCGTGCTTGGTGCGGGTGAAAACCAGTGTCTGCGGCGTCGCGCCGGACTTGAGCAGGTGGCTCAGCACGGCACGCTTCTCGCCCTGCGAGACCAGGTGCACGCGGTGATCGACCAGTTCGGTCGGCGCATTGCGCGGGGCGACTTCGATCGTGAGCGGATTGCGCAGCAAGCCGTTCGCGAGTCCGCGGATGTCTTCCGAGAACGTCGCCGAGAACAGCAGGTTCTGGCGGTTCGGCGGCAGCATCGCGAGCACGCGACGGATGTCGCGGATGAAGCCCATGTCGAGCATCCGGTCCGCTTCGTCGAGGATGAGGTAGCGCACGCTGCGCAGGTCGATGTTGCGCTCGTTCGCGTGATCGAGCAGGCGACCCGGCGTGGCGACGACGATGTCGACGCCGCGGCGCAGCAGGTCGATCTGCGGACGCGGGCTGACGCCGCCGAAGATCAGCGCCGACTGCTGGCGCAGGTGGGCGCCGAGATCGGCGATGGACTGCTGTACCTGCGCCGCGAGTTCACGCGTCGGCACGAGCACGAGTGCCCGCGGGGCGCGCGAACCACGCGGGTTCGGCTGGTCTTCGTGCAGCTTCTGCAGCAGCGGCAGCGCAAAGGCGGCCGTCTTGCCGGTGCCCGTCTGGGCAGCGGCAAGCAGGTCACGGCCCTCGAGCACCGCGGGGATGCCGCGCGACTGGATGGGGGTTGGCTGCGTGTAGCCCATTTCGACGACTGCACGCACGAGTTCGGCCTGGAGGCCGAAATTTTCAAATGACATTGAGTGACTTTTCCGAGCGCCAAACCTGCGCGTGCAAGCACGTGCAGGCACCGGACTGGCGCCGTAACTTTGATGAATCGAGCAGCGAAATGCAGACTTCGATCAGTCTGCAGGAGGGGCCGCATAGGCATTCCCATGAAGGGAAGCGCTGAAGACTCTCGTGCGCAGACCGGACTGCGCGGCGGCAAACTGTGGCGGAAGTGTACCCGAAGCGGCCGTTTGCCGCCAGTCGGCGGTCGCGCGGTGCCCAAAACGTAACCTGCGCTTCATGTTCCGGTCACTTTCGCGGACTCAAATGTCCGTGCGCCGGCAGGGTCGTCCGACCTTGCGGCACGCAACCCAGACACCGCAGCGAAAGCACCCGAACCGGGAGGAGACCCCCCATGCTCGACACGGACGACATCGGCTCGAATCAATCCGCCAATCCGCACCTCGCGGACATGATCGAGGTCCGCATCAAGAGACGGAGCTTCCTCGGCGGATCGCTGGCCGTCGCGGCGACTGGTTTCTTCGGTGGCTCGGCGCTCGCGTCGACCGACCTGCGCAACGGCCTGGCCCGCGGGCTGCCGCCTCAGCTCGGATTCGCCGAAGTGCCGACGAGCTCTCGCCGACACCATCGTCGTGCCTCCCGGCTACACGTACCAGGTGCTGGCGCCCTGGGGCACGCCCCTGCTGCCCGGCGCGGTGCCATTCCGCGAGAACGCCTCCGACACGGCGGCCGAGCAGGCGTTGCAGGTCGGCTTCAATCACGATGGCATGCACTATTTCCCGCTGCCGAAGTTCGGCAACAGCCGCGGACTGCTGGTCCTGAACCACGAGTACACGGACGCCAGCCAGATCTACACCGCGGCGCAAGGCTCGACGATCACCAACGACGCAGCCGGCCGCGAGAAAGTTGCGAAAGCGTTGGCAGCCCATGGCGTCAGCGTGATCGCGATCGAACGCCTGTCGGATGGCACCTGGGAAGTCGTCGCTGGCGAGACGCACAATCGCCGCGTCACCGGCACGACGCCGATGCATTTCTCGGGTCCCGTTGCCGCGACGCACCCGATGCTGCAGTCGAGCATTACGCCGTCGCCCCTCGGCACGCTCAACAACTGCGCCCACGGCGTGACGCCCTGGGGTACTTACCTCGCCTGCGAAGAGAACTGGAACGGCTACTTCGGCACGGACGACGTCACCTGGACGGCCACTGCGCTCGAAGCGCGCTATGGCGTGAGCCGCGCCGGCTTCGGCTACAACTGGCACAAGGCCGAGGCACGCTTCGACCTGGCGAAGAACCGCAGCGAGATCAACCACTTCGGCTGGGTCGTCGAGATCGATCCGTTCAACCCCGATGCGGCGCCGGTGAAGCGCACGGCTCTCGGCCGCATCAAGCACGAGGGCGCCACCTGCGTGGAGAGCAAGGGTCGCGTCGTCGTATACAGCGGCGACGACGAGAACGGCGACTACCTCTACAAGTTCGTCGGCAATGCCCCGTGGCGCCAGTTGCGTGCACTTCGCCGCAGCCCACTCGACCACGGCACGCTCTACGTGGCTCGTTTCAGTGAAGACGGTACCGGTGAGTGGTTGCCGCTGGTGCATGGCACCGGCCCGCTGACGCTGGCGAACGGCTGGCTCGACCAGGCGGACGTGCTGATCCGCACGCGCATGGCGGCGGATGCCGTCGGCGCGACGAAGCTGCACCGGCCTGAGTGGGTAGCCGCGCATCCGCACACGGGCGAGGTCTTCGTGACGCTGACCAACGGCTCCGGCAACAACGCCGCGGTCAACAGCAATCGCCCGGTCAATCCCTACGGCCACATCGTTCGCTTCAGCGAATCACTGACCGACGACACCGCGTTCAACTGGGACATCTTCCTGCTGGCCGGCGATCCGGCTTACGATCCGGCCGTGCCCGCGGACCAGCCCGTCTTTGGTTCGCCCGATGGTATCTGGGTAGACCCGAGCGGCGTCGTCTGGATCCAGACCGACATCTCGAACTCGTCGCAGAATCGCCCGGACCGTGGCTACGACGGCATCGGCAACAACGCGATGCTGGCCGCGGTTCCCGAGACCGGCGAAGTGCGCAGGTTCCTGACCGGCCCGCGCGGGTGCGAGATCACCGGCGTCACCATGACGCCGGACCAGCGCACGCTGTTCATCAACGTCCAGCATCCTGGCGAGTCGACCACGTTCTGGAACAACCAGTTCGGCGCACCGACGACGTCGAATCCATCCACGGTGAGCAGCTGGCCGTTCGGCGGTGGTCGCCGCCCGCGTCCAGCGACGGTGGTAGTGCGGCGTGAGGACGGCGGCCGCATCGGCAGCTGATGAGGCTGGAGGTTCCGCCGCGCTGTCGGGGCGCGGCGGAACCACTGGCCGCTACTTGCGGCCGGCCAGCGCAGTCAGCAGCGTGTACCAGTGATCGAGGCCGGCGTAGAACGCAGCCACTGGAATGCGCTCGTTCAGCCCGTGGGCAAACTCGTCGGATGACTTGTTCAATCCGGTCATGACGGCTCAGGGCGCCGCTGCTCCATCGACGTATTCCTGCATCGCTCGCTCCAGGGCTCGTGCCGGCGCGCCTGCGGCGATGCTCTGCCGCAACCATGTGTCGACCGCAGCATTCAGGGCCGGATCGCGCGCCATCAGAATCCGCTTGTCGCCCCGAGTCAATGTTCCAGGGTAGGTGCGGCACAGGCGACCTGGCCAACGGCGCGCCTGCAGTTCGGCCTCAACGTCATCGGTCACCATCACATCAGCGCGGCCCGCGATGATCTCCGAGAACACGCCGCGATTGTCCGGATGCACGATCACCTGCGCCTGCCGCACGTGCTCGCGCACGTAACGCTCGTTGGTGCCGCCCGGATTCACGATCACCCGGTTGCCTGCGCGATCGAGTTCCGCGGGTGTGTCGAAGCGATCGCCGTCTTCGCAGCGAGCGAGCAGCGTCTTGCCACCGTCGTGATACGCGACGGAGAACGCGCCGAGTGCGGCGCGCTCCGGTGTCAAGCCGATGCCACTCATCGCGACGTCGAAACGGTCTGCGCGCAAGTCCTCGAGCAGTCGAGGCCACGACGTGCGGACGAACACCGGCCTGGCGCCCAGGTGCGCAGCCAGCTCGCGCGCCTGTTCGATATCCGCTCCGGTCAGGGTGCCCCCGGCTTCGAGACTGAAGGGCGCATAGTCGCCGGTCGTAGCGATACGCAGGACGCGGGTCGCCTGGACCCGGTCGAGCACCCTGCCACCGGACACGCGGGTGATTGCGGCCGCTGCACGCACCAACTCGTCGATCTGCGTTGGCGTCACCTGGCGTGATCTCAGGCGTGCTCGCAGTTCCTGGTCGAGGACATCCGCCTCGTCCGTGCGCATGGGTGCCGCAATATACAAAGCCGCCAGCTGCTGCTCGTTCGCCGCGTCGATGCGCTCGCGCACCGCTTGCAGTGGCGCGGGCTCGTCACACGGCGCGCAATGCCCAGCTGTCCGCCAGCGGGCATGCCATTGCTGCTGCACATCGCGCGCCAGGCGGATCTGTGTGTCGAAGAACGTCTGCGTTGCATCCGCATCGAGGCCGAGCATCCGCGCTCGCTCGGCCACGCGCGCCAGCACGGCGGCTTCGCGAACGGGATCCTGGATGGGTGCGCCGGATATCCATTTGGCGGCCGCAACGTCACGCATGAGGTCGAGCCGGTCGTCGACGGCCCGCGCCAAGTCCTGGGCCGCCTCATGGCCAGCGAATTGCGCCGCGCGGCTGTCGGTGACAAAGCCAGCAAGCAGCAATGCCGCCAGGACGACCCACAAGTGCGCGCCGCACACGACGCGCCGCGATGGATTCCGGCCGGATCGCATCGTCATCGAACATTGCCTCGCGCGTGCGTGACCCGCTCGAGCCCCAGCCACTGCGCCAGCAGCTGCAATTCGTCGCGCAGTTGCGCCATAACTTCGCGCCGCTGCACGCCGGGCTCGTAGTGCGTCGCGATCACTCGCAGGGTGCCAGCCGCCCGCTCCGCTTTCAGGTCGACGCGCGCCACGAGGCGATCTCCCAGCAGGAACGGCAGCACGTAGTAGCCATGCACGCGCTTGTGCGCCGGCGTGTAGATCTCGATGCGATAGTGGAAATCGAACAGTCGCTGCAGGCGATCGCGGAACCAGACGAGCGAATCGAACGGCGACAGCAGCGCGCGAGCGTCGATGCTCGCCGGCACCCTGGCCCGCGCCGCCAGGTAACTGGGGCCCTTCCAGCCTTCGACCTGCACGGGCCGCAATTCGCGCGCCTCGACCAGTTCGGCGATGCGCGTCTTCGCGTCGGCCGGGCTGAGCCGAAAATAGTCGCGCAGATCGCGCTCGGTCGCGACACCCAGCGCGCGGGCCGCGATCCGCAGCAGTTCGCGTTGCGCGTCCGCCGGCGCAGGCGTGGGCGTCTCGATGACCGACCGCGGCAGCACGCGCTCGGTCAGGTCGTACATGCGCTCGAATCCACGGCGCGAGTGCGTCGTGACCTGCCCGGACCAGAACAGGTACTCCAGCGCGATCTTGCCCTCGCTCCACCCCCACCAGCCACCCTGGCGCCGCGCGCCCGCCTCGATTGCGGATGCGCCCAGCGGGCCTTCGCTGCGAATCTGCGCAAGAACTTCGGCGCAGAACTGTGCCTGGTCGCGACCGAAGCGCGCGACGTTGCCCCAGGTACCGTCGCCGTTCTTGGCCCGCTGCATGCGCCAACGCAGCAGGGGCTGCAATTCGACGGGCAGCAGCGACGCCTCGTGACCCCAGTACTCGAACAGCTGGCGCCGGCGCCCGCCGTACGCCGCCTCATCCAGCAACGGCATCGCGTAGTTGCCCAGGCGGGAGTAAAGCGGCAGGTAGTGCGAGCGCACCAGGACATTGACCGAGTCGATCTGTACGACGCCCAGTGCACGCACGGCGCGCACGACGTCGGCTTTGGCGATTTCCCCCGCCGGCCGGGCGCGGCCAAGCCCTTGCGCACCCAGGGCGATGCGACGCGCATCGGGCAGCGAGAGCGAATCCAGGGGCCTGCGGACGGTGCGCATGCCACGAATGATAGCGGCGCGATACGCTTGGCACCCTGTCCATCGCCCCGGAGCGGTTTCCATGGTCCGCTATGCCGCCGATGTGATCGTCATCGGCGCCGGCATCGCCGGCGTCACCGCCGCCATCGAGCTGCTGGACCGCGGCCGTCGCGTGCTGCTGCTCGATCGCGATGTCGCAGCCAACATGGGCGGGCTGGCCAAGGAAAGCTTTGGCGGCATCTGGTTTGCGGGCACCCCGCTGCAAAAGCGGTATGGCATTCGTGACGGCGTCGGGCAGGGTTTGCGCGACTGGCATGCGTTCGCCGAATTCGGCCCGGAAGACCACTGGCCGCGCGCATGGGCCGAGGCCTATGTGCAGCGCAGCCAGGCCGAGATCTACGACTGGCTGCGCGGCATCGGCGTCGAATTCATGCCGATGCCGCTGTGGGTCGAGCGCGGTCTGCACGCGCCCGGCAACTCGGTGCCCCGCTGGCACATCGTCTGGGGCACCGGGCACGAATTGCAGGTGGTCCTGAACGAGCATCTGCTCGCGCGACCCAATCGCGACCTGCTCGAGATGCACTTCGAGCACTGCGTCGAGTCCCTGATCGTGACCAACGGGCGTGTGACAGGGTGTCGCGGGCGGCTCGAGGGCACGGACACCGACTTTGAAGCAACGGCCGAGAACGTGATCATCGCGAGCGGCGGCATCAATGGCGATCTCGATCGAGTGCGCCAGCACTGGCATACGGACTGGTCGCAACCGCCGTCCGTGCTGCTGAACGGTTCGCACAAGTATGCCGACGGCAAGCTGCACGATGCCGCAGCCGCGCATGGCGCGCGCATCACGCATCTCGACTGGCAATGGAATTACGCCGCCGGCGTGCACCACTGGCAACCGCGCAAACCGGCGCACGGGCTGTCGCTGGTTCCGCCAAAGTCGGCGCTCTGGCTGAACTGGCGCGGCGAGCGCATCGGCCCGCTGCCGCTCGTCACCGGTTTCGATACGCACGACCTCGTCGCGCAGATCTGCCGGCAGGAGCGCGCGTATTCGTGGCAGCTGCTGAACCGGCGCATCATGCTGAAAGAGCTCGCGATCTCGGGCGGCGAATTCAATCCTGCATTCCGCCGCAAGAACCGCCTCGCCGTGGCGCGCGACATGGTCTTCGGCAATCACTGGCTGTACGACCAGCTGACGCAGCTGTGTCCCGACGTGGTGGTTGCCGCTACCGTCGAGGAACTGGTCACCAAGATGAACGTGCTCGCGGGCGATGGCTCGGTCGATCTCGAGTCCGTGCGCATGGCGGCGACCAGGTACGACGCCATCATCGACCTGGGCCCGCGCTTCCACACCGACGAGCAACTGCGGCGGATCGAATTTGCGCGACGCTGGGTCGGCGACCGGTTGCGCACGTGCAAGTTCCAGAAGATCCTCGATCCGTCAGCAGGTCCACTCATCGCGATCCGCGAGTTCATCATCAGCCGCAAGAGCATGGGCGGGTTGCAGACCGACCTGGAATCTCGCGTGCTCGACTTGTCGGGCGCACCGATCCCGGGCCTGTATGCCGCTGGCGAGAGCGCCGGCTTCGGCGGCGGCGGCATGAATGGCAAGCGCGGGCTCGAAGGCACGTTCCTCGGGGGTTGCCTGCTGGGCGGCCGCATTGCAGGCCGCGTCGCGTAAGCCAACGCTGCTTCGCGACGCCTGCGTTCGGGGCTTATCATGACGACCGTCGCAATCCACTGACCATCCAGCCCTTGCCGCAATCGCCTCCAGACATCGCAACCGCCGACGCCGCAGCAACTGCGACCTCGGCGGAGCCTTCACGCCATCGCGCAATTCGCAGCTTCGTCGTGCGTGCGGGGCGCATGACCGTCGCGCAGGACCGCGCGTGGCGTGAACTGTGGCCGTCGCTCGGCATCGAGAATGGCGCCGAGCCCATCGATCTCGCCACCGCTTTTGGTCGCGACGCGCCGGTCTCGCTCGAGATCGGCTTCGGCAATGGCGAATCGCTGGTGGCGCTGGCCTGCGCAAACCGCGACCGCAACTACCTGGGCCTGGAGGTGCATCCGCCCGGCGTCGGGCACCTGTTGTTGCGCTGCGAGGCCGAGCAGTTGCACAACGTGCGGGTCATCTGCGACGACGCCGTGCAGGTATTGCAACACCGCATAGCCGACGAGTCGCTCGACGAACTGCTGCTGTACTTTCCCGACCCGTGGCCGAAGAAGCGGCATCACAAGCGCCGCATCGTGCAGCCCGCGTTCGTCGAACTGGTGGCGCGCAAGCTCAAGCCCGGCGGCATCCTGCGGATGGCGACGGACTGGCAACCCTATGCCGAGCACATGCTGGCGACGGCCGGCGCGTGCGCTGCGCTGCAAAACCTGGCCGCGACGGGTGCGTATGTGGATCGTCCCGACAGCCGCCCGGTCACACGCTTCGAGAAGCGTGGCCAGCGACTCGGGCATGGGGTGTGGGACCTGGCGTTTTCAAGAAGGGGCTAGGGGCTAGGGGCTAGGGGCTAGTCGGAAGCGCGCAATTGCGCGCAGCGATCACCTCTCCCGCATCGCGGGAGAGGTCGGCCCGCAGGCCGGGTGAGGGCCATTGCGCGAAGCGCTGACGAACGCCGGACGTGACGTTGTCACCTCACTTCCGACTAGTCCGCCTAGCCCCTAACCCCTAGCCCCTTTCTTTTCAGGCCATCGCTCCCCGCACCCCGTCGATCACGAACTGCGCCGCGAGCGCGGCGAGCAGCACGCCCAGCAGGCGTCCCAGCACCGCGCTGCCGGTGACACCCACGACGCGCATCACCGGTCCGGTCACGAGCATCAGCGCAAGCGTCAACGCCAGCACTGCGCCGATCACGACGAGCTGAGCGAAGAACTGCACCGAGCCGAAAGGCACCGCGGCAAACGCGAGCAGGATGGTGGCGATGGCGCCCGGGCCCGCGATCATGGGAAATGCGAGCGGAAACACGGAGATGTCGACGCGGTGGTGCGCTTCTTCGCCTTCGCCCGGGGTGATCGAGCGCACGCCCGATTCGCGTGCGAACACCATTTCGATCGCGAGCATGAACAGCAGGATGCCGCCGCCGATCTTGAAGGCCTCGACGCTGATGCCCAGCAGCCGCAGGAGCGCGGTGCCGCCCAACGCGAACAGCGCGCAGACGATGGCCGAGATGCCGACCGCCTTGAAGGACATGCGGCGCCGGTAGGCGTCGTCTGAGTCCTTGGTGAGCCCTGCAAGAATGGGCAGGAGCGACAAAGGCTCCACGACCACCAGCAGGACCACGAAGAATTTGACCAGTTCGTCGAACATCTCGCCTTCGCGTGTTTCGCGACTTGAACTCGGCCGCGTGCAGGTCTACAAACGAGTACAGGATACCAAGCGCACGGACGCGTCGAGGGCAAAGACGATGAGCAATCCCGCACCTGTCGTTGGTAAGTGGTACGCACGGCCCGGAGGCGACTCCTTCGAGATCGTCGCCATCGATGGCGACGACGGTACCATCGAGATCCAGTATTTCGACGGCACCATCGAAGAACTGGATTTTGACGAGTGGCGCGAGGACGAAATCGTCGCGGCTTCGCCGCCTGAAGACTGGACGGGCTCCGTCGACGTCGAGCCCGAAGACACGGAGAACGAGTTCGACGCGGTCCCTGGCGTCAACGGCAGCAGCCCGTTCGAGGCCATCGACCGTGGCGAAGCCGACGGGTTCTCGGAACTCGAAATGCCGGACGAGCCGCAGGAGCGGCCGTAGCGCCCAGCCGTCAGTTCGGGTCCTTGAGTGGAACCGAATCGTCCAGCAGCACGTAGCCGTGCCGCACGTGCACCGGCAACGGCTGCAGGCCCAACCCCAGGCACGGGCCCGCCAGGCACGCGCCGGTCTCGAGCTCGAACAACGCGCCGTGCATGACGCACCGGATGGTATTGCCGCCGGGCACCAGAAACTGGTCGGGTTGCCAGTTCAGCGGGAAGCCCGCGTGCGGGCAGTAATTGACGTAGCCAAAGACCTGCGCCCCCTGCCGCACGACGAAGCCTTTCAGCGGCCACTCGCCCTGCCCCATCGTGAAACCCTTGGCGCCCGGGTCGGCGAGCTCGTGCAGCGCGCAGATCACGCGCGTCGTGTCGATGGCGTCCATCGCGTCAGGCCTCGCGCTTGCCCGCGGAACCCAGCGCGCTGTCGACCATGCCCCGACGCATCATGAACCAGAACAGCAGGATGCCGGGCAGCGCCAGCAGGGTGGTGAGCAGGTAGAAATTGACGTAGCCGAGCGACTCGATCAGCCCGCCGGCCGTGGTGCCGGTGAGCACGCGGCCGACCACGCTCGCGGCCGCCGAGATCAGCGCGTATTGCGCGGCGGTGAACTGCAGGTCGCACAGGGCCGAGAAGTACGCCACCACGACCACGCCGCCAAAACCGCTCGCCAGGTTCTCGAATCCAATTGCCGCCGCCATGCCGGCGTTGCTCTGCCCTGCTGCGGCGAGCGCGGCGAAGCTCAGGTTCGACACGCACATCAGCACGAGCGCGAGCAGCACCGAGCGCTGCAGGCCGAGCCGCGTGTAGAGAATGCCGCCGATGAAGATGCCGGCGAGGTAGGCCCAGAACCCGAAGGCGACGTCGTAGATCGCGATCTCGTCGTTGCTGAAGCCGAGGTCGTTGAACAGCAGGCGGAACGTCAGGTTCGCGAGCGTGTCGCCGACTTTGTGCACGAGAATGAACAGCAGGACGATCCAGGCGCCGTTACGGCGCAGGAACTCGGTGAACGGGCCGATGATCGCGTCGCGGATGCCCGCGAGGCCCTGCTTCGTGGCGGCGACTCGATGACGCGCAGGCTCGCCCACCACCAGCCCCGTGAGCATCGCCGGCAGCGCGAACGCTGCACACACCATGTAAGCCGCCGACCAGCCCCAGCGACCCGCCACCACCAGCGCCAGCGCGCCCGCAGTCGCCGAGCCGATGCGCCAGCCGTACTGCGACATGCCGGAACCCACACCCAGCTGGTTGGGTTTGAGCGTCTCGATGCGGTAGGCGTCGATGACGATGTCGAATGTCGCGCCGGCCACACCCACGAGCACCGCGGCGATCACCGTGGCCTGGATGCTCGCGGCCGGATCGACCAGCGCCAGGTTCACGACCGCGGCGATCACCAGCGCGCCAGCGAGCAGCAACCAGGACACCCGCTGGCCCAACCGGCCGAGGAGCGGGATGTGCACGCCATCCACGACCCAGGCCCACAGCACCTTGAGGTTGTACGCAAGGAACGCCAGCGTGAACGCCGTGACGGTCTTCTTGTCGATGCCATCCTGCGCGAGGCGCGTGGTGAGCGTCGCGCCGATCATCGCGTACGGAAAGCCGGACGAGACCCCGACGAAGAACGCGGCCAGGGCTTCCTTCTCGAGGTACGGACGCAGCGACGTCCACCATGGGCCGCGCGCGCCGGTCGTGCCGGCGCTCACAGGTCGTACGTCACGGTGAGCGGAGCGTGATCGGAAAAGCGCTGCGCCTTGAAAATATCTGCGCTGCGCACGCTGCCGCGCAGGCCCGGGCTCAGCACCTGGTAATCGATGCGCCAGCCCACGTTCTTGGCCCAGGCCTGGCCGCGGTTCGACCACCACGTGTACTGGTCGGGCTCGGCATTGACCTCGCGGAACGCATCGACGTATTTGACGTCGCCGAACAATTCGTCGAGCCAGGCGCGCTCCTGCGGCAGGAACCCTGAGTTCTTCTGGTTCGACTTCCAGTTGCGCAGGTCGATTTCCTTGTGCGCGATGTTCCAGTCGCCGCACAGGATGTAGTCGCGCTTCTTGCGCTTCAGGGCCCGCAGGTACGGCATGAATTCCGCGAGGAAGCGGAACTTGGCCTGCTGCCGGACGTCACTCGACGACCCGGAAGGCAGGTAGACCGAGATCACGCTCAGGTTCTTGAAGCGGGCCTCGATGTAGCGCCCTTCACCATCGAACTCCTTCGAGCCGTGTCCCGCCACCACCGTGAGGGGCTTCTCCCGCGTATAGATGCCGACGCCGCTGTACCCTTTCTTGGTCGCGTCGAAGTAATAGCAGTGGTAACCCTCGGGGTGGTACTGCGTATGGGTGATCTGCTCGCGCTGGCACTTCGTCTCCTGCACGCAGACGACGTCGGCGTCCTGCGCCGGCAGCCACTCGAAGAAGCCCTTCCGCCCCGCGGAGCGGATGCCGTTTGCGTTGAGGGTGATGATGCGCATGGGCGCAAAGTATAAAGTACGCACCCATGCACCAATCCGACTTCATCAAGCTCTGCCTCGACCTGGGCGTACTGCGTTTCGGCGAGTTCACGCTCAAGTCCGGGCGCCGCAGCCCGTACTTTTTCAACGCCGGCCTGTTCAACACCGGGCTCGCGATCGGGTCCCTTGGGCGCTTCTACGCGCGCGCGGCCCTGTCGTCGGGCGTGCCCTTCGACATGCTGTTCGGTCCGGCTTACAAGGGCATCCCGCTGGTCACCGCGACCGCCGCCGCGATGGCGGAGCACGAGGGACGCAACCTGCCCTTCGCGTTCAACCGCAAGGAAGCCAAGGACCACGGCGAGGGCGGCACGATCGTGGGCGCCCCCCTCAAGGGCCGGGTGCTGATCATCGACGACGTCATCACGGCCGGCACCGCCATCCGCGAGTCCGTCGAGATCATCCGCGCCCAGGGCGCGACGCCGGCGGGCGTGCTCATCGCGCTGGACCGTGAGGAGCGCGGCCAGGGCACGATGTCGGCCGTACAGGAAGTGCAGCAGACCTTCGGCTTGCCCGTCATCGCCGTGCTGCGCCTGCGCGACCTGATGGCGCATCTCGAAGCCGCGGGCGACCGGGCGGTCCTGCAGACCGTCCAGGCTTACCGGGACCAGTACGGGGTTTGAGGCGGGCCCAGTTTTGACGCGGGTCACACTGCTGACTGCTCGCCACCCCAAAATGCTGCAAAGTCGGGGGCTACTGGGTTCAGAATCCCAGTCATGCGCGCCGAACCACGCCTGAACACCCCATCCTCAGCCCCCGTCCCCGGGCGTCTACTGCGTTTGGGACTGCTCGCCGGCCTGCTGCTGCTCGTCTGCGCACTGGCGGCTGGGGTCGCGGATGCAGCGCAGAAAAAGAAGGCGCAGGGAAAATCGCTCAACGACGAGTACGTCTACCGTTGCAAGAGCGCCAGCGGCCACAGCTTCTTTGGCCAGAACATCCCGCCGGAATGCATGGGCGCCGACGTCGAGGTGATCGACGAGACCGGCCGCGTGGTGCGGATGATTCCCGGCGCGAAGTCGCTGGAGCAGATCGCAGCACAGAAGGCCGCGGACGAAGCCAAGGCAGCAGCGGCCCAACGCGACCGCACGCTGCTCGCAACGTATCTCACCGTGGCCGACATCGAGCGCCTGCGCGACCAGCGCATCGACCTGCTCGAGCAGCAGAACGTGGTCACGCGCCAGTACATCGCGAACTTGCGTGCACGCGAGGCACGGCTCATGGAGTCGGTGCAGCGCTTCCGCCCTTACAGCGACAAACCGAACGCGCCGGCGCTGCCGGGCCAGATCGCAAACGACATCGTGAATACGGTGAAGGGCCTGCAGGTCTATGAGCAGGAACTGGTGAAGAACACCACCGAGCGCGCGCGCGTGGCTGAGGAGTTCGGCGCGGACATCAGCCGGTTCAAGGAACTGAAGGGAATCAAGTAGGGGTTAGGGGCTAGGGGCTAGCCGGAGGTACGGCTGGGCTACGCCGGTTTCCTGACTCTTCGCCCTGGGGCCGCTCATGGCCACGATTCGACGTTTCAGCTGAAACGTCAAACTCCTCTTGGTAATCGAGCCCCACAGGCGATTGCAGACCCGATGCAGTCATCGGCCGTACCGAGAATCGGACGTTCAACGCGCTGCATCAGCTGAATGGCGACCAGCTACTTTGCCAAATGCTGGTTGACGGCAACGCCTCGATCGTTACGACGAACCACTGCTCGGGTTCATTGGTGAATGCCCTATGTCCTGGTCGCCGTGCCGCGTGCAATCCCTCGAGTCAAGAGTGCCGCGAGGACAATGTGTGCGACGACAGCAGGCCACAGCAGCATGCCGCTCGGGCCGCCGGAATATCCGACGTACGCGAGGTAGAGTGCGGCCCCCGTGCTATACGTCACCATGCCGAGCAGAGGCGTCCCTGGCCAGCAGGCAACGCCCAGGCCAATGAGGGCGATCCCGGCCACCCGGGCAATCGTTATGGCAATGCCGACCAGATCCGCTGCGAACAGCCATTGGCTAATCAGCGACGGGGCCAGCAGCAGAGTCACGCCGGTCGCGATTTCGCCGACAGCGGCAAACGCAAGCACACTTTTCACCGTAGGCATTCGTTCCCTCTGCTCATGAAGGCAACATGCGACCGCTGTTGGCCGATCTTATCGTTTCCGAAAGCGGACTTCGTGGGCCCGCAACCGACCCGAAGCGGACCCTGCCTCCAGCCGCAATGCCCGCTGACTTTCCCCTGGTTCAGGACAGAAGACTATCCGTGTGCCCGTAGACCACAGGCCACTCGCAGCGAACGCACCGATCACGTTACAAGCTACTACGGCTCGCAACTGCTGCCTCACGTCAGCAGTTGACGCCGATGCAGGTCCAAGATCTCGACGACTTGTTCCATCGTTCCAGACCGCGCGGACCGAGATCATGGTGCGGTTTTCGCTGCGAGCAGTCGGAGCAGTTCCTCTCCCTTCTGCTTCTGCACCTTGCTGAGCAGGAAGATCAGGCCCGCGAACTGGCGACTGGAAGCGACGCTGGCTGCCAAGGGGGCGTGGCCTTGACCTGGGCGTCAGCGTGGACTCGTCAACCATCAATCCCGGCGAAAGGCCATGCTCCATGCCGATTTCCAGCGTGGCATTCCGGATGGAAAGCTCGTCCGTTGCTGGGACATGGTCCAGTACGTTGACCAGATAGTAGTACTCCCGAAGCACGCGCATTATCTCGGGGTCTTGGATCAAGTCGAGCTTACCGGCGCCGACAAGGGCGTCATACGCGCCCCGGTTCATGTCGAAAGCGTAGGTTTCGAATGCTTTTCCCAAAGACGCGTCCGCACGCTTTCGAGGCGGCGGCGGTGGAACTGGGATTGCCATGCTGGCGGATGTTCGAGAAAGATACCGCGATCTCCGCATCGGAGATCTTCACCTCCTGCGACGAGGCTGCAATGCCCGCCTGCTGCAGGATGTAAGCGGAGCGGAAATACGATCCATTGCCGAGTCCTCGACGCGTGCGAGTTCGGTACAGATCGGTAGCGGACGTCCGACGAGATGTCCGTCAGGAGCGCTGCGCAAGCCGCTGCTCGAGCCGCTGGGCATTCCAGTTGCTGATCTGGATGCCGATGACGACACCGATCACCACTACGACCAGGTCGATACCGATCGCGGTCCATTCGCTGCTTGCGGACGTGTTCCATAACGCGGCGCAAGATCATGGCGCGGTCTCGTTTCGATGAGGGCGAGGATATCGTTCGATCAGCGCGAGTTGGAGCTTGCGCTGAAGGCGTCGAGCATATCAATCATGGGTTTGGTATCTAGCCCGGAACGTCTGATCTTCGCTGCTGTCACAGTCTCGAATCGACCCGAAGCGGACACGTTGGGGTCGCAGAGTTCAGGTCAAGCCATGGGAAGCGGGAATGGGTGATGGCTTCCCGTCGGGACGAGCCGTCAGCTCGGCTTCGCTGGCACCCGCGCGGTAACGTGCCAGCAGCGCCTCAGGGTCCACTTCAACCCCGACAGGATTTGCTGCAAACGCCTCACTACGCATGTAGTTGAAGGCGTCTTTGGAATTGCATGACTCAACCTGAAGCTCGATTCGGTTGCCGTCCGGATCCTGATAGTAAAAGGAAAGCGTGAAGCCGTGATGAACTGGCCAGTAGGGAGTAAGGCCCTGTTCCTTGAGTCTGGCGTAGGTCTCCAGCAAATCCGCCGCCGAGGCGTAGGTGTACGCAATGTGGTTGACGCCGATCTCGCCGGGGCCTGAAACCGCTGGCGTGTCAGGCTTCAGCACGTCGAGATTGGCGATGGCGAAACGATGGCTTTCATCGTCATAGGTCAGGAAGGCAAGGGCGGGGTCCCCATGCACGACCTCTGCACCGAATACGTTGCTATACCAGGCCTTCATTTCCTCAAAGCGACGCGTCATGAATACAACATGCGAAAAGGTTGGAGGCATAGCCATATTTGTATTTCCTATCGCTTGAGATCACTGACCGTTCTTGGCCGATTCTACTCATGGGTCACCGGCGGCTCCCGACCCCGAGCGGTCGTTCGACTAGCGTTTGAGCTAACCGGACCGTTGCGTCAGGCGTCTTTGCACAGCAAACAAGCTGCTTAAGTTCTGGGAGTATTGAGTTGAGGCATGTCCACTACCCGTAGGACCGCATGGGCGACTGCACAAACTTGCATGCCCCTTGAGGTTTCAGTTTCTACAGAGACGGAGACCACACAAATTGTGCCTCCAACTTGCAGGGTATGCGCCTTTGCAATTATCGAGTTGCCACTGGCGGGCGACAGAAAATTGACGTGCAGATCTACAGTGATTGCGATTTTGCCGGAAGTTAAAGCCGTCGTTGCCGCTGCACCTGCGGCGTGATCTGCCAGCCCTGAAACGACGCCTCCGTGAAAGTAACCATTGAACTGAAGTAACTCGGGCTTCTTAGCGAGTTCAAGTTCAACTTTGCCTGGTTCTGCGTATTTGACTTCTACCCCGGCTGAATGCGTGAAGCCAGTGAGAGCCGTGACTTGGCGGACAAGTTGTATGGCGTTCATAGCGGTGAATTTTGGGGTAAAGGTTTGTGAGACGCCTAACAAGAATTAGGCCGCACTGCTATGCGGCGACTTGTCGAATAAGGGAACATGCGCTTCGACTACCCGTCACCGTCCGCTTCTGGCCGAACTTGCCCGTTCGCGAATGTCCGCTTTGACCTATCAACGTTCAGGGAGATACGTATCGGCGACAAGCACTCGGGAAATTGTCAGCGCGGCAACTTCTCTTGGGGCTGCACTTCCGACTAGCCCCTAGCCCCTAGCCCCTTCCCCTACCCTCTTCCCGAACTCCCGAATCCCCCCGCGCCACGATCGGTCGCGGCGAATTCGTCCACCACTTCGAAGTCGACCTGCACGACCGGCACCACGACCATCTGTGCGATGCGTTCGCCGGGTTCGATCGTGAACGGCGTCTGGCCGCGGTTCCAGCACGAGACCATCACCTGGCCCTGGTAATCCGAATCGATCAGGCCGACGAGATTGCCCAGCACGATGCCGTGCTTGTGTCCCAGGCCCGAGCGCGGCAACAGCACCGCGGCGAGGCCCGGGTCTGCAACGTAAACCGCAATGCCCGTCGGGATGAGGTGCGTCTGCCCGGGCGCCAGAACCAGAGCGCTGAATCGAGGCACGCGCGCAGGTCGAGTCCGGCGGAGCCCGGTGTGGCGTAATGCGGCAGCGGAAATTCGCTACCAATGCGTGCGTCGAGCACACGCACCTGCAGCGTGGGGCGCGCCGCGCTCATGGCTTCTTGCTCCCTGCAAAGCGCTCGGCGATCACGTCGATCAGCGAACCGGCCAGCTGGCACTTGGGCGCGCGCTCGAGCTCGCGCTTGCCGCCGGCCCAGTACACCGTGAGTGCGTTGTCGTCGCAGTCGAAGGCCAGGCCTTCGCCCACCTGGTTCGCGGCGATCATGTCCAGTTTCTTGCCCTCGAGTTTGGCCAGCGCGTTGCGCTCGACGTTCTGCGTTTCGGCCGCGAACCCCACCACGAACGGACGCGGCGAGCCCGCCGCCACCGTCGCGAGGATGTCGGGCGTGCGCGAAAGCTGCAGCGACAGTTCGTCGCTGGTCTTCTTGATCTTGTGCGCGGCGATCTCACGCATGCGGTAATCCGACACCGCCGCCGCCGCAATGAAGATGTCCGTGTCGGCAATTTCCGCCTGCACCGCGTTCATCATCTGCTCGGCCGTCTCGACGTCGACTCGCTTCAGGCCGGGTGGCGTGGGCACGTTGACGGGCCCACTCACGATGACGACGTTGGCACCGGCATCGCGCGCTGCTTCGGCAACCGCATAACCCATCTTGCCGGAGCTGCGATTGGTGATGAACCGCACGGGATCGATGCGTTCGCGCGTCGGCCCAGCCGTGACGACTACCTTGCGACCGCGCAGCGGCGAGTTGCCGTCGAGGGTGCGTGGCGCTGCAAACAGCGCGTCGACGATGGCCTGCGGCTCGACCATGCGGCCGGCTCCGGTTTCGCCACAGGCCTGCGCGCCTTCGGCAGGACCGAGAATCGTGAAGCCGCGCTGGCGCAACGCAGCGACGTTGGCCTGCGTGGCGGCGTTCGACCACATCAACCGATTCATGGCGGGCACGACCACGATGGGGGCGTCCGTCGCGAGGCACAACGTGGACAGCAGGTCGTCAGCCAGGCCGTGCGCGAGACGCGCGATGAAATCAGCCGTCGCCGGCGCAATCACGATGCGCTGCGGCCAGCGGGCCAGCTCGATGTGCCCCATCGCGGCCTCGGCGGCGGCATCCCACAGGTCGGTGCGTACGGGCCGTCCGGAGAGCGCCTGGAACGTGAGCGGCGTGACGAACTCGCGTGCTCCCGCGGTCATCACGACCTGGACGTCCGCGCCCTTGTCCTTGAGGCGGCGCGTGAGTTCGGCGCTCTTGTACGCGGCGATCCCGCCGGTGACCCCGAGCACGACTCGCATCGATGGCGTTTCTGCGACTGGCATGGCGGACGATTATGGGGGTGGAGCCCGCGCCCCGGCAAAGCGGCAAGCCGCAAAATCACCCGCGTGTCGCAGGTGGTCTCAGGTCATAACCGGTGGCTCTGGAAAACCCTCACCCGGCCTGCGGCCGACCTCTCCCGCAAGCGGGCGAGGTGGGAACCGGCTATTTCTGGCAGGTGGGGCAGAAATAGGTGGACCGCTGCCCCTGCACCAGGTGACGGATCGGCGTAGCGCACTGCCGGCACGGCTCACCGGCTCGCTCGTAGACGAAGAGCTGCTGGCGAAAATAGCCGGGCGTGCCGTCCGTGTTGACGTAATCGCGCAGCGTCGTGCCGCCCTGCTGGATCGCCTCGCCCAGCACCTGCCGAATCGACGTCACGATGCGCTGCCATTCCGCGGTCTTGATGCGTCCGGCGGCGCGCCGGGGCCGGATTCCGGCGCGGAACAGGGCCTCGCTCGCATAGATGTTGCCGACGCCGACGACCACGTGCTGATCCATCAGGAACAGCTTGACCGCGGCCTTGCGGCGGCGGGCGCGGGTGGCGAGGTAGTCCGCGGTGAGCGCGTCCTCGAGCGGCTCGGGCCCCAGCGCGGCAAGCAGCGGGTGCTCGTCGACGGGGCCGGTACACCACAGCAGGCTGCCGAAGCGGCGCGGGTCGTTGAAGCGCAGGCACTGCCCCGAATCGAGCACCAGGTCGTAGTGATCGTGCAGCAGGCGCGGCGACCCGGCAGGCATCACGCGCAGGCTGCCGGACATGCCGAGGTGCGCGATCAGCGAGCCGCGGTCGAGGTCGAGCAGCAGGTACTTGGCCCGGCGCCGCACTTCGTGCACGCGCTGGCCAGCCAGTTCCTTGACGAGGCCGGGCTCGACCGGCCAGCGCAGCCGCGGCTCGCGCAGGTCGAACGCGGTGATCGTGCGACCGACCACGGCATCGCGGACGCCGCGGCGGGTGGTTTCGACTTCTGGCAGCTCCGGCATGACTCTGGACGGTCTCCGCAAACAGGTGAATGTCCCCTATTTCCGACGCGGGTGCCGCAGAAACGAAAAACCCGCCGATGGCGGGTTTTTCTGCTGCGGTCGCGGACCAAGGATTACTTGATCTTCGCTTCCTTGTAGGCCACGTGCTTGCGGACCTTGGGGTCGAATTTCTTGACCTCGAGCTTCTCCGGGTGGAGACGCTTGTTCTTGGTCGTCGTGTAGAAGTGGCCGGTGCCGGCGGTCGAAACGAGTTTGATCTTGTCGCGCATGTGAGTGACTCCTGCGGCTTACGCCGTCAGACCTTGACGCCCTGGGCGCGGAGTTCGCTGACGACGACTTCGATGCCCTTCTTGTCGATCGTGCGCATGGCATTGCCGGACACGCGCAGGCTGACCCAGCGCTTTTCCGTCTCGAGCCAGAAACGCTGCGTGTGCAGGTTCGGCAGGAAGCGGCGGCGCTTGCGGTTGTTGGCGTGCGAAACGGTGTTGCCGCTCATCGGCCGCTTGCCGGTGACCTGACAGACTTTCGACATGGTGCTGAATCCTGTGACAGTCGGGCCGGCCGAAGGGCGGACCCCGTAAACGAGCCGCGTTTTATACCAGTCCGTCTCCGCCGAGGCAAGCCTCGGCGGAGACGGGACTGGACAGGGGCTAGGGGCTAGGCGCAGATCAGTCGGACGCGCGCTAAGCGCGGCAAGTGCCCTCACCCGGCCTCCGGCCGACCTCTCCCGCGACGCGGGAGAGGTGAACTCTGCGCGCAATCGCGCGCCTCCGACTAGCCCCTAGCCCCTAACCCCTAGCCCCTTCTTCCTACAGCAAGCCCCGCTCTGCGAAGGACACACACGCCCCATCCCCCACGACGATGTGGTCGAGAATCCGGATGTCCACCAGGGCGAGTGCGTCGCGCAGGCGTCCGGTGATCAATTCGTCGGCCTGGCTCGGCTCGGCGATCCCGGACGGGTGGTTATGGGCCAGGATCACGGCGGCGGCATTGCGGGTCAGGGCCAGCTTGACCACCTCGCGCGGATGGACGCTGGCGCCGTCTATCGTCCCCCGAAAAACCTCGTCAAAAGCAATGACTCGGTGGCGATTGTCTAGAAAAAGACAGCAAAAGACTTCATGTTCGCGATCCCGGAGGCGTGCCCGCAGGAACTCCCGGGTGGCCCGGGGATTGGCCAGCGGCGGCCCCGCCGACATCTGCTCCGCATAGTGCCGGCGCGACAGCTCCAGCGCCGCCTGCAACAACGCGTACTTGGCAGCACCCAGGCCGGGCGTCCGGCAGACCGCATCGCGCCCGGCCGTGAGCAAGCCACGTACCGACCGAAACTCGCCCAGGAGCATGCGCGCCGTGTCGACCGCGGTGCGGCCGCGGGTGCCGGTCTGCAGCAGGATCGCCAGCAACTCGGCCTCGGAGAGCGCCGGAGCGCCCAGCTTCAGCAACTTCTCGCGCGGACGTTCGGATTCGGGCCACAAGGGCAGCGGCAACGACGACATCGGGGCTCCTCGATCAGGAGCGCCATGTTCGAGCCTGCGCGACGCAGGCACACGGAGCAAAAGCGACCGAAGCGCGGCGAAATGGCCGCAGCGCGGCGCGCGCCAAGCGACTGCCGGCCGCCGCTACAGGGCTTGCTTGGCGAATCGCGCCTGCAGGGCCGCAGCCACCGCGGGGTGCACGAATTCCGTGATGTCCCCACCCAGGCTCGCGATCTCGCGGATGAGCGTCGACGAGATGAAGTTGAACTGCTCGGTGGGCGTGAGAAACACCGTTTCGACCTGGTCGGTCAGGTGCCGGCTCATGGTCGCGAGCTGGAATTCGAACTCGAAGTCCGACACGGCGCGCAGGCCGCGCATCATCACGTTGAGGCCGTTGACGCGCGCGAACTCGACGGTGAGGCCCGTGTACCCCATGACTTCGACGTTGGGCAGGTCGCCCAGCACGATCTTGACCAGCTCGATCCGCTTCTCGAGCGGGAACAGCGGGGCCTTGCCCGGGTTCGCCGCGATCGCGACCACGACCTTGTCGAAAATGCGGCTGGCCCGCCGCACGAGGTCGTTGTGTCCGTTCGTGAACGGATCGAACGTGCCCGGATACATCGCGCGACTGCCCATTCGGTTCCTTTTGCCCCGCCTTGGCGGGTGTTTTTCTAGAGGGGCCCGAGGGCCCGGCGAGCGAGATGATAGCCGACGTCGCCCGCCCTTTTGCTGCGCAACAGCGTCCAACCGGGCGGTAGCGTCGGCTCGCCGCGCGCTGCTGCGTCTTCCAGGTAGACCCACGCCCCGGGAGCGAGCCACCCGCCGCGCTCCAGCTGTGCCGTAAGGGCCGGCAACCGCGATTCATCGTAGGGCGGATCGAGGAAGACGATGTCGAAGGGTTTCGACGAGAGCGGCCCACGCTCGAGCCAGGCCAGCGCATCCACCCGCTCCACGCGGCCGCGATCGCACCGGAGCTGGGCGAGCATGTCGCTGATCGCCCGGGCAGACGCCGCATCGCGCTCGACGAACACGACTTCTGCGGCACCCCGCGAAAGCGCCTCGAACCCGAGTGCGCCACTGCCGGCAAACAGGTCGAGGCAACGCGTACCGGCCAGTTCGAACTGCAGCCAGTTAAACAGAGTCTCACGAACGCGGTCCGGAGTCGGGCGCAGGCCCGCGGCCGGTGGGAAATGCAACTTGCGACCGCGCCATTCGCCACCGATGATTCGGACTTCGTGCCGGCCGCCTCGCTGGGCTGCCGGACGGCGTGTCGGGGGACGGCCTGCCGGTTTGGCTGTTGCGTCTGCCAAACGGTCCGCTCGCGGGGTTTCCGGGCGATTGTTGCGCGGCATCGTCAGGCGAGCGTAGGCTTCGTGAAGATCACTAATACGCGTGATGCTACGCGCGGATTTAACTGAGGGGAAAGCAAATGTTCGAGTCCAGGAGCAGGCTGTTCGCGCCCGCACTCGCGGTAGCGTTGGCAGGAATCGCGCTAGGCGGATGTGATTCGTCGCAGGACGGACCAGAGTCGCCGCCACCGCCGACCGAAATCGCCTTCGCGAAGTTCGATATCAACCTCGCGGCGTCGGTCCTCGACGTGCCTTACCCGTACGACCTTTACTTCGCGATCCCGGGCGCTCCCGTGGACGGCACGCTCAACATTCCCACCTTGCCGTGGCGCAGCGCTGCAATGCAGGCGGCGCTCAACTCGCAGGACGGCTGGTCCACGACCGCATCGCTCACGACGGGCTTCTCGCTGCCCATCGATCCTGCGTCCATCAGCGCCAGCTCCGTGAAGATCGTGAAGCTGTGGCTGGACCCGACCACCAAGGCGCCCGCCACCAACCCGGCCTTCCTGCCGACAGGCGCGACGAGCCCGGTCGCCGGCGTGCTCACCTACGGCACCGACTTCACCGCCGACATCTCGCCGGACGTCGACAGCTCGAGCACTTTCCTGCGGATCACGCCGCTCAAGCCGCTCGCCTTCAGCACCGGCCCGGCCGTAAATGACAGCGGCCCGAACATCAATAAGGTCCTGAACGTCGGCTACCTCGTGGTGCTTACCGACGGCCTCAAGGCCACGAGCGGCGCCAACATGGGCTCGAGCACGCTCTACTCGTCGTTCAAGTCCGCGCCCGCTAATTGCAGCACGATCACGGATGCGACGCTGCGGCAGCTCTGCCAGCTCACCAAGGCGCACCTCGGCATCGCGCAGGCGGCCACGGCCACGAGCCCGGCGTCGGTGATCCTCACCTGGAGCTTCTCCACGCAGTCGATCGACGACGTGCTGGACGTCGTCTCCAAGATCTCGACCGCGCAGCAGACGCTGATCGTACCGACTGGCCTCACGACCGAGGCGGTCACGCGGCGTTTGCCGGCAAGGCGAACATCTTCGTCGGCTCCACGAAGTTGCCCTACTACCTGACGCCGCCCGCCAGCGCGACGGACAGCGCATCGGTGCTCACCAAGTTCTGGACCGCGGCCGGCCCGTCGCAGGTGCCGGGCATCGACGCGACCAGCCGCAACCTGACGATGTTCAACCCGGTGCCCGCCAAGGTCGCCGACGTCACCGTACCGATCGTGGTCACGATCCCGAACGCCACGTCGACCTGCCCGGGCAAGCCCGCCGCCGGTTGGCCGGTGGCCATCGTCCAGCACGGCATCACCGGCAACCGCGGGCAGGCGCTCACCATGGCCGATGCCTACGCGGATGCCTGCTTCATCGTCGTCGCGATGGACCTGCCGCTGCACGGTATCGTGCAGGGCGACCCCACCTTCGGGGCGCTGTACTGCTCGCCGACGCAGCCGCAGTGCATCGGCGCGACGGAGCGCACCTTCGACGTCGACCTCGTCAACAACACGACGGGCGCTGCCCCCCGCGACGGCAAGGTCGACGCCTCCGGCACGCACTTCATCAACCTGACGAGCCCGGCCACGGGGCGCGACAACCTGCGCCAGGCCGAGGCCGACCTCATCCAGCTCACGAAGTCGATCCCGGGCCTTGCCATCCCCCCCGGCACCCCGGCCCCGGCCGGCCTGGTGGGCGTGGATCCGACGCGCATCAGCTTCACCGGCCTGTCGCTTGGCGCCATCGTCGGCGGCTCGCACATCCACTTCACGAATGATCTGCGCACCGCAACGCTGTCCGCTCCGGGCGGCGTGATCACCAAGCTGCTGCTCGACTCGCAGACCTTCGGCCCGCGGATCAAGGCGGGTGTGACGGGACAGCTCGTGGAAAATTCATTCAGCTACAACCTGTTCTTCCGCGACTTCCAGGCGGTGATCGATTCGGGCGACCCGATCAACCACATCAAGGACGCGGTGGCGATGCACCCGGTGCACTTGATCAAGGTGCTCAACGACACGGTCGTGCCGAACAGCGCCACGGATCGGCTGATCGCGCAGGGTGGGCTGCTGAAGCTCAAGACGCTCGGTCCGAATGCGGTCAGTGCGGGCAACGGCGGCTACACGTTCTTCTCGAAGGGCTCGCACGGCTCGCTGTTCGATCCCACGGCCAGCCTCGCGGCGACGGTCGAGATGCAGCGTCAGAGCGTGCTGTTCGGCGCCTCGGCCGTGCAGCCCGGCGGTCCGTTCGTGGTCCTCACGGACCCGACGGTGCTCGACCTGAACTGACGCGCAGACAGGCAGCGTGACCGAAGGGCGGGAGCGATCCCGCCCTTCTTTTTTGGGGTCCGCTACAATCGCGGCTCCTGACGCCTGGACGACGACGCGACACCATGGGTTTATTCGGGTTCCGGTCGAAGAAGACCAGCGAGGGCGGCCCGCCCAACGCCGAGGAAGCTGCGTCCGTCGTTCCTGCATCCGTGCCTGCCGGGACCGAGGCGTCGAAGCAGGGCTGGCTCGCCCGCATGCGGGCGAAGCTGAATCGCGGCGATTCGTGGCTCACCTACGACCTGGCGAACCTGCTGCCCGGCGGCAAGATCGACGAGAACGTGCTCGACGAACTCGAGACGCGCCTGATCGCTGCCGACGTCGGCATCGAGACGACCGAGAAGATCCTGGGCTCACTGCGCGCACGCGTGCAGCGCAAGGAACTCGCCGACCTGAATGCACTGCTCGCCGCACTGCGTGCCGCGATGCTCGAGATCCTGCAGCCCGTTGCGCAGCCACTCCTCGTCGACGCCGCGAACAAGCCGTTCGTGATCCTCGTCGTCGGCGTCAACGGCTCGGGCAAGACCACGACGATCGGCAAGCTGGCCCATCGCTACGTCGCCGAGGGCCGCAAGGTGATGCTCGCTGCCGGCGATACGTTTCGCGCTGCGGCGATCGAGCAGCTGCAGGTCTGGGGTGAACGCAACCATGTGCCCGTGATCGCGCAGGGCGCTGGCGCAGATCCCGCGGCAGTCACGTTCGACGCGCTGCAGTCCGCGCAGGCACGCGGCATCGACGTCCTGATCGCCGACACCGCAGGCCGCCTGCACACGCAGAGCAACCTGATGGAAGAACTCAAGAAGGTGCGCCGCGTGCTGACGCGACTCGACCCGACTGCGCCCCACGAAGTGCTGCTCGTGCTCGACGGCAGCCAGGGGCAGAACGCGCTCACGCAGGCGCAGCAGTTCAACCAGGCCATCGGCGTCACCGGGCTGGTGATGACCAAGCTCGACGGCACCGCCAAGGGCGGCATCGTGCTCGCGATCGCCGACACCCTGAAGTTGCCGATCCGTTTCATCGGCATCGGCGAAACCGCAGCCGATTTCGACGTGTTCGACGCCGGCGCGTTCGTCGACGCCGTGCTGTCGCCCGCGCGCGCGGAATCCGCCGCGATGATCCGCTTCGATCACGTTTCCAAGCGCTACCCGAACGGACGCGAGGCCGTCAGCGACCTCTCGCTCGACATCGGCCGCGGCGAGATGGTGTTCCTCACCGGTCATTCCGGCGCCGGCAAGAGCACGTTGCTCAAGCTGATCGCGCTGATCGAACGGCCCAGCAAGGGCACGCTGGTGGTCAACGGGCAGAACACAGCGGCAGTGCCGCGCTCGAAGATTCCCGCCTTCCGTCGCCAGATCGGCGTCGTGTTCCAGGACCACAAGCTGCTGATGGACAGGCCGGTGTACGACAACGTCGGCCTGCCGCTCGTGATCGCGGGTGTGCCGGAGAAAGAAATCCTGAAGCGCGTGCGCGCGGCGCTCGACCAGGTGGGGTTGCTCGGGCGCGAACGTTCGCGCCCGATCGAACTGTCGACCGGCGAGCAGCAGCGTGTCGGCATTGCGCGCGCGATCATCGGCAAGCCTGCGTTGCTGATCGCGGACGAGCCCACGGGCAACCTCGATCCCGACCTCGCGATCGAGGTCATGAACATCTTCAAGCGCTTCAACGAAGTGGGCGTCACCGTCGTGATCGCGAGCCACGACATCCACCTGATCGAGCGCTTCGGCGTCAGGCGCGTCATCCTCGCGCAGGGCCGCACCGTGGACTCCTGGGATGCGCAGCCGGCGCCCGCGCTGCCAGAGATCCGGGCGGAGCTGCCATGAAACAGTGGCTCGAACGGCACCTGCAGACGTTGGTCGGGTCGCTCGGACGGCTGTGGCAACACCCTTTCGCGACGATGCTGACAATCGTGGTGATCGGCATCGCGCTCGCCTTGCCTGCGTGCCTGCACGTGCTGGTGCAGAACGTCCGCGTCGCTAGCGGTGGCTGGAACAGCGCGCTCGACATCTCGGTCTACATGAAGACGGACGCGACGCTCGAGCAGGCCAAGCGCGCCGCCGATCGCATCCGGCAACGTCGCGACGTCGATGAGGTGACGCTGATCGAAGCCGACGCGGCACTGGCCGAGTTTCGTCGCAACTCCGGGTTTGGCGCGGCGCTGGATGCGCTCAAGGACAACCCGCTGCCGCATGCGCTGGTGGTGCGCCCCGACGCCGAGTTCCGCGACGCGGGCCGCGTGCAGGCGCTGACGGGCGAACTCAAGCTGATCGACGGCGTCGACATCGTGCAGCTCGACACGGAATGGGTGAGCCGCTTCAACGCCATCCTCGACGTGATCCGCCGTGGTGTGTTCCTGGCGGCGGCGCTGTTCGCGCTCGGCATCCTCGTGATCATCGGCAACACGATCCGGCTCGACATCGAGAATCGCCGTGACGAGATCGAAGTGACCAAGCTCGTCGGCGGCAGCGATGCGTTCGTGCGCCGCCCGTTCCTCTACAACGGCGTCTGGTACGGCCTGGCGGGTGGATTCATCGCCGGGCTCATCGTCGCCGTGGTCGTGATGGTCCTGAGCGCACCCGTGCAGCGCATCGCCGGACTGTACGGCAGCCAGTTCGAACTGCAGGGCGTGGGTATCGCCGGCTGGGGTGCCTTGCTCGCAGGGGGCGCCCTGCTCGGCTGGCTGGGCTCGTTCATCGTCGCCACCCGCGAGTTGCGGGAGATCGAGCCGAAGTAGTCGCGAGTCTTACTCGCTCGCCGCGGACTCCTCCTCGGGCTCGAACCGCTCGAACCCGATCCACTCGATGTCGTCAGCGCCGCGATCGCAGCGGGCAACCGCCTCGGGCAAAGCCATGCCCAGAACCTCGCGCAAGGGCTCGGGTTGGGATATGAAGACCATCAGGTCACCCGACTCTTGCTCACGCACCGTGTACTCGAGTGCATCGAGCGAGAATCCGACTGGACCCTGCTTCTGCAGATGGGCCAGTACGACCCAGATGGGAAAGCCGGTGCATACCTCGATCCGGTCGGCATCGATGCGAACCAGGTACTGGCGGTAAAACCCCGCCATCGGTTCGACCGAGCGTACTTCGGCCACCAGGCTGCCAGCGAGGTCGATGAAGCAGGTCTGGTCGCCGATGTGAGTGACGTTGCCAGCCTCGGTGTAAGTGACCATGCCGCCGCGGCATGTGCCGCGCTCACCGGGGACGTGCTGTACTTCCAGCGTCGGCCCGTCCCCAGCTGGATCGGCCACGCGCCAATGACCCGCCAACGGCGGCACGTCGACATCTGCGGCACCGTGGACACCCGCGGCCACCGGCCAGACCGTGATGGCGTCGGTACAGCCTGCCAGGCCTCCTGCCAGCAGGATCACCATTGCCCAAAGCCCTTGCCGACTGCGGATGCTCATGGCCGCCCCCAGACGATCTTGGACGACCCTAAAAATGCGCGGGACGCTCGGCGACGCCATCAGGGAATATGCGTCAAGTCATCTAAATAACTGATTTGTATAAACTTAGTATCCCAGCATCACTCGTTATGAGGAACTTCCCCGGCGTTTAGCACTCCAATCTGCAGACTGCTAATATTGGCAGCACACCCATGTGCCCAAGGGGTTCACCGCTCCGATGAATACGATGGCGAACGCACTCATTCCCCGCACACCTGCCGAGCTGGCCCTGGCGGGCCCGGTCGGCAGTTTCGACGCCTATGTGGATACGGTCAGCCGCATCCCCGTGCTGAGTCGCGAGGATGAACAGGCGCTGGCGCTGCGTTTCCATGCCGATGGCGACATCGACGCGGCCCGCCAGCTGGTGCTCTCGCACCTGCGGTTCGTGCTGCACATCGCGCGCGGCTATGCCGGCTACGGCTTGCCGATGGGCGACCTGGTGCAGGAAGGCAACGTCGGCCTGATGAAGGCGGTGAAGCGCTTCGACCCGGCGGTCGGCGTGCGTCTCGTGTCGTTCGCAGTCCACTGGATCCGTGCCGAGATCCACGAGTACGTCTTGCGCAACTGGCGACTGGTGAAGGTCGCCACCACCAAGGCGCAGCGCAAGCTGTTCTTCAACCTGCGCAAGCTCAAGAAGAACCTTGGCTGGCTGTCGGCCGCGGAAACCACTGCCATCGCGCGCGACCTGGGCGTGACCGAACAGGACGTCACCGAGATGGAGCGGCGGCTCTCGTCGCGCGACGTCTCGTACGATCCCAGCCCTGACGCCGACGACGAGGATTCGACGGCCTATTCGCCGGCGGCCTACCTGCCTGCGCCGGACTCCGATCCCGCCGTGGCGATCGAGTCGGCCGAATGGGACGACGACGTCAGCGAGCGCGTGTCGCACGCGATGACGCAGCTGGACGAACGCAGCCGCGCGATCATGCGTGCGCGCTGGGTGGACGAACCCAAGGCCACGCTGCACGAGCTGGCCGACCAGTACGGCGTCTCGGCCGAGCGCATCCGCCAGATCGAGGCGAACGCGATCAAGAAGCTGCAAAAGCTGGTCGTCGCCTGAAGTGCACCTCTCCCGCTCCTGCGGGAGAGGTCGCGCAAAGCGCGGGTGAGCGTCCTGGTTGCCCACCTCTCCCGCTCCTGCGGGAGAGGTCGCGCAAAGCGCGGGTGAGGGCTCTCGCTCCCCGGGTCTGCACGGGTCCTGGGCGTTCGGTGCGCCACGTCCCGTCGCGCTTGGAAAGGCAGACACGCGCGCGCCAGGACGTGGCGCACCGAACGCCTGGCTGAGCTGGCAGCAGACTGCGAGCATTCTTCCCGACGCAATCTTCGAATTGCAGCCGTACCTTCAGCGCGAGCGGTTGCGCCGGGATCTGGCCCCGGGCGCGTGTCTGCCTTTCCAAGCCCGGGGCCAGATCCCGGAGCGACTGCTCGCGAGTACGCCGCCGAACTGTAGCCGCGGATGCCCTCACCCCGACCCTCTCCCGCATAGCGGGAGAGGGAGAGGGCGACGGATCAGCCGGACTTGGCCTTCTGCACGTTCTCCTGCGTCACCGGCACGATCGTGATCTCGACGCGACGGTTCTGGGCACGGCCCTCTTCCGTTTCATTGCTGGCGATCGGGTGATCCTTGCCCGCGCCAACGGTGACCATGCGGGCTGCGGTCGACGCCGCGGCTGCTCAGGTACGCCGCCACGCTGGCCGCCCGCTTTTCGGACAGCTGTTGGTTGTAGGCCGCGCTGCCGACGCTATCGGTGTGGCCAGCCACCTCGATCACCGTCTTGTCGAACTCGCCGAGCGTGCCCGCCACCTTGTCGAGGACGGGATAGAACTGCGAGTTCAGGTCTGAACTGTTGAACGCGAACGTCACGCCGCCCGGCATGTCGAGGGTGATGTTGTCGCCGTTGCGGACCACGTCGACGCCAGTGCCAGCCATTTGCTGGCGCAGCTTCGCCTCCTGCTTGTCCATGTAATAGCCGACGGATCCGCCGACGAGCGCGCCTGCTGCTGCTCCGATCATCGCGGACTTGAATGGGTTGTTGCCGGCGCTGAGCAGGCCGACGACCGCGCCGGCAGCCGCACCGTAACCAGTGCCCTTGCGGGTCTTCTCCTTTTCGGGGTTCGTCGCGAAGTCTTCCATCGAGGCGCAGCCAGCCAGGGCCACGGCGGCAGCAGCCAGGAGGGCAACGAAGCCCGACCGGGTGATTCTTTTCATGAGTCGCTCCTTATTGGATAGCGTGAACAATAGATCGAAACCCTAAATATCTAGAACGCAATTATAAAAGCGCGGTTGACACGGGCTCGGTCGCCGCCAGGCGTACCGCCGCGGTCACGGACCGATGCGTCTCAAGATTCAATGGGTCGGGCAGAAGTTCCTCGGCACCGGCGCGCTTCGCCAGAGCATGCGCCGCTGCGACCAGCATGCCATCGGTGAAGCGCGGTGCTGCGGCCTCAAGCGCGCCTTTGAACAGGCCGGGAAACGCCGCGACGTTATTGATGCCCCGTCCGTCGGCCGCGAAGACGGCTCCGCGCTCCAGCGCGACCATCGGGTCGATTTCCGCGTCGGGATTCGAGAGTGCGAAGACGATCTGCCCTGGCCGCACCCATTCGGGCTTGATGAGGCCCCTGACGCCCGTCGTCGCCACGATGACATCGGCCTGGGCCATGACCTCGGGCAGCGTCGAGGCTTCGCCGCCCAGCGACTTGAACCGCTCGATGGCCTCGGCGCGCAAGTCGGTTCCGAGCAGGCGCTGCACGCCCTGCGCCCGCAGCAACCGCGCGATGCCCAAGCCGGCAGCGCCGAGGCCGATCTGCCCGATGACGGACGTGGCGAGCGAGCGTCCGACGCGCCTGGTGGCGTTCAGCAGCGCAGCGAGCGTGACCACGGCCGTGCCGTGCTGGTCATCGTGGAGCACGGGAATGGGCAGCCGCCGCACGAGTTCGGCCTCGATCTCAAAGCATTCGGGGGCCGCGATGTCTTCGAGCTGGATCGCACCGAACGAAGGCGCGATGGCGACGATGGTGTCGACGATGCGCACGGGATCGTGCGAATCGATCAGGATCGGCACCGCCGTGATGCCGACCAGCGCTGCAAACAGCGCCGACTTGCCTTCCATGACGGGCAGCCCCGCGACGGGGCCGATGTCGCCGAGCCCCAGGATGGCCGTGCCGTTGGTCACGACGGCGACGGTGCGCGGCAGGTTCGTATACAGCGCAGCCTTGGACGGATCGTCACGGATGGCGAGGCAGACCCGCGCCACGCCTGGCGTATAGATGTCGCGCAGCGTCTGCTGGGTGGTGATCTGCAGCGTCGGCTGCATGTGGATCTTGCCGCCCTTGTGGCGGTTGAACACCCGGTCGGACTTGCCCACGAAACGCGCATTCGGCAGCGCGTCGATCCTGGCATAGAAATCCGGATTGGCCTGCTCGTCCACCTCGACCGTGATCTCCCACAGCGTGCGGCCCTGCTCCCGCCGCAGCGACTGCAGGTGCTCGATGGCCAGGCGCTCGTCGGCGATGACCGCCAGCACGCTCGCGAGCGAGCCGGGCTTGTGGAAGGTTTCAACTAGCAGGATTTCGGGGATCTTCATGCGGGCCTCTGCCGGCCGGTCAGCATAGGGCGATGCGGGGTATCGGGCCAGACTTTCCATTAGAATTGCCGCCCTCCCAACAAGAATCCGACCGGAGCCGCCGTGCCCGCCAATGCCCTGAATCCGCTCGACCTGTTCGACGTCCGCGCCGCCCTCACCGCCGAGGAGGCCATGGTGCAGGACACGGTCGCGCGCTTCGTCGACGATGCCGTGCTCCCCGTCATCCGGTCGCACTTCGAAAACCATACGTTCCCGAAAGAACTGGTGGGAGAACTGGCGGCGCTCGGGCTCCTCGGCAGTTCGCTCGAGGGTTACGGTTGCGCGGGTATGAACGCAGTGAGCTATGGGCTCATCTGCCAGGAACTCGAGCGCGGCGATTCGGGCCTGCGCAGTTTCGTGTCGGTGCAGTCCTCGCTGTGCATGTACCCCATCTACACCTACGGCAGCGAAGAGCAGAAGCAGCGCTACCTGCCGCGCATGGCCCGGGGCGAGCTCATCGGTGCATTCGGGCTGACCGAGCCGCACGGCGGCTCCGATCCCGCGAACATGAAGACCCATGCCAAGCGCCGGGGAACCGACTGGGTGCTGAACGGCAGCAAGATGTGGATCACCAATTCGCCGATCGCCGACATCTTCATCATCTGGGCACGCACCGAAGAAGGCATTCGCGGCTTTCTCGTCGAGCGCGGCGCCAAAGGCCTCGAGACGCCGGAGATCGAGAACAAGTTCTCGCTGCGCGCATCGGCCACGGGCGCCATTTTTCTCGCCGATGTCGTGGTCCCCGATTCGGCGATGCTGCCGGGCTCCACCTGCGGCATCAAGGCGCCGCTGTCGTGCCTCACGCAGGCGCGCTACGGCATCACGTGGGGCGTGATCGGTGCCGCCCAGGCCTGCCTCGGCGAGGTGCTCGAGTATTCGAAGACGCGCATCCTCTTCAACCGTCCGCTGGCCGCAACGCAGGCGATCCAGATTCGCCTCGCCGAGATGTCACGCAAGATCACGCTCTCGCAGTTGCTGTCGCTGCAGCTTGGTCGGCTGAAGGACACGGGGCAGATGACGCCGTCGCACGTGTCGCTCGCGAAGTGGAACAACTGCCGCGCGGCGATCGAAGTGGCCCGCGATGCGCGCGACATCCTCGGCGGCTCGGGTATCAGCGCGGAGTACGTGCCGATCCGGCACGCACTCAACCTCGAGAGCGTGATCACGTACGAAGGGACCGAGACGATTCACCAGCTCACCATCGGCCGTGAATTGACAGGCATCAACGCCTTCTGACGCTGTCGGCATTCTTTACGTTTACCCGGTGCGGACGCCTTCAGCGGGGCGTCCGCCGCGCTTTCAGCCCTCGTAAACCCTTGAAAACAAAGGCCCGGCCAACAACTGGCACGGGCCTTGCTTACTTGTACTTGTCCTTCATTGGCCCAGAAGAGCACCAAAAATCCGCCACCGGGCGAAGGACGGGCAAGCCAGCTCATGGGTGGGATGTCCGCCAGGGGATCGAAAATTCAAGTAATCGTCGATACAAGACGGATCGCACAAAAAGAAATCTGGTTGCAGAACGCGCAATAAAAAGCAGATCAGAACAACAAGAAAAACTGCGTTCGATGAGTAACCCCGGCCCCGCGTAAGCGGGGCTTTTTCTTGGTGGGGTCGACGCAAGCGCACTTCACCTGTTTGCGCTCGGGACGGTCCACGATGTCGGGTCAGGCCACCTCAGGCAGTCTGATGAGTTCCGCACGCGAGCAGGACGCGCGGGAATGGCTCGGCGGCATCTCGGGCAGATTCAGGCGTCCCTTGCTGTCCTGAGCGAGCCGGCTAGGACGCCGGCGACCCATTCGCATCGATCGCGATCAGTCGGTCGCCCGCTTCGATCCGCAGCGTGGGATCGCTCCAGCATCCCAGCCGCTGGTGTCCGCGGCGGATTTCGACGATGACCGCGCCTGGAATGTCGCGCGCCACCTGACCGACCTCCTCGGGACGCGGCGCGCGCTCGACGAGCTGGCAACGGCCCTTGTACGACAGCAGGTCGGACACGAATTCAATCGTGCCGTCGGACTGGACGGCATCCGCCATCAGGAAACCGCCGAAGCGCGCCGGCGAGACGATCTCGTCTGCGCCGCCCGAGCGCACGATCTTCACGTTCTCCGGCTCCGAAACGCTCGCGACGATGCGTACACTCTCCGACAAGGCGCGCACGGTCAGTACGATCAGCACCGTGGTGTCGTCACGGCCAACGCTCACGATCACGCAGTTCGCACGCTGTACGCCCGCCACCCGCAGGATCTCCTCGCTCGACGCGTCGCCATGCAACCCCGTGAATCCCCGCTCGGCTGCACGCGTGACCTCATTCGCGATCCGGGTCGATCACGACGATCGCATCGGGGGCCCAGCCGCGCAGCAGCAACTCCTTCGCGGCGATGGAACCGCTGTGGCCATAGCCGCAGAGGATCACGTGGTCCTTCAACTCGCGCTGCAAACGCAACATGCGCCATTCCTCGATGAGCCGCTGGATGATGAGCTGGTAAGCGGTGCCCAGGAAAATGAGCCAGACGAAGACACGCACCGGCGTGACGAAAAACGCGTCGATCAGGCGGGCCTGGTCGGACACGGGGACGATGTCGCCGTAGCCGACGGTCGTGATCGTCACCATGGTGAAATAGAAGACGTCGGACACGGAGATGTGCCCGTCGATCTGGTCGCGCAGGCCGTCACGGTCGACCAGGAAGACGAGGAACACCGAGGCGATCAACAGCAGCACGAAGCCGGCGCGCAGCGCCAGGGTGACCTCGGGCGGCCGGGCTGCGCGCTGCACGAGAACCGACAGCTCGCCCTCGCCACGCTCGGCCCGGATGCGACGCATGGCGCCGCGCACCCAGCCGAATCGAATCGGGCCGGACTTCTTCAAGGCGCTGAACCTGGGCTGGGAGGCGTCATCGGCTGGTGGTTCCGTCGCGTGCGACGGAATGGGGCACCGGCGCAGCGCCGAATATAGCGCAGCCCGCCGCCGCGGAGTCCCGCGGCTTAGCGACCGCCAGCGCCCGTCAGGCGACGGCCAGCGGCGACAGTTCGTAGCCGATGATCTCGCGGGTCTGCGGGTCGAGGATCGGCGTGCCGCTGTTCCAGCGGCCGGCAACCCGGGCCGTCTCGAGCAGGGTGCGGCTGGGCACTACCGACGTGAGCATCAATCCACCCTGCGGATCGCGGACGAACGCGGTCACCGAGTTGCTGGGATTGCCGGCCGATGCTGGTTCGGGGAACAGCAGGGCCAGGACTTCTTCAGCGGTGATGGAATCAGTCATCGTTGCTCGCGGCGCGTTTCTGTAGCGGGGATCTAGCAACTTGCGTGCCATTCCGGCGCGCAAGCAATTGCAACCATTTCGACACGCTGAAACCGTGACAGATGACGACACTCGTCAATGGCAGGTGACGCGACGTGTCCAGGCGTGACGGGCGTCACACTCCGGCGGCGCATCCAGCGAGCCGGGCCCGGCCACAGCGGGCCGCACATTAAGTAAACTCTGCGGCCCATGACGAACAACACCCTGCGCTTGCCCACGATCATCGCTCACCGCGGCAACGCCGCCGAGTTTCCCGAGAACACGCTGGCCGCGCTGGGCTCGGCGATCGAACTGGGGCTGCAGCATGTCGAGTTCGACGTGCAGCTCACCGCAGACCACGTCCCGGTCGTCATTCACGATGCCGACCTGCAGCGGGTGGGCGGCCGGCCAGAGTGCGTGCATGAAATGTCCTGGCCGCAACTCGCCGAGATGCCGGTGGGCGAAGTGAGCCGGCTCGGCGAGCGCTTCGCCCACACGTGCGCTCCTTCGCTGGCGCAGGTCGTGGACGCCCTCGCGGGCTGGCCCGGCGTCACCGCGTTTGTCGAAGTGAAGCGCGCCAGCCTGCGGCGGTTCGGTCACGAGCTGGTGCTGCGGCGGGTCGCCGAGGTCGTGCAACCCGTGCTCGACCGCTGCGTGCTCATTTCGTTCGACCTCGCAGCCGTCAAGATCCTGCGGCTGATGACCGGCGCGCGCATCGGCTGGGTCATCGAGCGCCACGACGCCGAGACGCTGCGCCAGGCGACCGAGCTCGCTCCCGAATTCCTCTTTGCCAACATCGACCGCGTGCCGCCGGCGACGACTGCGCTCTGGCCCGGCCCCTGGGACTGGGCTCTTTACGAAGTGCGTGACCTGGCCACGGCCCGGCAGTGCGAGCAGCTGGGAGCCCGTTTCGTCGAGACGATGACGGTGCGCGACCTGCGTGATGCCTTGCGCGAGGCCAGCTCCGTCGCATGAGCGCGCCCGGGATCGACGATGACCTCGCCTGGCTCGCGAGCGAGCTGAGCGCAATTCGGCGCGAACTGGTGCCGCCTGGCGAATCACGCGCGCTATACCTGGCGCTGGACCAGGGCGGCACCTCCAGCCGCGCGGTACTGTTCGACGCGCTTGGACGCGAGGTCGCGGCAGCGCACGTGCCGATCACGACCCAGCGCAGCGGCGACGACCGTGTGGAACATGACCCGGCCGAGCTGGTGCAGTCGCTGCGGACGGCGGTGCTCGAGGTCTGCGCGTCGCCGTTGGCTGCGGGGCGACCCATCATCGCGGCCGGCCTGGCCACGCAGCGTTCGACGATCTGCTGCTGGGACCGCACCGACGGGCAGCCGCTCAGTCCAGCCTTGTCCTGGCAGGATCGACGCAATGCGGCGTGGCTCACGGAGAAGCTCGGCGCGCGCGCCACGTGGGTGCGCGAGCTGACGGGCCTGCCGCTGTCGCCACACTACGGCGCGAGCAAGTTGCGCTGGTGCCTGGACGAATTGCCTGCCGTACGGCTTGCGCTGCGTGATGAGCGCCTGCAGGCCGGCCCGCTCGCCAGTTTCCTTGCGCAAAGCCTGTGCGGGACGACCGAAGCCTGCGTCGACCCTGCCAATGCTGCGCGCACGCTGTTGTTCGATCCCGCCGTACTCGACTGGTCGCCACCGCTGCTGGAAGCCTTCGCCATCCCGCCCGGGGTGCTGCCGCGTTGCGTCGGCACGATCCATGAGTTCGGCACGCTGGCGCTCGGCGGTGGCCAGACGGCTCCGCTGCGCGCCGTGAGCGGCGACCAGTCCGCCGCCGTCTTTGCCTTCGGCCCCCCGGAACCGACGACGGGCTACGTGAACGTTGGCACCGGCGCATTCCTGCAGCGCGTGTTGCCGGACGGCTCGGTACCGACTCCGCACGGCCTGCTGAAGAGTGTGCTGTTCGCACGCACCGACGATACGACTGGCGCGCTCTACTGCCACGAAGGAACGGTGAATGGCGGGTTTGCCGCGCTCGAATGGCTCGGCCGGCGCCTTGGGCTCGACGTCAGGAACATGCTCGCTGCGCTTGGCACGACGCTGGCCGATGACGATCTGCCGGTGCTTTTCCTGAACGGCGTCGGCGGTCTCGGCGCTCCTTACTGGCTGCCCGACTTTCCGGTGGAGTTCGTCGCCGTCGAACCCGATGCAGCACCTGCGACGGAAACCGCAGCCAGCGACCTGCAGCAGGTGGCCGCCGTCGTCGAGAGCATTGCGTTCCTGATCGCAGTCAACGTGCGCGCGATGCAGCGCGCAGCGCCCTTGCGCAGGTTGTTGCTGACGGGCGGGCTCGCGTCCTGCGACTACCTGTGCACGGTGCTCGCCGCAGTCAGCGGGCTCAAGGTGGATCGCCCCGAACTGCTGGAGGCGTCAGCGCGCGGCATTGCCTATCTTGCCGCCGGCCAGCCCCAGGACTGGCAGGCCGTGCCGATCGCGAGTTCCTTCGCGCCAGACGTCGCGCATGGATCGGTGCAGCGATTCGAGCGCTGGCTCGCGGCCATGGACGCACGCGGCGCGCGCTGAAGCGACGAGGTCGGCGACCGCCGCACGTGGGCGCGGCGTCAAAGCCGCTGGAACGTCCTGAGAATTTCGCGTTCGACCCAGGTTGGCCCGGCCACGCCATCGTAGTAGCCGCAGTGGCCGCCATGGCGCGTGCGCGTGATGTCGAGCACCGCCGGGCGGGCCAGCCGCGCGAGATCTGTGGCCGGGATGATCGGGTCATCGTCTGCCGCGATGATGCGGACCCGTGCGTCACGCAGCGCTTCGAGTGGCTCGAGCGCAGTGCCCACGAGCCCGTACCCGCGGAGGTACTCGGGCAGCGACGGAAATCCGCCGTAGCCGCAGGCCAGGCGGTGCGTCATCTCGGTCAGGTTGCCGAGCTCGATGATGTCCTCGAGCGAGTGGTACACGTCGGGCCAGGCCGCGCGCTTCTTGCGCAGCGAGCGCCGCCATTTCCAGATGAAGTACTCGCGATACAGCGCCCAGCCGGACTCGAGCCGCGTCAGCGTGTGCTCGGGGTCGAGCACGGGGCAGACCGCGACGATGCTGGCGACGTCGATGCCCGCATCTGCGGCACGCACGCCCACGCGCAGCGCGAAGTTTCCGCCCAGCGAGAATCCGGCCAGCGAGAGGCGTTGGCCGGGGCGCTGCTGCTGCAGGGCACGCACTGCGCCGACGACTTCGGCGATCCGGCATGAATGGAACAGCTCCGCATTGAGGTGATGACTGTCGCCGTGATCGCGCAGGTTCAGGCGCACCACGTCGTAGCCCGCATCGAACAGATGCTGGCCGAGCGAAAGCAGGTACAGCGAATTCGCGCTGCCCTCCCACCCGTGCAGCAGGATGGCGAGCCGCCCGGCCGGGGCGCGACCGGCGTCGGCCTGGTTCGCTTCGAGCGCCAGCAGGCGCACGCCGTCGCCGCAGTCGAGCAGCAGTTCGCGCGAGGCTTGCCGCAACACCGCCGCACGCTGTTCGACGCCGGCTCTGCGCAGCGGCAGGCTGGGGTAGATCGACTGCACATGATGATGGCGCAGCCGCCACGGCGGCATGAACTCGATCCCGCCGGCGGGAAGCGATCGGTCGGCCGTGCTCATACGGTGGGCTGGGGATTCCAGGCGCGATCCCGGCTCAGCTCGATGCTGCTCGAACCGGGCAGCGTCTCGACGAAGCGGCGACCCATGACCTGCGACGGCGTGCGATGACCCGGTGCGGCCGGCTTGCCGTCCAACAGGTGCTGCGCGATCGCGAGCGATGCATGCACCGTGACGTCGTAGCCGTTGGCGACGCGGACCCGCGCCGTCACGCGCTCACCGCTCGGCGCCTGCACCTCGCCCCACACCAGCATCGTGTTGGCCGCGCGCGCCGCGGCGTCCGGGCCTGCAGGGCCTTTCGTCACCTGCCGCTTCAGCAGGTTCTGCACCGGACCGAACCGCAACAGCGCGCCGAATGTATTGAGATGCCGCAGCTTGCCGATGCTCGCGGCGGGCATCGCGATGTAGCACTCGATGTTGCCGATGCCGGTGGTCCAGTACGCGGTACTGACGTCGCCCCACGGAATCGTGACCGCAGACTGGACGCCCGCGCCGAAATCGATGTCACGCTCGCGGAAGGCATGCGCGACCCGGACGATCTGCCCGGCGCTGCGGATGCGCCCGCCACGCGACAGGTTCTCGATGCTGGTCTTCAGCGTGCCGCGACTGGGGCGACCGGTCGAGGCGAAGCCGAGGGCCAGGTACGTGGCAGCGGGCAGTTCGTGCTGCAGGCAGGCTGCGACGCAATCAGTCGGCACCACGTCGAATCCCGTTGCCGGGCAGAGCACCACGCCGGCCTCGCGCGCCGTTGCGTCGAGGGCGTGGACGGCTTCCAGCACGTCGATTTCGCCGGTGATGTCGAGGTAGTGACTGCGCTGGCGCAGGCACGCTGCGACCATCGGCGCCGACGTCGACGCAAAGGGCCCCGCGCAGTGCAGCGTCACGGCAACCCCTCGCAGCGCACGATCGAGCGCAGCCGGATCATCGAGCGCGGCGACGCGGTACTCGCAATCCAGTTCACGCGCGAACGCAGCCACCGCCGCTTCGTTGCGCCCGGCCAGGATGGGGCGGAGGCCGCGCCGCACGGCCTCGCGTGCGATCAACTCGCCCGTGTAACCCGTGGCGCCGTAAATGGCGAGTTGGGCTGCGCTCATGCTGCAGGCAGGATGTGGAACTCGACGCGATTGTTCTGGGCCGCCACCGTGTTCCACACACCCGCCGTGGTTTTCTCTTCCTGTTCGGGATAAGTGAGCGGCTTGTTGCGGCCGCCATTCACGACGTCGACCTGGATGGACACCGCCCGTGCGTCGGCGCAGCGTCGCGACGAAATTGGCGAAATCGACCGACTGGCGCTGCGCGTTCGAGAGCGAATCGTCGAATGGATTGCCGACGACATCGCACTTGTTCGCGGCCAGGGTCGTCTCGGCCGGCGCAAAGCCTTCGTTGGCGCCGCCAGTCAGGCAGAAATCGCCGACGTAGGTCTCGACGCGGATACGCCCCTTGAATTGTTGCGCCTCGAGCGCCGCCGCCAGCGCGCGCAAGCGCTCCAGTCGATTGCCGGAGAGCGGCGCCTCGCCATACGGCACGTACTCGGTGGCGACCAGACCAACCGCGGCAGTGCCGGACTGGCCCGCAGCAGGCGCTGCTGCAAGCGGGGAAGCGCTGGCCATCATCGCGCTCGCAGACGCAGCCGCTACCAGTGCTGCGGCCTTGGCCCGCTCGGTTGCAGCGCGCGCTTCGGCAAGATCTCGCTGCAGGGCGGCGTTGGTCGCGCTGGCCGTCCACGCCACGTAGCCGAGCACGAGTGCCGGCACGGCAGCGAACAGCGCCGTGAGGAACACCGGCCACCATTGGCGCGGCGCCCGCGGCGGCACCAGGGATTCGGGCGACGGCGGCGGCGGGATCCTGGCAATGCCTTCCTTGATCTCGGTATTGAGGCGCCGCGCGAAAGCCTCGAACGTGGCGAGCATGAACCGGCGCTGCTCGCCAAGCTGGTCCTTCAACTGGTGCGCCAGCGAATTGCGCAGGCTGGCCTGCAGTTCGGATGCCACGGCGGGCGTGAACGCCAGGGTGGCCTCTGCGGGCGACGACCCAAGCGGCGCCCCGCCGAGCGCAGGGCGCGTGCCGGTCGACGACAAGAGGTCGCCTGTTTGCCCCGGCGCGATGTCCGCGGGGGGCGATGCCGCCAGTGCCGCAGCCATCGCGGCTTCGTCCGGTGAGCGTTCTGCCGCCTGCGCCGCGGCGGCAGCCGGACCGGGGAACAGCGCCGTGCGTTGCGTGCGGCGGTCGGGCAGCAGGTGCAACTGGTAAAGAATGCGCGACACGTCGACGGGGCGCACCGTCTTCGGCAGGACGCCCACCGCGCCGAGCGCGCGAGCCTGGCTGACGTAGAGCTCGCCTTCCTGCGAGGTGTACATCATGAGCGGGATGGTCGCCGTCAGCGGATCGGCCTTGATGGTCTGGACGGCCTGGAAGCCATCCATGCCGGGCATCAGGTGATCCATGAAGATCACGTCGGGACGGTTGCGCTGCAGGTATTCCAGCGCCTGCTCGGCCGACTCGGCGGTATCGACCGTCAGGTCATGCTGCTCGAGCATCCGGCTCAGGATCACCCGCGCCGAGCGCGAATCGTCGACGATCAGGGCGCGCTTGCCCGTGGTCATGAATCCGTGCGTCCTTATTGGGGCACCGGAAACGGTGCCATGTGTACCGGCTTTCTACCTTGAATGACGGCCGAAGCCAATCCCGGCAAGTGGAAGTGGTGCTGCGCTACCCCCGGCGTATGCTCGGCAAATCGACTGAGTCAAATAAGCAACGGAGGCATCCCAATGCCCTATACAACCCAGGACATCCGCAATATCGCTCTCGTGGGCCAAGCCGGCGCGGGCAAGACGCTGCTGACCGAAGCCTTGCTCGCGCAGTCCGGCGCCATCCGGTCCAAGGGGTCGCTTGCCCGCGGCACGACGGTCTGCGACTACGATCCCCAGGAAAAGAGCCTGCTGCACTCCCTCGACACGGCCATCTGCGGCTTCGAGACGCAGGGCAAGCGGGTCAACGTCATCGACACACCCGGATACCCCGACTTCCTCGGACGCACGCTGAGCGCCCTGGAGGCGGTCGAGACGGCCGTCATCGTCGTGAGCGCGGTGAACGGCGTCGAGCCGATGACCCAGCGCATGATGGATTTCGCCAAAGCCCGCGGCCTGTGCCGGCTGATCGTGGTCAACAAGATCGACAATCGCGACGCCCGCACCGAAGAGGTGCTGCTGGAGCTGCGCGAGGCGTTCGGCAGGACCTGCCTGCCGCTCAACCTGCCGGCCGACAAAGGCGCATCCGTCGTCGACTGCTTTTTCCAGTCCCGTGGCAAGACCGCGGACTTCTCCTCGGTCGAGACCGCGCACACGGAAATCATCGACCAGGTGGTCGAGGTCGACGAGAAACTGATGGCGCTGTACCTGGAGCAAGGCGAGGAGCTGAACCCAGACCAGCTCCACGACCCGTTCGAACAGGCGCTGCGTGAGGACCACCTGATCCCGGTCTGCTTCTGCTCGGCCGAAACCGGCGCGGGCGTGGCGGAACTGCTGGCCGTGCTGGCGCGACTGGCCCCGAACCCTGCCGAAGGCAATCCACCGCCGTTCCTGAAGGGCGAAGGCGAGGCCGCCGAGCGCGTCGTGCTGAGTCCCGACGCGACGAAACACGTCGTGGCGCACGTGTTCAAGGTCACCATCGACCCCTACGTGGGCAAGATGGGCATCTTCCGCGTGCACCAGGGCACCGTGCGGCCCGGCGCGCAGCTGTACGTGGGCGACGCGCGCAAGCCGATCAAGCTCGCGCACCTGTACCAGCTGCAGGGCAAGGACCACACCGAGATCAGCCAGGCCGTGCCCGGCGACATCTGCGCCGTGCCCAAGGTGGACGAGATCCACTTCGATGCGGTCCTGCACGACTCGCACGACGAAGACCACTTCCACCTCAAGTCCGTGACGTTCCCGCCCGCGATGCTCGGACTCGCGATCCACGCCGAAAAGCGTGGCGACGAGCAGAAGCTGTCGGAAGGCCTGCACCGGCTGATGGCTGAAGACCCGTGCGTGCGCGTCGAGCACCATGTCGCGCAGAACGAAACCGTGCTCTACGGCCTGGGCGACCTGCACCTGCGCGTGATGCTGCAGCGGCTGACCGATCGGTACGGCGTGGCGGTCAAGACGACTCCGCCGGCCGTTCCCTATCGCGAAACGATCACGCGCCCCGCCGAAGGCCATTGCCGCCACAAGAAGCAGACCGGTGGCGCCGGCCAGTTTGGCGAGGTTTACCTGCGGATCGAGCCGCTTGAGCGCGGCGCAGGTTTCGAGTTCGTGGACGACGTGGTGGGCGGTGCGATCCCGGGCCAGTTCATTCCCGCCGTCGAAAAAGGCGTGCGGCAAGTGCTCACAGAGGGCGCACTCGCCGGGTTCACGCTGCAGGACATCCGCGTGAGCGTGTACGACGGCAAGCACCACGCGGTGGACTCGAAGGAAGTCGCGTTCGTGTCGGCCGGCCGCAAGGCGTTCATCGAGGCGATCAAGCAGGCGGCGCCGATCGTGCTCGAGCCGATCGTGCGCATCGCCATCAGCTGCCCGACCGCCTCGATTGGCGACGTGAGCAGCGACCTGGCGACGCGCCGGGCGCGCATCAGCGGGCAGGAAACTCATCAGGGCGGACGCTCGGAAATCGCGGCGCTGGTTCCGCTCGGCGAGTTGCAGGACTACCTGTCACGCCTCAAGGCGCTGACGGGCGGCGAAGGCACCTACACGATGGACCTGAGCCATTACGACCCGGTGCCGCCCCGCAGGCAGCAGGAACTGGTCGCGGCGTTCAAGCCGCACGAGGAAGCGGAGTAGGACGGAGAGGAAGGGCAGGAAGGACAAGAAGGACAGGAAGGAAGGTAGGCCAGGCACAAGCGCTCACCTCTCCCGCGCCAGCGGGAGAGGTCGGCCGCAGGCCGGGTGAGGGAGATTTCACCTCTCCCGCGCCAGTGGGAGAGGTCGGCCGCAGGCCGGGTGAGGGCCTGCTGATCGGCTCACCGGACAGACGCTCAGTCGGCGTCCGGAACCCTCATCTCCAATCCGAGCGCGCGGCGCGCGCGGCGCCACGCGCTGCGCCACGGCTTGTCGGCGGTCGTCACATTGGCGTGAGGCCACGGCACGCTCGGCACAGGTTGTCCGAGAAAATCGCACAGCGGGCCCCACTCACGCATCTGCGTGGGATCGAACTCCAGGAACTGCTGCGGCCGCGAACGGAAATGCTCGCGCACGGCGGCGTTGTGGGCACGGTAGGCATCGAGCCACGCCTGCCTGCTCGCGTCATCCGCGCCCGGGTTCGCGTGCGCGCCAAACATCCAGACCCGCATCGGGCGCACGCGCCGGTTGCGGTAGAAGCGAGCGCAGCTGGCGATCCAGGACTGCTCGTCGCGCACCGTCAGGATGAATTTCGCTGCGGGAAACTGCTCGTACATCTCGCGCCAGAGATGGAAATACGGGTTGTCGGTAAAGGCGTCGAACAGTTCGAGCGCAGGCAACCGGTAGTCGCCGGCCTCGATCTGGCGCAACAGCGTCTCGCCGTCGTCAGCCCCCGGGTAACTGCCGGGCTTGTCGCCGTTGATCGTGCGATACCCCAGGACCTGGAGGGCCTCGAACAAGGTCGTGGTGCCCGTCTTGTAGAAGCCGATGGCAAAGATCTTGCCGGCGTAGGGAGCGCGCTGCATGAACGTGATTCTGCGCTCAGCCGCGCTGCTGCGCGAGATCACGGACCTCTTTCGCCAGGGCAAGCAGCCGGTCCTGGGCGACGACGCGTTGCTGCGGCGTCAGCGAGGCGTCGAGTTGCACGACGAGGTCGAGAAACTCCGACCGGCTGGTTGCGATCGCCTTGCGGTACTCGGGCGTCCACAGGCGGTCAGGCTCGGCGATCAGCACGCGCATCCGCTCGGCGAAAGCCGCCTGCGGCCCGGACCGCGCGCGCAGGGTAGCTGCGAGCTCCTCGCGCCAGAGGCGCCGGTTCTCGCGCCACTCGAACATGAACGGACGCGCCGTCCAGGCGTAGTCGTGGATCAGCTGGCGCTGCTGCGGGCTCAGCGGACCGGTCATGCGCTCGATGTTCTTGCGCAGCGACTTCTCGCGGTGTGCATAGCGATCCTCCGACGAACGTCCGGAGTGCTCGCGCCATGTCTTCTCATCCGCCCGCTGCAGGCTTTCGAGCAGTTCGCGCACCTGGCGGTCGCTGAGCGTTGCGGCGAGCGCGGTGTAGCCCGGCGCCGCCTGTTCAAAAATGCGCCGCCAGTAAATCTCGGCCTGTTGCGCGGCATCCTCGAGGCCATCGCGCGTGAGGCCGGCACGAACCTGCGACGCCAGGCCCTGCAGAAAGGCTTCGTAGCGCTCCAGCTCCTCGCTGCGATGCCATTCCAGGTTGTGTTCCAGTGTGCGCGCAAGGCGGGCGCTCTGGCTGCCGTCGAGCGATACGAGGCCGCGCAGGTAAAGACCCACCAGCGAATCGAGCCGCGGATACACGAGCGACGCGCCGCAACCGGCCAGGCCGGCCAGCAGCAGCGCGGTGAGCAGGGTTCGTGCGATCCAACGGGGCAGCCGGAAGTCAGTCGTGGTCATCGTCCGGGTCGGGCGCCAGGTCCAGTGTCATGGCCAGGGGTGGCTCGGCTACTTGTTCGATCAATTGCGGTCCCTGGTTGCGGGCATTGCTCACGAGCCGGCTGACGCGGTGCGCCACCATCTCGCCGGCGCCCTCGGAGGTCAGCAGGCGATCGAGCCGGCCGACGTTCTGGTTCCGCGGATCGAGCCACTCGGCATAAGCGGACTGCGGAATGATCACGGGCATGCGGTCGTGGATCCAGGCGATGGATTTCGGCGGCGCCGTCGTGATCAGCGTGCAGGATTCGAGCGGCTCGCCCGATGCGGGATCGCGCCACGCCTCCCACAGGGCGGCCAGCGCAAATGGCGTACCGCTCGTCGGCCGCAGAAAAAAGGGCTGCTTGTCGCGGGGCCCCAGCTGCATCCATTCATAGTAGCCGTCGGCCGGTACGAGACCCCGGCGCTTGCGGTACGCCGACCGGAACGCAGGCTTTTCCTGCAGGGTCTCGGCGCGTGCGTTGGTCATGCGCGAGCCGATGGACTTGTCCTTGGCCCAGACCGGCACCAGTCCCCAGTACAGCATGGCGAGACGGCGCGTGGCTGCGACGTCGGGCGTGGCCTCTTCTTCGTCGGGCAGTTCCCGCACGACCGGGATGAAGGTGGTCGGCGCGATGTTGTAACGCGGCTCGATCGCGGGCGTGTCGTCCGGCAGGCCGAACAGCCGCACGACGGCTTCGTGGGGTGAGTAGAAGGCGAAGCGGCCGCACATGGGGAGGAAGGGGTAGGGGCTAGGAGGACAGGAGGACTAGGAAGGACAGGAAGGACAGGACGGATACGGAAGGAAATGCGGCGGAAGCGCTCCAGCGAAAGATTGGCTGCCGTCCTCTACGTTTCCAGTCGTCATCTGCTACCTTCCTATCCTAACTCCTAGCCTTCCTGCCCCTAACCTCCTTCCTCCCCTTGCCCCTACTCCCTGATCCCCGTCCCACGATTCATCAGCATCACGCAGGCAGCGAACAGCACCACCACCGACAGGATCATGATCGTGAACGAGAAGCCGAGATCGACGTCCGAGTGGCCGAGGAAGCCGTAGCGGAAAGCGTTGACCATGTAGAGGATCGGGTTCGCCTTCGACACCGTCTGTGCCCAGTCGGGCAGCATATTGATCGAATAGAACACGCCGCCGAGGTAGGTCATCGGCGTCAGGATGAACGTCGGGACGAACGTGATCTGGTCGAAGTTCTTCGCGAAGACGGCGTTCACGAAGCCACCGAGCGAGAACACGACCGACGTCAGCAGCACGGCTGCGACGACGACGAACCAGTGCTCCACGTGCAGGCGCGTGAAGAAGAGCGCGATGATCGTCACGATCAGGCCGACCAGCAGGCCGCGCAACATGCCGCCGGCCACGTAGCCGAGCACGATCAGCCAGTTGGGCAGCGGCGAGACGAGCAGTTCCTCGATGTGGCGGCCGAACTTCGCCCCGAAAAACGAGGAGACCACGTTGCCGTAGCTGTTGGTGATGACCGACATCATGATCAGGCCGGGTGCGATGTACTGCAGGTACGTGAAGCCGCCCATCGCGCCGATGCGACTGCCGATCAGGTTGCCGAAGATGATGAAGTACAAGGTCGCCGTGATCACCGGCGGCACCAGCGTCTGGCCCCAGATGCGGATGATGCGGGAGAACTCGCGGATCACGATCGTCGCGAAACCGACCCGCCGCGCAGTGCTCATGCGTGCGGCCGTGGTGACCTCGGCGTGGGTGCCTGGCGTTGCGCCCGGCGTCCGGGTGGGAGGAGGCACGGCGCTCACGCGCCCACCTGCTGCTGCGCGGCCGGTTGCGTGCCTTGCTGCTGGCCGCTGCCGACGTCGCGCCCTTCGACCAGGCGCATGAACAATTCCTCGAGGCGATTGGACTTGTTGCGCATGCTCACGACTTCGCCGCCCGCGGACGACAGCGCGGCGAAGATCTCGTTGAGGTTCTGCTCCTTGCTCACCTCGACCTCGATCGTGGTGTCGTCGACCAGCAGCACCCGGTATCCCGCGAGCGCCAGCTGCGCGCGCAACGGCGCGCGCAGGTTGAGCACGAACGTCTCGGTGTGCAGCTTGCGCAGCACGGTCGACATGCGGTCGTTCTCGATGATGCGGCCTTCGTCGATGATCGCGATGTGGCGGCAGAGGTTTTCGGCCTCTTCCAGGTAATGCGTCGTCAGGATGATCGTGGTGCCCTGCTCGTTGATCCGGCGCAGGAATTCCCACATCGAGCGGCGCACCTCGATGTCGACGCCCGCGGTCGGCTCATCGAGGATCAGCAGCTGCGGCTCGTGGATCAGCGCGCGCGCGATCATCAACCGGCGCTTCATGCCGCCCGACAGCGAGCGCGAGATCGCCTCGCGCTTGTCCCAGAGCTGCAGCTGGTGCAGCCAGTACTCCATCCGCTCGCGCGCGATCTTGCGCGGGATGCCGTAGAAGCCCGCCTGGTTCAGCAGGATCGTCGACAGCTTCTCGAACTGGTTGAAATTGATTTCCTGCGGCACCACGCCAAGGCAGGATTTCGCAGCCTCGAGTTCGGTGTCGATGCTGTGGCCGAACACCTCGACGACGCCGCCCGTCTTGTTGACGAGCGACGAGACGATGCCGATCGCCGTCGACTTGCCGGCCCCGTTCGGACCGAGCAACGCGAAGAAATCACCCTCCTCCACGTCGAGGTCGATGCCCTTGAGGGCCTCGACCCCATTCTTGTAGGTCTTGCGGAGCTGGCGTAGCGACAGGGCCTGCATGAGTGGGGCGGACGCCGACGGGAGGGGAGCGAAGGGTAATGTGCGGGCCCCGCCTCAGCAAGGAACGTCGGGGTCGTCGCGCCCGCCACGCCGGTGCGCAGGCCGCGGCCGACGGCTCGTCGCGCCGTAGCGCACGAGGGCCGGCTCACGTTCGCAGCGGCCGAGCAGGCACAGGCCCGACGAATAGGCCCAGTGGAGGTCGTCCATGCCGGTTCCCGTGGCAGCGCCAGCCAGCATGCTCCAGAAGTGCGCATGACTCGGCCAGCGGGGACGCACCAGTCCCTGCCACGAGGCCCAGCTGAACGCCTCGGACGGCGAGAGCGCGGACAATCTGCTCTCGCTCGTCGGAGCCAGGCCGAACGCGATCCGCGAGGCCAGCGGCACCCCCTCTGCCAGGCGTCGCACCACGCCCAACGCCACCAGCCCGAACGACCGCCGGGCCTCGTTCTGGGATCGGTTCGTGCCCGGCCACTCCGCATCGCCCACTGCCGCTGCCTGCCAACAGGGTGGCGGCTCGTCCAGGGCCGGCAGGCAGAGTTCGAACAGCGCGAGCGGCGTCCAGGCAGCCCGTTCCAGCGCCTCGGGTGCGGCCTGTTCGAATCGCAGGACCGTCGGGGCGGGCAACTGGAACCAGTTGTCCGCACGGAGGACGGGGTCGAGGGCGTGCGTCAGGAACAGCCGGTTGAGGTCCGCGATATCCCGGCGAACGGCGTGATTTAGCAGGTTGCCCTGGTGGCCGCTGCCGGCGTGGGGGGCGGTCGGCTTTGACTCAGACATGATCTAAACTCCGTATATGGTCCAAATAGACCATATATGGATATAGATTGTCACCTATGGTCTGAACAGACCATATATGGCCAATAACACTGAGAATGGGAGAAGGGCCATGAGGATCACCGACAGCCGGTATGACCGCGATCGACTGCGGCTGGCAATCACCTACCGGATGATCGCGCTGGAGGCACGCACGCGCACCATCCGGCTGGCAACGCAGCTGTCGGACGACCGCATCCGGCGCATGTATCGCGATTACTTCGCCACGCTCGGCGGCAATCGCGTCCGCCGCCGGCGGGGCAAGTCACCGCGGCAGATGTCCTTCTTCCGGCGCTCGCTGGAACACGAACAGCAGGCGGCCTTGCTCGGCGCCCTGCTGCAGCTTTGCGGCCTGCTGACCGCGTATCCCGCCGGGTTCCGTCCGGTGCTGGAGGACGTGGGCCGCTTCTGCGACGTCTACGAGACCTACCTCGGACTGTGGCCCGACGCGCACATCACGTTCGAGCACGCGTGGCACCTGTGGCAAGTGTTCTGCCGCAATGACGAGATCGTGCTGTCGCGGTGTCCGGACTGCGAATCTGCGTGGGTGCGGGACACGCTGGAGATACTTCCCGACAATTGCTCGGCATGCCGGCGCGGTCCCGCAGCCGACGGTTGAGCAGGGCAAGGGCGGCGGGCGCGCTAGACTTGTGCCCCCTCCGCGAGCCCGCCCGTCTTGCCACGTCCCATCAACGTCTTCGCCGGACCCTATCTCGACCGCATCGCGCACCTGCGCAAGGATGCGGCGTTCGTGGAGGCGACACTCGGCAGCGCCCGCGTCCGCATCGTCGCCGTGCACGATGCACGCATCCTCATCCAGCGCAGTACCGAGGGGTGGTCCCCTGCGTACCTGGGTGGAACGGAAGCCGAACGCCTCGAGTTGCGCTCGACCGACCTCGTCATGCTCGGTCGGCGTGACGAATTCGTTTACTTCGCAGCGGAAATCGTGGACCCCGCCCCGGTGCAGGCGGATCCCGCCGTGGCGCGCTTCGAGGACCTCCGCGTCGCCGGCGGCTTGCTGCCCGCCGACGAGGCAGGCGTGCTCGCGTACGCGCGGGCCATGCTTTACTGGCGCAGCCGTCATCGGTTCTGCGGCGCGTGCGGCGCGCCGACCCGCAGCGCGAGCGCCGGGCACGTCATGAAGTGCACCAACGACGCCTGCGCCATCGATCATTTCCCGCGGCTCGATCCAGCGATCATCGTGCTGGTCACGGACGGCGAGCGCGCGCTGCTCGGTCGCCAGGCCTCGTGGCCTCCCGGTCGCTATTCCACGATTGCCGGCTTCGTCGAACCGGGCGAAAGCCTCGAAGACGCCGTAGCCCGTGAGGTGCTGGAGGAAACGGGCGTCGCGGTGAGCGAATGCGAGTATCACTCGTCGCAGCCGTGGCCGTTTCCTTCGTCGCTCATGATCGGATTCACCGCACGAGCCGCTGCCGACGCAGTGCCGCAGGCAGACGAAGAACTCGAAGACGTGCGCTGGTTCACGCGCGCGGAAATCGCAGCCGGGTTTCCCGGGTTGCCCCCGCCGTTGTCGGTCTCGTTCCGCCTCATCGAACACTGGTACGACGCCGCCTCGCCAATTCCTCTGGCCCAGACCGCAGGCGTGACGCACTGGGGCTCGCGGCGCTGACGAACCTGGGCAACGCGTGTCACTGGAAATCTTTCTCGTCCTGATCGCCGCGTTCGGCGCCGGCTTCATCGACGCCCTGGCGGGCGGCGGCGGCCTGATCCAGTTGCCCGCGCTGTTTGCCACGTTTCCCAACGCCGCGCACACCACCCTGCTCGGGACGGGCAAGCTCGCCGGGTTTGCCGGTACGTGCAGCGCGATTGCCCGCTTCATCCGGCACGTCAAGCTCGACTGGAACCTGCTGCTGCCTGCGGCGGCGGGGGCTTTCGCCGCCGCATTGCTGGGCGCCTGGCTCGCCACTGGCATTTCGCCCGAGCGGTTTCGCGCGCTGGTACCGCTGCTGCTCACCTTCGTTCTGATCTATACGCTGCTCAACAAGGATCTAGGCCAGCACCACGAGCCACGCCCCGTCGATGCGCGAGCGCAATGGCTGGCGGCGGGAACGGCGGGCGTCATCGGCCTGTACGACGGATTTTTCGGCCCCGGCACCGGCAGCTTCCTGGTGTTCCTGTTCGTGCGTTTCTTCGGTCTCGACTTCCTGCACGCTTCCGCCTCGGCCAAGATCGTGAACGCGTCGACCAATGCGGCCGCGATCATCCTGTTCGGCCTGACCGGCGAGCTGTTCTGGCTGCTGGGCCTCGCGATGTCCGTCTGCAATATCGCCGGTGCGCAGTTCGGCAGCCACCTTGCGATCCGGCGCGGCAGCGCGCTGGTGCGCAAGGTGTTCCTGGTCGTGGTGGGCGCCCTGATCACCAAAACCGCCTGGGACGCCCTCCAACTGCACCTGTGAGCCGACATCGCGCCCGGACGGTCAGTAGAATGATCGTGCAAAGCTTTCCCCTGGCGGCCGAGGTGCATACCGGATGGACTTCTCGTGGACGACTTTCGCTGGCATCGCGCTTGGCATCGGCCTGGCCGCCGCCACGGGCATCCGCGTATTCCTGCCCCTGCTGATCGCCGGCCTTGCAGCGCACGGCGGCTACATCCCGCTGTCGGAGAATTTCCAGTGGCTGGCCAGCACGCCGGCGCTCGTCATGCTCGGCACGGCAGCCGTCGCCGAAACGCTTGCGTACTACATTCCTGGCGTGGACCACCTGCTCGACGTGATCGCGAGTCCCGCCGCGCTGGTGGCTGGCGCCGTGGCCAGCGCAGCCGTGATGACGGACCTGCCGCCAAGCATCGTCTGGCCCGTCGCGATCATCGGCGGCAGCGGCATCGCAGGTCTGACCAAAGGCGGCTCGGCACTCATTCGCGCCAAATCTGGCCTGATGACTGGCGGGCTCGGCAATCCCGCCGTCTCCACGGTCGAGACGATCGGTGCGACCGGGTTGTCGCTGTTTGCGATTGCGCTGCCCATCGTCGCGCTGGTGGCCATCGTCGCACTGCTCTACTGGGTGGTGCGCAAGACGGGTCGGCTGCTGTTCGGCCGCAGCGCAGCGTCCAGCGCGCCCGCAGCCAGGGAGCCGTGAGCGGGGCTTATGTGCTTGCTGGTGCTCGCATGGCAGTGCCACCCGCGCTTCCGGCTCATCGTCGCCGCGAACCGTGACGAATTTCATGAGCGTGCCGCCGCCGCGCTCGGCTGGTGGCCGGACGAATCGCACATCCTGGCGGGCCGGGACCTGCGCGGTTCAGGCACGTGGATGGGCGTGTCGCGTGCAGGCCGCTTCGGCGTGGTGACCAACTTTCGCGAGCTCGAGCGTGCGGCGCCGGACGCACCGTCCCGCGGCGACCTCGTCGCGGGTTTCCTTGGCGCGCCTGCGGCTTCGCCGCTGGCATACCTCGATTCGCTGCGCCCGCGCGCGTCGCGATACGCGGGCTTCAACCTGCTGCTCGGCGGTCCGGATTCTCTTTATTACCATTCGAACCGTGACGGACAGGAACCGCGGCGGCTCGAGCGCGGCGTGTACGGGCTCAGCAACCACTGGCTGGATTCGCCGTGGCCCAAGTTGTTGCGCAGCCGCGCGCGCCTCGCGGAACTGGTGGCCGCCGATCGCGTCGAACCCGAGACACTGTTCGCGCTGCTCGCCGACCGGACGCCGGCCGACCTCGACGAGACTCCGGACACCGGCCTGCCGCCCGATTGGGAGCGCGCGTTGTCTTCACCCTTCGTAATGCATGACCGTTATGGCACCCGCTGCTCGACCGTGCTGCTCGTCGGGCACGACGGTCGAACCACGGTTCTGGAGCGACGTTTCGACGCGAATGGCGCGCTGACGGGCGCGACGCGCCTCGCGTTCACGGCGCAAGACGCCTTGGCACCGCAGGCTGCATGACACGTCGGCACACATACCTCCTGCGTTCAGGTGTGCGCAGTGGGCCGCTGTTCGCGGTGCTCGCGTGCCTGCTCGGATGGGGCATTGCCATGCCCGCCTGGTCGGCGCCCCTGCTCGGCTTGAACAAGGGCCGTATCGACATCCGGGTCGATGGCGTTCCGGACGCGATGGCGGACAACGTGCGCTCCTATCTGACACTGTCGCGCTACGTGACGCGCGACGACCTCACCGATCCGCAGGTGCGCAGGCTCGCCGATCGCGCGGTCGACGAAGCGGCCGATGCCTTGCGCCCTTTTGGTTACTACGCGCCCACCATCCGCAGCCGCACGAGCTGGGACGACCCGCGCTGGATCGTCCGCCTCAAGATCACGCCGGGCGAGCCCGTGACGATGAAGACCGTGGACGTCGAGATCGTCGGCGCGGGCGCGAGCGACAAGTCGCTCACGAGTTTGCGCACCACCACGCCGCTGCAGCCTGGCTCCCGCCTCGACCACACGAGTTACGAGGAGCTCAAGGCCTCGCTGTTGCGCACCGCCCGCGACCGCGGCTTCCTCGACGCAACCCTGACGCGCCGCGAGCTGATCGTGAACCCGACCGATCTCACGGCGGACGCCCGCATCACGCTCGATACCGGGGGGCGTTACGAATTCGGCGCGCTGCAGCTGGAACAGGGCGTGATCGACGATGACCTGCTGCGTGCATACATCCGCTTTGCGCCGGGGCAGCCCTACTCGCCCGACCAGCTGAACGCGACACAGTACGCGCTCGAGGACAGCAATTTTTTCTCGACGGTCGTGGTCACTCCCGGCGAGCGCGACAAGGCCACCCTGACGGTGCCGGTGCACGTGCACGTCGAGCAGATCAAGCGCCACCGTTACGCCGTCAATGCGGGCTATGGCACCGATACGGGCATACGCGGCCAGTTCACCTGGGACAATCGGCTGATCAACAAGCGCGGGCACCGCTCCCGGGTCGAGCTCACCGCTTCCGAGATCCGCTACGAAGCGATTGCACGCTACGCGATTCCCATAGGCGACCCGAGCCTCGAGAAACTCGAGTTCACGCTCGGCTACACCGATGAGGAAATCGGCGACCTGCAGAGCGAGCGCGTCGAACTCACCGGCGGCCTCACGCAGGTCTTCGGCAAATGGCAGCAGGTGATGTTCCTGCGCCTGAACGACGAGCGCACCACGTTTCCCGACGGGTCGTCCGACCAGGCGCTGCTGCTGATCCCCGGTATCAGCTATGCGAGCCTGCCGCCCAACTTCCTCACCGGCTGGGTGCGCGATGCCGCGTACTACGTCGAGCTGAGCGGCAGTCCTGCGACACTCGGTTCCGACGCGTCGTACCTGCGCTTCTACGGACGAGCCGAGCGTGTGTGGCCGATCACCGGTCCGTGGTACGTGCGCGGGCGTGCCGAGTTCGGCACCAGCTGGGTCGACGATTTCTCCGAGCTGCCTGCCTCGCAACGGTTCTTCGCTGGCGGCGACCGCAGCGTGCGCGGCTTCGGCCTGAACGAGCTGAGCCCCCCATTGCCACCGGGCGATCCTCGTTCGACCTCAAGCGGCCAGGGCACGGGCGGCGAACACAAGGTCGTCGCCAGCGTCGAGTTTGAAAGGGATTTTCCGCGGAACTTCCGCGGCGCCGTGTTCTTCGATACCGGCAACGCCTTCAACGACTGGAGCACGCCGCTCGAGTACTCGGTGGGCCTCGGCGTGCGCTGGAAACTGCCGATGCTGATGATCGGCGTCGACATCGCGCAGGCACTGTCGGAATCCGGCAAGAACCCGCGGTTCCACCTGAACATCACCCAGGTACTCTAGGGTGCGACGCCGTTCAATGTTCCTGGTCGGGATGCTGCTGGTACTGGCCGGCGCGATCGCATGGTTCATGCACTGGCAGTTGTTCACGCAGCAGGGTCTCGACTTTGCGTTGGCGCAGTTGAAGCGCGTACCGGGCATGCAGATCGAAGTGCGCGGTGCGCGCGGCACGCTGGCGGGCTCGCTGGCCGCGGACCAGATCACCGTAGACCACGCAGCGGCGTACATCGTCGTTCGCGGCTTCAGCGTCAACCCGGACCCGAGCGGGCTCATCATCGGACACGTGGGCCTCGAAGACCTGTCCGTGGCGCGAATCGACGTCACGCTCAAGGAGCGCCCGCCGCAGCCCGATAAACCGCTGTATTTCCTGCCCACGGGATTGCGCATCAGCGCGCCGGGATTCCGGATCGGCCCGACCGCCGTGACGCTGGCGAGCGGACAGCGCATCGACGCGCGCGCAGTCACCGGTTCGCTCAGCCTTACACGCTGGCGGCTCGATGTGGATCCCGTCGACGTGCAGGGCCCCGCGGGCCGTGTCACAGGCAACCTGGCATTGCGGGCGATGCAACCGCTGGGACTGCGCACTGATCTCCGCGGCGAATGGCGACTGCCGGGCGATGCGTACGAGTACCGCTTCCGCGTAGTGACGAGCGGCAACCTCGACCGGCTTGGCACAGACCTCTACCTGGACGCTCCCGCGAAGTTGACTTTCGTCGGTACGCTGCTCGACCTGACGGAACAACCGCGCGCCGAAGGCACTTTGCGCATGACGGATTTCGACGGTTCGCCGTGGGTGCCGGCCCAGCGCTTTCCGCAACTCACGGGCACGATCACGCTCGCCGCGGGCGTTGCGTCGCTGGGGCTCGACGGCACGCTTACGTCACCCGCTTTGCCCGACCAGCAATTGCGCCTGCAGGGCGCGGGCCGGTGGACCGACGGCACGATTTCGCTGGCGGACGTGCGGCTGTGGCTGCCGCGCAGCGGCCTGTCGGTGACGACCAACGGCACCGTGACGCTGCCCGCTGACGACGCGCCGGAGGGCACGCTGCCGCGGCTGGACCTCAGCGGCGAATGGTCTGCGCTGCGCTGGCCGGTCGTCGGTGACGACGAGGCGATCGTGCAGAGTCCGCAAGGCGTGTACACCATCGCGGGTTCGTTGCCGTACCAGTTCACGTCACGCGCGCAGGTCGAAGGACAGGCGCTGCCACCGGTCAGTTTCGCCGCGGCGGGCGTGGTCGATCGTGACGGCGTCGTGCTCGACCGGTTCGAGGGGTACGCCTTGCGCGGGCGCATCGATGGCCGCGGCAAACTCGCGTGGACCGGGACGCAGGCGTGGAATTTCGACGTCGACGCCAAAGGCCTCGCGATCGGTGACCTGCGGCCCGGCGTCGAGGGTCGCGTGAGCGCCAAGGGCTCGATCGCTGGCACGGGACTCACCGCGACAGCACCATGGACCGCCCGACTGGCGTCGATGTCGGGCACGCTGTTCGGCCGGCCCGTGACAGGTCGCGGCGAGATTGCCCATCGCGACGGCAACTTCGACCTCAGGAACGTCCGCATAGCAAACGGCGAGTCCTTCGCCGACATCGACGGCCGCGTCGGCGCGACAGCGCTCGACCTCAAGTGGAACCTCGACTTGCGTTCACTGGCGGTCGCCGTGCCCGGGATGAGCGGCCACCTGGTCTCGCGCGGCACTGCCCGGGGTACACCGCAGCGACCCGCGATTGTCGGCACTGCGCGGGTGCGGAACTTTGCTTACGGAGCAGTGACCATCGCGTCACTCGACGCCGAAGCGGATATCGACGTGAGCGACCAGCGCCGCTCGAGCATCGCCTTCAGCGCGGACGCGATCGAAGCGTCGGGCCTCCAGTTCGATTCTGCCCGCGGCGGCCTCGAAGGCTTGCTCAGCGATCACCGCATCAACGTGAACTTCGCTTCGCCCGGCGATCCGGAACGTCGCATCACGGAATTCCGCGGCGCGCTGCAGGCGGAAGGCCGCTATGACATGGAGCGCACCGAATGGGCCGGCGACCTGTCGCGGGTGGACGTCGATTTCGCCGAAGGCGCCGCGCGACTCATCCAGCCCGCTGCATTGGTGCTTGGGCCTTCGTTCCAGCGCGCAGCGCCGCTGTGCCTGCGCACGGACGACGATGCGCGGCTCTGCATCGAAGGCGAACACCGGGCGCAACCGCTGGCGTGGCGCATGATCTACAGCGCCTCCGACTGGCCGCTGCAGCGCCTCCTGCGTTCGCTGCTCGGCTGGCGTGAGTTCGACGGTCGCCTGCAGGCCAGCGGCTGGGCCGAAAAGGTGCCCGGCAAGGACTGGGTCGGCGGCACGACGCTGCTCGTGCACGAGCCCGTCATCAACGTGCCGCGTAACAAGTTCCGCGTCGAGCGCGTGCGCCTCGGCAGCAGCCGGTTCGATGTGCTGGCAGAAGCGGACGAGATTCGCGCGACTCTCGACATCGACGTCGACGAGTCCACCCAGATCCAGGGCGAGGCCCTGGTCGCTCGCCGGACGGGTGACCTGCTCAATTCGCCGCTGAGCGGCCAGATCAAGGGCACGTCCTCGGCGATCAAGGTGCTGCCGCTGCTCGTGCCGGAAGTGGACCGCGCGGCCGGAGAGCTCGAGGGCAACGTCGTACTCGGCGGCATCGTGGGCGAGCCGACGTTCAACGGCGACTTCAAGATTCGCGACGCGGTGATCGAGCTGTATCGCACCAACCTCAAGGTGACGAACCTGCAGGCCGACGGGCGTTTCTCCGGCGAAACGCTCACGTTCGACGCGAGCGGACAGACGCCGAAGGGCGGGCTGACGGTCGATGGTCGCTTCACGTGGCCGGAAGGCGTCATGACCGGCTCGATGCGGCTGCGCGGCGACGGGCTGCTCGTGGCAGACACACCAGAGCTGCGGATCCTCGCCTCGCCCGACATCGTGCTGAACGCGGGTCCGGACGGCTACGAGGTCGTCGGTGACGTCCTGATCCCCACCGCGCGCATCTCGCCGCGCGATTTGACGACGGCAACGGCGAGCACGTCACCGGACGAGCGCATCGTGGGTGTGCCGGACATCGATGAGTCCGAACCGGACTCGAGCGATCGGGTCACGACCCGCATCAAGGTGACGCTCGGCGATGCCGTGCGTGTCGACGCCTATGGGCTCAGGGCACGGCTCGAAGGCGCCGTGACGGTCTCCACGGTTCCCGACGACGTCGCGCGCGGCAACGGCGTGATCAGGGTTGCGGAAGGCCAGTACAAGGCGTTCGGTCAGGACGTGACCATCACCCGGGGCACGCTCACGTACATCAATGCTCCGCTCAACGAGCCGGTGCTGGACATCGTCGCGGAGCGCAAGATCAAGAACGCCGACATCACGGTCACGGTCAACGTGCGCGGCACCATCGACCGCCCCTTCATTTCGATCACCTCGCAACCGGCGATGCCGAGCAACGAGGCCCTCTCGTACCTGCTGACGGGCCGGTCGATCGACACCCTGCAGTCGGGCGAGGCTTCGAACGTGAACCAGGCAGCTGAGAACCTCGCTGTCAGCGGGGGCGGCCTGCTGCTGGGCCAGCTCGGCACGCGGCTGGGGCTCGACGAGGTGTCGGTGGAGCGGACGGGCGACGACGACACGTCGGTGGTACTGGGCAAGGCGCTGTCGCCCGACTTGTTCGTGAGCTATGGCATTTCGATCGCGGAGGCCATCAACACGATCAAGCTGCGGTACACGCTGAACGAGCGCTGGTCGTTGAAGGCCGAGGCGGGGATCGAGCAGAGCGCTGACATCGAATACAGGATCGAGCGGTGAGGCCCGTGATCGCGTTGGCGTTGATGACGTAAGGGCTGGGAGTCCGGGCTTGTTCCGGCGAGCGGAAAGGCAGACACGCTCGCCGGAACAAGCCCTGCTCCCAGCCCTGCTGTCAGGCGCCTGAGCGATCATCGGGCCGCACGCTCGGCGACCCACGCCTGGATCACCGCCAGGCCCGATGATTCGCACGGCGCATCAACCTGACAGGGCGAAGAATGGAGGAGCGCGTCACTCCGGTGCTTCGCGGTTAGGCGTGGCCGCTACTTGCGCCGTGTGAATTCCCGGGCTTCGACGGGAATTCACTCAGGCGCGGTCTTGCCAGCGACCTTTGCGGTGCCTTTCTCCGCGGGCGTGTCTGCCTTTCCGCCCGCGGAGAGAGGTCCACCGCAAACGGTCGCCTGGAAACGAAGCCGGACGCGACTTCTCAGTCGAAATCCGTCGGAATCTCCGGCCGCAAGAAGTGCTGGCGCATGCGCAGCACCTGCCGCGGCGTGCAGCGTCCGACCGACATCGGCGGCAAGTCTTCCGGATCGAAGAAGTCCACGCCGTCGGTCTCATAGCTGCCGCGAGCTTCCCCGCCTGCGATCTCGCACAGGAAAAACGCCTTCCAGCTGTGGTGCATCGAAGGCGTGTGTTCATGCTGATTGCGGTCGTACAGCGCGGCGAGCTTCGTGACGCGGACACGGAACCCCGCTTCCTGCTCGATCTCCTTGCGCACGGCACCGGACGGTGAATCGTTCACGTCCGCCCAGCCTCCCGGCAGGGTCCACAGCCCATCGGCCGTTTCACGCACCAGCAGCACCTTGCCGTCCGCAGGCCGGAACACGGCGCCACGCACTTCCACCTTGGGCGTCACGTAGCCGCCGTCGCGCGACCACTCTGCGATCAACTCGTCCGCGTTGACTGCAGTGCCCGCGCCGGCCGCCAGCAGCTCGGCAGCGATGCGCTCGATGGCCTCGTAGCGGTCGCGGTCGTACTGGTCCTTGCAGAAGTGCAGGCCGGTGCGAGACAGCGCCTGGAGGCTCCGCAGTTTTTCCAGGTAATCCGACCCATCACTCATGAGAGCCATCCGCCGGGCTTGACATGCTCTGCATAATTATGCACATTTGCGTACCTTTTATTCACCCGATCCGGCCCGATGCCTGTCGCCAACGACCTCAACGCACAAACCCAGCGCCGCGATGCGATCGTCCGCATCCTGCGGGGGACGGCCGTTGGGCGTCAGGCCGAGCTCGTCAGCCTCCTCCACCGCGAAGGGTACGACGCGACCCAATCCAGCGTCAGCCGCGACCTGCGTGAGCTCGGCGTGGTGAAAGGCGGCGATCGCTACCTGCTCCCCGCGGTCGAAGACGCGCTGACGCCCAGTCACCTCGAGACGGTCAGTTCGTTCGTGAAAGGTTACCGCGCGGCGGGGCCCACATTGACGGTCCTGCGCACCTCGGTGGGCACGGCACAGACCGTGGCCATCGCCCTGGACAAGGCCCGCTGGGCCGAGATCGTCGGCACCATCGCGGGCGACGACACGATCTTCATCGCCACGGACAGCGGCAAGGCACAGCGTCGCCTGCACGAGCACCTCCGTACCCACTTCGGACGCTGAGAAAACCCTGATGACCACCACTCCCGCGGGCGCCAAGCCCATCCTGCTCGCTTTTTCCGGCGGCCTCGACACCTCGTTCTGCGTGCCGTGGATCGCGGAGACGTACGGCCGCCCCATCGTCACGCTCACCGTCAACACGGGCGGCATCGATGCGGACGCCGCGCGCGTGCTCGCAGAGCGCTCCAGGACCCTCGGCGCCGTCGAGCATCACCTGGTCGACGCCCGCCCCGGCTATTTCGACCAGGTCTTGAAGTACCTGGTGATGGGCAACGTGCGCCGCGGCAACCTCTATCCGCTGTGCGTGGGCGCTGAGCGCGTGCTGCAGGCGCAGACGGTCGCGCAGTTCGCCCGCGAGATCGGCACCGACGTCGTCGCGCACGGTTCCACTGCCGCCGGCAACGACCAGGTCCGCTTCGAAGTAGCGCTGCGCACACTCGCGCCAGAGCTCGAGATCCTCGCGCCAGTGCGCGACAAGGCGTTCAAGCGGCCGGAGCAACTCGAGTACCTCAATACACGCAAGCTGCCCGTGCCGCCGTTCGGCGCCGCGTACTCCGTCAACCGCGGGCTCTGGGGCGTGACGATCGGCGGCAAGGAAACGCTGGTTTCCGACACGTGCATCCCCGACGAGGCCTGGGTCCTCACCAAGGACGCGTTCACGCACCCGCACGCGCCGGAGCGGCACACGATCGGGTTCGCGGCCGGCGTGCCCTGCTCGCTCGACGGCAAGACGCTCGATCCGGTGAGTCTCATCGAGCAGGTCGAGACGATCGGCGCGAAGTTCGGCGTCGGTCGCGGCATTCACCTGGGCGACACCATCATCGGCTTCAAGGGCCGCGTGGCGTTCGAGGCGCCGGCGGCCGAAGTCCTGCTCACAGCGCATCGCGAACTCGAGAAGCTGGTGCTGTCGGCACGGCAGGCACGACTCAAGGACACGCTCGCCGCACCGTACGGCGACCTCGTGCACGAAGGCCAGCACCTCGACCCGGTGTGCCGCGACATCGAGGCGTTTTTCGTCTCGACGCAGCAGCGGGTCACGGGCGAAGTGCACGTGCTCTTCCGTCCGGGCGCCGTCTTCGTCGAGGGCACGTCGTCGAAGTACTCGTTGATGAAGGCATCGAAGGGCGCGTACGGCGAATCCGCCGGTGAATGGACGGCCGCCGAAGCCCATGGCTTCTCCAAGATGCTGGCGCTGCCGGGCATCTTCTACACGCGCGCTGGCCGCAACTGAGCGCCGGCTTCGGACCCGGGGGAACACGCATGCAGATGAAAACCGTCGTCGTCGACAAGATCGGCTCCATTGCCCAGGCCTGCGGCCTGGGCCACGAGCTGCGCGTCGCCACCACCGACATTCCGTGCGAGGAAGGCGTGGTGCTGGTCGTCGAGGTGCTCACCAACAAGTCGACCTACAACACGCTCGAACTCACCAGCGGTCGCATGGCCAAGGTGTCCAAGGGCGACGTGATGGTCGGTGCGCTCGGGCACCGGCAGGCGCTGTTCGGCTACTCCGGGCACATCCCCGAGAAGGTGGCCGTGGGCGACATCATCCAGGTGCTGAACATCGGCGGCGTGCTCGGCATCTGCGATTCGGCGAACCCGGAGCGCGGTCAGCCGTTCGATGCGCGCGTGCTCGGCTGTGTGCTGCAGTTTCCGTTCCTCGGCGAGCGCATCGGCGTGCCGGCACGGGTGGGCTATCACCGGCTCGACCCGGCCGCGACGCTGGATACGCACGGCGTACCGATCGTGGCGCTCGCTGGCACCTGCATGGAGGCCGGCAAGACCGCCGCCGCCTGCGCCATCGTGAGCCGCATGCGGCATCGCGGCCTCGCGGTCCACGCCTTCAAGGCGACGGGCGTTTCGCTGCGCCGAGACATCCTCGCCATGGAGGACGCTGGCGCGCGCCGCAGCCAGATCTTCACGGATTTCGGCATCGTCACGACGACGGCGGCTTCCGGGCCGGCCCTCACCCGCACGATGCTCACCGAGATGACGCAGGGCAAGCCTGACGTCGTGGTCTTCGAACTGGGCGACGGCATCCTGGGCGCTTACGGCGTCGAGGCGATCCTGTCCGCGCCCGACATCGCGCGGTCGCTCTCTGCCGTCATCCTTTCGGCCAACGATCCCGTTGCAGCATGGGGTGGCGTGAAGCTGCTGCGCGAGCGCTTCACCATCGAACCGTGCGCGGTCACGGGCCCGGCGACGGACAATGCCGTGGGCGTCGACATCATCGAGCAGCAGATGCAGGTGCGCGCGTTCAACGCAATTACCGCGGGCGCCGCGCTGGGCGATCACATCATCGGATCGCTCGGCCTGGCGGCACAGCCCGTGGCGACCGCCATCCAATGAGCGCGCGGACGCCGGCCATCGTGCTGGGCGGCACCGGCTACGTCGCCGGCGAATTGCTGCGCCTGCTCGCTTCGCATCCGCACTTCGACCTGGCCGCAGTCGCCTCCGACAGCCAGCCGGACGAGTCGGTCGGGAAGTTTTTCCCGCACCTGCAGCCCGTGCTGCCGCACCTGCGTTTCGCCAGTCACGAAGAAATCCTGGAATACGTCACGTCGAACCCGACGACCGCCGTGTTCTCCGCAGCACCGCACGGCGTTTCCGCCGGCTTGATCGATCGCCTGCTCGCCGCTGCCGAACAGGCTGGCACCGAAGCGCGCGTCGTCGATATCTCTGCGGATTTCCGCTATGCCAGCGCCGATGCGTACGAGGCCGTGTATCAGCACGCCCACGGCGCGCCGGCCCGGCTCGACGAATTCACCTGCGCAGTGCCGGAGCACCTGCAGGCACTCGCGACACCGCACGTCGCCCACCCCGGCTGCTTCGCGACCGCCGTGCTGCTCGCCAGCGTGCCGCTGCTGTCGCTCGGGCTCGTCGAGCCGCGCCTGTTCGTATCCGGCGTCACCGGCAGCACGGGTTCGGGCCGGCAGCCCGTCGCGGGCACACACCACCCGCAACGGCACAGCGACATGTATTCGTACAATGCCCTGGCCCATCGGCACGCGCCGGAGATCACCGCGTTGGCGCAGGCCGCGGCGGGAGTGCAGGCCGATTTCGCTTTCGTACCGCACAGCGGGCCCTTTGCCCGCGGCATCCACGTAACGGTACAGGCCACACTGCAAGAGCCGATCACGACAGCCGAACTGCTGCACGCGCTTGGCGAGTTCTATGAACAGTCGGTGTTCGTGCGCGTCAGCGCTGCGATGCCGCGGCTCAAGAATGTCGTGGCAAGTAATTTCGCCGAGCTTGCCGGCGTCAGCAACGGCCGCACCGTGGCCGTGATGTGTGCCATCGACAACCTCACCAAGGGCGCCGCAGGCGGCGCCGTACAGTGGATGAACCGCATGTTTGGACATGACGAAACAGCCGGCCTGATGACCCCGGCCCCCGGTTGGACCTGATGAACGCCGCCGCCATGCCTTGGACTGCGCCCGCCGATCACCTGGCCCCGGTGTATGCGCAATGGTCGCTCGACGTCGTGGGCGGCTCCGGCGTCCATCTCAATACGCGCGACGGTCGGCGAGTGCTCGACCTGTATGGCGGTCACGCCGTCGCGGCGCTCGGCTATTCGCATCCGCGCCTGCTGGCCGCGCTCGAAGCACAGGCGAAATCGCTGATATTCCAGAGCAACGCGGTGCCGCTCGACGTGCGCGCCCGCGCGGCGCTGCGACTGACGCGCTTTGCCGGCCTGGGGCTCAATACGGCGTTCTTCATCAGCACCGGCGCCGAGGCGAACGAGAACGCGCTGAAGCTTGCCCTGCGCATCACGGGTCGGCGCAAAGTCGTGGCAATCGAAGGCAGCTTTCATGGACGCACCGCTGCTGCAGGCGCGGTGACCTGGGGCGCTGCAGCCAAGTGGTACGGCTTTCCGCAGAAACCATTCGACGTCGAATTCATCCCGCGTGGCGACCTGGCGGCGATCGAGCGCATCGTCGGCACGGATACGGCCGCCGTCATCGTCGAACCCGTGCAGGGTGTCGGTGGCGCGCTCGACCTGGGTGGTCCGTTTCTGGCAGCCCTGCGCAAGCGCTGCAGTGAAACTTGCGCGCTGCTCGTCTTCGACGAGGTGCAGTGCGGCATGGGTCGCACCGGCTTCCCTTTCGCGGCGAACATGTACGGCATCTCACCCGACATGATCACGACCGCGAAGGCGCTGGGCGCGGGCTTCCCCTGCGCCGCGCTCCTGATGGCGGATCACGTCGCCGGTCACCTGAAGCTGGACGACCTGGGCACCACGTTCGGCGGTGGCCCGATGGCCTGCGCGATGATCGAGACCGTGGTCGACATCATCGAGAGCGAAGGACTGCTCGCGAACGTGCGCAAGCTCTCGCAGCAGATGCGTGACACCTGCGTGGTGGGACCCGTCGTCGCGACGCAGGGCGCAGGCTTCCTGCTCGGTCTGCGCACACGGCGCCCGGCGAAGGACGTGCAGCGCGAACTGCTCGAGCAGCACGACATCCTGGCCGGCACGAGCGGCGATCCGCACATCGTGCGCATCCTCGCGCCGTACGTACTCGAATCGCAGCACGTCGAACAACTGCGCGACGCGCTGTCCTCTCTTCCTTCCTGAAGGGCGCGCCAGCGCCTCCTCCACTATCCCCCTAACCCCTAGCCCCTTCCTCATGCAACGATTCCTCGACCTGGCCCAGCTGTCCCGCGACGAAGTCGTCGACCTGCTGGCGCTCGCACAAAGCCTGCAGGATCGACCCGAGCCCCATGCGCTCGTCGGCAAGATCCTCGGGCTGCTGTTCCTGAATCCTTCGCTGCGCACGCTCGCCTCTTTCCAGGCAGGCATGCAGCGTCTGGGCGGCACGGCCTTCGTGGTCACGCCGGGCCAGGGCACGTGGCAGTTCGAGACGCGCATCGGCGCCGTCATGAACGGCGGCGCAGCCGAACATGTGCGCGAAGCCATTCCGGTGCTGGCGTCCTATTGCGACGCGCTTGGCATCCGGTCGTTCGCCGAGGGCAAGGACCTTGCGGCAGACATCGCCGAAGACCAGTTCATGCGCATGGCCGACCTGTGCCCGAAGCCGCTCGTGAACATGGAGTCGGCGGTCAACCATCCCTGCCAGGCGCTCGCCGACTGGCGCACGATGGATGAGCTGGCCGTGCCGCGGACAGGCAAGTTCGTGCTGAGCTGGGTCACGCATCCACGTGCGTTGCCACTGGCGGTCCCGGCTGCAACGCTGCACATGGCGGCGCAACGCGGCATGGAGGTCGTGGTGCTGCGGCCCGATGGATACGCCTTGCCGGACGCGATCATGGACAAGGCGCGGGCTGCAGCCGCCGCCTCAGGTGGCAACGTCACCGAGACGACCAACCGCGACGCTGCCTTGCGTGGAGCGCACGTACTTTACGCGAAGGAATGGGGTTCGCCGCAGCACTATGGCGACGCCGAAGCCGAAGCCGCGGCGCGTGCTCCGCTCACCGACTGGTGCGTCCGCGAAAGCTGGTTCGAACGCGCACAGGCTGATTGCCACTTCATGCATTGCCTGCCGGTGCGCCGCAACGTCGCGGTCGCTGACGAAATTCTCGACGGGCCGCGCAGCCGGGTGCTGCGCGAAGCCGCCAACCGCATGGTCGTCCAGATGGCCGTGCTGCACAGATTGCTCAAGGGGAACTGACGATGATCGGACACAAAGTCGAACAGGCCGTGACGGTGCGCGCGCTGCGCGGTGCCGCGCCTTATATCCACATGTACAAGGGCAAGGTCTTCGTCATCAAGACCGGCGGCGGCGCGTTTCGCGACGCTGCGACGATGCGTGCATTCGTCGAGCAGGTGGCGATCCTGCACCACCTCGGCATCCGGATCGTGCTCGTGCACGGTGGTGGGCCGCAGCTGGACGAGGTCACCGCCAAGCTCGGCGTCGAAACGCGCATGGTGCAGGGCCGGCGCGTCACCGATGCCTCGGCGATCGACGCGACCAGCATGGTCCTGAACGGCCTGATCAACACGCAACTGGTCGCGCTGTGCAGCAGCTTCGGCATCGCGGCGATCGGCATCGGCGGCGTGGACGGCGGCCTGGTGCATGCGCACCGCCGTGCGCCCGTGACGCTGGCCAGTGGAGAAGTGGTGGACTACGGCATGGTCGGCGACATCGACGCGATCGACAGCACGGTGATCACCCGCCTGCTCGACAGCGGCTTCCTGCCGGTCGTGAGCCCGCTGTCGTGCGACGCGTCCGGCCAGTTGCTGAACATCAACGCCGACACCGTGGCCGCGGCGATCGGTGGCGCGCTCGTCGCCGAGAAGCTCATCCTCTGCACGGGCGCCCCCGGCATCCTCGAGCGCCTGTCCGACCCGCAATCGCTGATCTCGTTTACCGACGTGGCGGGCCTGCGCCGCCTGCGCGAAGAAGGCGCGATCAGCGACGGCATGCTGCCGAAGTCGAGCGCGATCGAGGCGGCGATCCGCGGTGGCGTACGGCGCGTGCACGTGATCTCGTATGCAGAGACCGACTCGCTGCTGGCAGAGATCTTCACGAACGAAGGCAAGGGCACGCTCGTCGTTGCGGATACGAAGGCGCTGACTGCCGCGGAACAGGGGAAGTGAGGGGAAGGGGCTAGGGGTTAGGGGCTAGGGGCTAGTCAGAGGTGCGGCTGAAGCTGCCGACTGCTCCGCTCACATCCGACTAGCCCCTAGCCCCTAGCCCCTAGCCCCTTCCGACTACGAAGGACCACTGCATGAGTAGACTTTGGGACAAGGGCGCTCCGCTCGACCAGCGCGTGCTGCGCTTCACGGCCGGCGAGGACCACGCACTCGACAACCGGCTCGTGGCCTATGACGTGCAGGCATCGATCGCGCACGCCGAAATGCTGCACGAGTGCGGCCTGCTCGAGCAGGTCGAGCTCGACGCGATCCGCAACGGGTTGAGCGAACTGGCTGCGGCTCATGCGCGCGGCGAATGGGCCGTGACGCTCGAACTCGAAGATGGCCAGACCGCCCTCGAGACGCTGCTGACCCGCAAGATCGGCACGGCAGGTGCGCGACTGCACGCCGGTCGTTCGCGCAACGACCAGGTGCTGACTGCGCTGCGGCTGTACCTGCGCGATGCGGTCGAGCAACTGGCCGAAGGCGCGCGTCACGTCGCTGAAGCGCTCGATGGCCTCGCGACGAACCAGGGCGCAATCGCGCTGCCCGGCTACACGCACATGCAGCAGGCGATGCCGAGCTCGGTGGCGCTGTGGGCCCAGGGGTTTGCTGCCGAGATCCGTGATGACATCGAGGGCCTGCGGCATTCACATCGCCGCATCGGCAAGAATCCGCTCGGGTCGGCGGCCGGCTACGGCACGCCCAACCTGCCCGTGAATCGCGATGTCACTCGCGCCAAGCTGGCGTTCCCGACGAATCACGAACCGGTCACGGCCGTGCAGCTGTCGCGCGGCAAGGCCGAGGCCGAACTGCTGTTCCAGGTGACGCTGCTGCTGCAGGACCTGGGCCGGCTCGCGTCCGACCTGCTGCTTTTCTACACGCGCGAGTTCGGCTTCGTCGAACTGCCCGACGCGTTCACGACCGGCTCGTCGATCATGCCGCAGAAGCGCAACCCCGACGTTTTTGAACTGGTGCGTGGCCGCACGGCGACGGCCCAGGCGTGCCTGGCAGAAGTACTCGGCATCACGGCCAAGCTGCCATCGGGCTACCAGCGCGACCTGCAGTTGATCAAGGCGCCGCTGTTCCGCTCGATCGACGTTGCTCTCGAGTCGCTCGACGTGATGGCAGCCGCGATCCCGCAAGTGAAGTTCGTGCCCGAGCGCATCCGCCTGGACCGCGACATCCATGCGGCCGCCGAGGCCAACGAACTGGTGGCGAAGGAAGGGATTCCGTTCCGCGAGGCGTACCAGCGCATCGGCGCCAAGTACCGTCGGCCGGAGTAACGCCCGGGCTGCGGACGCGCTAGCATCGGGCTCGCGTCGATTTCGCAGGAGGGGATGTATCAATGCGCCATGAATCCGCCGACACCGCACCTCGGGGAAATCCCGGCAGGCACGCCATGAACCCGTCCCTGGGGGCTCGCGCTCGCCATCCATGGCTCGCGACGGCCTGCCGAAATTTCCCCGAGGCGCGTATCGGCTGCAACGTCGGCACCGTCGCGCATCGATTCCTGCTTCTCGTACTCGCGAGTCTCGGCTCAGTCGCGATCGCCACCGCGGCAGACCACAGTCGCCTCGGCAATGACCTCACGCCGATCGGCGCCGAGCGCGCCGGCAATGCAGAAGGCACGATTCCCGCGTGGGACGGCGGCCTGATGCAACCGCCCGCCGGCTGGACGCCGCAGCAGGGCTACATCGATCCCTTCCCGAACGACAAGCCGCTGTTCACGATCGACTCGGGCAACGTCGCGCAGCACGAAGCGAAGCTCACCAAGGGCCAGGCCGCGCTCTTGCGCAAGTACCCGCAGAATTTCCGCATGAACGTCTACCCGACGCGGCGGACGGTGGGCTACCCGAAGGCAGTGACGGACCGCGTCATGGCCCAGGCCGGCAAGGTCTCGCTGCAGGGTTTCGGCCTCAAGGACCTGAACGGCTCCACCACTCCGTTCCCGATCCCGCAGAACGGGCTCGAAGCGATCTGGAATCACCTGGTCCGCTACCTCGGCGGCGGCATCGTGCGCGCCGGACATTCGTTCCCGGTGCGGCCCAATGGCGACCACTACAAGATCGGCTTCCGCTCGCAGCGCATTTACGCGCCCAACGTCGAGAACGTCGAACCCAACCGCCTCTTCTACGCGCTCGGTTATTTCACCGAGCCGGCGACGCTGCGCGGCACCATCTTCCTCGTGCACGAGCCGGTGGACCAGGTGGCCGAGCAACGCTCGGCGTGGATCTACAATTCGGGGCAGCGCCGCGTGCGCCGCGCGCCCGACCTCGCGTACGACGGCATCAACGACGGCTCCGAGGGCATGCTGACGACCGACCAGGTCGACGGCTACAACGGCGCGCCGGACCGCTACGAGTGGAAACTGCTTGGCAAGCGCGAAATCTACGTGCCGTACAACACGTACAAGCTGTCGGACAAGACGCTGAAGTACAAGAACCTCATCCAGCCGAAGTCGCTCAATCCGGATTACGTGCGCTACGAGTTGCACCGCGTGTGGGTGGTCGAAGGGACACTCAAGCCGGGACAACGCCACATCTATGGCAAACGCACGCTGTACCTGGACGAAGACAGCTGGTCGGTGCTGGCGGAGGACGCCTACGACACGCGCGGCGGCTTGTGGCGCGCGTCGATGCACGGGTTGCTGCAGGCCTACGACGCGCAGGTGCCGTTCTATCGCTTCGGCATTTATCACGACCTGAACAGCGGCGGTTACCTGGTGGGCGGCCTCGACAACGAGGTCAAGGAGCCGATCCAGTTCAATGCCAAGGCGAAGGTGGGCGACTTCCAGCCCGACGCACTGCGTCGCCTGGGCGGCACGCTGTAAAGCGCTCGTTCGCTCTTGCTCCCTCTCCCGCGCAGCGGGAGAGGGTTGGGGTGAGGGTCGAGACTATGTCCTCACCCGCGCTGCGCGCACAGCCCTCACCCGCGCTGCGCGCGACCTCTCCCGCGAAGGCGGGAGAGGTAGAGAAATCGCGCTCTGCTTCCTCTCCCGCGAGGCGGGAGAGGTGAAGAGGTCGGGTCAGTCGAGGCCGAGCTGGAACCCTGCGTCGAGATCCTGCTTCGAGTACACCTTGAAGGAGATCAGCGTCTCCGACCCGGTGATGCCCGGCAGCTTGCGCATGCGCTCACTGATCACGCGCGCCAGGTCTTCGTTCTCGCGCACGCGCACAAGCGCCACGAGATCGTACTGGCCGGCCACCGAGAACACCTCGCTCACGCCCTCGAGTTCCGCCATGGTCTGGGCGAGCTCCGGCACCTTGTCGGTCTCGGCCTTGATCAGGACGACTGCGGTCACCATGGGAGCCTCGGCTGGAAGTAGGTAGTGAGTAGTGACTGGTCGGAGCAGATTCTAGCGCCAACGACCCATGACGGATGAGTATTCAGCACCCGCGGACCGCCGCCAGCAGACGACTGCTCACTTCCCTTCCGCATCAGGCTGCTGGTCCGGTCGCGCCGCGATGAACGCAGGCAGCGCTTCGAGATGCGCGCAGATCGCAACCAATCGCGGATACGGCGTCACGTCGACCGCAAAACGGCGGGCGTTGAACATCTGCGGCGCCAGGAACACGTCAGCCAGCGTGACCTGCGAGCCGAAGCAATAGCGCTGATCGCTCGCCTGCTCCGCTGCGCCCGGGATTGTCGCGACCCAGCGCTCGAGGGCGGAGAACCCCCGGTCGATCCAGTGCGCCACCCAGCGGTTTACCGCTGCGTCGTCGGCGCCGAACTCGCGACGCAGGTAACCCATCACGGGCAGGTTGTTGAGCGGGTGCGTATCGCACGCGATGGCCAGCGCCATGCCGCGCACGATGGCGCGGTCGCGCGCTGAACCCGGCAGCAGTCGCGGTTCCGGATGAACTTCTTCAAGGTACTCGCAGATCGCGAGCGACTGCGGGATGACGAAGCCGTCGTCGGCGAGGGCGGGCACCAGCCCCTGCGGATTCACCGCGAGGTAGTCCGCCTGCCGTTGCTCGCCGCCGTCGCGCAGCAGGTGCTTCGGCACCGATTCGTACTCGAGCCCCTTCAGCGCCAGGGCGATGCGGACGCGGAACGCCGCTGAACTGCGCCAGTACGTGTAGAGCCTCAGACTCATGCCGCCCCTCCCCGCCCGCGCGAGTATCAGATGATCGTGGTGCGCAATGTGTCGAGGCCGTCGATGCCGGCGACGATGCTGTCGCCACGCTGCAGCGCGCCGACGCCAGCGGGCGTGCCGGTGAAGATGAGGTCGCCCGGCTGCAACTCGAACAGGGTCGAGAGTTCGGCCACGATCTCGGGCACGCTCCAGATCAGCTCGTCCAGTCTCGCTTCCTGGCGCGACTGGCCATTGACCTCGAGCCAGATCCGGCCCGTCGTGACATGACCGCCGTCGGTCACCGGGCGAATCGCCGTGATCGGCGCGGAGTGATCGAATGCCTTCGCGACGTCCCACGGCAGGCCGGCGTCTTTCGCCTGCGCCTGCAGGTCGCGGCGCGTGAGGTCGTTGCCGACCGCGTAGCCGAACACGTGCTCGAGCGCGTCCGCCGTCGGGATCTGCTTGCCGCCCTTGCCAATGGCGATCACGAGTTCCACTTCGTGGTGCAGGTTGTTCGTGCGCGACGGATAGCGCACCGGCGCCCCATTGGCGACTACCGCATCGGCGGGCTTGGTGAAAAAGCACGGCGGTTCGCGCGTCGGGTCGCTGCCCATCTCACGCGCATGCGCGGCATAGTTGCGGCCCACGCAGTAGATGCGATGCACGGGAAAGCGCGCTGCGCTGCCCGCGATTGCAACGGTGGGGCGCGGCACGGCGAACGGCAACGTATCGGTGTTCATGGCGGGGTCCTCGTGGTGCGCGCGGGCGCTCGACTGCACGCGCAGCAATTCGGGTAAGAATACTTCCTGCACCAGGATCGGCAGGCCGCCCAGTCGATAGACCGCGCGCCGCGCCCACAGCGCGACGCTGGAATCACTGGACCGCGCCGCGTCTGCGAGCGGGTGCCCAGGCGCGAGTTCCGCGTACTCGAGCGGCTCGCGTTCGAGCGGATCGTCCACCTGTCGCAACGCCTCGCCGAGCGGCGAGTCGCCCAGCTCGCGCAGCCACGGGTAACGCGCGACCGTCGAGGCAGGCAGCACCGTCTGCGCGAAGACGATGCGGTCACCGTCGGAGCTGAACTCGATCTCGCGCAACAGGCAAGTGTCGTCGTCGACCTTGAGTCGCTCGCGCAGCGAGGTCGACAGGTCGGCATCGCGCAGGAGCCCCAGCCGCCGGAATCCCATCGCGGGGCCGCACAGCGCCCGCACGCGCGCGGTGAGCAGGCCCGGCTCCGCCAGCCACGACAACAGCTCGTGCGGGACGAGCCCCGAGACTGCGTTGAGTGGCGACCAGCGCGACTGCTTGCCCACTGTGTGCGCGATCAATACTGGTCGGCGGTCAGCGCCATGATCGAGCTGCTGCCCGCCCGCACGGCGACGCCGTAGGCGAGCGCGCGCGGCAGCACGTGCTCGGCATAGAACTTCGCCATGAGCACCTGCGTGCGCAGGAACACCGGGTCGGTCGCATCGGTCTCGAGCTGCCGGATGGCGACAAGAGCGCCGCGCGCCAGCTGCCAGCCGCCGATCACGGTGCCCATCAGCATCAGGTAATTGAAGGCCGCCGAACCCACCAGCTCCGGGTCCTTGCGCTCGCCCGCCAGCAGGTGCGACGAACACTGCACGAGCTCGTCGAGCGACTTGGCCAGCCAGAGCCGCACGCTCGCCATGTCTTCGCCGGCGTTCGCGAGCGGCGCGTCGACGGCACGCATTTCCGAGACGAAGGCCGAAACCGTCGAGCCGCCGTCGCGCAGCAGCTTGCGACCGACGAGGTCGATGGCCTGGATCGCGTTGGTGCCTTCGTAGATCGAGGCGATGCGCGCGTCGCGATAGAACTGCGCGACGCCGGTTTCCTCGACGTAGCCCATGCCGCCATGCAGCTGGATGCCGAGCGAAGTCACGTCCTGGCCGATCTCGGACGAGAACGCCTTGGCGATCGGCGTCATCAGGTCGCCGCGCGCGAGCCAGGCCGCCGCCGATTCCGGCGTGTCGCCGTAGTTGCCGCGATCGAGGCACGACGCCGTGTAGAAGCAGATCGCGCGGCACGCCTGCGTGAGCGAACGCATCAGCATGAGCGAGCGCCGGACATCAGGGTGGCGGATGATCGCGACGCGACCTTTCTCGCCGGGCGCGCGTCCCTGCACGCGGTCACGCGCGTACTTGACCGCAGCCTGGTACGAACGGTCGGCCAGGCCCACGCCCTGCGCGCCGACGCCGAGGCGCATGTAGTTCATCATCGTGAACATCGCGGCCAGGCCTTCGTTCTGCACACCGACCAGGTAGCCCAGCGCGCCACCGTTGTCGCCGAAGGTCATCACGCACGTCGGGCTCGCGTGGATGCCAAGCTTGTGCTCGACGGAAACCGGGAACACGTCGTTGCGCTCGCCCGGCGTGCCGTCGGCGTTCAGCTTGTACTTGGGCACGAGGAACAGCGAGATGCCCTTGATGCCCTGCGGCGATCCCGGAATGCGCGCGAGCACCAGGTGCACGACGTTCGAGGTCATGGGGTGGTCGCCCCACGTGATGTAGATCTTGCGTCCGGTCAGCAGGTAGCTGCCGTCGGCCTGCGGTTCCGCGCGCGACGTGAGTGCCGCCAGGTCCGAGCCGGCCTGCGGCTCGGTCAGGCACATCGTGCCCGTCCACTCGCCGGAGACGAGCTTGCCCAGGTACTGCGCCTTGAGTTCATCCGAGCCGTGACGATCGAGCGCAAGAATGGCGCCCTGCGACAACTCGGGGCACAGGGCGAAAGCGACGTTGGCCGCCGCCCACATTTCATCGCAAGCAATCGAGATCGTCTTGGGCAGGCCCTGTCCGCCGAAGTCCGGATTCGCGGCGATGCCCGGCCAACCGCCCTCGGCAAACTTGCCGTAGGCCGCGGTGAATTCGGGTGGCACCTGCACCGCCTGGTCGACTACCTGCACGCCTTTGCGATCGCCAAGCCAGTTGATCGGCGCGAGCACGCCGCCCGCGAATCGGCCCGCCTCTTCGAGTACGGCCTCGACGGTATCGACATCGACGCTCGCATACGATTGCAGGGCCGCAACGTCCTTGAAGTCGGCGAGATGCTCGATCGTGAAACGCATCTGCTGCAGGGGGGCGGTGTAGTCAGGCATGGTCAGCTCCGGCGCTCGTTTGTGCTTTGCAACAATCCATTTTGCCCTTCCGGCACGCCTCCTGCCATGCCGACCCTGCCGGGCCGGGTACAATCGTGTTCTTCCCGCGAGGTCCGCATGAGCATCTGGTTCCGCCCCACGACGATCGAGCAGGTCAACGCCCTTTTCGAGGGCGTCCGTGACATCAGCCTGCACCTCGACCTGCGCCTCACGGAGATAGGCGAGGACTACCTGCGCGGCACCCTGCCGGTGGACGAACGCACCCGGCAGCCTTTCGGCCTGCTGCACGGCGGAGCCAGCGTGGTCCTGGCGGAAACGCTTGGCAGCATGGCCAGCAACATGGTCGTGGATTCGACGAAGTTTCATGCCGTTGGCCAGCAGATCACCGCAAATCACCTCCGTTCGGTGCGATCCGGGCGCGTGACGGGCACCGCCCGGCCGGTCTACATCGGCGGCCGCTCGCACGTCTGGGACATCGAGATCCACGACGAGGCCGGACGACTCACCTGCGTATCCCGCCTGACGATGGCGGTGATCGCGAGCGCGGCCACGACCGTGGCAGAAAAGGCAACCTGATGCAGACACCCTACCCGCGCTTATCTTTAGTGCTGTTGGCAGCCTCGCTCGCCCTGGGCGGGTGCGGCCTGAAAGGCTCGCTCACCCTGCCGCCACAGTCCGAGCAGATCATCATCCGCCCCGCCCCGACCGGCGAGGGCCAGGCCGCACCGACCGAAGGCGCCCCGGCGACGGGCACGGCAGCGCCGCCGGCCGGACAGAGGATCACCGTGCCCGACGAACGCCTGCCGCCACCGCCCCTGCCCGGCGGCAGCCCGGGTACCGCCCGCGGTGGTTGACGCTCGCACACTGGTGCTGGTGGATGGCTCGTCGTATCTGTACCGGGCCTTTCACGCGCTGCCGCCGCTGACCAACTCGCGCGGCGAACCGACCGGCGCGGTGCTCGGCGTGCTCAACATGCTGCTGCGCATGCAACGCGAGCAGAACCCTGAACTGGTCGCCGTGGTTTTCGACGCGCCCGGCAAGACGTTTCGCGACGAACTGTTCGCGGAGTACAAGTCGCACCGGCCGCCGATGCCGGACGACCTGCGCTCGCAGATCGAGCCGCTGATCACGGCGGTGCAGGCGCTGGGCCTGCCGCTGCTGCGCGTCCAGGGCGTCGAGGCCGACGACGTGATCGGCACGCTGGCCCAGCGGGCCGTGGCCGCGGGCATGCAGGTGCTGATTTCGACGGGCGACAAGGACATGGCGCAGCTCGTGAACGAGCGCGTGACCCTCGTCAACACGATGACCAACTCGTCGCTCGACCGCGCGGGCGTGAAGATCAAGTTCGACGTCTATCCCGAGCAGATCGTCGATTACCTCGCACTCGTCGGCGACACGTCGGACAACATTCCCGGCGTGCCGAAGGTGGGCCCGAAGACAGCCGCGAAGTGGCTGAACGAGTACCGCACGCTCGACAACCTGATCGAGCACCAGGACCGTATCGAAGGCAAGGTCGGCGAGAGCCTGCGCGCCTCGACGACCGACCTCGCGCTGTCGCGCGAGTTGGCGAAGATCCGCTGCGACGTCGAACTGGAGGTCGGGCCCGATGACCTTCGTCGCGGCGAGCCGGACACCGCGAAGCTGCGCGAGCTGTACACCCGCTACGAGCTGCGCTCGCTGCTCAAGGGCCTGGATGCCGCCTTCTCCCTCACCTCCCCCACCTCTCCCGCGTCAGCGGGGGAGGTCGCACGCCAGTGCGGGATGCGGGGCTGCGGATGTCTCCCGTGGCAGTTCGAGCGGACGGTTCGCCCGCAGTCCCGGCGTTCCGCCGACCTCTCCCGGCATGCCGGGAGAGGTGGGGAATGCCGGCTGGGCCCCCGGCCGCAATTACGAACTGGTCCTCACCGCGGAAGCGTTCAGCCGCTGGCTCGAGGCGCTGCGCGCCGCGGAGCTGTTCGCATTCGACACGGAAACGACTGCGCTCGACTACATGCAGGCCGAGATCGTCGGCGTGTCATTCGCGATCGAACCCGGTCACGCCGCGTATGTGCCGCTTGCGCACACGTACCCAGGCGCGCCGGATCAGCTCGATCGCGACGACGTGCTGCGGCAGCTGCAGCCGCTGCTCGAAGACGAGCACCGCGGCAAGGTGGGCCATCACCTCAAGTACGACGCGCACGTACTGCGCAACCACGGCATCGAGCTGCGCGGCATGCGGTTCGACTCGATGCTGGAATCGTACGTGCTGAACAGCACGGCCACCCGGCACGACCTCGACTCGGTCGCGCGGCTGTACCTGGGCGTCGAAACGATTCACTACGAGGACGTCGCGGGCAAAGGCGCGAAGCAGCTCAACTTCCGCGACGTTCCCGTCGAGACCGCAGCCGAATATTCGGCCGAGGACTCGGACGTGGCCCTGCGTCTGCACCGCACGCTGTGGCCAAGGCTCGAAGCCATTCCGGCGCTGGCGCGGCTGTACACCGAGATCGAGCAGCCGCTGGTGCCCGTGCTGCTCGAGATGGAGCATTGCGGCGTGCTCGTCGACGCACAGATGCTGCGCCGGCAGAGTCACGAGCTTTCGCTCGGACTGATCGAACTCGAGAAGCGCGCGCACGCAGCGGCAGGGCAGCCCTTCAACCTCGAATCGCCGAAGCAGCTGCAGGAAGTGCTGTTCAACAAGCTCGGGCTGCCCGTGAAGCGCAAGACGCCGACGGGACAGCCTTCGACGGCCGAAGACGTGCTCGAGGAGCTGGCCGACGAATACGAGCTGCCGCGCATCATCATGGAGTACCGCGGGCTCGCGAAACTGCGCTCCACCTACACCGACAAGCTGCCCGAGCAGATCAATGCGCGCACGGGCCGCGTGCACACCTCGTATCACCAGGCGGTCGCTGCGACCGGTCGTCTGTCGTCCACCGACCCGAACCTGCAGAACATTCCGATCCGCACCGCCGAGGGCCGTCGCATCCGACAGGCCTTCGTCGCACCCGCTGGCCACGTCCTGATAGCGGCCGACTACTCGCAGATCGAACTGCGCATCATGGCGCACCTGTCCGGTGACGCCGGGCTGCTCGATGCGTTCGCGCATGATCGCGACATTCACCAGGCTACTGCCGCCGAGGTGTTCGGCGCGGCATCCCCAGACCAGGTGACTGCCGACCAGCGGCGGGCCGCGAAGGCGATCAACTTCGGCCTCATCTACGGCATGTCGGCGTTCGGGCTCGCACGGCAGCTCGGCATCGAGCGCGGCGCGGCGCAGAAGTACGTCGACCTGTATTTCCAGCGCTATCCGGGCGTGAAGCGCTACATGGACGAGACGCGGGCCATGGCACGCGAGCAGGGTTTCATCGAGACCGTGTTCGGGCGCCGGCTGTACCTGCCGGAAATCCGCTCACGCAACGCACAGATGCGCCAGTACGCCGAGCGCAGCGCGATCAATGCGCCGATGCAGGGCACGGCGGCCGACATCATCAAGCGGGCGATGATCGAAGTGCATCGCTGGCTGCACGGCCAGCCGCACGCACGACTCATGATGCAGGTGCACGACGAACTGGTGCTGGAAGTCGCCGAAGACCGTGTCGACGCCGTGTTGCAGGAATTACGCGCCCACATGGTCGCGGCCGCCGAACTGCGCGTACCGCTGAAAGTCGAAGTGGGCGTCGGCAGGAACTGGGACGAAGCGCACTGAACTTCGGTCGTCGCCGGGCATCCAAAGGCCGTAGCGTAGAATCCCCAGCCCGGCCCCCTACGGGCAACAACGAAAGGAATCACCCATGCGTTTTAATTTCATCGCCGCTGCGGCAGCAGCTTCGCTCGGCCTGTTCAGCGTCAACTCCCAGGCTGCCGACAACGGCATTTACCTCGGCGCCAGCGTCGGCCAGAGCAGCACTGAATACGACCAGAATTTCGACTGGCGAAAATTTCAGCTTCGACGCCAGCTCGACTGGCTTCAAGGCGATCGCCGGTTGGCGCTTCCTCGACTGGCTCGCCGTCGAGGGCAACTACGTCGATCTCGGTTCCGGCGACGACAACGTCCTCGGCGAGAAGATCGAAACCGACATCAATGGTGTTTCGCTGTCGGCGGTTGGCTTCCTGCCCGTCGGTCCCGTAGACCTTTTCGCACGCGTCGGCGCGATCAACTGGAACGCCGATCTCGAGGCGCCGGGGCTCGGCATCAGCGGCAGCGACGACGGCACGGACCTGACCTATGGCGTCGGCGCGCAGTTCCGCGTGTGGAGCCTGAGCCTGCGGGCCGAATACGAGATCTTCGACATCTCGGACGCCGACACCGTCGACATGGTGTCGCTCGGCGTCACCTGGACGTTCCTGTAACGTAAATTATTGACGCTACAGAGGTTTCTCGCCGGCTGCGGAAGCGCGCGGCGAAGGTGGAACTTTTGCGGCACACCTCGGTCTGAAAACCTGAGCGTCTTTGGACGCTTGGCGTCGACCTACCTCCCTGGGTTCGACGTCTGCCCGGTCATCCCCCATTACCGGGTTAATTGACCCCGGCCGGATCCGCTGATCCCGCCGGGGTTTCTTTTTTGTGCTTGCCGTCGAGCAATTTTTCGAGCGCACCCCTGGCCTCGGCGACGCCATCGCCTGACAGGGCCGAAAACAACTGCGCCGTCACCCGCCCATCCTTTGGCAGCTGCCTGCGCACGGCCTGCAACGCGTTGCCGCCTGCGCCGCGCCCCAGCTTGTCGGCCTTGGTCAGCAGGATGTGCACTGGCAGGCCGCGGGACGAAGCCAGCTCGAGCATGGCCTGGTCGTGGTCCGTCAACGGGTGGCGGACGTCCATCACGACGATGGTGCCCTTGAGCGTGCCCCGCTTCTGGAAGTACCCCTGCAGCAGCGTGCCCCAGTGGGCCCGCATGTCCCCCGCCACCTTGGCGTAGCCGTAGCCCGGCAGGTCGACGAGCCGGCGGCCGGTACGCAACTCGAAAAAGTTGAGCAGTCGCGTCGCGCCCGGCGCCTTGCTGGTGCGGGCGAGACCCTTGCGCTGGGTAATCGCGTTGATCGCGCTGGACTTGCCCGCGTTGGACCGGCCGGCAACGGCGACCTCGGCGCCCTCGTCCGGGGGCAGCTGGGTCAGCTTGTTGGCGCTGGTCAGGAATCGGACTTCAGGATATGCGGCCATGCTGCCTCGTCGGTGGGGGATGGGACGCGCCCACGACGCGCGAAGGCCTTAGTGTACAATTTGCGGCTTGCCCGGCAGGCCGCAGAACTGAAAGTCCCGGCCAATCTGCGCCCGGCATCCGTTCGGTTTTTGGGAGTGGATTCAGACATGACCGCGAAGTTCGCCGCCCTGACCCTGGTTGCCGTACTCGGCTGGACCAGCTCCGTCCACGCAGCAGGCACCGTCGAAGCGGGCCAGGCCAAATCGGCAACGTGCATGGCCTGCCACGGCATGGACGGCAACAGCGCGAATCCGGAATGGCCGTCGCTGGCGGGCCAGCACCCGTCGTACATCTTGAAGCAGCTCAAGCACTTCAAGGCCGGCGAACGCCAGAACGCGCTCATGTCGCCCATGGCCATGATCCTGTCCGACCAGGACATGGAAGACCTCGCCGCCTATTTCTCGTCGCAGACGCTGCGGCCCACCGGCGAGACGGAGCCGTCCAAGGTTGCGCTTGGCCGCAAGATCTTCCTGGGCGGCAATGCCGCCAAGGGCGTGCCTGCCTGCGCGGGCTGTCACGGGCCCAGCGGTCGCGGCATCGCCGGCGCCGCCTTCCCGCAGATCGGCGGCCAGCATGCCGTGTACGCGGCGGCCCAGCTGCGCGGTTACAAGTCGGGTGCCCGCGCGACGGACCCCAACAACATGATGCGGACCATCGCCGCGAAGCTCACCGACGAAGAAATCGACGCGGTGGCCTCGTACCTGCAGGGCATGCGTTGAACCTCCGCCCGAGCCGCGAGTCAGAAGTGACCATGAACAAACTGAGCATCGTTTCCCGGGTCCGGCAGGCGTTCGTCGCCGGCGTGTTCCTGCTCGCCGCGGGCACGGCCACGGCAGCGGTCGAACTCCAGCAAGGCGTCAACTACAAGTTGCTCACGCCCGCGCAGCCGACCAACGTCGCGCCCGGCAAGGTCGAAGTGGTCGAAGTGTTCTGGTACGCCTGCGGCCACTGCTACCTGCTCGAGCCCAAGCTCGAGGCCTGGAATCGCAATGGGCGTCCGGCGAATGCCGAGCTCGTGCGGCTGCCGGCAACGTGGAACAGCATGCTCAAGACGCATGCACGCCTGTTCTACACGATGGAACTGCTCGGCAAGCAGAACCTGAACCAGGAGATCTGGCGCGAGATCAACTTGAAGGGCAATCGTCTCGATACGCCGGCGGCGATCGAAACGTTCTTCACGACCCGCGGCGTCAGCAAGGCCGATTTCCAGAAGGCGTTCGCGGGCTTCGCGATCGACTCGAAGATCATGAAGGCCGAAGACCTGAACCGTCGCTACAAGATCACCGGCACGCCCACGGTGGTCGTCGCCGGCAAGTACGTCACCGACGTCAGCATGGCCGGCAGCGAAGACAAGCTGTTCGAAGTGATCAACGCGCTCGTGGCGAGGGAAAAAGCCGCGCGCTGAATCGGCGCCGCCGCAGACGCGGAGCAAGCAAAAGCCGCCCCGGGCAACCGGCGCGGCTTTTTTCATGGGCGCGCGTGTGTAACTCGTCGCCGCACTTTACATAAGTCCCCTGATACGAGTACGTTCGGCGCGTCGCCACGGAAGGCCAGCGCACTACGACCGACAACGAACGCACTCAAGGGAAGTCATGAACACACCGACCCCGCTGGTGATCCGTCTGGCAGCCGCGTCCGCGGCGCTCTTCCTCGTCGGCATCAACTCGGTCAGGGCATCGGAGCCGCCACTGCCGCTGCTCAACGAGTGGTGGCAATGGGCGATGTCCATTCCAGCCTCGATCCATCCCGCTCCTCGACAACAATGGCAACCGCTGTACGGTCGGACAGCGCGGCAACCTCTGGTTCCTCGCGGGCAACACCGGCGGCAAGACCGACCGTCAAGTGCAGCCTGCCTGCAGGCAGCCGCGTTCTTATCCCGGTGCATGCCACGTTCTGCACGCCGGAGGCCGGCCGCACGGCCTCGCAGTGCTTCGCGGCCGTGGCCCAAGATTACGAATCATTCACCTCCTTCAGCGTCGAACTCAACGGACTGCCGCAAGAGATCATCGAGCAGCCTCCCGTGCCGGGTGAATCCGAGTTCACGTTCGCGGTGCCACGCAATGGCCTGTTCGGCTACAAGCCCGGCCTGTATCGCGCCACGATCGCAGCCGGCCGCTGGGCCCTGGTCGACGTGACCGCGCCGGGCTTGTACACACTCCGCGTGAAATCACGGAGCCCGACCTTCAACCAGGACGTGACGTACGAGCTATCGGTAGCTGAAGTGCAGTAGTCGGTCCCGCCGGGACCGGACCGTCTCCCCACCGGCTCGCGCGGGGGTTTTTCGCCGCCGCGTGTGCTACAACGGCGACCGGACTTCAGGCAGGTTTCCTGATGCTGCGCTTATTGATACCTACCGGCAGCGGCTACACGTGGGTGGAGCACGCCCCCCCGGCGCCGTTTCCCGACGAATTCCTCTGGGCCGACCTCTTCGAGCCCACGCCTGAAGAAGAGCGCGCGGTCGAGGCGCTGCTCACCGTCGACGTGCCCACGCGCGACGAAATGAAGGAAATCGAGACCTCCAACCGCCTCTATGAAGAGGGCGGCGCCGTCTACATGACCGCCACCATCGGCAGCAAGCTCGACAGCGAGCGTCCCGTGAGCAGCGCGATCACGTTCATCCTGGCCAACGGCCGGATGATCACCAACCGCTACGTGGACGCCACCCCGGTGCAGCGCTTCATGCAGTTCGTCGAACGCTCGCCGGCGGCCTGCACCTCGGCGCCCACCTTGTTCGCGGGGCTGCTCGAGGCCTTCGTCGAACGTATCGCCGACCTGCTCGAACGGGTGCAGACCGAACTCGACGGCGTGTCCTTTGCGATCTTCCCGCGCGGCGGCGGCGCTTCGCCCAGCAGCGCCGACCTGCATGCGCTGATCCGCCAGATCGGCGCCGACGGCGACCTCGTCTCGAAGGCGCGTGAAAGCCTGGTGAGCTTCCAGCGCATCCTGATGTACGTCCAGCAGACGACCACGCTGACGCTGTCGCAGGACCAGAAGAATCGCTTCAAGTCGACGCTGCGCGACGTGCAGTCGCTCTCCGATCACGCCTCGTTCCTCGGCAGCAAGATCCAGTTCCTGCTCGACGCCGTGCTCGGCCTGATCAACCTCGAACAGAACAACATCATCAAGATCTTCTCGGTCGCCGCGGTGATGTTCCTGCCGCCGACGCTGGTGGCGAGCATTTACGGCATGAACTTCCACCACATGCCGGAGCTGGACAAGCACTGGGGCTACCCGATGGCGCTGGTCGCCATGGCCGTCTCCGCGTTGTTGCCGTACATCTATTTCCGCCGCAAGGGCTGGCTGTAGCTGCCGGCTTGCCGGGTGCCCGATGACACCGGCCGTCTATCTCGCGCTGACGGCGACGATCGCAGTGGCCGCGCTGACGCCCGGCCCGGCCGTGACGGCCATCGTCGCGCGTGCGATCACCGATGGCGTCCGCCCCGCGCTCGCGATCAATGCGGGCGTCGTGACCGGCGACCTGATCTTCTTCGCCCTGGCCGCCGCGGGGATGGCTGCGGCTGCCTCATCGCTCGGCGAACTGTTCACCGTTCTGCGGTGGATCGGCGCCGCCTACCTCGTCTGGCAGGGAGTGAGCCTCTGGCGCTTTCGGCCAAGGCCCATGGCGGAGGTCGCCATGCCGGCGCACGAGTCGCATTTCTGGCGCAATTACGGCGCCGGGCTGCTGCTCATGTTCGGTCACGTGCAAGCCATGCTGTTCTACGCGGCCTTGCTGCCGGGCTTCGTGAATTTTTCGCGCCTGACCGCGGGCGACTTCGCCCTGGTCGCGCTGACGCTCGCCGTGGTCATCGGCGCAGTCAATGCGGGCTACGCCGTCCTGGCGGCCCGTGCGCGGCACTTTTTCACGGATGACCGCGCCCAGGTACTGCTGCACCGGGTGGCTGGCACGCTGATGCTGCTCGCCGCTTTGCTGGTGGCGACCAGGGTGTAGGATTGGGCGCATGGCCAAACCCACGATCACCAACATGGCGGTGTTCTGCGACTTCGAGAACGTCGCCCTGGGCGTGCGCGACGCACGCTACGCCCGCTTCGACATCGGCAAGGTGCTCGAGCGCCTGCTGCTGAAAGGCAGCATCGTCGTCAAGAAAGCCTACTGCGACTGGGAACGCTACAAGGAGTTCAAGGCGCCGATGCACGAGGCGTCGTTCGAGCTCATCGAGATTCCGCACGTGCGCATGTCAGGCAAGAACTCCGCTGACATCCGCATGGTGGTGGACGCACTCGACCTCTGCTACACCAAGGCGCACGTCGATACGTTCGTGATCATCAGCGGCGACTCGGATTTCTCGCCGCTCGTCAGCAAGCTGCGCGAGAACAACAAGCTCGTGATCGGTGTCGGCGTCAAAGAGCTCGACGTCGGACCTGCTGATCGCGAATTGCGACGAGTTCATCTACTACGACGACCTGGTGCGCAAGGAAGAGCAGCGTCGCGGCAGCAAGAAGCCGGCCGTGCCCTCGCCCGCCAGCTCCACCGCCAAGCCAGCGGCCGCGCCTAAGCCAGCGGCAGCCAGCGTTGCGACCGTGACGGCCGCTGCCCCCGCGACGGAGCCGGGCGACGCAGGCACAACGACCCCCGGCGCTGCCCGCAAGAGTCCTGCGCGCGGCAAATCCGATGCAGAGAAGAAGCAGGAGGCTTTCGACCTGGTGCTCGCGACGATCGAAGCCCTCGGCGACGAGCGCGAGGCCGACGAAAAAATCTGGGGCTCGATGATCAAGCAGGCGCTGAAGCGCCAGCGCCCTGGCTTCAACGAGAGCTATCACGGCTTCCGCAGCTTCAACCAGTTGCTGGAAGAAGCGCGCGAACGGAAGCTGCTCGAACTGGAGAAGGACGAGAAATCCGGCGG
>CAWJXS010000006.1:0-54628 GCA_963846885.1 uncultured Gammaproteobacteria bacterium
GAGCGTGTGAACGCGCAGAACGAACTGCTCGAAACACTGCTTGCCACACTGAGGGTGGCTGATGGCTTCGAGTCCACACGCAACGACCGCACTCGCCAGGCACAAAGTGTCATCGTGAAGACCGCCGAGGACTATGCAATGGCGCAGCCCGGCGACCGTCTTTACGTGACCGACCTCTGCAAGGTCGCGCGGGTGAGCGAACGGACACTGGAGTACGCGTTCAAGGAGATCATGGGATTGAGCCCCGTGACTTACCTGTCGCGGCTCAGGCTGCATCGCGTACGGCAGGCGCTCCTGGCTGCGACGCACGGATCGACGACGGTCACGACCGAGGCGCTCAACTGGGGCTTCTGGCATTTCGGCGAATTCTCGCGCGCATATAAGGAATGCTTCGGCGAACTGCCATCGGAAACATTGCGCCGCAAGCCTTGAGCTGACGCGATCGTGCGGAATTCCGATAGGCGGCACGACCGACTCACACGACACTGCGCTCCGCAAAATGCAGAAACACTCTGCAGGGGGAGCAACTTGTCCACACAGAATTTCGATCGCACGTATTTCGCCGACGCGCAATTTGACCGGAGCGGAAGCACCGCGCTGCAGCAAGGAGTGCGAGCGATCCTGTTCGCGGCGCTCACCACCACCGCCGGCGTCGCCGGCGCGCAGGTCGTGGAAGGCCAGCAGGTGGAAGGGCAACAGATCGAGGAGATCGTCGTGACGGCCGCCCGACGCGAGCAGTCGTTCCAGGACGTGCCGATGGCGGTCAGTGCGCTCAATGCACAGCGCCTGCGCGACACCGGCGTCGTCGAGTTCGCGCAGATCGCTTCGCAGGTGCCCTCGCTCGAAGTGGAGGGCAACACCAACCCGTTCACGACGTCGCTGCGCATCCGCGGCCTGGGCAATCTTGCCAACATTCCGAATTTCGAGCCCGCCGTCGGACTGTTCATCGACAACGCCTATCGCTCGCGCTCCGGTGTCGCCATGGGCGACCTGCTCGACGTCGAACGGATCGAAGTCCTGCGCGGACCTCAGAGCGTGCTGTATCCGAAGAACGTCACGGCCGGCCTGATCAACGTGATCACCAACCGTCCGACGGACGACTTCGGCGTCTGGGGCGGGGCCAGCTTCGGCAACCTCAACTACTGGCAACTGCAGGGCGGCATCAACGGCGCGCTGACCGACGGCGTACGCGGTCGTCTCGCGGCGGTGACCAGCGATCGCGACGGCAGCTTCGACGACAGCGTGAATGGCACGAACAGTGGCGGCTTCTCGCGCACCGCGTTGCGCGGCCAGCTCGAGTTCGACATCGGCGAGCGCGCCAACCTCAGGTTCGTGGCCGGCTACTCCGAGAAAGACGGCGACTGCTGCTCGCCGGACGTCCTGCCGGGTGCCGTTTCGACGAGATTCCTCGGCCTGCTCGGACGCCCTGTGGACGCCGACCCGCTCAACCGGAAAACGACGTATAGCGACCCCTACCAGTTCGAAGGCGACCAGTACGACCTGCTGGCTGAATTCAGCTACGAGTTCGACTGGGCCGTGCTGACCTCGACCACCAGCCTCGATCACTTCGACGTGGAGTCGCAGATCGACTCCGAGCAGTCCGCGTTCACCGCAGCTGTGTTCATCGACCGCCAGGAATCCGACGCCTTCGGCCAGGAATTCCGCCTCACGTCGCAGGGCGACGGGCCGCTGTCCTGGATGACAGGCGCGTACTTCTACGACAACGACTTCACGCGTGGATCGCTCAGCCCCAATGAGCCGATACTGGTGCTGGGCGCCGACATCGTTCCCCTACCGGCGCCGTTCAACGGCGCGGCCGGGGACCAGTCCAGCTTCCAGTCGCAGAACGACACGCGTCATTGGAGCCTGTTCGCCCAGACGGACTGGCAGGTGACCGACCGCACGAGGCTGTCGGCGGGCCTGCGCTACATCGACGAGGAGAAGTCCATCAACGTTCGCTCCGTCTACCAGGTTGCCGCCCTGCCGAGCCTGGCGCTGAACACCACGGTGCCGACACCTGTGGTCGCCGACCTGAGCACCGATGGCCTGGCCTGGAACCTGAGCGCGCTGTTCGACGTAGCCACGGGCACCACGCTCTATGCCACGGTCTCGGAAGGCTACAAGGCAGGCGGTTACAACGGGGACTGGGACGCCTCAGGACAACTGACGGCCGCCAGACGCGAGTTCAAGGATGAAACGGTTCTCAACCTGGAGGCGGGCCTGAAGAGCCGCTTCTGGAACGACCAGGCCACCTTGAACCTGAGCGTGTTCCGGTCTGAGTTCGAGGACTTCCAGAACGCTTCGTTCCTTGGGCTCAGCTTCCTGGTACGCAACGCCGAGAAGGTCGTGAGCCAGGGTATCGAACTCGATGGCAGCGTGCGGCCGCTTGTGGGCCTGACGTTCGACTATGCCGTTACCTACCTCGATGCCGAGTACGACGAGTTCGCCCAGGGCGCCTGCTACTTCGGCCGCACGCCGACCAATGCCGCGGAACGCACTTGTGACCTGAGCGGCGCGACGCTGCCCAATGCTCCGGATTGGCGCACCACCCTTGGGGTGCAATACGAGCACGCGCTGGCGTCGGGCACCGGATTCTTCCGCACGGACTGGAACTACACCTCCGAGCAGAACGCCGACACCGGCCTCGACCCGCGTGCAGAGCAGGACGCCTACAACCTGTGGTCGGCGCGCCTGGGCTGGCGCAATGAGCGCTACAGCGTGACCTTGTGGGGCGAGAACCTGACGGATGAAACCGTGATCACCGCCGCCGGCCCGCAGACCATCTTCGGCGGCATCGACGGCGGAATGCAGTTCTTCCTCAACGAGCCGCGCACCTACGGCGTGACGATGGACGTGCGTTTCTGACGGCGCGGCACCGGAGTCCTGCCATGCACTACATTCCAGACCTTCTGCAGAAGAAGCCCTTCGTCTTTCCGGAAGCGCCGCGCTGGTTCCGCGACGCATTCTACTTCTGCGACATCGATGCCGGGACGCTGTACCGGATCGGCGCGGACGGCACTGCACAGGCCATTTACGTGCATGGCAGCCCGGTGTCGGGCTGGGTGCGGCTCGATGACGGCTCGCTGTTGGTCGTCGCCGGACTCGAGCGTCGCATCGTGTCGGTGCGCGATGGCGTCGCAAGGACGTTCGCCGACGCCACGGGCCTGGTCGGCTGGGCGTTGAACGACCTGCTGCGAGCACCCGACGGTCACTGTTACGTCGGCGCCGTCGACTTCAACCTCTTTGCCGACCCGAGCAAGATCGGCCAGCCCAGCCCGCTGGTGCACGTCACGCCGGATGGCTGCGCAACCGTCGCGACGCGCGAGATCGTGTTTCCCAACGGCATGACCATCCTGCGGAGCGGCGAGCTGCTGGTCGCCGACTCGCTCACCGGCGAGCTGCTGGCGTTCACCCGGCAAGCGGATGGAACGCTGACCGACCGACGGGTCTGGGCAGCACTGCCCGGCGAGATGCCCGACGGCATCAGCCTCGATGCGGAAGGTGCGGTCTGGGTCGCCAGTCATCACCGGGTCTTGTGTGTGCATGAGGGCGGCGAGATCACTGACGTGGTCGACATGGGCTCCACGCGCGCGACCGCTTGCATGCTCGGAGGCGCCGATGGCCGGACGCTGCTGATCACTGCGTCCGATACGCATGACCGCGCCGAGATACGTGCGAAAGGCCCCAGCGGCGCACTGTTCACGGTGCACGTGTCGGTCGCGGGTGCCGGCTTGCCCTCGGTCTACGGAGCCACGTCATGAATGCACCGCAGCCGGGCGCAGTGAGCGACTCATCGTTGCGACGACTCGAGGGTCGGGTCGCATTGATCACCGGCGGCACGGGCGGCATCGGTGCCGCCACGGTGCGCCGGTTCGTTGCCGAGGGCGCGTGGGTGGTCGCATCGGGTCGCTCGGCAGAGCGCGGCGGCGAACTCGTGCGGGAACTGGGCGAGCGCGTCCACTTCATCGCAGCCGACGTGACCGATGACGCCGCATTGAGCGCGCTGATCGACGGCGCAGTGGCCTGGCGTGGCCGGCTCGACATCCTGTTCAACAATGCGGGCGAGACGCAGGTGCCGGCATCGCTGCTCGCGCTGGAACCGGCGTCGCTGCGCGCCGAAATCGACACCTTGTTCACCAGCGTCGTGCTCGCCACGCAAAAGGCCGCGCTCGCCATGAGCGAGCATGGCGGCGTCATCCTCAACTGCAGCAGCACCGCTGCGCATCGCGCCGGTTCCCAGTCTGCCGTCTACAGCGCCGCGAAAGCCGCTGTCAGCCACTTCACGCGCTGTGCGGCTTTGGAGCTGGCCGAGCAAAAGATACGCGTCAACGCGATTTCGCCCGGCGCGATCGTGACGCCGCTCTTCCTCAAGGCACTCACCGTGCCGGCGGGCCGCGAGTGCGACGCCCTGGACCTGCTGAGAGAAGTGTTCGGCAAGGCGCTTCCGGCTGGCCGAGCCGGTGAGCCGGCGGACGTCGCAGCGGCGGCAGCCTTCCTCGCCAGCGACGACGGCAGCTACGTCACGGGCCAGGACTGGGTCGTCGACGGCGGACTCACCGCAGGGCTGTCAGCGGCACAGCGACGCCAGCAGGAAGCGATGATCGTTGGCCATCTCACGTCGCGACTGACGACCTGACAAGGTTCGCGATGGCCATCATCGACTTCTTCGACCGGGGCTGGCGCATCAATCCGAAAGCGACCGCCTACATCCAAGACGACCGCCACTTCAGCTTTGACGAGGTGGGTGAGCTGTCATGCCGAATCGCGCACGGGCTGCTCGCAGCAGGCTTCGGCACGGAAGCGAAAGGCGCCGTCTGGGCGAACAACGACGTGACCGCGTGGTGCTGCACGCTGGGCCTCTGGCGCGCGAACCTGTGCTGGATTCCGGTCGGCGCGCGTAATCCTGCGGCAGAGAACCACTTCATCCTGGATGCTTTCGATTGCGAAGTGCTCTTCTTCCAGAAGGAATTCGCTACGGTCGTCGCCGGCCTGATTCCAGAACTGCCCAAGGTCAAGGCGTGGATCTGCATCGATGGTGACTCGCCGGAAGTCCCGGTTGCACGCTCGCTGCAAGCCTGGGTCGCCGAACAGCCGGCCACGCGGCCACGCCTCGACGTCGACATGGACGCCGTCGTGGTCCTCTCCGCCACCGGCGGCACCACGGGATCGCCGAAGGGCGTGATGAATACGCATCGCAGCACGCAGACCTTCTGCGCGCACTTCATGATCGGCTGCGCTTACGAGGCCGGCATCAAGCCGGTCAATCTCGCGGCCGCGCCGATCACGCATACGGCCGGCCTGCTCTCACTGCCCTGCACCGCACGCGGCGGCACGGTGGTAGTGCTGACCAAGCCGGATCCAGCGCAGCTGTTGGGCGCGATCCAGAAGCATCGGGTGACCGAATTCTTCCTGCCGCCGACCGTGATCTATCGGTTGCTGGACATCCCGGACCTCGGCAAAGTGGACTTCTCGTCGCTCAAGTACTTCCTGTACGGGGCGGCTCCCATGTCGGTCGAAAAGCTCAAGCAGGCCATCGGCACCTTCGGCCCGGTGATGATGGGCGGCTATGGCCAGACCGAGGCACCGACGTCGATTTCCTTCCTGACGCCTGGTGAACATTTCAGCGCTGGCCAGCTCACCTCTGACGAGCGCCTGTCGTCGGTCGGCCGGCCCAACCCGCTGGTCCGCGTCGAGATAATGAACGACGCGGGCGAGATCCTTCCGCCGGGCGAGACCGGCGAGATCTGCGTCCGTGGCGACCTGGTGATGAAAGGCTATTACAAGGTGCCGGAGAAGACCGCCGAGACCATCGTCGATGGTTGGCTGCATACCGGCGACATCGGTCACCTCGACGTCGACGGCTACCTGCACATCACCGATCGCAAGAAGGACATGATCATCACCGGCGGTTTCAACGTGTACCCAAGCGAAGTCGAGCAGGTGATCTGGAGTCACCCCGCAGTGCAGGACTGCGCCGTGATCGGCGTGCCCGACGAGCATTGGGGTGAAGCCGTAACGGCCGTTGTCGAACTCAACGCAGGCCAGCAAGTCGGGGCGGATGAACTGATCGCGTTGTGCAAAGACAGGCTGGGATCGGTGAAGGCGCCGAAGTCCATCGAGTTCGTCGACTCCCTGCCACGCAGCCCGGTCGGCAAGGTGCTCAAGAAGGACCTGCGGGCGAAGTACTGGCAGAACGTCGACCGCAGGATTTGAGTGCTGCTGTCCGACGATCATCAAGGCACTCGCGAGGTAATCCCATGACCCAGATCTATGTCGCCGGCATCGCCATGACGGTGTTCGGCCGCCATCCCGACCGCAGCCTGCACGACCTGGCTGGCGAGGCGCTGACACGTGCGCTCGCCGACGCGGGCTGCACGGCGCGCGATCTCGGCGTCGCCTACTACTCGGGCATCACCAATGGCCTGCTGCAGGGCCAGATCTCGATCCCGGGCCAGGTGGTCTTCAGCAAGATCGGCGTCGAAGGCATTCCCGTCTACAACATTGAGAACGCATGTGCTTCGGGCAGCTCGTCGTTCAACCTCGCTGTGCAGAGCCTCAATGCCGGCACCACTGACGTGGCGCTCGCCCTCGGCGCAGAGAAGATGAACATCCCGGACAAGACCAAGGCCATCGCCATCTTCGAGGGCGGTTGGGACGTCTCGCAGGCCGACGAGAACGCCGCCACGTTGGTGCAGCTCGGCGCCGGCATCACGCCGCCGCCCGGATCGGAGTCCGACCGGCCGTACAGCAAGTTCATGGCCATCTACGCGGCGATGTGCCGCTGGCACATGAAGACCTACGGCACCACGCAACGGCAGCTCGCCGCGGTGTGCGCCAAGAATCACCAGCACTCCGTGCACAATCCCTGGTCGCAGTTCCGCAAGCCCTTCACGATCGAGGAAGTGCTCGCGGCGCCGCCCATCACCTACCCGCTCACGCTGCCGATGTGCGCGCCGCTCTCTGATGGCGCGGCGGCCGCCATCTTGTGCACCGAAGAAGGGTTGCAGCGCATCGGCGCCGACCGTAAGCGCTGCATCAAGGTGTCGGCCAGCGTCATCCGCAGCTTCACGCACCGGCGCATGGACGAACCCGAGAAGCACGTGAGCCGCCTGGCCGCGCTGCAGGCCTATGAGATGGCAGGCCTCGGCCCCGAGGACATGGACGTGGTCGAGGTGCACGACGCGTCGGCGATGGGCGAGATCATCCAGGCCGAGAACCTCGGGCTGGTGCCGCTGGGCGGCGGCGGCCCGGCTGCTGAGCGCGGGGAGTTCACGCTCGGCGGGCGCACGCCGATCAATCCTTCAGGCGGCCTGGAGTCCAAGGGTCATCCGCTCGGCGCAACCGGCATCGGCCAGCTCTACGAGTTGGTTACGCAGCTGCGTGGCGAGGCCGGTGCACGCCAGGTCGAGGGCGCTCGCCACGCCATCCAGGAAAACGGCGGCGGGCTGCAGGGGATCGAGGAGGCCGCAGTCGCGGTTCACATCCTCAGCCGGTGAGTCTGGACGCGAAGCGGCGCTGCAGGTCTGGACGCTACCTTGCTAGGTAGCAATACGGTGGCAAAGCGCTGAGCGCTGCCCTTCACTAGGCACCGCATTCCTCTCGGTCACTCGTGAAGCATCGCGTGAGCGCATCGGATACACCGCAGGTCCTGGGACTCGACAAATACAGCGCCCCGCAATGGCTAGCGGCACGCGCCAATCGACGTTTCCACGTCATGGCCAAACCCGCAGGCTCGGCCTGCAACCTCGACTGCGCGTACTGCTTCTACCTCAGCAAGCGGGTACTGCCCGGCGGACCGGGCAGTGGCCACATGCCGGACGAGGTCCTCGAGCGCTTCGTCAAGGACTACATCGACAGCGTCACCAGCGACGAAGTCGTCTTCTCGTGGCAAGGCGGCGAACCAACGCTACTTGGGCTCGAGTTCTTCGAGAAGGTGGTCACGCTGCAGGCGAAGCATGCCAAGCCAGGGCAACGGATCGAAAATGACCTGCAGACCAACGGCACGCTGCTCGACGACGACTGGGCCCGGTTTCTCAAGCAGCACCGATTTCTCGTCGGCCTGAGCATCGACGGTCCGCGCGAGATTCACGATCACTGCCGGATCACCAAGCACGCGGAACCAACGTTCGACCAGGTGTTTGCTGCAGCAAAGATGTTGCAGAAGCACGGTGTCCGCTTCAACACGCTGACCTGCGTGCACCGCTACAACGCCTCGCGGCCGCTCGATGTCTACCGCTTCCTGCGCCGCGAGATAGGCTCGACGTACATACAGTTCATCCCGATCGTCGAGATCAGGGGATTCGAGAACATGGCTCCCGGGACCTGGGACGAAGCGAAGTTGCCGATGCTCGGCGATCCGCGCTGCCACCCGGATCACCCCGAATCCGTGGTGACGCCCTGGTCCGTCGCCGCCGAGGAATACGGCTACTTTCTCTCCAAGATCTGGGACGAGTGGCAGGCGCGCGACGTCGGCAAGGTGCTGGTCAACCTGTGCGAGACGCTGGTCGCGCAGCACATGGGGCTGCCGTCGCAGGTCTGCGTGCACAGCGAAATCTGCGGCAAAGGCGTCGCGCTGGAGCACGACGGCGACGTGTACAGCTGCGACCACTACGTCTACCCGGAGTACCGGCTCGGCAACATCCGCCAGCAGTCCCTCGGCGACATGGTGTTCTCGCCGCGCCAGGTGAAGTTCGGCTACGCGAAATCGGAGACGTTGCCTGCTTACTGCAGACGGTGCGAGTTCCTCAGCGACTGCTGGGGCGAATGCCCCAAGAACCGTCTGCTACGTACACCCGACGGCGAGCCGGGATTGAACTATCTCTGCGCGGGGCTCAAGCGGTTCTTCGCGCACGCGGTGCCCACGGCGAAAAGAATGGCCGTTCGGCTTCGTGCCACAACGGCTCCTGCATGACGTGCAGTATCAGCGACTTGTCCCGTTCAGGCGAAAGTGAGCGCGCGGGAGGTCTGGCTGCTCAACGGCCTTCGGACTGTAGAGCCGAACGTCTGCTCTTGGTGCCCCTTGCCCAGCGACTGCTTGTGGCCGAGAGCGGCCGGATTGCCGCATCGCAAAACAAAGCACGTATTTAGAATTCCCGCGACTGCGCGTTGTAGGCCAGAAGCGGTCCGTGACACCATGGCCTGAGGGCCCGAAACCGGACACCGCTGACTTCCGCGGCCGACGATCGCGCTACACTCTGCCCAGCAGGGGAGCGCGCGCGTGGCCAACGCGTGCGGGGATGCGTTTGCAGCGTCATCGATGTCGACTAACGGCGTCCCCTGGCTAGATTCGACGGGTCTGGGAGAGGCCGTCGTTGCTGCCGATGGCCGTAGTGCACTCGTTTCGTGTTCATAGCTGCCGCGCTCGCCACAGGATGTGCCTACACCTGTTTGCGCGGCCTCTCAGGGGGAGTTTGTTCATGCGTCTAAAGCGGTTTGCCTTGCTGTTCCTCGCCACATCGTCACTGGCTGTAGCCGAGCCGACGCCCAAGGAACAATTGCTGCAACCACCGCAAACCGCGCGGCACTACACGATCAGCTCGGCCGCGGCGAAACATGGCGATGTCTGGTCCTGGAAGACCGACAACGGCGAGCACGCCTATCGCATGTCGATGTCGCTGCGCGGCTGGATCACCGAGACCGACCAGCTGACAACCCTCGGCCCCGATGGGCGGCCGACGAAAATCGCGGTCCGTGGTTATACCGACGAAGGCGATGCGACTGAGGATTTCAGCGTCGATGCGAACGGCATTGCGCGTTGGAAGACCTCGGTCGATGAAGGCAGCGCGCCTTTCGGCAACGAACGGTACTCGACTTATGGTGGCCCCTGGTTGGCGGGCGATCTCGACATAGAGGCGCTGGTCAAGGCTGGCGACAAGGGCCTGGACCTGCTGCCCAGCGGGCGGGCGAGCATTTCGATCGGGGCCGCGACCGAGATTGACGGACCCGCGGGCAAAGAGACGGTGAAACTCGCCTATATCACCGGCGCGGGCTTTGCGCCGCGGCCGGTCTGGCTCGACAAGGACCACCGCTTTTTCGGCTTTGCCGGCGAGATCTCGCTCTTGCCGGCTGGTTATGAAAAGGCGGGGCCGCAGCTGAAGAAAGTGCAGGAGGCGACCGAGGCGGCCATGGTGCGCGATGTCGCCCGCAAATTCCTGAGTCCCGCAAATCGCACGCCGACGCTGATCGATGATGTGCTGCTGTTCGATTCAGTGGCCGGTCGCTATCTCCCGGGTCGTGCGGTGCTGATAGTGGACGGAAAGGTACAGGCGGTCGACGCGGCGGGATCGATCAACCCGCCTGCAGGCGCAGTGACAATCGACGGGCGTGGCAAGACCTTGCTGCCAGGCCTGTGGGATTCGCACCTGCACGTCGGCGGCGACGACTGGAATCTGCTGCAGAATGTAGCCACCGGGATCACCAATTATCGCAGCCCGGGATCGATGATCGATGATTCGCTGAGCATCATTGAACGCCGCGCAGCCGGCGAACTGCTTGCGCCGGATGGCAAGATCGCGGTGATCATCGACCGCAAGGATCCGCTGGCAGCCAGCGGGGCGCTCACCGTCAGCTCCGCCGAGGAGGCGGTCGCGGCAGTGCGCAAGATCAAGGAAGCCGGGCTGTACGGGGCGAAATTCTACACCTCGATTACGCCCGCCTGGATCGCGCCTGCTGCAGCCGAGGCGCATAAACTCGGCCTGCATGTGAGCGGGCACATCCCCGCAGGCATGCGTCCGATCGAGGCAGTGCGCGCGGGCTATGATGAAATAACCCATATCAACTTCATCATGATGCAGGCGATGCCGCAGCATGTTGTCGACAAGTCGAATACTGCGGCCCGGATCGAGGGTCCGGCGAAGTATGGCAAGGATGTCGATCTCGATTCGCCCGCAATGCGCGCCTTTTATGCCGAGCTGGCCGAGCGCAAGACCATTGTCGATCCGACGCTGGTCGTCTGGGAGGGGAGTTTGACATCCGATGGCAGCGCGATCACGCCCGCGTATGCGGCCTTCGCCGACATATCGCCGCCCGCAGTATCGCGCAGCTGGAAGATTGGCGGCTATCCGCTGTTCGACGGGCTGACACGCGACGATTTCCGCGCAAGCTTTGCCAAAATGGCCGGGTTGATCGCGCGACTGCACAAGGCCGGAGTGCGCATCGTCGCGGGCACCGACGGCTATGGGCTGGAGCTGGTTCGCGAGCTGGAACTGTACCAGCAGGCGGGGCTGACCAATGAAGAGGCGCTGCAGACCGCGACCATCATCCCTGCGCGGACAACGGGGATGGCGGACCGGTTTGGTTCGATCGAACCCGGCAAAACCGCGAGCATGATTCTGATCAATGGCGACGCGTCGAAGGACTTGGGCGCGCTGCGTCGCGTGACGACCGTGTTTCTCGACGGATACCGGCTCGATGGCGCAGCGTTGCGCGAGGCCAGCGGGTTCAGCGGGGCGCCGAAGTAAGCGTTTGCGGACGCCACCGGGACGAACCGAGTGGCCGACCGCATCGCAACGAATAGACAGGGCGCTTACCGGGCTGCTTAACGCTTGTCGTCGACGATGTCCTGCAGGCCCTGCAGGACGTCCTTGTTGTTGACCGTCAAGTCGACCAGCCGCGTGCGGATGTCGGCGATACGCAGCCGCAGCAACGGCAACAGCGTCGCGCTCGAGCGCAGCGCCTGCGCCGTAGCTTGCAGTTGCTCCGGCGGCAGGTCGATCGTGCAGGGATAGTCGAGCGAATTGACGATCGCGCGGTAATCACCGACGGGCACGACACGATCGCCGCAGGCAGCGGCGATGGCCTGCTGCACGTCGTTCGGCAGGCTCATCCGGAACGCACGCCGGTATTCAGACTGGATTCCTTCGCGGGCGATGTTGTCCCACATGGGGTTCGTGTACACACGCATCGCCGTGTCGCGCAGCTGCCGGTCGCGGATCAGGCCGATGGCACCGGTCGAGGTCAATTCGTCATAGGTCGAGCGGCGTCGCCCCTTCTGCTTGTACTGCGTCGCGCGGTAGGCGGTGGTCACCAGCGCCTCGTCCGACAAGGCGGCCTTGCCCTCGAGTGCCGCAACCGCTCGCTCTGCATTGGCCAGCACTTCCTGGTTGTACTGCAGCAGCAACTGGCTGCTCCAGGCTTCCTCGCGCAGGTCCGAGCGCAACCGTTGCTCGAACGCATCGGCCTTTATGCGGGTCACGCGCTCTTCGTTCCAGTTCGACACCTGCGTGCCGATGAAGACGCCCGCGATGACGATGACGAGGTCGATGGCGATCGCCGTCCATTCCTGGTTGCGGACGTGACGGGCGATGCGGCGGAAAATCATGCGGCGTTATACCGCGTTTCTTGGCGACTCTCACCCGCCGCTGCCGCGGCACCCTCACCCGCGCTTGCGCGCGACCTCTCCCTCTCACGAGGGAGAGGTGACGACTCAGAAGTTCGTACGGAACTCCAGACCCCACATGCGCGGCTCCGAGATCGACGCGAAAGGCGTACCGAAGGTGCCGGTCGTCAGGTTGTTCACGCCGGTGACGTACCGTTCGTCGAACGCGTTGGTCAGGTAGGCGGCCACGCCCCAGCGATCCCCCGCGCTCGACCAGGCGAGCCGCAGGTCTGTGCGATGGGTCGCCTCGCCCACCTCGAAGCTGGGGCTGACCTGGCACGTTCCCTGGAATTGCGAAGTCGGAATTGCAGCGCGATTCGCCGCGGTAGGCGTGTATCGCCGAGGCGTCGACCAGTCCGTACGTACCGAGTTGCCAGACATAGCTCGCGCTCAGTGCTGCCGAGACATACGGCTCGCCGGTCGGCTCCCCGGCCAGGTTCGTCGTGCCACCGCTGCCATCATCGACCCGCCTTTTCTTATAGGTGGCGTCGATCAAGGCAACGTTGGCCGCGAGGGTCAGCGCGTCGGTCGGTTGCCAGCGCACTTCGGCATCGAGGCCAAACGCTTCCTCGTCGCTGCTGTCGACGATGTACTGCGGAATGCCCGAACCGTTCACGCCCGTCACCAGCGAGATCGCCTGCTTGTCCATGTACTCGTAGTAGAAGACGGACGCATTGACGAGCAGGCCGATGTCGGCGAAGAGGCTCTTCACCCCGCCTTCGAGATTCCAGACGTCTTCGTTGTCGAATCGCGATCCCACTTCGACGCTGTTGTAGCCGCCCGCCTTGTAGCCCTTGGCGAGCGACCCGAACACCATCACGCCTTCGGCGACGGCGTAATCGACGACGAAGCGTGGGCTCACGTCGTCCCAGGAATCGTCCAGCCTGACCTTCTTCCCCTCGAGGCCGAGGGCGCTCAAATCGAAGACGACGTCGAACTGGTAGGCCTCAGGCGGAATCGGGAAGACGTCGAAGAACCCGCCGGCCTGCAACGTGGCAATGGTGCCGTCGAGTTCGGGCGCTTCACGCGGCCCGTTGAACCAGCTGAATTCCTTCTCGTCGTGCGTATAGCGCAGGCCGAAGGTGACGTTCAGGCGGTCGGTCGCGTGCCAGATCACGTCACCGAACACCGCCATGGCCTCGAAGCTGCCGGCGTTGAACATCGCCTCGCGCCAGCCGAAGCCCAGCATCGTGGCCGGAATGCCATTGGCCGCCAGCGTGTCGCTCGTGTAGCCGAAGAGCGTGCCGTCCGGCGTCTGCGCCAGGCCGAGATTGAGCAGCACGGTGTCGATGCTGTCGGTGAACGCATGCGTGTCGCTCGTCTGGTCGGCCTCTTCCTTGTAATAGCTGGCTCCGGCGACCCAGTCGAACGACTCCGTCTGGCCCGAGAACTTGAACTCCTGGTACAGGCTTTCGTTGTCTTCGACGTTGGCGGTGTCGAAGTACAGCGGCAGCCGGTTCGTGCCGTCCTCATCCTCGCGGTTGACGGTATCGAACGTACGCCAGGCGGTCGTCGACTTGAAATCAGCGGCCCTGAACGAATGGCCGACAATGAGCGTCAGCCCGTCGAACGTGCGCGATTCCTCATTGCCGACGACGTCGTTGAGGATTGGCGCCTGCAGTGGATCGAGGTAGGTGTCCGGATCGGCGGGGTACGGCGCACGCTGCTGGCCGTCGGCCAGCGCGACGAGACCGATGGCAGGGCGCGCGAGCTGGTCGAGTTCGTCATGCTCCCACGACAGCGTCGCCGAGGTTGCACCCGTGATCTCCCACTTCAGCGTCGCCCGCGTCGCCCAGTTCTCCTCGGGCCAGAGATCCTTGCCTGTCGCCGCGTCCTCGACCCAGCCGTCGCTGCGATTCCATACGCCGTTGACGCGCAGGGCCAGGTCGTCCGCCAGGGGCACGTTGACCATGCCGTCGAGGCGAGTCTTGTTGTATTCGGCGACGCGCAAGCGCAGGTTCGCGTCGAACTCGTCGACAGGTTCGCGCGTGATGATCGCAATCGCGCCGGCGGACGCATTGCGGCCGAACAGGGTGCCCTGCGGGCCTTTGAGCACCTCGATGCGCTCGATGTCGTTCAAGGCGAGCAACGACGAACCCGTGCGCGAACTGTAGACCCCGTCGACGTACACACCGACGGCGGAATCGGTGCCGATGCCGAAATCGCCGGTCTGGATGCCGCGGATCGCGATGCGCGGCTGCGTGGGGCTGTCGCTCGCGATGACGAGGCCCGGCACGAACCCGTTCAGGTCACCGAGGTCTTCTGCGGCGATGTCGTTCAGCAGGTCGTCGCCGACGACCTGGAGGGTGATTGGCACTTCCTGCAGCACCTGGTCGCGCCGCTGCGCGGTGACCACGACTTCCTCCAGCAGGGAAGTCACGGCGGGCGTCACCCCTTGCGCATGGGCCGGCGCCCACGCGACGAGCGCGTTGCCGGCCAGGACGGCCGCGACGGCGCGCGTCAGCTTGCGATGTTTCCGGGCCATGGGGTTTCCTGCTGCACATTATCGCGCAATACAGCGCAGCGTGAGATTGATGCGCTCACCCACGGCACGAGCGGTCTTGGGCACTGCGTGAACATACGTATGCTGCGTCGTGCCTGCCATCAACAGGACGTCGCCGTGCCGGAGCTCGATCGTTGCGGTTGCGTCGCGCTGGCGCCGGTGCCGGAGCTTGAAGCGCCGGGTCGCGCCGAGCGAGACGGAAGCGATGACTGGATTGCGTCCGAGTTCAGGTTCGTCGTCGGCGTGCCAGCCCATGCCGTCATTGCCGTCACGGTAGAGATTCAGCAGGACACTGTTGTACGGGTGGCCAGTCAATGCCTGGACGCGGTCCAGCAGGCGCCGCAGTTCAGGCGTCCATGGTTGCGGCTCATGCATCGTGCCGGAATACGTGTAGCCGGTGCCGGGATCGCCGTGCCAGGCGACGAGCCGGGGAACGCGCCGTCGCTGGCCGAAGATCACGATGTCCTCGGCTTGCCACTGGATGCGTGCCCGCAGCGAGGCGAAAAGGGAGTCGGCCTCCGCCGCGGTCAGCGCCTGCGGCCACAGGCGCACATCGGCGTCAGGCAGTTCGAGCTGGAGCGGCTCAGTCGACAGGAGTGACAGGTTGCCCGTTGCCATTCGCGGCGAGCGTAGCCTTGATACGGTCGAGATGCACGCGCACCGGACCCTTCGGCTGCGACTGGCACGCGAGCACGTAGCGCTGCTCCAACTGCTCACGCGTCAGCACATACGACGTGTCCGTGAGCGACCGTACATCGCCTTCGACCAGCCGGCAGCGGCACGTCGTGCAACTGCCCACCCGGCAGCGCGACGGCCAAGGCAGGCCTTGCGCCAGTGCCGCCTGCAGGATCGTCTGGCCCGGCGCCACCTCGAATTCCCAGCCGAAAGGCTCGACCGTGACTTTCGCGGGTTCGGGTGCGCGTCGCTTGAAGAGGGCCTGCAGCACTTCAGTGACCCTGTGCCGCGAACTGCAGGGCGGGCACGCCGCTCTGGCGGTTGGCTGCAGCCGCGAGCCGCCGCTCTGCAGGGCTGGCATGGTTGCGGTCCCATTCGAGCAGCAACGGCGTCATGCGGTTGCGATACCAGCCTGGCAGCAGGTACACGAGCAGCATCGAGGTCAGGTAGCCGTACGGCAAGGTCGGCGCCTCCGGGTACGAGCGCAGCTGCCAGAACTGCGCGTCGCCTTCGGCATGATGATGCGAATGGCGCGCGAGGTTGAACAGCACGGCATTGCTGAGACGCTTGTTCGAGTTCCACGAGTGACGGGGTTCGACCGGCTGGCCGGGATCGCGGACGAGACCGTAATGCTCGAAGTAATTGACGGCCTCGAGCACCGAGCGCCCGGCGAGCGCCGACAGCACGAAGACGATCGTCGCGCCGGCGCCACCTGCGGCCGCAAAAGTTCCGACGATCGCGGCGGACATCAACCAGCCACGCAGGTAACGGTTGTGAACGCTCCAGAACCCATGGCCCAGTGTCTGCAATCGTTGCGTTTCGAGCGCAGCGGCGCTGCGTGTCTGGCCGAGCACCGAGCGGACGAGGAAACCATAAAAGGCTTCGCCGCGCCGGGCCGAGGCAGGATCAGCCGACGTCGCGAGGCGGCGGTGATGGCCGTAGACGTGCTCGATGGAAAATTCCGCATCGAACGTGACGGCGAGCAGCCAGCGGCCGACGGTCATGGCAGCGGGATCGGACGTGCGATGCGTCAGTTCGTGGCCGACGTTGGTGGCGAGCGCCGCGAAGGTCACTGCGCTCGACAGGATGCCGCCGATCCAATGCCACGCCGACGTCGCTTCACGCCGGGCGAACAAGTCGAGCCCGAGGCTCGATTGCGCCCAGGCGCCCAGGCCGAGCAGGTCGCCCGACCCGGCCATCCATGCCATCGCCAGGCCGACCGCGAACAGTGCCGGCACCGCCAGGTACAGCAGCGAGTTCAGCAGCCGCGGATGCCGGTACGCGGGCTCGTCGAGCGTGTCGCCGAGGAACGCGTCGCCCAGGATCGTGCCGCCGTAGATGACGGCGAACCCGAGCCACATCCAGGCGCCGCCGAGCAGCAGGCCCGCCACGGTGGCGAAGGCGAAGGCGTAAACGCCGAGGAAGCGAAGGTACTTGAACATGTTTGCGGCTCCGGTCCGGCGGACCGATTAGAACATTTGTTCTAATAAGATGCCGGAGCCGGCGACGCATGTCAACAACCCCGCCGCGATGCGTATACTTTGCGCTGCAAAACTGGCTTCGGACCCATGCCCCGCAAGAAGCGTTCCACCGCCGACAGCACCGACACGCGCGACCGCATCCTCGACGCGGCACTCGCGCTGTTCAACGCCGACGGGTCCCACGCTGTCTCGACGCGCCACATCGCCGCGCAGCTCGAGATCAGCCCGGGCAACCTCTACTACCACTTTGCCAACAAGGAAGAGATCGTCCTCTGCCTGTACGAGCGCATCGAGGCCGAACTGATGGCAACGCTCGCGCCGCGCGCCGACAGGCCGCAGTCCTTCGAGGCGATCCTGCAGTACCTCGACGACATCTTCGGCCACCTGTGGGCGTTTCGTTTTTTCTATTGCGACGTCAACGCGCTGCTGCGTGAAGTCCCGGGGCTGAAGGAGCGCTATCGCGATCTCGCCGAGCGCGTCAGCGCCCGCTCACGCGCGATCTTCGATTCGATGGTCGCGGCAGGCTGGATGGAAGCATCGTCCGAGCAACTCGAATTGCTGACCACCAATGCCTGGATCGTGCTCACCCAATGGTTTACCCACCGCCAGGTCATCGAGCGCAGGCGTACCATCCAGTCCTCTGACATCCGCGAAGGCATCCGCCACCTGGTCGCCATGTTCAGCCCCCTGCTCAAGCCGCCACAGCGGAGGCAGGTCGAGCGGCTGATGGCGCCGGCCGCCGGCCGCTGACGTGCGATCCCACCCTTCACGCCGAGCGACACCATGCCCAGTTTCCGTGCGCGCCTGATCAACTTCCTGCTGCGTCGCTTCGTGAAGCGCATGTGGCGGCCCGGCATCACCATCGAAGCCATCCGCGCGCATACCGCGAAGACCGACCGGCGCCTCGCGCGCCGTGCCGTCGAATGCGCGGTGGAGCCCGTGACCCTGGGCGGCGTAGCGGCCACGTGGTTCGGCTCGCACGAACTCGCGGCGCAGCGAGGCGTGCTCCTGTACCTGCACGGAGGCGCGTGGTGCGTCCACCTGCCTGCGCTGTATGCAGCGTTCGCAGCGCAGCTGTCTGCCGCGACCGGCTTGCGCGTGCTGCTGGTCGATTACCGCCTCGCGCCGGAGCACCCGTTTCCGGCCGCCGTGGATGACTGCCTCGCGGTGTATCGCGCGCTGGTGGAAGCCGGCACCACGCCGCGCGCGATCGCAGGCGATTCGGCGGGCGGTAACCTCACGCTGATCACGCTGATGCAGGTGCGCGACGCGCAACTGCCGTTGCCATGCTGCGCGGTGCTGCTGTCGCCAGCGACGGATCTCACCCTGAACAGCCCGTCGATGCGTTACAACGTGCACGCCGACCCGATGTTCGGTGAAGGCCTGAAAGACCTGGTGGCACCGTTGTACTGCCCCACGACCGACCGCAGCGACCCGTTGCTGTCACCGCTTTTCGGCCAGTGGGCCGGTTTGCCGCCGCTGTATTTCGTGGCGGGGTCGAGCGAAATACTGCTCGACGACTCCGTGCGTGCGTACGACCGCGCGCTGCAGGCCGGCACGCCCGTGCAGATCGACATATGGCCCCACATGCCGCACGTGTTTCCGCTGTTCACGATGCTGCCGGAGGCGAAGCAGGCCCTGGGTGACATCGTCCGCTTCATCGGCGAGCACGCGCGCCCCAAAGTGGAAGTGGCGGCGCCGGTCAGCGTTCCCAGCGTTCCCGCATGAACTGCGCCGCCGAGCGCAGCGCGCGATCGGCATCCGCAAGCACGCCTGCATTCGACTGAAACACGTGCCAGCGGCGCGGGAACTCCTGCAGCGTCACCTGGACGTTCGCTGCCACCAGTGCGGCATGCAGCCGCCGCGAATCCTGCAGCAGGATTTCATCGCGACCGACCTGCACCAGCACGGGCGGCAGTCCCCGCAAGTCGCCGTTGATCGGCGAAGCGAGGCCATCGCCGGCATCGCGCCCCGCCAGGTAGAGCCGCGCGCACTGCTCGACCCACGGCAGCGACACCATGACTTCGCCACGCGGCGGCGGGCCGCGGTCGGGCCGGCCTAGATCCACCCACGGCGAGAACAGCACGAGCGCGGCAGGCCCGGGCTCGCCAAGTTCGCGCAGCCGCAGCGCCGTGGCGAGCGCCAGGCCGCCGCCCGCAGAATCGCCTGCCAGTGCCAGTTGACCTGGCGCGATGCCGGCAGCCAGCACGCCTCGGTACGCTGCAACCGCGTCGTCCACCGCTGCGGGAAACGGATGCTCCGGGGCGAGCCGGTAGTCCGCGGCAAAGACCTGGGCGGACGCGAACCGTGCGAGATGCGTGGTGATGGAGCGATGCGTCGCGGGCGAGCCGACGCAGTAGGCGCCGCCGTGCAGGTACAGCACGACACCTGCGGGCGCAGCGTCACCAGGCGGTCGCGCCAGCTCGCCCGGCACGCCCCCGAAGGAACACGTCGTGACATGCACACCGCGCGCGGGCCACGTCAGCCGCGCGATACGTGCGAGCCGGCGACGCTGGTCGGGGATCGGCCGGTCGGCGCGAAACGTCGGCCGCAAGGTAGCGCGCAGCATTCCGCGCAAGGCGGAAGCCACCATTCTTTGCCAGGGGGTTGCGGTGTCGGGCCCGGTCACTGCGCGCCATGCGTTGTCGTAAGCCGGGGCCCACGATAACGCAACGGAGTCAGTTCACGGCGCGGAACTGAAAGGCGCTGGGCCCGACGGGGTGGGCTCGGCGCTCGCTACGGCCACCGGCTGTGGGCTTGGGCTCGGCTTCTTCGTCGCCGAGCACTTCGATCCGGACCTTGGCGAGCCCCTTGCGCAGCATGCCGATCTCGGTGGCCGCCGCTTCCGAAAGGTCGGCGATGCGCTTGCCGACGAACGGGCCGCGGTCGTTGACCCGCACGACGACGCTGCGGCCGTTGCGCAGGTTGGTCACGCGAGCCACGGTGCCGAAAGGCAGGCTCGGGTGGGCCATCGTCAGGGCGGCGACGTCGAAACGCTCGCCGCTCGCGGTCTTGCGATTGTGGAACTGCGCGCCGTACCAGGAGACAACGCCTTCCTGCACGGTCACGATGCCGCGACCGATGGCGGCGGTGATGTCAGCGACGCCAGGTGAGGACCCATGGTCGTCTGCCTGCGCACTGCCAGAGGGCAGCGCCAAGGCGAAAGCCACGAGCGCGGCCATGGTGGCCAGGCTCGGCTTCGCGTCTTTGCGGGCGCTGCGGTGGTCGATGCTGGCCATGGTTGGCTCCTCAGGCTGTGCTTGCCGGCGGTGTCCGGTTTACGGGTTGCACGGCGCCCGGTCAAAACGAGCAGGCCATGCAGTGACGCGTATCACGTTGCGCCCGGTGGGCGCGCAGTGGTCAGAGGTCCGCGGTCGAGGCCAATGGCTCGCTGCGGTCCGAACTACGACGGTTTCCCTGCCGACAAGTTCCGGCGACGATACCGGATTCCACCGGGTCATGCTCCGGTGGATCCGATTAATCGTTCAAAATCAGAGGGTTAGAAATCTTTATCTGGACTGGGTCCAGACGCCAGCTCAGGGCGTGGGCGCCTTGGAGCGGCGCGTGAACACCCAGATCAGGCCCGCGGCGCAGGCGACCGACAACACGAATCCCAGGTATTCAGGGACATTCAGCAGGCGCCCGACGATGCCGCCGAGGAACGACCCGCCGATGCCGTAAAGGATCGTGCGCATCCAGCTCATGGGATCCGGGCCGGGGAGCAAGAAGCGGGCGATGCCGCCGATGATCAGCCCCATCAGGGCACCGATGACGATCATGACCAACAGGAAGACCCCGAACCCGGTCCCGAGCGTGCCCGCGGCGGTGGATGCATCCATCTGAATCTCCTTTAGTTTTAGTCCAGCCCCCGCGCGGGAAACTAGCAGCATCCATGGGCGCTGCGCCACTGCGAACGCGGGGTCGCCCCACCCCGAAGGAAGGGTCTTAGACCACTTTGTTGCAGTGCATTGACGCGATCCGGATCCCATGTCATATGAGTAACGCATCCACGACGTCGCGCGGTGCCGAGCCCCGGTGGCAGCGAGAGCTGAGGCCGTTCCTTGCCCCTGCGCGACGCCCGAGACCACAGGCAGGGCCCCACGATGAGCGCAGAGCACACGATCACGCCCCCGCCGGCTGACGCCGCCGATCCAGCCGTGCAGTTGGGCGCCCCGGCCAAACAGGGCCTGTACGACCCGCGCAACGAGCACGACGCCTGCGGGCAGGGATTCGTCGTCAACATCAAGGGCCACAAGTCCCACCGGGTGCTGGAACAGGCCATCCAGGTGCTCAAGAACCTGGACCATCGCGGCGCCTGCGGCTGCGAGGTCAACACCGGCGACGGCGCGGGCGTGCTGCTGCAGATGCCCCACGCGTTCAACGAGGACGTCTGCAAGAAGGCGCGCATTCCGCTCCCTGCTGCCGGCCAATATGGCAGCGGCATCATCTTCCTGCCCCGCAACCCCACGGTGCGGCGCCAGGTCGAGCAGAAGTTCGAACAGGTCGTGCAGTCCGAGGGCATGACCGTGCTGGGCTGGCGCACCGTGCCCACCAACAACGGCATGCTCGGCGAGACCGCTCGCTCGTGCGAGCCGTTCATGCGGCAGGTCTTCATCGCCCGCAGCCCCGACATCGCCGACGACCTGTCGTTCGAGCGCAAGCTGTACGTGATCCGCAAGCGCGCCTACAACGAAATCCGCACCTCGACGCTCTCGGGCGCCGAGTACTGGTACATCGTGAGCCTCTCGGCGCGCACGATCGTCTACAAGGGCATGCTGCTCACGACGCAGCTCGACCAGTACTTCACCGACCTGCACAACCCGCTGATGGAAACGGCGCTCGCGCTGGTCCATTCGCGTTTCAGCACCAACACCTTCCCGAGCTGGGACCGCGCGCACCCCTACCGGTACATCGCGCACAACGGCGAGATCAACACGGTTCGCGGCAACGCCAACTGGATGCACGCGCGCGAGGCGCGCTTCGAAGCCGAGGCGTTCGGCGACGACATCCGCAAGATCCGCCCGATCATCAACCCGAACGGCAGCGACTCAGGCATGTTCGACAACACGCTCGAGCTGCTCTATCTCTCCGGCCGCTCGCTGCCGCACGCCGTGATGATGATGATCCCCGAGCCGTGGTCCAACCACGAGTCGATGGACGACGAGAAGCGCGCGTTCTACCAGTACCACTCGAGCCTGATGGAGCCGTGGGACGGCCCCGCCTCGATCTCGTTCACCGACGGTACGCAGATCGGCGCCGTGCTCGACCGCAACGGCTTGCGGCCCGGCCGCTACTACGTGACCACGGACGATCTCGTCATCCTGGCCTCTGAAGCGGGCGTGCTCGACGTGCCCCCGGAGAACGTGGTGCGCAAGGGCCGTTTGCAGCCCGGCAAGATGTTCCTGGTCGATACGGCACAGGGACGCATCGTCGAGGACGAGGAAATCAAGCGCACGCTGGCCACTGCCCGCCCCTACCGCGAGTGGCTCGACGAATACCAGATCCACGTCGACGACCTGCCGCAGCCGCCTGAGCTGCCGCAGCCCGATCACGACACGCTGCTGCAGCGGCAGGTGGCCTTCGGCTACACGTTCGAAGACCAGCGCATCGTGCTCACGCCGATGGCGCGCGACGGCATCGAAGCCGTGGGCTCGATGGGCAACGACACGCCGCTCGCGGTGCTGTCGGCCAGGCCGCGGCTGCTGTACGACTATTTCAAGCAGCTGTTCGCGCAGGTCACCAACCCGCCGATCGACTGCATCCGCGAAGAGATCGTGACCTCGGCCGAAACTCGTCTCGGCTCCGAAGGCAACCTGCTGAACCCGCAGCCGTCGGATTGCCGTCGCCTCGAACTGAAGTTCCCGATCATCACCAACGAAGAGTTCGCGCGCGTCCGCCGCATGGACCTGCCGGGCCTGCGCGTCGGCGTGCTGCCGATCCTGTTCCGCGTGAGCCGCGGCGAGAAGGGACTCGTGAAGTCGATGGAAGAACTGCGCCTGATGGCGCGGCGCCTCATCGAGGAAGAGGAAGTCAACGTCATCATCCTGAGCGACCGCGGCGTCAACAAGGACTTCGCGCCGATCCCGGCGCTGATGGCCGTGGCCGGGCTGCATCACTACCTGATCCGCGAAGGGCTGCGCACGCGCGCGAGCCTGGTGCTCGAGACGGGCGAGGCGCGCGAAGTGCACCACTTCTCGCTGCTGATCGGCTATGGCGTGAGCGCCATCAACCCGTACCTCGCCTTCGAGACCATCGATCGCATGATCCACGAAGGTCTCCTGACCAGCATCGACCACAAGACCGCGTGCAAGAACTTCGTCAAGGCGGCCTCGAAAGGCGTGATCAAGGTCGCGTCGAAGATGGGCATCTCTTCGCTGCAGAGCTATCGCGGCGCGCAGGTGTTCGAGGCGCTCGGCCTGCGCCAGGACGTCATCGACGAGTATTTCTCGTGGACGGCCTCGCGCGTCGGCGGCATCGGCACGGACGTGATCGCGCAGGAAGTCCTGCTGCGCCACAACGCCGCGTTCCCGGATCGCCCGACCGCTGACCGCCACACCCTGCCGGTCGGCGGCCAGTACCAGTGGCGGGCCGAAGGCGAGTATCACCTGTTCAATCCCGAGAGCATCCACCGCCTGCAGAAGGCCGTGCGCACCGGCAGCTACGAGACGTTCAAGGCGTACTCGGCTTTGATCAACGACCAGGCGACCAACCTCGCCACGCTGCGCGGCCTGCTCGAGTTCAAGTCGGCCGAACCCATCCCGCTCGAGCAGGTCGAGCCGGTCGAGACCCTGATGCAGCGCTTCAAGACGGGCGCGATGTCGTACGGCTCGATCAGCAAGGAAGCGCACGAGACGCTCGCGATCGCCATGAACCGCATCGGCGGCAAGAGCAATACCGGCGAAGGCGGCGAAGACCCCGAGCGGCGCGTGCCGCTGCCGAACGGCGATTCGAAGAACTCCGCGATCAAGCAGGTCGCGTCGGGTCGCTTTGGCGTAACGAGCGAGTACCTCGTCAGCGCGAAGGAAATCCAGATCAAGATGGCGCAGGGCGCCAAGCCGGGCGAAGGCGGCCAGCTGCCCGGCAGCAAGGTGTATCCGTCGATCGCCAAGACGCGGCACACCACGGCCGGCGTCGGCCTGATTTCGCCGCCGCCGCATCACGACATCTATTCGATCGAGGACCTCGCGGAACTCATCCACGACCTCAAGAACGCCAACCGTCGCGCACGCATCAGCGTGAAGCTGGTGGCAGAAGTGGGCGTCGGCACGATTGCCGCGGGCGTCGCCAAGGCGCATGCCGACGTGGTGCTGATCAGCGGTTACGACGGGGGCACGGGCGCGTCGCCGCAGACCTCGATCACGCACGCGGGCCTGCCGTGGGAACTCGGCCTGGCCGAGGCGCACCAGACCCTGGTGCTGAACAACCTGCGCAGCCGCATCGCGGTCGAGACGGACGGCCAGCTCAAGACGGGGCGCGACGTCGCCATCGCCGCGCTGCTCGGGGCCGAGGAATTCGGCTTCGCCACCGCGCCGCTGGTGGCAACGGGCTGCATCATGATGCGGGTCTGTCACCTCAACACGTGCCCGGCGGGCGTGGCCACGCAGGATCCGCGCCTGCGCGAGAAGTTCAAGGGCAGACCTGAGCACGTCGTGAACTTCATGCAGTTCATCGCGCAGGAACTGCGCGAGATCATGGCGCAGCTCGGTTTCCGCACGCTCGAAGAGATGGTGGGCCGCGTCGACAAGCTCGAGCCGCGCAAGGCGGTGAACCACTGGAAGGCCCGGGGCATCGATCTTTCCACCCTGCTCTACTCGCCCGAGGTCGATCCGGACTGGGGCCGCTACAAGCAGGACGAGCAGGACCACGGCATCGAGCGTTCGCTCGACATGACCGTGCTGATGGATCTCTGCGAGCCGGCGATCAAGCGCGGCGAAGACGTCGTGGCCGAGCTGCCGATCCGCAACGTCAATCGCGTCGTCGGCACGATCGTCGGCAGCGAGATCACGCTGCAGCACGGCGCGAAGGGCCTGCCCGAGGACACGATCCGCCTGCACTTCCGCGGGTCCGCGGGCCAGAGCTTCGGCGCGTTCATCCCGCCGGGCATGAGCCTCTCGCTGGAAGGCGACGCCAACGATTACGTGGGCAAGGGGTTGTCGGGCGGCAAGATCGCCGTGTTCCCGCCGGCGGGCTCGAAGTTCGCCGCGGAGGACAACATCATCGTCGGCAACGTCGCGCTGTACGGCGCAACCGGCGGCGAGGCGTTCATCCGCGGCATGGCCGGCGAACGCTTCGCCGTGCGCAACAGCGGCGCGAACGCAGTCGTGGAGGCCGTCGGCGACCATGGCTGCGAGTACATGACGGGCGGGCGCGTGGTCGTGCTCGGCGCGACGGGCCGCAATTTCGGCGCGGGCATGTCGGGCGGCATCGCCTACGTGCTGGACGAGCACGGCACTTTCGGCGCGCACGTCAATTCGCAGATGGTCAACCTGGAGCGGCTCACGGACGCGGACGAGATCACCGAGGTGAGGCGCATGATCGAGCGCCACCTGGCACACACGTCGAGCGACCGGGCCCGGGCCGTGCTCGGCGCATGGGACGTCATGGTCCCGCAATTCGTGCGGGTCATTCCGAAGGACTACCAGCGCATGCTCGCGTGCATCGCGCGAGCCGAGGAACAGGGCCTGGTGGGCGACGAGGCGATCATGGTCGCCTTCGAGCAGAATGCGCGCGACCTCGCGCGCGTCGGCGGCAACTGAGCGGAAGACGACGATGGGCAAGCCAACCGGTTTCATCGAGTACCTGCGCGAACTGCCAGTGGATCGCGCGCCACTCCAGCGCATCGGCGACTGGAACGAATTCCATCCTCATCTCGAGGAACGTCGCCTGCGCCAGCAGGGCGCTCGGTGCATGGATTGCGGCGTGCCGTTCTGCCACACCGGCAAGCTCATCAGCGGCATGGCCGCAGGCTGCCCGGTCAACAACGTGATCCCCGAGTGGAACGATCTCGTGTACCGCGGACTGTGGCGCGAAGCGCTCGACCGGCTGCACATGACCAACAACTTCCCGGAGTTCACGGGACGCGTCTGCCCGGCACCGTGCGAAGGCTCCTGCGTCCTTGGCATCAACGAGCCGCCGGTGACGATCAAGAACATCGAGAACGAGATCATCGATCGCGGGTGGGACGAGGGCTGGGTGCTGCCCGAACCGCCGGCGACGCGCACGGGCAAGAAGGTCGCAGTGATCGGTTCCGGTCCGGCCGGGCTCGCGGCCGCCCAGCAACTGAATCGCGCAGGCCACCTGGTCACGGTGCTCGAGCGTGAAGATCGTCCGGGCGGCCTGCTGATGTACGGCATCCCGAACATGAAGCTCGACAAGAAAGAAGTCGTCGAGCGGCGCATCAAGCTGCTCGAGGCCGAGGGCATCAAGTTCCTCTGCAACGCGAACGTCGGCGAGAACGTCGAGCCGCAACTGCTGCTGCGCGATTTCGACGCCACGGTGATCTGCACGGGCGCGACACAGCCGCGCGACCTCGCGCTCGAAGGGCGCAACCTGCGCGGCGTGCACTTCGCGATGGAGTTCCTCACGGCAAGCACGCGCGCGCTGTTGAACGGCGGCGCCGATCATTCGCCCATTCATGCCCGCGGCAAGGACGTGATCGTGATCGGCGGTGGCGACACCGGCACCGATTGCGTCGGCACCTCGCTGCGCCAGGGCTGCAAGAGCGTGACGCAGATCGAGATCATGGCGCGACCGCCGGTCGAGCGTGCCAACGACAACCCGTGGCCGGAATGGCCCAAGGTCTACAAGATGGACTACGGGCAGGAAGAGGCCGCCGCCAGGTTCGGCGACGATCCACGCGTCTACCTGACGACGGTGAAGAAGTTCGTCGGCGGCGCGGACGGCAACCTCGAGTCGATCGTCACGGTCGAGGTGCGCTGGCAGCGCAACGACAAGGGCGCCATGGTGCCGGTGGAAGTGCCTGGCACCGAACAGGTGCGGCCCGCGCAACTCGTGCTGCTCGCGATGGGCTTCCTGGGTCCGGAACAGCCGCTGCTGGCAGACATCGGCGTCGAACGCGACTCCCGCAGCAACGTGCAGGCCGAATACGGCCGCTACCAGACCAGCATCAAGGGCGTCTTCGCAGCTGGCGATTGCCGGCGCGGCCAGAGCCTCGTCGTGTGGGCGATCAACGAAGGCCGCGGCGCGGCTGCGGTGTGCGACCGCTACCTGCAGGGCAGGTAGTCTTGCGCATAGCGTGTGGCTGAGCGGCCAGCGCCGTTCAGCCCATGGGCAGCTCGTGCTTTTCGCCGTGCTCGTAGACGACGTTGGCGCGCCCGACCAGCAGCGGGTCGACCTGCCCGATCAGCTCGATGTCCTTGTTGGTGTACGGCAGCCGGTGCAGCACGTAGCGCATCGCGTTGAGCCGCGCGCGCTTCTTGCAGTCGGACTTGATCACCGTCCACGGTGAGTCCGCGGTGTCGGTGTAGAAGAACATCGACTCCTTGGCCCGCGTGTACTCGTCCCACTTGTCGAGCGAGGCCAGGTCGACCGGGCTCAGCTTCCAGTGCTTCAGCGGGTGCGAGCGGCGCTCCTTGAACCGGCGGCGCTGCTCCTCGCGGCTGACCGAGAACCAGAACTTGATCACGTGGATGCCGCTGCGCACCAGGTTGCGCTCGAACTCCGGGCACTGGCGCATGAATTCGTCGTACTGCGCCGGGGTGCAGAAGCCCATCACGTTCTCGACGCCGGCGCGGTTGTACCAGGAGCGGTCGAACAGCGTGATCTCGCCCGCCGTCGGCAGGTGCGCCACGTAGCGCTGGAAGTACCACTGCCCGCGCTCGACTTCGCTCGGCTTCTCCAGCGCCACCACGCGCGCGCCGCGCGGGTTGAGGTGCTCCATGAAGCGCTTGATCGTGCCGCCCTTGCCGGCCGCGTCGCGGCCCTCGAACAGGATCACGACCCGCGCGCCGGTGTCCTTGACCCAGGCCTGCAGCTTCAGCAGCTCGACCTGCAGCCGGTACTTCTGCCGTTCGTAGGTCTTGCGCGACAGCAGGTTGTGGTACGGATAGCCGCCATCGCGCCAGCCGGCGGCGAGCTCGGCATCGTCGTGCTCGCGGCGCAGGGCGCGGTCGGCGTCCTCGTGGTGCAACAGCACCTTGCGCAGCTGCGCCACGTCGTCGGGCGAGGCGCCCTTGAGGATCGCCGCGAGCGAGTCACGGGCAGCGTTGACACCATCGGTGCGCAGCGCCTTCTGCAGGATGTCGCCGACCGCGTAGGCCTTGGACTCGTTCGCCGCCGACACGGCCTCGCGCACCGAGAAGTCGGCGATGCCCTGGTCGGTCAGGCGCGGCGCGATGTCGCCCTGCACCAGTCGTCGCGGGGTCTTGGGTGGCGGGCGTCGGCGTTGCGTGGGGGTCTTGGTGGCCATGGCGGTAGGTCTCAGTCATCTGCTGACTGTCCGCCATTTTACGCCAAGGCAAGGCGGGGCCGCCGCCGAGGGCCAAGGCCAGAGCGAGCGCCAGGTCCACGGTGCCCACGAGCGCTTCGCGACGCGCGTGGGAGGCGCAACTGGCCGCGGAGCGGTCGCGGTCAGCCCGTGCGCCGCAGCGACCAGACGCCAGGCACGTCTGCGCGCCACTTGGGCAGCAGTGCAAGCAGCCACAATTCCTCGAGGCTCGCGGCCACGCTGGCCAGGGTCGCGACATACAACAGCCAGTCGTGCTGTCCCAGCACGAACAGTACGACGACATACACGCTGAGCAGCACACCGGCCACCTTGGACAGGTGCGTATGAAAACTCGACAGACGCCCGTAGCGGACCCACGCGAGTCCGTTCTCCAGCGTCCAGCAAGCCGCCGCGACACCAATCACCCAGCGGTGCTCCCACAGGACATCGCGATGGAAAGCGAGCAGTCCGGCGAGGCCGGCCAGCCATATTAAAGAGTCGCCGAGCGAATCGAGCCGTGCTCCCAACCTGGACTGAACCCCGAGCGAACGCGCGATCCAGCCATCGGCTGCATCGGTCAGCAAGGCCGGCACGAGCACCCACGCGTAGGCCGTCTGCGCTCCGGCCAGCGCCAGCAGCAACAGCAGGGGTGCACAGGCGATCCGCGTCGCGCTCAACGCGTTCGGCACCTGGCTCCAGGCGTCGGATCGTGGCGTGGCCCTTGCCTCCATGTCGCCAGTGTCGGCCCCCCGGCGGCCGCCGAAATCGGGGACAACCGCAGGTGACGCCAAGTAAGATCGCGCGCTCACCCAACTTGCGTCGAGGCTATACATGCGACTGATTCCCACTTGCGCGGCGCTGGCGGCGCTGACCCTTGCGTCGTCGTTTGCTCCCGCCGTGCTGGCTGCCACACCGGCCGCGCCGGCCGCGATGGATGAAGCCGCCCGGATGCAATACGCGCTGGGATATCAGCTGGGCCGCGACCTGGCCGGCATCGAGGCACGCCCGCAGGACATGCTGCAGGGCCTGACCGACGGGCGCACGGGTGCCAAGGCAAAGTTGACCGACTCGGAACTGGCCGCTGCCCTGACGGCGCTGCAGCAGAAGGTCGGCGCACAGCGGGCACAGGAGCAGGCGGCAGCCGGCGAGAAGGCCATGGCTGCCGGCAAGGCTTACCTGGCCGCCAATGCAAAAAAGCCGGGCGTGACCACGACGGCGAGCGGCCTGCAGTACCGCATCGTCACGCCAGGCACCGGCAAGACCCCGGTTGCTACAGACACGGTCACAGTGCACTACAAGGGCACGCTGGTGGACGGCACGGAATTCGACAGTTCCTACAAGCGCGGCGAACCGGCATCGTTCCCGGTGAATGGCGTCATTCCCGGATGGACCGAAGCGCTGCAGCTGCTCAAGGTCGGCGCAAAGGTCGAGCTCGCGATCCCGCCTGAGCTCGCCTACGGCGCCAGCGGTCCGCTGGCCAACCAGGTGCTGCTCTTCGACGTCGAGCTGCTCGGCGCGACGGCACCGATCACGACCGAGTCGGGCACCAAGTAACGGACGACGCGCCCACCATGGCGATCGCGGCACGCAACGAGCTGCGCTTCGAGTACGACACGTTCGGCGACGTGGGCGCGCCGCCTTTGTTGCTGGTGCAGGGCCTGGGCATGCCTGCCGCGATGTGGCCCGATGCGTTCATCGATACGCTGGTGCGCGAGGGCCTGCGCGTGCTCACGTTCGACAACCGCGACTGCGGTGGCTCGTCGCGGCTGGCGACGGCAGCGGTACCGAACATCCCGCGTGCGATGGCGCGCGCATTGCTGCGGCGTCCGGTAACCGCTCCCTACACGCTCGACGACATGGCGGAGGATGCGGTCGCGGTGCTAGACGCAGCCGGCGTCGCCCGCGCGCACGTCGCGGGAGTGTCGATGGGCGGCATGATCGCGCAGGTGATCGCGGCGCGGCATCCGCAGCGCGTGTTCACGCTGACCTCGATCATGTCGTCCACCGGCAACCCGCAGCCGAGCGTCGCGCTCGGGAAGACGCGCGCCTTGCGCGCGTTGCTGCGGCGGCCACCAAAAGATCCGACGCTCGAGCAAGCCGTTGCGCACCTGCAATTCCTGTTCGGGGTGATCGGCAGCCCGGGCTTCCGCCAGGACGATGCCGAGCGGCGGATGCTGTTCGAGCGCGCGGCCCGTCGCGGGCTTTACCAGGCGGGGACTGCGCGACAGCTCGCAGCGATCCTCGCGTCGGGCGACCGGCGTGAGCTACTGCACAGGATCGCAGCGCCGACGCTGGTGATCCACGGCGCGGACGATCCGTTGGTGCGCGTTGCCGCTGGCCGCGACACGGCCCGACACATCAGGGGCGCACGTCTCAAGATCGTGCCCGGCATGGGCCATGATTTTCCACCGCGACTCATGCGCGGCCTGGCCGTCATGATCGCGGAGCACTGTCGTGCCGAGGTCAGCGGGACGCCGGCAACAGCGCCGCCGACTGTTCCGGGTAAAGCTGCCTGAGCGTTGCGACCAGCAGGTCGCGGACTTCGTCACGCAGAATCGTATCCACCGCGCCGGCCGTGCGCACGGCGCCCCACAATTCGCTCCGGTCCCTGCGGGCCATCGCCGCCGTGACCGCAGCTTCCCAGCGCGGCGCGGGCTCGCTCAGCTGAAACTCTCCCCGGCCGCGACCGAAGTGCGCCACCGCCAGGTATCGCACCAGCGCTGCGGCCAGACGGGCCTCGAGGAAATCATCGGACCAGCGGACTGAATCGCCGGGCTGGCCCCGCTCTGCGTTGTAGCGCTGCGTGAGTTTGCGCGCACCAAGCGCACCGGCGATGCCGCCGATCAGCGCGCCCGCGCCGAACGTAAGCCCGCCCGCTGCGACGTCGGCCGCCAGTCCACCGAGCGCACCGGAGACCAGGCCGCCCCACAACCCTGCCTTGTCCGCGTCTGGGGCACGATTCGTCGCGAACACGGCACCGACCTGGCGCAGGATCTCGTCGCTTGCAGTACCGGTGAGCCCATGCAACGCCACCAGTGCCGCCGTGCTCTCGCGCACTGCGCCATCGAGCCGTTCGAGCATCGCAGCGCGCGCGCTTTCCTCGGCGCCGCTCAGCGCGCCGTTCCCGCCGCCCTGCATGACGCGGCCCACTTTTTCCTTGAGCGAGGCGGATGGAATGTGCACCTCGTCCCGCGCCATCGTCGCCAGTTGGCCGGCGAGGACATCCGCGCTGCGACCCAGCGTATCGAGATCGCGTTCGCGCCACGCGAGCCTGATGCCGCCGAATGCGGTGCGTGCCTCATCCGGCACGCAGTCCGCGATGGCGTCGAGCAGCGCATGTTCGTGCAACCAGCAGCGGGCGAAGGCGTCGAAGGGCAGCACGCGTCGCGGACGGCTTGGATCATGCTGGCGCAGCGCCGACTCCCAGCGCTCGACGAGACTGCGTTCCTGCGCGGCGTCGGTCCGCGTGCCGATCTGGTTGAGCAGCACGAGCGCAGGCTTGTCGAGCCAGTCGAGGATCTGCAGCTCGGGCTCGACATACCCGGCCGCCGGGTCTTCGCTCGCGTTCACGACGTACAGGATCACGTCGGCCGATTCGCGCGCCGCGCGCAGCGCCTGCTGGCTGCACCAGAACGCGCGATCGGCGAGCCGATCCCACACTTGCGACAGGAACCAGCCGATGGGCTGGCCGCTTGCAGCGAGCCGGCGCTGCAGGCGCACGCTGTCGCCGAACCCCGGCGTGTCCCACAGCACGAGTTCATCGCCTGCGCCGCTGCGCAACAGCACGTGTGACTCAGCCACCTCGGTGACGTGAGCTCGATCCATCACCGCCCCGATGTCACGGCGCAGCAGCGTGCGGGCCAGCGTGGTCTTGCCGACGTTCGTATGGGACAGCAGCGCGAGATTGATCGTCGTCACGAGAAACGGATCCGGCACACGCGCTGCACGCACTCGATGTCAGCGGCTGCGACGGGTGCGTCGACTGCCACGGCCGCGAGATCGATCAGGCACGCCTCGAAACCATGGGCGCGGACGAATTCGCGCCATGCGGCGCGCCTCTGCTCGACCTGGCCGGACAATGAGGCGTCACCGCCCAGGCGCGCCAGGTAGGGTGCCTCGTCGACGAGCACCACGACACGCGCAGTTGCGGCCGATGACGCGGTGGGATTGCCGGCCAGGCGCAAGACCTCGCCATGGTTTTCCACCTCCGGCGTCGAGGCCATGTTGAACAGCCAGACCTCGATGTCGACTGCCTGACCGCCAGCAGACGTGGCCAGCGCCGTTTCGTCGCCGTACCTGAGTGTCGGCGCAAACTCGATGCGCGTGTCGCCACCGAACGCGGCACGCAACAGGCTCTGCACGCCCCGCTCGGAAGCCGCGCCCGGCTCGTAGGCAAACGCAGTCAACCGTGCGACCTGTGCCGGCAAGGCTGCATTGCTGCCGCCGAGGATTCCACGCGCATAAGTAAGAAGGGCTTCCGGCGGCGCGAGGCTCTCCGCCGCCCGACCGAGGCGCACTGTCGCGAGCAGTGCCAACAACAGCCGCGGCACGATGACGTACAGCACCGCCGTAGCCGACATCAGGTGAATCCATGGCGCGGCGGGCCCGCCGCCCTGCCCGTTCCGCCAGTGCAGCGCAGACGTCGCCACCGTATCCGCAGGCAGTTCGATCCCGGTAACGACCGCAGCGGGTCCGTAAATCCAGCCGAGCAGCATTCGCACCTGCTCCGCTCCAAGGAAAGTGCTCTCCCAACCGGCGCGATACTCGAGGGCGATGCCGCGGAGATAGAACCCTGCGATCAGGCCGGTCGCAACTGCGGCCGAACCGAGGTGAAACAGTCGCTGCCCCTGCAATGCGAGCAGGGGCTGCGCCAGCGGCCACCAATCCCCCGAGAACTTGCGCAAGGCGGCGGAGAGCGGCCGGTGATAGAAGCCGGCCTGCTTGATCAGGCGTGCCGCGCGCTGCCAACCCCAGCGGGCGGGCCACAGTAACCACGGAGGGACCAGGCCGCTCGCACCGGGCGCTGACGCCCGCCGCGCGCTCACCGCAGCAACGAGCAGCAACGTGTAGACGACGAGGTTCCAGACCACCACGCCCAACAGGGGGAATGCCAGGATCTCGATGCGGACGCGACTGTCGTAGAGCGAGAGCACCAGCCCCAGCGCGACCGCGGCCGGCAGCATGAGCCAGCCCGCGACAGCCAGGCCGGACTCGAGTTCGAGTGCCTTCGTGACCACGGGATGGCGTTCGGCGAGCCGGGCCTGCAGCAGGCTCGCGCGGTCGGCCAGCACGGCCCACGCGTGGGCCTGGGCGTCGTCCTGTTGCGGCGCGCGGCTGCGCAATGCGTCCCGCGTCGCAGCCGCACGCTCGGCGAGCGGCAGCACGACGCCGTCGGGGTCTTGCTCCTCGACGTTCTTGACCAGCAGGATCGATCGCAGCGCGTTCGCGTTCATTCAGTCCAGGCTTGGCGTTATTCGGTGGACTTGCGAGCCCTGAGTTTAGCAAGACCGTCACGCCCGCGAGCGCCATGGTATTTTGCGCGGTCGAGGGAGTCCCGCCGTGTTCCGCCGATTCGAAAAACTGGTCGAAACCTACCCCGACGCGAAGCCGGTGACGCCACCGCGCTCGTTTTTCGCTTTCCTCTGGCAATGCACGGCCGGGCTGCGGCCCTACATCTTCACGATGACGCTCTGCACGGCGACGATCGCGGCCTTCGAGGCACTGCTGTTCGCCATGCTCGGCCAGCTGGTCGACTGGCTCGCCACGACCGAGCCCTCCCAGCTGTGGGCGACCCACCGCCAGCAACTGCTGTTACTGGCCGGGGTGCTCGCCGCCAGCCCGCTGGTGGTCTGGGCGTTCGCCCTGCTCAAGTACCAGGTGCTGTTCGCCAATTTTCCCATGCGCCTGCGCTGGAACTTTCACCGGCTGATGCTCGGGCAGAGCATGAGCTTCTACCAGGACGAGTTCGCCGGCCGCGTCGCAACCAAGGTGATGCAAACCGCACTGGCGGTGCGCGACGCCTGGCTGACCGCGACGGACATCCTCGCGTTCATCGTCATCTATTTCGTGACCATGCTCGCCATCGTGGGCACGTTCGACCTGCGCCTGCTGCTGCCGTTTGGCGGCTGGCTGCTGCTGTATTCGGCGGCGCTCGTGTACTTCGTCCCCCGGCTCGGCAAGGTCGCTGCCGAGCAGGCGGACGCGCGCTCGTTGATGACCGGACGCGTGACCGACGCCTATACCAACATCGCGACGGTCAAGCTGTTCTCGCACGCCAGCCGCGAGGCCGGTTTTGCGCGCGCTTCGATGCAGGAGTTCATGCACACGGCCTACGCCCAGGGCCGCCTGGTCAGCGGCTTCGAGATCGCCAATCACGTGCTGAGCATGCTGCTGATCGCGGCCACGGCGGGTGTGGCGCTGTGGCTGTGGATACAGGGCGAGGTGGGCGTCGGCGCAGTAGCGGCCGCCAGCGCAATGGCGTTGCGCCTGAACGGCATCGCGCACTGGATCATGTGGGAGGTCGCGTCGCTGTTCGAGCACGTCGGCACCGTCGAGGATGGCATGCGCACCCTGTCGCGGGCGCACGCAGTCGTCGACGAACCGGCCGCCCAGCCGCTGCGCGTCACGCGTGGCGAGGTGCGCTTCGAGCACGTCACCTTTGCCTATGGCGGCGACCGCGCGGTCATCGACGACCTGAACCTGCATATCCGTCCAGGCGAGAAGATCGGCCTCGTAGGACGATCCGGTGCGGGCAAGAGCACCGTGGTGAACCTGCTCTTGCGCTTCTACGACGTCGAACGCGGCGCGATCCGGATCGACGGCCAGGACATCGCGCACGTCACCCAGGACAGCCTGCGGGCGCAGATCGGCATGGTCACGCAGGACACGTCGCTATTGCACCGCTCCGTGCGTGACAACGTCGTCTACGGCCGGCCCGACGCCGACGACGGCGCGATGATCGCGGCGGCAAAGCGCGCCGAAGCGCACGAATTCATCGAGCGCCTGGTCGACGCCAAGGGCCGCCATGGTTACGACGCGCACGTCGGTGAGCGCGGCGTCAAGCTGAGCGGCGGTCAGCGGCAGCGCATCGCGATCGCCCGGGTGATGCTGAAGGACGCGCCGATCCTGCTGCTGGACGAGGCCACCAGCGCGCTCGACAGTGAGGTCGAGAACGCGATCCAGCAGAGCCTGTACCGCCTCATGGAAGGCAAGACTGTCGTCGCCATTGCGCATCGGCTCTCGACCATCGCAGCGATGGATCGCCTGATCGTCATGGACAAAGGCCGCATCGTCGAGCAGGGCAACCACCGCGAACTGCTCGCGCAGGGCGGCCTGTACGCCCGGCTGTGGGCACACCAGAGCGGCGGATTCCTCGGCGAGGACGACGACGACGACCAGGCCCCTGCTGCCGACGAGACGCCGGCACGCACCGCGACCGCGGGCTGACGCACCGCAACCGGAGACCGCGCATGCAACGACTTCTGCCCATCCTGATCCTGGGGACCTTCGTGACCTTGCACCCTGCCCGCGCCGTGGGCGCCGACGACATCAAGACCATCGTCACGGATTTCGACGCCTACAGCCGCGCACAGGATCCGGTCCGTGCGGCGCAGCGCGGCGATGCGGCCGCCGCACGCATCTGGCCCGACAATTCGCCCGCCGCAGTGGCCACACGCAAGGCGGCACTGCAGCAGTTCGAGCAGCGCTTGCGTGCAGTGCCCGCCGCCGGCCTCGCCGACGAAGACGCGCTGAACCGGGAACTGTTGCTGGGCCGCGTGGACCTCGCCCTGGACGGCTTCCAGTTCGACGAGGAGCGCCTGGCCTTCATCAGCGGCGACGGCTTCTACACCACGGCCGATTACGCTGCGCTCAACACGCCGATCGACTCGGTCGCCGATGGCGAAGCATGGATCGCGCGACTCGAGGCGCTGCCCGCCTACTACGCGCGCGAGACGGCCAACCTGCAGCGCGGCATCGACACCGGTTTCACCCAGCCGCGCCGCACGGTCGAGCGCGCGATCGCCGACGTGCGCGGCCAGATTGCCCAGCCCGCCGCCACCACTCCCCTGCTCGCCCCGTTCCGCAACGTAGCGAAGACCCTGCCGGCCGCGGAAGTCGCCGCGCTCGAGACCCGCGCCCGTAAAGTCGTCGCGACGCAGGTCAAGCCGGCACAGCAGTCCCTGCTCGAGTTCCTGGAGCGCGCTTACCTGCCAGCCGCGCGGCCGGACATCGGCATCGGCACGGTGGCGCAGGGCGAGGCCTACTACGCGTACCTCGCGCGCAGGCACACGTCCACGACGATGACGCCCGCCGAGATCCACGCACTCGGCGAGCGTGAGGTGCAGCGCATTCGCGCGCGCATGGAAGAAACCATCGCCCAGGCGGGCTTCAAAGGGTCCATCCAGGAATTCCTGGCCGCCGTCCGCAAGGATTCGCGCTTCTACGTCGATGCAGACGAGTACGGTCGCCGCTGCGCCGAGGTGGCGAAGCGCGCCGACTTTGCGATGCCGAAGTATTTCGGCCGCCTGCCCCGGCTGTCGTACGGCGTGATGCCGATGCCCGCGGGCCTCGAGAGCAGCGCCAACGGGTACCTGCCCGGCACTCCGGAACAGGGTGTCGCGGGCATGGTCGTCTACAAGCCGTGGATGGCGGAGAAGATGCCCACGTTCGGCATCGCCGCCTGGGTGCTGCACGAAGGCGTGCCCGGCCATCATCACCAGATCTCGCTGAGCCAGGAACTGACCGACCTGCCCGAGTTCCGCCGCGCCGACGACGTCACCGCATACGTCGAAGGCTGGGGACTCTATTCCGAGTACCTCGGCGAGGAGATGGGCATCTATCGCGATCCGTACGAGCAGTTCGGCCGCCTGTCGCTCGAGATCTGGCGCGCGTGCCGGCTCGTGATCGACACCGGCATGCACGTGATGGGCTGGTCACGCGAACGCGCGATGGCGTGCCTGCAGGAGAACAGCGCACTCGCGCCGCAGGAGATCGAATTCGAAGTGGATCGCTACATCGCCTGGCCGGGACAGGCGCTGGCGTACAAGGTGGGCGAACTCAAGATCATCGAGTTGCGCAAGCGCGCCGCGCAACGGCTGGGAGCGAAGTTCGACCTGCGCGAGTTCCACGACCTGCTGCTCGGCGCCGGCCCAATGCCGCTCGACCTGCTCGAGGCTCGTGTCGACCAATGGAGCGAAGCGCGCGCTGGGCAATCGCAGGTCCGCTGATCAGACAGACGCATCCACGCCGGAGCCAACGGCAGCGGAGCCGCACGTTGCTCCGCTAGTCTGGATCGAACGCGGCCACTTGCACGCCGCGCACGACCGGAGCGGCGACGATGTGGATGGAACGAACTTGTCCTGATTGGCACCGGCTTCGTGGTGGCCCGCGTACTGTACGTCTGGTACGCGGCGCCCGCGCTCGCGCGCAAGCCCGCGCGCAGGCGCTGACTCAAGGCATCGCAACCGGCAAGCGGGGCCGCACCAGGCCGCTGCCAGCGTTCGTCAGCGTTCGAACTCGACCGTGACGTGCACGAGTTCGTCATGGATCGCGAGCGCGTCGCGCACTTCGGCGGCGTGCATGGCCTGCGCGCCGGAAAGATGCACGATGCAGGCATATTTGCCGCGACCCACGCGCCACACGTGCAGGTCGCGCAATTGCGGCGTGCCGGGCAGCGTGGCGATCACGTCACGCACCTCCTGCACCACCGGCGCATCCATCTCCGCGTCGAGCAGCACGCGACCCGTGTCGCGCAGCAGGCCGATCGCCCAGCGCCCGACCAGCACCGTGCCGACGATGCCCATGACGGGGTCGAGCCAGTGGGCCCCGAGATACTTGCCGCCGACCAGCGCGATGATCGCCAGCACTGAAGTCGCCGCGTCCGCCACGACGTGCAGGTAGGCTGACCGGAGGTTCAGGTCGTGATGCGCGTGGCCGCCACCGTGCGCATGGCTGTGCTCGTGGCTGTGTTCGTGGCCGTGAGCATGGCCGTGGTCGTGCCCGCCCGCGAGCAGCCAGGCTGAAAGCACATTGACGCCCAACCCCAGGACTGCAACGGGAATGGCCTCATCGAAGCGGATGGGCGCGGGCTGCAGCAACCGCGTTACCGATTCGATCCCCATGTAGGCCGCGACGCCGAGCAGGAACACCGCGCTGGTGTAACCGCCGAGCACCTCGATTTTCCAGGTCCCGAACGCGAAGCGGGGATCGTGCGCGTGACGCCGCGCGAGGGAATACGCGAGCGCCGACACTCCGAGCGCGAGCGCGTGCGAGCTCATGTGCCAGCCATCGGCCAGCAGCGCCATCGACCCCAGCACGGTGCCCGCGACAATCTCGACGACCATCATCGCCAGGGTGAGCCACATCACCTGGCGCGTGCGACGCTCCGCCACGGGATTGCTGGTGTCGAAGACGTGGACGTGGGCGTCGTGATGACCGGGCGCAGGCATGATCGGATCCGCAGTGCTGCGTCGCCCGCGGCGGCGCTTCGGAAGGCGCCGCATTATGCCGTCTTTTCGTGGCGGACTTCAGGCGCCGCTGCTGCTCCGCAGCGCTTGCGCGATCGTCCATTTGGCGAGCTGCGCCATGTGCACCTCGTCGGGTCCGTCGGCGAGCCGGATGTAGCGCCCGTAAGCAAAGGCGCTGGGAAGCGGCGTGTCCTGGCACAGCCCCATGCCGCCGTGCGCCTGGATCGCACGGTCGCAAACGTCCTGGCACATCCGCGGCGCCACGATCTTGATCATCGAGATCAGGTCGGCCGCGCCGACGTTGCCCTCGCGATCCATCTTGTCGGCAGCGGCCAGCGTCAGCAGGCGCGCCTGTTCGATCTCGCAGCGCGAACGGGCGATCGCTTCGCGCAGGCTGCCCTGTTCGCTCAGCTTGCGACCGAAGGCGACGCGCGAATCGGCGCGCCGGCACATGAGTTCGAGCGCGCGTTGCGCGGCGCCGATGAGGCGCATGCAGTGGTGGATGCGGCCGGGCCCCAGGCGGCCCTGTGCGATCTCGAAACCGCGGCCCTCGCCCAGCAGCAGGCTGCTCGCGGGAACCCGCACGCCTTCGAGCGCCACCTCGCCGTGACCGCTGGGGGAGTGCACCTCGCCAAACACCTTGAGCGGGCGAATGAGCCTGACACCCGGCGCGGAGCGCGGCACCAGGATCATCGACTGCTGCGAGTGCCTGGGACCGTCGAAGCGCGTCTTGCCCATGACGATCAGCAGTTCGCATTCCGGGTGGTAGATGTTGCTCGACCACCACTTGCGGCCGGTGACGACATAGTCGTCGCCGTCGCGCACGATCGAGCATTCGATGTTGGTCGCATCGGACGAAGCGACGGCCGGCTCGGTCATCAGGAACGCTGAGCGGATGCGCCCTTCCAGCAGCGGCGTCAGCCAGCGCGACTGCTGCTCCTCGTTGCCATAGCGCGCCAGCACCTCCATGTTGCCGGTGTCGGGGGCGCCGCAGTTGAAGATGGTCGACGCCCAGTCGACCCGCCCCATCAGTTCGGCGAGCGGCGCGTACTCCAGGTTGGTCAGCCCCGGCGACCACGGCTGGTATTCGTGCGGCAGGAACAGGTTCCATAAACCGGCAGCGCGAGCCCGTGCCTTGAGCCCCTCGACCAGCGGCGGCACCACCCAGCGTCGCGCCGGATCCTGCACGAAGTCCTCGTACTCCGCCTCGGCCGGGAAGATGTGTTGCTGCATGAAGCCGTCGACGCGCTGCATGTAGTCGCGGGTCCGGGCGCTGTACTCGAAATCCATGGCCGCTCGCTCCTGGTCGGGACAGGCTGCCAGTCTAGGTCAACGCCGGTATTTACCGTGTGCAATGTTTTGATGAATACTCATGCACACTATGCATGTATCCCGCATCGACCTGAACCTCCTGGTGGTCTTCGACGCCGTCCATGCGGCCGGCAGCATCACCGCCGCCAGCCGCCGGCTCAACCTGTCGCAGCCAGCCGTGAGCCACGCGCTCGCGCGCCTGCGCGAACTGCTCGGCGAGCCGCTGTTCGAACGGCAAGGGCGCGGCATCGCGCCCACGCCCTTTGCGCGCTCCATAGCGCAGCCGATCCGTGACGCGCTCGCTGCGATGGAGCGGACCCTGCAACTGGCGACTCACTTCGAGCCCACGCAGGCCGAGCGCACCTTCCGCGTCGGCTTGCGCGAGGCGCTCGAGCCGAGCGTGCTGCCGCCGCTCACGCGAGCTGTCTGCGGCGGCGGGCCGGGACTCGGTCTCGCCAGCGCACGCCACGACCGTCCGCGGCTCGAGTCCGACCTGGCCGTCGGCGAGTTCGACGTCGCGTTCGACGTGCGCCTGCCAGCCATCGCAGAGCGTATTCCGCACGAACGTGTGCTGGTCGACCGGCTGGTCATCGTCGCGCGCAAGGATCATCCGGTGCTGCGGCGGCTCAGGCGTCGCGGGTGGAATGTCGACGCCTACCTCGCGCTCGACCACGTGCAGGTTTCGTCACGCCGACGGGGGCCCTCGCTCGAAGACCTCGCGCTGCAGGCCGCCGGCAAGAGTCGCCGCATCCGGTTGCGCTGCCAGAGTCATGCCGCCGCCTGCCGCGCCGTCGCCGGCACGGACCTGGTGGCGACGATCCCCGAGTCCTACGCCCGCCAGGTGCTGGATCCGGAATCCAACCAGCTGGTGACGTTGCCGCTCGACGACATCACCCTCGAAACCTACATGTACTGGCCGGCGAATGCCGACCACGACGCCGCCAACCGCTGGCTGCGCGACCAGGTGCGAACCGCGCTGGCCAGTCGCTAGAGCACGAGGTTCATGCGCACCAGCTCCGGCTCGTCGGCATCGGCGCGGGTCGCGAATCCGAGCGAGCGCGAGAGATCGATCATGCGCGTGTTCTCGCGCAGCGTGATGCCCGTCATCAGTTTCAGGCCCCGCTCGCGCGCCACGTCGATGAGCCGCACGAACAGCGAGCGCGCCACGCCCTTGCCCTGCCATTCGTCGCTCACGACGATCGCGAACTCACACGTCTCCTCGTCGGGCAGGACGATGTAGCGCGCCACCCCGATCTGCTGGTCGTCCCCTTGCGCCGACCGCAGCACCACGACGAGCGCCAGCTCGCGGTCGTAGTCCACCTGCGTGAACTTCGAGAGCATGGCCGGCGACAGGTCCTGCAGGCCGAACATGAAGCGCAGGAAGCGCGACTGCTCGGAGAGCCGGTGGACGAAATCACGCTCGATGCCGGCGTCCTCGGGACGGATCGCGCGCAGGGTCGCGACCTGGCCATCCGGCAGCGGCAGTGGTTGCTGCAGGGCGGCGGGGTACGGATGGATCGCCATGTGCCGATACAACCGCTGCACCTGTGGTTCGCGCAGCACGCCGATACGCGCGTCCACCGCCACGGCGCCCTTGGCAGTGACGATCACCGGGTTGATGTCGATCGCACCGACGTCCGGCAACTCGCAGACGATGTCGGAAACGCGCAGCAGGATGTCTTCGATGGCGGATTGCGCCGCGGCCGGCGCGCCACGCAGGGGCTGCAACGCGAATTGAGCGCGCGTGCGGCGAATGAGGTCGCTTGCCAGGTACTGGTTGAGGGGCGGCAAGGCCACGGCGCGGTCGCGGATCACCTCGACCATCGTTCCGCCGAGGCCGAAGCTGATCGCCGGGCCGAACACGGGATCGCGCACCGCGCCGATCATGAGTTCGCGGCCATGGCGCTCGACGTACATCGCCTCGATCAGCACGCCCTCGAGCCGCGCGTCGGGCCGCGCATTGGCGACGTCGCGCAGCATGTTGACGTAGCCGTCGCGCACGCTGCGCGCGTCCGTCCGGCCGAGCCGCACGCCACCCACGTCGGTCTTGTGGGCGATGTCGGGCGACAGGATCTTCATCGCGACGGGGTACCCGATCTCGTCTGCGATGCGCACGGCGTCTGCGGCCGAATGCGCCGGCCGGCTTTGGATCACCGGTATGCCAAAGGCGGCGAGCAGGGACTTCGACGCTGCGGGGTCGAGCCACTCGTTGCCCGCCGCACGCGCGGCATCCAGCAACTGCTGCGCAGCAGCGACGTCGGGGGAGGTCGCCGCGGCAAGGGGCGCCGGCACTTGCAGCAACTGTTCCTGGTTCGCCGTGAACAGCGCCAATGCAGCGATGGCATCCACGGCGGCCTCGGGCGTCGGAAACGTGGGGATGCGGCTCTCGGCAAAGCGCTGGCGTGCGCGCGTCACGGCCTCGCCCCCCATCCAGCAGGTGAAGACCGGCTTGCGCTGGGCGCGCGCGACTTCGATCAGGTCGAGCGCGAACTGGTCGGCATCGGTCAGCGCATAAGGCGTCAGGATCGCGAGCAACGCGTCGACTTGCGTGTCCTGCAGGCACAGCCGCGCGGATTCCGCGTACTGCCCTGCGGAGGCGTCGCCCCGGACATACACCGGGTTGCCTTCCCGGGCACTGGGCGGCAGCAGCGTGCGGAGCTGCGCGAGCGTCGTGCTTTCCAGCGGGGCCAGCTCCAGCGCGCGCACGGCCGTGCGGTCCGCCGCCAGTTGCCCGGGTCCGCCCGCGTTCGTGAGGATGCCGAGTCGGCGGCCCCGGAGACGTGCGCCCGCGCCAAGCGTGCTCGCGGCGCTGAACAGCTGCGACAGGTCGCGGATCCGCAGGACGCCGGCGCGCCGCATCGCCGCGTCGAACACATCGTCGCCACCGACCAGCGAACCCGTGTGGAACGCGATGCTGCCGCGCGATTCGAGTGCCCGTCCCGCTTTCATCACCACGACGGGCTTGACCCGCGCCGCCGCGCGCAATGCGCTCATGAAGCGTCGGGCACCGCCGACACTCTCCAGGTACAGCATGATCCCGTCGGTCGAGCCGTCGCGGACGAGGAAGTCGAGCACCTCCGCGCAGCCAATGTCCGCGCCGATGCCGGTCGAGATGACGGTCGAGAACCCGACGTGGCGTGAGCGAGCCCAGTCGAGTGTCGCCGCGCACAAGGCGCTCGATTGCGAAACGAGGGCAAGCCGGCCCGGCATGGGCAAGGCGCCGCCGCAGGCCGCGTTCAGGCCGATGTCGGTCCGGATCACGCCGAAGGAATTCGGGCCGAGCAGGCGCAGGCCGTAACGCCCGGCCACCGCCAGCACCTCGCGCTCGAGCGCGGCGCCTGGCTCGCCGCCTTCACGGAAGCCCGCCGAGACGATCACTGCGCCGCGTACGCCGCGCTCGCCGCAGTGCTCGAGCACCTGCGGAACAGTCCCCGGCGGCGAGGCAATCAGCGCCAGGTCGACAGCCTGCGGCAGCGAACGCACGTCCGGGAACGTGGCGACGCCCCCGATCGACGGGTGACGGGGATTGACGAGGTGGACAGGCCCACGGAACCCGCTTTCCAGCAGGTTGCGGCGCAGGACGTCGCCGATCGAGCCCGGCGCTTCGCTTGCCCCGACGAGGGCGACGGAACTGGGCCGCAGCATGGCCTCGATGCGTTGCGCGGTCATGGGTCGAGTGTACGCCTGCAGGTAGGGAGAACTCGCGCATGCTAGCCGGCGCCTTTTGCAGGATCATTGTGGCTCACCGCAAATGGAGCCGCCCATGGCCGTCGCCTTCGTGACCCACCCGCACTGCCACCTGCACAGGATGGGCGACGAGCATCCGGAACGACCGGCGCGCCTGAACGCCGTCGAGGACGCGCTGCACGCGTGCGGCCTGTACGACCTGCTGCAGCACCACGAGGCTCCGCGCGCCACCGTCGAGCAGCTCACCCGGGTGCATCCGCTCGGCTACGTCGAAGGCCTGGCCAACCGCTCGCCCGCGGAAGGGCTCGCCCACATCGACCCCGACACCTGGATGTGTCCCGACACGTTCGAGGCGGCGCTGCGAGCCGCCGGGGCCAACATACTGGCGACCGACCTGGTGCTCAGTGGCCAGGCCGCGCGTGCGTTCTGCAACGTCCGGCCTCCCGGTCATCACGCGGAGCGCGCGCTCGCCATGGGCTTCTGCTTTTTCAACAACGTGGCGGTGGCGGCCCGGCACGCGCTGGAGCAGCACGGACTCGAGCGAGTCGCGATCCTCGATTTCGACGTGCACCTCGGCAACGGCACCGAGGACATCTTTCGTGACGATCGACGGGTGCTGCTCTGCTCGTCGTATCAGTATCCGCTGTGGCCGGACATGAACCCGCCGACACTGCCGGGGCGCGTCATCAATTGCCCCTTGCCGCCCGGCAGCGGCAGCGACGTCTTTCGCGCAGCCGTGCAGCAGCACTGGTTGCCCGCGCTGGAAGCTTTCGCGCCGCAGCTGCTGCTCATCTCCGCGGGCTTCGACGCGCACGCGGCAGACGACATGTCGCACCTGCGGCTCACGACCGCGGATTACGCGTGGGTCACGGCAGAGGCGTGTGGCGTCGCCGACCGCCATGCGCAGGGCCGCATCGTCTCGACGCTCGAAGGTGGTTACGAACTCGGTTCGCTCGGCGCGAGTGCAGCGGCACACATCGCGAAGCTCGCCCTCGCCTGAACGCTTACGCCAATACGGACACGCTTGGGCGCTGCGTGACTGGACGCGCGGCGCGACAACACGCAGAATGACGGCGCGCGCGTAGATTTTTTCTCTGCGCGATCGCTCCGCCGCGCTGTTACCACCAAGTCACACTTGCGGGTTCAGTCCACCAGCGCGGCGGGGCGAACTTCCACTCGCGACTTCACCCTCGCTCATCCACCGCCTGCACGACTTGCGCGCCTCAGCGGGCGAGCTGCGTGAGCCAGGCTGCGAATGCAAGCCACGCCGCCGTGCCGGACAGCGCGAGCCGCGCCGGCACGGATACGATCAGCGCGAGGCCGCCCCAGCGCGTGACCGGATGCAGGCCGCCGCGGCTGCGGAAATCCCAGACCGCGAGCGCCACGATGAACAGGTCCGCCAGCCCATAGAACAGGAACGGGTTGAGGAACTGCCAGACGAACGGCCAGCGCGCGAACGCTGCCCCGAGCAGGGCCACGGTTGCGAGCATCATCAGGCGCTTGTGTGCCTGCGGGTCGCGGCGGTTCGCCACTGCCAGGCCAAAAAACACCGCGAAGAACACGATGTCGAAGAACGGCACCACCAGGAACTGGAGCGGGGGAATGCCGACGCCGACGAACCCCGTCGGCCGGTTGGCCGCGATGAGCGCGCCGAGGATTCCGAGCACCACCATGCCGATCGCCACGACGACGCCCGCGATGCCGAGCTTGCGGTGGACGTCAGCGCGGCCGAATCCGATGAGCATGGCCTGCGTCACGAGCAGCACGCACCACGCCGAGAAAAACAGGCCGTGCACGTAGAAGATGGGCTCGGGTGGCGCCGGCCACTCCGGGAACAGCGGCCGCAGGTAGAACGAGCGGGCGAAGCCAATGTAGGCGACAGCCAGCATCGCGATGGACATGAACGTGTAGAAGCGTCGCTCGCTGACGCCGCGCCCGCGCCCACTCGGTTTGGCCATGCTCTCCATTTTTCGCGCCCCCCGGCTTCTGGTTCTGGACGAAGCCTAGCATGCACCCCGAGCCGCGCCTTGCGGCTACCGGTGCGCGCATCCTTCAGCGCCGGCTTCCCGCGTACAGGTCGAACAGCAGCAGCTTGCATGGAATGCTGCCGTTCATCAGCGTGATCGTGCGCGCGGGCCTGAGTCCGATCGCTTTGTAAGGCGACGCTGCCGCCGCCAGGATCGCGGCGCGCCAGCCGGCAAAGCGTTGCTTCAGCGTATCGCCCACTTCCTCGTACAGTTGCCGCACGTCCGCGTCGGTGCCGCCGATGCGATCGCCGTAAGGAAGGTTGGTGACCAGCAGACCTGAATCGGCCGGCGGCACCACGTCCTGCACGCGGGCGACCTCGAACTGCACGTACTTCTCGACGCGCGCCTTGAGCGCGCTCTTGCGGGCCATCTCGACGAAGTCGGCCCGGATATCGGAGGCGACGACGAGAGCGGGCGGTGCCTCGAGTTTCTCAGCCCGGATACGGTCCTGCGTTTCTCGCCATAGCGCCCGGTCGAAGTCCGTAAGCCACTCGAAGTAGAACTCGCCTTTCTTGCGATGGATCTGTGGCGCCTTGCGCACGGCGATCATCGCCGCCTCGATGGCGAGCGTACCGCTGCCACACATCGGATCCAGGAACGCCTGGCTGCCGTCGTAGCCAGCGAACTGCAGGATGGCGGCAGCCAGCGTTTCCTTGAGCGGCGCCGGGTGGCCCTGCTCACGGTAACCGCGCTTGTGCAGCGACTTGCCGGACGTGTCGAAGCTGAGCATGCAACGTCCGCGCGCAACGTGCGCGACGATGACCACCTTGGGGGCGTCGGTATCCACGGGAGGCACCGCCCCGTCACCGCGACCGAAAGCCTCCCGGATGCCTTCGCGCACCTGCGTGATGACCTGCTTCGGCGTCAGCCCTCCCCCTTCATCCCCTGTGCTCTCCACCATGAAACCGTGGCGGGCGTCGAACCACTCGGGCCAGTGCAGGCGACGTACCTGCGAGCGCAGCATCGCGGGCGTGTGCGCCGGCACCTCGCGCAGCACGCGCAGAATCCGGCTCGCGGTGCGCACGCGCAGATGCAACTCGTAGAACTGCGCCGGGGTGGCCTCGAACAGCACCGCGCGAAAGGTGGGCTTCAGGTCTGCGACGCCCAGCGCCGTGAGCTCGGCCAGCAGCGCGGGCTTCGCCTCCTCGGGACAGGTTGCGATCAGTTGCATGGATGATTCATCGGCGGCGCCGGGGCGCCAGCAAGCCGAGCACGCCGTCACCCTCGAACTGAGTCGAAAATCCCGCGTGACGCAGGCGCTTCGCCACTTCCTGCGGCACGTCCCGGCCGCTCGTGAGGCGGTTTGGCTCGCCGGTGTAATGGAACAGGCGACCTTTGGGCTGCAGCACGCGCGCGAGGTGGTCGTAGAAGGCCTGCGAATACAGTTCGCCGGCCAGTCCGAATCGCGGCGGGTCGTGCAGGATCGCCCCGAACGCACGGTCGGGCAGCGCTGCGATGGACTCGCTGATGTCACCCTGGGTGAGTACCAGTCGTGGGTCGGGCGGTGGGGACCACGGATTCAGGCTGCGCAACCACAGCACGGCGGGATTGATCTCGAACGACTGCACCTGTGCCGCGCCACCGGCCAGGCACCACGCCGCGAAGTAGCCGAGACCGGCGCACGTGTCGAGCACGCGCTGGTCTCGCGGGCCGACCAGCTCGACCTTGCGCCGTGCATCTTCGTAGGGTGATACGTGCCGCGTCGGCAACATCTTGACGCCGTCGATCTCGAACGTCGGCGCGCCCCACTCGGTCGGCACCAGCTTGAGCAGTGCGGTGCCGAAACGGGCGACGGGCTCGAACCCTGCGCCAGTCCAGTAATAGATGGTCCGGTCCCGGCAGCGCTCGAGGTACGGATAGTCGTGGCCCTGCCAGTGCCAGTGCGTGGGCGTGATCGCCACGAGCGTCTGCGATCGCTCGAGATCGAGCGAACAGGACACGCTCCGTTCGTCGTGGCGTCGCGCGTCGAGCAGCCGTTCATTGACCTCAGCCGTCAGCAGCGGACCGGGCGACGACGCCTCGGCCGCGACGAACGTTGCCATTCCGCGCACGTTACCCAAGCCTGTGGCGCAATCCTGCTGCGCGCGCGGCGAGCCGGCCCAACGCCTTGGGGCTGTAAGGAGGATCGATCTGCGCCATCGTGAGCTGGTAGACCGCTTCCTTGCCAGCAGCGAAGGCCGGAACGGCCACGACCGTGCGTCCTGCGATCAGGAACGTATCGAGGTCGCCGAACGCCACCAGCAGCGGCGTTCGCGCCGGCCGGAATGGGCGCAGTGCGCGACCTGCAGCCGCGCGCTCGATGTTGCCGGCGGCGCAATCGCCCATCTCGAGCGCATGGAACGCCTGCTTGGCCAGCATGCGCGGCAAACCTGCCGCGTCGCCGATCACGAACACGTTATCGAAGCGGCGGCTGCGCAGCGTCCAGTCGACTGCCGCCCACTGGCGTGGGCCGGTGGCGAGTCGCGCTGCAACGAGCAATGGCGGCGCAACCGCACCGCCCGTCCAGAGGGTGAGATCGGATCGCAGTCGCTCCCCGCCGCGCAGATGGACGGCGCCCGGCGTCACCTTGGCCACTGGAACCCCGGTGTGAATGCGCACGTTGAGCCCGGCGCAATGCTTGCGCACGGCCGCATCGATGCGCGCGGAGGTGCTGGCCATCAATCGCGGCCCGGCCTCGACGAGGTGCACGAGCATCTGGGTTCGGGTGCGATAACGCCGCAGGATCTCGCCGAGCGCTTCGATGCCCACGAAGCCGCCACCGACGATCACGACCGAACTGGGCCGGCGGGCACGGCCAAGCGCGGCCAGCCGGCGGCGAATCAGTTCGCAGTCGTCGACGCTCTTGAAGGGCAGCGCGTGGCGCTCCGCACCCTGGACACCAAATGTTTCGTTGCGTCCGCCGATCGCCACGATGCAGTAATCGAAGCGATGCTCGGCCCCCGCTGCAGTCTCGAGGCGGCCGTGCTTCGCGTCGATGCTCGCCACTGCTGCCTGCACGAAGCGGTGCCCTGCACGAGCCACCAGTCGTCGCCGCGACAGGCGCAATTCCGTCGGCTGCTTGGTCCCCGAGATCAGTTCGTGAATGTTGGGCAGCCACTCGAACCACGGCGACGGATCGAAAACCGTCACGTCGAATTCGACGCCGAGCCGCTGGGCAGCGCGCAGGCCCGCGAAATTGGCACCGATGATCGCAACGCGGGGCCTGGCGGGGGCGCGGGCCGGTGCAACAGGTCGACGTCGCGTGGGGGGCATATCCGGGTCCGGAGCAAGCAACAGATCGCAGTGTAGACTGGATGCTCATCGCCCGCGGAGTCCGCATGCAAAGCATCAAGACGTTCCTCAAGGTCACGCTCGTGGGCGGACTCATGTTCCTGGTGCCCGTCGTGCTGCTGCTGGTCGTGCTGGGCAAAGGCCTGCAGTTCGCCAACAAGATCGCCGTGCCGCTCGCGAAGTTGCTGCCGGTCAGCCACCTGGGGGGCGTGGCGGTGACGACGCTGCTCGCCGCCTGCGTCCTCGTGCTCGTCGCCCTGCTGGCGGGAATGGCCGCTCGTACGGGGCCCGGCCGCCGCGTGACCAGCTGGTTCGAGGAGTCGCTGCTCGGCGGCATGCCGCAGTACCGCATGGTCAAGTCGATGGCCGAAGGTCTCACGCAGATCGAAAGCGGCGAAGGATTGCAGCCGGTGCTGATGCGCGGCGACGAAGGCTGGATGCTCGGCTACCAGGTCGAGGTTTTGCCGGACGACTGGCGCGTCGTGTTCCTGCCTGCCTCGCCCACACCGATGTCGGGCAACGTGATCTACGTCGAGGGCGCGCGCGTACAGGCGCTGTCGATCTCGATGCGCGAGGCGATGGTGCTGGTCAAACGGCTGGGCATCGGCTCGGCGGCGAGCCTGAGCGGTGTCTCGCTCGGCGCGAGCGGCGGGGCTCGCGCGCCCGTCTGATCAGGGCGCGTCGCCGCCCTGCGCCCGGGCGACGAGCACGGCCACCTGCGGATCGTCCGGATAAGCCGCCGCCAGCCTGCGGGCCGTGGCTTGCGCCTCCTGGCGTCGCCCTGCCTCGAGCTGGAACGACGTCAGCGCCATCAGCAGCTCTCGATCATACGGCCAACGCCGGGCCGCCTGCGCGAGGCTGCGAATCGATTCATCGACCGCACCGCTCGAATGCAGGGCCACTGCATGGACGTAAGCATAGCGGGAGGTTTCCGGATCGAGTTCGACTGCACGCCTGAGCGATCCCAGCGCGAGCTCCTGTTGCTGCAGCCGCACCCGGGCCAGACCGAGTGCGTGATGCAGCGTTGCGCTCATCGGCACCCGTTGCAGACCCTGCTGCAGCAGGTCGGCCGCCTCCTGATCGCGCCCCAGCGTGCGCAGCAGGTCCGCACCATTCACGTACGCGGGGACGAAATCGGGATCGAGCTGGATCGCCTGCATGAACAGGCCCTGTGCCGCAACCGGATCGCCCGTGGCCGCCTTGAAGCTGCCGAGCGCCACGCGCGACTCGGGCCGATCGGCCGTGTATTGCAGCGTAGCCACGTATTCCTGCGCCGCGCCCTGCCAGCGCGGCAGCAGTTCCTGCGGCAACCTGTCCTGGCCGCCCGCGAGCGAGCGCGCGGCCTCGATCCGCACCGCGCGCGTTGCGTCGCCGAGCAGCGGCCCGACCACGTCAGCGCGTATCTCGGGCGGCATCGCATCGGCGAGCTGCAGGGTGGCCAGGCGCACCAGTGGGCTCGGGTCGGTGGTCAGCTCCTGCGCAAAATCGCGCGTGAAATGACCGCTGCCCGCCAGGCGCGCCAACGCCGACGCGCGCACCAGCGGCGGCTGCGACACGTCACCGGCAATGCCACCCAGACGCTCGAGCGCCGTCGGCTCGCCGGTCGCGGCGTCGCGAAACGCAGAAGCAAACGTCTGGTAGCCCGCGGCGTCGCGGCCGAGCCAACCGCGCACGGCGCGCGCAGCCCATTGCGCGTCGCGGTCGGTGTGGCAGCTGTTGCAGGCGTTTGGCACGCCGAGCTGCACGCTTTCGTCCGGCCGGGGCACACGCATGCTGTGGTCGCGGCGCGGATCGACGACCATGTACGTGTTCTGGGGCATGTGACAGCTCACGCACTGCGCACCCGTGGATTGCGCCTCGTGGCGATGATGCGCAGCCGCGTCGTACCGGGCCGGCTCGTGGCACTGGGCGCAGACGGCATTGCCGGGCGCGCGGAGCTTCTGCGTGTGCGGATCGTGGCAGTCGCTGCACGTGACGCCGGCGGCATGCATGCGGCTCTGCTGCCACGAGCCCCAGATGAACACCTCGTCCTGCTGCTGGCCATCGTCGTGATAGAGCGTCGGCGCGAGCAGCGACGGCAGGTAATGATCCATGAAGGGCCGCCCGGGCACGTAGCCCTCGGCGATCTGCGCGCGGCGCGAGTGACACTGCGCGCAGACTTCGATCTCGCGCTCGGTGGTGCGCGGCGTGCTGCGCACCGGCTTGCCGGCGGCATCGCGGTTCCACGTGACGCCCTTGCGCTCGTCAAACCTCACGGTCAGGCCGTCGTCGCCTGCCCGGTCCTTGCGCCCTGCCCATCGCACATGCGCGCCCCCCGGTCCGTGGCATGCCTCGCAACCCACGGAAATCTCGGTGAAGGTGGTCGCGAACGTATCGTTGCTGGCGTCGTAGCCTTTCCGCACCTGCGTCGAATGACAGTCGGCGCACATGAAGTTCCAGTTCTGCGAACGCCGCGTCCAGTGCAGTTCGTCGGCGTGATCGATGTCTTCGGCCGGGTACTGGCGAAACCAGCGCTGGCCGCCCTGCTCCCGCGGCCGCGCGTCCCAGGTTACGGCGAGCGCCTGCAGGCGACCGCCCGGCAGTTCGACCAGGTATTGCTGCAGGGGCGCCACGCCAAAGGTGTACTTGACCTCGAAGTCCGCGAGTTGCCCGTCGGGTCCGTCCGTGCGGACCACCCACTTGCCGTCGCGCTGCATGAATTTCGTCGTGACGCCCTGGAAGGTGTAGGTCGCATCGTTGAAATCACCGAGTACCGTCTGGCTGTTCGCATGCTGCATCGCGACTGCGTGCTGCGACTGTTGCCAGGCTTGCGACTCGGCAGCATGGCATTGCGCGCATGCAGCCGAACCTGCGTACTCGATGGTGGACGAGCCCGGCACGGCCGCCGGCCCGGAGGCAACCGACGACTGCGGCTGCGAACCCTCACGCTGCTCGAGGACATACCACGCGCCCAGCGCGACCAGGGCCACCGCGCCGAGGGCCGCGGCCAAGGTTGCCGTTACGTTGCGAGGCTTGCGTGGTGACGCCAACGCGATTTCTCCGGAAGAGCAGCGACGCGTTCCAGGAGCACGGCGCCGCCGGGACGGGGATCGTCCCGGGCATGTTCGGGAAATAGTGATCGAAAACGGGCAGGCACGCCATCCGTGGCTGCCTCGTCAGCTGCGGGTCAGTAGATCCACTGCAGGCGCGTGAGCAACGTCTGCGTGTTGCCCTGGATGCCGAAGCGATCGAGGTCGATCGTCCCGTAGCCCACGCTCGCCTTCCAGCGATTGTTGGCCCACCAGTTCACGCCGGCCCACCAGCCGTCCATCGTGCCGCCGCGCGCGGTGCCGTCATCGAGATCGACTTTGCCGTAGCGGCCGATGAGTTCGACCGCGCCCCAGCGCCCCTGCGGCAGGATTCGTCGTGCATAGCCGGCCTTGCGGTCATAGGGGCGATGCTCGCCGGTGAGCACCCAACTGCCTGTCACGTACCAGCCGTCGAGCGTCGGATCGCTGCCGTCGCGTGTGCTCAGGTCGGCGCGCACGTATTCCGCCAGCACGGAGTAGCCGCCGCGGCTCCAGAGTGCTTCGACACCCGTGTGCCACGCGTGGTCGCCGGCCAGCTTGCCGGTGTCGACAAAATCGTCTGCAACATTGGAAGCAGGCTTGCCCTTGTAGCGGAGCTGATCGTCGTCCGCGCCCGCATAGCGCATGCTGGCGCCGAGATGCAGGTAGTTCTCGCCCTCGCCTGACCAGACCGGCAGCGAGGTGAAGCGTGCGGCGAAGTCGTTGCCGGAATCGGACCAGGAATCGCCCTGGGTCCACCAGTCGTTGTACCAGCCCACGGCCCAGGTCGCGCGCTGGTCAAACACGGTATTGCCGAGCATCACACCGTCGTTGCGCGAGCGGAAGAACGGACTCAACAGGCGCTCGTGATGCGGCAGGTTCGCAGCATCACCGACCATTTCGTAGGAGAACGGTTCCTTGATCTTGCCGAGCGTCAAGGTGCCCAGTTGCGGCCCGAGGACCGTCCCGATGCGGAAATCGGTGGTGTTCCAGTCGTCGGCGGAGGTCTGGTCGAACCCCTTGTACTCGTAGCTCAGCATGTAGTTCCACGTGCGGAACAGCTCGAAGTGCCCACGCGCCGAGAGACGCAGCGAGCGCGCCTCCAGTTCGTCCTGCTGGTTGCCGACCTGTGCCTTGCTGTCGGCATCCTGGTCGAAGCTCGTGTAGTCCATCGGCATGACGACGAAGCCGAACTTGACCGAAAAGCGGTCGTGCTCGTCCTCGTACTGCGCGGCTTCGAGCGTCTTGTCCGGAACGATGCTCGACATGACGAAGTCGCCGTCGCTCTTGACCAGGGCCGCGCTCTCGGGCGTCACGTCTGATTCGACCGACTGCGCCGTGACGATTGCAGGAGCGCAGGCCAGGAGCGCTGCCAGCAACAGGCCGCGACGCATGTCGTATGCCAGACCAGGACGACGTCTCATCGAGCGCTCTCCGGGGGCCTCAAATGAAACCACGGCGCTCCGTGCGGAAAGCCGCCTGCGGGGGGTGGGATTGCAGGCGGCTCCCTCACGGGCGCCGTGGAGTTTCCGGTTCGCTGCCGCGTTACTTGTTGGAGCCGGCCATCACGGCTTCCATGGCGCGATCAAGATTGAAGCTGCCCGGCTTCTGCCGCGGCGGGAATTCCTTGAAGCTCTGCAGCCACTGGCCGACGTAGGCGCCCGCCGGCGCGATCGCGAACATGCGCTCCATGTACCAGCGCTGATAGCCCATGGCGTTCTCTTCCTCGGCGCGCTCGAACGGGTCCATGCGCAGGTTGGTCAGCTTCGGCGCGCGCAGCACGACGAACGGCTCCTGCCACACCTTCAGGCCCTCGGCCTGCTGCTCGAGGAACGTGACCTTCAGGTTCTCGTAACGCAGCGCAGCGACGCTGCCGTCGTCGGTCCAGTAGATGAACTCCTTGCGCGGCCACGCGGCCTCACCACGCAGCGCCGGGCCCAGGTCGTAACCATCGAGGTGCACCTTGTAGGTGGTCTTGCCGATCTTGCGGCCCTTGAGCAGGTCGGCGGTCACGTTCTTGTCGCCGGCAGCGGCCAGGAACGTGGCAGCATGTCTTCGTGCGCGCCGATGTCGTTGATGACCGTGCCCGGCTTGATCACGCCCGGCCACTTGATCATCGTCGGCACGCGGTAGCCGCCTTCCCACTGCGTGTTCTTCTCGCCGCGGAACATCGTCGTGCCGCCATCCGGCCACGTGAACGTCTCGGCGCCGTTGTCGGTCGAGTACATCACGATCGTGTTCTGGTCGACGCCGAGCGACTTGAGCTTTGCCAGCACCTGGCCGACGTGACCGTCGTGCTCGACCATGCCGTCGGCGTAGATGCCGAGGCCGGTCTTGCC
>CAWJXS010000007.1:0-252228 GCA_963846885.1 uncultured Gammaproteobacteria bacterium
ACCGCTACTAGTTGCGCTTGGCGCACTCATCGCCCTGCCGCTCGTCCAATTGCTGCCGCTGCCGGAATTCCTCTGGAACTGGCTGCCTGGTCGGGCCTTGTACGCCGATGCGCTAACTGCCGTGGGCAGCGCACCCAATTACCGAACCCTCTCGCTGATCCCCGGCGCCACCGAGTCCGCCCTGCTCGTCCTCCTGGTGCCGCTGGCGGTTTTTCTGGCCACCGTTTCCACCAGCCAGGCGCAACTCAGGCAGCTGATCAACCTGTTCATCGGCCTCGCGGTACTCCAGGCCGTCATCGGCCTCGCCCAGTTCGGCACCGGCTCGCTGACCGTATTCTGGCCACCTGCAGAAGGAAAGATCGGCAGCGCCTACGGCACCTACCCGAACTACGATCATTTTGCCGGCTTCCTGGAGATGGCGCTCCCGCTCGTCCTGGCGCTGATCATCGCCCACATCGATATCGGCAGCCACAAGACCCCCCGTTCTCAGCGCCGCCAGAACTTCCGTCAGCGCCTGGCGCAGCTATTCGCCAGCGGCATACGTTTCAACGCCGTCGCCATTTACGCCGGCGCCGCGCTGGCAATTCTCCTGGGACTCATTTTCAGCCGCTCGCGCACCGCCATCGCCCTCGTCATGCTCGGCATTTTGCTGTGTGCCCTCATCTTCGGCTCCCGGGTGGGAGGGCAACGCTCCACGCGGCTCGTCACCCTATTCACGGTCATCGGCTTCGCGCTCGCGCTCGAAATCGGCCTGGCGCCTGTCCTCACCCGCTTCGCCGACGGTGGTTTGGTCGATTACACGCGCCTGTCCATCTTTGCCGGCACCATCCAGGGCATCCGCGAATTCTTCCCCTTCGGCAGTGGCCTCGGGATCCTATCCCGCCGTTTTCCGCCGCTTTCAGCCCGGTGATGTGCCGCTGTTCGTCAATCACGCCCACAACGACTATCTCGAGTGGCTATTCGAAGGCGGGCTCGCAATCGCCATTCTGCTGCTTGCCTTTCTGCTGCTTTATATCCTGCGCTGGCGTGAAATCTGGCCTTCGGGGGAAGAGCGCTGGGCGCCGATCGCCTTCGTTCGCATTGCCGCAGGCATCAGCCTGCTGCTCATTGGCTTGCACGGGCTGATCGACTTCAACCTGCACATACCGGCGAATGCCCTGTTCTTCGCGTTCGTCGCCGGGATTTTCTTCCACCCGGGAAGCGGGAGCAGGCCGCCCGAACTGCAGGCCATGGCGCCTCCCGCCAAGTCTAGGCCGAATCCGGTGCCGCTTCCGGTGGCGCCACAGGCGCCCCTCGATGTGCGCAACCCCTTCGCCGACTAACTACCGAGGCCAGGCTCAGAACTCGGAGTCCGCGGGAAAATGGACTACGTGAACGGTCGCCCGCCCTGGCAGGCGGAGCAGTTTCGGCGTGGCCAGCAACTTTCCGTAAGCGAGCAACAGGCCGATGAAGGCGCCGAACATGACGAACTCGGGAACCGAGTGCGCCTCGCAGAGCAAGGCCAGCGCCGAGCAGGCAACGGCCATCATGCCCATCAGGAAGACCACCTGGCTCACCGAGAAACCAGCATCCAGCAAAATGTGGTGCAGGTGCTGGCGGTCGGGGTGAAACGGGCTCTTGTGCTGAAGCATGCGCAGGAACATGACGGCGCCCATGTCCAGTAGCGGTACGGCGAGTATCCAGACCGCCGTAATCGGCCGCAGCGGCGCGGTTTCCCCACCGGCCAGCTTGATCGAATACCACGCCAGCAGCAACCCGAGAAGCAAGCCGCCGGTATCGCCCAGGAACACCAGCCCACGCTTGAGCCAGGGGGAGCGGAGATTGAAGACCAGAAATCCGGCAATGGCCCCGCACAAAATCAGAAGTTCGAGGCCCAGCCGCAGGTCGCCCGCGCTAAGCGCAACCAGCGCGAATGTCGCTGCGGACAACAGCACTTGCGTTCCGGCCAGGCCATCCAGGCCATCGATCATGTTGTACGCGTTCATCAGGCCGATGATCGCGATCACCGTAATCAAATAAGACCATTTGTCCAGCGCAAAATCGCCCACCCCGAAAATATCCCCGAGGTGCATGACGTGTATCGATGTGCCGGAAACGATCACGAGCGCCGCGATCAACTGGGCAAAAAACTTCGAGCGGTAGCCGATCTCATGCGCATCGTCCGCCAGACCGATGCCGATGACGACCAGCATTGCAATCAGCAGACTGGCGCTCTGCTCCATGAGCAAGCCGGCCAGGAACTGCGTCACCAATGCGGACAGGAAGATGGCCAGGCCACCCACCAGCACGGTCGGAACTTCATGCGCCTTGCGCCCGGCAGGATGGTCGACCAGACCGAGGCGCTTTGCCGGACCAATCAAGGCCACGACGAAAGCCGCTGCCATCACAAAGGCAACGACAAACCACCATGCCTGGGAAATACTGTACATCTTGACACTAAGCACGACCGCCCCCTACGCTGGTCATATATTCACGGAGCATTATACTGCAAGACCATCCAAACTGACCCAGGCAGTATCGAAGACAACGCGAAACGCATAAACAACCAGCCCCAGGGCTTCCCGCCCGACAAAGCGGGCGGAACGCTGGTCCCGCCACCAGCCATCCGGATGCCACCAGTCGGCAGCGCTGGCAACCAGAACGAACTGTTGCCCTTCATCCCTCAGGGCGTGTCCCCAGGCCAGCGCCAGTCGGCGCAAATGGGGCGGATCGCTGACCACCAGCACCCGCCGCCAGCCTTTCTCCTCCATCATCCGACGGCCGTTGAGCGCCTCCTCCCATGAATTCCGCGAGGCACTGTCGAAAAGCAGTGCCGAAGACGGCACCCCCATGCCGGTCAGCAACTTGACCCGCGGGTCGGCCTGCGCATCCAGTGCCGCGCCCGGCTTGCCGTTGCCCCCGGTCAGCACCACCTGACGCACAAACCCCGCGCGAAACAGTTCGCCGGCCCGCGCCGCCCGGCCCGTGCCGCCGTCACCCCCGAGCACCACCACCGCATCGGCAACGACCGGGTCCGTGGCGGGCGCCGCCAGCCACCCACCGAGGCCCACGACAGCGATCAATGCCGTACCGGCAAGGCGATCACAGCCGCCCAGACTCGCCGGCTTTTTTGCGGCCCGGGTGCGACGGGACTCACGCCTCGCACGTTGCCTGGCAAGCCCGGTCACCCGCAAGCCCCGCCAGTATCTGATCCGCCACTGCCTGCGGCGAAAACTCCCGTGCCGCCAGCGCGCGGGCCTGTACGGCCATCGCTTGCTCGCCCATCAGGGCATCTTGGCCAGCCGTTCCGCCAGCGCCAGCAAGGCGTCCACCGAATCGCCGGCATACGCGTAACCCACCCCGTCCGCCTCGATCAACGCCGCCAGGTCGTTGCCCGGATTGATGCGCGCCAGCACCGGCAGCCCGGCATACATGTAGGTCAGGAATTTTCCCGGCACGTTGTGCGTCGTATGCCGCGGATCGAGCGCCACCAGGCCGACATGGCACTGGGCCAGCAAGCCCGGCACCTCGTGCGGCTCCACCTCGTCCTGGAACACCACGTTGTCCAGCGCCCGCTCGGCCGCCAGCGCCCGCAAACGCTGCGCATCCGTGCCGCGCCCGACGAACAGGAAGCCGATATCCGGGCGCTCGCGCAACCGGGCCGCGAGATCAATGAAAACATCCATCCCCTGCGCCACGCCCATGTTTCCCGGCATAGACGAAGATCGTCCGCCCCGCCAGCGGCGTGTCGGCCACCGAAATGCTGCACCCGACATCGACGGCGTCGGCCAGCCAGTTCTGCAAGACCTCGACCCGCCGCCCCGGCTTGCTCGGCCCACCCTGCGAAATAAGGGAAATTAGACGGCGACTGCACGCCGATGGTATCGGCCACCGAATACTGGAGGCGCTCGACGGCCTTGAAGAACTGGTAGATCGGCGCCGCGCCGCAAAAGCCCCATGTCAACCGCCCACTCCGGGAAGATGTCGCGCAGGATCAGATAGCCCCGGCACCCCGAGGCCCGCCTGACCGCCCCGGCCAGCGGGCCGAGAAAGATGGTCGGCGAATACCAGATCACGCCATCCCAGCGCTCATTCCGCAGCGGACTCTTGCGCCACCCGCGCCACATCGCGAACGACAGCAGCGACTCGCTGATCGTCCGCCGCACCCGCCCGATATCCTTGGTCCGGAAGGCCTTCAGGCGCAGCACCTGGACCCCGTTCAGCATCTCCAGCGCCCACGGCCGGGCGATCTCGGTCGACGGCACCAGCACCGTCACCGCGTGCCCCTGGCGCACCAGTTCCTGCGCCAGGTCGCGCAACTGCACAGCGCCTGACGTGCGCAACGGCAGATAGGTATCGGCAATGATCGCGACCCGCATGGCTTTCCTACTTGAACCAGACCCGGCGATTCACATAGTCCGTATAGCTGTGAATGATCCGCACCACCTTGTCCGAAACGTTCGGCATCGAATAATCGCCCACCAGGCGCAACAGGCGCTCGCTGCCGCTCGGCTGGTCCGCCAGCATCGCCAGCCCCTGCAGCACGCGCTCCACCTCGAGCCCGACCATCATCACCGCCGCCTCCTCCATCCCCTCCGGCCGTTCATGCGCCTCGCGGATGTTCAGGGCCGGGAAGTTGAGGATCGACGATTCCTCGTTGATCGTCCCGCTATCCGACAACACCGCCCGCGCCGTCAGCTGCAGCTTGTTGTAATCCATGAAGCCCAGCGGCTTCAGCAGCCGCACCAGCGGATGGAACTGCGCCCCCAGCGCATCCACCCGCTTCTGCGTGCGCGGATGGGTCGACACCACGACCGGAAACCCGTAACGCTCCGCCACCGTATTCAACACCGCCAGCAGCTTGTCGAAGTTGCGTGTCCGAATCGATGTTCTCCTCGCGGTGCGCGCTGACCACGAAAAACTCGCCCGCCGTCAGACCCAGCCGCTCCAGCACCGTCGACGCGTCGATGCCGGCCCGGTAATGGTTCAGCACCTCGAACATCGGGCTGCCGGTCTTGATGATCATGTCCGGCGGCAGGCCCTCGCGCAGCAGGTATTCGCGCGCAATCGAGCTGTAGGTCAGGTTGATGTCCGCCGTGTGATCGACGATGCGGCGGTTGATCTCCTCCGGCACGCGCTGGTCGAAGCAGCGGTTCCCCGCCTCCATGTGAAAGACCGGAATCTTCCGCCGCTTGGCCGGAATCACCGCCATGCAGCTGTTGGTATCGCCCAGCACCAGCAGCGCGTCGGGCATTTCTGCCGCCAGAACGCCGTCAACCGCAACGATCACCTTGCCGATCGTTTCCGCCGCGCTGGCCCCCGCCGCATTCAGGAAATGGTCCGGCTTGCGGATCCCCAGGTCGTCGAAAAAGATCTGGTTCAGCTCGTAATCGTAGTTCTGGCCGGTATGCACCAGCACGTGCTCGCAATACTGGTCCAGCTTCGCCAGCACCCGCGACAGCCGGATGATCTCCGGCCGCGTGCCGACCACCGTCACCACCTTCATTTTTTTCATGTCAGACCCTGCTCAGCAATCGTATCCGGGCTGCGCCCGGTCGAAAATCTCGTTCGCCCACAGCAGCACCACCATCTCGTCCTCGCCGACATTGGTGATGTCGTGCGCCCAGCCGGGAATCGTCTCGACGATCTGCGGCACATCCCCGTCCACCAAAATCTCGCAGGTCTCGTCGCTCAGGATATGCCGGAAGCCGAAGCGCGCCCGGCCCTTGATGACCAGGAACTTCTCCGTCTTGCTGTGATGGTAATGTCCGCCGCGCGTTACCCCGGGGTGCGCGGTGAACACCGAAAACTGCCCGGAATCCTTCGTCTTCAGCATCTCGACGAAGACCCCGCGCGGGTCGCCGTATTTCGGCACCGCGTAGGCAAACGCCTCGGGCGGCAGATAGCTGACGTAGGTCGAATACAGCGCCCGCACCAGGCCCTCGCCCACCCGCTCCGACACCAGCGAAGCGCGGCTGTCGCGAAACGCCGCCAGCTGGGCGGCCAGTTCCCCCACCGTCAGGCCGGTAAGTCACCGGCACCGCGCACACCGCCTCGCCAGCCACCGGCGGCTGCTCCTGCAACACGCGGATGAACTCGTCGACCACGTCATCCACATAAACCAGCGACAGCGGCACCGCCGGGTCATCGACGCGGATCGGCAGCCCGCGCGTGATGTTGTGGCAGAAGTTCGCCACCACCGAGTTGTAGTTCGCCCGGCACCACTTGCCGAAGACGTTCGGCAGGCGATACACATAAACCGCCGCCCCCGTCGCTGCGGCATGGCGCCACAGCGCATCCTCGGCCGCCCGCTTGCTGCGGCCGTAGGGGTTTTCCTGCACCGCCTGGGTCGACGACGAAAAAATCACCGGAAGCGCCCGCCCGCCGGCCGCCAGCGCCTGGCACAGGCGCTCCGTCAGCCCGGTATTGCCGGCCGCGAATTCGTCAGGCGACGGCGGCCGGTTCACCCCGGCCAGATGCACCACCGCATCCGCCTCCGCCACCAGCCCCGGCAAGGCCGCTTCCGGCGTCTGCCGCGCAAAGCGCAGCACCTCGAAGCCCGGCAATTCCCCCAGGCGCACGATCAGGTTCTTGGCGATGAACCCGTCCGCCCCCGTCACCAGAATCTTCATCGTCTATTCCTCCGGCGTCACGGCTTCGCCGCGCGCCAGCGCCTGCACGAAAGTCAGCTTGTGCAGCAGGCGCACCATCCCGTCCACGTCCAGCCGGGTCGTGTTGTGCGAGTTGTAGTCCTGCGCCATGCTGATGCCCGGCTCGCCCTCTTCCACGTACTTGCCATAGTTGAGATCGCGCAGATCGGGCGGAATGCGGTAATACGCGCCCAGGTCTTCCGCCGCCGCCATCTCCTCGCGGCTCAGCAGGGTTTCATAGAGCTTCTCGCCATGGCGGGTGCCGATCACCCGCACCTCGTGTTGCGGCCGCGCCATGATGCGCAGCAGCGCCTGGGCCAGCACCTCGATCGTCGCCGCCGGCGCCTTCTGCACGAAGATGTCGCCGTTGCGGCCATGCTCGAAGGCATACAGGACCAGGTCCACCGCATCGTCCAGCGTCATCATGAAGCGCGTCATCGTCCGGATCGGTGATCGTGATCGGCTGGCCCGCCAGCACCTGCTCGACGAACAGCGGAATCACCGAGCCGCGCGACGCCATCACGTTGCCGTAGCGCGTCCCGCAGATCGTCGTCCCCGTCCCGTTCAGGTTGCGCGACGACGCCACCATCACCTTTTCCATCATCGCCTTCGAAATCCCCATGGCGTTGATCGGATACACCGCCTTGTCCGTGCTCAGGCACACCACGCGCTTCACCCCGGCCGCCACCGCCGCGTCGAGCACGTTTTCCGTGCCGAGCACGTTGGTGCGCACCGCCTCCATCGGGTGGAACTCGCACGACGGCACCTGCTTCAGCGCCGCCGCGTGATAGCAGTAATCCACCCCGCGAAAGGCATGCCCCAGGCTGCGCATGTCACGCACATCGCCGATGTAGAACTTCAACTTGGGATCGTTGTAGCGCTTGCGCATGTCGTCCTGCTTCTTCTCGTCACGACTGAGAATGCGGATCTCGCGCAGGCCGGATTCCAGAAAGCGGCGCAACACGGCGTTGCCGAAGGAGCCGGTGCCGCCGGTAATCATAAGAGACTTGGTTGTTGAACATGGAAGGACGATTTCCTTTATCTGCTGCAACTAAAAATTGGCATTATTTTACGTGACCGCGGCAATCTCATCCGCCTGCCTGACCGCGATCAGGTGCGCCAGGGATGCGCCGGAATCTTCACCGGCACATGGCCCAGCCTGTCCATCTCATAGCGCTTGTATTCCCACAGCCGATAAACCTCCGTCCGCAAACGCGCCCAGATCCAGCCGACCCGACCGGCTTTCCAGGCACCCAAAACCAGCAGGTGGTAAAGAAACAGAATCAAATAGCGGCCCGGCATTTTCCAGAAATGGCGCTTCAGCCACATCCGCCGCTCCAGCGCCGAACCGAAGAAGCGAGGCGGCAAAGCCAGCGCCCGCCCCTCGAACTGGCTGGCGGCTTCGGCGGTGGTGTAGCGGTTTTGCTTGGTCACCCAATGGTCCAGATCGGGGCTGTCGTGGTGCTCCAGATAGCCAACCGCATTCCCGATCCGCCCGTCGACCAATGGGTGCTCATTACCGCCACATCGGTAAACCGACAAGCGCCCGTCCGCCAAACCCGCAGGATGGGCTGCTCCACCGGCAATACCGCCCCCATGAACCACAACCGGCGCTTGATGACGATCCCGTCCTGATCGCCCCGCTTGACCAGCTTTCGATGGACGCCTTGAGTTCATCCGTCAGCCGCTCGTCCGGGTCCAGCTTCATGGTCCACGGCGCCGTAATCGGCAATTCCTGCAAGGCAAAATTCCACTGGTCGCCAAAGCCCCTGAAGCGCCGCTGCACCACCTGCACGCCATGCTTCAACGCAATGTCTATCGTGTCGTCAGCACTGTAGCTATCCACCAGAAACACTTCCTGCGCCCAGCCTGCCAGGTTTTGCAGAACAGCCTCCATGTTGTGCGCCTCGTTGAGCGAGATCATGACCACGGCTACGGGTGCCGTACCTGGCTGCCAAACCGGCTTAATGCTATTCGCTCATCGATCCACCCTGACCCATGCCGGCCGCTCGCCGCCATGCACCAGCCAGCGATAAGCCGCATCCATCTTCTGCCCGATCGCCGCCCAGCCATAATCGCGCTCCATCCATGCCCGCCCCCGCAGGCCCATCGCCGCCAACTGCATCAGGCGGCAGCTGCATGGCGGCATCGAGTGCCGCCACCAGGCTCTCGACACTGTTGTCCACCCACCACCCGCAGCCTTCAGTCTCCAGCCCCGCCCATGGCGCTCCGCGGCTGACCACGGCCGGGCAGCCATGCGCCAGTGCCTCGGCAACCACCATGCCGAAATTCTCCGAATGCGTTGGCAGCACGAACAGTTCTGCCCCGAAATAGGCCTGCGCCTTGGCGTCGCCGAACAATGGCCCGGGAAACTCCACCCGATCCGCACCCAAGGTCTTCGCCAGCGCCTTGACTTCCTCGACATGCGCCGCTTCGCCGCGCCCGGCGATCACCAGACGCCAATCCGGGTGCCTCGACTGCAACTGCACCCAGGCAGCCAACAACCGATCAAGCGCCTTCGTCGGATGAATCCGGCTGAGGAACAGCAGCGTGCGCCTGCCGTCACTGCGTTGCTTCACGCCGTGCGCGCATATCCGGCAAATCGATGCCGTTGGGTATCACGGCCACGGGGGCGGTAAAACCTTGCGCGCGAATCTCCTGCCAGTTCCACTTCGCTCGTCGCATGCAGCAAATCCGCCCGCGCCAACACCCGTTTCTGCAACGGCCACAACACGCGCTTGACATGCGCGATTCCGGCTCAAGGCCCAGGCCGACAGCGTGCCACGCGGCGACATAACCAGCTTGGCACCGCCGGCCGGGCACCACCCAGCCGGAAGCGACATTCACCATGGACCACAGGCTGTGGTTATGCACCACATCGACCACGCCTGCCTTGCGCGCCAAGGCCCGCGCCAGACTGGTGGAAACGGCAAAGCGCTCAAGCACAGGCCACTGCGGGTGCAGGTCGAGCGTCACGCCGGCAATATCCCCGCGCGCCGCCAGGCAGGTCAGTTCCACCTCGTTGCCGCAGGCGGCCAGGCTCTGGCACAGGCGCGGCACGGAATACGACGGCCCGGCGGCTTCCTGGTCGATGTGCGGCACGACATGCACCAGCCTCATTGGCTGCCCTCGCCATAGGCGCGCGCCACTTCCCGCGCCCACCCGCGGCTGCCGCCAGCGCTGTCTCCCACCCGGCCCAAGTCGTTCAACCACCGCTGCACCGGAATGCTGAACCCGGTCTTGCGCCGGTTGATCAAGGCTTCCGGCAGCGGCTTGGCCGGCGCCTCGGCCAGCAGCCGCTTGTTCGGAAACTGCGCAAAGGCGCCCAGCGCCGGGCTCACATCGCGCAGCAGCCAGGCATCCACCAGCGGCGTGCGCAGTTCCACGCTGTGATCCATGCTGGCCCAGTCGCTGTCGCGCAGCAACTGGTTGCGCAGATAGGTCGTCGATTCGATCTGGCCGACCGCCAGAGCGCCGTCAGTCGGCCAAAGTGCCGCTGCTGCGGTCGACCCAGTTTTCCGGGCAAAAACCATGCAGCGCCTCGGCCGCCAGATCCTGCCCCATCAACGCCGGCAGTTCGTCCGGGCTGAACACGCTGCGGCGCAGGAACCAGGCGCCGGCCATGCTGCGCGCCCAATCCGGCAGGTAGCGCCAGCGCGCGTTGCCGCTGCGCGCCGCCTGCAAGTCCATGGCCACGCGCGCCAGCGGCATGGCGCCGGGAATGCGCGATGCCGCGCCCCAGCGCGACACCAGGCGCGGCAGTTGGCGAAAGCTCTCGTAGCCCTGGAACAACTCGTCGCCGCCCACGCCGGAAACCACGACCTTGAGCCCGAGCTCGGCCACCGCCTTGCTGGCATACCAGGTATTGATGCCATCCACGCTGGGCTGGTCCATGGCATCCAGAATGCGCGGCAGGTCTTCGCGCGAATTCGTCGCGCGTCACCCGCCGCACATGGTGGGCGATGCCGTAATGCGCGGCCAGCGTGGCGGCCAGCGGCGCCTCGTCGTCATGCGTGCCGGCGAATTCGTCATAGGCGATGGTGATGCCCTGCAGGTCGCGCGCGCCGGCCTCCACCATCAGCCCGGCCAGCGCCCCCGAATCGATGCCGCCCGACAGGAACACGCCGACCGGCACATCCGCCACCAGGTGCGCCGCCACGCTCTCGCGCAGCGCGGCGCGCGCCAGTTCGCGCACCTGCGGCGCCGGCAGCGCGGCGGCGGGTGCGTCGCGCCAGGCGGCGGCGATGTCCCACCAGCACTCGGGCGTCCCCATCCGCCCATCCTCGATCCAGGCGCAATGCCCGGCCGGCAGGGCGCGAATATCGCGATACCAGGTGTGCGGCTCGGCCACGCTGCCGAGCAGCCAGAACCCCGCCTGCCCCAGCGCGCACGGCGCGCGCGAGACCTTGCCGGTGGCCAGCAAGGCCTTGACCTGCGAAGCCAGCAGCACGCCATCGTCCGTCTGCGCCCAGTACAGCGGCTTGATGCCGTAGGGGTCGCGCGCGGCAAAGGCGCGCCGCGCCACGCTGTCCCAGATGACCAGGGCGAACATGCCGCGCAGGCGCGGCAACATCGCCGCCCCTTCCTGCGCGAACAGGGCCAGCAACACTTCGGTATCCGAACTGGTGCGGAACAGCAAACCCCTTGGCCGCCAACTCATCCCGCAGCTCCCGGAAGTTGTAGATTTCGCCGTTGAAGACGATGACGTAGCGCCCGCAGGCCGAGCGCATCGGCTGGTTGGCCCGCGCGTCGAGATCAAGGATCGCCAGGCGGCGATGGCCCAGCCACACACCGGGTTCCTGCCAGACGCCCTCGGCATCGGGGCCGCGGTTGTGCATGCGGTCGAGGGCGCGCTGGAGTGCCGGCACATCCGGTTGCCTTGCCGGGTTTAAGGAACTGAGCAATCAATCCACACACGGGACCATTCCCTTCAACCAGGGGGCCACAGGCCGATCAACACCGTCGGCCTCGGTGTACTCCAGAATATCCAGCAGATAGCGCGCGCCGGCAGAAGCGCCAAGCGATGTCGCCCATTCAGCCAAGCGCGCCCGTCTGTCGGGTGTCAACTTGCCCTGCGCAAGTTGGCTTGCCAGTTGATCTCTCAGCCCAGCCCGGTCGTCGACCTTGAACACGCCGCCGCTGCCACTCGCCGATACCGCCCCGGCAACGCCACACGCATCGCTGCAGACCACGGGGGTTCCCTGCATCATGGCCTCCGACGCAACGGCCCCCCAGCCGTCGTGGATGCTGGGCAATACCAGGCAATCGGCCTGCGCCATTGCGGCAGGGACTTCCGCCAGCGGCAACTGACCCAACCAGCGCAAACGTTCGCCAAGCTTGAGCCCCGCGAGATTCCGCAGCCTTGTCTCGTCTGCCCCTGAGCCCACAATCCACAATTCGAACGCAGGGTCTTCCAGGCCAGCCAGCGCTTCGATCAGCCAGTCAAGACGCTTTCGCGGAATCAACTGGCCCACAAAGATGAAGCGATACGGCCCAGAGATTTCCCGAGAACCAGCGCTCACCGCCTGTTCGTCCGGCAAAAAGTAAGCGAAGGGAAAAACCCTCTCCGACGGCACCCCGCGTGCAACCACCCAATCCGCAGTCCGATGCCCCGTGGCAAGCACCCCTTGCAAGGCCGAAGTATCCCTGCCGAACAAGCGCCGATATTCCAGGCGCTTCAAAATGCCGACCACGCCACTGTCCCACACCGTCTCCATGACGACCCATTGCCGCAATCCGCGCTCGGCCAGGATTCGTTGCGCCAGGCTGATCGATCCGTTCGCCCTGATGCCCTGGCAAATATGGAGCGAGGCAGCCGGGGCTGTCCTCGCACAAGCCTGCCCACGGCAGCGTCACTATCGGCAAACCGGAGGGCAACCCCGGGCAGGCTGGGCGCCGACCAGCCCTGTTGCATGCGGTCGGCCGACATCGCCATTTCCGCAACGTAGGTCACTTCACACCCCTGCCGCGCAAGCGCCACCGCCAGCCCCGCCATATGCGGGCTGATGATGCATTGCCAGATCCAGATAGCGCGCATCGTTTAGCCCGCCACCGACTTTGGCGGGGACGTGGCCGCCCAGGCAATCAGGATCAGCGGCAGCAAACCGAGCCCTCCCGGTGAAAAGAAGGTGGACTCGCCGAAATTCAGCAGTATCGCGGTAAACACCACCGCAAGCCCGGAAACGCTGGAACGACTTGCACGAACCACGACCATCCACAACCAGCCGAAGACAGCCGCCGCACCGAATATCCCCAACTCCTCGACAACCGCAACGGGCATGACGCCCTTTTCGATTGCCGCGCCCGTGGGCAGCCCCAGGAACGGGTCACGGTCAACAATCATTCCCTCCGGCCAACTCGCGATACCGAAACCGATCCCCGTCATCGGGTTCGCCTCGATGTTTTCAAACATGGCGTCGATCAGGGCACCGCGAGATTTTTCATAGGCGTCGCCCAGGCTGGAGGTTTCCTGCCCGCGCTTCGCAAAGTATTCCCCGAGGCGATCGGTCAGCTGCGAACTGGCCAGGAAGGCCGCCACGATGGCCATGCCGACAGCCATATGAACGCGCCGGCTCATTAAGCCCGGCAGCATCACTCTTGGGCTCATGCCAGACAACATCGGAACGGTTAACGCAGCGACACCCAGCCCAACCACCATCGCAACCCCAGCCGTACGAGCCTGAGACATAACCACCAGTACAAGACAGGCTCCAACCAGCACCACAGTCAACCACGACGGCTGCCGGTCACCCAGCATGCGAGCTCCAGCCCAAGCGCCGAGCAAGGCCATGGTTGGACCAAAACCTTGAGGGTGATTCAGGATGCCCTGAAAACCTGTTCCATTACGCAGATAACCCAGCGGCATTACCAATAGCGGTAGGCTAAAAACCATCACAGCAACTAGACCAACAAAGATTTGTGTCTTGACCCCAGAACGCTCTTCAAGACTCAACCCACCGGACAAGCAAGGTCGCCATGACAACAATCCAGGAAAGCGCTTTCAAGCTCGACACGTCCGCAAGCGGACTGAATACAAGCGAATGCCAAAGAAATAACAAGCCTAGCAGCAGAGTGGCCGTAGTCATGCGGCTCACTCGAACTGGCTCTCCAAAGCGAAAGCTGCGGAACAATACCGAAGCTGCGGCAGCGAAGATCACAGCATAACGACCGACAGATGCCAGACGGCGGCGATTCCGGGACTCAACATACTGAATAGCCACGACAACCCCAGTGCTTGAATTGCTTCAGCACGCCCGCGAAGGGCATAGACAGCAACCAAGAAGTAGCTTCCATTCGCCGTCGGCGTTAGGGGCGATCCGCAGTGAAAATGCCAACATCACGAGCAATGCGCTTATCGTTAACGACGAAAAAAATCTTGAACTCAACCTCAACTGCCAGAGCGCTTAAAAAATTGATGCAACTTCTTCGGCATTCTGGTTTCCGTCACGCACGAACCCATTGGAAATTAACTCGAAACCACCACCAAGAAGCTCTGCCCAAGCAGCACGTTTGTCATGCTCAGCAAGTGCTGACACCAAAGCGGTCTTGATATGAGCCATGGCTTTTGGATAGAGAGGGTGATCCGAAAACTCCGTCAACAGCTGAAGATGCTGTCGCAAGAGCAATGGCATGACGGTTCGCGACTGACTAGCAAAGAGCATCCGATAAGCAATCACAGGTGATCCCGCCCATTGAATCCAGGAATATCCAAGCCGTGTAAGCCTAAGGAAGATTTCGATCTCAGCGCGATAGTTTTCGCTGATGCATTCCATTTTTCTCAACGCACTGGCGCGATACATGGAAGCCACGGATGAGACTTTGGCACGGTATAAAAAAAGATCGTCAAAGTTTAATTCTAGCTCTTGTCCTGTGACCTGCATAAGGGTGCCCTTACTGCGACCATCTTCAGTAATAAAAGCCACATTCCCTGAAACAAATGCTGCATTTTTATGCCGCGCCAACACACCAATCTGTCCTGAGATACGGCTTGGCAAGCTCTCGTCGTCAGAAGCATGAAAAACCACATATTCGCCTTTTGCTTCTCGGATCCCCATATTTATTACGGAAACCAGCCCACCGTTAAACCCTTCATATCGACGAAACGTATATCTTTCTTGTAAGATAAGAAAATCACCGGAACCGTCGGTGGATCCATCATCGATCACAAGCAATTCGATAGGACTGTAATCTTGGGAAACAATACTTTGAAGCGTCTTCTCAATGTAGTTACGGTGGTTATAGCTCGCAACAACTACGGAAACTAATGGCTTAACCATATTAGTCGCGCGACCCCTGTTTATCTTGCCAAGAATCCGCCGGCTCAACCCAGCCAGATAACCACGAGATCCAGTTGCCCCCGATTTAATCGCCAATCAGTTCAGATGCAAAAGCCTCATATGACACGCTTATTACTAAGCTGATTGCCACGCCGGTGAATGGAAACAGTCTCTCGGTAATCATGACCAGTAGCGCCGAAAGCATCAGTATGCAAATTTGATTCCTAACCGCTGGAATCCATCTGAACTGTGTCCTCCATCTGGCCAAAAAATACACCACCGGCAGATAAACCACATACATCCCACAAAAGCCACCCCGGTACCCGCAACTCCCATCACCGGCAGCACAGCCAGGTCAGCAACACGAAAACGCCCACGCCAGCGACTCGGTCAGCATGAAGGTCCGCCCATCACCGGCCGCCAGAATGATGAATCCCAGCGGCCAACTGGCCACCTTCAGCACGTCGCCCAGCATCTGCCAGCGCAGCACGTCGACGGCTGGCCGAAAGCGGCTGGAATAGAGCAACTGGATCACCCAGGGCGCCAGACCGAGCATGGCCAGGAAGACCGGGCCGGCCAGCAGCAGCGCCACTTCGGTTTGCTCGTTCACCAGCCGGTTCACGGTGGCGTGGTCGTGAATGGCGGCGGTCAGCCGCGGGTAGTAGTCGGTGCCCATGGCGGTCAGCACAAAACCGATGTAGGTCATGGAAATAGCCCACGCCGCCTGGAAGTAGCCCAGCGCATTCGGCGCCCAGTTCGCGCTGCACCAGCGTGCGCACCAGCAGCTGCCCGACGCGTCACCGCCAGCCCAGCGACCATGAAAGCGGCGCCCAGCTTGGCCAGAGTTCGCCACTGCCGCGCCAGCCTGGCAAGGGCGTCGGCGGCGCCTAATCCTGGGCAGGCGCGCCACATACCAGTGCCCGAGCAGAAAGCCGGCCAGCGGGCCCGACCAGCACAAACGCCATCAAACCTGCGCGCCCCCACAGCCAGCAGCACGCCGACGCCCAGCACGGTGTGACAGCACGCGCCGACAACACACTCACCCGGGCCAGATCGCCGATCCGGCGCATGCCATTCAGCAACGCGCCTTGCGAGCCGCAGCCACCGTCAACGCCACGCCGAGAGCCAGCCAGCCCACGTCACGGCCCAGCGCCGGCATCGCCCAGCACTTGCGCCGCCAGCACGTCGCGCAGCGCCCAGAACGCCAGCGCCCGCCGAGAAGGCCAGCACCAGCGTGCCCCAGAACAGCGCCCGCCGCGCGGCAGCGATGGCATGCATCCTCGTCGCCCCGCCGCCTCGGCAATCTGCCGCGTGCCGCACGTTGCAAAGCCCAGGCCCGCCAGGCCGAAGCCGTGCCCATCAGGCTGTGCAGCAGGCCGATCAGCCCGACGCCGGCCGGCCCCAGCAGCACAGCCGCCGACCTTGATGCGCAGCAGGCCGATCAGGATATTGATGACCGACGCGCCGCCGATGATCGACGACGAGCGCAGGATCTGGCCGGTAGGAGTTGCCTGTCGTTGCTCATGCCGGCGTCAGACCGCGCTTCGATGCGCCGCGATCACGGCGGCGACTGCTCCGTCATCGCAGGTGCGGCCCCATCGGCAGGCTCAACACCTGCGTCCGCCATCCGCTCGGCAGCGGGAACGCGCCTGCCGCGAACCCGCCGTGCGCATAGGCCTGCTGCAGGTGCGGCGGGATCGGGTAATGGATCAGCGTGCCGATGCCGGCATCGGCCAAGTGCTGCTGCAAGGCATCGCGCTGCGGGTGCCGGACCACGAACAGGTGCCAGACGGGTTCGGCCCACTCGGGCACATGCGGCAAGGATGAGGCCGCATCCGGCCAGGCCCTGCAGGTAGCGCTCCGCGATGGCGCGGCGGCGGGCATTCCATTCGTCCAGGTGCCCCAGCTTCACGCGCAGCACCGCGGCCTGCAGCGGGTCCAGGCGGCTGTTGTAGCCCTGCACCTCGTTGACGTACTTCACCCGCGAGCCGTAGTTGCGCAGCACGCGGATGCGGTCGGCCAGTTCCGCGTCATTGGTGGTCACGGCGCCGGCGTCGCCCAAGGCGCCGAGGTTCTTGCCGGGATAGAAGCTCCAGGCCACGGCGTCGCCATGCGCACCGATGCGCCGGCCCTTGTAGCGCGCGCCGTGCGCCTGCGCGCCGTCTTCCAGCACGCGCAGCCCGTGCTTGCGGGCGATCGCCAGGATCGGGTCCAGGTCGGCCGGCTGGCCGTACAGGTGCACCGGCAGGATGACCTTGGTGCGCGGGGTGATGGCCGCTTCGATCAGCGCGGGTCGATGTTGTAGGTGCGCTCATCCGGCTCCAATTGCGAGGCGTGCCGATTTCTGCTGCGAATCGGAAATGATCTCAGGCCGAAGGTTCTGCGAGCCGCTGTAGATGTGGAAACCCCAGAACTGAAGTGGCAGGGTGCCCAAGTGCCTGCAGCATCTGCGGGACGCGCTCGGCGTCCACGCCGAACTGCTTCGGTCCGCCGGCCATCTTCATGCCCGATGTCTTCAGTTCGAAGTCCGGGATTGACGCGGACCGCAACTTTCGGTCGCGTACCGGTGCGCTGCGCGATGTCGGCAATGCGCCGCATCTCCAGCTCGGATTCCATGTTGATGACGATGCCTGCCGCGACTGCTCGCTCGAGTTCGGCTGGCGTTTTGCCCGGGTCCGGCGAAGCTGACAAGTTCGGGTCGCATGCCGGCAGCCAGCGCCACGTCCATCTCGCCGGCGGAGGCGACGTCGATGCCGTCCACGATGCCAGCGAAGTGCTTCACCACCGCCGGCATCGGGTTGGCTTTCATCGCGTAGTGGATTTCGACGTCCCTCGGCAGGGCCGCGCGCAGTTCCTGCACCTTGCGCGTCATGACTGCCGCGGTCGTAGACATAGAACGGCGTGCGGCCACCTCGGCGGCGACATCCGAAATCTTGCGACCACCAATGACAAGTTCGCCGTCCTGCGACGTGAAATACGGATGTGGCGGCGTGCTGGGCAAAAGCGTCGAGAGTCATGTGGAGCAATCACAATTCATGGTGCTGCGGAGTCAACATCGACTCTGAGGCCAAGCGCGAAACATCAAGCTCGGTGCGCTGCCGGAATGGGTCGACAGATGCACCTACGGTGGCTGTCGAGAATAGCGCGAGCTGAACGGGTCCGAGACACAGGAATGTCGCCCAGCCGATGACCCGCGCGCCGAGGCGCTCATGGGCTCGGCGCGAGGCCCGTTGTATGCGTTGATGCGGCTTAGCGAAGCGCGGATTCCGCATTCGCGCAGGATTCCGTTGCAGCTGTCCCAGAGGCGCGTGAATACGGGCTGAGCTCGCCATTCCGGGAATACAAAGATGTCGAAGTCCCAGGCGCATCGATCCTCCGGAGCCAAGCGGAAAAGGCACCTGACTTCGTCCTCAGGGTAGTCATTCAGCGTGAACCACTGAAACCCGACGACTGCATCAGACTTGCGTGCCACGAGGCACCGTCCGCCGTTCGCGAGACGCGACTTCAAAACGTGCGGGCGGTCGATCGGCCGGTATCGCGAGCACTTCGGCCCGGTCCGCTTCGTGAACCAGGATCTGCCGGCCGCGGCGAGGCGGAGTCAGCGTCTGCAGCAGGCACCGGCTGCAGCGGTGATGTAGTACTTGACCAGCTCGCGCGCGCCCAAAGGTCATCGCCGAGCAGCATTCGCGACGCGAGCGTACATGCACGCGTTAAGCGTGCCGATGTCGTCGGATAGCCGTCCGCATCCGTTCGAGCATCAGTGCGTCGCTGAGCCTTTGAATTGCGTCGCGATAGGTGCGTGGCCAGCAGGGGACGGTCGAACTTGCCGTTGGGATTGCGAGGCAATTCGGGCAGCCAGGCGATGTGGTGGGGGACCATGAAGTTGGGGAGGTTGGATTTCAGGTAAGAGAGAAGACCGGAACTCGGATCCGAGCCCTCACCCCGGCCCTCTCCCGCTGAAGTGGGAGAGGGAGTGCAGGAGGAGAGACCACCAGGACGATGGCTTGGCCCAGGTCGGGGTGCGGGCGCGGCGACGGCGACGGCATCGCCGACCAGTCCGGAGGCGTACGCTACTTCTTCTACCTCGGTGGGGCTCACCCGGTAGCCCGAGGTCTTGATCATCTCGTCCTTGCGGCCGATGAAGTACAGGAACCCGTCCTTGTCCTTCCTGACGGTATCGCCGGACCACACGGCCATCTCCGTCAGCGGCAGCTCCGCCGGGCTGGCCGGGGGCGGGCTTGAACCGCTCCGCGGTCTTGGCGGGATCGTTCCAGTAGCCCAGCGCCACCAGCGAGCCGCGCTGCACGAGTTCGCCGGGCTCCTCGGGGTCGCAGGGCGTGCCGTCCGGGCGCACCACCATGACCTCGGTATTCGGGATGGCCTTGCCCATCGACTCCGGCCGGCGATCGACCTCTTCGGGCGGCAGGTAGGTGGCGCGGAAGGCCTCGGTCAGGCCGTACATCAGGTACGGCTTGGTCTTGGGCCACGCGGCTCGCAGCTTGGCGAGCGTAGCGGTCGGCATGGCGCCGCCCGAGTTGGTGAAATAGCGCAGGTGGTCGGTGACGGTCGGCCGGCCATTCCAGTTCCGCCAGCTGGATCCACACGGGCGGCACGGCGGCCAGGCCGGTGATGCGTTCGTTCGACGACCAGGTTCAGCACGTCGCGTGGGAACAGGTAATCCATCAGCACGACGCTGGCGCCCACGTGGAAGGCGGTCGAGAGCTGGCTGAAGCCATAGTCGAAGCTGAGCGGCAGTACGGCCAGCAGGCGGTCGTCGGCGCGGTTCTCGAGGTACTGCGCGACGCTCTTGGCGCCCGTCACCATGTTCTTGTGCGAGAGCACGACGCCCTTCGGCTTGCCGGTGCTGCCCGAGGTGTAGAGGATCGCCGCCATGTCGGTGTCGATGACGCGGTGGGTCGGCGTTGCCGCTGCCCGATGCGAGGAAATGCGTCCCAGCCGATGGTCGGTCTTGCCGGTCGGGGGCTCGTCCGGCAGGGCCGTCGACGATCGACCAGCAGGCGCAGGTCCGGGCACTGGGCCAGCTCGTCGGCCAGTTCGGTCAGGCGCTGGGCCGTGGTGACCAGCACGCGCACGGCGCAGTCGCGCAGGATGTGGCCCACCTGGGGCGGCTTCAGCAAGGGGTTGACCGGCACGAAGACGCCCCCGGCCATGGGTCGCGCCGAAAATCGTGGCGACCGTCTCCGGGCGCTTGGGCAGGTACACGGCCACCCGCTCCTGGCGTTGCAGGCCGGCGGAGATCAAACCGCCGGCGAATCCCGAGATTACGGCGTGCAGCTGCTCATAGCTGGACTCGATCTTCTTGAACTTCAGGGCCGTCGCGGCAGGTGTGCGGGACGCGCTGTGGGCGACCAGGTCGTGGAGTAGGGCAGTCATGCGCGGTTCGATGCCTTCGGGCAGTTCTTCTCGGCAGGGGAGAATACGTCATGCAGATGCCAGAACGCGTGACGCAGTCCCGGTCCGGCGATGTCGGAGAGTCTTACATACCGGGCGGCGATAACATGTTAAATCAATCACAACTGCTTGATTGGATTGATTAAGCTGCCGCAGGTGCGACTCTTGCATGTTAGTGTTAAGGCTGCCATCTTTGGATGGCGAATTGGGTCCACGTTTATTCTGACTAGAAGTACAGGGGCGTAACGAATATGACGGATCAATCCGACGACCAGAGCGTCGACTTGGCCGGCTCTGCGACGCCTTCCCCTGCTGCAAACGCGCCCAAGAGCCTCTCGCGTCGCGCGCTGCTCGCCGGGGCTTCCGCTGCGGTGCCTACGGTGCTCACCCTAGGCAGCGGGGCCGCGATGGCCGCGTCCAGTTTCGGGGTTTCGGCATCGAAAACTCCCCAGCAGGTTGGCGACAATTTCGTCTGTCTCGATCCGGAAGGGCAACCCGGCCCGCGCTACTACTACGATGGCACCGCGAAGGCGACGGCAGTCACAGCGAACCGTTGGTTCGTGAGTTCGGCGGAGCTCGAACTCAAACTGGAGCGCAAGCACTGGGACAACGAGGCTAAGATCAAGACTGCTCTGGAATCGGTTCCCAAGTATTCCGGCAGCCAGTTGTGCATCGACGGTCGGAAATACATTGCGCTCGAGACCCAAAACTCTCCGCGACTGGATTCGTTCCGCAGACCGATCATGACCGAAGTGCAGGTGACGCCGAGTCCAATGATGTCGTCGAACACATACAACTCAATGGACGCCGCGGGCAAATTGACAACCACCATGTTGCGGATTTGACCGGCACGCGCGACTTTATCAACGCACGGTGGCGCACTGCAGATTCGGTGAACCTGGCATGGGTCCACTGGGATGACGGTGCAGCAGTCTTTCATCGGCCGTCTGGCAAGACTCACTTCCTGAATCCCGCTTCCGTGCGGCTGCTGGCGCTGCTGGATGAGCGCGAACGCAGCGCATTGCAGGCCGCATCCGACCTGGCTGCGCTTGAAGGTGTGCAGCAATCACGCGAATACACCGAGCAGGTCGAAAACACGCTTTATCGCCTGGGGCAACTTGGGCTCGCGCAATGCATGCGCGGTTGAATTCGCAGCCGGTAGCCCGGGTATGCGATTTGTCGCTGGCCGAGTTTCGCTCGCGCATTGAAGGCCCGGGCCTTGGCGTTCGCATCGGTCCGTTCGACTTGCGCCTGGTTGTCCACGTTCAGGAAATCATCGGCTCGCTGTACGTGCTTTATGCCTGGTATCCAGTGCTGGAAGGTGAGCGTGTTTACAGCTGTCATGCGACCTTGCGTCCAGTGACAAGCTTCCGACAGTTCCCATTCCGCAAAGTGCGCCTAGAAGTGGATGGCTTTGCACCGCACGCGGATGCGCAGCGATCGCATGCACTGACCGTGCTGGAGTGGGGCATCAACCTGGTCGATTGCGCTGCGCTTCCAGTGCTACTTGATGCTCCATACAGCGGCATTGGAGCGGAATGGCAAGGCGTTGCTGTTGCCGGCAGCGCCGGGCGATGGCAAGACCACACTCTGCGCTGCGCTTGCGCACCGGGGTTGGCGGCTGCTTTCTGACGAGTTCGGGGTGCTGCGCCCTGGTGCGGCAGAGGTGTTGCCGATGCCGCGACCGATGCCGCTCAAGAACCAGTCGATTGCTGTCATCCGTGCGTTCGCGCCGGAAGCGGTACTGGGGCCCGAAATCGTTGGTACGCGCAAGGGCACGGTTGCGCATGTGCGACCGCCTCGACACAGCGTCGACTTGGACATGCAGCCGGCCCTTGCACGCTGGCTCGTGTTTCCGCGCTGGCAAGCCGGAGCCGCTTTGCAGTTCGAAGAATTGCCAAGCGCCGAGGCATTCATGCGGCTCGCGACCAATGCGTTCAACTACGAGATGCATGGTGAGGCGGCATTTGCAAAGCGTGCGCGATGTGGTAGCTCGGGCGCGATGCTTGCGCACTCGTGTATTCGGAACTGGACCAGGCTGTGGACGCATTGACCCGAATTGCGGATGCAGATGATCCAGGCTGACGCTTCCGGCTGACCGCGCCTTGCTGCTGGCAGCATTCTGGCGAGCCGGAGTCGATGCTCTCGATGGCCGCCGGGCGAGCTCGACCTTATCGCTGCGACTGTTGCGGCGTGCGCGTTTGCTTGGCGTGGTCGCGGCGCGTCTGCGACGAGCGTGGGCTGATCGATCGGTTACCGCGGCAGGCCGTCGATCAGTTGGTCAGTGCCCGCGTCATGGCGGCGACGCGCGCGCGCGTAGCCCGCTGGGAACTCGACCGATCGGCCTGGGCGCTGGACGACCTGCCCGATGACGTGCCGCTGGTCGCAATGAAAGGCTGTGCGTACCTGCTGGCAGGCACGCCGAACGCAGCGGGCGGATGTTTGCGGACGTGGATCTGCTGGTGCCCGAAGCGCACTTGCCCGCAGTGGAGCGAAGCTGCGCGAGCGTGGCTGGAACGTGGCGGAGCTGACGCCGTACGACGAACACTATTACCGGCGCTGGGCGCACGAACTGCCGCCGCTGACGCCACGTGGAGCGCGACGTCGAGGTGGACCTGCACCACAACATCCTGATGCGCACGGCGCGGCTAAAGCCCTCTGCGGCGTTGCTGTTTAGCGGCGCGAGAGGTGCCGGGCTCGCGCTTCAAGGTGCTGGCGCCGGTCGACATGGTGCTGCACGCGATCGTGCACCTGTTCTATGGCGGCGAGATGGACGATGCCCTGCGCGAGCTGGTGGACATCGACGATCTGCTGCGGCACTTCGCTGCGACGGAGCCGGGGTTCTGGGAGCAGTTCTGGCCGCGCGTCGAGGCGTTGGACCTGGCAGCGGCCGGCGTTCTACGCGCTGCGCTATGCGCAGCGGATGCTCGGAACGCCGGTGCCCGAGTCTGTGATGAACGCGTCAAGGCAGGGGCGCCGCCCGCGCCGGTGCTGCGCGATGATGGATGGCTCGTGCCGCAGGCGTTGTTCCCGCGGCCATTCGACGGGCCGAGCGACGCAGCGGAGCATTGGCGCGCGGTGCTGGCTACGTGCGGTCGCACTGGGTGAAGATGCCGCCGTGATGCTGGTGCGGCATCTGACGCACAAGTTCGTTGCGCGTCGGAGGTTGGGCGCTGATTCCGGTGGCTCAACGACGAGCCGCGCGTGACGTTCAGCTGATCGTCTTCGACACGTAGCCCGTCGGCCGGCTCTCGACACCCGCCGCGTTCACGGACGACAGCGAGAAGTACCAGGTGCCTTCGATCAGGTTATCGACGACATAGATCGTCGTGCCGGCGTTGGTGATCGGACGCTCTGGTCGAGCGCACCCGCGCTCTTGCCGTAGCGAATCACGTAGCCCGAAAGATCCGACAAGCGGCGTGCCGTCTTCGTTGGCCGTCGGCGGCTGCCAGGCCAGTTCCGCGAGCCGATCACGGGCTCGACGCACGCTCGATGCTGAACGGCGTTCATCGCGGTCGTCGTCTTGCCGTCGCTGACGATGATCTGCACGCCGGTGAAGGTGCCTGTGCTGCCCGACCGGCGGCGTGCCCTCCAGCCGACCGGTCGCCGTGCTGAACGTGGCCCAGCTCGGCTTGCTGCGGACTTCGAATGTCAGCTTGTCGCCGTCGGGGTCGCTGGCGCTCGGCTGGAAGCTGTAGGGCAGGCTGATCTTGGCGACGGTTACCGGGGCGCCGGTAATCGTCGGGGCGCGGTTTTCGGTTGTTGGGGGAGTCGTCGGGGTGGTGGGCGTCGTCGGGGTGGTGGGCGTGGTGACCGTGCCGCCGCCAGCGGTCGGCGTGTCCGACTTCTTCTCGTTGTCCGTCTTGCAGCCCGCCAGACGCGGTGCTGAGCACGATTGCCAGCGCCAGGCTGGCCAGCTTGTTCGAACCTGCGAATTCCGTTGCCTTGCCGTACATCCCAATGCTCCCGTTCCACGATCGCCGCCGGAACAGGGAGGGGTGCTGGGAGGAAGCGGATTGCGGCAGAGCCCCGGCCACGACGTGCCGGCTGGGTGGTTCTGGCAACCCCGCTATCCATGGTGCAGCTCACACCCAGGGACCGGAGGCTTTGCGTCCCCGCCTTGCGGCGGGTTTGCCTTTTCGATGGGCGGAAGTTTTCTCCGATTTGGGCCTGGTCGCAATGAAGGGCCGCACGTTTTGTGGGGTGCTTCACGCAATGTGCCCCACTCGCTTTCCGACGTATGAGGCGGCATTTCTGGCTGGTGCTAAATAGCATCAGCACTTGAGGAAGCACTTTCTCGGAGCCGGTTCGATGTCGATTTTTCTTACAATGCGATTGCTTTTAAGATATTATATCTATAATAATCAAACACTTAAGAATCTGGCATGGATGCTGCATTAGTTTCATTGCGGGCGCTTAGCTCGATTTTTTTCAGACATAGACAAGGGAATAAAAAACATGGCCACTATGCTGCGCACGGTTGTTGCCGTTGCTGCCTTGGCGCTCGCCCCGGTAGCTGCTTTCGCGGTTCAGATCGAAGGCTCGTTCTCGTACGCGGGCAGCGTGAGCGCGAATACGCCCCTCATTCAGAACGCCACGTCGCTGAGCTTCTCAAGCATCGAGACGGAAACCGAGAATTCCCCGGGCACGGGTGATTTTCTGGGACTGACCGATGGATTGACCATGGGGCACGCCGCTTCGTTGGTGTTTGCGCCTGTGGGCAGTGAGAACACGCCGATTACGGATTTCTGGACGGTCACCTGGAACGGAATTGACTACAGCTTCGACCTCACCACCATCAAGATCGTCGCTCAGGTGCCAGGGTTCCTGCTGCTTGAGGGCACCGGTACGTTTTACGGCACCGGCAAGGATGCGACCGACGGCGTGTGGCGCCTGAGCGCCCAGCAAGCCGGCACGCTGAGCTTCTCGGCGTCCACGGTTGCCGAGCCGGTCCCGGAACCGGGTTCGCTGGCCCTGCTCGGCCTCGGCCTGCTCGGCCTCGGCGCTGCTCGTCGTCGCAAGGCCTAACCGATCCGTCGGAAAGCCTTACACTTCGAGGTGAGTTGATTTCGGCCCCGTACGCAAGTACGGGGCCGTTTTCTTTGGGGGTTGGGAGGGGGGCGGACAAGACCCTCACCCTAGCGCTCTCCCAACAAGTTGGGAGAGCGGATAAGAAGAAGCTCGGACTAGTCCTTGAACTCTTCCGGCTTCAGCTAGTGCTTGGTCAGAAGCTTTAGGAGTCCCTGCGGTTTCGCTTGGCCATCCGGGCCGCCTGGCTCATATTGCCCTGAGTGATTTGCAGCAGTTGCACCAGGTAGTTGCGGGTGAACTCATCCCTCGCCTCATCAAAACTGGGCAGCTGGGTGGCCTGTCCCTGGGCGTCCTGCACCTGCTCGACGGTGATCACCGGTCCGGCCCCCAGCGCCGCCACCCGCCGCACCACCATCCGCAGCTGCCGCACGTTGCCCGGCCACTTGGCGCAGGCCAGGGTCTCCATGGGTGCGGGTGGCTAAATTGCCTTCATCACCACCGCCGTCCGGCGGCTCTCTACGCCGTTGCTGTTGACCGAGGTCATCGCGAAGTACCACGTCCCTGCGGCCAGGGCCGGTATTTCGATGCTGGTCTGCGATGCATCGCTGATTTCGATGCTTTGATTCAGGTTGCTGGACGCCTGGCCGTAGTAAATCCGGTATCTCGACAGATCGGTCAACGGCGATCCATCGTCGTTCTGGGTCGGTACCGTCCAGGAGAGTGTGGCCTGAGCCGGTCCCGGTTGCCGGTGCGCTCGGTCGATTCTGTCACCGTGATCGAAAAGGTCGGCAGCGCCGTCTTCAGTTCCCCATCGGTCACCGAAATCTGGATGTCGCTGAACGTGCCGGTCGCGCCAGTCGGCGGAACGCCGGTGATTTCTCCAGTGGCGGGGTTGAATGTCGCCCAAGGTGGGAGCCGTGCGACCTGAAATATCAGCACGTCCCCATCGGGATCGTAGGCATCGGGCTTGAACGAGTAGGGCTGGTTGACGGTGGCGATGGCCTGCGGCTTGCCGGAAATCGAAGGCGCGTCATTACCCGGCGAATTGCCGGGCGAGGTGGCCGGGGGTTTGCTCGAGCCGCCGCAGGCTGGCGGGGAAGAGCGAACCGTCACCGCAGGCGGTCAGGATCAGCGAGGCGGTGATAAGGGGCAGGTAACGGGTCAGTGGTGTGGCAATGCGGGCAAATCGCCCGGCCGCCTGGTGCAGGCTGCTGGTCGGCAAGATTGACCTCTGTCGATTTGAGGCGAACGGGTTGTACGAAATGTCGTCAGCCGACGGCGTCCGCAGCGAGTGCGGGCCGGTGATGGGTCAGACGATCAACGTTGCCGGGCAGGGTTCTGGACGATCTGCGCGGGACTCAGCGGGGAAGCCGGTCGCCGTTCTCGGCGCGGGGATTATGTGAAACGAGGAGCGACGGCGAAAGGCCAGTTTTGTCGCTGTTTGGAGTCATCTCGGTAAACCGAGGGGGCGACGCCGGACCCTCACCCCTGACGCCCTCACCCTAACCCTCTCCCGCAAAGCGGGAGAGGGAGCGAGAGTCAGTCCTTGAACTCTTCGGGCTTCAGCTCGTGCTTGGTCAGCAGCTTGTAGAAGTCCGTGCGGTTCCGCTTGGCCATCCGGGCCGCCTGGCTGACGTTTCCCTGGGTGATCTGCAGCAGTTGCACCAGGTAGTTCCGGGTGAACTCATCCCGCGCCTCGTCGAAGCTGGGCAGCTGCGTGGCCTGTCCCTGGGCGTCCTGCACCTGCTCGACGGTGATCACCGGTCCGGCGCCCAGCGACGCCACCTGCCGCACCACCATCCGCAGCTGCCGCACGTTGCCCGGCCACTTGGCGCTGGCCAGGGTCTCCATGGCCTCGGGCGACAGCGAGCGCTTGGGCTGGCCGGTCTCGTTGGCCAGGTCTTCCAGGCACTGGGCGGCCAGCAGGGGCACGTCCTCGCGCCGCCGGGTGAGCGGCGGCAGGTCGATGTGGACCGCGCTGACCAGCTCCAGCAGGTCGGTGGAATAGCGCCCATCGGCCGCCAGTTCGTCGGGGCGACGGTCGCTGGTGGCCAGTACCCGCACGTCCCGCGGTCCCGCGCAGCAGGCTCGCCAGGCGCGTCTGCAGGTTCAGGGCCAGGTCGTCGACGTTGCGCAGGAAGATCGTGCCGCCGGTGGCGTTGCTCGACCGACCGCGCCAGCTCCTGCTCGCACGCCACCAGGTGCTCGGCGCTGCCGTCCAGCGAGCTGCAGTCGACCGAGACGAAGGGCCCCTCGCGGCGGCCACTGGCCCGGTGGATGGCCCGGGCCATGCAGTTCCTTGCCGGTGCCGGGCTCGCCGGTAATCAAGACCGACGAATCCGTGCCGGCGACCAGGTGCGCCTTGGCCAGGCGGTCCTCGACCAGCGGGCTGCGGGTGGCGAACTCGGTGCGCCATTCCTCGGCGGTGTCGGCGAAGCCCGAGGTCTTGAGCGCGCGGCGCACTTCCTCGAGCAGCTGTTCCTTCTCGACCGGCTTGGTCAGGAACGCGAACGCGCCCGACTGCGTGGCCTTGACCGCATCGGGAATCGTGCCGTGCGCGGTGAGCATGATCACGTTGAGGCCGGGCCAGCGGCGCTGCAGTTCGCGCAGCAGCGCGATGCCGTCCATCTCGGCCATGCGCAGGTCGGTGATCACCAGGTCGGGCCGGAAGCGCGCGATGACCGAGAGCGCCTTGGCCGCGTTCTCGGCGGGTTCGACTTCGTATTTCTGCGAGCGCAACCGGATGGTGAGCAGGCGCAGCAGGCCCGGATCGTCGTCGACGACCAGGATCTTCGGCGTGCGTTTGCTGCTGGTGCGCGGTGCGGCCATGGTGGGTGGCTTATTGCCCTTCGGGCGTGAGCGCGCGTTCCATCTCGGCGACTGCTTCGAGCTTGCGCTCGGCCTCGGCCAGCGCTTTCTTGATCCGCTGCGTCTCGGCGTTGAGCGCGTTGTAGCGGCGGTCGTCTTCCGAGTCGAGCGACTTGAGGCGCCGCTCGGACTCCTCGCGCTGGCGGGCCAGGTCGGCATAGAGCGCGACGCGTGCGTCGTACTCACGCAGGAACGCGTTGGCCAGCGAGACCTCCTGCGGCGCTGAGGTCGTGCTGGCCCGCGAGCAGTTCGGTGATCAGGCGCCGCGCCTCGACCGGGTTGCTGAGCGAGTGGCCGGCCGCGCCCAGGGCGAGGGCATAGCGCAGGCGGTTGGCGGCGGTGGGGTTCTGCTGCGCGTTGGTCTGCGTCGCGGCGAGCTCCGCCGACTGGCGCATGACGTCGCCCGGCGCCATCAGATCGAGCAACTGGAAGTACGACTCCAGGCTGGCCGGTTGCGGCGAGGCGGGGACGGTGGGCTGGCCGGGGAGGGTGCCCGATTTCTCGGTGGTCTGGAAGCCGGTGCAGGCGGTCAGCACGAGCGAGGGCGGAGAGCGCAAAAAACGCTTTACAAACAGATGGGTTGCGGGTGAATCGTCATTTCGCGGTGAAGTCGGCAGATTGACGAGGAGGGCGGGTGTGCAGGGCCTGAAATGATAGACCGATTTCCGAGCCGGCGGTGCGGGGTCGCGACCGAATGATACAATCGACAAAATTTACTACACAGGGTGAAGCCATGGCGCTCAACATCCGCAATCGCGAGACCGAAGAGCTCGCTGCCGCGTTGGCCGAAGTCACCGGCGAGACCAAGACCGAAGCCGTCCGTCGCGCCTTGGCCGAGAGGCTCGAACGCGTGCGGCACCAGCGCGCACGACGCAGCCTGGTGGACGAAATCAGCCGGATAGCCGACCACTGCTCGGCGTTGCCGGAACTCGACCCGCGCACGGCCGACGAGATCCTCGGTTACGACCGGCATGGACTGCCGCGCTGATGGTGCTCGATTCGTCGGCGCTGCTGGCCATCCTGTTCAGCGAACCCATGCGTGAGCCATTCATCGCGGCGCTCGACGCCGATCCCGTGCGGCTGCTGTCGGCCGCAACGCTGGTGGAGTGCTCGATCGTCGTGCAGGCCCGCCGTGGGCCGGACGGCCTGCGCGATCTCGACCAGCTGTTGTCGCGGGCAGGCGTGCGAGTGGAGGCGGTCGACCAGGAGCAGGCCTACATCGCACGCACCGCGTGGGAGCGATACGGCAAGGGCCGGCATGCTGCGGCGTTGAACTTTGGCGATTGTTTCGCCTACGCGCTGAGCTTTGCCACGGGCGAGGCGCTGTTGTTCGCGGGAAACGATTTCTCGCGGACGGACGTGCAGGCGCACCCGGCGAGCGGGTGAGGAAGCCGGCTTATGCGACGGCGATTTGGCGTCAGCGCTTCGAGAACAGCAGCAGGAAGCTGCCGATGACGATGATATTGCTCAGCGTCGTGCACGACTGCTAAGCTCGAACTGCAGGAGTGCGCCATGGAATCCGTCATCCGCAAATGGGGTAACAGCCCTGCGTTGCGCCTGCCAGACTTCGGTGCTGAAGGCAGCGGGTTATAGCCTCGAGCAGAAGGTCGAGATTACGGTTTCGCCTGGGCGCATCGTCATCGAGCCTTCGGACAAGTGCAGTACGTTCTCGCTGACTTGCTGCAGCGGTGATCAACAAGGGCAACACGCACGGCGAGGTCAGCTTCGGCCGGCCGGTGGGCAAGGAAGCGCTGTGATGGCCCGGCGATACGTGCCCGACGCGCTGGATGTCGTCTGGCTGCAGTTCGATCCGCAGGCGGGGCACGAGCAGGCCGGACACCGCCCGGCTGTCGTGCTCAGCCCCGCGGCGTACAAGTGCGAAGCAACCTGGCTGCTGATGGTTTGCTGCCCGATGACCACGCAGCGAATCAAGCGGTCATCGAGCTGAAGTGCGGGATCGACGGCAGGCGTCGAGAGCGCAATCCTGAGCGATCAGGTCAAGTCGCTCGACTGGAAGGTTCGTCGCGCGCGGAAACGCGGCGACGATCTCGCAAGATCGCGATGCGGCACGTGCGCGCCAAGCTCAAGGCAGCTGTTAGCTGAGCCCTCACCCCAGCCCTCTCCCGCTTTGCGGGAGAGGGAGCCAGGAGCCCTCACCCCAACCCTCTCCCGCTTTGCGGGAGAGGGAGCCGGAGGGGAGCCGGAGGGGGAGTAAGAGGGAGGTGCACGCGGAAGTGCGCGCCGGGGAACTCGCCATCGACGATCTCGATGTTGCCGCCGTGCGCATGCACGAATTCCTGCACCACCGACAACCCGATGCCCGTGCCGCGCACCAGTCCGCCCTGCGGCGTGGCGCCCTGGTAGAACGCCTCGAAAATGCGCGGCCGTTCGTCCAGCGGAATGCCGGGGCCGGTGTCGGCGACGTCCAGCACCAGGTGCTGGCCCGCGTCGTCGTACGCGGCGCGCAACGTGATCGTGCCGCCGTCCGGCGTGAACTTGACCGCGTTCGAGATCAGGTTGTCCAGGATCAGCTTCAGCTTCTCGCGATCGGCGGTCAGCGTGAGGTCCGGCACCTGCAGGTCGAGGCGCAGCCCGTGCGCGTTGATCGGCAATTGATAGGTTTCGATCGCCGCCTTCATCAGCGGCAGCAGGCGGATCTCGCCCACTTCGAGTTCGCTGCGTTTCGCCTGCCATTCGCTGTACGAGAGCAGGTTCTCGATCAGGCGCTGCAGGCGCAGGCTGTTGTCGCGCAGGATGCCGGCGACTTCGCGCTGATCGCCGCTCAGCGTGCCGACCGCGCCTTCCATCAGCAGTTCGGTGCCCTCGCGGATGTTGGCGAGCGGTGTCTTCAGTTCGTGCGACATGTGGCGCAGGAAGCGATTGCGTTCCTCGGCGATGTCCTGCAAGCCGCACGCGCAGCCATTCCAGCTGGCGTCCCAGTGCCTTGAGGTCGGACGGCCCCTGCACCTTGACCGGCTCGTTCAACTGCCCGTGACCGATCGCGCCGATGGCCGCGTCGATCTGCCGGATGGGCCGCGCGAGGAACAGCGCGAACATCACGATCAGCGCGACCGTGATCGGAATCAGCGCCAGCGACTGCCAGTACAGCCGTCGTCGCACGTCTTCCGTTTCGGACTGCAACTGCTTCAGTTCGCGGTCGGTCTGCGCGCTGGCCAGCGTCGAGAGCTGGCCCGCGTCGCGCGAAAGTTCCGTGAACTCGCGCAGCGTGCTGCGTGATGCGTGTGGGTGACTTTGAACTCAGGGCTGCGGCGATCGTGTCGATCGTCGTTTCCATGTTCGCGATGACGCGCGCGCGTTCGTCGTTGCCGCCGGGCAGCGCCGAGAAGTTCTTCAGCGTCTTCGTGAGCAGGTCGCGGTTCTGCTCGAAGGTTTCGAGCAGTGCCGGCCGCGGGATGATCTGGTAGAGCCGCACGGTGCGCTCCAGCGACGAGACCTGCCGCACCAGCGCCTGCGTGTATTGCGTGGCCGCCACGCCGTTCACCACGAGCCGCTCGCTCGCAGCCGACAGGTTCCGCATCTCGATGGCGGCGCTGATCGTGCCGAGCAGTGCGGGCAGCGCGACGATCACGAACCCGAGCAGGATCAGTCCGGTGAGGGAGCGGGGGCGGAGGTCGAAAGAGCGTGTCACGCTTGTTGCGGGGCCTGGCGGCAGGGGACGAAGTGCCGGGAAGCGTACGTGACCCCGTACAATCGAAGCAATGAATGCCCCGCATCCGTATTCCGCGCTGACCCCCGACGTCGTCGTCAGCGCCGTCGAAGCGCTGGGGCACGCGTGCGACGGCCGCATCCTGGCCCTGAACAGCTACGAAAACCGCGTCTACCAGGTGGGCCGCGAAGACACCACGCCCGTCGTGGTGAAGTTCTACCGCCCCGAGCGCTGGTCCGACGCTGCGATTCTCGAGGAACACGAGTTTGCCCTGGAACTCGCGCGTGCCGAGATCCCGGTGATCGCGCCGGACGTGCACGACGGCCGCACGCTCTTCAAGCACGAAGGTTTTCGCTATGCCGTGTACCGGCGGGCGGGCGGTCGCTGGCCCGAACTCGGCACCAAGGACGACCGCCAGTGGATGGGACGCTTCCTGGCGCGCATCCATGCCATCGGCCGCACCCGCGCGTTCCGGCATCGGCCCCGGCTCGACTGGCGCGTGCTGGGCCAGGACACGGCCGACTATCTGCTGGACACGGGCTGGATTCCGTCGCACATCGAGGCCGCGTACGAGACGCTGGCCGAGGACGTGCTGGCCCTGGTCGAGCAGCGTTTCGACGAAGCGCAGCCGTTGCGCATGCTGCGCCTGCATGGCGACTGCCATCCGGGCAACGTGCTCTGGACGGATTCCGGGCCGCATTTCGTCGACCTGGACGACTGCATGACGGGCCCGGCCGTGCAGGACCTGTGGATGCTGCTCTCCGGCCGCCCGGAAGAAATGCGGCAGCAGCTCGACGACATCGTCGAGGGCTACCAGGAGTTCGGCGATTTTGAACAGCACGAAGTGGCGCTGATCGAGCCGCTGCGGACGCTCCGCATCATGCATTACGCGGGCTGGCTGGCCCGCAGGTGGCAAGATCCTGCATTCCCTCGCGCCTTTCCCTGGTTCCAGGAGCCCAAGTATTGGGAGCAACATGTGCTGAACCTGCGTGAACAGCTCTCTGCCATGGAAGAGGGGCCGTTCTGAGCGGGAACTTCGGGCCCGGGATGGGCTCTAAATCGCAGGCTCTGCAAAGGGATTCGCAATGCCGGTCAGTTCAATGCATCGGGCGCCCATGGGCTCGTGGTTTCGCGACCGTGCGTGGTCGCGTGCCGTGCAGGCAGTCAAGGAACTGCCGGGTAATGAACTGCCGCTCGGCCTCGCGCTGCGGCTGGTTCGCACGTGGGACGACGAGGCGACCGCCGTGTCGCCGGAATACCTCGCCCAATGCTTCAAGGCGGCCCGCACCGCAACCGGAACCATCGTGGATTTCGGTGCGGGCGTTACGACGATCGTGATGGCGATGGCATGCCGTGACCGCCCGGCCGCGGTGCTCGCAATCGAGCATGATCCTGACCGCCGCCGTCGAGTGCTTTCCGAACTCTCCCGCGTCTCGCGGCGGAGCGGGGACGTGCGGCTGGCGCCAGTCGACCCAAGCGATGACGTGCCGTGGGCCGCCACCGACCTGCAAAGCATCCGGCGTCCTATTGCATTCGCGGCATGTCACGCGGTGCGCGGGCTGGGCAATCCGCGCGAGGCCTGGCGGCGCATCGTCGAGCCGGCCTTGCTGGACAAGTGCGCCGTGTATTTCGATCCAGCCTGAGCTGAAAAAAGCGAACACCGTCCCAAGAACAGGACCGCCGGGGCTTGGTAGCATTTGCGGATGGCCTCTAACTCCATCCTCGTGACCGGCGGCGCCGGCTACATCGGCAGCCACACCGTCCGCCAGCTCGTCGAGCGCGGCGAGCGCGTCGTGGTCCTCGACAACCTCTCGACCGGCTATCGCAGCGCCGTGCTCGGCGCACCGCTGGTCGTGGGCGATACCGGCGATCGGGACTTCGTGGCCCGCGTGCTCGAGGAACACCACGTGGACACCGTGCTGCACTTCGCGGCGCACACGATCGTGCCCGAGTCGGTGTCCGATCCGCTCAAGTACTACCGCAACAACACCTGTGCCACGCGCAACCTGCTCGAGCAGTGCGCTGTCGCCGGCGTGGCGCGGTTCGTTTTCTCATCGACGGCCGCCGTGTACGGCATTCCAGCGAGCGGACTCGCAAGCGAAGATTCGCCCACGTCGCCGATCAATCCGTATGGCACGTCCAAGCTCATGAGCGAATGGATGCTGCGCGACCTCGCCGCGGCATCGAGCACGCTGCGCTACGTGGCCTTGCGCTATTTCAATGTCGCGGGCAGCGATCCCGGCGGCCGCATCGGCCACAGCGCGCCCACGGCCACGCTGCTGGTCAAGGTGGCGTGCCAGGTGGCGGCCGGCGCGCGTCCGTCGCTGTCGATCTTCGGCACCGACTACCCGACACCCGACGGCACCGGCGTGCGCGACTACATTCATGTCGAAGACCTGGCTGCCGCGCACCTGAGCGCGCTCGATTACCTGGCGCGGGGCGGCACGTCGACGACGCTCAACTGCGGCTACGGCCACGGCTTCAGCGTGCGCGAAGTGATCCAGATGGTGGAGCGCGTGAACGGCGGCAAGCGCCTGTCCGTCGTCGAAAGTCCGCGCCGCGCCGGCGATCCGCCGTCGCTGGTCGCCGACGCGCAGCGCATCCGCGAGGTGCTCGGCTGGTCGCCCCGGTTCGACGACCTCGAGACCATCGTCCGCAACCAGCTGGACTGGGAACACCGTCTGCAGCGTGAGCCGGATCTGACGCGAAATTGATTCGAATGCAGACGGCGGTGCTCCCGGTGGCGCCCAAGGAGCCGTTCGTGCGCCGTGATATTCTGGGCGTTCCTGAATTCTCCGCTGCGGTGCCCTGTGAGCTCATGCCCTGACTGCTTTTCGCCTGCCGTCCCCGTCCCGTCGAAGGGCTGGCGACAGGCTCTGCGTTTCGCCGGGCTGGCCGTCGTGGCAGCGGCGCTCACCGCGTGCGGTGGTGGCGGCGGTGGCGGTGGCGGCGGTGGTGGTGGCAATACCGCACCGACAGCGTCGTTCACGGCCACACCCACGTCGGGCACGGCGCCGCTCACGGTGGACTTCAACGCGGCCGCCTCGACGGACACGGGCGGCTCGATCGTCACCTACACGTGGAACTTCGGCGACGGCGGCACCTCGGCCTCGACCGGTCCCACCGCGAGCCGCATTTATGCCGCTGCTGGCACGTACACCGTCACGCTGACCGTGACGGACAACCTGGGCGCCACCGGCACGACGACGCGCACCGTAACGGTCACTACTCCTAACCTGCCGCCCACGGCCGCGTTCCAGTTCCTGCCCACGGGCGGTCCCGCGCCACTGTTCGTGTTCTTCGACGGGTCGGCTTCGACAGACCCCGACGGCGCGATTACAAATTACACTATGGGATTTTGGCGACGGCACGGAAACCGTCGGCGGCAAGACGCCGTCGCACACCTTCGCCATTGCCGGGACGTTCACGGTGCGCCTCACGGTGCAGGACGCGCAGGGCGCCTCCGCTTCCACCACGCAGTCGATCACCGTGACGGCGGGCGCCGGCGGCGCAGGGCCCACGATCGTGGGCCGCATCACGTACGCCCGCGTGCCGCTGTCGAGCACCAACAGCTTAGGGCTCAACTACAGCAACACGAATGAGCAGCCCGCGCGTGAAGTCATCGTCGAACTGATCGCGGCGGGCAATGGCGCGCTGCTGGCGTCCACGACGACGGACAGCGACGGCAATTATGCGTTTGCGCCCCCGGCCAACACCGACGTCTTCGTTCGCGCCAGGGCGCATGCCCGGCGCACGGCAGCGCCGTCATTCGACATCCGCGTGCTGAACAACACGGGCGGCAACGCGCTGTACGTGCTCGATGGCTCCGTTTTCAACACCGGTGTCGGCGCCGGCACGCTGACGCGCAACCTGTCGGCCGGCTCCGGCTGGGGTGGCACTGGTTACGTCGAAGTTCGCGCCGCAGCGCCGTTTGCGATCCTCGATACGCTGTATGCAGCCGCCGAGTTCGTGCAAGACAACGGCGCCAGCGTCAACCTGCCGGCTCTCGACGCATTCTGGAGCCCGCTGAACAACCCCAACGACGGCAACGTGGCCAGCGGCAACATCATCTCGACGCTCTATCGCACCGCGCCGTTGGCGCCCGGCGATCCGCCGCAGGGCATCTACGTGCTCGGCCTCGAGAACGTCGACACCGACGAATACGACTCGCACGTGCTCGCGCACGAGTTCCAGCATTACCTGGAAGACAACCTGAGCCGCACCGACACGACCGGCGGCGAGCACGCCACCAACGAACGGCTCGACATGCGCCTGGCGTTCAGCGAAGGCTTCGCCAATGCGTTCTCAGGCATGGTGCTGAACAACCCGGTCTATCGCGACACGCAGGGCCCGCAGCAGGGGCAGAGCTTCTTCTTCAACATGGAGAGCAACTTCGCGTCGCCGGCCGGCTGGTTCAACGAGGGTTCGATCCACTCGATCGCGTGGGACCTGTTCGACAGCGCGGCCGACGCACCCGATGCGGTGCAAGTGGGTTTCCGGCCGATGTACGAAGCCTTTGTCGGGCCGCTGCGCACCGGCGCGCCGCTCACGAGCATCTACCCGTTCCTCACCTACATCAGGTCGCAGCCAGGCGTCTCGGGCGCGGCCATCAACGCGCTTGCGCAGGAACAGGGCATCCGCATCAACGATGCGTACGGCACCGGCGAAACCAACAGCGGTTCGATCCCGGAGGCGCTGCCGGTCTATACCGACGTCACGCTCAATGCCTCGCCCGTAACGGTGTGCGGCAGTGCGACGGCCGGCGGCTACAACAAACTCGGCAACCGCCGGTTCCTGCGCTTCACGCTCGGCTCAAGCCGGCTGGTCTCGATCCGGGCCATGTATTCAGCGACGGGCTCGACCGCGCCGTTCAGCCCGGCGTCTGATCCGGACATCGTGCTGTACCGCAGCGGATTCCTCGACATTGCCGAGACCACCACGGTGGGTGACGAACTGCTCACCCGCACGCTGCAGGACGGCGAATACGTGATCGAAGTCTATGAGTGGAGCCACGTCGATCCGACATACTCGGCGCTGCAACGGCGCGGCGTGACGTGCTTCAATGTATCGGTCACGGGCTGACGCAGTCCCAACCAGCGGGAACCCAGAGGCAGGCATGCGCAAGACATCGAACCAAGACCACACCGGCTCCATCGCCAGCGCCCCGCGTTTGCGGCGTTTGGCGCTGACTGCAGCCGTGACACTGCTCGCGGGCACGCTGGCAGCCGGTTGCAGCAACTCCGACAAGGACGCCGAGCGCGACGCGAAGCTCGCCAAGCGCGCCGAGTCGAAGGCGGCTGCGGCCACCAACGAGGACGGTTCGCCTGCCACGCCGCCGGCCAATGCCGCAGACAAGCAGTCGCGACGGGCCGAAGCCGTCGTGGACAGCAAGACCACCGCGCCCGTCGACATGCAGTACGACCTGCTGGCAAAGCCGGCACTGGGCCAGCCGTTCGAAGTCGAACTGGCTTTCACGACGCGGCTGCCCGCAGAAGCGCTCGACATCGAAGTGACCGAGGCCCCGGGCCTGACGGTCGTCGGCGAGAAGACCGCGCGATTCGAGGCGGTCGAAAGCGGGCAGGTCTACACGACCAAGGTGCTGGTGCAGGGCGACACGGCAGGGCTCTACTACCTTGGCGTGATGGCGAAGATGTCGACGCAGGTGCAGACCGAGACGCGCGCCTTCGCGGTGCCGATCGTGATCGGCAGTCCGCCGGCGGCGCAGAAGGCGAACCCGCCCAAGGACGCGTCGGGCCAGGCCATCCAGTCGATGCCGGCCAAGGAACCGAACTAGCACTTCTTCTCCTCTCGGCTTTCACCTCTCCCACGCCAGTGGGAGAGGTCGCGCGCAGCGCGGGTGAGGGCTGATTCTCCCTCTCCCACGCAGTGGGAGAGGGCCGGGGTGAGGGTCCGGCTCTGGCTCGGGCAAATTCCTGACTATCGATCCGGGGCCTTGTCCCGAGCTTGGAAAGGCAGACACGCGCTCGGGACAAGGCACCGGATCGATAGTCCGAAACCTCGTCCCAACCCGACACAGCCCTCACCCCAACCCTCTCCCACCTGCGGCGGGAGAGGGAGCAGGCCCCGACACAGCCCTCACCCCAACCCTCTCCCACGCGTGGGAGAGGGAGCCGAACCATGACCCATCCTGCAGTGCAGCAAGCGGAGCCGGGTTCGGCTATACTTCGCGCCCTTTTTCGGGCCCTTTCGGGCCCCTGGCGCACCAAGTGTCTTCGAACCCCACGCAGTACCTTCGCAACATCGCGATCATCGCGCATGTCGACCACGGCAAGACCACTCTTGTCGACCAGCTCCTGAAGCAATCCGGCACGTTCGACGCCCGTACGGTCGTCCCCGAACGCGTCATGGACTCGAACGCGCTCGAAAAGGAACGCGGCATCACCATCCTGGCCAAGAACACGGCCATCAAGTGGAACGAGTACCGCATCAACATCGTCGACACCCCGGGACACGCGGACTTCGGCGGTGAAGTCGAGCGCGTGCTGTCGATGGTCGACTCCGTGCTGCTGCTGGTCGACGCCGTCGACGGCCCCATGCCGCAGACTCGCTTCGTCACGCAGAAAGCGTTCGCGCACGGCCTGCGCCCGATCGTGGTCATCAACAAGATCGACCGTCACGAAGCCCGCCCCAACTGGGTGCTGGACCAGACGTTCGACCTGTTCGATCGCCTCGGCGCGACCGAAGAACAGCTCGACTTCCCCGTCGTCTACGCCTCGGCCATCCAGGGTTTCGCGACCTTCGATCCGGCCCACCGCGGCGGCGACATGAAGGTGCTGTTCGAGACGATCATCAAGCATTGCTCGCCGCCGGACGTCGACCCGAACGGCCCGCTGCAGCTGCAGGTATCGCAGCTCGATTACTCGAGCTACGTCGGCGCGATCGGCATCGGCCGCATCAAGCGTGGCGTGATCAAGCGTGGCCAGACGGTCACGGTAGTCGATCGCACCGGTCATGCACGCACCGAGAAGATCTCGCAGGTGCTGGGTTTCCACGGCCTGAACCGCATGGAAGTCGATTCCGCCAGCGCGGGCGACATCGTCGCGTTTGCCGGCATCGAGATTCCCGCGGTGTCCGACACGCTGTGCGACCCGATTGCCCCTGAAGCGCTGCCGCCGCTGGTGGTGGACGAGCCGACCATCGGCATGACGTTCGAGGTCAACACCTCGCCGTTCGCCGGTCGCGAAGGCAAGTACCTGACCAGCCGCCAGATCCGCGAACGCCTGTTCCGCGAGGCGCTCACCAACGTTGCGTTGCGCGTCGAGGAAACCGAAGACCCGGACAAGTACCAGGTCTACGGCCGCGGCGAACTGCACCTGGGCGTGCTGCTCGAGAACATGCGCCGTGAGGGCTACGAAATCGCCGTCTCGCGCCCGCGCGTCGTGATCAAGGTGATCGACGGCGTCAAGAACGAGCCGTACGAAGTTCTCGCGGTCGACATCGAAGACTCGAGCCAGGGCGCGGTGATGACGGCGCTGGGCAGCCGCGGCGGCCTGCTGCAGGCGATGCACCCGGACGGCAAGGGTCGCGTGCGTCTCGACTACATCATCCCGGCGCGTGGATTGATCGGCTTCCAGACCGAGTTCCGCACGATGACCTCGGGCCTCGGCCTGCTGTTCCACGTGTTCGACCACTACGCCCCGGTGTCCGAGCGCGAGATCGCGAGCCGCCAGAACGGCGTGATGATCTCGAACGGGCAGGGTACGGTGCTGGGCTATTCGCTGTTCAACCTGCAGGAACGCGGCAAGCTCATGTGCGCGCACGGCGACGAGGTCTACGAAGGCCAGGTCATCGGCATCCACAGCCGCGAGAACGACCTGGTCGTGAACCCGCTGAAGGGCAAGAAGCTCACCAACATGCGCGCGGCGGGCAAGGACGAGAACATCGTGCTGGTGACGCCGATCCGCTACACGCTCGAGCAGGCGATGGAGTTCATCGAGGACGACGAACTCGTCGAGATCACGCCGACGTCGATCCGCATCCGCAAGCGCGCGCTTAAGGAATTGGATCGCAAGCGTTCGGGCCGGGCGTCCGAGTCGGAGTAGGGCTCTCACCTTCTGCACCTCTCCCGCGGCAGTGGGAGAGGTCGCGCGAGCGCGGGTGAGGGCTGCGGCCTTTTTCACCTCTCCCACGGCGGTGGGAGAGGTCGCGCAAAGCGCGGGTGAGGGCTCCGTCCTGTTCTCCACCTCTCCCACGGCAGTGGGAGAGGTCGCGCGCAGCGCGGGTGAGGGCAGTCGCCGCGCGGCCATTACTGCGTTGAATCGCAAGATTGGCGCGCTGCAGGATTTCGCCGCGCTACGCATGCTTTCTGCATGCGGCTATCCGACGATCAGCGCGATTTCGCTCGCCACCTGCGCCAGCGGCAAACCGATGCCGAGAACAGGATCTGGTACCACTTGCGTGGTCGCCGGCTTTGCGGCCTGCGGTTTCGGCGCCAACATCCAGTGGCCTCTTACTTTGCTGACTTCGCCTGTATCGAGCTCGGCCTGATCGTCGAACTCGACGGTGGGCAGCATGCTTCCCGGCACGGGCAATGGAGCGACTGCGTGCGCACCGACGTGCTGGCCGCGCATGGATTCGACGTTCTGCGATTCTGGGACAACGATGTCCTCACCAACACGTCCGGTGTACTGGCGGTGATCGCGCGGCGAGCGCGACAATTGCAGCGCGAGCAACAGACATCGACCCTCACCCGCGCTGCGCGCGACCTCTCCCGCTGACGCGGGAGAGGTGAGAGCCGGAGTCGCGGAAGCCCTCACCCGCGCTGCGCGCGACCTCTCCCGCTGGCGCGGGAGAGGTGAAGAGCCGGAAGCCCTCACCCGCGCTGCGCGCGACCTCTCCCGCTGACGCGGGAGAGGTGAGAGCTGACGCGGGAGAGGTGAAGACCTCTCAGCCGGCCTTGAGGTCCATTTCCCCGGCGAGGTCCGGTGCAACTGCGGACTCCGCAGTGCCAGGCAATGCCGCTACCAGCGCAGCGAGCGTCTGGACCGGCTGCGGCGAGGCGATGTAGTGCCCCTGCGCATACTGCACGCCCAGGTCGGCCAGGTGATGCAGGACCTCGGCGGAATCAACACGCTCGGCGATCGTCGCGAAGCCCATCGTGCGGGCGATCTGCGTGACGGCTTCGACCATGCTGCGGTCGATCACGTCATTCGCCACGTTGTGCACGAAGCTGCCGTCGATCTTGATGTAGTCCACCGGCAGGTTCCGCAGGAACATGAACGACGACAGGCCGCTGCCGAAATCGTCGAGCGAGAACTTGCACCCGCGCTTGCGCAGTTCACGGATGAAGTGAGTCGCCGCCGCCAGGCTCGTCATCGCCGTCGTCTCGGTGAGCTCGAAGCAGAGCGCGCCCGCGCTCAGGTCGCCGTTCGCGATCTCGGCGATGCAGTAGTCGAGGAAGTGCTCGTCGTTGATCGACGTCGTCGAGATGTTGATCGTCAGCGTGTACGGTGCGTGCGTCACCTCGCTCGTGCGCTTGTGCGCGAGCTCGCGGCACGCCTGGCGCACGACCCAGCGGTCGATGGCCGGCATCAGGTTGAAGCGTTCCGCCGCCGGGATGAACTCGATCGGCTGCACCAGCGAGCCATTCTCGTCGCGCATCCGCAGCAGCAGTTCAAAATGCCTGAACGTGTCGGCGCCGTCGCGGATCGCGACGATGGGCTGGCAGTACAGCTCGAGCCGGTCTTCCTCGCAGGCGAGGTTGATGCGCGAAACCCACTGCATCTCGCGCAGGCGCTCGGGGGCCTGGCCTTCGGTGTACGTGTGGACGCGGTTGCGCCCCGATTCCTTGGCCGCGTAGCACGCGACGTCGGCCGCGCTCATGATCGTCTGCAGCGTATCGGCGTCGCCCTTCATCTCGGCCAGGCCGATCGAGACGCCGATGTTCATGATGCGGTCCTGCCAGACGAAGCGGAAGTCGCGGATCGCCTGGCGCAGGTCTTCCGCGATGCGCTGGGCCATCTCCGGGTCGCAGTCGAGCAACAGCACGCCGAACTCGTCGCCACCGAGGCGGGCGAGCGTGTCGGACGCGCGGATGCGGGTCTGCAGCACGCTGGTGATCTGCTTGAGCAGCCGGTCGCCGGCCTGGTGGCCGCAGGTGTCGTTGACCACCTTGAACTGGTCGAGATCGAGATAGAGCACTACGTGGCGCGACCCGGGTGCGGCCCGGGCACTCAGCAGCGTCTCGTTCAGTCGATGTTCGAATTCGCGGCGGTTGATCAGGCCGGTGAGGGCGTCGTGCGTCGCCTGGTAAGAGAGCGCGCGCTGCAGGCGCCGCTCCTGGCTCACGTCGTGGAACACCATGACGACGCCGATCACCCGTCCGCTGCGATCGCGGATCGGCGCGGCTGAATCCTGCACCGAGATTTCCTGGCCGCGGCGATTGACCAGCAGCGAAGGTTCGGTCATCTCCACCATGCGGCCTTCGCGCAGGCAGCGTGTGATCGGGCTGTCGAGCGGCTGGCGCGTGGTTTCCGCGATGACCTGGAACACTTCGACGATGGGGCGGCCCACGGCGTCCGGCGATTCCCAGCCGGTGAGTTCCTCGGCCACCGGGTTCAGGTACTCGACGCGGCCGTCGGCGTCGGTCGTGATGACCGCGTCGCCGATCGACTGCAGCGTGACCTGGGCCTTTTCCTTTTCCTCGTACAGCTGCAGTTCCGCGCGCTTGCGCACGGTGATGTCCGTGATGGTGCCTTCGTAGCCCGTGATCTCGGCCTTTTCGCCGCGGATGACGCGGGCGTTGATCAGGACGACGACATGCGTGCCGTCCCGCCGGCGCAACTGGCACTCGGCGTCGCGCACGATGCCGTCGCGATGCAGGCTGGTGATCACGTGGTCGCGCTCGCGCGAGTGCATGAACACGCTCGACATGTCGTCCACGGTGAGCAGGTCGTCGACCGTGTCGTAGCCGAGCATGTGGGCGAGCGCCGGGTTGACGGCCTCGAACCGGCCGCCGACGGTCGAGCGGTAGACGCCTTCGATGACGTTGTCGAACAGGCTGCGGTATTGCGCTTCGCTGTGGCGCAGCGCTTCTTCCGAGCGCTTGCGCTCGATCGCGATGGCCGCGAGTGCGGTCAGCCGGTTCATCAGTTCGAAATCGCGGCGCAGCGGGCTGCGCGGCTGCTTGAAGTAGAGCGCCACGGTGCCGAGCATGCGGCCATCGGAGGCGCGCATCGGCGTGGACCAGCAGGCCCGCAGGCCGGCCTCGACAGCGGCCGTGCGCCGATGCTCCCACAGTGCGTCGCGCGTGATCTCGGCGACGATCACCTGGCGATGCAGGAAAATGGCTGCGGCACATGAGCCGTTGCGCGGGCCGATCTCCAGCCGCTGCTGGGTCTGCAGGTATTCGGGCGCCAGGCGCGTCCCGGCGACGTGATGCAGCGTGTTGGTGTCGGCTTCGTAGAGCGACACGGTGCAGAACGCATCGGGCGTGACTTTCTCGGCCGTCTCGGTGATGGCTTCGAGCGTGGTGGCCAGGTCGGTGTTGCTGGTGATCCGCTCGAACACGCGGCGGTCGCCCACGGCGAGCAACTCGCCACGCTTGCGCTCGGTGATGTCGGTGATGCTGCCCCGGATCAACCTGCGCCCCGACGAGGGCAGGCGGACCAGGCGGACTTCGCAGGGGATGTCATGGCCCAGCGCGTCCCGATGCATCCACTCGAAGCTGGGTGCGTCGCCCGCCAGGGCCCGGTCGAGGTGCCCGCGCACCACGCCGAACGAGGGCGAGCCGTCGTGCTGGAAGGGCGGGCTGATCTTGTCCGGACCGCTTGCCAGCAATTCGTCGCGCGTCATCTTGAAGAAGCGCACGGCGTTTTCGTTGCACTCCACGAAGCGACCGGCGTCCATGTCGAAGACGACGATGGCTTCCGGCGCGTTTTCGACCAGCGTGCGGTAGCGTGCTTCGCTCTCGCGAATCGCGAACTCGGCGGCCTTGCGCTCAGTGGTCTCACGCATGCAGACGACGAAGAGGTCGCGGCGGTCGAGCCGCACCTTGCTCACGCCGATCTCCGCATCGAACAGGTTGCCGTTCTGGTGGCGTCCCTTGGTCTCGCGCGGCTTGAGGTCGGCCTGCGTGTCCTCGGCGCTGGCCGCCAGCTCTTCGAGCGTTTCGACGATGCGGGGCCGGTGCGCGAGCGAGGGAATCAGCTGGTCGAGCTTCTTCCCGCGCAGGTCCTGCTCCCGGTAGCCGAAAACACGTTCGCCGGTGACGTTCAGGGTGTCGATGCGGCCGGTCTCGTCGACCGTGATGATCGCGTCCTTGACGTGATCGAGAATGACTTGCAATTGCGAGGCCGCGCTTTCACGCACCTCGCGTGTGAACGCGCTGGTTTCGTCGGCGAGCAGGCGCATCGAGCGCACCACGCCCTTGCGTTCTTCGTCCCATTCGGCATACGCATCGCTGATCGCGTGCAGGAGCTTGCGCAAATCGAGCGGTCCACCCTCGGTCCGGGCGTCCTCGAATTGCTGTTGCAGAAGCGGGTGCAAGCTCATGGAACCGAATGATCCTTCTCGCCCACGGAGGGGCGCACCGGAATGTTATGACCGTATTGAAAGAATCTGTTGTGACGGCCGTCACCTCTTTGTCGCAGCGGAGTCCTGCGGCCCGCGCGTCTTGGCCGTCGTCCACAAGTGACAATTTTGGGCAGCCCGCCAAGGGCCCCGACCCGCGCGTGCCGGAGCCGGGGAGGGAGGTTGTGTAGACTTCGTGCCCCATGGAGTCCACCCCCCCGTCTTCCGCCACCTTGTCCCTGATCGGCCGGGACGATCCCGCGCCCTTCGTCGTGATCGGGGAGCACGGCGAGACGCCGGCCGTAATCGTCTGCGACCACGCCAGCCGGGCGTTTCCCCGGGCCTTCGACCGTCTGGGCCTCGAAGAGCTGCCGAGCTGGCAGCACATCGCCTGGGACATCGGGGCGGGGGAGCTGGCCCGTGGCCTGGCTCACGCGCTGGGCGCCCCCGCGGTGTTGGCGGGGTATTCGCGGCTGGTGGTCGACTGCAATCGCTCTCCCGACGACGCCGAGGCGTTCCGCACGGAAAGCGACGGTTGGACGATCCCGGGTAACCAGCGTCTCACGGCCGACCAGCGTCGCGTGCGTCTCGCCTCGTTCTTCGACCCGTACCACGAATGCATCGCGGCCCTGCTTGCGGGATTCCGCTCGCGCGACACCGTGCCCCTGCTGATCTCCGTGCACAGCTTTGCGCCGACGCTGGCGGGCGAGGTGCGGCCGTGGCACGCAGGCGTGCTGTGGGACCACGACCCAGCCAACGCGCAACGGTTGCTCGCCGGCCTGCGGTCGCAAAAGGGCCTGGTGATCGGCGACAACGAGCCTTACAGCGGCAAGCACCCGGCGAACTACACGATCGACCACCACGCGAAGGCCAACGGCCTGCCGCACATCTGCATCGAGGTGCGACAGGACCTGCTGAGCTCGCCGGCCGGCATCGAGCAGTGGGTGCGCCTGCTGGCGCGGATCGTCACCGCAGATCCTGCACGACCCGCAGTCGCGCCAGACTTTGCCGAAGGTTGTGCCGAAGGTTGCGCCGCATGCCTGATCACGCGCCGCCGCTCACCATCGGCATCGAGGAGGAGTACCTGCTGGTCGACGTCGCCACCCGCGCCGTCGCCAACGATCCGCCGGCCGAGTTGTTCGCTGCCCTGCATGAGCGCACCGAGGGGCGGGTGTTCCCCGAGTTCCTGCGCTCGCAGATCGAGGTCGCCACACCCGTGTGCCGGACGATCGCCGAAGCGCGCGCCTCACTGGTAGAGCTGCGGCGCACGGTGATCGAGGAGTGCGCGCGACACGGCCTGGCGCCCATCGCCGCAGCCACGCATCCGTTCTCGCTTTCGTCGAAGCAGAAGCGCACCGACAAGGAGCGCTACGTGGCGCTGCTCGAGGAGATGCAGGGCGTGGCGCGGCGCATGATGATCTGCGGCCTGCACGTGCACATCGGCATCGACGACGACGAGCTGCGCATCGACCTGATGAACCAGGCGCGGTATTTCCTGCCGCACCTGCTGGCGCTGTCGTGCAGCTCGCCGTTCTGGGAAGGCGAGCGCACGGGGCTGATGTCGTTCCGGCTGATGATTTTCAACGGCATTCCGCGCACCGGCCTGCCGGAGAAATTCACGAGCTGGAACGAGTACCGCCGCCACACCGACACCTTGATCGAGACCGGCATCCTGGCCGACACGTCGCGCATCTGGTGGGACCTGCGGCCGAGCGCGCGCTACCCCACGCTCGAGACACGCATCATGGATTCGTGCACGACGCTCGAGGACTCGGTGCGCCTCGCGGCCCTGAACCAGTGCCTGATGCGCAAGCTCTACCGCCTGCGCCGCGACAACCAGCAGTGGCGGCCCTATTCCGACCTGCTGATCGGCGAGAACCGCTGGCGTGCCATGCGTTATTCGTATGACGCCGGGCTGCTCGACCTGGGGCGCCAGCGCATGGTGCCGTTCCGGCAGCTGGTCGAGGAGATCATCGAATTGCTGCGAGAAGACGCGATCGAGCTCGACTGCCTGCCCGAGATCGAAGGGCTGCGCGACATTCTCGTGCGCGGCACGAGCGCGCATCGGCAGCTGCGGATCTTCGAGACCGCGGTGCAGTCGGGCGCGACCGAGGCCGAAGCGTTCAACAGCGTAGTCGACTGGCTGGTGGAGGAAACCGCGCGATGAATTCACGTTCCTTGCTGAGCACGGTGGCAGGCCAGTTTCTATGGGGGCTGCTGGTGGCCGTCTGCGCCCTCGCGCCGGCGGGACGGTCCTACGCTCAAGTGCTGCCCCCGTCGGCCGTGCGCCCCGGCGCCGGCGAGTTCGCGCTGGTCCGCAACGTCATGGTGAAGATGCGGGACGGCACACGGCTCGCGACGGATGTCTACCTGCCCGCGCGCGACGGCGCACCCTTGCCTGGACCGTTCCCGGTGATTCTCGACCGGACCCCTTACAACAAGGACGGACGTGCCGCCGGGCTCGTCGACTGGTTCGTGCCGCATGGTTACGCGGTCGTCGTGCAGGACGTGCGCGGCCGCTTCCGCTCCGAAGGCCGCTGGATTCCGCTCAAGGACGACCCGCAGGACGGTCACGACACTGCGAACTGGATCTGCTCGCAGCCGTGGTCGGCGCGGGCCATCGGCACGGTGGGTTCGTCGTACGAGGCTGCTACGCAGCACGCGCTCGCGCTGGCCGGCGCGCCCTGCGTGAAGGCGATGATCCCGCGCAACGCGATGTCCAACTTCGGCCGCTACGGCTTACGCCACCACGGCGCGTTCGAGCTGCGCTGGTTGAACTGGGTGCTGACGCTCGGGAACACGGCCGGGACGCCGGACGCGCTGCCGGCTGCACAGCGCGCTGCAGCGGATCCGGTCGCTGCGGCGGCTCTCGTCGATGCAGGCGAGCGCGTGCAGGAGTACGTGCGTGCGCTGCCGCTGCGGCCGGGAACGACTCCGCTCGCACTCGCGCCGGACTATGAGCGCTGGCTGATCGAGGCGATGAGTCACGGTCGCTACGACGCGTTCTGGAAGGACCACGGCGCAAGCGTCATCGATCACATTGCCGATTACGCGGACGTGCCCGTGTACCACGTGACGGGTTGGTACGACTCCTGGGGTACGCCAGTCGCCAACATGAACTACGTGGAGCTTGCGCGGACGAAGCAGAGCCTGCAGCGGCTGATCGTCGGTCCCTGGATTCACAGTTCCGAGCGACTCGACTACGCCGGGGAGGCGCAGTTCACGCCCGATGCGGCGCTCGACCTCGGTGCGTTCCAGTTGCGCTGGTTCGACCGCTGGCTGAAGGGCATCGACAACGGCGTCGAGCGCGAGCCGCCGGTGCGGATCTACGTGATGGGCGGTGGCGACGCGCACCGCACGCCCGAGGGTCGCGTGTTCGTCGGCGGCAAGTGGCGCGACGAGCAGGAATGGCCGCTCGCGCGCACCGCGTATACGCCGTACTACCTGCACGCGGACGGCTCGCTCTCGACTCGTGCGCCCGCTCGCGGCGCCAAGCCGATCAGCTACCAGTTCGATCCCCGTAACCCGGTGCCGACGCTGGGCGGCAACGTCTCGTCGCAGGGCAAGCTGATGTTCCAGGGCGCGGCGGATCAGCGCGGTCGGGAGGATTTCTGGCTGACACCCGACACGAAGCCGCTGTCCGCGCGCAACGATGTGCTGGTGTTCCGCACGGAGCCGCTGGCCGAGGACGTCGAGGTGACGGGCCGCCTGGTCGTGAAGCTCTGGGCGGCGAGCGACGGGCCGGACACGGACTTCACCGTGAAGCTGGTCGACGTCTACCCGCCGAGCCGCGACTTTCCGCAAGGCGTCGAACTCAATGTGGCGGATGGCATCGTACGCGCCCGTTATCGCGACGGCCTGGACCGCGAGCAGTGGCTGACGCCCGGCAGGCCGGTTGAATTTACGATCGAGATGTACCCGACGTCGCTCGTATTCGCGAAGGGGCACCGGATCCGACTGGACGTCTCGAGCAGCAACTTCCCGCGCTTCGACGTGAATCCGAACACCGGTGAGCCTCTGAACGACAATCGCAGCTGGCGCACGGCTACGAACACTGTTTATGTGGACGTCTCGCGCCCTCGCACGTCATTCTGCCGGTGATTCCGTCACGGAGTGCACGTTGAGCGCGATGCTTGATAGCCACAGAAAACTGTCCGTCGCCCCGATGATGGATTACACGGACCGTCATTGCCGGTACCTGTTGCGGCTGCTCAGTCCGCGCTCGCTGCTGTATACCGAAATGGTCACGGCGCAGGCGCTGGCGCACGGCGACGTCGAGCGCTTGCTGGGCTTCAGCGAGTTCGAGCATCCCGTGGCGCTGCAGGTCGGCGGTTCGGATCCCGCGCTGCTGGCCCGCGCCGCGCGACTCGGTGAGCAGTACGGCTACGACGAAATCAACCTGAACGTCGGCTGCCCCAGCGAGCGTGTGCAGAGCGGCAGCTTCGGCGCGTGCCTGATGGCGGAGCCCGCGCTCGTAGCCGACTGCATGACGGCGATGCGCGAGGCAGTGCGCATTCCTGTGACGGTCAAGTGCCGCATCGGCATCGACGATCGCGACGACTACGGGTTCTTCGAAGACTTCGTGCTCACCGTTCGCGCTGCTGGCGTCGACGTGTTCATCGTGCATGCACGCAAGGCGCACCTGAAAGGGCTCAGCCCGAAAGAGAACCGCGAGATTCCGCCCCTGCGGTACGACGTGCCGGCGCGACTCAAGGCCGAGCATCCCGAACTCAAGATCATCCTGAACGGCGGCATCAAGACCGCCGCGCAGGTGCGTGAGTGGCTGCCTCGATTCGATGGCGTGATGCTGGGCCGCCAGGCGTACCAGGAGCCGTACCTGATCGCAGAACTGGACGCCGAGTTGCTGGGCCCAGGCGTGGTGCCGCCACCGCGAGCGCAGGTCGTGGAACGCTACGCCGACTATGTCGACGCAATGCTGGGGCAGGGGCATCGGCTGCCGCTGATGTTGCGGCACGTGCATGGCCTGTATGCCGGGCTGCCCAATGCTCGCTCGTGGCGTCGCTACCTGACAGAGCGAGGCCACCTGCCAGGCGCTGGGGCTGACGTACTGCGGGATTCGCTGCAGATGTTCCGTCAGGCTGCCTGACAGTCTCAGGGGCGGCCTGACGGGTCGATGGCGACCTGCCCCGGTCGTGCCGGCCCTGATCCGTACGTCCAAGTCCCCTCGGGCGAGGCGGGTCGCTCTGACTATAATGTAGAGTTATTGTCTAAGGTCGTTTCGCCCAGGACGGGCGCAGGGGTTCTGCCAAGCGTGTCCAGTACCGAGACGGAAGTCGCCGTCCTCTTCGCCGATGTCGTCGGCAGCACTCGTTTGTACGAGATGCTGGGCGATCAGCACGCGCGCGAGTTGATCCAGCTCTGCGTCGAGCTCATGCGCGACGCGACCAACCGCAACCGCGGCACGGTCATCAAGACGATCGGCGACGAGATCCTCGCCATTTTCCCGACGGTCGACGATGCCGTGAATGCCGGCTCCGAGATGCACCAGGACATCCGCGCGCGTCCGGAACTCTCGGTGCAGGGGCAGCACGTGGCGATCCGCATCGGCTGCCACTTCGGGCCGGTGGTGCTCGAGCACAAGGACATCTTCGGCGCTTCGGTGCACACCGCCAACCGCATGACGAGCCAGGCCAAGGCCGGCCAGATCATTCTCTCTGCCGATACGCTGCGCCGCTGCTCACCCGAGTGGCGGGCGACGTCGCGGCGCGTCGACATCACGTCGCTGCGCGGTCTCAACGACGAGATCGAACTCTATGAAGTGCTGTGGCAACAGGAAGACGCCACCAGCATGCTGCCTTCGATCGCGATGGGTGGCATGCACGGCGCGCGACGCGTGCGTGTGCGGCATGCGACCCGCGAGATCGTGCTGGACGATGCCCGCAACGAGATCACGATGGGCCGCGCCGACGAGAACAGCGTGGTGCAGCGCGGACCGTTGATTTCGCGCATCCACGCCAAGATCGAGCTCGTGCGCGGCCGCTTCCTGCTGATCGACCAGAGTACCAACGGCACGTTCGTGCTGACCGCCGAAGGCAAGGAAGCGTTCGTGCGACGCGATTCGGTGCCGCTGGTGGGCGAGGGCTTCATCGGGCTCGGCAAGAAGCCCGATCCGCAGGCGGCGGACGTGATTCGGTACGCGCTCGAGGATTAAGGGAAGGGGCTGGGGGAGGAAGGACAGGAAGGGCAGGAAGGACAGGAAGGACAGGAAGGACAGGAAGGATAGGAAGGAGAGGAAGGAAGAAGGTTAGGAAGGGCAGCCGCGGAAACGGCAGGGATTGCCCAGATATCAATATCGCGCCTGATCCTTGAGTACTGATGATGGCGCATGGAGCAGCTATCTAGGCTTAATCACAAAGATTTGATTCTGTGGCAGAAAGCGCTGGAACTCGCGGTTTTCGTGCATCAGTCATGCACCACGCTTCCGCCAAGCGAGACCTATGGTCTGGCTTCCCAAATGCGTCGCGCGGCGACGTCCATACCCTCGAACATCGCTGAGGGCTACGCCCGAAGATCCCCGAAGGAATACCTTTACTTCTTGCGCGTCGCCCGCGGCTCACTGGCCGAACTGGAGACTCAACTCCTGCTGCGCAGCGGGTGAGCTACCTGCTGGAAAACGAGGTCACCGCTACTGGACAGGATCGAAGAGATCGGACGCATCCTGCACGCTGTGGTCGCAGGTCTGCTCCGTCGGCAGCAATAGCGGCCCTTCCTATCCTTCCTGTCCTTCCTTTCCTTCCTTCCTGTCCTTCCTGCCAGCGCCTTCTTCACCTGCAACTGCTTGTCCCTGCAGCTGCTGCCGGCATCCGCGCGCCATAGCTTTCGAGGTACTTGCCGATGTCGTCGATCTCGGTGTGCCAAGCGGCCGGGTCGATATCCATCAGCTGCTGCAGGGTGCCGTCGCTCAGCGACAGGCCCGAGAGGTCGATGTCTTCCGGGCGCGGCAGGTAGCCGATCGGCGTTTCCTTCGCGCTGGCGCGGCCTTCGCAACGGTCCACGATCCACGACAGCACGCGCAGGTTGTCGCCGAAGCCCGGCCACAGGAACTTGCCGTCCTTGTCCTGGCGGAACCAGTTGACGTGATAGACCTTCGGCAGCTGTTTCGCGCGGCCCTCGAAGCTGAGCCAGTGCGACCAGTAGTCGGCGAAGTTGTAGCCGCAGAACGGCTTCATCGCCATCGAGTCGCGTCGCACGACGCCCACCTGGCCCACGGCCGCGGCGGTCGTCTCGGAGGCCATGCCGGCGCCGATCATCACGCCGTGCGCCCAGTCGCGGGCTTCGTACACCAGCGGCGCCACTTCGCGGCGGCGGCCGCCGAACAGGATCGCGGAAAGCGGCACGCCTTCCGGGTGTTCCATCAGGTGCGAGTACGCCGGGTTCTGCTTCGCCGAAACCGTGAAGCGTGAATTCGGGTGCGCCGCGGGCGTCTTCGCCGTGGCCTTGTCGTACGGCTTGCCCTGCCAGTCGATGACCGGCGTGCCTGAAGTGCGGCCTTCCCACCACGGCTCGTTGTCGGCCGTGAGTGCGACGTTGGTGAAGATCGTGTCGTGGTGGATCATCTCGTAGGCGTTGCGGTTGGTCTTCGGGCTGGTGCCGGGCACCACGCCGAAGAAACCGGCTTCCGGATTGATCGCGCGCAGGCGGCCATCGGTGCCCACGTGAATCCAGGCGATGTCCTCGCCGATCGTCCACACCTTCCAGCCCGGCATCGTGTCGGGCGGGATCAGCATGCCTAGGTTCGTCTTGCCGCACGCCGACGGGAACGCCGCCGCGACGTAATGCACTTCACCGCGCGGATTCTCGAGGCCCACGACGAGCATGTGCTCGGCGAGCCAGCCCTCGTTGCGGGCCTGGAAACTGGCGATGCGCAGCGCATGGCACTTCTTGCCGAGCAGCGCGTTGCCGCCGTAGCCCGAGCCGATGCTCTTGATCGAGAGCTCTTCGGGGAAGTGCATGATGAAGCGCTTGTCGGGATCGAGGTCGCCGGTCGAGTGCAGGCCGCGCACGAAGGTGCCGTCCTTCTCGATGCGATTGAGGGCCTGCGTGCCCATGCGCGTCATGATGCGCATGTTGAGCACGACGTAAGGGCTGTCGGTGATCTCGACGCCGCAGCGCGAATAAGGCGAGGTGACGGGGCCCATGCAGTAGGGCACGACGTACATCGTGCGGCCCTTCATGCAGCCGGCGAACAGCGCGTCGACCTTGGAGTGCGCCTCCTGCGGGTCCATCCACAGGTTGTTGGGTCCCGCGTCGTCCTTGTGCGGCGTGCAGATGAACGTGAGGTGTTCGACGCGCGCGACGTCCGACGGATCGGAGCGATGCAGGTAGCAGTTGGGGAACGTTGCCTGGTTCAGCTCGATCAGGTCGCCCGTGCCGAGCATCAGCTGGACGAGTTCGTCGCGTTCGGCGTCCGAGCCATTGCACCACTGGATGCGGTCGGGTTGGGTGAGCTTCGCCGTCTGGTCGACCCAGTCACGCAAGGATGTATTCGTAGTCATTACCTGGCCTTGTAGCGCTATCCCGCCATTATAGCCGCCCGTCCGGGTGCTGCGCTGCGTTGCGACAAAAGCGCCGTGGCGGGGGCATATTCGAACCAAAAAAAAGCGCCCTCCGGGGAGGGCGCAATCAGGGGGAGACCTGTGTCCGAAGCCCGCATTTCTTTTTCGGGGACAGTGCGGGCCCGGTTGCAGTCAGTTACCGACAGGCGATCAGGCGGCCTTGCGGGCCCGCTTCGCGGTCTTGCGGGTTGCGCGCTTGGCCGCGGCTGCCTTGCGGCGGACCGGCTTCGCGGCGGTGGCAACTTCAGCCTTGGCCTTTTCGCTCAGCATTTCCACCGCGTGCTTCGCGACCGAGCGGAAATCACGGCCGGCGGTCTTGAAGATCGACACGGCGCGGTTGGCGTCTTCGACCACGCGGGCACGCGTGGCGGGGGTGAGTTCGATCTGCTCGCGCACGAATTCGACGATGTTTTCCGCACGGGTGGCGCGCTCGAGGCGCAGCGCCACGTCATTCAGCGCGGCCGTCACGACTTCGGACTGCAGCTCGATGAGGTTCTGCACGGTCACCTGCGACACGCTGGTGAGCTTGACGCCAGAGCGGGCGATCACGCGGACCGGGCTCTTCAGCGCCTTGAGGGTTTCGGCCGAGCCCGTAAAGGCTTCGCGCACGGTTTCAACTGAGTTCTCGCGGATCTTGCGAACCTGGCCGGCGATCAGTTCGCTGCGCTCGGCAACGTAATCCTGCATGGTGATGTTCATGGTGGTCTCCTGGATGGTGCTGCATTGCAGCATTGCTGCATTGCACAATAGGACAAATGGGAACAACTGTCAAATCGGATAATTGCCATGACCAGTGGTATTGGCCGTGGGTCAAGCGAAATGTCCCGTCCAACCGGTGGGTGTTGGACAGGGGGTTTTCAGCTCCGTGTATTCCGGGCCGAGGTTTTTCGGGCTCGCATTTCCGGGTGCGTGCGCCCGGTTTCGCGCTTGCCTCCAGCCGAACGGTCCCGCAGAGTCCGGCCCCGATGCCGAGCCTCCGGATCTGCCTGCCTTTGACCGCGCCGACGCCGCCCGCCGGCCGTCGTGGCCTCGCGTGGTCGCCGCGACGGGTGCTTGTGGTCAGTCTCCTGCTGGGATTCGGCTCATGGACCGTGCCGGCGTGGACCCAGCCGACGGATGACCTTCGCAGCGTCGCGGAAGTGACCGGTTCCGGCCCGCTCGAGGTCGCGATCGAGGTGGAGCGACTCGAGATCGGCACCGGGCCCGGCGGTGCGGAAACCAGGCGCTGGATCGCCGCCGATCGCCTCAATGCCGGTGACGAGATCCATTACACGGTGCGCGTGCGCAATCCAGGCAAGCAGCCGGTCGAGAACATCGTCGTCACCAAGCGCCTGCCGTTCGGCGTGCACTACCTGCGCAACTCGGCTGCCGGCCCGGCCGCCGAAGTCCAGTTCTCCATCGATGGCGGCAAGACCTTTGCCACACCGGATGCGTTGCAGCGTGCCGCAAGCGGCGGCAAGAAAACGCCACGCAAGGCGCTCGACGACCAGTACACCCACGTGCGCTGGGTTCTGCGCAAGCCGCTCGGCCCGGCGTCGACGGCGCTGCTGCGCTTTCGCGCCAAGTTCTCCTGACGCCGATGGGCTCGCCGCTCGCAGAAATCCTCGGGCCTGACGGCCCGCTGGCCCGCGCGCTGCCGGGCTACACGGCGCGCCCGCAACAGATCGAGATGGCGGAGCACGTCGCGGCCGCACTTGCAGGCCGCACGCAACTGGTGGTCGAAGCCGGCACCGGGACAGGCAAGACGTTTGCGTACCTCGTGCCGGCACTGCTGTCGGGACGCAAGGTGATCGTGTCCACCGGCACGCGCGCCCTGCAGGACCAGTTGTATCACCGCGACCTGCCGACGATCTGCGGCGCGATCGGCCGGCCCGTGCGCGTCGCGCTGCTCAAGGGCCGCGCCAACTATCTCTGTGCACACCGGCTCGACCTGGCCGAGCAGCAGGCCTACGCGCGCGGCCTGCGCAAGGAAGTGGCGGTCGCGCTGCCCAAGGTGCGGGCGTGGTCGCACACGACGAAGCGTGGCGACATCGGGGAATTGCCGAACGTGGGCGAGCAGGATCCGGTGTGGCCGTGGGTCACCTCGACGCGCGAGAACTGCCTCGGCACCGAGTGCCCGCAGTACGAGAACTGCAGCGTGCTGGCCGCGCGGCGCGAGGCGCAGGCGGCGGACATCGTCGTCGTCAATCACTACCTGCTGATGGCCGACCTCGTGCTCAAGGAAGAAGGCTTCGGCGACCTGCTGCCCGGCGCCGACGCGATCGTGATCGACGAGGCGCACCAGCTGCCCGACGTCGCCGCGCAGTTCCTGGGCTACAGCGTCAGCACGCGGCAGTTGTCGAACCTTTCGAAAGATGTCGCGGGCGAGTTGTTGCTGGCGCAGCAGATGGCAGGCCAGGTGGACGGTGCGTTGAGCGGACTCGATGCACAGGTGGCGGCAGTGCTCGCGGCGACGGCAGGGCAGGAATCGCGGCTCGAGCACACGCAATGGCCGGATGGCCTGCTCGAGGCGCTGCACGGGCTTGGCGCGCGCGCACGTGAACTGGCCGAAGCGATCGCGCCGCTGAGCGGCGCCGACGGGCAGCCCGCGTTCAAGCGACTGCAGGAGCGGCTGGAAGAGAGCGCTGATCGACTGCATGCGCTGACCGCCGCCGAAGCCCCGGGCGGCGTACGCTGGGCCGAAACCAGCGCACGCAACGTGAGTGCGCACTTTGCGCCCGTCGATGTAGCGAGCCAGCTTTCGTCGCTGATGGAGCAGCAGCCGTGCGCGTGGGTGCTGACGTCCGCCACGCTTGCGGTCGGTGACGACTTCTCGCACTTCAAGCGTCGCAGCGGTCTTGCGCGTGCGACCACCGTGCGCTTCGAGAGTCCCTTTGATTTCGCGAACCAGGCGCTCATGTACCTGCCCAAGGGACTGGGCGAACCCGGTGCGCCCGACCACGCACGCAACGTGATCAATGCCGCGTTGCCCGTGCTCGAGGCCAGCGGGGGCCGGGCGTTCATCCTGTTCACCAGCCACCGCGGCTTGCGCGAAGGCGCGGAAGAACTGTATCGGCATTGGGGCGAGCGCCCGCCGTACCCCGTGCTGATCCAGGGCGGCGCGTCGCGCGATCACCTGCTGCGCGCCTTTCGCGAGGCGGGCAATGCGGTGCTGCTCGGTACCGGCAGTTTCTGGGAAGGCATCGACGTCAAGGGCGAGGCGCTCAGCGTGGTGATCATCGACAAGCTGCCATTCGCGGCCCCGGACGATCCACTGCTGAAGGCGCGGCTGGCGGCGATCCGCGAGCAGGGCGGCAATCCGTTCTTCGACGAACAGGTGCCGCAGGCCGTCATCGCGCTGAAGCAGGGCGTGGGCCGGCTCATCCGTGATGAAACCGATTGTGGCGTCGTCATGCTCTGCGATACTCGGCTCGTGACCAAAGGCTACGGCCGCCAGTTCATCACCAGCCTGCCGCCGATGCGGCGCACGCGCCTGCTCGAAGAAGTGCAGGCATTCCTGCGCGAGAAACTCGGGTGACGGGTTTGAAGGTGCTCGCGATCGACACGTCGACCGAGGCGTGCTCTGCAGCCTTGCTGTGGCACACGGGCGAGGTGCGCCTGCGCTGCCAGTTGCTCGAGCGCGGCCATGCCGACCTGATCCTGCCGATGATCGACGAGTTGCTTGGCGAAGCGGGCTGCAGGCTCGCGGATCTCGATGGACTGGCCTTTGGCCGCGGGCCGGGCGGGTTTACGGGATTGCGTATTGCCGCGGGCGTGGTGCAGGGGCTCGCGTATGGAGCGGGGCTCAAGGTGGCGCCGGTATCGAGCCTCGCCGCCGTCGCCTACCTCGCAACTTCCCCTTCCACTTCCGTCCCTTCCTGGCCTTCCGGGCCTTCCTCTCCTTCCCCAAGCATCCTCGTCTGCAATGACGCGCGCATGAACGAGGTGTACTGGGGTTGTTATCGTTTCGATCCCGCCGCTGCGTGCGTGCCCATCGTGCTGGCGCCGGAAGCCGTGAGTCCGCAAGACCGAGTCGAAGTGGTGGCCGGGGCGGTGCTCTTTGCCGGCAATGGCATTCCCAGGTACCCGGCGCTGCAGGCACGGCTCGAGGCTGCGGGACTGCGGTACGTTCCGGACATCTACCCGCGGGCCGATGCGGTTGCGCAGCTGGGTGCGCAAATGCTGCAGCGGGGTGACGGGGTCGATGCCGCAGAGGCCGTTCCGGTGTATATCCGTGACAACGTGGCGCGACCGGCGCAGTCCACCGTCACGTGATTGTCACAAAATGCGCCTGTAATACGCCCGCAACGCGATTGCAAAGACGCACGGAGCCTGAGGAGTGAGATGACGGGTAAACAGATCCTGATCGTCGAAGATGAAAAGCCGATCCGCGACATGATCGCGTTCGGCCTGCGACGCGCGGGGTTCATCGTCACCGAGGCCGAGGACTGTGGCGAGGCACGCCTGCGCATGGCCGACGCGCGTCCCGACCTGATGCTGATCGACTGGATGCTGCCGGACCAGACGGGCCTCGAGCTGACGCGCTCGATCAAGCGCAACAAGGAAACGCAGGATCTGCCCGTCATCCTGCTCACGGCCAGGGCAGAAGAACAGGACAAGGTCGCCGGCCTCGAAGGTGGCGCCGACGATTACGTGACCAAGCCGTTCAGTCCGCGCGAGTTGCTGGCACGCATCCAGGCGCTGCTGCGCCGAAGCTCGCCCACCGCAGGCGGCGAGGCGATCGAAGCCGGCGCGCTCAGGCTCGACCCGGCCAGTCATCGGGTCATGGCGGGAGAGCAGTCCGTTTCCCTCGGACCGACGGAGTACCGGCTGCTGCAGTTCTTCATGGAGCACCCGGAGCGCGTGTATTCGCGCAGCCAGCTGCTGGACCGCGTCTGGGGCGGCAACGTCTACGTCGAGGAACGCACGGTCGACGTCCACATCCGCCGGCTGCGCAAGGCGCTCGAACCGTCCGGGAGTGATGCACTGGTGCAGACAGTGCGCGGTTCGGGGTATCGTTTCTCGACCCGCCCCGAATAACCCGGCCGAGTGGCCGAGGATTGCAGCGCTTGTCCCGATCTGCCTGGCAGCACGTCCTCGGTATCGTCAGTGGCCTGCTGATCGCGCTGTTGATCGGCTGGCTCGTCGGCCATCCGGGCCTCGTGGTCGCGCTGTATCTCGCCGGCGTGGTTGCGTGGCAGATCCGCAACCTCGTCCGGTTCGAGCACTGGCTGCGGTTGCGCAGCATCCTGAAGCCGCCGGACATGGACGGGCTTTGGGGCGAGGTCGTCTCCAACGTTCATCGACTGCATCAGCGCAAGCGTTTCCACAAGCGCCGCGCACTGACGCTGCTGCGCGAACTGCGCCGCATGACGTCCGCCATGCCGGACGGCACGATCCTGCTCGGCCCGACCCGGGAGATCCTCTGGTTCAACCCGACGGCGGCCCAATGGCTCGGGCTGCGGCGCAAGCTCGACTACGGGATCCGCGTCGATAACCTGATTCGCCACCCCGAGTTCGTGCAGTACGTCACCGGCGCGCACGAAGGCCCGGGTCCACGCATCCACATGCCGAGCCTCGGTGACCGCTGGTTCGCCTTCGACCTCGTGACTACCAGCGATCGCGACCTGCAATTGCTGATCGTTCGGGACGTGACCTCGGAGGCGCGGCTCGAGGGCATGCGCCGTGACTTCGTCGCGAACGCGTCGCATGAATTGCGCTCGCCGCTCACGGTGGTGCGTGGGTACCTCGACACGCTGGCCGAAGATCCGGGGCTCGACGCGACCTGGCACGAGCCCGTGCGTGAGATGCAGCGGCAGGCGGAACGCATGCACAGCATCGTTTCCGACCTGCTCGAACTGTCGCGCCTCGAGGCCAGCCGGGGCGAGGCCGAGCGCGAGCCCACCGACGTCGCCGGGCTGCTCGCGCTGATGCGCAAGGAAGTGCAGGCGCGACCCGACCGGCCCGCAACCTTCGAATTGCAGCTGGAATCCGACGCGCTGTTGCTGGGCGCCGAGCCCGAGCTGCATTCCATCTTCCAGAACCTGATCACCAACGCCGTGAAGTACACGCCGCCGGAAGGCGCCGTGACCGTGCGCTACTGGACCGATCGGCTCGGCAGCCACGTGGCCGTCACCGACACGGGCATCGGCATCGCGGCGTCGCACCTGCCACGGCTCACGGAGCGTTTCTACCGGGTCGACGCCGGGCGCTCGCGCAAGCTGGGCGGGTCGGGGCTCGGGCTGGCCATCGTGAAACATGCCCTGCAGCGTCACGGCGCCCACCTCGAGATCGTGAGCCAGGAAGGGCAGGGCAGCACGTTCACCTGCCATTTCCCGCCAGAGCGCGTCCTGGAGCGGAAAACCCCAGTTGTGGGAGCCGTTCAAGTTCGCTGAGATCCGGGCCGACCACGCCGGCATCAGTGCCGCGGGCCAGGAGATTGCAGTGGGCAAACAGATTTTCCTGATGGCGACCCTGGCCGCCATGTCGACCCAGGCTGCGTACGCGGCGCCAGCCCCTCCTGCCACCAAGGCCGACGTGCAGGCGCTGCAGGCGCAGATGCAGGCACTGGTCGAGCGCCTGAACCGGCTCGAGGGGGCCAACACGGAGCTGCAGATCCAGAACCAGGAGCTGCGTGCCGTCGCCGACCGCCGCGCGGCTGAAGTCGACTACCTCAAGACCCAGACCAGCGAGTTGAGTGAGCAGGCAAGCGCGGTCACGAAGGAGTCGGACAAGCTCAAGGCCGCCGAGTGGGCCAGCCGCATCAAGGCCCGAGGCGACTTCCGCTACCGGCACGAAACGATCTGGTCGGAACGCGAAGTCGATGGTGTCGCCGAGGACGCAGCCGACCGCAGCCGCGACCGCATCCGCGCGCGCATCGGCTTCGACGCGACCGTCACCGAGAACGTCTCCGGCTCGCTGCTGCTGTCGACGGGTGGTGACGACCCGCGCGGCACCAACCAGACGTTGGGCGGGGAAAGTTCACGCAAGAGCATCGGCCTGGACCTTGCTTATGCCGACTGGCGCATCACGCCTGGCAGCAATCTCGTGCTCGGGAAGCAACCGTACCCCGTGTGGCGTCCGCTCCGCAGCCTGTTCCTCGATGCGGACGTGAACCCCGAAGGCGGTGCGCTGCGGTTCAGACGGGGTCCTGTCTTTGCCAATGTCTTCGGCTTCTGGCTGTCCGAGCAGTACAGCGCGGATCCCGCCGGCGACAATTCCGATGCGCAAATCTTCGGTGCGCAGGCAGGGGTCAAGTTCGCCACGTTCGGCGGTGAGACGACCCTCGCGACCAAGTACCTGACCTGCAGCGCTTGCAAGGACCATTCGCCGCTGTTCGCGAACAACGCCAATGGCAATACCACCTATCGCGTGGGTACGGTCAACGTGCTGCAGTACGACTACGACGTCCTCGACATCGAGGCGCAGGTCGGCACGACCATGTTGCACCTGCCAGTCGAGTTCACGGCCGGTTTCGCGCGCAACCTGGCCGACGGCGTGGAGTACGACACTGCTTATTCGCTCGGCGTGAATCTGGGGCAGGCGGCCGCTCCGCACACGTGGGAAGTCGGCGCGCTGTACCAGTCAGTCGACAAGGACGCGTTGTTCGGCCAGATCGTGGATTCCGACTTCGGCGGCGGCCAGACGGACTCCCAGGGCTGGGTATTTCGCGGCGGTTACGCCCCCGCCAAGAACATACTGCTGACGGCGGTCTACTACCTCACGAGCTTCAACAAGGACGTGGGCACCGAACTCGATCACGACCGTTTGCAACTGGACGTGAACTACAAGTTCTAGATTCCTGCGGTGGGCGCAGCAGCAATTCTGTCGCTGCACTGCAATCTGCCTGTCACAAACCGGGCGTACAACGTGCGCCAAGGAAGCGTCACCGGGTCGTCACAAGACATCCCGACCGGCGCGCCGCAACTGACAGGCCACCACCGTAAGGGGATTTATTGTGAGAACGACCGTGCTTGCGACGGCTATCGCCGCCGCGCTGACGCTCGGCGCCGCGGACGCGTCCGCGCAGACCAAGGGCGCCGCGACCAAGGCTGAAGTGCAGTCCATCCAGTCGCAGATGGAGGCGCTGGCCGAGCGCCTGAACCGACTGGAAGCGACCAACGCCGAGCTCAAGACGCAGAACGCTGAGCTGCAGGCGCTGGCCGACCGCCGCGATGCGGAGGTGGACTACCTCAAGTCCCAGACCAAGGAACTCCGCGAAGAAGGCGCCGTCGCCTCCAACGAGATTTCCAAGGTCAAGGGCGCCGACTGGGCGACCAAGATCAAGGGTCGTGGCGACTTCCGCTTCCGCCAGGAAAGCATCTGGTCCGAGCGCGCAGTCAGCGGCCAGGCCGAGGATGCAGCCGACCGTCATCGCCAGCGCATCCGCGCGCGCCTGGGCTTTGACTTCAAGGCGACCGACAACGTCAAGGGCACGTTGCTGTTTGCCACGGGTGGCGACGACCCGCGTTCGTCCAACCAGACGCTGGGCGGCAGCGGTTCGCGCAAGTCGATCGGCCTCGACATGGCCTACATCGACTGGAAGTTCATGGAGGGCGGCAACCTGTTGCTCGGCAAGCAGGTCAATCCGATCTTCCGTCCCGGCCAGAGCTTGTTCTACGACGGCGACTACAATCCGGAAGGCGGCGCGGTCAAGTTCGACCGCGGCATGTTCTTCGGCAGCGCCTACGGCTGGTGGGTTACCGAGAACTACAACTCGAATCCGGCCGGCGAGAACACCGACTCGGCCATCTTCGGCCTGCAGGGCGGCATGAAGTTCCCGCTGTTCGGCGGCGAGACGGTGCTCGCGGCCAACTACTACGAATGCGGTTCTTGCCAGGGTGAATCGCCACTGTTCAACAACAACGCCAACGGCAACACGACGTTCCTGTCCGGTACGACCAACCGGCTGACCTACGGCTACGAGATCCTCGAGATCGGCGCGCAGACCGGCTTCACGGCGATGGGCCTGCCGCTGACGTTATGGGCCAACTACGCGCAGAACATGGCCAGCGACGTCGAGTACGACACGGCCTTCGCGATCGGCGCCATGGTCGGCAAGGCCAGCAACGCCAAGACCTGGGAAGCGGGCCTGTTCTACCAGGAACTCGACAAGGACGCGCTGTTCGCCCAGTGGATCGACTCGGACTTCGGCGACGGCCGCACCGATTCCGAGGGCTGGGTGCTGAAGGGCGGGTATGCGCCGGTGAGGAATTTCACGGTGAATGCCACCTATTTCATGAACACCCTCAACAAGGACGTCGGCGTGGACCTGGACTACGACCGCCTGCAGGTGGATCTCAACTACAAGTTCTGATCGCTCGATTCTCTTCCCCCAGAGATTCCCTCCCCCGGGCCCGCAATGGCCCCCCTCACCGGCGCTGGCGCCGGGCGAGGGCGCGGGGAGGGACTTTTTTTTGTGGCTGCATGGAACTTGCCGCAGTGCGGGGCGTCCTGTACAAATCGTCAGCTTCGGGAGAGCAAGCACCGTGATGGACACTTCTGACCTTTCGCACCACATCCACAGCCGCTACAACGCCGAGCTGGAGGGCGTCCGCACCGGCGTCCTGCAGATGGGCGGCCTCGTCGAGCAGCAACTGCAGAACGGCGTCAAGGCCATCGTCGGCGGCGACAGCCGGCTCGGCGAAGAGGTGTCCCGGCTGGATCACAAGGTCAACGCGATGGAAGTGGCCATCGACGAGGACTGCAGCCGCATCCTGGCAACCCGGGCACCGACCGCATCCGACCTGCGCCTGATCGTGGCGATCATCAAGACCATCACGGACCTCGAGCGCATTGGCGACGAGACCGAGAAGCTTGGCCACGCTGCGGCCCGGCTGTCGAATTCGGATCGCACCGCTGATCGCTATCGCGAGCTGAAGCACATCGGCGAACTGGTGGCCGACATGGTCCACGGCGCGCTCGATGCCTTTGCCCGCCTGGACACGGAGGCGGCGCTCGAAGTGGCGCGGCGCGACCGGGTCATCGACGAAGAGTACGAGGCCATCCAGCGCCAGTGCATCACGTTCATGATGGAAGACCCGCGTTCCATCCGCCGCACGCTCGACGTGCTGAGCCTGGCCCGTGCGCTCGAGCGCATCGGTGACCACGCAAAGAACATCTGCGAGTACGTGGTGTACATGGTCCTGGGCAAGGACATCCGCCATCTCGCCATCGAGGACGTCGAGAAACACATCCTCGCGGCTCGTGCGACGCGACAGGCCGGCCAGGGCTGACTTTTAAAGATCCACGACGCGGAGTGCGCGTTTGAACCTGATGCTCGATTCCCGCCAGCCCTGGTGGCTGCAGACCCGCACGTTGAACCTCGCGGGATTTCTCTGGTGTGCCGCGCCTGATGGCCTTTGCGCTTTACGTGCAATACGGCCTGCACGAAGAGCCGTGCCCGCTGTGCATCCTGCAGCGGGTTGCGGTCATGGCGACCGGCGTCGTGTTCCTGGTGGCGTGGTTGCACAACCCGGCGAGCGCCAGCATGCGGCGTCTTTATGGCACGCTCGTTGCGCTGGTCGCGCTGGCCGGAATCGCCGTTGCCGCTCGCCACATTTTCATCATCAATGCACCGGCGGGCTCGGTCGCTGAATGCGGCGCGAGCCTCGACTACATGATGGACGTGTTGCCGCTGCATGAAGTGCTCGGCAAGGTACTGAGCGGGTCGGGCGAGTGCGCCAAGGTGCAATGGAACTTCCTCGGCTTCAGCATGCCTTTCTGGGTGCTGCTGAACCTGCTCGGCCTCGCTGCGGTGGGGCTGCTCGCGAACTGGCGCAGGCGCTGAGGCGTCACCTCTCCTGCGCCGTCTCCCAGCGTGCGGGAGAGGTCGCGCAGAGCGCGGGTGAGGGCTCCGTTCCAGCGCCCGATCCGATGCCTTTCCCCAAGCTTGGAAAGGCAGACAGGCGTTCAGTGCAGGCGTGTGATTCGGGGCCTTTTCCCGAGCTTGGAAAGGCAGACACGCGCTCGGGAAAAGGCCCCGAATCACACGCCAGACACGCCGCGCCTGAGCTTCCTTTTCCGCGCAGCGGAAAAGTACGCACGGCGCCAGCAACGTCGCCACCATAAGAGCCACGCCTCACGCTTACGCCGCTTCGCCCCGGCTGAGCCCAACCTTACGGCGAGCGTCTCCCATCTGTCCGGCTACGTGCGCCGTGCGGGTCGTCGGGCGTGCACCGGTGATTGCCATTGAGGGCTTCGTTTCAGCCCGGCGAGCCGCTCAGGCGCCAGGCGAGCAGCGGTCGATCCGCGAGCCCTTGCCCGCGAGCGCGTGTCTGCCTTTCCAAGCGCAGGGCAAGGGCCGCAAATCAACCGCCAAGACCCTCACCCGCGCTACGCGCGACCTCTCCCGCAAGCGGGAGAGGTGGAAATCCAAGACCCTCACCCGCGCCTGCGGCCGACCTCTCCCGCAAGCGGGAGAGGTGGGAGCGAGGTCAGGTGAGCAACAACTCCATGATGCGTTCGTACGACCGGCTCAGCGTGTCGATGTCCTCGACCCGCACGCACTCGTTCACCTTGTGGATCGTGGCGTTCGGCACGCCGAACTCCACGACCTGCGCCCCGGTAGGCGCGATGAACCGGCCATCGGACGTGCCTCCCGTCGTCGACGGCACGGGCGTGCGACCCGTGGTCTCGGTGACAGCCCGCGTCACCACTTCGGTCAAGGTGCCGGGCTGCGTCAGGAAGGGCAGGCCAGACACGAACCATTCGAGTGAGTACTGCACACGGTGGCGGTCGAGAATCTCGAGCACGCGCTGCTGCAGCCCCTCGACGGTCTGTTCGGTCGAGAACCGCAGGTTGAAGCGCGCCTTCAATTCGCCGGGCACTACGTTCGGCGCGCCGGTGCCGGCCGCGATGTTCGAGACCTGGAACGTGGTGGGCTGAAAGAACTCGTTGCCTTCGTCCCAATGGGTTGTGACCAGTTCAGCCAAGGCCGGAGCAAATCCGTGCACTGGATTGTCAGCGAGGTGCGGATAGGCGATGTGGCCCTGCACTCCGTGCACGGTCAGTCGCCCCGACAGCGAGCCGCGTCGCCCGACCTTGATCGTGTCGCCGAGCGCGTCGCCGCTGGTAGGTTCGCCGACGACGCACCAGTCGATCTTTTCGTGCCGGGCTTCCAGCACTTCGACGACCTTGCGGGTACCGTCGACGGACGGGCCTTCCTCGTCGCTCGTGAACAGAAAAGCGAGGGAGCCCTTGTGGTGGGGATGGCGGGCTACAAAGCGCTCGGTCGCGGTCACCATCGCGGCCAGGCTGCTTTTCATGTCGGCAGCGCCGCGCGCATAGAGCACACCGTCGGTAATCACCGGCTCGAAGGGGTCCGTGCGCCAGTCCTCCCGGGGCCCGGTGGGGACGACATCGGTATGCCCCGCGAAGCACAGTACTGGGCCCGAGGTGCCGCGACGCGACCAGAGGTTCTCGACGGGGCCGAACTGCAGCCTCTCGTTCGTGAAGCCCAGGGGGGCGAGGCGGGTACAGATCAGGTCGATGCAACCCTGGTCGTCGGGGCTGACGGAGGGCCGGCGGAGCAGGTCTTCAGTCAGGGCGAGGGTGGGGGACATCGGTGGGATCTGCTCGTTCGGGGTCGTCCAGGGACTGGACCGGGTCCGGCATTAAAGCGACAGGGGTCCCTAGGATCAAGCACTTGCAACAATGGCAGGCTTGTCATCGGAATTCAGGCCGTCTGTAATGTGGTTGTCATAGTCGATGGGCAAACTGCGCCGCATCTACCGGGGCACCCGCTCCGAGCGACCCACAGCAGAGGACGACTTCATGAAGCTTTCCTGGCAGCAGATCACCCTCCCGGCGCTGGCGCTTGGCCTGATCGCCCTGGCCGCTCCCGAGCGGGCGCAGGCCCAGTCCGCGATCAAGATCGACGGCTCGAGCACCGTGTTCCCGATCGCCGAGGCGTTCGCGGAAGAGTTCCAGATCCAGAAGCGCGGCAAGGTGCGCGTCACGGTCGGCGTCTCCGGCACGGGCGGCGGCTTCAAGAAGTTCTGCCGCGGCGAGACGGACATGGCCAATGCCTCGCGTCCCATCTCGGTCGAGGAAATGGAAGCCTGCCGCAAGGCCGGCGTGAAGTACATGGAAATCCCGGTGGCGTTCGACGCGCTGACGGTCGTGGTCAACCCGGCCAATACCTGGGCCAAGTCGATGACCGTCGCCGAGCTCCGCAAGATGTGGGAGCCGGCCGCGCAGGGTCGCATCACGATGTGGAACCAGGTCAACCCGAAGTTCCCGAAAGAAAAGCTGATGCTGTTCGGACCGGGCGCCGACTCGGGCACGTTCGACTACTTCACCGAGGCCATCAACGGCAAGGCGAAGGCGAGCCGTGGTGACTTCACCGCGTCCGAGGACGACAACACGCTCGTGCAGGGCGTCGAGAACAACAAGAATGCGATTGGCTACTTCGGTTTTGCCTACTACGCCGCGCACAAGGACAAGTTGCGGGCCGTCGCCATCGACGGCGGCAAGGGTCCGGTCCTCCCCAGCCTCGAGAACGTGACCAACGGTACCTACACCCCGCTGTCGCGACCGCTGTTCGTCTACGTCCGCGACTCCTCGGCCAAGCGCCCCGAAGTGCGTGAGTTCGTACAGTTCATGATGAAGAACGGCGAACTGGTCAGCGAAGTGGGCTACCTGCCGCTGCCCCAGAGCGCCTATGACCTCGCCTGGAAGCATTTCCAGGCCGGCAAGCTCGGCACCGTGTTCGGCGGCCACGCCAAGGTCGGCATCACGATCGAACAGTTGCAGGCGTTGGAAGGTAAACTCTGACGCGTTACCCGCGACAGGGCCGGGCCGGGGTCGCAGGATCCCGGCCCGTTCGCGTCTGAAGAATTGACTGAGCGCCGTGCAGGCGCCGTATCGGGGAAGGGCTCATGACGGCAAGCGCGCCAACTCGTTCGGTGGCGATGGGGAAGGGGTCGTTTTCGTCCCTGTCTTACCGCAAGAACCGCGACCGGGTCATCGAACTGGTCCTGTTGTCGTGCGCGCTGGTGGCGGTGTTCACCACCGCGGCCATCGTCATCATCCTGGTGTGGGAATCGTCGTTTTTCTTCGAGCACGTGACGATCAGGGAATTCCTGACCGACACGATGTGGACGCCGCTGTTTGCCGACGCGCGCTACGGCATCATGCCGCTCGTCTCCGGCACGCTCACCGTCACTGGCGTGGCCTTGCTCGTAGCCATTCCTCTCGGCACGATCATCGCGATCTACCTGTCCGAGTTCGCCACGAGCCGGGTCCGTGAGACGGTGAAGCCGATCCTCGAGCTGCTCGGGGCGGTGCCCACGGTGGTCTACGGTTATTTCGCGCTGCTGATGGTCACGCCCGTCCTGCAGAAGCTCATCCCCGGCCTGCCGGGCTTCAACATGCTGAGCGCGGGCCTCGTCATCGGACTGATGATCGTGCCGTACGTGGCCTCGGTCAGTGAAGACGCCATGCGTGCGGTGCCGCGTTACATGCGCGAAGGCTCCTACGCGATGGGCGCCACCCAGCTGCAAACGGCGCTGCGCGTCGTGGTGCCGGGCGCCTTTTCTGGCATCGCCGCGGCCTACATTCTTGGCATTTCGCGCGCGATCGGCGAAACCATGGTGGTTGCGATCGCAGCCGGCATGCAGCCGACGCTGACCTTCAACCCCACGGAGCCCGCGGCAACCATCACGGCTTACATCGTGCAGGTGAGCCTGGGCGACCTGCCGCACGACAGCATCGGCTACCAGAGCATCTTTGCGGCCGGCCTGGTGCTGATGCTGATGACGCTGGTCTTCAACGTGCTCGGCTTCTTCCTCACACGTCGATTCCGCGAGGCGTACTGACATGTCTGCGGTCATGAGCATCGAAGATATCCGGCGTGGCCTGTCGTGGCGCAAGAACCTCGACAAGATGTTCGTCGTCCTGGGGCTGCTGGTGCTGATGAGCTGCCTCGGGGTGCTGCTCATCCTGTTCCTCGACCTGGTGCGCGACGGCGCAGGCCGCTTCGGCTGGGATTTCTTCACGCAGTTCCCGTCGCGCAAGGCCGAGCGTGCCGGCATCCTGTCGGCCTGGGTCGGCACCTCGATGATCATGCTGGTGACGGCGGTGGTCGCGTTGCCGGTCGGCGTGGCCGCAGCGATCTACCTCGAGGAATACGCGCCGAAGAACTGGATGACGAGCATCATCGAGATCAACGTCACCAACCTGGCCGGCGTGCCGTCGATCGTGTACGGCCTGCTCGCGCTCGGCCTGTTCGTGTACCAGTTCGATTTTGGCCAGAGCGTGCTCTCGGCCGGACTCACGCTGGCGTTGCTGATCCTGCCCATCATCATCGTCGGCACCCGTGAGGCCTTGCGGGCCGTGCCGAAGGCGATTCGCGAGGCGGCTTATGGCCTCGGCGCCACGCGCTGGGAGGTCACCAAGGATCACGTGCTGCCGTATTCCACGGGCGGCATCCTCACTGGCCTGATCCTGGGGCTGTCGCGCGCCATCGGCGAGACCGCGCCCATCATCACCATCGGGGCATTGAGCTTCATCGCGTTCCTGCCGGGCTCGCCCATCACGGGCCAGTTCCCGTTCTTCAACTTTGACTGGCTGTGGAGCGAATTCACGGCCATGCCGATCCAGATCTTCAACTGGGTCTCGCGTCCCGACCAGGCGTTCCAGCAGAACGCGGCCGCCGCAGCGGCCATCCTGCTCGGGATGACGCTGCTTATGAACGCGGTCGCGATCTACATCCGCTTCCGCTTCCGCAAAAAGATCAACTGGTGAGTGGCCCTGCAATGAACACGAACGTCATCCAAGCCGCGGAAACCCCGACGCTCTCCATTGCGATGGAAGAGCGCAAGGCGTCCAGTGCGAACGCGCCCAAGGCCATCGCCGAGAAGCTCGACTTCTGGTACGGCACGAACCAGGCACTCAAGAACATCAATCTCGTCATTCCCGAGAACCAGGTCACCGCGCTGATCGGTCCGTCGGGTTGCGGCAAGAGCACGTTCCTGCGCTGCTTCAACCGCATGCACGATCTCCAGCCCGACACGCGTTACGCGGGCAGCATCATGCTGCATCCCGAGCGCGTGAACCTGGTGGGCAAGGAAGTCGATCCCATCGAAGTGCGCATGCGGATCGGCATGGTGTTCCAGAAGCCGAACCCGTTCCCCAAGACCGTATTCGAGAACGTCGCCTACGGCCTGCGCCTGCGCGGCATCTCGAACCGCACGGAGCTCGCCGGTCGCGTCGAGAAAGCGCTGCGGGGCGCGGCGATCTGGGAAGAGGTGAAGGACCGGCTCAACGACTCCGCGCTGGCCCTGTCCGGCGGCCAGATGCAGCGCCTGTGCATTGCGCGCGCGCTGGCGACCGAGCCCGAGATCCTGCTGTTCGACGAGCCGACGTCCGCGCTCGATCCGATCGCGACGGCCAAGATCGAAGAACTCATCACCGAGCTGCGCCAGCGCGTCACGATCCTGATCGTGACGCACAACATGCAGCAGGCCGCGCGCGTGTCCGATTTCACCGCGTTCATGTACCTGGGCGAACTGGTCGAGGTCGACGCGACTTCGAAGATCTTCACCAATCCGTCCAAGAAGGCGACGGAAGACTACATCACGGGCCGTTACGGCTGACCTGCCATGGCTGCGGGCACCATGGTGAGTTCCGACCCCAGTGAGCCGCACACCTCCAGCGCCGTCGACCAGTCCGTAGCCGGCCTGCGCCTGCAAGCCCTGGAAATGGGAGCCCTGGTCATCGAACAGGTGGCCTGCGCAGTGCGGTCACTGCTCGAACGCGACGTGAACCTGGCCCAGCTGGTGCTGGCCCGCGAAAGCCTCGTCGACGACTACGAGAAGCGCCTCGATCGCGACAGCCTGACCTTCATCGCCCTGCAGCAGCCGGTGGCCAATGATCTGCGGCTGTCGCGCGCCATCGTGCGGATCGGGCGCGAACTCGAGCGGGCAGGCGACGAAGCCAAGAAGATCGCGCGCTTCACGCTCACGCTGGGGCAGGCCAACGAAGCAGACCCGGTGCTCGCGGTGAGCCGGCAACTGCGCCACATGGCCGCGCTCTCCGGCTCGATGCTGCGCAATGCCGTGCGCGCGGCTGACGAAATGGACCTGGACCGGGCTCGCGGCGTGCTCGAACGCGATGCGGAACTCGACGCTGAATTCGCCGCCGCGCTGCGGCTGGTGATGTCGTACGTGCTGCAGGATCACCGCTTCCTGCGGCCGACGATCGACACCATCTTCGCGCTCAAGGGACTCGAGCGTATCGGCGACCACGCGACGAACGTCGCGGAGCAGGTGCTGTATATGAAGGGGGAAGGGGCTAGGGGCTAGTGAGGAAGCGCTACCCAGGCGACGTCGCAGGCCTGTGATAACGGCACTAGGATCCGACGTCGTCAATCGAGTGTTCCAGTTAGCTGCCCGGCTCTCTGCATAGCCGATTGCGGGCCAGCAGCACCTGCGTTTCATCCATCGAGCCGCGTGCGACGGGCGGGTTCGCTCATCGGGATATCGTCGGGCATTCGAACGATGCGAGCGATCTCCATTTCGTATCAAGAAGTGAAGATTGGGCGGAACCTCCGACTAGCCCCTACTCCTTCCCCTAGTCCATCCGCAGCAGCCCATTGATCCCCACCTTCGCACGGGTCTTGGCATCGACGCGCTTGACGATCACGACGCACGCCAGGCCGTACTTGCCGTTGGCGCCGGGCAGGGTGCCCGGCACCACGACCGCGCCAGCCGGGATGCGACCGTAGCTCACCTCATCACGTTCGCGATCGTAGATCCGGGTGCTCTGGCCGACGTACACGCCCATCGACAGCACGGCGCCTTCCTCGACGATGACGCCTTCGACCACTTCGGAGCGCGCGCCGATGAAGCAGTGGTCTTCGATGATGGTGGGGCTGGCCTGCAAAGGCTCGAGCACGCCGCCGATACCGACGCCGCCGGAGAGGTGCACGTTGCGTCCGATCTGCGCGCAGGAGCCGACGGTGGCCCAGGTGTCGACCATCGTGCCTTCGCCCACGTGCGCGCCGATGTTCACGTAACTCGGCATCAGCACGACGTTGCGAGCGATGTGCGCCCCGCGCCGGACCACGGCCGGCGGGACCACGCGAACGCCTTCGGCGGCAAACCGCTCGGCGTCATGCTGCGAATACTTGAGCGGCACCTTGTCGTAGAACCGCGTGTAACCGGCGTCCACGGGCGCGTTGTCATAGACCCGGAAGGACAGCAGCACAGCCTTCTTGAGCCACTCATTCACGTGCCATTGGCCGTCGACTTTCTCCGCCACGCGTACGGCCCCCGAATCCAGCAGGGCAAGTACCTGCTGCACCGCCTGGACGATGTCCGGAGTCACGCTGGCTGCGGTCAGCGTGGCGCGATCCTCGAAAGCGGCGTCGATCTGCGCGGCGAGTTGGGCGTGGGCGGCCTGGGTCGTCATGGGCGTTCCGTCATGGAGGGGTAAAAAAGTCGTCACACTGCAACAATTCGGTAACGATCGACCCTGATTCTATATCCTTTGACGACGCCCCGACCGGTTCGCGGGGCAGGGCAGACAGCCCGGAGAGTTCCTGTCGATATGGACGCGAAGCTGCGCGCACGCATGCTGAAGGACGCCTGGTTCGACCGCGACCTGGCCTGGCTCGAATTCAATCGCCGCGTGCTCGCCGAAGCGCTCGACGAACGGGTGCCGCTGCTCGAGCGACTCAAGTTCCTGGCCATTTTCACCTCGAATCTCGACGAGTTCTTCATGAAGCGCGTCGGGGCCATGCGCACGCGCGCGTACGCCAGCGGCAACCTGGCCATCGTCGAAGAGTTCAACGCGCACATCCTGCGGCTGCGCCATGCGCTGTTTCCCATGCTGCTGCGCCGCGCCGAGTGCTTCGAGGACTTGCGCGGCCGCCTCGTGCGCCATGGAGTTCAGCTCGCGACGTGGGACGGACTTGCGGACGAGCAGCGGGACGAGGCGCGCGAATACTTCGACCGCCACGTCTCGCCCGCGTTGATCCCGCTCAGTCTCAATCCGTCGCACCCGTTCCCGTTCATGTCCAACCTGTCGACGTCCTGGGGCTTCGTGCTCAGGGAGCCCGACAACGCGGACCGGATCCTGGTGCGCGTCAAGGTGCCCACCGCGCTGCCGCAGTGGCTGCCGATCCGCGCTGGGGTCGAGCAGGGGCAGCGTTGCTTCGTTTCGCTGCAGGAACTGGTGCGCGCGAACGCCGCGAGCCTGTTCCCCGGCGTCGAAATCGAGGCCACGACGCTGTTCCGGGTCTCGCGCAACGCCGACATCGCGATCGAAGAAGACAACGACAACAGCATCCGCGAGCTGGTCGAGGAGCAGGTGCGGCAGCGCCGCTTCCAGCCCGTCGTGCGGCTCGAGTTTGCCGAAGGGCCCCAGCAGCGAGATTCGCGACAGTCTCGCGGCACGCTTCGAACTGCGCGAAAGCGACGTCTATGAGTTGCCGGACATGCTCGACTACTCGGGCCTGTTCGAGATCGCCTCGCTCCCCATCACCGAGTTGCGTGATCCTGCGTGGACGCCGCTGCCACCGCTCGCGATCGACGCCGGAACCGATATTTTCACGTCTATCCGGGCGGGCGACGTGCTGGTGCATCACCCTTACGAAAGCTTCGACGCGTCGGTCGAGCGGTTCATCCGGGATGCCGCGGACGACGCCAGCACCACCACGATCAAGATGACCGTGTACCGGCTCGGCGACGACACGCCGTTCGTGCGCTCGCTGATCAAGGCGGCCGAGAACGGCAAGCAGGTGGCCTGCCTGGTCGAGCTCAAGGCGCGCTTCGACGAGGAGCGCAACCTGCACTGGGCCGAGGAACTGCAGAAGGCCGGTGACCACGTGATCTACGGCGTGCGGGGCCTCAAGACCCACACCAAGCTCGCACTGGTGGTGCGCAAGGAAGGCGATGGATTGCGCAGTTACGCGCACATCGGCACCGGCAACTACCACGTCAAGACGGCGCGCATGTACACGGATTTCGGCCTGTTCACGTGCGACCCGGTGCTGACCCGCGACGTCGTCACGTTGTTCCATCACCTGACTGGGTATTCACGCTCGCCGCGGTTCGAGAAGCTGCTGGTCGCGCCGCTCAACATGCGCACGCGCTTCATCGACCTGATCGGACGCGAAGCCGCCAACGCTCGCGACGGCCGGCCCGCGCGGATCGTAGCCAAGGTCAACCAGCTCGAGGACGGCCCGATCTGCGAGGCGCTGTGCGCTGCGTCGAACGCAGGCGTGCCGATCGACCTGATCGTGCGCGGCTTCTGCTGCCTGCGCCCGGGCATTGCGGGCCTCACCGAGAACATTCGCGTGCGCTCGATCATCGGGCGCTTTCTCGAGCACGGCCGCGTGTTTCATTTCGCCAACGGCAGCGAAGATCCGCTCGACGGCGACTTCCTGCTCGGGTCCGCCGACTGGATGGACCGCAACCTGTCGCGCCGGGTGGAGGCGATTGCGCCGGTCGAGGCGCGCAACCTGCGCGAGCGCCTGTGGGAGACGCTCGAGGTGCAGCTGGCCGACTTGCGCAACGCGTGGATCATGCAGCCCGACGGCAGCTACGTGCGCTGCACGGCAAACAGTCGCGCACCGAAAATTGCACGCGACGGCACGCACGTCACGATGATGAAGCGCACGAAGCAGCGCAATCGACGCTGATCGATCGCGCGCCCGGCGCGCCGGGGCGGCGTCACAAAAGATTCTCGCGGCGTTCATTGCACGTTCACCGGCAATGATCACTCTGCCCGCACCGGGGCCAGAGGATCGAACACGATGAATCAAGGGCCAGCCCAGCGCACGACGCTGAGGACCCGCAGCATCTTCATCTCCGACGTTCATCTGGGTTTCAAGGGCTGCCAGGCGCAGTACCTGCTCGACTTCCTGCGCAGGGTCGAGTGCGACACGGTCTACCTCGTAGGCGACATCATCGACCTGTGGGCGCTCAGTCGCTCTTTCTTCTGGCCACAGGCGCACAACGACGTCATCCGCACCATTCTCGGCAAAGCGAAGCACGGCACGCGCGTGATCTACGTGCCCGGCAACCACGATCGTGTCTTTCGCGATCACGACGGTCTCGTCATGGGCAACGTGGAAGTCCAGCGCGAGGCGGTGCACCGGACGGCTGATGGCCGCCGGTTCCTGGTGCTGCACGGTGACGAGTTCGACAGCATCGTCCGCGCCAGCCCCTGGCTGGAGTCCCTCGGCAGCCACGCCTACAGCATGGCGCTCACGGCGAATCGTTACGTCAATGCGATCCGGCAGCGCTTCGGCTACCCGTACTGGTCGCTTGCGGCGTTCATGAAGCACAAGGTCAAGAACGCGGTGCAATACATCACGGGCTTCGAGAAGGCGCTTGCTGCCGCGGCCCGCGAGCGCGGCCTGGACGGCGTGATCTGCGGCCACATCCACCGTGCGGAGATCACCGAGATCGACGGCATCACCTACTGCAACGACGGTGACTGGGTCGAAAGCTGCACCGCACTGGTGGAAGATTTCAGCGGTCGACTGAGCCTGCTGCGCTGGACCGAGTCGCAGGCGGTCCTGGTGGGCGGAGACGAGTACCCGCTGCTCGACAGCGATGTGCCCGCCAGCGCGCCGGTGGCGGCATGAGGGTCGTCGTCGTCACGGACGCATGGTTCCCGCAGACGAATGGCGTCGTGAGGACCCTGGCAACCACGGTCGATCGCATGCGGGCGGACGGCATCGAGGTGCACGTGCTCGTCGCCGGACGGCTTTCGCACCATCCCGTGCCCGACGTATCCCGAGATCCGGTTGGCGCTGTTCGCGGGGCGCGCGGTTGGTCGCCGCCTGGCCGAGTTGCAACCGACCGTCGTGCACGTGGCGACCGAGGGCCCGCTCGGGCTCGCAGCCCGCAACTGGTGCGTGCGCAACCAGCACGCATTCACCACGGCCTACCACACCCAGTTCCCCGAATACGTCCGTGCGCGCGCTCCGGTGCCGCTGTCGCTCAGCTACGCCTTCATGCGCTGGTTCCACGGAGCGGCGAAACGCACTCTGGTCGCCACGCCTTCGATGCAGCGACAGCTGGAGGCGCGCGGCGTGGGCAACATCGTCCGCTGGAGTCGCGGCGTGGACAGCGAGCTGTTTCGGCCGCGCGACAAGGCGTTCCTGTCGCTGCCACGACCGATCTGGCTGTACCTGGGACGGGTGGCGGTGGAGAAGGGCATCGAGGACTTCCTCGCACTGGAACTGCCCGGCACCAAGCTGGTGATCGGCGACGGGCCCGCCCGGGCCGCTTTGGAACGGCAGTATCCGGCGGCGCAGTTCGTCGGCTACAAGCACGGGGAGGATCTGGCGCGCCACGTGGCCGCGTGCGACGTGTTCGTGTTCCCGAGTCGCACCGACACCTTCGGGCTGGTGTTGCTGGAGGCGATGGCGTGCGGCTTGCCTGTTGCAGCCTATCCCGTCACGGGTCCGATCGACGTGGTCAAGCCGGGCGTCACCGGAATCCTGGACGAAGACCTGGAGCTCGCCGCCCTCCAGGCGCTCGACCTCGAGCCCGACGACTGCCGCGAGCACGCGCTGGGTTATTCCTGGGAATCCTGCACGAGACAGTTCGTCAACGCGCTGGCCCAGCCCCAGGTCGATCTCGAAGATCGCAGCGTACCGGAGCCTGCCCTCCAGTGACCCGCTGCTGCACTCAATGACGCCACCGTAATCGTGCCGTCACATGGATGACGCATTGTCAGCGTCCCAACAAGAATGATCGGAGTCACCGCATGAAGAACCGGCTCGCGTCCGCCATTGCCCTCGTCCTGTTGTCGCAGCCGGTCAGTGCCGACAATCGGCCCCAGGCGGTGGGCGTTACCCTGCGTCATCTCGCCAGCATCAGCACCGACTCGATCGGTGCGACCGGTGCCGAGATCGTCGCCTACGACGCCCGCACGCGGCGCGCGTTCGCCATCAACTCGACGGACAACGACCTCGCCGTGCTGGACCTCACCGATCCCGCGGCGCCGATCCTCGAGGACAAGGTCGCGTTCGATGCGTACGGCGCGGGCCTGAACAGCGTCGCCACCCACGACGGCCTGGTCGCGGTCGCGGTCGAGGCGAGCCCGAAGACGAACCCGGGCAAGGTCGTATTCCTGGATGCGCGCACACTGCAGATCGTGGGTGCGGTCACCGTGGGCGCGCTGCCCGACATGCTGACCTTCGACGGCGACGGCAAGCGTGTGCTGGTGGCCAACGAGGGCGAGCCGAACTCGTACAACCAGCCTGACTCGGTCAACCCGGAAGGTTCCATCAGCATCATCGACCTCGAACGCGGCGTGGCGAACGCGTCGGTTCGCACGGCCGACTTCCGCGCGTTCTCGAAAGCGGCGCTGCTGGCCAAGGGAGTGCGCGTGTTCGGGCCGAATGCCACGGCCGCGCAGGACCTGGAGCCGGAATACATCACGTTGCGCGGCCGCACGGCCTGGGTGACGTTGCAGGAAGCGAACGCGCTGGCCGTGGTCGACATTCCTACGGCGACGGTGCAGGACATCGTGCCGCTCGGTCTGAAAAACCACGCGCTGCCGGGCAACGGCCTTGACCCGAGCGACCGCGACGGCACGTCGAATTCCGCGAAGATTGCGGTCGGCAACTGGCCGGTCTTCGGCATGTACCAGCCCGATGCGATCGCGCACTTCAACATCGGCAACCAGCGCTACCTCGTCACTGCGAACGAAGGCGACTCGCGCTCCAGCGACGACTTCCCGGGCTTCAACGAGGAGGTCCGCCTCGGCTCGGCGTCGAACACGGCCTATGTCCTCGACCCGATCGCGTTCCAGGGCGCGCCGGCAAACCTGCGGACGAACGCCGGGCTCGCCCGGCTGAATGTCACCAACGCGTCTGGCGACACGGATGGCGACGGCGACTTCGATCGGATCGAAGTCTTCGGCGCGCGCTCGTTCTCGATCTGGAGCACCGCAGGCGAACTGGTCTGGGACAGTGGCGACCGGCTGGAGCAGTTCTTTGCCACTCCTGCAAATGGTTACTCCGCAATCTTCAATGCGAGCACGGACAACAATAATCCTGACAGCCGCAGCGACAACAAGGGCCCCGAGCCCGAGGGCGTTGCGGTGGGCAAGGTGGCAGGGCGTACCTATGCCTTCGTCGGTCTCGAGCGCGCTGGTGGTGTGATGGCCTGGGACGTCAGTGACCCCACTGCTCCGTCGTTCGCGGCCTATGGCACGACGCGCAAACTGGATGTCGCGCCGGGTACGGTGGGCGGCGACATCGGCGCAGAAGGCGTGACCTTCATCGCCGGCGATGAAAGCCCGAATGGCCAGGCACTGGTGCTGGTCGGCAACGAGGTCAGTCGCACGGTCAGCATCTTCCAGGTCGAAGCCCAGTCGCGAGGCAACCGCTAGGGAGGCTCTGCACAGGTCCGCAGCGGCCGCCACGGCCACCTTACTATCCGGTAGCCGTCACCGAGCACTCAAGGTCAGCCGCGCCGGTTTCCAATTCGGCAGCGCGCGTCGAACACGCGAGGGTGACCCGTCGCTGGCGCGTCCGACCCGGGACCGTTCCCCGAGCTTGGAAAGGCAGACACGCGCTCTGGGAACGGTCCCGGGTCGGACGCTTGCGACATGCCAGCCTGCGACGCTGCCAGAGCGCTCGATCCGGTGCCTGTCACAGAGCGCGTGTCTGCCTTTCCAAGCTCGGTGACAGGCACCGGATCGAGCGCCCGCAACGCGTCACTTGCGGACCTGGGCAGAGCTTTCCTGGGCCCGACTCGTGGGAACGGCGGCGCCCGCAGGGGTGCCGCTGTCTTGCGTCCGGGCGCGTCACAATTTCGTCACATGCACGACGCAAACTAGAAAGCTGGCTTGGGACAACAACGAAATCGAAAGGGTGGAGAATGGCTAACGGCGGCAGCTCGTGGAACGCGATCATGCAGTACTCGTTCCTGCACGTGTTCGCCAACGATGGCCTGATCGACCAGCTGGAACTGCAGATGCTGGAACGCCTGGCGCTGCAGGATGGCGTGATCGACGACAAGGAGCGCAGCGTGCTGGCCCAGGTGTTCGCGCGCGTGAACGAAGCGGCGCTCGATCCAGGGGTCAGGACCGAGATCCAGCGCTTCAAGACGCAGTTCGATATTCCCTGACGACCGGCGGCGCCGGCTGCCTCAGCTGCCCATCACCGACAGCGTGACCTCGGCCAGCACCAGGCCGAGCAGCGCGCCTGCGGCCACGTCGGTCGGGTAGTGCAGGCCAAGCACGACTCGGGAGGCCGCCACTGCCGCGGCAAAGGGCACCAGCAGCAGCCCGAGTTCCGGAATGTGGGCGACCGCGATGGTCGTGAAACACACCGCATGCAGCGTATGGCCCGAGGGGAAGCTGTAGCGGTCGAGCGGGGCAGCCCCCAGGCGGATGCCCGCATGGGAGACGAAGGGCCGCTCACGCACCAGGCGATGTTTCAGCTGCCCGTAGATCAGGACCCCGGCCAGAGCGGCGACCGCCATTTGCAGGGCCACCTCGGCCTCCGCAGGCCCGTTCAGCGCCAGGGCCAGCATCAGTCCGTACCAGAACACTCCGTCTCCTAGACGGCTGACGGCGGCAAAGAATCGGTGCAGAGGCAGGTACCGGCAACCTCGATTGACCCGCAGGCACAGCCCCTGCTCGGCGCGGTCGAACCGTTGCCAGAGTGCAGGCAGATCCAGCGTCGCCATCGCGCACCTCCTGGCCGGCGCGGTGAGTCGCGCCGGGAATGTGCGTAAGTGTGGGCAGCGCGCAAGTCACCGAGGTGGCAGCTGGATGAATTATTGATTACGACCAGGGACTTATGTCGTATTTCTCGAAGACGGCGCAGGCCGATCCAGCGTGACTGGCCGTGCGCCCTTCACGGGCTCGCTGCGCTCAGCGCGTCAGCTTTACCTTCTGCAGCTTTTTCGCGATCGCGGAAGCAATTTCTTCGAGCCCGGCGTCGGTCGACTCGAGTTTCTTCGCGTGCGTGTCGAGCGTGTACAGCAGCTGCTTGTCGCTGGTCTGGAAGAACTTCGACGTCACGCGCGCCTCGCCCTGGGCCACCGCGAACTCAGGTGTCGCCGAGAACTCGCCGTAGACGACAGGGATGCCATAAGTGCCGTAGTACCCGTAGGCCATGCCTGCGCCAGTCGCCTTGTAGTTCGCCGTGCCGCGCGTGTCCCGGCTGCCGCCGACCTGCTCGGTGAGCGCGCGCGAAACGAGAGTGGTGGCGAGCACGGCATCGGCCTGGGCCGTGGCGACGGCTTCCTCGATGCTCTCGAGGGTGAGCGGCGTCTTCGACTTCACCACGTCGCAGCTGCGGATGGCCTGCACGGAGTCGCTCTTGAGCCGCGACGCCATGAAGAACTCGAAGGCGCAACGCTGGTTCACGCTGGGGCTCACGCCCACGACCAGCACGCGCGTGAAGGTCTGCTGGCGGGGCGCCCCGTCGGCCCACGTGCCCTGGACACTCGTCTTGGCCTGGGCCGCAGGCGCGAGCATCGCCGCAGCAAGCAGGCCGGCCAGCGTCATGACGGCCTTGGTTCGCTCAAACGTGTTCTGGTGGGGCACTGTCGCTCCTGGTTGTTGGGGTGCAGTTTAGCGTCAACTGCCAGCTCGCGTTGCGGCGAACCCGGCGATGCGGCGTGCGGCCTCGTCGCAGTCTTCGACGCTGGCCACGAGCGAGATGCGGACACGACCACGGCCCGGGTTGCCGTGAGCCGTGTCGCGCGCGAGATAGGTGCCCGGCAGCACAGTCACGTGCTGCTGCTCGAACAGCCCGCGCGCGAATGCTTCGTCGTCGCCCACCTGCAGCCAGAGATAGAAGCCGCCTGCCGGGATCACGGGCGCCTGCTGCAGGGCCTGCGCGATGACCGGAGTGACCCGCGCGAACTTCTCGCGATACAGCCGCCGGTTGGCAACGACGTGCAACTCGTCGTTCCACGCCGGGATGCTGGCAAGCTGGGTGTGCAACGGCACCGCGCAGCCATGGTACGTGCGGTAGAGGCGGTACCGCGCCATGAAGGCGGCGTCGCCGGCGACGAAGCCCGAGCGCAGGCCCGGCACGCTCGAGCGCTTCGACAGGCTGTGAAATACCACGCAGCGTTCGAAGGTGTCGTTGCCGGCCGCGAACGCGGCCTGCAGCAGCCCCGGTGGCGGCGCCGACTCGTCGTGGTAAAGCTCCGAATAGCATTCGTCGGACGCGATGATGAAGCCGTAACGCGCCGAGAGTTCCAGCGCGCGCCGCAGGTAGCTTAAGGGCATGACCGCGCCGGTGGGATTGCCCGGCGTGCACAGGAAGAGGACCTGGCAGCGCGCCCACGTGGCGGCATCCACGGCATCGAGATCCGGCAGGTAGCCCGTGTCTGCGGTGCAGTTCAGGAAATGCGGCTCGGCGCCGGCAAGCAACGCCGCGCCTTCGTAGATCTGGTAGAACGGGTTGGGCATCAGCACCAGCGGCCGCGCGCGTGCCGCGACTGTCCCCGCGTCGATCACTGCCTGCACGAACGAGAACAGCGCTTCGCGCGTGCCGTTGACCGGCAGCACCATGTCGTCCGCGCGGATCGTGCCCGGGGGCAGCGCAAACCGGCGTTCGAGCCAGCGGGCGATGGCTTCCCGCAGGGCGGGCAGCCCCAGGGCCACCGGATAACTCCCCAGCGATTCCCCGAGCGCGCGCACCAGCGCCTCGCCCACGAACGCGGGCGGGGCGTGTTTCGGTTCACCGATCGAGAGCGGAATGTGCCGCAGGTGGGCGGGCGGCGTCGCGCCGGCCAGCAGCGTGCGCAGCCGCTCGAACGGGTAGGGCTGCAGCAGGTCGAGCAGCGGGTTCAAGCCGGTCGCTGCGGCTGCTGCTGCGCGTCGCGACGGTCGAGAGCCTGGCCGATGCTTTCGCGCAGACGTTCGCACGCATCGGCCGAGAGCGGACCGCCCTGGGCGTCGGTAATGTAGAAGACGTCTTCGGCACGCTCGCCGATCGTCAGGATCTTGGCGGTGTTCACGTCGATCTGTTCGGCCAGGAACACCTTGCCGATTTCCGACAGCAATCCTGGACGGTCGCCGGCGATGATCTCGAGCACCGTCCGGTGCTGCATCGGGTCTTCGCCGATCGTGATCTGCGTGGGCGTCGTGAACATGCGCACCTGGCGCGGGGCCCGGCGCGTCACGACCGGGAGGTCTGCCTCTGCGCTCTGCAGCACGCGGCGCAATTGCTGTTCGATCTGGTGCGCACGATGGCGGTCCGCGATCGGCTGCCCCGTGTCCTCGAGCACCAGGTAGGTGTCGAGCCCCAACCCGCCGTCGAGCGGCGTGATGCGTGCGTCGACGATGTTGAGGCCCATCTGGTCGAGCAGCGCCGTGGTGCGGGCGAAGTTCTCCTGCCGGTGCGGGCCGCACGTGAGGACCGCGTTGCCGCCGCGCTCCACCGCCGTGCGCACTGCGACGATCAGCGACAGGTCTTCGGGCTCGGTGTCGGCGAGCAGCTTCGTGTGCCACGCGACCTCGGGCGGCGTGTAGCGCAGGAAATAGATGTCGTTCATGCGCGTCCAGATGGACGCAGCGCGCTCTGCCGGTACGTTTTCCTGCGCCAGCAGTTCCAGCGCTTTCGCCTTGGTCTCCGCGACCAGTTCGACACGATCGACTGGCGCCTCGATGCCGCGGCGCAGGGCGCGGCGCACGCGCTCGTAGAAGTCGTGGAACAGCGAGGCCTTCCACGAGTTCCAGAGCTTGGGGTTCGTGCCGCGGACGTCGGCCACGGTCAGCAGGTACAGGTAGTCGAGGTGCGTCTGGTCGCCCACCGTGCGGGCGAAATCCTGGATCACCTTCGGGTCGGAAATGTCCTTTTTCTGCGCGGTCACCGAGAACAGCAGGTGATTGCGCACGAGCCACGCCACCAGGCGCGCGTCGTAACGCGTGAGGCCCTGCTCGAGGCAGAACGCCTCGGCGTCCACGGAACCGAGCTCGGAATGATCGCCGCCGCGCCCCTTGGCGATGTCGTGGAACAGGGCGGCGAGGTACGCGAGCTCCGGCCGCTGCAGGGTGGCGAACAGGCGCGACATCTCGGGCAGTTCGTGCTCGAAGCGCGGCAGTGCCATGCGCCGCAGGTTGCGCAGGACGAACAGGATGTGCGCGTCGACGGTGTAGGCGTGGAACAGGTCGTACTGCATGCGGCCGACCACGCGGCCGAACGCGGGAATGTACCGGCCCAGCACCCCGTACAGGTTCATGCGGCGCAGTTCGTGCGTGACGCCGACCGGCGCGCGCAACAGTTCGAGGAACAGGCGATGGTGGCGCGGGTTCTGGCGGAATTCCTCGTCCATCAGCCACAGGTGCCGGCCGAGCAGGCGGATCGTCGTCGCGCGCACGCCGCGCACGTCCGGGTTTTCCTGCATCAGCCGGAACAGCTCGAGCATGGCTGCAGGATTGCGCACGAACGTGTCGTCGCTGGTGACCTCGAGGTAGTCGTTGCGGATCTGGAAGCGCGGGTTGAGCGGAACGATCGTGCTCTCGCCCTCGTTCAGGATCGCCTCGCGGAACAGCTGCAGCAGCATTTCGTTGAGCAGGCTCACGTCCATGACGGTGCGGTAATAGCGCTGCATGAACTGCTCGACCGCGAGCGTGTAGGTGGCGTCCTCGTAGCCGAACTGCTTGGCGATGCGGATCTGGTGATCGAACAGCAGGCGGTCTTCGCGCCGGCCCGTGATCGTGTGCAGCGCGAAGCGCACCTTCCACAGGAAAGCCTGCGCCTGCCGCAACTTGCGCAGCTCGGCCCCGGTGAGGAAGCCGTGCCCGACCAGCTCGTCGAGCGTCTCGGCGCCGAAGTGGCGCTTCGCCACCCAGCCGATGGTCTGGATGTCGCGCAGGCCGCCCGGGCTCGCCTTCACGTTGGGCTCGAGGTTGTAGCCCGTGTCGTGATAGCGGTGATGCCGCGACTGCTGCTCGGCCACCTTGGCCTCGAAGAACGCCTTGGACGACCACACCTTGTCTTGCGCCAGCGCGCGCTTCATCGACTGGAACAGGTGCTCGGGGCCCGCGAGCAGGCGCGCCTCGATGAACGTGGTCGCGACGCTGACGTCGGCCGCGCTTTCGCGCTGGCAGTCGTCGATCGTGCGCACGGCATGGCCGACTTCGAGGCCGATGTCCCAGAGGAACGTCAGGAAGCGCTCGATGCCGGCTTCGGCCTCGACCACTTCACTTTTCGGCAGCAGGATCAGCACGTCGATGTCGGAGCAGGGGTGCAGCTCGCCGCGCCCGTAACCGCCCACGGCGATCAGGTTGACGTCCTTTGCATGCGCCCCGACGTGCAGCTGCCAGGCGCTGCGCAGCACGATGTCGACGACGCGCGCGCGGTCGCGCACGAGTCCTTCCACCGGCTCGTCGTCGGCGAAGCGCTGCTTCAGGCTGGTGTCGCCCGCTGCCAGCGCTGCGCGGAAGGCAGCCACGGTGTCACCGCCCGTTGCGAGCGTCGCTGGCAGCGTCGCGAGGTAGCTCCAGGGGGCTGGAGTGAACGGGACCGGGCCCGTGTCGAGATCGTCGAAGGGCGTCAGCGGTGTGCTCACGCGGGGGGCTGCTCGTTGGCGCCCAGGGTCAGCACTTCGCAGCCGGCCGGGGTGACCAGGATCGTGTGCTCCCACTGCGCCGACAGCGAATGATCGCGCGTGATGACCGTCCAGCCGTCAGGCAGCAGGCGCACGTCGCGCCGGCCCGCATTGACCATGGGCTCGATCGTGAACGTCATGCCGGCTTCGAGTTCGAGACCGGTGCCAGCCGTGCCGTAGTGCAGCACCTGCGGGTCTTCGTGGAAGCCGCGGCCGATACCGTGGCCGCAATATTCACGCACCACCGAGTAATGATTGGCTTCGACGAACTTCTGGATCGTCGCGCCGATGTCGCCGAGGCGAGCGCCGGGGCGCACGGTGCGGATGCCGTGCCACAGCGCTGCGCGCGTGAGTTCGCACAGCCGCGCTGCATGGGGCAGCGGCTTGCCCACGTGGAACATGCGGCTCGTGTCGCCGTGGTAGCCGTCCTTGATCACCGTGATGTCGACGTTGACGATGTCGCCCTGCTTCAGTTTCTTGTCGCCCGGGATGCCGTGGCAGACGACATGGTTCACCGACGTGCAGATCGACTTGGGGAAGCCGCGGTAGCCGAGCGGGGCAGGGATCGCCTGTTGCGGCCCCACGATGAAATCGTGGCAGACGCGGTTCAGGTCGTCGGTGGTGACGCCGGGGACGATGTGGGGCCCGATCATGTCGAGCACTTCGGCAGCGAGCCGGCCTGCCACGCGCATGGCAGCCTGGTCGGCCGGGCCCTTGATCAGGACGCTGTGGGCGTCACTGGCCGGGCCGGGCGGGGGGCTGCCGGGTGCCCGGGTGGGTAAATACTGCATTTAGGCGTCCTGGCGAGCGGTTCCCGCGCCCGCCGGGGGCGGGAGAGGGGTGAGTGTAGGCCGTCGGGCCTAAGTATTTGATAATCCGAGGGCGCGATGGTATAAAGCGCGGCCTTTTTTGACAATTAAATCCGCACACACACCGTCACGTGTGGCTGGGTGCCCGGCAGGTCGTGAGACTTTCCTGGGTTGCCGCATGGGGTGTGTGGAGGTTCAACCCTTCAAGGAGTTTTCTCATGTCCGGCATGTCCATGCGACAGATGCTGGAAGCGGGTGTTCATTTTGGACACCAGACCCGCTTCTGGAACCCGAAGATGTCCCCTTTCATCTTCGGCGAACGTAACCGTATCCACATCATCAACCTCGAGCACTCGCTGCCCCTCTACAACGAGGCTGCGGGGTTCATCCGCAACATCGTCGCCGACGGCGGCAAGGTCCTCTTCGTCGGCACGAAGCGGTCCGCGCGCGAAGCGATCGCCCAGGAAGCAGCCCGCTGCGGCATGCCCTGGGTCAGCCATCGCTGGCTCGGCGGCATGCTCACGAACTTCAAGACCATCAAGCAGTCGATCCGCCGCCTCGCCGAAATCGACGAGATGCAGGCGAACGGCACGCTCGACCAGCGCAGCAAGCGCGAAGCGCAGATGGTGCGGCGCGAGCGCGAGAAGCTCGACCGCAGCCTCGGCGGCATCAAGGACATGGACGGCATCCCGGACGTGATGTTCGTGATCGACGTCGGTCACGAGAAGATCGCGATCCACGAAGCGCAGAAGCTCGGCATTCCCGTCGTCGCCGTGGTTGACACGAACTGCTCGCCGGAAGGCATCAGCTACGTGATCCCGGGCAACGACGACGCGATGCGCGCGATCCAGCTGTACGCCTCGGGCATCGCCGACGCCGTCATCGAGGGCCGTTCGACGGTCGTCGAAATGCAGGTCGGTGAAGACGAGTTCGTCGAACTCGACGAAGAAGGCAAGCCGCGCGCGCGCACCGGCGCACCGAAGCCGGCCCGCAAGGCTCCGGCCCGCAAGAAGACCGCCGCCGGTCCCAAGCGCAAGCCGACCGACGACACCGCGGCCGCCGAGCAGCGCGCCGAAGAACTCGTCGAAGCCGATCCGGAAGAGAGCGCTGAAGCCTTCATGGCCCGGCGTGAGGCTGCCCGCAAGGCGAAGCCGGCCGTTGCGGCTGCTCCCGTTGCTGACGCTGCCGCGGCCGAGCCGGCTGCGCCGGCCCCGACCGAAGGCGCCTGATCATGGCCGTCACCGCAGAGGCAGTGAAGGCGCTGCGCGAGCGCACGGGCGCCGGCATGATGGAGTGCAAGAAGGCCCTCGTCGAAACCAACGGCGACCTCGAGGCCGCTGCCGAGATCATGCGCAAGTCCGGACTCGCCAAGGCCGACAAGAAGGCCGGCCGCGTCGCGGCTGAGGGCGTGGTCGTCGTCGAGCGTACGGCCGATGGCAAGCGGGCCGCCGTGGTCGAGGTCAATTCCGAGACCGACTTCGTCGCGCGCGAGAAGGACTTCCAGGGCTTTGCCGCCGACGTCGCCAAGGCTGCGCTCAACGCGCAGCCCGCCGATCTCGAGGCGTTGCTCGCCACGAAGCTCGCGTCCGGCAAGACGGTCGAGGAAACCCGCCGCGAACTGATCGCCCGCATCGGCGAGAACATCGGCGTGCGTCGCTTTGAACTGCTCGCAGCGGACGCGCCGCTGTCCACCTACAGCCACGGCACCCGCATCGGCGTGGTCGTGCAGCTCGTAGGCGGCGACGACGCGCTCGGCCGCGACCTCGCGATGCACATCGCCGCGATCAATCCGCAGTACCTCTCTGCGGACGACGTCCCGGCCGACCAGGTCGCGAAGGAAAAGGACATCTTCGTGGCGCAGGTCGCGCAGGACCCGAAGACTGCCGGCAAGCCGGCGGAGATCGTGGCCAAGATGGTCGACGGCAAGGTGCGCAAGTTCCTGGGCGAGATCACGCTGCTCGGGCAGCCGTTCGTCAAGGACGACAAGCTGGCCGTGGGCGACGTGCTGAAAAAGGCCAATGCCAAGGTCGTGCGGTTCGTCCGCTACGAAGTGGGCGCGGGCATCGAGAAGAAGCAGGAAAACTTCGCCGAGGAAGTGGCGGCTGCAGTCCGGGGCGCCTGAGCCCGGGCCTCGGCCCTGCGATTTCGACCGACATGGAACCCCGCGCAAGCGGGGTTCCTTATAATGGGGCCAGCAAACCCCGCTGCGAGGGACGATGGAAACCAAAGCAGACGCGCAACCGCCTACCCGCCGCATCCTCGTCAAGCTGTCCGGCGAGGCGCTGATGGGCGAGGGCGATTACGGCATCGACCCGGCGTTCCTGCGCCGGCTCGCCACGCGAGATCCGCAGCGTGTGCGAGGCCGGCGTCGAGATCGGGTTGGTCGTCGGCGGGGGTAACCTGTTTCGCGGTGCCGGGTTGGCCCGCGCCGGCATGGATCGGGTCACGGGCGACCACATGGGCATGCTGGCCACGGTCATGAACGCGCTGGCCCTGCAGGACGCGCTCGAATCCATGAATGTCCCCACCCGCGTCATGTCGGCCGTGCGCATCAACCAGGTGTGCGAGGACTACATCCGCCGCCGCGCCGTGCGCCACCTCGAGAAAGGCCGCGTGATCATCTTCGCCGCCGGCACGGGCAACCCGTTCTTCACCACCGACACCGCGGCGAGCCTGCGCGCAGTCGAGATCGACGCCCGCCTGCTGCTGAAGGCGACCAAGGTCGACGGCATCTACGACTCCGACCCGATGCTGAACCCCGCGGCGAAGCGTTACGATCGCCTGACCTACGACCAGGTGCTGGACCAGCGCCTGAACGTGATGGACCAGACCGCGATCGTGCTGTGTCGCGACCACCAGTTGCCGCTGCGAGTATTCAACCTGAATGATCCGGGCGCGCTCGTGCGCGCCGCCACCGGCGAAGACGTCGGCACCCTGGTCACCAACTGAGACAGAACCAATGCGGCTCACGCCGTTCGATGGGAGACCCCATGCTCGATGAAATCAAGAAAGACGCCGCGGAACGCATGACGAAGTGCGTCGCAGCCTACCGGCACGAACTGAAGCGGTTGCGCACCGGTCGTGCCAGCGCGAGCCTGGTGGACCACATCCGCGTCGATTACTACGGCGCCGAATCGCCGCTCAGCCAGGTCGCCAACATCGCCGTCGAAGACGCGCGCACGCTCACGATCGTGCCGTACGACAAGCAGATGGTGACGGTGATCGAAAAGGCGCTCATGAAGTCCGACCTCGGCATCACGCCGAACACGGCCGGCAGCGTGATCCGCGTGCCGATGCCTGCGCTCACCGAGGAGCGCCGCCGCGACCTCACCAAGGTCGTCAAGCACGAGGCCGAGAACGCCCGCGTCGCGATCCGCAACGTGCGCCGCGACGTGATGCAGGACCTCAAGGAAATGCTCAAGGAAAAGCTCGTCTCCGAGGACGACGACCGGCGCGCCCAGGACGACGTGCAGAAACTCACCGACAAGTTCGTTGCCGAGGTCGACGTCGTCCTGCACGAGAAAGAAAAGGAACTGATGCAGGTCTGAGCGTCGTGTCGCAACCCGCAGTGGGCGCGTCCGGCCTGCCACGCCACGTTGCCGTCATCATGGATGGCAATGGGCGCTGGGCCCAGCGCCGCGCCTTGCCGCGGCACTTCGGGCATCGCGCGGGCGCCAAGGCCGTGCGCGCGACGGTCGAAGGCTGCGCCCGTCGCGGCATCGAGGCGCTCACGATCTTTGCGTTCTCGAGCGAGAACTGGCAGCGCCCGCCCGAAGAGGTGACGCGCCTGATGGAGCTCTTCGTCGAGTCCATCGACAAGGAAGTCGACGAGCTGCATCGCAATGGGATCCGCGTCCGCTTCATCGGCGAGCTCTCGCGCCTGCGCGAAGGGCTCGACGCCAAGATCCGGGCAGCCGAGGCGCGCACGGCGGGCAATACGCGCATGACGCTCTACATTGCTGTTTCGTACGGTGGCCGCTGGGACATCGTCGAGGCTGCGCGCCGGCTGGCGCAGCGCGTCGCGGCCGGTACGCTCGCTCCGGGTGCCATCGACGAAGACTCCTTCGCCGCGGAACTGCAGCTGGCCGGTGCGCCCGAGCCCGACCTGTTCATCCGCACCGGCGGCGAGCAGCGCATCAGCAACTTCCTGCTGTGGAACCTCGCCTACTCGGAGCTCTACTTCTGCGACACGCTGTGGCCCGATTTTGACGATGAGGCGCTCGAGGCCGCCTTGCGCTTCTATTCGAGCCGGCAACGGCGTTTCGGCCTGACCGGCGCGCAGGTCGCGCGATGAACGAGGCGTTGCGCGCGCGTATCGTCACTGCGCTGCTGCTGGCGGCGCTCGTCCTCGTCGTGCTGCTGTGGCTGCCGCCCGAAGTTGCGGTGGTGCTGATCTCGGTCGCGATTTTCCTGGCGGGTTACGAGTGGGGCCGCTTCGCGCGTCTCGACACGCGTTCGTCGCGGCTGTCGTACGCGGCTGCCATCCTGCTCGCACTGACCGGCGCCGAGATGCTGGTGACCGATCCGCGCTGGCTCGAACTCGTTCTCTACGCGGCGGCTCTCTGGTGGCTGCTGGCGTTCGTGTGGCTGGCCGTGCGCGCCCGTGCGGGTGGCCGTCTCGCCGCAGCCGGCGCGGGTTTCCTGGTGCTGGTGCCCGCAGGTATCGGGTTGTCGCATATCGTCACGCTGCAACCCGATGGCCAGCTGTACCTGCTCTACCTGTTGGTGCTGATCGCCGCAGCCGACGTGGGCGCGTATTTCGGCGGCCGTCGTTTCGGACGCCGCAAGCTCGCACCGCATGTCAGCCCGGGCAAGACCTGGGAAGGCTTCATTGCCGGGATGCTGGCCGCGGCTGCAGTCGCCATGCTCGGCGCCTACCTGTTCCAGAAGCCGTTCTGGCCATGGCTGTTGCTGTGTGAACTGGTCGCCCTGGTGTCCGTGGTCGGCGACCTCACTGAAAGCATGTTCAAGCGACACGTCGGGCTCAAGGACAGCGGCAGGCTGCTGCCGGGCCATGGCGGCATCCTCGATCGCATCGACAGCCTCACGGCGGCCGCGCCCACGTTCCTGCTCGGCCTGTTGGCGCTTGGGCTGGTGCCTTGAAGCGCGTCGCTGTCCTCGGCAGCACGGGCAGCATCGGCGTCAGCACGCTCGACGTGCTCGGGCAGCACCCCGATCGCTACGTGGTGACAGCGCTCGCGGCAGCCACCAATCACGCAGCGCTGCTCGAGCAATGCCTGCGCTTCCGGCCTGCCGTGGCGGTGTTGCAGGAGCCGGGCCCGGCGCGCGACCTGGAACTCGGCCTGCGCAACGCGAATTGCCCCACGCAGGTGTGGTGCGGACTCGATGCGCTCAACGCAGTAGCGGCGGGCTCCGACGTGGACGTCGTGATGGCCGCCATCGTCGGTGCCGCGGGATTGCCGTCGACGCTGGCCGCGGCGCGCGCCGGCAAGCACGTGCTGGTCGCCAACAAGGAATCGCTGGTGATGGCGGGCGCGCTGCTGGTCGAGGCGGCACGCCGCGGCGGTGCCGTGCTGGTGCCCATCGACAGCGAGCACAACGCCATTTTCCAGTGCATGCCCCCCGCATTGCAGACAGGGCAGGCGCCGCTCGGCGTGCGCCGCATCCTGCTCACGGCCTCGGGCGGCCCGTTCCTGCGCAAGACGCGCGAGCAGATGGCCGCGGTGACCCCCGACGAGGCTTGCGCGCATCCGCGCTGGCGCATGGGCCGCAAGATCTCGGTCGATTCGGCGACGCTCATGAACAAGGGCCTGGAGCTGATCGAGGCCTGTGTGCTGTTCGGCATGGAACCGGAGCGCGTCAGCGTGGTCGTACATCCGCAGAGCATCGTGCATTCGATGGTGGAGTACGTGGACGGCTCGATCCTGGCACAGCTGGGCAACCCGGACATGCGCACGCCGATCGCCCACGCGCTCGGTTGGCCGGAGCGGATCGGCTCCGGTGTAGAATCGCTCGACCTGGTGGCCGCCGCCCGGCTCGAATTCGAGGCTCCGGACCTGGCGCGCTTCCCGTCGCTGGTCATGGCGCGCGCCGCGGCGGAAGCCGGCGGCACGGCTCCGGCAGCGCTCAACGCGGCCAACGAGGTGGCGGTCGCGGCTTTTCTCGGGGGCCGGCTCGATTTCCTCGGCATTCCGGCACTGATCGACGACGTGATGAGCCACCACCGCAACGCGCCGGCGCGCGACATCGGAGACATTCTGGAGGCAGACCGCTGGGCCCGTGACCTCGCGCAGGCGAGGGTGGGACAGGCTGCCCGGGCAGGAGCATGACGATACTCACCTACTTGCTGGCTTTCCTCGTCGCGATCGGCATCCTCGTTGCCGTGCACGAGTACGGCCATTTCTGGATGGCCCGGCGCATGGGCATCAAGGTCCTGCGCTTCTCGATCGGTTTCGGTCGCGTGCTCTGGTCCAAGAGCGACGAGAGCGGCACGGAATACGCTTTTTCTGCAATCCCATTAGGGGGTTACGTCAAGCTTCTCGACGAGCGTGAAGGTCCGGTCGACCCCGCCATGGTGAGCCAGGCGTACAACCGCAAGCCCGTCTGGCGGCGGATCCTGGTGCTGCTGGCGGGGCCCTTCGCCAATTTCCTCTTTGCCGCGGTCGCGTACTGGATCCTGCTCGTCGTGGGCACGCCGGCGCTGAAGCCGGTCATCGGCGACGTGACGGCCGACTCCATTGCCTCCCGCGCCGGGTTGTTGTCTGGCGACTCGATCGTGGGCGTCGGCGGGCAGGCCGTCTCGACCCGCGAAGGCGCCGTGCTCGCCATCCTCGACCGCCTGATGGACGACGCCCCGATCGCGCTCGAGGTGCAGGCGGACGAAGGGGCCGGCAGCCGCCGCAGCCTGGCGCTCGAGATTGCCGGCGACCGTCGCGCGCTGACTGAGCCAGGCGCGCTCATGACCGGCCTGGGCTTTGAATTCTGGTACCCCACCGTGCCGACCGAAGTCGGCAAGCTCATCGCGGGCAGCCCGGCCGAGCTGGCAGGCGTGCAGGTCGGTGACCGCGTCGTCGCCGTCGGCGGCACGCCCGTCGAAGATTTCCAGGCGATGGTGAAGATCGTGCAGCCCAGCCCGGGCAAGACGCTGGTGTTCGCCATCGACCGCAAGGGCGAGCGGCTCGAACTGCCGATCGAGGTGCAGGGGCAGCGCGAGGGCGACCGGCTGATCGGCCGCATCGGCATCCAGCCCGCCGCAGGCCTCGCCGTGCCGGACGCCATGAAGACCGTGGAGCGTTTCGGGCCCGCCGCCGCAGTCGGCCGCGCGGTCGAGAAGACGTGGGACATGTCCGTCCTCACCGTCCGCATGATCTGGAACGTGGCTACCGGCGACGTCTCGGTCAAGAACCTGAGCGGGCCGATCAATATCGCGGAGTACGCCGGTTTTTCCGCGCGACAGGGCATACTGTCGTTCCTTTCCTTCCTCGCGGTCGTGAGCGTGAGCCTTTTCGTGCTGAATCTGCTGCCTATCCCGATCCTGGACGGCGGGCAGGTCGTCTACCAGCTGGCCGAACTCGTCAAGGGCAGCCCGCTCTCCGACCGGGCGCAGGCGGTGGGTCAGCAGATCGGCATCGTGCTGCTGCTCATGCTCATGAGTTTCGCGTTTTACAACGACCTCTCACGGTTGTTCAGCTGAGCCTCCCCTAAAACAATGCGATTGAAGTACGCGGCCGCTTTATCGGCCCTCCTTGCCGTACCCGCGGTTCTTGCCCAGACGGAATCCGCCGAATTCACCGTCGGCGACATCCGCATCGAGGGCCTGCAGCGCATCACGGAAGGCACGGTCTACAACTACCTGCCCGTCAACATCGGCGACAGGCTCGACGAACGACGCGTCGACGAGGCGCTGCGCGCGCTGTACGCGACCGGCTTCTTCCGCGACGTCGAGATCCGCCGCGACGGCGGCACGCTGGTCATCGCCGTGCTCGAGCGCCCCTCGATCGAAAGCTTCACGATCACGGGCAACAAGGACATCAAGACCGAAGACCTCGAGAAGTCGCTGCGCAACGTGGGTCTCTCGCGGGGCAAGACCTTCAACCAGTCGACGCTCGACGAAGTCGAACGCTTCCTCACCGACCAGTATTTCTCGCGCGGCAAGTACGGCGTGGTGGTCGACACCAAGGTCGAGGAGGTCGCCGGCAATCGCGTGAAGATCGCGGTCGACATCGTCGAGGGCAAGCGCTCGAAGATCCGCCAGATCAACATCGTCGGCAACGAGGCTTTCAGCGACGAAGACCTGCTCGAAGGCTTCAAGCTGCAGACGCCCAACTGGTTGTCCTGGTACAAGCAGGACGACCGCTACTCGCGCGAAGAACTCTCGGGCGACATCGAAAAACTGCGCTCGTACTACCTCGATCGCGGTTACGCGAACATGGACGTCGAGACCACGCAGGTCGCGATCACGCCCGAGAAGGACGACATCTTCATCACGCTCAACGTGAAGGAAGGCGAGGTCTACCGCATCTCCGAGGTCAAGATCGCCGGCAACCTCGTGGTGCCGGAGGCCGACCTGAAGGGCCTCATCGCCGTGCATCGCGGCGACGTGTTCTCGCGCAAGCTCGTCACCACGACGACCGAGCTGATGGCGTTGCGCCTCGGCCAGGACGGCTACGCGTTCGCCAAGATCGACCCGGTGCCCAAGGAAAACCCCGAGACGAAGGAAATCGAGCTCACCTTCCTCGTCGACCCGGGCAACCGCGCCTACGTGCGCAACATCGGCTTCACGGGCAGCACCGGCATCAACGACAACGTGCTGCGGCGCGAAATCCGCCAGATGGAAGGCGGTTACCTGTCGAACGCCGCGGTCGACCGCTCGAAGGTGCGCCTGCAGCGACTGCCCTTCATCGAGAAGGTCGAGGTCGAGACCAACCCGGTGCCGGGCACGCCCGACCTGGTGGACGTCACCTACGACATCAAGGAAGGCCTGCCGGGCCAGTTCTCGGGCGGCGTTGGCTATTCCGAATCCCAGTCGATCCTGCTGAACGGCAGCTTCGTGCACAGCAACTTCATGGGCACCGGCAACCGCGTGGCCGCGGAGCTGAACGCGGGCCAGTACAGCAAGGTGTTCAGTCTCTCGCACACCGATCCGTACACGACGATCGACGGCGTCTCGCGCACGGTCTCGGCAACGTGGCGGCGCATCAGCCAGTTCACGCGGTCGTCGTCCGATTTCGAGACCGAGACCGGCACGCTGGCCCTCGACTACGGCTGGCCGATCTCCGAATTCCAGTCGGTGCGCATGGGCCTCGCCGCCCAGCGCTCCGACCTGTTCACCGACCCCACGTCGAGCGCTGCGGAGGCGCTCGACTGGGTGCAGAACAACGGCAACACGTACACCGAGATCCAGACGGTCGGCGTGCCGCCCATCGCGCTCACGTACTACGGCACCAAGTTCGACACGTTCGAATACTCGGTCGGCTGGTCGTTCGATTCGCGCAACCGCGCGATTTTCGCCGACCGCGGCGGACGGCATCGCGTGAGCGCGTCGTACACCCTGCCGGGCAGCGACATCGAGTTCTACAGCCTGAACTACGATTACCTGCAGTTCCTGCCGCTCGGCAAATGGTTCACGTTCATGCTGAACACCGAGGTGGGGTACGCGCAGGCGCTGGGCGACACCACCTCCATGCCGCCTTACCGCCGGTTCTTCGCGGGCGGCCCCGAGACGGTGCGCGGCTACCGCGAAAGCCGCATGGGCCCGAAGGATTCGTTCGGCAACCCGTACGGCGGCAACATCAAGTTCACCAACCAGCTGGAACTGCTGCTGCCCATGCCGGCCAAGTGGCGCAACAGCGCGCGGTTCTCGCTGTTCGTGGACGCGGGCAACGTCTTCTCGGACGACGACGTGCAGTTCGTGGGCATCGACGGCATCACGCCGGTGTCTTATGAGTTCGCGTTTGATAAACTGCGGTATTCGACGGGTGTCGCCGTCCAGTGGATGGCGCCGCTCGGCGTGTTCCGGTTCAGCTACGCCGTTCCGCTCAATGAGTTCAAGGGCGAAGGCGCCGAATATCCCGACGAGACGGAAGGGTTCCAGTTCTCGATCGGCCAGGCTTTCTGAGGTATCCCGTTCCATGCGCATCAAGACCGTCCTGCTTGCTTTCCTGACCCTGGCCGCCACCTCGTTGCCGTTCACGGCGGCGCAGGCACAAACCAAGATCGGCGTCGTCAACGTGGCGCGCCTGCTGCAGGAGGCGCCGCAGGCCCAGGCTGCTTCGCAGGCCCTCGAGAACGAATTCGCCGCGCGCAAGCGCGAACTGCAGAACATGGAGCGCGACCTCAAGGCCCGCGAAGACCGGCTGCAGAAAGACGGCGCGACGATGGCCGAGGCCGAGCGCCGCAACCAGGAAAAGGCGCTGCGCGACGGCCAGCGCGAATTCGCGCGCAAGCAGAATGAATTCCTCGAGGACCTCAACGTCCGCCGCAACGAGGCGCTCGGCCAGTTGCAGCGCTCGGTGCTGCAGGAAGTGCAGGCTTACGCCAAGACCGCGGGCCTCGACCTCGTCATTGCCGATGCGCTGTTCGCCAGTCCCGCGATCGACATTACGGGGCAGGTGCTCTCGGCGCTGCAGGCCAAGGGCCGCGCGCCCGCTGCCAAGCCCTGATCCCAAGCCCGATCCACGGCCGGCACAGCCCTAAGCGAGCCTGACGAGCATGCCGGTGAGCCTGGGCGAACTGGCGGCGAGATTCGGCTGCGAATTGCGGGGTGACCCGGCTGCGGTCGTGCAGCGTGTCGCTACGCTGCACGAGGCCGGCCCCGGCTCGGTCGCCTTCCTCGCCAATTCCCGCTATCGCCGGCACCTGGCCGGGACGGGCGCGACCGCCGTCGTACTCGAAGCAGTCAATGCCGATGCGTGCCCGACCAACGCCCTGGTCGCGGTCAACCCATACGCCACGTACGCGCGCATCGCGCAGGTGCTGTATCCCGAGGCTGCGGTGGTGCCGGGCTGCCATCCCGCTGCCGTGATCGCAGCCGGCGCGCTGGTCGACCCGACCGCGTCGATCGGTCCCAATGCGTTTATCGGCGCAGGTGCGCGCATCGGGCCGCACGCGCAGGTCGGCCCGAACTGTGTCGTGTTCGAGGACGCCGTCGTCGGCGCCGTCACACGCCTGGTCGCCAACGTCACCCTCGCGGCGGGCGTGCGGCTCGGCGAGCGCTGCCTGCTGCATCCCGGCGTGGTGATCGGAGCGGATGGCTTCGGGCACGCCCCGGACACCGATGGCTTCGTGAAGATTCCGCAGGTCGGTACCGTCGTGATCGGCGACGATGTCGAGATCGGCGCCAACACCACGATCGACCGGGGCGCGATTGGCGACACGGTGATCGCGAATGGGGTCAAGATCGACAACCAGGTGCAGGTCGGGCACAACTGCCACATTGGCGAGCACACCGTGATCTCCGGGTGCGTCGGCATCTCGGGCAGCGTCACCATCGGGCGCCGTTGCATGCTCGGTGGCATGGTGGGGGTCGTCGGCCACCTGCAGATCGCGGACGACGTGTACCTCACCGGCAAGACGATGGTGACGCACTCGATCACGAAGCCGGGCCTGTACTCGGGGCAACTGCCTTTCGACGAGGCGCGGCGGTTCCGGCGCAACAGTGCGCGGTTCCAGCAGCTCGACGAGCTGGCGCGGCGCGTGCGCGCACTGGAGCGCGGCGGTGCAGCTGCGGCAGCAGACGACGACGAACAGGACAAGAACGACAATGAGTGAAGCGCAGGGTGGATTCGGCATCGACGAGGTGATGCGGCGGCTGCCGCACCGGTACCCGATGCTGCTCGTCGATCGCGTGCTCGAGTGCGTCCCGGGCGAACGGCTCGTGGCCCTCAAGAACGTGACGGCGAACGAGCAATTCTTCGCGGGCCACTTCCCGGGCCGGCCCGTGATGCCGGGCGTCCTGATGCTGGAGGCGCTCGCGCAGGCGGCCGGCGTGCTGTGCTTCGTCACGGCAGGCATCTATCCGGACGAAAACGTGAAGTTTTACTTTGCCGGCATCGACAAGGCGCGTTTCCGTCGCCCGGTCGTGCCCGGCGACCAGTTGCTGCTCAAGGTCGTGCTCGAGCGACGGATACGCACGATCTGGAAGTTTTCCACCGTGGCCGAAGTAGACGGGCAGGAAGCCTGCTCGGCCGAAATGATGGTGATGCCGGGCTGACGCTGCCCGGCTGCACGAAGGAGAGGCATCGATGAGTGGCTCCATCCACGCGACGGCAATCGTCGCGCCGGACGCGGTCCTGGGCGAGGGCGTCGAGATCGGACCGTACAGCGTGATCGGCCCCGACGTCGAAATCGGCGCGCGCACACGCATTGGCTCGCACGCGGCCGTGCACCGCCACACGCGCATCGGCGTGGACAACGTCATCCATGCCTATGCCTCCGTCGGCGACGCGCCGCAGGACAAGAAATACGCCGGCGAGCCCACGCGTCTCGTCATCGGTGATCGCAACGTGATCCGCGAGTTCGTCACGCTCAACCGCGGCACCACCAAGGACCGGGGTGTCACCACGATCGGCAACGACAACCTGTTCATGTCGTACTCGCACGTCGCGCACGATTGCGTCGTCGGCAACCAGTGCGTGCTTGCCAACAGCGCCACGCTCGGCGGCCACGTCGTGCTCGGTGACTGGGTGATCATGGGTGGCTTCGCCGCCATCCACCAGTTCTGCAAGGTGGGCGCGCACGCATTCCTTGCCAACAACGCCGCCGTGACCCGCGACGTGCCGCCCTACGTGATGGCAGTGGGCGGTCCGGCGAAGCCGCACAGCATCAACGCCGAAGGCCTGAAGCGCCGCGGCTTCTCGCCGCAGCAGATCCGCAACCTGCGCAATGCCTATCGCACCCTGTACCGGTCGGGGCTGCGGCTGGAGGAAGCCCTCGAACGCCTGACGGCGGCCGCGCAGGACCAACCCGAGGTGCAGTTGCTGGTGGACTTCATCCCGCAGTCCACGCGCAGCCTCGTGCGCTAGCGCGCATGAAGGTCGCGCTGGTCGCGGGCGAAGCTTCGGGCGACAACCTCGGCGGTGGGCTGCTGCGCGCCCTGCACGAACGCGAACCGGGCCTGCAGGGGTTTGGCGTCGCCGGCCCCCGCATGGTCGAGGCCGGTTGCGAGGCCTGGGTGTCGTACGAAGAACTGGCGATCATGGGACTCGCCGAGATCCTGCGCCACCTGCCGCGCCTGCTGCGTTTACGACGCGATCTCGTGGCGCGCCTGCTGCAGGCCCGCCCGGACATTTTCGTCGGCATCGACGCGCCCGAGTTCAACCTGCGCGTGGCTGCGCAACTGAAGGCGGCCGGAATTCCCACGGTGCAGTACGTGAGCCCGCAGGTGTGGGCCTGGCGGCAGGGCAGGGTGCACACGATCGGCCAGTCGGTCGATCTCGTGTTGTGCGTGTTGCCATTCGAAAGTCGCTTCTACGACGAACACCACGTCCGCGCGGTCTTCGTGGGTCACCCGCTCGCCGACCGCATTCCCCTTGAATCGCCGCCGGCGCCGGCGCGCGCGGCTCTCGGCCTCGACGCCAGCGCACCCATCGTCGCGGTGCTGCCCGGCAGCCGCCGCGCCGAAGTGACGAAGCTCGGTGAACCCTTTGCGGCCACCCTGGCCTGGCTGCATGCACGCCGTCCCGACTTGCGCTTCGTCGCGCCGATGGCCAACCCGGCCGTGCGCGCGCTGTTCGAGCAGAGCCTCGCACGACACGCGCCCGCGGTCCCCGTGACGATCGTCGATGGCCGCGCGCAGGAGGCAGTCACGGCGGCCGACGCGGTGCTCGTCGCGTCGGGCACCGCGACGCTCGAAACCGCGCTGATCAAGCGGCCGATGGTCGTGGCCTACCGCCTGGCGCCGCTCACGGCCTGGATCATGCGCAGCATGAAACTGATGAAAGCCGAGTTCTTCTCGCAGCCCAACCTGCTCGCCGGGCGACAGGTCGTGCCCGAGTACCTGCAGGAAGACGTGCGGCCGGAGGTGCTCGGTCCGGCGCTGCTGCAGCAGCTGGAGCGCGCAGACCGCGCCGAACTCGTCGCGACGTTTACCGCGATCCACACGACGTTGCGGCAGGATGCCAGCGCCCGCGCCGCCGATGCCGTGCTCGACCTGTGCCGGCAGCGGGCTCGCGGTCGATGAGGCGAGCGGCTGCGGGTCAGGCTGGCTTCGACCTGCGCAAGGCAGGGCTCACCGCGGGCGTCGACGAAGCGGGCCGCGGCCCACTCGCGGGTCCGGTCGTCGCGGCCGCGGTGATCCTCGACCGCAAGCGGCCCATCCGTGGCATCGCCGATTCCAAGGTGCTCGCCCCCGAGATGCGCGAAGAACTGGCCTTGCGCATCGAGACCCGTGCCATCGCCTGGGGCCTGGGCTGGGCCGATGCCTGCGAGGTCGACGCGATCAACATCCTGCAGGCGACGCTGCTCGCGATGCGCCGCGCGATGCTCGGCCTGCACTGCGCCCCGGCCCACGTGATCGTCGACGGCGACCGCTGCCCGAGCCTCGCCGGCCTGTCGCTCGACTGCACGATCGAGGCGGTGGTGGCGGGCGATTCGAGCGTGACTTGCGTCGGAGCTGCGTCGATCCTCGCCAAAGTGGCGCGAGATCGCTTCATGTGCGAGCTCGATGTGCGCTATCCGGGCTACGGCTTCGCGGGGCACAAGGGCTACGGCACGCCGGAGCACCTGGCGGCTTTGCGTCGATTGGGGCCTTCCGCGGTGCACCGGCGGAGCTTTGCGCCGGTACAATCGTGTCTTCCCCGCTGAGTCGCCGCAGCCCGTCACCATGGCCGTCCGGTTCGTCCATCTCCACGTCCATACCGAGTACTCGCTCGTCGACGGCGTCGTGCGCATCGAGAGCGAGAAGGCCGACGACGGCAAGCTGCTGCGCGAAGGCCTGATCGACACGACGGTGCGCTTCGGGATGCCGGCCGTTGCGCTCACCGACCAGGCCAACCTGTTCGCGCTGGTCAAGTTCTACAAGACGGCCCAGTCGAAAGGGATCAAGCCGCTGATCGGCGTCGACGCGCTCGTGCGCGACGAGAACGAACGCAACGAGCCCTCGCGGCTCGTGCTGCTGTGCCAGGACGGTCGCGGCTACCTCAACCTCACGCGACTGGTCACCCGCAGCTATCTCGAAGGTCAGGGCAAGCACGGGCCGACGCTGCACCGGGCCTGGCTCGACCAAGACTCGACCCGCGGCCTGATCGCGCTTTCCGGCGCGCGGGAGGGCGACGTCGGCCGCGCGCTGGTCGGCAATCGCGAACCCGAGGCACGTGCGGCGCTCGCGAGCTGGCTCGAACTGTTCGGCGACCGCTATTACCTCGAGCTGCAGCGCACTGGACGGCCAGGCGAGGAAGAGTGCATCACGGGTTCGCTGCAGCTGGCCGTGACCCACGGCGTCCCAGTCGTCGCGACCAACGACGTGCGCTTCCTGCGGCCCGACGATTTCGAGGCGCACGAGGCGCGAGTCTGCATCCACGAGGGGTCCCTGCTGGGCGACGCGGCGCGTCCGCGCCGCTACAGCGAAGAGCAGTACCTGCGCTCACCCGAGGAAATGGCACGGCTCTTTGCCGATCTGCCGGAGGCCCTCGACAATTCGGTCGAGATTGCCCGTCGGCTCAATCTCGAGATCAAGCTCGGCAAACCGTCCTTGCCGGCGTTCCCCGTGCCGGCGGGCCAGACCACCGAAGACCACCTGCGCGAAGAATCGAAACTCGGGCTCGAGAGTCGCTGGACTGCAATCGCCGCGCAGCTGGGCACGCACATCCCGCGCGACGATTACGCGAGCCGGCTCGTGCGCGAGCTCGACGTCATCTGCCAGATGGGTTTCGCCGGTTACTTCCTGATCGTGGCCGACTTCATCCGCTGGGCGCGCGCCAATGGCGTGCCGGTCGGTCCGGGTCGCGGCTCGGGCGCTGGTTCGCTCGTCGCCTATGCGCTCGGCATAACCGACCTGGATCCGCTGCACTACGACCTGCTGTTCGAGCGGTTCCTGAATCCCGAACGCGTGTCCATGCCCGATTTCGACGTCGACTTCTGCATGGAAGGGCGCGACCGCGTCATCGACTACGTGGGCCAGCGGTACGGGCGCGATCGCGTGTCGCAGATCATCACCTACGGCACGATGGCAGCCAAGGCGGTCGTGCGCGACGTCGCCCGCGTGCAGGGCCTGAGCTACGGCTTCGCCGACAGCATCGCCAAGCTGATCCCGTTCGAGCTCGGCATCACGCTGGACGATGCGCTGGAAAAAGAAGACGAACTGCGCAAGCGGTACAAGAACGAAGAGGACGTGCGCCAGCTGATCGACATGGCGCGCTCGCTCGAGGGGCTGGTCCGCAACGCCGGCACGCATGCGGGCGGCGTCGTGATCGCGCCCTCGGTGCTCACGGACTTCGCGCCGCTGTACTGCGAAGAGGGCAGCAGCAGCGTCGTCACGCAGTTCGACAAGGACGACGTCGAGGCGGCCGGCCTCGTCAAGTTCGACTTCCTGGGCCTGCGCACGCTCACCATCATCGACTGGGCGCTGAAGACCATCAACGCCCAGCGCGCGCAGCTGAACGAGCCGCCGCTCGACATGTCCACGCTGCCGATGGACGACGCCCCGACGTACGCACTGCTGAAGCGCTGCGAGACGACGGCGGTGTTCCAGCTCGAATCGCGCGGCATGAAGGACCTGATCAAGCGCCTGCAGCCCGACACGTTCGAGGACATCATCGCGCTGGTGGCGTTGTTCCGGCCGGGCCCGCTGCAATCGGGCATGGTGGACGACTTCATCGACCGCAAGCACGGCCGCATCGGCGGCGGCATCGATTACCTGCACCCGGACCTCAAGCCCGTCCTGTTCCCGACGTACGGCGTGATCCTGTACCAGGAACAGGTCATGCAGATCGCGCAGGTGCTCGCCGGCTACACGCTCGGCGGCGCCGACCTGTTGCGGCGCGCGATGGGCAAGAAGAAAGCCGAGGAGATGGCGCAGCAGCGTTCGATCTTCGTCGAAGGGGCAGTCGCGCGCGGCGTGCCCGAGCCCAAGGCCGCCTCCATCTTCGACCTGATGGAGAAGTTCGCGGGCTACGGCTTCAACAAGTCGCACTCGGCCGCGTACGCCGTGCTGTCGTATCACACGGCCTGGCTGAAGGCGCATTACCCCGCAGCGTTCATGGCAGCGGTGCTGTCGTCCGACATGGACAAGACCGACAAGGTCGTGACGCTCATCGACGAATGCAACCGCATGGGGCTCGCGGTCGAGCCGCCCGACGTCAATGCATCCCAGTACATGTTCGCGATGTCGGGGCCGAAGTCGATCCGCTACGGCCTCGGCGCCATCAAGGGCGTGGGGCAGGCGGCCGTCGAGAACATGCTCGACGAGCGCAATGCGCACGGGCCGTTCCGCGACCTGCGCGATCTCTGCCGCCGCCTCGACCTCAACAAGGTCAACCGTCGCGTGCTCGAGGCCCTGATCCGCTCGGGCGCGATGGATTCGATGGGCGGCATGCGCTTCCGCTCGACCCTGATGCACCAGTTGCCATCGGCGATGCAGGCGGCCGAACAGACGACACGTGCCAAGGCTGCCGGCCAGGAAGACCTCTTCGGCCTTGTTTCCCGCCTCTCCCGCTTCAGCGGGAGAGGTCGCCCGCAGGGCGGGTGAGGGTGGCGTCGACGCAGGTGAGGCGCAAGCGCAGCCCAGGAAACCCTGCCGGAATGGGGCGAGGCCGTGCGGCTCGCAGGCGAGCGCGAAACGCTGGGCCTGTACCTCACCGGGCATCCCATCGCCGAGTACGAGCGCGAGCTGCGACCCATCACCAGCGGGCGCATCGCCGACGTCGGTGGCGCCAAGCCGGTCGGCGGCGGCGGGGGCGAGGAAAAAGGCCATACCTGGCGGGGCCCGGGGCGCAGCGTCACCGTGGCCGGGCTGGTGCTCGAGATCCGCAAGCGCGGCAACCGCAACAGCTTCATCCTGGACGACCGCAGCGGCCGGCTCGAAGTCACGATGTTCGAAGACGTCTACCAGCAGTACCGCTCGGTCGTCACGAAGGACGCCATCCTCGTCGTCGAAGGCAGCCTGCGCTGGGACGATTTCGTGGACGACTGGCGCATCGGCGCCAAGAAGATCATGGACGTCGACCAGGCACGCGAGCAGTTCGCCCGCAACCTGGTGTTGCGCTGGCCGACCGCCCGGGGCCGGAACGGGGACGCCAGCAAGCTGATCGCGGCCCTCGAACAGGCGCTGCAGCCGAGCAAGGGCGGCAAGTGCAACGTGGCTGTGCGTTTTGCCAACGAAGAGGCTGCGTCGATCCTGACGTTCGGCGAGCAGTGGAAAGTGCGGCCCTCGCGCGAGTTGATCGACCGCCTCGGATCGCTGGTCGGCCGGGAGGGTGTCGAGCTCTATTACGCCGCCAGGGACACCACCTGACGCATCGACTGGCGGGCGGCTGCGGGACGAGCTTGCGAGCTTCACCGCATCCCATGTACAACTCTTCCCGGCCGCAATAAGAACGAAGTCGGGAGGAACGCATGGATATCGATGGCTGGCTCAAGGAGCAGCGCGTGCCGCGCGAGGCGTACCGCGTGGTGGCACTGCTGCCGCTCGTCTACGTGGCCTGGGCCGATGGCAAGCTGCAGAAGTCCGAACGTGACGTGATCCTGCGGATCGCGCGCGAGCGCGGCATGCTCGACCACGGCGGCGAAGACGCCCTGTCACGCTGGCTGAGCGAGCCGCCGTCGAAACAGCAGCTCAAATCCGACCTTGCTGCCCTCAACGAACTCGCCCGCGGCAACCGCAGCATGAGCGAGGAGTTCGGCGCCGACGAGGAACAGCTGCTGCTCGCCTGGTGCCAGGACGTGGCCGATGCCGCGGGCGGTTTGCTCGGCCTGGGCAGGGCACGCACGGATGCCGAGACGGCAGCGCTCAAGACGATTGCGGGCGCGCTGGACATGCGCAACGCCCGGCAGTGGCGGGCCACGCTCAAGAGCTGACGCAGAAATCTTGCGGCCGCCACTTGCGGCGTGCGAGTCGTCGCCGCGGCGACGATTCGCTCAGCCGCGGCCTGTCCAGCGTGCGGTCCGGGGTCCCGTCCCCGGCGACGTGTCTGCCTTGCCGGAGCCGGGGACGGGATCCCGGACTGCACGCTGGCACCGGCGCCGGGGCGACTCTCCTGCGCGGCGTGACTGGCCGCGATTTGCGCCGCTCGCAGGCGTCCGGCATCCTTCCCCCCATGGCACTGAGTTTCCTCGAATTCGAGCAGCCGATCGCGGAGCTCGAGGCAAAGATCGACGAGCTGCGTTTCGTCTCCTCCGACGCCGAAGTCAACATCGGCGAGGAGATCGCGCGGTTGCGCGCCAAGAGCCGGGCGCTCACCAACAGCATCTTCGCCAATCTCACCCCGTGGCAGGTCGCGCAGCTCGCGCGCCACCCGCAGCGGCCGTACACGCTCGATTACGCGGTCTCGATCTTCGACGAGTTCCAGGAACTCCATGGCGACCGCATGTACGCGGACGACCTGGCGATCGTCGGCGGGTTCGCGCGCCTCGCCGGGCGGCCGGTCATGCTGATCGGCCAGCAGAAAGGGCGCGACACCAAGGAGCGGGTGCGCCGCAACTACGGCATGCCCAAGCCCGAGGGCTATCGCAAGGCGCTGCGACTCATGAAGCTCGCGGAGCGCTTCCGCGTGCCGCTGATCACGCTGATCGACACGCCGGGAGCGTATCCGGGCGTCGGCTCGGAAGAACGCAACCAGAGCGAGGCGATCGCCCGCAACCTGTTCGAGATGTCGACGCTGCGCGTGCCGGTCATCACCGCGGTGATCGGCGAGGGCGGTTCGGGCGGCGCGCTGGCGATCGGCGTGTGCGACCGCCTGCTGATGCTGCAGTACTCGATCTACTCGGTGATCTCGCCGGAAGGTTGCGCATCCATTCTCTGGAAGAGCGCCGACAAGAAGGAACTGGCCGCCGACGCGATGGGCATCACGGCCGAGCGCCTCGACAAGCTTGGGCTCGTGGACGAAGTGCTGCGCGAGCCGCTCGGCGGCGCGCACCGCGATCCGCAGGCGATGTCGGATGCGCTCAAGGACGCACTGCTGCGCCACCTCGACCAGGTTTCGCAGTTGTCCGAGGACGCGCTGCTCGCGAGCCGCTACGAGCGCCTGCGCGGCCAGGGTGTCTACCGCGCGGTCAATTGAGCCGCGCCGCGCTTCGGCAGCGTCCGTGAGACTGGCGCGCAGCGGTGTTCACGCTTACCCGATTTGCCGCCAGCCTCGAGTCCATCCTCGCGGCTTTGCCGCCGTCCGCAGGTGAATCGCCGCCGCGACTGTGTGTCGCACTGAGCGGCGGGCTCGATTCCACGGTCTTGCTCGTTGCGCTCGCGCAGTTGGTTGCCACCGGCAGCCTGCGCGCCCGCGTGCGTGCGCTCCACGTCGACCACGGGCTGCATCCGGACTCGGCCGCGTGGGCCGAGGCATGTCGCACGCTTGCGCGCGGGCACGGCATCGACCTCGCCACGGTCCGTGTCGAGGTGTCACGTGCAGCCGGCGCGAGCCCGGAGGCTGCCGCACGCGAGGCGCGCTACGCGGCGCTGGCAGCGGGGCTCGAACCCGGCGAGGTCCTGCTTACGGCACATCATGCCGACGACCAGCTCGAGACGATCCTGTTGCAGTGGCTGCGCGGGGGAGGGCTGCGTGCCCTGGCCGGCATGGCGCCAGTCGGTCCGTTCGGCGCCGCGTCGTGGCACGCGCGCCCGCTGCTCGAGTTTGCGCGCGACGATCTTGCGCGCTGGGCCGTCGCGCAGGAGCTGCGCTGGCAGACCGATCCATCGAATGCGGACCGCCGCTTCGATCGCAATTATCTGCGGCTGGCGGTGCTGCCAGCCCTGCGCGAGCGCTGGCCGGCCGCCGCCGCCACGGCAGGAAGGGTGGCGGAATTCGCGCGTGACGCGCTGGCTGCCGAGGCCGCCGGCGTGGACGCAGACCTGCCGCAGGTGCTCGCGGGTCGTGCGCTCGACCTGCGAGCGCTGCAGCGCTTGCCGGATCCCCGTCAGCGGGCGGTGCTCCGGGCCTGGCTTGCCGGGCTCGGCTTGCCCCCGGCTTCGGCGCGCACGCTGGCCGCGCTGCGCCACGACATGACGGTCGCTGCCTCCGATCGGGTTCCGGAGACGCGTTGGGCCGGAGCGGTCGTGCGGCGCTATCGCGGGCATCTGCACGCCGCGCCGGCCGCAGACGACGAAACGCCCTGCGCGGGGGCGTGGCCTGTGCTCCGGGGCGCGGCCTACGCGTGGACCGCAACTTCGAGCCTGCGCCTGGTGGAAGACGTGGGCGCGGGCTTCAGTCGGGCCAGGCTGCCGGTCGAGGTGACCGTGCGGCAGCGCTCCGGCGGCGAGGCGTTCTTGCCTGCAGGCGGCACACATCGGCGGCCATTGCGCAAGTGGTTGCAGGAACACGACGTGCTGCCCTGGCGGCGCGAGCAGTTGCCGCTGCTGTGGATCGGCGACGAGCTTGCAGCTGTGGCAGACCTGGGCGTTGCCGCGGCATTTGCGGCCCGACCCGACGAACCCTCGTGGCGCGTCGAGTGGGCCGGGCGAGGTGCGGTGACCACGGGCGACGTGCTCGCATCAAAGTGGCCAGTGCACCCCCCGATCCGGTAGACTGCGCTCCCGTCGTGCTTCATGCGACGGGGACTCCAATGACCAAATTCATCTGTGTGACCGGCGGTGTCGTTTCATCGCTGGGTAAAGGCATTGCTGCTGCCTCCCTCGCTGCCATCCTCGAGGCGCGGGGCCTCAAGATCGCGATGGTCAAGCTCGACCCGTACATCAACGTCGACCCGGGCACGATGAGCCCGTTCCAGCACGGCGAAGTGTTCGTCACCGACGACGGCACCGAAACCGACCTCGACCTGGGCCACTACGAGCGCTTCGTCCGCACGACCACGGGCCGCAACAGCAACTTCACCACCGGCCGCATCTACGAGCGCGTCATCGCCAAGGAACGCCGCGGCGACTACCTCGGCGCCACGGTGCAGGTCATCCCGCACATCACCGACGAGATCAAGCACTGCATCCGCATGGGCGCGGGCGACTCCGACGTGTGCATGGTCGAGATCGGCGGCACCGTGGGCGACATCGAATCGCTGCCGTTCCTCGAGGCGATCCGCCAGCTGGGCGTCGAGCTCGGCCGCAACAACGTGCTCTACATGCACCTCACGCTGATTCCGTACATCGCGACCTCGGGCGAGATCAAGACCAAGCCCACGCAGCATTCGGTCAAGGAGCTGCGCTCGATCGGCATCCAGCCCGACCTGCTGCTGTGCCGTTGCCAGGATCCGCTGCCGTCCGAGCAGCGCCGCAAGATCGCGTTGTTCACCAACGTCGAGGAGCGCGCGGTGTTCTCGGCGGTCGATTCCGACGACATCTACAAGATCCCGTCGCTCCTGCACGAGCAGAAGCTCGACGAAATCGTCTGCGAAAAGTTCGGCCTGACGAACCTGCCGCCTGCCGACCTCAAGGAATGGCAGCAGGTCGTTGCCGCCAAGGCGAGCCCCGACCTCACGATCAACCTGGCGATGGTCGGCAAGTACGTCAACCTCAAGGACGCGTACATCTCGCTCAACGAGGCCCTGATCCACGCGGGATTGCGCACGCGCACGCGCGTCAACATCGAATTCATCGAAGCCACCGACATCGAAAAGCACGGCACCAAGGCGTTGGCCGGCATGGACGCGATCCTGGTCCCCGGCGGCTTCGGCGAGCGCGGCATCGAAGGCAAGATCGAAGCGGTGCGCTATGCCCGCGAGCACAAGGTGCCTTACCTCGGCATCTGCCTCGGCATGCAGCTTGCCATCATCGAGTACGCGCGCAACGTCGCCGGGCTCGAGGGCGCGCACAGCACCGAGTTCAACCGCGCCTCGCCGCACCCGGTCATCGCGCTGATCACCGAGTGGCAGGACCAGAAGGGCACTGTCGAGGCGCGTGACGAAACCTCGCAGATCGGCGGCACGATGCGCCTCGGCGCGCAGGAGATCCGGATCTCGCACGGCTCGCTCGCGCACACCGTCTACGGCGCCGACTTGATCCGCGAGCGCCATCGTCACCGTTTCGAGTTCAACAACACGTACCTGCAGCGCCTGATGAACGCGGGCCTGCGGTTCTCGGGTTTCTCGCGCGACGGCCTGGTCGAGATCGTGGAGCTGCCGCAGCACCCGTTCTTCGTGGCCAGCCAGTACCACCCGGAATTTCGTTCGACGCCGCGTGACGGGCATCCGCTCTTCACCGGCTTCATCCGCGCCGCGCGCGAGCACAAGGCCGGCAAGCTGCCGGTGGCGGCGGGCGCATGAAGCTCTGCGGCTTCGAGGTCGGGCACGACCGTCCGTTTTTCCTGATCGCGGGTCCCTGCGTCGTCGAGAGCGAAGGCCTGGTGCTCGACATCGCGGGCCGGATGCAGGAGATCACCCGCGCGCTCGGCATCCCGTACATCTTCAAGGCGAGCTACGACAAGGCGAACCGGTCGTCCCGCAGCAGTTTCCGCGGGCCCGGCATCGAGGAAGGCCTGCGCATCCTGGCCGAGGTCAAGCGCCAGCTCGGCCTGCCCGTGCTGACTGACGTGCACGAAGACACCCCGCTGGCCGAGGTCGCCGCGGTGGTCGACGTGCTGCAGACGCCCGCATTCCTGTGCCGCCAGACCAACTTCATCGTCAACGCGTGCAGCCAGGGCAAGGCCGTCAACGTCAAGAAAGGCCAGTTCCTGTCGCCGTGGGAGATGAAGAACGTCATCGACAAGGCGCGTTCCACCGGCAACACGCAGATTCTCGCCTGCGAGCGCGGCTTCTCCTTCGGTTACAACAACCTCGTCTCCGACATGCGCTCGCTCGCCGTGATGCGCGAGTACGCGCCGGTCGTGTTCGACGCGACGCATTCGGTGCAGTTGCCGGGCGGGCAGGGCAGCGCCTCGGGCGGGCAGCGCGAGTTCGTGCCCGTGCTGGCGCGTGCGGCCGTCGCTGTCGGCGTCGCCGGCGTCTTCATGGAAACCCACCCCGATCCGGCGAATGCGCTCTCGGACGGCCCCAATGCGTGGCCGCTCGATCGCATGCGTTCGCTGCTCGAGGTCATGCAGGAAATTGACCAGGCCGTGAAGCAGCGGCCCTTCGAGGAATCGACCCTATGACCAAGATCATCGACATCAAGGCCCGCGAGATCATGGACTCGCGCGGCAATCCCACGGTGGAAGCAGACGTCTTCGGCGAAGGCGGGGTGGTCGGTCGCGCGGCCGTGCCGTCAGGGGCGTCCACTGGCACGCGCGAGGCCGTCGAACTGCGCGACGGCGACAAGAAGCGCTACCTGGGCAAGGGCGTGCTGCAGGCGGTGATCAACGCCAATGGCGAGTTGCGCCATGCGCTGCTCGGCCACGACCTCATGGACCAGGCCGGCATCGACGCGAAAATGATCGCGCTCGACGCCACCGAGACCAAGTCGCGGCTCGGCGCCAATGCGCTGCTCGCGATCTCGCTCGCGGCTGCACATGCCGCGGCCAGGGCCTCGCGCCAGAGCCTGTTCCGCCATCTCGGCGGCCCGGGCCGCAAGGTCATGCCGGTGCCGATGATGAACATCATCAACGGCGGCGCGCACGCGGACAACAGCGTCGACATCCAGGAATTCATGGTGCTGCCGGTCGGCGCGCCCAGTTTCTCGGAGGCACTGCGCTGCGGCGCAGAGATCTTCCACACCCTCAAGAAGGTGCTGCACGAGCGCAAGCTGGCGACGGCGGTGGGCGACGAGGGCGGTTTCGCGCCCAACCTGCCCTCGAACGAGGCCGCGCTCGAAACGATCCTCGAGGCGATCGAGCGTGCCGGCTACAAGGCCGGCCGCGACGTGTTCCTGGGGTTGGACGTCGCCAGCTCGGAGTTCTTCAAGGACGGCATCTACCACCTCGAGTCGGAGGGCCGCCAGTTCTCCCCGACGCAGTTCGTGGATTACCTCGAAGGACTCGTGAACCGCTTCCCGATCATCACGGTCGAGGACGGCATGGGTGAGGGCGACTGGGACGGCTGGGCACAGCTCACGCAGCGCCTCGGCAAGCGCATCCAGCTGGTCGGCGACGACCTGTTCGTGACCAACACGAAGATCCTCCGGGAAGGCATCCAGAAGGGCATCGCGAACTCGATCCTGATCAAGCCGAACCAGATCGGCACCCTGACCGAGACGCTGGCAGCGATCGACATGGCCGCCGACGCCGGTTACAGCGCCGTCGTCTCGCATCGCTCGGGCGAGACCGAGGACAGCACGATCGCCGACATCGCCGTGGCCACGCGCGCTACGCAGATCAAGACGGGATCGCTCTGCCGCTCCGACCGCGTCGCCAAGTACAACCAGTTGCTCCGCATCGAAGCCGAGCTCGGGTCCGACGCCAGCTACGCGGGCCGCGAGGCCTTCCCGATCCCGCTCGCGGTCAGTTGTGCCTGATGCGCCTGGATTCTGTTAATCTTTTACGCCCATGACGATCCGGATCATGGCGGGGCTCCTGGCAGTGGCACTGATGCTGCTGCAATACCGCATCTGGGCCTCGCCCGACGGCATGCGCGAGGTCTGGCGCCTGGAGCAGGCCATCGACGTCCAATCGGCCGAGAACACCCGGCTCGAAACGCGTAACCGCACGCTCGCGGCCGAAGTTCGCGATCTCAAGGACGGCCGCAAGGCGATCGAAGAACGAGCCCGCACGGACCTCGGGATGGTCAAGACGAACGAGACCTTTTTCCAGGTCGTGCCGCCGGTGCAACCTGGCTCGGTGATCACGCCGCCACTCGGCGCCACCCCAGAGGCAAAAAGGACAGCCCAGGCCACGGTGCCGTGACCTCCGCGGTCCGGCGTTGGGCGATCGTCCCGGCCGCGGGTCAGGGTGCGCGCTTCGGCGCCGCTGTCCCCAAGCAATACACCCCGCTGCTGCAGCGTCCACTGTTGTCGTGGACGCTCGCCGCGCTGCTCGCGGAACCCCGTCTCGACGGCATCGTCGTGGCACTCGCGCCCGACGACGACCGCTGGACCACGCTGCCGGAAATGGCGCTGCCTCGCGTGCGACGTTGCGCCGGCGGCCAGCGGCGTGAGGAATCCGTGGCGAACGGGCTCGAGGCACTGGCGGGGATGGCGCACGAAACCGACTGGGTGCTGGTGCACGATGCCGCGCGGCCGTGCCTGCGGCGGGCAGACCTCGGCCTGCTCCTCGATTCGCTCGATGCAGATCCCGTCGGCGGTCTGCTCGCGCTGCCTGTCGGTGACACCCTGAAGCGTGATGATGGCACTGGGCGCGCCGTGGAAACGGTGCCGCGCGACGGGCTCTGGCGCGCCCTGACGCCGCAGATGTTCCGGTTCGGCCTGCTGCGACGCGCGCTGGGCCTGTGTCTCGAGCGCGGGCGGCCGGTCACCGACGAAGCGTCCGCCATCGAAGGCCTCGGGCTGCGGCCCCGGCTGCTGCGCGGCCACGCGGACAACATCAAGGTCACCAATCCGGAGGACGCCGCACTGGCCGAGGCGATCCTGCGGCGCAAACAAACATGAACGGCCGGCAACGACTGGGGGTGGGGCGATGAGGGTGGGAATCGGTTACGACGTGCATGCGTTCGCCGCAGGCGACCACGTGACGCTCGGCGGCGTGCGCATTCCGTACGCGCAAGGCGTCCGCGCGCATTCGGATGGCGACGTCGCGCTGCACGCGCTGTGCGACGCGCTGCTGGGCGCGATGGCACTCGGGGACATCGGCGAACATTTTCCGGATACCGACGCGCGCTGGAAGGGCGCTGACAGCCGCGTGTTCCTGCGCCATTGCGCCGCGCTGGTGCGCGAGCATGGCTGGCGCTTCGTCAACGCCGACCTCACGATCCTGGCCGAGGCGCCCCGCATCGGGCCCTACCGCGTGCACATGCGCCAGCACATCGCGGACGACCTGGGCACGCGTATCGACCGCATCAACATCAAGGCCACTACCGCCGAGGGGCTCGGCGCGATCGGTCGCGCGGAAGGCCTCGCCTGCCAGGCGATCGTGCTGCTGGCTCATGGCGAAAACGCGCGGGCACACGGGCAGAACGGGCAGAACGGGCATTGAGCGAAGCGGCTCCCTGCGCGCACGGCCGGCCGCCCGCGACCGGCGTGATCCGGCGTGAACCCGACGACTTCGTGGTGGACGAGGTGCTGGGATTCGAACCCGACGGCACGGGCGGGCACGCGCTTCTCGTCGTGGAAAAGCGCGGCGCCAACACGGGCTGGGTGGCCGCGCAGCTTGCACGGCACGCGGGGGTTGCAGCGCGCGACGTCGGCTTCTCCGGGCACAAGGATCGCCACGCGCTGACGCGCCAGGCGTTCACGGTGCCGCTGCCGCTGCAGGCCGACGTCGCTGCCTGCGCCGCATGGCAGGACGCTGAATACAAAGTGCTGTCGGCGCACCGGCATGGACGGAAGCTCCGCCCCGGATCGCATCGCGCGAATCGCTTCGCGTTGCGCATCGTCGATTTGCACGGCGACCGTGACGCGATCGAGGCCTGCCTGCGCGCGATCCGCGAGCGGGGCGTGCCGAATTACTTCGGGCCGCAGCGCTTTGGCCGCGAGGGCAGCAACCTGCGCCGCGCCCTGGAATGGGCCGACGGCGGTTCCGCCCCCCGCGAGCGCGCGCAACGGGGTTTCCTGCTTTCGGCCGCGCGCAGCCACGCCTTCAACGCCGTGCTCGCGGCGCGCGTGGCACGGGGCGACTGGGACCGGTTGCTGGACGGAGAGGCCGTGATGCTCGACGGTCGCCGCAGCTTCTTCCAGGCGACAGAGATCGACGGCATTCTCGAGGCGCGTCGCGTCGAAATGGATGTGCACCCCAGCGGCCCCTTGCCGGGACGCGGCGAGTCACCGGCGCTGGGCGCGGCACGCGCAGTCGAGGACACGGCGCTGGCGCCGCTGGCGTCGCTCATCAAGTTGCTGGTCGACGAACGCATCGACCACGAACGTCGCAGCCTGCGCCTGCCGGTCCGTGAGTTCGAATGGTCGTTCGGCACGGACGACACGCTGCTGCTGCAGTTCGTGCTGCCGCGCGGCACGTTCGCTACCGCCGTGCTGCACGAAGTGCTGGCCGCTGCCTGGGACGCGGGCGAGGGTGGCGAGGATTAGCGCAGCAGCACGTAGACGGCCCCGCTGCCACCATCAGCCGGACGGGCGCTGGCATAGGCCGCGACGTCCTCGAGCTGGCGCAACCAATGGCTGACCGCGATCTTCAGCACGGGACCGCCGGGCCCCGAACGCAGCCCCTTGCCGTGGATCACGCGCACGCAGCGCAGCTTGCGCGCGACACAGTCCGCGACGAACTGACGCAGCGCATCGTGCGCAGGGAGCAGGCGCATGCCGTGCAGGTCGGCCTCGGCTTCGACCGGGAACTGGCCCCGCTGCAGTTTGCGCAGCTGGTCTTCGCGCACGCCGTTGCGCCTGAACTGCAGTTGCCCGCCATGCTCGTGCACAGCCGGGTCGCCGGCCTGCGCACGACTTTCGAGCAGCAACTCCTGTCGCCCTGCGCGCGCGAAGCGGGCGACTGCGCGCGGCCTGGGTCGCGCTGGCGGCGCTGGCTTGGCCGCGAGCGGGCGCACGCCGGACATCGCGTGGCTGAACGCCTGCCGGTCGTCGTCGCCGGGCGGCGGCTTTTTCGTCGTCATGCCGGGGGACTTCGCTTCCGAGGCGGGCAGGGATTCCAGTATAGTTGCGCGGCGTTCGTGGCCAACCCCGCTGCAGCTGGGGCCCAGATAACGATACGGTCCCACGCCACATGAGAATCCTGGTCAGCAACGACGATGGCTATCGCGCCGAAGGCCTGCAGCGCCTCGTCGACGCGCTGCAGCCGCTTGCGCAGCTGACGGTGGTCGCCCCGGAGCGTAACCGCAGCGGCGCCAGCAACTCACTCACGCTCGACGTGCCGCTGCGGGTCGCCGAATACGGCGAGCGCCGGTACTTCGTCAACGGCACGCCCACGGACTGTGTCCACCTCGCGATCTCCGGCCTGTTCGAGGGCGAAATAGAGCACGACATGGTCGTCTCGGGGATCAACGACGGCGCCAACCTCGGTGACGACGTGCTGTATTCCGGCACGGTTGCGGCCGCCGTGGAGGGGCGTTTCCTGGGCTTGCCAGCCATCGCGATCTCGCTCGTGGTCCGCGAGGGCCGCTACTTCGACACGGCTGCCCGCGTGGCGAGCGAATTACTGCTGCGCCTGCAGCGCTCGCCGCTCCACTCTTCGATGATCCTCAACGTCAACGTGCCCGACCTGCCGTACGAGCAGTTGCGGGGCATCAAGTCGACGCGGCTCGGGCACCGGCATCGCTCGGCCCCCGTGCTGCGCGCGGCGGATCCCCGCGGCCGACCCGTGTACTGGGTAGGTCCGGCCGGTGAAGGCGCAGACGCGGGCGAGGGCACCGATTTTCACGCGGTCGCCAATGGCTGGGTGTCGGTCACGCCCTTGCAGGTCGACCTCACGCGCCATACAGCGGTCGCGGAGATCGGCGAGTGGCTGGCGGGGCGTGCAGAGTGAGCCGCGCAGCATGATGAAAGACCCGAGCAGGGTGAGCGGAATCGGCATGACCTCCGCGCGCACGCGCGAGCGGCTCGTCGCGCGGTTGCGCGAGCAGGGCATCACCGACAACGAAGTGCTCGAGCGCATCCGCAGCGTGCCGCGTCACCTGTTCGTGGACGAGGCGCTTGCCAGCCGCGCCTACGAAGACACGGCGCTGCCGATCGGCCACGGCCAGACGATTTCGCAGCCCTACATCGTGGCGCGCATGACGCAGTCGCTGCTCGAGGCGGGCAAGCCGCGCAAGGTGCTCGAAGTGGGCACGGGTTGCGGCTACCAGACCGCAGTCCTGGCGCCGCTGGTCGTGACGCTGTACAGCGTCGAGCGCATTGCGGCGCTGCAGCTGAAGGCCCGGCAGGTCATTCGCGACCTGCGCATCACCAACGTGTACATGAAGCACGGCGACGGCTTCGAAGGCTGGGCTGCCCACGCGCCGTTCGACGGCATCATCGTGGCGGCGGCGTCGTACGCAGTGCCGCCGGCGCTGCTCGAGCAGCTCGCCGATGGCGGCCGGCTGGTGATCCCCGTCGGCAACGACCGCGAGCAGCAGTTGCTGCGGATCACGCGCCGCGGCGATCGCTACGAGCGCGAGGTGCTCGGCCCGGTGGTCTTCGTGCCGCTGCTGCAGGGCCTGGCCTGACCGGGACGGTCAGACGATCAGTGCGGCGGCCACGTTGCGGCCCTCGGTGACCAGCACGTTGTACGTGCGGCAGGCGGCCGCGGTGTCCATGACCTCCACGCCGATCCGCTGCTCGTGCAGGATGCGCAGCACCTGCATGTCCGGAAACTGCTGGCGGGCACCGGTGCCGAGCAGCACCACCTCGGGCCCGAGCCCAAGCAGGGGCTCGAGGTCGGCGGGCGTCAACTCCGGTACCGTCGCGGGGCGCCACGGCGCGATGACCGTGGTGGCGGTGACGATGACGCTGCTCGAATGCATGGTCTCGCCGATGCGCAATTGCCCCGGGCCGTAGCTGCGAATGAGGTTGGTGCCGGGTGGATTTTCGAGTTGGAGCTTCATGACCGTACGATATCGCATGCGCTGCACGAGTTCACGAAGCCACCCCGGGTGCGCGCGAGCCTGCGCGTCGTGAGCTTGCCGCAAGTGCGCGTCGCGCTGCCGTGGCTGCAGGCGGCGCTGGCCGCGGCGGCCGCGAACGAAACCCTGCCCCCGCTCGATTCGCTGCGCTGGCTCACCGGCCGCGGCCGGTTCGGTACGCATCCCGGGGACGCGTGGCGCGAATGGTTGCTCGAGCCCGTCGCGGAAGCGTCGTCGCTGCGCTCCACACCGGCGGGGCCGGCAGTGGCTGCACAGTTCCACCGGCAAGGCCAGGCGCCAGGTTCGTGGTGTCTCGCGCAGCCTGTGCACCTGGCGGCAGGGCTCGATCATCTGCGGCTCGCACCGTTGCGCGCAGCGGTACTCGCCGACGAGGAAGCGCAGGCACTCGCTGCCACCGTCGGCGCGCATTTCGCGGAGGGCGATCCGCAAGTCATGGGATGGTTCGACGGCGTCTGGCTGCTGCATTTTGCCGCAGCCGTCGAATGCACGACCCAGCCGCCGGAGATCGTGGTCGGACACAATGTTCACGACTGCATGCCCTCGGGCCCCCACGGCGCACGCGTGCGCAGCCTGATGAATGAGATCCAGATGCTGCTGCACGAACATCCGGTCAATGCGCGCCGCGAGCGCGCACGGCAGTTGCCCGTGAATGCATGGTGGTTGTGGGGTTTCGGTGCTGGCGCGCCGCCGCAGTCATCCGTTGCAGCGACGGCCGGTTTGCCGGCCGCCGACGGCTGGAGCCTGGATACCGACGACCCATGGCTGCGCGCGTTGTGGGGCGCGCGTGGGACGGGCCACGCACCCGTGGCTGTTGCAACAGATGCAGGTGCAGTGGCACGCGCCGCCGCTCGCGCCGCAGTGTCACATGCTCATCGGGCAGACCCGGCCGCCTGCGCACGACGACGCGGAATCGCTTGCGGCCATCGACTCGGGGCTGCTCGCGTGGCTGGCGCGGCAGGTGCGCGACGGCACGATCGGACGGGTGGACCTGCTCGCAGGCGATCGCACACTTGCGCTCGATCGCGCGGCCCGGTTGCGGTTCTGGCGTCGCCCCGCGGCGGCGGAACGGTGGCTTGCTTGAGCGGCGAGCGACGCATTCTCCGTCGCGAATCGCGCGCGGACGTGCAGGCGTCCTTGCCGGACACACTGCACCCAGTGCTGCGCCGCGTGTATGGCGCGCGTGCGATTGCCGGGCCGGACGACCTGCAGTTGCGGCTCGACCAGTTGCTTCCCGTCAGCTCGCTCGATGGCGCCGAGGCCGCCGCGGAGTTGCTCGCAGATGCGCAACAGGCGCGGCGGCGCGTCCTGATCGTCGGTGACTTCGACGCAGACGGCGCGACCAGCACGGCGCTGATGATGCGGCAGTTCACGGCGCTCGGCTTCGAGCGGCCTGATTTCCTCGTGCCGGACCGTTTCCGCTTCGGCTATGGCCTCACGCCCGAGATCGTGCGCGTGGCGGCTGAGCGCCAGCCGAGCCTCATCGTGACCGTCGACAACGGCATCTCGTCGCTCGACGGAGTCGAAGAAGCGCGGCGCCACGGCATCGACGTGCTGGTCACCGATCATCACCTGCCCGGACGCGAGCTGCCGGCGGCGGCCTGCATCGTGAACCCGAATGCGCCGGGTAACCGCTTCGCGTCGAAGGCGCTGGCCGGCGTGGGCGTGGCCTTCTACGTCATGGCGGCACTTACACGCGAGCTGGCTCGGCGCGATGCGTTGCCAGGCGGCGTCGATACCAGTCCGGCGCGCCTGCTCGACCTCGTGGCGCTCGGCACCGTGGCGGACGTGGTGCCGCTCGATCGCAACAACCGCATCCTCGTGACGCAGGGGTTGCACCGCATCCGCCGCGGCCACTGCTCCGCCGGCCTGCGCGAGTTGCTCGAGGCGTCCGGCAGGACGCTTGCCAGCGTCACGGGCCAGGACCTGGGGTTCCAGGCCGGACCGCGGCTGAACGCGGCGGGGCGGCTCGACGACATGACTCGCGGCATCCGCTGCCTGCTCACCGACGATCCGGCTGCAGCCCGCGCGACGGCTCTGGACCTTGCGCGGCTCAACACTGAGCGCAAGGAACTCGAGGCGAAAATGCAGGTGGAGGCGCTGGCGCTGGTCGACGCGCGCGTGGCATCGCTCGCGGGCCACGTGCCGTCGGGCGTGTGCGTGTACGACGCGGGGTGGCACCAGGGCGTCGTCGGACTGGTTGCCTCGCGCGTGAAGGAGCGCCTGCATCGGCCAGTGGTGGCGTTCGCGGCGTCGGAGCCGGGCTGGGTCAAGGGTTCGGCGCGCTCGGTGGCCGGTGTACATGTGCGTGACGTGCTCGACGCCATCGCCACCCGCACACCAGGGTTGATCGACAAGTTCGGCGGCCACGCGATGGCCGCGGGGCTCACGCTGCGCGAGTCGAACCTCGCCGTGTTCGAGGCGGAGTTCGCGCAGGAGATCGAACGCTGGATCGACGCGGACACCCTCGCTGGACACCTCCACACCGATGGCGAATTGCTCGCCGGCGAATTCAACGTCGCGACGGCGGATGCGCTGCGCGAGGGCGGCCCCTGGGGCGCCGGGTTCCCTGAGCCGATGTTCGACGGCGTGTTTGGCGTGGCCGATGCACGCGTGGTCGGGCAACGGCACCTCAAGCTGCGGCTGCGTAGCCGCTCGGGCGAGCTCGTCGATGCCATTGCCTTTCGCTACTGCGACGATGCCAACGCGCCGGCAATTCACCCGCATTCCCAAGTCGTCGCCGCATACCGCACCGGAGTCGACGACTACACCGGCACGCGCAAATTGCAGCTGGTCACGGAGTGGCTGGCGCCGGCGTAGTCCGCAACAGCCTGCGCAGGCAGGCTGCCAGACCGCCCCGGCACAGCGCAGGGCGGGCGGGGAATGCTACACTTCGCAGTTCCACCCGTGCCCTAGTCGCGTGACAGTTTTTTCATGGAAATCAACCCGATACGTCGCCAGATCGAAGACCTGAAGCAGCGCACCGATGCGCTCAGGGGGTACCTTTGACTACGCTGGCAAGGCCGAGCGGCTCACCGAAGTATTGAGGGAACTCGAGGACCCGGCCATCTGGGCCAAGCCCGAGCGCGCGCAGGAACTGGGCCGCGAGCGCGGCAAGCTCGAAGGCGTCGTCTCCATGCTCGACAAACTGGGCGCCGAGCTCGACGAGGCGGCCGAACTGCTCGACATGGCCGAAGCCGACGCCGACGAAGGCATGGTGCACTCGGTCGAGCAGGACCTGGCCGGCATCGACGCGAAGCTCAAGAAGCTCGAATTCAATCGCATGTTCCCGGGCGAGATGGACGCGCACAACGCGTTTCTCGACATCCAGGCGGGCGCGGGCGGCACCGAGGCCCAGGACTGGGCCAACATGCTCATGCGCATGTACCTGCGCTGGGGCGACAAGAACGGCTTCAAGACGGAAGTGGTCGATGCCAACGGCGGCGAAGTCGCCGGCATCAAGAGCGCCACGATCAAGTTCGAGGGCGAATTCGCGTATGGCTGGCTGCGCACCGAAACGGGCGTGCACCGCCTGGTGCGCAAGAGCCCGTTCGATTCCAACGCGCGGCGCCACACGTCGTTCGCATCCGTGTTCATCTCGCCCGAGGTTGACGACGACATCGACATCGACATCAACCCGGCCGACCTCGAGACCGACGTCTACCGCTCGAGCGGCGCCGGCGGCCAGCACGTGAACAAGACCGAGTCGGCCGTGCGTATCCGGCACATGCCGTCCGGCATCGTGGTGGCTTGCCAGAGCGAACGCAGCCAGCACAAGAACCGGTCGACGGCGATGAAGATGCTGAAGGCCAAGCTGTACGAGCTCGAGGTCAACAAGCGCAACGCGGCGGCCAAGGTGCTCGAGGATTCCAAGTCGGACGTGAGCTGGGGCAACCAGATCCGTTCGTACGTGCTGGATCAGTCTCGCATCAAGGATCTCCGCACTGGCGTCGAAATCGGCAACACCACCGCGGTGCTCGATGGCGACCTGAATCCGTTTCTCGAAGAAAGCTTGAAACAAGGGCTGTGAAGAAGGGGATAGGGGTTAGGGGCTAGGGGTTAGTCGGAAGCGCGCCTGCAGCGCGCAGAGTCACCTCTCCCATCGCGATGGGAGAGGTCGGCCGCAGGCCGGGTGAGGGCTCCGCGCGAATGCGCGCTTCCGACTAGCCCCTAGTCCCTATCCCCTAACCCCTTCCCAACGAGGGAAGAAATGTCTGACAACCAACCGACGTCTCCAGCGGCACCGGCCGTCGACGAGAACCACCTGATCGCCGAGCGCAAGGCGAAGCTCGAGCGCTTGCGGGAGAAAGGCCCGGCGTTCCCGAACGACTTCCGTCGCGACGCTGCGGCCGACGAACTGCATACGGGATACGGCGACCGCGCCACCGAATGGTTCGACGCGCATCCGACGCGCGTGACCGTGGCCGGCCGCATGATGGCGAAGCGCATCATGGGCAAGGCGTCGTTCGCCAAGATCGCCGACCGCAGCGGTTCGATCCAGCTGTTCCTGCAGCAGACCGCGCTCGGCGAGACGTACGACGAGTTCAAGGCCTGGGACGTGGGCGACATCGTCGGCGCGGAGGGCACGCTGTTCAAGACGCGGACGGGCGAGCTCTCGGTCAAGGTCGACCAGGTGCGCCTGCTGGTCAAGTCGCTGCGGCCGCTGCCCGACAAGTGGCACGGCCTGGCGGACGTCGAACAGCGGTACCGCCAGCGCTACGTGGATCTCATCGTCAGCGACGAAAGCCGCGAGGTGTTTCGCTCGCGCACGCGCATCGTGCAATACCTGCGCCGCTTCCTCGATGCGCTCGACTTCATGGAAGTCGAGACGCCGATGCTGCAGGTGATTCCGGGCGGGGCGGTTGCCAAGCCCTTCATCACGCACCACAACGCCCTCGACGTCGACATGTACCTGCGCATTGCGCCAGAGCTCTACCTGAAGCGTCTGGTCGTCGGCGGGTTCGAGCGCGTGTACGAGATCAACCGCAACTTCCGCAACGAAGGCCTTTCGACGCGCCACAATCCTGAATTCACGATGCTCGAGCTGTACCAGGCGTATGCCGACTACCGCGACCTCATGGACATGGTCGAGCGGATGTTCCAGGGGATCGCCGACATGGTGTGCGGCACGCGCAAGGTGGAGTACCAGGGCGAGACGTTCGATTTCGGTTCGACCTTCCGCCGTGTCACGGTCGAGGACCTCGTCGTGCACTTCAATCCGGGAATCGACCGTTCGCGCCTGCGCGACGTCGACTACCTGCGTGGCGAATGCGCCAAGCTCGGCATCCCGGTCAAGTCCGCAGACGGCGCGGGCAAGCTGCAGATCGAGATCTTCGAGAAAACTGCAGAGCACCGGCTGCTGCAGCCGACCTTCGTTTACGCGTATCCGGCGGAAGTGTCGCCGCTCGCGCGCCGCAACGATTCCGATCCCTTTCTCACCGACCGCTTCGAATTCTTCGTCGGCGGACGCGAGATCGCCAACGGTTTCTCCGAGCTCAACGATGCCGAAGACCAGGCGGCTCGGTTCCGCGAGCAGGTTGCACGCAAGAGCGGCGGGGACGAAGAGGCGATGTTCTACGACGCCGACTACGTCCGCGCGCTCGAATACGGCCTGCCGCCGACGGCCGGGCTCGGCATCGGCGTCGATCGCATGGTGATGCTGTTCACGAACTCACCGTCGATCCGGGACGTGCTGCTGTTCCCGCATATGAAGCCGGAGTGAGGAAGGGGCAGGGGTAGGGTAGGGGCAGGAGCAGGAGCAGGAAGGCGCGGGAAGGCCCTCCCCAGGACGCGGGAGAGGTCGGCAGCAAGTCTGAGTTCTGGCCCTTGCGCGCCTCCTGTCCTTCCTGTCCTTCCTAGCCCTTCCTGCCCCTACCTCCCTAACCAACCTCGTACGGCAACGCCCGCGGCTCCGCGCTGCGCCCGTCCTCGAGCAGCAGCACCTTGCCCATCGCGTCGATGTTCGTCACCGCGAGCATTTCGATGCCATCCGCAGTTGCGGCGGTCATCAGCACGTCTGCGGCCTTGACGCCATCGAGCGACAGATGGGTGAGCGGCGCAGGCGCGGCGCCGCCCGCAACGTGAAATCTCATCGTGCGTCGCTTGACCCGGCCAAGGTGGTGAGTGCGCGCGACGATTTCCTGGCCGGTGTAGCAGCCCTTGGTAAAGCTGACGCCGTCGAGCAGGTCGATATTCAGCATCTGCGGCGTGAACTGTTCGGAGGTCGCGGCGAACACGTGCGGCAGACCGGCCGCGATGTCGGCAGCGAGCCAATCCGCCTCAGCACGCGGATCGGTGCGGCTGAACGACAGGCCGCTGATCGAGCGCCAGGCGGCGGGCGGCGCCGCGACCACTTCGCGGTCTGGCGCATATTGGAACGTGACCACCTCGGTCGTGCCCGCGAGCGGCACTGGCGACATCGTCATCACGGCCTGGTCGAACGCGCGTTGCGCGACCTGGGAAGAAGTCGCGGCGTCGCCGGTCAGGATGGCGCCCACCTGCAGGTCCGCCGCCTGCAGCAGTTCCACCTTTGATCGCAGCACGAACTTGCGCAGGTGCGTGGCCAGTTTGCCGAGCAGGTCGGCAGGCAGCAGTGCGTAGATCGCTTCGTCAGTCTGGCGAAAGCGGACGTTGGCGATCACGCGTCCCTGGTTGGTGCAGCAGGCCCCCACCTGGGTGCGGCCATCCGCCAGCAACCGTAAGTCGTTCGTAAACTGCCCCTGCAGGAATTTCGACGCGTCGGTGCCGGAGATGCGCAACACGCCGAATCCCGGCAGCAGCACGGAGCGAACGGCTTGAGTGGAATCGTCGATCATGATTTCTTGGGGGCAACGAGTGGTATTCGGTCATTCGACCATAGACCAAGTGTCCGGTGGAGAAAATAGGCGCGTTCTGGCACCATCACTGGCTGACATGCAGCCTTCGCAGTACGAACAAATCGCAACTCCAGTCGCGTCGTCCGAGCGCGGCGCGGCAGCTGTTGCAGGGGCTGCCGAGGGGCTGCCCCCGGTGCCGGCCCAGGAAGCAGGCCAGATAGCAGGCCCTGGGCCTGCGAATACGGCCGAGGTTCCCGGATCGCCGTTGCAGCCCGCGACGCCCGCGGGTGGTCCCGCCGGGCTGCCGCGCGAGATCGGCGGCCGGGACGGTCCCGAACCCACGCGGTTCGGCGACTGGGAGAAGGCGGGGCGCTGCATCGATTTCTAGACGTCGTCACGGAACCCGAGAGAGGTAGCCTCATGGCGCAGCCCGAGCGGCCGCTGTCCCCGTTCATGCAGTATCGTTGGCAGTACACCAACACGCTGTCCATCCTGCACCGGGTCACGGGCATCCTGCTGAGCCTCTGCTTTTTCGTGCTCGTCTACTGGTTCGCCGCCGCGGGCGCCGGTCCTGAGCGCTACGCCAGTGCAGTCGCGACGATCGGCTCGCCGCTCGTGCAGGCAGTGCTGTTCGCCGGATTGTTTTCATTCTGCTACCACTTTCTGAATGGCATCCGGCACCTGTTCTGGGATGCCGGCTACGGCTTCGATCTCCCGGTCGCGCGCAAGACGGGCTGGGCGGCAGCGATCGGCGCCGTGGTGCTCACGGTCGTACTGTGGCTCGCGCTCGGCCTGTCGCTCGGCGGTGCCGCATGAGCCTGCGCAGCCCGCTCGGTCGCGTGCTCGGACTCGGCTCGGCCAAGGGCGGTTCCGGTCACTGGTATGCGCAGCGCGTCACGGCCGTCGCGCTCGTCATTCTCGGAATCTGGTTCATCGCTTCGCTCGCGCTGCTCGGCGCGGGTGCGCCTTACGCCGCCGTGCTCGACTGGCTGCGGTCGCCGTTTTCGGCGGTGATGGCCGTGCTGCTGCTCGCGGTCTCGGCGTATCACGCGCTGCTCGGCCTCCAGGTCGTGTTCGAGGATTACATCAGCGACAAGGGCACGCGTCTCGTCGTGCTGGTCGCGCTCAAGTTCGCGCTCGTCGTGGCCGCCCTGGTCGGCGTGTTCGGCGTGCTGCGTATCGCGTTCGGAGTCCAGGCATGACCACTGCGGATTACGCATTCATCGATCACACGTACGACGTCGTCGTGGTGGGCGCCGGCGGCGCCGGCCTGCGCGCCACGTTCGGGCTGGCCGAGCAGGGCCTCAACACGGCGTGCATCAGCAAGGTGTTCCCGACGCGCAGTCACACCGTCGCCGCGCAAGGTGGCATCAGCGCCGCGCTGGGCAACATGGGCGAGGACGACTGGCGCTTCCATTTTTACGACACCATCAAGGGCTCCGACTGGCTCGGTGACCAGGACGCCATCGAGTTCATGTGCAAGGAAGCCCCGGCGGCGATCCTCGAACTCGAGCACTACGGCCTGCCGTTTTCACGCACCGAAGACGGCAAGATCTACCAGCGTCCCTTCGGCGGCATGACCACGCACTACGGCAAGGGCATCGCGCAGCGCACCTGCGCCGCAGCCGACCGCACCGGCCACGCGATGCTGCACACGCTGTACCAGCAGTCGCTGAAGCACGAAGCCCGCTTCTTCATCGAATACTTCGCCATCGACCTGATCATGGAGAACGGGGCGTGCCGCGGTGTCGTCGCGCTCGACATGGCCACGGGGCAGCTGCATCGCTTCCGCGCCCACACGGTCATCCTCGCGACGGGCGGTTACGGCCGCGCGTATTTTTCCTGCACCTCGGCGCACACGTGCACCGGCGACGGCGGTGGCATGGCGCTGCGCGCGGGCCTGCCGCTGCAGGACATGGAGTTCGTGCAGTTCCATCCGACCGGCATCTACGGCGCCGGCTGCCTCATCACCGAAGGCTCGCGCGGCGAGGGTGGCTATCTCACCAATTCTGCCGGCGACCGCTTCATGGAGCGCTATGCGCCGAACGCCAAGGACCTCGCTTCGCGCGACGTCGTGAGCCGTTCGATGACGATCGAGATCCGCGAGGGCAGGGGCGTGGGCCCGCAGAAGGACCACATCCACCTGCACCTCGAGCACCTTGGCGCCGCCGTGATCCACGAGCGCCTGCCGGGCATCGCCGAGACTGCGCGCATTTTCTCGGGCGTCGACGTGACTCGCGAGCCGATCCCCGTGCTGCCGACCGTGCACTACAACATGGGCGGAATTCCCTGCAACGTGCACGGCGAAGTCGTCACGCTGCGCGATGGCCAGCCCGACGCTGTAGTCCCCGGGCTGATGGCCGTGGGCGAGGCTGCTTGCGTGTCGGTGCACGGCGCCAACCGCCTCGGTTCCAATTCCCTGCTCGACCTCGTCGTATTCGGCCGCGCGGCCGCGCATCACTGCGGCAAGACGGTCAAGCCCAACACCTCGCACAAGCCGTTGCCAAAGGACGCGGGCGATCTCGCCATCAGTCGTCTCGACCGGCTGCGCAACGCGAAGGGCGCGCGACGCACGTCGGAGATTCGTCTCGACATGCAGCGTGTCATGCAGAACCACGCGGCCGTGTTCCGCACCGGCGAATCGCTGGACGAGGGAGTGCAGAAGCTCGACGCGGTCTTCGCGACCTTCGCCGACGTCGGCGTGTCCGACCGCTCGCTGATCTGGAACACCGACCTGATCGAGACGCTCGAGCTCGACAACCTGCTGGCGCAGGCGCTGGTGACGATGGCGTCGGCGGCGAACCGCAAGGAAAGTCGCGGCGCCCACGCGCGCGAGGATTTCCAGGATCGCGACGACGTGAACTGGCTCAAGCACACGCTGGCGTGGGCCGATGCGGCCGGCAAGGTCTGCATCGACTACCGTCCGGTGCACCTGACCACGCTCACGAGCGACGTCGAAGCCATTCCGCCGAAGGCGCGTACCTATTGAGCGATTAGTGAATAGGGTGAGGCGCGCGATCCGTCTGCGCTCCGACTAACCCCTAACCCCTATCCCCTAACCCCTTTTCAAAGCCATGCCCCAATTCAGACTTCCCGAGAATTCACGGGTCCAGCCCGGACAGACCCACCCGGCCCCGGCCGGCGCGCAGAACGTCAAGTCGTTCCGCATCTACCGTTTCGATCCCGGCTCGAACCAGAAGCCCCGCGTCGACACGTACCAGGTCGATCTCGATAAATGCGGGCCGATGGTTCTCGACGCGCTCATCAAGATCAAGAACGAAGTCGACTCGACGCTCACGTTTCGCCGCTCCTGTCGCGAAGGCATCTGCGGTTCGTGCGCGATGAACATCGACGGCGTCAACACGCTGGCGTGCACCAAGGCGATCGGCGAGATCAAGGGTGACGCGAAGATCTATCCGCTGCCGCACATGCCGGTCATCAAGGACCTGGTGCCCGACCTCACCAATTTCTACGCCCAGTACGCCTCGGTGAAGCCGTGGCTGCAGACCCGCACGCCGGCGCCGCCCGATCGCGAGCGCCTGCAGTCCAAGGAAGACCAGGAAAAAATCGATGGCCCGTCGGCCTGCATCCTGTGCGCCTGCTGCTCGACGAGTTGCCCGTCCTATTGGTGGAACAGCGATCGCTTCCTCGGTCCGGCGGCGCTGCTGGCTGCGTACCGCTGGATCGTCGATACGCGCGACGAGGCCACGGGCGAGCGCCTCGACGAACTCGAAGACCCGTTCCGTCTCTACCGCTGCCACACGATCATGAACTGCGCGCAGGCCTGCCCGAAGGACCTGAATCCTTCCAGGGCCATCGCCGAGATCAAGAAGATGATCGTCGAGCGGCAGCACTGATGTCCCATTTAACCTCTCCCGCGTCAGCGGGAGAGGTCGACCGCAGGTCGGGTGAGGGCTGCGACCGCAGGTCGGGAGAGGGTGCGCGCAGCGCGGGAGAGGGTCTGCGCAGCAAGCGTAAGGGTGCGGCATGACTGAGGCGCTTACGCCCGACGCCAACATGGCGCGCCTGCGCTGGCGCTGCCGCCGCGGCATGCGCGAGCTCGACGTCATGCTCACGCGCTACCTCGATCGTGTCTGGCTTACCGCGTCACCTGCCGAACGCGACGCGTTCGTGCAATTGGTCGAACTGCAGGATCCCGACCTGTTCGGGTATCTTGTCGGCCGGACCACTCCCACCGAGGAACTGCAGAGTGCGGTCATCGCCTGCATTCGCCGTCTCGAGCCTTGAGTTGCCGGCAGTCGCTGCGGCAGACCGCATTGCGGGCCTGCTTGTGCTGCTGGCGGCCCTGTTCGTCGCCTGGGCCTGCGCCCGCGCGGGAGCAGCCGGGTGGCTCGTGGTTGCGCTGGTACTGGCGGGGGGGCTCGACTCCGCGCGCAGGCTGCTGGCATGGCGCCGTGCCAGCGGCGCACCCGCGCACCGCCTGGACTGCCTGGACGATGGCACCTTATGGCTCAGCGCGCCGGGGAAGCCGGCCTGTCGTGTCCTCGTCGGGCGTGGCACACGCCTGCTCGGGCCCTCGGTTTTCCTCGACCTGCATGCGGCTTCCCCTGTGTTGGCCGGGCGCTACAGATACTGGCTCTTGCCGTTCGACGCGCCTGCACAGGTCCTGCGGCGCTGGAGCGTCGTCCTACCGCGTTGTTGGCGAGTGGCTAGTACGTGACGGGCCCGCCGTTGCGTTAGCCTACCCATGCCAGCCATGCCGAACTTTCCCCCGCCGGACGAGTCTATGAAGTCGCGAGAACCCGGGGACGACGATGCCGGACTGCCTGCGGGCACCGAGCAAAGCGACCTCGAACTCGTGCGGCGGGCCCAGCGCAACGAACGCGGAGCGTTCGATCTGCTGGTGCTCAAGTATCAACACAAGGTCGTAAAACTGGTGGCGCGGCTGCTGCGCGATCCGACGGAAGCCGAAGACGTGGCTCAGGAAGCCTTCGTGAAGGCATACCGGGCCCTGGGCTCGTTCCGCGGCGACAGCGCGTTCTATACCTGGCTCTATCGCATCGCGGTCAATACGGCCCGCAATTCGATAGCATCGCGCCAGCGCCGGCCGCTCGACTACGAAGCCGAACTCTCGGAGAGCGAGCAGAACAACGTGGCGGCGCGGCTCAAGCACGACGACACGCCGGAAGCGGCGGCGCTCTCCGAAGAGATCCGCGTCACCGTCAACCAGGCGATCGAGCAGCTGCCCGAAGACCTGCGTACCGCCATCGTCTTGCGCGAGGTCGAAGGTTTGAGCTACGAAGAGATCGCCGACGCCATGGATTGCCCGGTGGGCACGGTCCGGTCGCGTATCTTCCGGGCTCGTGAAGCCATCGACCGCGCCCTGAAACCCCTGCTCGACTGACCGACCGACTGCCCAAACGATCGCACCGAGTGCCGAGAACGATATGACCGACCAGATTCGCGAACAGCTTTCGGCCCTGCTCGACGGTGAACTGCCCAAGGACGAAATGGGCCTGCTCGTGCGGCGCCTCGAAAAGGACGCGGCACTCCGCCGCGCCTTCGGCAGCTATGCCCTGATCGGCGAAACCCTGCGGGCACCGGGCGGGCGCATCGCCACGACCGGGTTTGCAGCCCGGGTCAGCGCGACCATCGACGCCACCGAGGCAGCCGCTGTGCCGGCCACGGCGAGCCATGACCTGCAGCGCACCCCTCGGGCCGCCCCGGCGGCCGGTGTCGCCGGCCAGGCCGCATCGGCGCAGGCAGCGTTCTGGCGGCGGCCGATGATCCGGACCGCACTCGCAGCGAGCGCAGCCGCGGCCGCGGTACTGGTATTGCGACCGGACGCGACGACGCCCCTGGCCGAGGTCGCGCCCTTGCAGGCGGCCAATGTCGCTGCCATGGGTTCGAGCCCAACGCCGGCGCAAAGCCAGCGGCTGGCGAGCTACATGGTCGCCCACAGCCAGTATTCGACGCCGATGGTTCGCCGCAACGTGCTGTCGAGCCTGCTCGCCGCCGATCCGGGTATCACCCGCGTCTCGTTCGAGATGGGAGAGGCGCCCTGACATGAGGCGAGCCGCGCTCTGTGTCGCCGCCTGCCTGGTGGCGTTTTCCGCGCACGCGGAAGATGCGGGCCAGGACGCCCGGGCCTGGCTCGAGCGCATGTCGGTATCGCTGGCCACCCTCAATTACGACGGGTTGTTTACGCACACCACCGGACGCCAGGTCGAGACGATGCGTATCGTCCACCGGGTCGAGCAAGGCCGCGCGTTCGAGCGGCTGGTGTCGCTCGACGGCAGCGGCCGCGAAATCGTGCGCACCCGCGACGAAGTGCATGCCTACCTGCCGGACAGGCGCGTGGTGCTGGTCGAGCCGCGTGGCGACGAAGGTTCGCTGCTCAAGGCGTTGCCCACCCCCGGTCCGAAGCTCGACCGCTTCTACGACCTCTCCGTGAGCAAGGGCAGCCGCCTGCTCGGGCGCGAAGTGCGGGTGATCGACGTTCGCCCCCGCGACATCTACCGCTACGGTTACCGGCTCTGGCTCGACGAGGAAACGGCGATGCCGCTGCAGTCCATCGTCGCGGATGGCGCAGGCAACCCGATCGAGCACATCCGGTTCACGCAGCTCCACATCAAGGACAAGATACCCGCGAGCGACATCGAGCCCTCGGTCGACGCCACTGGGTTCCAGTGGGTCCGCACGGGCCGCAAGCTGGCTGCGATGCCGCAACTTCCCGCCAACGGCGGTTGGCGGCCCTTGCGCGTGCCCCCCGGGTTCCGGCTCGTGGCCAGCCGCCTGCAGTCGATTCCCGGCTCCCCGATGCCGGCCCAGCACCTGATTTTTTCCGACGGCATCGCCGCCATCTCGGTCTTCATCGAGCCGGGCGCCCCGTCGGGTCCGCGGCCGCCCGAGTCGTCCAGCATGGGCTCGGCCAACGCGTACTCCACCAGCGTGAAGGGCCACGTGGTCACCGCGATCGGCGAAGTGCCGGCTGCCACGGTGCGCGAAATTGCCAACTCCGTGGCGCCCGTGCCGGCCACAGCCTCGCCGGCTCCCGCCAAACCGCCGGTCGGCCCCGTCCGCTGACGATGACCCGCGGCGCGGGAGTCGTGACCCGGATCGAAGCCGGCGCCCCATGAGCGGGGCGGCCCTGGAGTTGCTGGTGCGCGAGGGGTGCCACCTTTGCGACGATTTCCTGCTCGAATTCTCCCTCGACCAGCCGGCGCTGCTGCCCCGGCTCGCGGTGCGGGACGTCGATGCGGACGTGGCGCTGGCCACTGAATTCGGCCTGCGCGTACCGGTGCTGCGGGTGGGCGGGCAGGTGGCCTGCGAAGGCCGCTACGATCGTGCCGAGATTGCCGCAGTCCTGCGGCTATAATCGCCGGTTTGGGCGAGCCCGACCTCCGGGCCGCTTCGGACGACCTGTCGCACGACCTTAGGCCCTGATGAAACTGATCCGCAATTTTTCGATCATCGCGCACATCGACCACGGCAAGTCGACGCTCGCCGACCGCTTCATCCAGGTGTGCGGCGGCCTGCAGGATCGCGAGATGCAGGCACAGGTCCTCGACTCGATGGACCTCGAGCGTGAGCGTGGCATCACGATCAAGGCGCAGAGCGTCTCGCTGCGCTACAAGGCGCGCGACGGCGAGACGTACCAGCTGAACATGATCGACACGCCCGGGCACGTCGATTTCTCGTACGAAGTCTCGCGCTCGCTTGCCGCCTGCGAGGGCGCGCTGCTGGTCGTCGACGCCGCCCAGGGTGTCGAGGCGCAGAGCGTTGCCAACTGCTACACGGCGCTCGAGCAGGGCCTCGAAGTCGTCCCCGTGCTGAACAAGATCGACCTGCCTTCGGCCGACCCGGCCAAGGTCATCAAGGAGATCGAGGAGATCATCGGCATCGAGGCCGAGGATGCGGTGCGCGTCAGCGCCAAGACCGGCGAGAACGTCGACGAACTGCTCGAAGAACTCGTGCGGCGCGTGCCGTGCCCGAAGGGCGACCCTGACGCGCCGCTGCAGGCCCTGATCATCGACTCCTGGTACGACAGCTACGTCGGCGTCGTCTCGCTGGTGCGGGTCGTGAACGGCTCGCTCCGCACCGGCCAGAAGATCCGCGTGTGGACCACGGGCCGCGCGCACCAGGCGGACAAGCTCGGCCGCTTCACGCCGAAGTCGCTGGTGGCAGACGCGCTGTACACCGGCGAAGTCGGTTTCATCATCGCGGGCATCAAGGAAATCGACGGCGCACCCGTCGGCGACACGATCACGCTCGACAACCGTCCGTGCAGCCAGCCGCTGCCGGGTTTCAAGGCGATCAAGCCGCGCGTGTTCGCGGGCCTGTTCCCGGTGAGCAGCGACGACTACGAGGCGTTCCGCGACGCGTTGCAGAAACTCAAGCTCAACGACTCCGCGCTGCACTACGAGCCCGAGGTGTCGACCGCGCTCGGGTTCGGCTTCCGCTGCGGCTTTCTCGGCCTGCTGCACATGGACATCGTGCAGGAGCGCCTCGAGCGCGAGTACGAGCTGTCGCTCGTCACCAGCGCGCCGACGGTGGTGTACGAAGTCATGACGACCGACGGCGAGATCGTCAACGTCGACAACCCGGCCAAGCTCCCGCCCGTCGACCGCATCAAGGAATTGCGCGAGCCCATCATCGTCGCCAACATCCTGCTGCCCCCGGACTACGTCGGCCCGGTCATGAAGCTGTGCCTCGAGAAGCGCGGCGTGCAGAAAAAGCTGCTGTATCTCGGCAACCAGGTGTCGATGCAGTGGGAGATGCCGCTCGCCGAGGTGGTGCTCGATTTCTTCGACCGGCTGAAGAGCTGCAGCCGCGGTTATGCATCGTTCGATTACGAGTTCGACCGCTTCCAGGCCGCGCCGCTCGTGCGCCTCGACATCCTCATCAACGAGGACAAGGTCGACGCGCTGTCCATCATCAGCCACCGCGACACGGCCTATCAGCGGGGCCGCGAGCTGGTCGACAAGATGCAGGAGCTGATCCCGCGCCAGATGTTCGAGGTCGCGATCCAGGCGGCGATCGGCGCGCACGTCATTGCCCGTTCCACCGTCAAGGCGCTGCGCAAGAACGTGCTGGCGAAGTGCTACGGCGGCGACCTCTCGCGCAAGCGCAAGCTGCTCGAGAAGCAGAAAGAGGGCAAGAAGCGCATGAAGAACATCGGCCAGGTGGAGATCCCGCAAGAGGCCTTCCTGGCCGTGTTGCAGGTGGGCCGCAAGGAGTGATTTTCACTCCGGCCCGCGCAATGTGACGCAAAGCATTGATTTGGCGGGATAATTAACCAATACTCCGCCCCGTTCCGAGAGGTGCCGCTTGGTCTTCGACTTTTCCTTTTTCCTGGTTCTAGCTGCGTTGGTCACGGGCCTCGTCTGGTTCGTGGACGCGCGCTTTTTCCGGCCGCGCCGGCTGGCCGGCAGCGGCAGTGCGGCGGGCGGCGCACCCGAGCCTGTCGTGGTCGAGTACGCCCGTTCGTTCTTCCCGATCATCCTGCTGGTGCTGGTGATCCGGTCGTTCCTGTACGAGCCGTTCCGGATCCCGTCCGACTCGATGATGCCCACGCTGCTCGACGGCGACTTCATCTTCGTCAACAAGTTCACCTACGGCCTGCGTCTGCCCGTCCTCAACACCGAAATCGTGCCGCTGGGCGAGCCGCAGCGCGGTGACGTGGTGGTGTTCCGCCTGCCTTCCGATCCGGCGACCAATTACATCAAGCGCCTGGTCGGCCTGCCCGGCGACCACGTCGTCGTGCGCGAGAAGCGCGTGTACATCAACGACGTGCTGCAGGACGTGCAGCTCGACGGTTACTTCGAAGCCTACGGCAGCACGCCGCGCGCGCAGATCGGCCTCGAGACGCTCGGCGATCGCCAGCATCGCACGCTGTACATCGACGAGCGCCCGTCGTACGACTTCGACGACGTGGTGCCCGCCGGCCATTTCTTTTTCATGGGCGACAACCGCGACAACAGCCGCGACAGCCGTTTCCCGGAAGTCGGCTACGTGCCGGCGGACAACGTGGTGGGCAGGGCTGTCCGCATCTGGTTGAACTGGAACCTGCCGAACGCACCGCTCTGGGAGCGTATCGGCCAGGCGATCCGTTGAGAACACAAGGGAGGTTTGCGATGAAACAGCGCCAACGCGGCATGACGTTTCTCGGCATCGTCATCATCATCCTGATTCTGGGCTCAGCGCTCTATGCGGGCATCCGGCTGGTGCCGGTGTACCTCGAGTACTCCAAGGTCGTGCGCTCGCTCAACCAGGTGCGGGACGAACACGCGGCCATCGACACCAACCAGAACCTGATCCGCCGTTCACTCGAGCGCCGCTGGGACGTCGAGGACATCCAGCGCATCGGCTGGAAAGAGATCGAGATCACGAAGACCACGGATGGCTTCGACGTCAACGCGTTCTACGACGCCGAGGAACCGTTCGTCGCGAACGTGTACCTGCTCGTGAAGTTCGACTACACCGTCTCGATTCCCCAGTGACGGCGGGCCTTGCTCCACGCCGATGAATGGTCCGCGCGGTGGCTCGGGTATCGCTTCCGTGATCCCGCGCTGCTCGAGGCGGCGCTGACCCATCGCAGCGCCAGTCGCACGAACTACGAGCGGCTGGAGTTCCTCGGTGACTCGGTGCTCAATTTCGCCGTGGCGCTGCTCGCGTTCCGCGCGTTTCCGGAGGCGCCCGAAGGCGACCTGAGCCGGTTCCGTGCCGCGCTGGTGAGCAGCCAGGCGCTCGCGGCGCTCGGCGCCGAACTGGAGCTGGGCGAGCAACTGCGTCTCGGCAGCGGGGAACTCAAGTCCGGCGGATTCCGGCGCGATTCGATCCTGGCGGACAGCCTGGAGGCCTTGCTCGGTGCCGTCTATCTCGATGGCGGTATCGAAGCCGCCCGCGACGTGATCGAACGGCTGCTGGGCGCGCGCCTGCGCGAGCTGCCGTCGGCCGAGGTGCTCAAGGATCCCAAGACGCGCCTGCAGGAAGTCCTGCAAGCGCGCGGAATCGCGCTGCCGGCCTACGCGCTGGAGGAAGTGGGCGGCGAACCCCACGAGCAATGGTTTGTCGCAAGCTGCGAGGTCGCCGACCTCGCGCAACGAGCCACGGGCCGCGGTTCGAGCCGCCGGCGTGCCGAACAGGAAGCTGCACAACGCGTGCTCGAGGCCCTGGGCCGTACGCAGGAGAAGACATGATGACCGACGAAGCGACGACCCCACCGCCCGCCACCGACGAACCGGTGATCCACTGCGGCTTTGCCGCGCTCGCGGGCCGGCCCAACGTGGGCAAGTCCACGCTGCTGAACGCGCTCATCGGGCAGAAGATCAGCATCGTCAGCCCGAAACCGCAGACCACCCGGACCCGCATCCACGGCGTGCTGAACAAGCCCGGCCTGCAGATCGCGTTCGTCGACCTGCCCGGCATCCATGCCAAGCAGACGCGCGCGATGAATCGCTACATGAACCGGACGGCGATCTCCTCGCTGACCGACGTCGACGTGAACCTGTTCGTGGTCGAGGCCCTGCGCTGGACCGACGAGGACGAACGCGTGCTCGACGAACTGCAGCGCGTCGGGCTGCCGATCATCCTGCTGATCAACAAGGTCGACCGCGCGCATCCCAAGGAACGGCTGCTGCCGTTCATCCAGGACCTCACCGCCAAGGCGGACTTCGTCGAAGTCGTGCCGATCTCGGCCACGCGCACGACCACGCTCGAGCGGCTGCCTGACGTCATCGCGAAGTACCTGCCGGAACAGCCGCGCATCTTCCCGGAAGAGCAGGTGACGGACTCGCCGGACCATTTCATGGCGGCGGAGCTGATTCGCGAGAAGCTGATGCTGCGGCTGCAGGAAGAGCTGCCGTACGGCCTGGTGGTCGAGATCGAGGGCATGGGGCCGTCCGAGGACGAACCTGGCAAGCTCGTAGTGCAGGCCGTGATCTGGGTGGAGCGTGCGGGCCAGAAGCCCATCGTGATCGGCAAGGGCGGCTCCTTGCTCAAGGAAGTGGGCCGGCTGTCGCGGCTCGACCTCAACCGGCACTTCAACCAGCCCGTGCATCTCGAGCTGTGGGTCAAGGTCAAGGAAGGCTGGTCGGACGACGAAAACGCGATGCGCAAGTTCGGGTACGAAACATGAGTGGCACGCGGCGGGTTCACCTCGAACCTGCCTTCCTGCTGCATCACTACCCGTGGCGCGATACGAGCAGGATCCTCGAGCTCATGACCCGCACCCACGGCCGGGTCTCCGTCTTCTCCCGCGCCTCGCGCCAGTCGGGATCCACGGCGACCGGCGGGGCGTTGCAGCCGTTCACGGAATCACTGGTGTCGTGGAGCGGCCGCGGCGAGGCAGGGCACCTCACCGCCGCCGAGCGTGTCCGGCCACCCGCATCGCTGGCCGGCGATCGACTCATGAGCGGCTTCTACGCCAACGAGCTGCTGCTGAAGCTGCTGCAACGGAACGATCCCCATCCGGCCTTGTTCGATGCCTACGCGGGCCTGGTCGAACGCCTGTTTGCGGCCGGCCACGATCCCGGGCGCGCCCTGCGGCTGTTCGAGAAGCGCCTGCTCGACGAACTCGGCTGGGGCCTCAACCTCGAGCACGAGGCGACCAGCGGCGAACCGCTGCAGCCGGGGCGCAGTTATCGCTACGGCATCGAGGGCGGCGCGGAGCCCGTCGATGGAGTGGCGGAGGGATCCCTGATATTTTGCGGCGCGTCGCTGCTCTCGCTTGCGCGGGAGGAACTCGACGATCCGCGCAGCCTGGCCGATGCGCGCAGGCTGTTGCGGGCGGCGCTGGACCGGTTGCTCGACGGCCGGCCGCTCCGCACACGCGAGGTGCTGCTCGAGATGCGCGCGCATGCCGGCAAGGCGGACGGAGGTTGATCCATTGCAGCTGACCCACCCCATCAAGCTCGGCGTGAACATCGATCACGTCGCCACGCTGCGCCAGGCGCGGCGCGCACCGTATCCCGATCCCCTGCATGCCGCGCTGGTCGCCGAGCAGGCAGGCGCGGACAGCATCACGCTGCACCTGCGCGAAGACCGCCGCCACATCCAGGACCACGATGTGCATCGCTTCCGGGCTTCGCTGCAGACGCGCATGAACCTGGAGATGGCCGCCACCGACGAGATGATTGCGATCGCACGCCAGGTGTGCCCGCAGGACGTGTGCCTCGTGCCGGAAAAGCGCACGGAGGTGACGACCGAGGGCGGGCTCGACGTGGCGGGGCAGAAGGCGCGCCTCAAGGACTATTGCGCGGCGCTGCGCGAATGCGGCGCGCGCGTGTCGATGTTCATCGATCCCGACCCTGCGCAGATCGAAGCCTCGCTCGAGATCGGCGCGCCCGTGATCGAGCTGCACACCGGCGCCTATGCCGATGCCACCGGACAGCAGCAGGCCCGGGAGCTGATGCGCCTGGTGCATGGAGCACGTCACGGCGCGCAGATCGGGCTGACGGTGCATGCGGGGCACGGCCTGCATTACCACAACGTGCAACCGGTCGCGGCGGTCCCGGAGATCGTCGAGCTCAACATCGGTCACGCGCTCATCGCGCGCGCGGTGTTCGACGGCCTCGCCGCGGCGGTGCGCGAAATGCGCCGGCTCATGGTGGAGGCCCGTCGCGGACTCCCCACGAGCGCGCCCTGAGCGCCCGCCGGTGGCTCGCCCGTGATCTTCGGCATCGGCACCGACGTCGTGCAGCTGGCCCGCGTCGAGGAAACGTACGCGCGTCACGGCGAGCATTTCGTGCGCCGGCTGCTATTGCCTGAAGAAGAGGCGGGGTTTCGCAACTACAAGCGCCCGGTGCGTTTCCTCGCGATGCGCTTCGCGGCCAAGGAAGCCATCGTGAAGGCGCTGGGCACGGGCTTCGCGCACGGCATCTGGATTCGCGACGTCGGCATCGCGCCGAACGCCTGGGGCCGGCCCGAAGTCATCTGGTCGGAACGGGGCCGGGCGGTGCGCGACCGGCTGGGCGCGGGCGAAGGCCATGTCACGCTCACCGACGAGGCGGGCCTGGTGGTGGCGGTCGCAGTGCTGATGAAGCGAGTGGAGCAGCCAGGATGAGCATGATCAACAACGTCTTCGCGTTCGACATCGAGACCGTCCCGGACGTCGAGTTCGGGCGCCGGTTGCACGGGCTCGAGACGCTGACGGACAAGCAGGCGGGCTACGTCATGCACACGCGCCAGCGCGAGCAGACGGGCAGCGAGTTCCTCTCGCTCGAGCAGCAGCGCATCGTCGCGATCTCGATCGCGATGCGTTCGCGCGACGGCTTCAAGGTCTGGAGCGTCGGCGAGCCCGATTCCAGCGAAGCCGACCTCGTGCGCCGCTTCTTCGACGGCATCGAGCGCCTGGCGCCGACGCTGGTCAGCTGGAACGGCGCTGGCTTCGACCTGCCCGTGCTGCATTACCGCGCCTTGCGCCACAAGGTGCAGGCCCACCGCTACTGGGAGATGGGCGACCTCGACCCGTCGTTCAAATGGAACAACTACATCAGCCGGTTCCACTGGCGGCACATCGACCTGATGGACGTGCTCGCGGGCTTCCAGGGACGCGGACGCGTGGGCCTCGACCAGATGTCGCAGCTGCTGGGCTTTCCCGGCAAGCTCGGGCTCAAGGGCGACGGCGTCTGGGACGCGCATCTCGAGGGCCGCAGCGAGGACATCCGCAACTACTGCGAGACCGACGTCGTCAACACGTTCCTGATCTACCTGCGGTTCGAATTGATGCGCGGACGCCTCACGCACGAGGAACACGACCAGGAAGTCGAGCTGGTGCGCGCGGGGCTGCTGGCGGCGCAGAAGCCGCACCTGCAGGAGTACGCGGACGCCTGGGCCAGGTGCGCTGGGTGACGCAACCATGAAGCGTCTGCAGATGGCCGCGGAGGAGGCCGACATCGTCGACCTCACGCACGAAGCGGCGGGCGTGGCGCGCATCGACGGCAAGACCGTATTCGTCGCGGATGCGCTGCCGGGCGAGCGCGTGGTGCTGCGCCGCACGCACCGCCAGCGCAAGCTCGATTACGCGATCACGGAGCAGGTGCTGCGTGCCAGCGCCGATCGCGTGCAGCCGCGGTGTCCGCATTTCGGCTTGTGCGGCGGCTGCGCCCTGCAGCACCTCGCGCCGGATGCGCAGCTGGCTTTCAAGCAGACCCAGCTGGTCGAGAACCTCGCGCGGCTGGGCGCCGTGCAGGCCGAGCGACTGCTGCCGCCGTTGCGGGGCCCGGTCTGGAACTACCGGCGACGCGCGCGCGTCGGGATCAAGCTGGTCCCGCGCAAGGGCAAGGTGCTGGTGGGATTCCGCGAGCGGTCCTCGCCCTACGTGGCCGACCTGCAGGAATGCCACGTGCTGGTCGAGCCGGTCGGCGCGCTGATGACCCCGCTTGGCCAGATGGTCGAGCAGCTCTCCATAGCGAGCCGCGTGCCGCAGGCCGAAGTGGCCGTGGCCGACGACGCCGTTGTCCTGGTGCTGCGTGTGCTCGACGCGCCCACGGCAGCCGATCTCGAACGCATGGCTGCGTTCAGTCGCGAACACTCCGTCCGCATCTACCTGCAGCCGGGCGGGCCGGACACGATCGCGCCGCTCGATCCGGCGAGCGTGCCTGCGCCGCTCAGCTACCGGCTGCCGCAGCACGACGTCACGATCCAGTTCGAGCCGACCGATTTCATCCAGGTCAACGGCGCGCTGAACCAGGCGATGGTCGACCGTGCGCTCGAAGTACTCGAGCCCGCGCCCACCGACACCGTGCTCGACCTGTTCTGCGGGCTCGGCAATTTCTCCCTGCCGCTCGCGCGCCGGGCCGCGCAGGTGGTTGCGGTCGAGGGCGACGCAGCGCTGGTCGGGCGGGCGCGCGACAACGCCGCGCGCAACGGCATTGCCAACGTCGAATTCCACGTCGCGGACCTCTTCAAGGACGTGGCCGGGCTGCCCTGGACCCGGCGTCGCTACGACCGCGTGCTGCTCGATCCGCCGCGCGCCGGCGCCAAGGAGATCCTGCCCCTCGTGGCGGGCAGCGGAGCGCAGCGTGTCGTGTATATTTCCTGCCACTCGGGTAGCCTCGCGCGCGACGCGGGACTGCTGGTCCGGGAACACGGGTTCCGGCTGACGGCGACCGGTGTGATGGACATGTTTCCGCACACGACGCACGTCGAGGCGATGGCGGTGTTCGACCGATGAGGAACCGATGACTGGCAACAGCGCGCAGGTTGGGCGGCGATGACGCTTGGCCCACTGATGGTCGACGTCGCGGGCCTCGAGCTCACGGAGGAAGACCGCCGCGTGCTCGCGCATCCCCTCGTGGGCGCCGTCATCCTGTTCACGCGCAATTTCGAAAGCTATCCGCAGCTCGAAGCGCTGGTGCGCGAGATCCGCGCCGTCCGCACGCCGTCGTTGCTGGTGACGGTCGACCACGAGGGCGGGCGAGTGCAGCGGTTCCGGCAGGAGTTCACGGTGCTGCCGTCGCAGCGTGCGATCGGCCGGGTGTACGACATCGACCCGGAAGCAGGCCGCAGGCTGGCGTGGCAATGCGGCTGGCTGCTCGCCGCGGAGCTGCGCTCGGCAGGCATCGACATGAGCTTCGCGCCCTGCATCGACCTGGACTATGGCGTCAGCGAAGTCATCGGCGACCGCGCTTATCATCGCGATCCGGAAGTCGTCGCCCGGTTGGGCGTAGCCTGCATGCAGGGCATGCGCACAGCGGGGATGGCGGCGACCGCCAAGCACTTTCCCGGTCATGGGGCCGTGGTGGCGGATTCGCACAAGGCCCTGCCGATCGACCGGCGGCCATTGGCCGAACTCACGGACGACCTGCTGCCTTACCGTCGGCTGATCGCGAACGGGCTGAGTTCCGTGATGATCGCCCACGTGCTCTTTCCCGAGGTGGACGAGGCGCCGGCCGGCTTTTCCGCGCGCTGGATCCAGCAGGAGCTGCGCGCAGAGCTCGGTTTCACCGGCGCCGTGTTCTCGGACGACCTCAGCATGGGCGGGGCGGCGTTTGCCGGCACCGTGCCCGAGCGCGCCCGGCGCGCGATCGACGCGGGCTGCGACCTGCTGCCGATCTGCAACGACCGGCCGGCGGTGCTGGCCACGCTCGCGGAACTCGCGGGTGCGGCGGATCCGCTCAGCCAGGTGCGCCTCGTGCGCCTGCATGGCCGACCGGTGCCGCCACGGGCTGAGCTGCTGCTGACGGATCAATGGTACGAGTGCCGGCGCGCGATCGACCACTGTCGCGATGCGCCGGCCCTGCAGTTGAACGCATGAACCACTTCGCAGCGGGGGAGCCGCCACGATGAACGAAACTGCGACGGCCGCGACGGCCGCCGACGCGGGCATGCTCGAGGAAGTGCTGCGGCATGCCCTCGATGGCATCGCCGTCGTCGAAACCCGTGACGGCGTCACCCAGGTGACCTACGGCAACGCGACCCTCGCGGCACTGCTGCGACGGTCCGACGACTGGGCGAGGGGACGCCGGCTCGAAGAGGTTGAAGTCGAGGCGCCAGCCGACCCTAACCTCACGGCCGTGGGCATCGGATCGCGCGTGCGACTGAAGCGGGTCGACGGCACGCTGCTCGATTGCGAGCGCTGGGCCGTGATGCTCTCGGGCGGGCGCGTCGCGCTGTATTACCGCCCCGTGCCGCGCACGTCGCCGGGCGTGCTGGCCGCTGCGATCGAGCGCTCCAGCGGCCTCAGCACCGAAGAACAGCTGCTGGAGATGCTCGGGCGCGACTGGTCCATCGGGCAGCGCGACGGGCGCCGCGTGACGCTCATGCATTTCGAGATCGACTCGTGGCCCGAGTACCTCGAGATCTTCGGCCGCAGTGCCAGTGACAACCTGCTGCGCCAGGTCGGTCGCACCATTGCATCGGTCATGAAGCGGGCCAGCGACGTGGTCGCGCGCTCGGGCGCCGGCGGGTTCCTCGTGCTCGGCGTCGCCATGGAGCCTGCGGCCGCGCACGGCTTTGCCGAGCAGATCGTGTCACGCGTCCGCTCGCTTGCCCTGCATCACCCGCGCTCGTCCACCGGCCGGTTCCTGACCGTGAGCGTGGGTGTCGTGACGGCGCAGCCGCCGCGCGACGTCGGTCACCTGCCGCTGCTGGAGGCCAGTCGCGTTGCGGTGGGTGAGGCAAGGCGGCGCGGTGGCAACTGTGCGGTGAGGGGCGAGCTCTAGGGAAGCTCTGCAAGGTCCGCAAGTGACGCGTTGCGTGCGCTCGATCCGGTGCCTGTCACCGAGCTTGGAAAGGCAGACACGCGCTCTGTGACAGGCACCGGATCGAGCGCTCTGGCAGCGTCGCAGGCTGGCATGTCGCAAGCGTCCGACCCGGGACCGTTCCCAGAGCGCGTGTCTGCCTTTCCAAGCTCGGGGAACGGTCCCGGGTCGGACGCGCCAGCGACTGGTCGCCCTCGCGTGTTCGACGCGCAGTGCCGCCACCGGTCCGTGCGGCGGACCGCAGGTACTCAGTGCCGGGTGACGCAGCGGGTCAGCTCGTCGAGCAGCTTCTGTGCCGCCGCGAAGCGTTCTTCCAGGTCTTCCCACTTGCCGGTGACGCGGATCTTCTTCGGCCCGTCGAAGCGCATCGTGCGGTTGCTCTTCTGCAGCAGCAGGATCAACGAGCCGGGGTCGAGCGGAGTTTCGTCGCCGAATGCGACGGAGCCGCTCGCCGCGCCCAGGTCCATGCGTTCGATCACGAGCGGGTTCGCGACTACACGCAGGCGCGCGATGCGGAAGAGGTTGCGCGCCGGGTCAGGCAACGGCCCGAAGCGGTCGATGGTTTCGGCCTGCAGGTCGTCGAGTTCGGTGACGGTCTGCACGGACGAAATGCGCTTGTAGAGCACGAGCCGGGCGTGCACGTCGGGCAGGTACGCTTCGGGCAGCAATGACGGCACGTGCAGGTCGATCTCGGGGCCGTGGTGCAACGGCTTCTCGAGCTCGGGCGTCTTGCCCGCCTGCATGGCCTTCACCGCGCGTTCGAGCAGTTCCATGTACAGCGCGAAGCCGACTTCCTGGATCTGGCCGCTCTGGCCCTCGCCGAGCAGTTCGCCCGCGCCGCGGATCTCCAGGTCGTGCGTCGCGAGCACGAACCCCGCGCCCAGGTCCTCGAGCGACTCGATCGCCTCGAGCCGGCGCACGGCGTCGGCAGTCATCGCTGCTTTCGGCGGCGTGACCAGGTAAGCATAGGCCTGGTGATGCGAGCGGCCGACGCGACCGCGCAACTGGTGCAGCTGCGCGAGGCCGAAGCGGTCCGCGCGGTCGATGATGATCGTGTTGGCCGTGGGCACGTCGATGCCGCTTTCGATGATCGTCGTGCAGAGCAGCAGGTTCGCGCGCTTGTGGTAGAAGTCGAGCATCACCTGCTCGAGGTCGCGTTCGCGCATCTGGCCGTGGCCGATCGCGATGCGCGCCTCCGGCACCAGCTCCGCGAGGTGCTGTGCGGTCTTGTCGATCGTCTCGACGCTGTTGTGCACGAAGTACACCTGGCCGCCGCGGCGCAGTTCGCGCAGGCACGCCTCGCGCACGGTCGGTTCGCTCCACTCGGCCACGAACGTCTTGATCGAAAGCCGCGCCGCGGGCGGCGTGGTGATCAGCGACAGGTCGCGCAGGCCGCCGAGCGCCATGTTGAGCGTGCGGGGAATGGGCGTCGCCGTGAGCGTGAGCACGTCGACCTCGGCGCGCAGCGATTTCAGGCGCTCCTTGTCGCGTACGCCGAAGCGGTGCTCCTCGTCGATGATGACGAGCCCGAGGTCCTTGAACTTGATCCCGGGCTGCAGCAGCCGATGCGTGCCGACGACGATGTCGACCTTGCCCGAGGCGAGGCCGTCGAGGGCGACCTTCGATTGCGCGCCCGCCCGGAAGCGCGACAGCAGTTCGATCTTCACCGGCCAGTCGGCGAAACGGTCGGCGAAGGTCTCGTAATGCTGCTGCGCGAGCAGCGTGGTGGGCACCAGCACCGCGACTTGCTTGCCGCCCTGCACGGCGACGAACGCTGCACGCAGCGCCACCTCGGTCTTGCCGAAACCGACGTCGCCGCAAACCACGCGATCCATGGGCTTGCCCGAGCGCAGGTCCTCGATCACGGCTTCGATCGCATTCATCTGGTCGACGGTTTCCTCGAACGGGAAGCCCGCCTCGAAGGCACGCACCTGCTGGTCGTCCACCGTGAAGGCATGGCCCTGGCGCGCAGCCCGGCGCGCGTAGACGTCGAGCAACTCTGCGGCCGCGTCGCGGATCTTCGCTGCCGCGCGCGCCCGTGCCTTCGACCACTGGTCGCCGCCCAGCTTGTGCAACGGTGCAGATTCGGCCGGCGCGCCGGTGTAGCGGCTGATGCGTTCGAGCGCCTGCACCGGGACGTAGAGCTTGTCGCCGCCAGCGTACTCCAGCACGAGGAACTCGGCGGTCATGCCGCCCGCATCCATGGTCATGAGCCCCGTGTAGCGACCCACGCCATAATCCTCGTGGACGACGGGCGCGCCCGGTCGCAGGTCGGCGAGCTGCTGGATGATCTTGGCCGGATCGCGATCGGAGCGGCGCCGTCGTCGCTCCTGGCGGGCACGCTCGCCGAACAGTTGCTCTTCGGCGTAGATCGTGACCGCCGGTTCGCGCAGCACCACACCCGACGCGAGCGGCGCGACCGTCAGCGCGATGCGCGCATCGCTGGCCAGGAACTCGTGCCAGCTGCCGACGACCTTGGCCGTGATGTCGTACGGCCGCAGCAGGTCGAGCAGCAGTTCGCGGCGGCCGGCCGATTCCGCCGCCAGCAGGACGCGCCCCGGCGTCGCGCGCAAGCGCTCGGCAAAGGCATGCAGCGTTTCCTCGCGGCGCTGGTCGATGCGGGCGGACGGGGCGGGTTGCGTGCCGAAATCCACCGTCGGCACCAGGGCTGCCGGTTCCAGCGTGCCCGTCTCCGGCGCGGCACCGAGCAGCACGTGCGGACGTGCGCTGGCGGCAGTGAGCCACTCGTCGGCGGGTATGCAGATCTCCGCCGGGTCGAGCACGGGGTGTTCGATGTCGTAGCGGCGTTCCTCGTGCCGTTCGACCAGCGCGCGCCAGGCGTCGCGCAGCGCGTCGTCGTGAGCGGCCGGCAACAGGAGCGTGGTGCGCGGCGGCAGGTAGTCGAACAGCGTGGCCGTCTGCTCGAAGAACAGCGGCAGGTAGTACTCGATGCCCGCCGGCGCCAGGCCTTCGCCCACGTCGCGGTACAGCGGCATGCGCGTGAGGTCGCCCTGGAAGCGCGTGCGGAAGCGCCGGCGGAAATCCTTGATCGCGTCCGGCGCCAGGCTGAATTCGCGCGCCGGCAACAAGTCGAGGCGCGCCAGCTTCTCGAGCGAGCGCTGTGATTCCGCGTCGAAGCTGCGGATGCTGTCGATCACGTCGTCGAACAGGTCGATGCGCAGCGGCGACTCGCTGCCCATCGGGTAGACGTCGAACAACGAGCCGCGGATCGCGAAATCGCCGGGTTCTGCCACCTGCGGCACGCTCGCGTAGCCCGCGCTGGTGAGGCGCAGCCGGAACTGCTCGAGATCGAGCGCCTCGCCGGCCTTGAGGCTCAGCGCATGGCCGTCGATGAACGTGCGTGGGGGCAGGCGCTGCAGCGCCGTCTGCACGTCGACGATGACGATGCCGCGCTTCAGCGCCGGCAGCCGTGCCAGCGTGCCCAGTCGTTGCGAAATGATGTCCGGATGCGGCGAGAACTGGTCGTACGGCAGCGTTTCGTAGCCCGGAAAGCCGCAGACGGGCACCTCACCCGCGCAGAAAAACGCGAGTTCTTCCTCGAGCCGTGCCGCGGTGGCTGCATCCGTCGTGACCAGCAGGACCGGACCGGGCGCATTGGCGGCGGCCAGCGCGACCTGCAGCGCGGTGGCGGCACCCGTCAGGCCGGTCCAGCGCAGGTTGGGTTGCTCCTGCGTGGGCAGCGCAGCCGTCGGGGCTGCATGGGTCAGCGAGGGGGGCAGGGCATTCATGACGGCAGGCGAGCGGTATCCACGGGCAATAGTCGGCGCTCTCCCGCGCTTGAGCGGGGGAGAGGACGGGGGTCGGGCGTGGATTCTAGCGGTTCAGCTCAGGGCCGGAGAGCGACTGTGTGCACGACGTGGTCGTACTCGAAGTAGACGATCATCGACGGGTACACCCACCGCGTGATCGGCGGCTGGCCGACAGCGGCAAAGCGCTGGGTGGGCGCACCGTTCTGGCGCTCGACCTGGCCCATCGTCTGGCCGCGGTTGGGGAGCGCCTGGGAAGCTGCCGCGGGTGCCGGCGAGGGTTCGCCGAAGCTCTGCGCCAGGAGGGCTGGTGCCGTCGCCAGTCCGGCCAGGCAGAGGCTGATCGCCGACAATGTGTGCTTGCGCATGCTTCCGTGTCTCCAATGAGGCCCAAAGGACTATACCACCGGCCGTGAAAACGCCGGAGAGTCATGCCCTAATTCCTTGTTCCAGTTCACTATCCGGCCCGTTGTCCCGCAGTCATCCGGCCTGTCATCCGGCGTGCAAAGCCGGGCCCTGCCGGGTAGCCTTGCGGCCTCCCGCCCCACCCGAGCCCCACCCCGTTGTTCCACCCGCTGCCCGTCTTTGTTGGCTTGCGCTACGTCCGGACGCGCCGGCAGGGCTTCTTCGTCTCGTTCATCTCGTGGATTTCCATGGCGGGCGTCTGCCTCGGTGTCGCGGCCCTGATCACGATCATTTCGGTCATGAACGGGTTCGAAGGCGAGTTGCGCAACCGGCTGGTCTCGCTCACGGCGCACGCGACGGTTTCAGGTCCGCCCGCGCGGCTCGAACGTTGGCCGGAGGTCGTCGGCGAACTGCAGAAGGTGCCGGGCGTGGAGGGCGTCGCGCCCTTCATCGACGTGCAGGCGATGCTGGGACGCGGCGGTACGCTGCAGCCCGTGCTGCTGCACGGCATCGACCCCGTCGCCGAGGCGAACGTCTCCGCCATCGAGAAAAACCTGTTGCAGGGCAGCCTCGGCGACCTCGAGCCGGGTTCGCGCCGCATTGCCATCGGTCGCGTGCTCGCCTGGCAGATCGGGGCGGAAATCGGCGACGAACTGACCGTGCTGGTGCCCGGTCGCGCCATGCTCGCGGCCGGCGGCCGCCCGCAGCTGCAGACGTTCACGGTGACGGGCATTTTCGAGGTGGGGTTACAGGATATCGACGCCTCGTTTGCGCTCGTTGCACTCGCTGATGCGGCCGATCTCACAGGGACCGGCGCCGCGATCCCCGCCGGACTGCGCGTGCGCTTCAACGACGTGATGCAGGCCCCGGCGCGCGCCGGCGACTTGCGTCGCGCCGCGGGCGAGGGGCTGCAGGTCAAGGACTGGAGCCAGGAACACTCGGCGTATTTCCGCGCCATCCGCATCGAAAAAACGATGATGAGCCTGATCCTGCTGCTGGTCGTGGCCGTCGCCGCGTTCAACATCGTCGCGGCGCTGGTCATGGTCGTGAACGAAAAGCGTTCCGACATCGCGATCCTGCGCACGCTGGGCATGACGCCGCGTGGCATCGTCGGCGTCTTCCTGACGCAGGGCCTCGTGATCGGCACGGTGGGCACGCTGCTCGGCCTGGTCTGCGGCGTGCTGATCGCGGCCAACGTCGGCGTGATCGTGCCCGCGCTCGAGCGGTTGTTCGGTTTCCACGTGATGGATCCGGCCGTGTACTACATCACGCAGATCCCGTCGGAGCTGCGCCTCGGGCAGATCGTCACGATCACCCTGGTCGCGTTCACGCTGACGATCGTGGCGACGATCTACCCGGCCTTGCGTGGCGCCGCCACCGAGCCGGCCGAAGCGTTGCGGTACGAGTGACCATGGCCGGACGTGCAATGCCCTTCGAACTCACGATCGGACGCCGTTACCTGCGCTCGACGGGCAATCGCTTCCTGTCGTTCATCTCGCTGATATCGATGGTCGGCGTGGCGATCGGCGTCGCGGTGCTGATCGTCGTGCTCTCGGTGATGAACGGTTTCGAGCACGAGTTGCGCTCGCGCATCCTGAGCCTGACGTCGCATGCGACCGTCACGGCCTTTGGCGAAGGGCTCGCGGACTGGGAGGAACTGCGCGCAGTGGCGCTCGAGAACCCTCGCGTGACCGCGGCGGCGCCGTTCGTCGAGGCCGAGACGCTGCTGATCGCGGATCGCGCCGAGGGCACCTCGAGTGCCGCGACGCTGCGCGGCATCGAGCCGTCGCTCGAGGCGCAGGTGTCGGCCCTCGGCGAGCGGCTCGTCCAGGGCTCGATGGATGCTCTGCAGCCGGGCGCGTTCACCGTGATCCTCGGCGAGGAACTCGCGAATTCGCTCGGCGTCGGTCTCGGCGACGCGGTGGTCGTCGCGGTGGCCAAGGGCAACGTGACGCCCGCGGGCGTGCTGCCGCGGCTGCGCCGCTTCAAGGTCGGCGGCATCTTTCGCTCAGGAATGTACGAGATCGACGCGACCCTCGCCGTCGTGCACGTGGCCGATGCGGCGCGCCTGCTGCGGCTCGGCGACAACGTGACGGGACTGCGGCTCGAGGTCAGCGACCCGTACGCAGCGCCGCTCGCCGTGCGCGAAGTGGCGAGCAAGCTCGGCGGCGGGCTCTACGTCGAGGACTGGACCCAGCGCAACGCCAATTTCTTCCGCTCGATCGAGCTCACCAAGCGCATGCTGTTTTTCATCCTGCTGCTGGTCGTCGCGGTCGCCGCTTTCAACATCGTGTCCACGCTCGTCATGGCAGTGAAGGACAAGCAGCCTGACATCGCGATCCTGCGCACCATCGGCGCGCGGCCAGCGAGCATCCTCGCGATCTTCACCACGCAAGGTACGGTGATCGGCCTGCTCGGGACGCTGGGCGGCGTGCTGCTCGGGGTGCTGCTGTCGCGCAACCTCGAGGCGATCGTGCACGGCATCGAACGGGTGTTCGGCGTGCGTTTCATGGACGCGAGCGTGTACCTGATGAGCGACCTGCCGGCGCGCGTCGAAGCCGACGACGTGCTGCTGATCGCCGGCACCGCGTTCGCGCTGTGCTGTCTCTCCACCCTGTATCCCGCGTGGCGCGCGGCGACCACCGACCCGGCGAGGGCCCTGCGGCATGACTGAACCATCGATCCTGGCCTGCGAAGGCGTCCACAAGCATTTCGTCGAGGCCGGCCAGCGGCTCGAGGTGCTGCGCGGAGTCGAGCTGCAGGTGCGCGCGGGCGAAACGCTGGCGATCATCGGCGCGTCGGGCTCGGGCAAGACCACGTTGCTGCAGATCCTGGGCGGACTCGACCTGCCGGCGAGCGGCGCAGTGCGACTGATGGGCCACGCGTTCGCCGATCTCTCGGATGCCGCGCGTGGCGACCTGCGCAACAAGGCGCTGGGTTTCGTTTACCAGTTCCATCACCTGCTGCCGGAGTTCAGCGCGCTCGAGAACGTCGCGATGCCGCTGCTGGTGCGCCGCACCCCGGCGGCCGAGGCACGGCGCGAGGCGCAGTGGTTTCTCGATCGCGTCGGCCTCGGTGAGCGCCTGACGCACCGGCCTTCGCAGCTGTCCGGCGGCGAACGGCAACGTGCGGCAGTGGCGCGGGCGCTGGTCACGCGGCCGCGGCTGGTGCTGGCCGACGAGCCGACGGGCAACCTCGACGGACGCAACGCCACGGGCGTGCTCGAGTTGATGCTGGAGCTGAACCGCGAACTCGGCACCAGCCTCGTACTCGTGACGCATTCGCACGAGATTGCGGCACGCATGCAACGCGTGCTGACACTGCAGGACGGGCGCCTCGTCGCCACCTGAATCAGGTCGAAGGGCCCGCTTTATCGCCTAGCCGGCTGCGGTCGTCGGCACGCACGCTGCCTGATCCTGGGCGGCGTGACGTGAACTCATGTGGCGAATGGCGGCAGGCCTGCTGGCCGGTTCCTGTGCGGTACTCAGCCTGCCGCAGGCGCCCGCTGCGACGACCGTGTGGATCGTCCTCGTTGCCTGCGTGCTGGCTGCGGCCGTCGCGAGACGGGCCTGGCTGCTGGCCCCCGGACTTGGCTTCTGCCTGACCGCGCTGCAACTGCACGCGAGCCTGGCCCAGCGGCTGGATCCGGCACTGGAAGGGCAACGGTTGCAAGTTCGCGGTGTCGTGGTGAGCGTGCCGCAGGGAACGCTTGCGACGCTCAAATTCCGCTTCGCGCCTGAACCCACGCCCGATTCGGCATCGCTGCCGCCGGTGCTCGAACTGACCTGGTACGACGCGCCCGCCCGCGTCGCGGCCGCGGATGTCCTCGAACTGGAAGTCAAGCTGCGCCGCCCGCGCGGCTTCGTGAATCCCGGCGGACACGACAACGAGGCACGCATGCTCCGCGATGGGGTCGGCGCCAGCGGTTACGTGCGGTCAGGCCAGTCACTCGGTCGCGCTCCAGGGGCGCGTTTGCGTTATCCGATCCTTCTCGCGCGGGCCCATGTCGCTGCGCTGATCCGCGACGCACTGGGTGGCCGACCGTCGGCGGGCATCGTCGCCGGGCTGTCGGTGGGCCTGCAGGATGCGTTGAGCCGCGAGCAGTGGCAGGTGCTCGCACGCAGCGGCACCAGCCATCTCATGGCGATCTCCGGCCTGCACATCGCGATGGTGGCGGCCGTCTTTGCCTGGCTCGGCGGTGCCGTGCAGCGCGTTCGGCAGCGGTGGGGCGCGACAGGCGCGCAGCGTGACGCTGCGGTCATCGCCGGACTGCTGGCCTCACTTGGCTACAGCCTGCTGGCAGGCTGGTCCGTGCCGACTCAGCGCACCATGGTGATGATCGCCGGCGGCGCCGCAGCATTGCTGCTGCGTCGTCGCGTGGGTGTCGCGGACGGGCTGGGCCTGTGCGTCTGCGCGGTGTTGCTCCTCGATCCGCTGGCGCCACTGGCGCCCGGGTTCTGGCTGTCGTTCGGCGCGGTAGCGGTCATCCTGTACGGCGCGACCGGGCACGTGCGGCCACCCGGCACCTTGCGCAGCTACCTGCAGGTGCAATGGGTCGTCACGCTCGGCCTGCTGCCCGTGCTGGCCGGCAGCTTCGGTGCGATCTCGCTCGTGTCGGCACTGGTCAACCTGTATGCGATCCCGCTGTACACGCTCTTGATCGTGCCCGCAGTGCTGGTGTCGTGCGCCGTTGCTGTGGTCAAGCGCGAGGCAGGGCAAGTGCTGCTCGATGGGACCGGCTGGCTCGTCGAGACCTCGTGGCCCTTGATCGAGGTGCCCGCCTCATGGCCGCTGGCGACGTGGTCCATCGCGGCGCTCGAACCCGTCGCGTGGATTGCGCTGCTGGTCGGGACGGTCGCCGCACTGTCGCCCTTGCCGCGCACGGGTCGCATTGCTGGCGTGGTGCTCGTGGTGACGGCCTGCGTTTGGCGACCCGCGCCGCTCGAGCCCGGTGCGGCGCGCATCACCGTGCTCGACGTCGGGCAGGGTCTGGCTGTCGTGGTCGAGACGCGCCAGGCACGCGCTGGTGTACGACGCGGGCCCGTCGTTCCGGACTGGCAGCGATACCGGACAACTGGTCGTGGCGCCGTTTCTCAAGACGCGCGGCATCCGCGTGCTGGACCGGCTCGCCGTGAGCCACGACGATGACGATCACAAGGGCGGGGCGGGCAGCGTGCTCGCACTGGTGCCGACCCGAGTGCTGACGCTCGGGCCCAGCCTGCCTGCCTCCTTCGCGGCGGTGGACGCAGGCACGGTGGCACGCACTGCATGCCGGCGGGGTGAAGCCTGGAACTGGGATGGCGTGGAATTCCGCTGGCTGCATCCCGGCGCACGGCGGTTCGAGCGCGACAACGACAGCTCCTGCGTCCTGCTGGTGCGCGCAGGCACTCACACCGCGCTGCTCACCGGCGACATCGAAGCCGAAGCTGAACGCGAACTGGTGGCCGTCAGGGGGCGTGCCTCGCGTAGACATCGTGGTCGTGCCACATCATGGCAGCCGCACTTCGTCGACGGCAGGGTTCGTCGCGGCCACGCGGCCCCGCTGGGCGGTCTACGCGGTTGGCCATCGCAATCGCTGGGGCTTTCCTTTGCCGCGGGTGGTTGGACGCTGGGAGCAGGCAGGGGCCCGCAGTCTGCTCACGAGCCGCAGCGGAGCCATCACTTTCGAGCTGGTCCCGGGGCAGGAACTGGCGGCGCCGGTGGAATGGCGACGCATTGCGCGACGGCCTTGGCGCGATCCTTGAACCATGCCCGTCGCCGCGGGGGAGGGGTTCCAGTATCATCCGCCGGTCTATTTGACGCGCGCAGGGACTCGAGCACGCCCCATGTTCGAAATCGTGAAGGCCGGTGGCATCGTCATGGTGCCGCTCATCCTGTGTTCCATACTGGCAGCCGCCATCACGCTCGAGCGTCTATGGACGCTGCGCAGCCAGCGTGTCGTGCCCGAGGAACTCGTGGACAAGGTGTGGCGCTGGGTCGAGAACCGCACACTGTCCGACAAGCAGATCGTGGCGCTGCAGCAGCATTCGCCGCTCGGCCGCGTGCTCGCGGCCGGCCTGTCCAACCGGCACCGCGACCGTTCGCTGATGATCGAGGCGATCGAGGACGTCGGCCGGCACGTAGCGCATGAACTCGAGCGCTACCTGAACGCGCTGGGCACGATCGCCGCGATCACGCCGTTGCTCGGCCTGCTCGGCACGGTCACCGGCATGATGCGGACCTTCAAGGCGATCACCGTCGCGGGCGTCGGCAATCCAGCGGCCATGGCGTCCGGCATCGCCGAGGCACTGATCACCACGGCAGCGGGGCTGATGATCGCGATCCCGGCGCTGGTCGCTTACCGCTACCTGCGCGGCCGCGTGGACGGTCACGTCATCGAGATGGAGAAGGAATCCCTCAAGCTCGTCCAGGCGATCGATCGCGCCAGCGCCCTGCGGCCGCCTTCCGCGGCCGAGGTCGGCGCCCAGCTGTCGCAGCCGCAGGAAGCAACGGCTTGAGGTTCCAGCAGAAGCACCGCGAGGAGGTCGAGCTCAACATGACGTCCCTGATCGACGTCGTGCTGCTGCTGCTGATCTTCTTCATGATGTCGACCAAGTTCGTCGACGAGGGCCGCCTGCAGGTGCGGCTGCCCGAGGCCGGCATCCAGCCGGACGCCGCCTCGGTGCTGGAGACGGTCGAGATCGAGGTGACTGCCGAGGGCGGTTATCGCGTTGCGGGCCGCGACCTCGTGAACAACAGTCCCGACACGCTTGCCACTGCCGTTGCGCGCGAATCCAAGGGCAATCGCGCACAACCCATCACGATCCGCGCCGATGCGCGTGCCGTGCACCAGTCCGTCGTCACGGCCATGGACGTCGTCGGGCGCCTCGGTTACCGCCAGATCAACATCGCCACGGTTCATGATGGGTCGCAAAGCCGATAAGCGCGTAGACCTCAAGATGCCGCCGGGCGCCTGGCAGACCTACAAGCGTCTGCTCGGCTACCTGCGTCCGCACAAGGCGATGTTCGGCGTCGGCGTGGTGGGCATGACGATCTTCGCCGCGACGGACGCGGGCTGGGCCGCGTTCGTGAAGTTCTTCCTCGACGGCACGTTCGTCGACAAAGACCCGCGCATGGTCTGGTTGGTGCCATTGGCCCTGATCGGCCTGTTCCTGCTGCGCGGCATCGGCGATTTCATGCAGACCTATTGTCCGGGCTTCGTCGGCCGCCACGTCGTGAAAACCCTGCGCGGCCAGATCTTCGAGCGCTACGTGCACCTGCCCGTGGCGTACTTCGACACCCATCCCTCGGGCGTGCTGCTCTCGAAGCTCACCTACAACACCGAGCAGGTGGCCACGGCGACGACGGATTCGGTCACGGTGTTCATCCGCGACACGCTCACGATCATCGGCCTGATCGGTTACCTGCTGTACCTCAATCCGAAGCTCACGCTGATCAGCCTCATCGTCGGGCCGTTGATCGCCGTGATCATCCGCAAGATCAACCTGCTGTTCCGCCGCTACAGCAGGCGCATCCAGAACTCGATGGGCGACGTCACGCGCGTGGCGAAGGAAGCGATCGAGGCGCCGCGCGTGGTCCGCGTCTTCAACGCGCAGGCGTACGAAGCGCAGATGTTCGAGGCTGTCGCGGAGCACAACCGCCGCTCGCACATGAAGCTCATGATGACCAAGGGCATGAGCAATCCCATCGTGCAGTCGCTCGCGGCGGTCGCGCTGGCAGGCGTGCTGTATCTCGCGACGGTCGAGGCGATCAACGGCCTCATGACGGTGGGTGAGTTCACGTCGTTCATCGCGGCGTTGATGCTGATCACGGCGCCGCTGCGCCGGCTGGTGAACGTGGCTGGGCCGCTGCAGCAGGGCATCGCCGCGGCGCAGAGCATCTTCGAGGTGCTCGACATGCCCCTCGAACACCAGGGCGGCGAGTTCAGGCTCGCGCGCGCAACCGGCGAGATCGAGTATCGCAACGTCGAGTTCCAGTACCCGACTGCGGTCGAGCCGGTGCTGCGCGGCGTCAGTTTCCACGCCCGGCCCGGCGAGAAGATCGCCCTGGTCGGCCGTTCGGGCAGTGGCAAGTCCACGCTCGCGGGCCTGTTGCCGCGTTTCTACGACGCCACGGCGGGGCAGGTGCTGGTCGATGGGCACGACGTGCGCGAGTTCTCGCTGCACGCCCTGCGCTCGCAGGTCAGTCTCGTGAGCCAGGACATCGTGCTGTTCAACGACACGATCAAGAGCAACATCGCGTTCGGTTTCCCGGCGTCGGACGCGGAGATCGCAGCTGCGGCAGCATCGGCGCGCGTCACCGAGTTCTCGGACCAGTTGCCGCTCGGACTCGACACCGTGGTCGGGGACCGGGGCTCGCTGTTGTCCGGTGGCCAGCGACAGCGGATCGCGATCGCCCGGGCGCTCCTGCGCAATACGCCCATCCTGATCCTTGACGAAGCGACGTCGGCGCTCGATTCCGAACTGGAGCGCCAGATCCAGGACCAGCTCGAAGCGCTGATGGCCAATCGCACGTCGCTCGTGATCGCGCATCGCCTGTCCACGGTCGAGAAGGCCGACCGCATCCTGGTGATGGACGGCGGGCGGGTGGTCGAATCGGGCACGCACCAGGAACTGCTGGCCCAGGATGGGCAGTACGCCGTGCTGCACCGGTTGCAGTTCAACGACTGATCGCATGTCGCTCGACGCGCGACTGCAGAGCGTCTGGTACGGCCCCGCCTGGCGCAGCCTGCCGCTGTGGCCGCTCGCGCTGCTGTTCAGGGCCATCCTCGCGTTGCGTGCGCTGCTGTATCGCGTCGGTCTGCTGCGCACCGAGCGTGCCGCTGTTCCCGTCATCGTGGTCGGCAACATCACCGTGGGTGGCACGGGCAAGACGCCGGTTGCCGCCTGGCTCGCGCGCGAACTCGCGGCTCGTGGACGGCGCGTCGGCGTCGTGCTGCGCGGGTACGGTGGCTCGCATCGAGGTCCTCCGCGGTGCGTCAAGGCCGGCGATGACGCGTCAGTCGTCGGCGACGAGGCGCTGCTGCACGCGCGCAATGGCATGCACGTCGTCGTCATCGGCGCCGATCGCGTGCAGGCATCGGCGTTGGCGGTCGCACAAGGCGCCGAGGTCGTCGTTTGTGACGACGGCCTGCAGCACGTTCGCCTGGCGCGCGATTACGAGATCGCGGTCGTCGACGGCACGCGAGGGCTTGGCAACGGCTGGTTGTTGCCTGCGGGTCCCTTGCGTGAGCCCGCAGGTGAGCTGGATTCGGTCCATGCTGTCGTGATGACGGAGCGGGCCGGCCAGGCCGCGATCAACCTGCCGGTGCGCGCGCCGTTGCAGCTGACGGCCAGGTTCACGTTGGGCAGTGCCGTCAACCTGCTCACGGGGGAAAAGCGCGCCCTGCAGCACTTCCGGGGTGTTCCGGGCGTCCATGCGGTCGCGGGCATCGGGCACCCGGAAGCATTCTTCCGCGGCCTGCGGCAGCAGGGGCTCGCTGTGCAGGCTCACGCCTTGCCCGACCATGCAGCTTTCGGTGACCACGAAGCGGGTGTGCCGCTCGACGGCATCGTGCTGATGACCGAGAAAGATGCCGTAAAATGTGCGGGTATGGCGCGCCCCGGCTGGTGGTGGGTGGAACTCGAGCTGGAGTTCGAACCTGCGGACGCAGCGGCGCTGCTCGAATCTGTTCTTGCACGCACCGGCCTGGCCGGCGCGGGAGTTTCCCTTGGATAACAAACTGCTCGACATCCTCGCGTGCCCCTTGTGCAAGGGGCCGCTGCAGTGGCACCGCGACGCACAGTGCCTCGTCTGCCGCGCTGACCGGCTCGCCTATCCCGTCGTCGACGGTGTGCCTGCCATGCTCGAGGAAGAGGCGCGCCGGCTCAATTCCGACGACCCGCTGCTCAAGGATTGAGCCTCGGCATGCGGTTCCATGTCGTCATTCCTGCGCGTTACGCGTCGACCCGTCTGCCCGGCAAGCCTTTGTGCGACATCGGCGGCCGCACGATGATCCAGCGCGTGGTGGAGCAGGCAGCCGCCAGCGGCGCGGACGAAGTCCTGGTGGCAACCGACGACGAGCGCATTGCCGCGGCAGTGCACGATCCCCGCGGACGGACTGGCACGATCGCAGTGTTGACCGACGCCGCGTTGCCTTCTGGCACAGATCGTGTGGCTGCAGTGGCCCGCGCGCGCCTCTGGGACGACGACACGATCGTGGTCAACGTGCAGGGCGACGAACCGTTCGTGCCGCCACGTTTGATCGACCAGGTGGCGCAGCTGCTCGCGCGTGATTCCTCGGCGGCCATTGCGACGCTCGCGACGCCGATCGCGTCGCTGCACGAATTCCTCGATCCGAACGTAGTGAAAGTGGTGTGTGCCGACGATGGCGCCGCGATGTATTTCAGTCGCGCGCCGATTCCCTGGTCGCGCGACGGCGCGAGCGCGGGGCTGGCCAGCCAGACGGCGCATGCGGGCGCGCTGCGGCACGTGGGTCTCTATGCGTACCGTGTCGGCGCCCTCAGGCGACTCACTGCCATGGCGCCTTCGAGCCACGAGCACCTCGAGAAACTCGAACAGCTGCGGGCGCTGCAGGCTGGGCTGCGCATCGTCGTGGCTGAATGCGCCGAACCCCCCGGGCCAGGAATCGATACCGAAGCGGATCTCGAGCGCGCACGCGCGCGAGTCGCCGGCCACCACGGAGCCTGATCACATGAACGAACCCCTGATCGTTGCCTTCGGCGTCACGATCACCACCTGGAAACTGATTGGCTACCTGGGCGTCACGCTGTTTGCCGGCCGGTGGTTCGTGCAGATGTTCTACTCGACGGCGCCACGGCCGGCCCGTGATGCCGACCATCTTCTGGCTGATGAGCATCAGCGGCAGCCTGCTGCTGCTGTCGTACTTCACTTTCGGCAAGAACGACTCGGTGGGCATTCTCTCGAACCTGTTTCCAGCGGGCGTGGCGGGCTACAACCTGCTCCTCGACCTGCGGCACAGGAAGGAGAAGCGGGAGGAAAGGGCAAGGGGAGCTAGGGGCTAGGGGCTAGGGGCTAGTCGGAACGTCCTCACCTCTCCCGCGACGCGGGAGAGGTCGGCCGGCAGGCCGGGTGAGGGCCCAATTTGCGCGTGAGCGCGTTCCGACTAACCCCTAGCCCCTAGCCCCTAATCCCTTCTTCAACTTCAGCGTCGAGCGCTTGCGCTCCGGCGGCACCAGCAACGGCTTCACTTCCTCCGCCGTCAGGTTGCGCCACGTTCCCACCGGCAGGTTGCCGAGCTGGATGTGCATGATCCGCACGCGCTGCAAGCGGCGCACCGTGTAGTCGTAGTACTCGCACATCCGGCGAATCTGGCGGTTCAGGCCCTGGGTCAGCACGATGCGGAACGTATTGCGTCCCGCCTGCGTGACGCGACAGGGATTCGTGATGGTGTCGAGGATGGGCACGCCGCGCGCCATGCCGGCCAGGAATTCCGGCGTCAGCGGTCGATCGACGGAGACGATGTACTCCTTCTCGTGCTCGTGCTCCGCGCGCAGCACGCGGTTGACGATGTCGCCGTCGTTGGTGAGCAGGATCAGGCCTTCCGAATCCTTGTCGAGGCGGCCGATCGGGAACACTCTTTCACGGTGGCCCACGAAGTCCACGATGTTGTCTGGCACGTCGCGGTCCGTCGTGCATTCGACGCCGATCGGCTTGTTCAACGCGAGGTAGACGCGTGCGGGCTTGAAATCGAGGGCCCGGCCATCGAGCGTGACCGTGTCGCCCGGGTTGACCTTGGTGCCGAGCACCGCGGCGACACCGTTCACGGCGACGCGTCCCGCCTCGACCCACTGGTCGGCCTGGCGTCGCGAGCACACGCCGGACTCGCTCAGGAACTTGTTGATGCGCAACGAGGAGGGTTCAGCCACCGGACTTGCGCACCGTGTAACCGAGCTTGCCGAGTTCGTCCACCAGCAGGTCGCGATGGTCGCCCTGGATCTCGATGATGCCAGCCTCTACGGTGCCACCGCAGCCACAGCGCTTCTTGAGCCGCGTCGCCAGCGCCTCGAGTTCCGCCCCCGCCAGCGGCACACCCTTGATGATCGTCACGCCCTTGCCTTTACGGCCCTTGGTTTCCCGGCCCACGCGCACGATGCCGTCGCCGGCCGCAGGCGCGGCCGGTTGCGGCGCCTTGCTGCGCTTGCAGCGGCATTCGGTCAATGGCCGGGTGCACTCGGGGCAGAGGCGTCCCGCGCCTGTCGAATAGACGAGTCGGTTCGTGGTCATTGCGCAGGGCTCGCAGGCATGCCGGCATTGTAAGCCATGGCCGGGTACGTCCCTATGCGGGCGCCGACTCGCACTGGCGGACCCCGTGACGCACAATTCGACCTGACCACGTGGAGCGTGTCGCCATGATCGAATTCGAAACGGACCGTCTGCGCCTGCGGCGACTGGTGCTCGACGATGCCCCGTTCATCCTGCGCCTGGTGAACGAGCCGTCCTGGCTCCGGTTCATCGGCGACCGCGGCGTGCACAACCTGGACGAGGCGCGCCAGTACATCACGGGCGGTCCGCAGCGCCTCTATGCCGCATACGGCTTCGGTCTCTTCCTGGTCGAAAGCCGCGCGGAGGGACAGCCGCTCGGCCTCTGCGGCCTGATCAAGCGCGACACGCTGCCCGACGTCGACATCGGTTTCGCTTTCCTGCCGGAACACTGGGGCCAGGGCTACGCGCGCGAGGCCGCCGCCGCGACCTTGCGCTACGCCAGGGAAAGGCATGGCCTTGCACGCGTCGTCGCGATCACGAGCCTGGACAACACGGCGTCCGGGCGCGTGCTCGAGACGGTGGGCATGCGGTTCGAAGGCACGCTGCGCCTGGAGGCCGGCAGCGACGAAGTCCGCCATTACGGCACCACCGGGGCTTTCCAGATGGACGCCGTGAACGCGCGAGTCGTCTTCGACGATCTCTGGACGTCGGGCCAGCTGTCCAGCGCCGACATCCAGCGACTGCCCGCGCTGGAGGTGGCGGCCGTCGTGAACCTCGCCTTGCCGACGAGTGCGAACGCGTTGCCAGGCGAGGCGGAGGAGGTCACGCGCCTGGGGCTCCCGTACGTGCACTTGCCGGTCCCCTGGGAGCAGCCCGAGTTGGCTCACCTGCAGCAGTTCTTTGGCGTGCTCGACGCCTTTGCCGGGCGCCGCGTGTGGGTGCATTGCGCGCTGAATTATCGCGTGTCGGCGTTCGTCTACCTCTACCGCCGATTGCGTCGCGGCGAATCGGCGGAAGAGGCCAGCTACCCCATGCGCACGATCTGGCAGCCGAACCCGGTCTGGCAGGCTTTCATCGAGCAGGCGCTGGCGGAGCCTGCTGTCTAACGGCTAAGGGGCCGCGACGGCGACCACGCGATAGATCACGCCGGCGTAGTCGTCGGTGATGAAGATCGCGCCGTCGGGCCCCTGCGTGACGCCGGCCGGCCGCCCGAGAATGCCTTCGCTGTTGCGGAAGCCGGTCAGGAAATCGCGCTCGACGATGCTGCCATCGGCCTGCCAGTCGAGCGCCACCACCTTGTAGCCGTCGGGCACGCTCCGGTTCCAGGAGCCGTGCAAGGCAACGAGTGCCGTGCGCGAGTAGCCCGGCGGCAGCGTGGCGCCGCGAAGGAATGCGATTCCGAGCGGCGCATTGTGGGCACGGAACTCGTGTGCCGGCGGAATCGAGCGGGCGATGTCTGCTTCGTGCCCCTTGCCCATGTCCGGATCGCCGACTCGCGCGCCGAAAGCGAACGGCCAGCCGTAGAAGCCGCCGCGCTCGATGCGGTTGAGCTCGTCGGGCGGCAGGTCGTCGCCGAGCAGGTCACGTCCGTTCTCGGTCGCGTAGAGCGCGTCGTCCCACGGCGCCCAGTCGAAGCCGACGCTGTTGCGCAGGCCGGTGGCGAAAATCTCGCGTTCCTTGCCGTCCGGCTGCATGCGCATGATCGTGGCGCGGCGATGAATCTTTCTCGATGCACACGTTGCAGCTCGAGCCCTGCGCAACGTAGAGCAGGCCGTCCGGCCCGAAGCCGATCGTCTTGGTCTGGTGGAAGCCGTCCGCGGTGAAATCGTCGACCACGCGTTCGTAGCTGCCCGACACCTGGCCAAGGGCTTCGTCGAAGCGAATGCGCCCGATACCCGTCCGGTCCCCGACATAGAGCCAGCCGTCGTGCAGCGCGAGACCGTGCGGATGGTCGATCTCAGGCAGCAAGGTACGCACGGCATCCGGTTTGCCGTCGCCATTCGTGTCCCGCTCGAGCAGCACGATTTCATCGGCCCGCGTGCGTGCGACGATGAGGTCGCCCGTAGCGGTGGCCAGGGGCCAGCGGGCGAGCGGCACGTCCGTCGAATACACCTCGAGCCGGAAGCCGTCGGCAACGATGAGCTTCGCTGCGGCTTCAGCGGTGCTCGGCGGCTTGATGCCGCGACCGAGCATGAAGTCGAGCATGACCTTCTTGTCGCCGACCTGCACGGGACCGAACCAGACGAAAGCCACGAGCGCCACGGCCAGGGCGGCGACGGCGAGGGCGATCCAGCGCAGTATTCTTTTCATGCGGTGCAGCTTAGAGGGTCTGCAACGGCGCGCAAAGCGACGTGTCAGTTATCGCCGGTTCAGCTCCAGTCGCGACGTACCGCTTCCTCGATCAAGCGGAACACGCGCCCGTCATCATGCGCGTTGGTGCGACCCAGCAAGCCGCGTTGCCAGTGGGCGGGCAGCGCCTGCCGGCCGTGCAGGGCGCCGACGGCGGCGCCGACGATCGCCCCGATCGTGTCGTTGTCCTGCGTGTCGTTGACGGCCCGCACGATGGCTTCTTCCGGGTCGTGCGCATGCCGGGCCAGGATCCACAGTGCGCTCGGCACGGTTTCCAGCAGATACGCGCCGGATGACCATTCGACGCAAGCCTGGCGGGTGTCCCAGTCGTGCTTCAGCGCTTCTTCCAGCACGGCGTCCAGGTAATCGGGAAACGTCCCTTTCTTCGCAGCGAAGCGCGGATTGCGGGGCTCGTAGGGCTGATCGGAGCAGACTTGCCGCACGGTGGCGCAGTACGTCGCCAGGATCCAGTCGGCGGTGGGCGGGGCCGGCAGCCGCAACAGGCGGGCGAGCAGATCGACGAAGGCGACGCACGAGGCGACGGAAGCCGCATCCCGATGCGTGACGATCGACGCCAGGGCGACGTCGAGCCACAACGCCGCACTCGTGCCTTCCGGATGCAGCAGCACCACGGGCGCGATCCGCATCAGGGCGCCGTTGCCGGCGCTCTCTGTGCCACAGTGATACCACGACGTGAACCCTTCCTTGCGCGTGCGCAGGAACTTCTCCATCGACCGGCCCGCACCGAACAGTTCGTGCGATGCAAACCGGGCGGAGAGGTCGTCAGGGTCCAGCGTGCCGAGTTCGAGCAGGCTTTCCAGCGTCCAGAACGCCAGCTGGCTGTCGTCCGACGGCAGGCCGACGCGGTGCCCGGCCAGGCGGGAGTTCGGCAGGTAGTCACGCACTTCGCCGAAGAGCGCATGCCGCTGGACATCCGTCATGCCCTCGGACGTGTTGCCGAGCGCATCGCCGATGGCAAGCCCGAGCAGCATTCCGCGCAACCGATCGGGCGCGATGGGGCCGCGCACTGGATCGCGCGGACCCTGCAGCAATGCCGAGCGCGCCGGCAGGAAGCCTTCCGAGATGACGCGCGCGGCGAGGGGTAGGTTGGAGGTCATTGGCCCTACAGTGTCGCAGATTCCCCAGTGCGCGCGCAGTGGCGCACGCGACGCCAGTTGCTGTAGGTTCGGGCAAGCAACTGGCAGCGGGTGCGGCATGAAGATCCTGTTCGTCTGCATGGGCAACATCTGTAGATCGCCGACCGCGGAGGGCGTATTTCGCGATTACGTCGGGCGGCACGCCCCCGATCTCGACGTCGAACTCGATTCCGCCGGCACGCACGACTACCACGTCGGCAGGCCGCCCGATCCGCGTACGGTCGCGGCGGCGGCCAGGCGCGGCATCGATCTCACGCCGTTGCGCGCGCGCCAGGTCACGGCCGTCGACTTCGAGCGCTTCGACCTGATCCTGGCCATGGACCGGCTCAATCACGTGACCCTGCTCGACCGCAGTCCGCGGCAGTTCCACGCCCGCATCCGCACGCTGCTCGAGTTCACAGGCGACGGCGACCCGGCCGACGTCCCCGATCCGTATTACGGCGATGCCGCGGGTTTCGATGCAGTACTCGACCTGGTCGAGACCGCGGCACCGGGATTGCTGGCCGAGATACGCAGCAGGTCGCGCGCCCGCTGAGCATCGGCTCTTGTTCCGCCTGTCGCTTTTGCGGCTACACTGCGCCGTTCGCTAAAAGAAGATGGTTCGCGGGGGAACGGAATGAATTCAGCGGCTCGTGCGACGCTGGTCACGGCGTTGCAGCAATATTTTTCCGTTCCCAGGGACGAAGCCGCCGTCGTGCTCGATGAATTCGAGCCCTGCGTCTGCCACGGTGGCGACTGGCTCTTCCGCCAGGGCGATGCCGCCGACTGCCTCTACCTGCTCGCCCGCGGTCGCATGCAGGTCTGGCTCGAACAGGCCAATGGCGCCGAACCCGGCGAGCGGCTCGTGGCCGAGGTCAATCCGGGCGAGACCATCGGCGAGATCGGCATGCTGACCGGCGGCGCGCGTTCCGCCAGTATCCGCGCCGTCCGCAACAGCCTGCTGCTGAAGATGACCTCGACCGCATTCGACCGGCTCGCGCGACAGCGGCCGGAACTCACCCGGCACATCGCGGGGGGCATCGCTGGCCGCCTGCGCGATCGCACCGCGGGCGTCTCGCATATCCGGCGGACGCTGAAGACCATTGCGCTGTTGCCGCTCGGCTCGGTGGCTGCGGTCGAAGCCATGGCAGAGAAGATGCGCACGGCGCTGCAGCCTTTCGGTTCGACCTGCCTGGTCACCCCGCGTGTGTTGCGCGAGTCCGGTGCACCCGCGTTGCCCACCGCGCGCCACGAGAGCCTGTCGCCCGCCTTGGTCGACTGGCTCGCGGTCAAGGAAGACGAGCATCGCTTCGTCATCTACGTGGCCGATCCCGCGGACGAGATCTTCACCGACATGGCGTTGCACAACGCCGACCTGATCCTGCTGGTCGGTGAATCCCAGGATTCGCCCGAGGTGCGGTCATGGGAGCAGCGGGCGTTCGAGGGCACAGGCGCGCCGGTCGCGCGCAGGGCCTTGCTGCTCACGCACGCCACGCAGGGCGAGACGTTGTCCGGCACGGCTGCATGGCTCGATCCACGCAAACTCGACTTTCACCTGCACGTCCGCCACAGCGTCCCGGCCGACATGGACCGCGTGGCGCGAGTCCTGGCGGGGCGCGCCGTGGGACTGGTCCTCGGCGGCGGTGCCGCCCGCGGGTTCGCGCACCTCGGCGTGTACCGCGCGTTGTGCGAGGCGGGCATCCCGGTCGACTGGCTCGGCGGCTCGAGCATCGGCGCCGTGATGGCGGCCGGCATCGCCACGGCACCCGACCCTGGCGTGGCCATCGACCGCGCGCGCAAGGCTTTTGTCGAAGGCAAACCCTTTGGCGACGTCACTTTGCCGATCATCTCGTTCCTGCGCGGACGGCGGATGGAACGGCTCATCGACGCGAACCTTGCGGGCAACATCGAGGACCTGCCGGTGCCGTTTTTCTGCGTGTCGAGCAACCTCGGCAACGGCAGCGTGCAGGTGCACGATCGCGGGTCCGTCCCCCGGTCGTTGCGCGCGAGCGTGTCGTTGCCCGGAATCTTTCCGCCTGCGGTCATCGACGGGCAACTGTCGGTCGACGGCGGCATCCTCGACAACCTGCCCGTCGACCTGATGCGGGCCCGCCCCGTCGGTCGCGTCATTGCGGTCGACCTGAGCTCGCGCAAGGAATACACGGTCAGCTATGACGCGGTGCCGTCGCCGTGGCGTGTGCTCGCGGGCAAGCTGCCGATGTTCAAGCGACATCGCGTGCCGAGTCCGGTATCGCTGATGCTGATGGCGATGTCGATCGGCACCATCGGCTCGGCGCGGGCTGCGGGCGCGCGGGCCGACCTGCTGGTGCGTCCGCCCGTCGGCGGCTTCAGCTTCACCGACGTGCGCAATTTCGACCGCGTGGTCGAAGCAGGCTATCGTGCCGCACAGCAGACGATTGCGGACCATTGGCCTGCGCAGAACGACAACGTGTGAACACGGCCGCCGGACCAGCGATTCAGGGGGAAAACTTGCAGCAAACAGTGCAATCCAGTCGGCGCATCCTGGCCGCGGCGATCACGATCGTCTTCGCGGGTGGGCTGCTGGGCATCCAGGCCGGCTTCGCGGCCGACCCGGCTGCCAAACCGGCAGCTGCTGCCAGGGGAGTCGCAGCACTCGGGCGCATCGAGCCCGCCGGCGGCATCGTGCACGTGGCCGCGGCGGCGACGCCCGACGCCATGTCGGGCGCAGTGTTGCGCAAGCTGCTCGTCGAACGTGGCTCGGACGTGACCGCAGGGCAATTGCTCGCCGAAATGGACACCAGCGCATTGGCACGCGCGCGCGTGGCCGAGGCCAAGGCCGAACTCGAGACGGCGCGCCGTGATGCGACGGCGGCAAGCAGCCTCGCAGACGAGGCCTGCGTTCGCGCGGAGGTCGCCGTGAAACAGTCCAGGCGCAAGCAGGACCTGCTGTCCCGCGGGCTGGCTTCGAGCGAGGACGCGGAGCAAGCCAAGGGCGAAGCCGACGCGGGCGCCGCCTCCTGCAAGGCGCGGCGTGCGACGGCGACCGTCGCGCAATCGCGCATCGATTCCGCGGCGGCGCGCGTAGCGCGCCAGGAAGCGGAGCTGGAGCGCACGTTCGTACGTGCACCGTTCGCCGGACGCGTCATCGACGTGCTGCGCCGGCCCGGGGAAATCGTCGGCGTCGATGGCATCCTTGAACTCGCGCGCATCGATCAAATGCAGGCCGTCGCGGAAGTCTTCGAGGCCGACGTGCGGCGCGTCGCTGTCGGACAACGAGCGCGGGTGCGCAGCCAGGCGTTCCACAAGGACCTGGCCGGCACCGTGACTCGCATCCGCCCCAAGGTGCAGAAACTCGATCAGATCGGTGACGACCCGGTCGCACGCAAGGACGCCCGCATCGTCGAGGTGGAGATCAAGCTCGACGACAGCCGCGCGGCCGCGAACTTCACCAACCTGCAGGTGGAAGTCGAGTTTGGCCGCTGAATCCCACTGGAGCCGGTGGCTGCCGTCGCCGCCGCTCGGCTGGCTGCAGTTGTGGCACAAGCCGCTGCGTCTGCTGGTCGCGGTCGCGGGCATCTCGTTTGCCGTGATGCTGATCCTGATGCAGCTCGGCTTTCGCTCGGCCCTGTTCGAGAGCACGCTGCGTTTTCACGAGCGCTTCCGCTACGACATCGCGCTGTTCAGTACCGAGAGCGTCTTCATCGTGCGGCCTGCGCCGTTCACGATCCGTCGTCTGTACGAGGCGCTCGGTTCGCCCGACGTCGAGTCGGTCAGTCCGGTCTACATCTTTCCCGCCACCTGGAAGAACCCCTGGGACAACGCCCGTCGCAGCCTGAACGCCGTCGGCATCGATCCCACGCGCGACGTGCTCGACACGCCCGGCTTTGCCGCGAACCTGCACAGGCTCGCCGCACAGGACGTCGTGCTGTTCGATCGGGCATCGCGGCCCGAGTTTGGGCCCGTGGGGAAGGAATGGCGCGAGGACGCGCCGATCGTCACCGAGATCAACGATCGCTCCGTGTCCGTGGTGGGCCTGGTCGAGATCGGGCCGTCGTTCGGTATCGACGGTACCGTGATCACCAGTGTCGACAACTGGTTGCGGTTGTTTCCCGACCGCTCACGCAACCAGATCCAGCTCGGCCTCGTGACGCTGAAACCCGGCGTCGATCCGCTGGCGGCTCGCGATCGCCTGCGCTCGTACGTGCCGACGGACGTACTGGTGCTGACCAAGGCGGACTTCGCGGCGCGCGAGAAGGCGTACTGGAATGGCGCGACGCCCATCGGCTACGTCTTCGCGTTCGGCGCGATCATGGGTCTCGTCGTCGGCGCGATCATCGTCTACCAGATTCTCTTCGCGGACGTGTCGGAGCACCTCCGTGAGTACGCCACGCTCAGGGCCATGGGCTACCGCAACAAGTTCGTGTCCGGCATCGTGCTGCAGCAAGCCGCGATTCTCGCCGTGCTCGGCTACCTGCCAGGCATGGCGGCCTCCGTGCTGCTGTACCGGTCTGCAGCGCACGCGACGCGGCTGCCGCTGCACCTGACCACCGACCGCGCCGTGACGGTGTTCCTGCTCACGCTGGCCATGTGCGCATTGTCCGGCTTCCTGGCCCTGCGCAAGGTTCGGCGTCTCGACCCGGCGGAGGTGTTCTGATGCCGGCCTCCGCTGACGCCCCGGTCGTCGTCGAGCACCTCAACCATTACTACGGCAAGGGCGCGTTGCGGCGCCAGATACTGCACGACATCTCGACCGTCATCCCCGCCGGCGAGATCGTCATCGTCACGGGACCGTCCGGCTCGGGCAAGACGACGCTGCTCACGCTGGTGGGCGCGTTGCGGGCGCCGCAAGAGGGCAGGCTGCGCGTACTGGGGCAGGATCTCGATGCCACGAAGCGCGCGTCGCTCGAGGACGTGCGCAGGCGCATCGGCTTCATTTTCCAGCAGCACAACCTGCTCGGGGCGCTGACGGCCTCGCAGAACGTGCAGCTGGGCCTGCGGGTGACGGGGCGAGCCGCGCGCATCGAACTCAAGCGCAAGGCCGATGCGATGCTCGAGGCCGTGGGCCTCGGCGAGCACACGCACAAGCGCGCCGAGCAGCTTTCGGGCGGCCAGCGCCAGCGGGTAGCCATCGCGCGTGCGCTGGTCGGCGAGCCTGCGATGGTGCTGGCCGACGAGCCGACCGCGTCGCTCGACAAGGCATCCGGCCGCGAGGTGGTCGATCGCATGCAGTCGCTGGCGCGGGAGCGGGGCACCACCATCCTGATGGTCACGCACGACAATCGCATCCTCGACGTGGCCGACCGCATCCTCCACCTCGAGGACGGCCGGCTCGCGACGTTTACCGACGCGGTCATCGCCAATACCGAGCAGATGATGCACCTGCTGGCGCAGGACACCGACAAGCGCCACCTGGAGCAACAGGTCGACGACATGAACGAGACCGAGTTCCGCGCCACGCTGCAGGAGCTGACGCAGAAGTCGCAGCGATTCCTCGAAGCGACCGCACTCGCGAGTGACGAGGCGTACCAGGCGATGCTGGAGCAGTCGCTGCGTGTCTTCACGCGGCGAGTCGGTGAACTGCTGCACGCCGAGCGCGCGTCGCTGTTCCTCGTCGACCGCGACCGGCAGCAGTTGGTCTTGCGCGTGGCGCAGGACATGCCCGACGGCGACTACGTGCGGATTCCGCTTGCGAGCGGCATCGCCGGTGCGGCCGCCGTGAGCGGCGAGGTCGTGCGTGTCGACGATGCCTACGCGGATTCGCGGTTCAACCAGGCCGTCGACGCCGAGACCGGGTTCCGCACGCGCTCGATGCTGTGCCTGCCGCTGCAGGATCGCTCGGGCCAGGTTTTCGCCGTCACGCAATTGCTGAATCGGCGCGACGGCCAGCCCTTCGACGACCATGACACCCGGCGCTACCAGGAGTTCGCGGCGTCGCTGTCGGTGCTGCTCGAATCGCTGGTCACGCTGGGCGAGAAGGCTGTGAGGCGTTCCTGATGGCTGGGTCACCTCTTACCCCGGTGCGGCTGCTCCAGGTCACGGATCCGCACCTGTTCGGTGACGAATCACAGACGATCTATGGTGTGACCACTGCCGTGTCATTCCGCAAGGTGCTGGCGGAGGCCTTTGCGCCCGGCACGCCACGGCCGGACGCAATCCTCGTCACCGGCGACATCGCCGACGACCACACGGCAGCGGCGTACGCGAACTTCCGCCGCGCCCTGCAGCCTTACGGATTGCCGGTGTACTGCCTGCCGGGCAATCACGACGAACCGGGCCTGATGACGGGCCTGGTCAACAGCGACGGCTTCCAGTACGGCGGCACCGCCGAGTTCGGCGCATGGAGCGCCGTGTTCATCGACACTCACGTGCATGGCCGCCCGGAAGGGCGCGTCATCCCCGCGGAATTGGCGCGCCTCGAAGCCGCACTGACTTCGTTTGGTGAGCGGCCCGTGCTGGTGTGCCTGCATCATCCGCCCCTGCCCGTGGGCAGCGCATGGCTCGATGGCGTCGGGCTGCGCAACGCCAGCGAATTCCTCGCGGTCATCGAGCGCCACCCAGCCGTGCGGGTCGTGCTCGGCGGTCATGTGCACCAATCGTTTGAGCAAGTGCAGCGCGGGGTGCTGATGCTGGCGACGCCCTCGACGTGCGCACAGTTCACGCCGCACACCGAGCGCTGCGTGATGGACCTGAAGCCGCCCGGCTACCGCTGGCTGACCCTGCTGCCCGATGGCACGGTGCAGACTGAAGTCCGGTGGCTGCAGGACTGGGCTGTGACCGACCGGCCACCTGACGACCGGTTTTAATGAGGGGAAATGCAATGAAGTCCAGTCTGTCGTTCCCGCTGCTCGAAGCGGCGGATCTGCTCGCGAGCTGCAACGGCTGGACGGAAGAGGTCTACCGCGACTTGCTGGCCTTGCAGGCGGGCGCGATCACGCACGACGCGCTCAACGCGAAGTACCTCTGCAAGCGCGCGATCCTCACGCTCGATCTCACCGGCTTCACGGTGCAGGCGATGCACGGCCGCCAGCTCAACGCGCTGCTGCGCATCCTGGATGCGCAAAAGGTGTGCATCCCCGTATTCAATGAACACGGCGCGCTGCTGGTGCGCGCGTTCGCGGACGATCTCGTGGCATTGTTCGAGGAGCCGGGCCAGGCACTCGACGCGGCCTTCGAGATCCACCGGCGCATCACGGTGTTCAATCAGTCGGAGCACGCGTCGGAGAAGCCCGCGTTGGCGTGCATCGGCGTGGGCTATGGCGACGTGTACGCGATCGGGCCCAACCTGGCGATGGGCGATGAAATGAACCGTGCGTCGAAGCTCGGCGAGGACACCGCACGCGGCAACGAAACGCTGATCACGTCCAACGTCTATGCCGCGCTCCGCCACCGCTCCGACATCCTGTTCGAGCAGCTCGCGAGCGACGACCAGTTGTTCCCGTACTACCGCGCGTCGCCGCACTGACGCTGCCCGCCCCGGTGCCGGCAACCTTTCCGTAGAGGCTTGCGGCAACTACGATCCGGCTGTGCTCGCGGTCGCGCTTAAACTGCAGGCGTGAACGCATGCCTGCACAAGCTGCGATCGGCGCGCCTTCTGCTAGCGCTGCTGGTATTGCCCGGCCTTGCCATTCGGGCAGGGGTACCGCCGGGCTTCATGCCGGCCTCGGGCGCCGGCGCGGCCCCGACGATGGCGATGTGTCCAGGGCATTCGGCGCTGCCCGAGGTGCCGCAGTCGGTTCCGGCACCCGCTGAGGACACCAAGCCCCAGAAGCAACACCATTCCTCGCCGCCGTGCGTGTTTGCAGCCGCCGCGGGCGGTGCCGCGCCGACACTGGTTGCCACCGCCGTGCTCGCATCGGCGGCGCAGCACGATTCCGTCCCACCTCGTGTCGCCGCTCCTGCCGTTCGACACACGTACCGGGCGCAAGCGCCCCGGGGTCCACCCGCGACCTCAACCTGACGTCATCGCTGGCTTCGTACGCACGCAATCGTCGGGTTGCGGGTGGGCGGTCGTTGGGCGGCTGTCGCGAGACGGTCGTCAGTGGGCAGATCCTGGAAGTGTCATCCATGGCCATCAAAGTCGTTGGCGTGCGCAGCGCATGCCGACCGTTTGCATTCGCTGTCGCGGCGGTGCCTGTCTGGTTCATGACCAGTCACGTCGTCGCCGACCCAGTTTCGACTCCGTCATCCGCTGCGGAACTGGAAACCGTGGTGGTGACTGCGCCGCGCATGTCCGCCCCGTTGCAGGTCGTGATGGATCCGCGGCAGCCGCATCAGCCGTTGCCGCCGCATGACGGCGCGGGCTACCTGAAGGCGGTCCCGGGGTTCTCCGTCATCCGCAAGGGAGGCACGGACGGTGATCCGGTGTTCCGGGGCATGGCGGCTTCACGCGTCAATATCCTGATCGACGGCCAACAGGTCCTCGGTGGCTGCGGCATGCGGATGGATCCGCCGACGGCCTACGTGTTTCCGCAGGCTTTCGACCGCATCGTCGTCGTCAAGGGTCCGCAAACCGTATTGCAGGGTTCGGGCAATTCCGCAGCGACCGTCTCGTTCGAACGCAAGGTGGAGCGCTTCCAGGAGCCGGGCGCGACGGGGCAGGGCAGCGCACTCGTTGGCAGCGCGAATAGAACGGACCTGGTCGGTGATCTCCGTCTCGGCACGCCTGCGGTCTACGGCCAGCTGACCGGCACGCGCGCGAAGTCGGACGACTACAGTGATGGCGATGGCGAGGACGTGCATTCGCAATACGATCGCTGGAGCGCCAACGCTGCGTTGGGGTGGACGCCGGATGACCAGTCTCGCGTCGAGCTCAGTGGCGCACTCAGCGATGGCGAGGCAGCCTATGCCGATCGCGCGATGGATGGCGTGATGTTCGCCCGTGACAACGTCGGGCTGCGGGCAAGCCGCAGTTTCAGCGGCCCGGGTCTGCGGGCCGTCGAAGCCCTGGCCTACTACAATTACGTCGACCACGTGATGGACAACTACAGCCTGCGTGAGTTCACGCCCACGCCCACTGCCCCGAATCCCGCGGTCTCCAATCCCGACCGGCGCACCACCGGAGGCAAGATCGCAGTGGAGGTGGCATTCGGTGAGCGAGTCGCCGGAACGATCGGGATCGAGCGGCAGGAGAACCGCCATACGTTGCGATCGTCGATGAACCAGCCCGTCACTCCGTACGAGTCGCTCGCACGAGTTGAAGATGGCCGGTTCCGCAACTCCGGTGCATTCGCCGAGTTCACGATTGCCACGAGCGGTTCCGGGCGGGTCGTAACGGGTCTGCGAATCGACGACTGGTATGCGCTCGACTCGCGCACGATGTTGAACGTGGGCATGAGCAAAGTCCCGAACCCGACTGCGGGTGACGAGCGCGGCAGGACGCTGGTCGGCGGCTTCGGTCGATTCGAGTTCGACCTGCAGGCGGCGCCGGTGACCTGGTATGCCGGGGTGGGCAGGGTCGAGCGCTTTCCGGACTACTGGGAACTGATTGCGGCCGGCAGGGAAAGCACGGACAGCCTGAGCGCGTTTTACACGCGTCCGGAGCAGACGGTCCAGCTCGACACCGGGCTCGTGTATTCCGCGGATCGACTTTCGTTCTCGGCAGCGGTCTTCTATAGCGACGTGGAAGACTACATCCTGATCCAGTCGAACTATCTCAAGGGCGCACGTCGCACGACGGTCAGTCGCAACGTGGACGCAGCGACGTGGGGTGGCGAGGCCGATGCTGTCTACGCCGTCTCGCCGGCACTCAAGGTGTATGGCGCGTTGGCCTATACGCGAGGTCGCAACGACACGGACGATCGGCCGCTCGCACAGATGCCGCCGCTCGAGGCGAGGCTGGGGCTGGACTACGCGCGCGGCGCGTGGCTTGCGGGAGCGCTCGTGCGCAGCGTCGCGGCGCAGGACCGTTACGCGGTCAGCCAGGGCAACATCGTCGGGCAGGATCTCGGCCCGACGCCAGGATTCACGGTCGTTGCGCTCAATGGCGGCTGGCGCCCGCGCAAGGATCGGCAACTGACAGTTGGCATCGACAACCTGTTCGATCGAACTTTCGCCGAGCACCTGAGCCGGGGCGGAGCCATGGTGTCGGGATATGAGCAGACTACCCAGGTCAACGAGCCAGGGCGCACGCTCTGGCTCAAGTTCGACCTGAAATACTGAATGCACGGAGACGAAACGACAATGAGAGTCATCATCATCGGCGGCGTGGCGGGTGGCGCTTCCTGTGCCGCGCGCCTGCGAAGAATGGATGAGACGGCCGAGATCATGCTCGTCGAGCGTGGGCCCTACATCTCCTATGCCAACTGCGGGCTGCCTTACCACGTCGGTGGCGTGATCGAGAAAGAGTCGAGCCTGCTCGTGGCGAGCGCGGAAAGTTTTGGCCGGCAGTTCAAGATCGACGTGCGCACGGCCTGCGAGGCGGTGGCCATTGCAGCCGGCGAACACACCGTGACGCTGCGCGACGTCGCGACGGGCCGCACGTCGACCCATGGCTACGACAAACTCGTGCTGTCGCCTGGCGCCGTCTCCGTGCGGCCGCCGCTCCCCGGCATCGATCTCCCCGGCATTTTCCACGTGCGTACCGTTCCCGATGCCCGGCACATCCGTGCCTGGATCGAGGAGCGACTCGAGGGCGTGCGCTCGCAGCGGCGGCTGCGCGCGGTCGTCGTGGGCGGCGGATTCATCGGCCTCGAGATGCTGGAGAACCTCGCACACCGCGGTATCGACGTGACGCTGGTCGAGATGCTCGACCAGGTGTTGCCACCGCTCGACGTGGAACTGGCGCGAGTCGCCGAGGCACACATCGCAATGCACGGCGGGCGACTCGTCCTGGGTGACGGCGTCGCGGGATTCGAGTCCGCGGGCGAAGACGGGCTCATGGTCCGCACGAAATCCGGCCGGGCGCTGGAGGCCGATGTGGTGATCCTGGCTTTGGGTGTGCGCCCCGATACGACGCTGGCGCGGTCGGCGGGTCTCGCGCTGGGCGAGCGTGGCGGCATCCGCGTCGATCGCCAGATGCGCACCAGCGACAGCGACATCTTCGCCGTGGGCGACGCAGTTGAAGTGGCGGATTTCGTCACCGGTGAGGCGAGCCTGATCGCGCTCGCGGGACCGGCCAACCGGCAGGGACGCATCGTCGCGGACGTCATTGCCGGCAGGGACGCGAGCTATCGCGGCACGCAGGGCACGGCGATCGTCGGGCTCTTCGGCGCGACCGTTGCGTGGACGGGCGCGAGCGAGAAGACCTTGCAGCGGCTCAAAGACCTCGACTACGAGAAACTTTACCTGTTCCCCAACTCACACGCCGGCTACTACCCGGGCGCCAAGCGCATCACGCTCAAGGTCATCTTCCGCAAGTCGAATGGGCGACTGCTGGGCGCGCAGGCTTTCGGCGAGGACAACGTCGACAAGCGGATCAGTTCGCTGGCCATGGCATTGCAGCTGGGCGCGACGGTCTACGATCTGGAAGAAGCCGAGGTTTGTTACGCGCCCCAGTTCGGCAGCGCGAAGGACCCGGTCAACTTCGCCGGCATGACGGCCGCAAACGTGCTGCGCGGCGATGCCCCCATCGCGCACTGGGGGCAGCAGGAAGGCGCCTTTCTGCTGGATGTCCGCAACCCGGATGAGCTGCGTGCCGCAGCGGCGCCCGCAGCCGTCAACATCCCCTTGCCCCAGCTACGGGAGCGGCTGGATGAGTTGCCGAAGGACAAGGAAATCCAGGTGTTCTGCCGGTCCGGGCAGCGCTCGTACGTGGCCAGCCGCATCCTGCTGCAGCACGGGTTCCGTGCGCGTTCCATATCCGGGGGTACGCTTGCGCTACCGGCGTCGCGTCCGTCGCCGGTGTCGTAGTCCATTCCTCACCCCGGCAGATTTATCGCTTCGGCCGCGTGAAAGCCTTCATCGTCAGCTCCCGGATGAGCTCGGTGGCCTTCTCGTTCGGCAAGCCATAGCGCGAAAACAGCGTCAGGTGGCCGCGCATCTCGAGCGCGGCCTTCGATGGCGAGTCTGCGACCTTGCAGCACTGCTTCAGGCGCCCGTTCAGGTCCGTAGCGACGGCGGCTAACGGTCGTTTGCGCTCGTCCTCGCCTACTTTCTTGGGATGGGACAGGTTCCAGTCGGCGGCTGAGGCTGCGATGTGTTCGATTCGAGCGGTAGTCAGTGTCACGTGTACGCCCAGCTTGGGGTGGATCACCCGTCCCTAGAGTGTGCTTTTTTTGTCGTGCCCGCATCGGCGAATGTCGTCGCCACGGCCTCGACGGAGCTGCGGCCCCACGCCCCAACATAAAAAAGCCCCGCTGCGTCGCCGCAGCAGGGCTTTTCGTACTCACCGCAACGCGCCGCTCAGGGCTCGTTGCGCGGGGTCTCCGCGTCCGTCGGTGGAGTCGGCGTCCATTCACGCGGCTCGGTAGCCGTCGCGACGGGGGCCGGCTCTCGCACGACAGGCTCAGGCGTCGCTTCCCGCGGCGCGGCCGGGGGAGGCGTCGGCGGAGTGACCGGCCGGTCGAAGTCGAACGCGCGGGGCTCCGGCGGCCAGGGTGCGTCGAAACTGCGCGCCGGAGCCGGAGCCGGAGCCGGAGCTGGCGCAGGCGCTGCGCTGACCTGCACGTGCGCAGGTTCGCGTGGCGTGTCGATCGCTGGGCTGGACGCCGGCGCCTCGAACGAGGCGCGCTCTGCGCCTCGCGGCTCGTCGTCGCCACCGCCGTCGTCGGCGTCTGCGGGACCTTCGTCGAAGCCGGCTTCGCCCGCAACGCCCGCCGCGGCACCGGCCGCGCCAAAGCCTTCGGCACTGCCTTCGCCGCGACCGCCACGACGACGGCGACCACCGCGACGCGAACGGCGACCGGTGCGCTCGCTGCGATCGCCCTCCGGCCGCTGCTGCTGACCGTCGCCCAATCCCGGTGACGTCTCAACGGCCACTGCGGAATCGACGCCGGCATTCATGTCGTTCGCCACGGCGGCGACCACGGCTGCCGCCGCTACCGCAACCGGCTCGCGTGCTTCTTGTGGCTCGCGCTGCTCGCGCGGCGGCCGCGGTTCACGGGGTTCGCGCGGTTCGCGCGGAGGACGCTGCTGCTGTTGCTGCCGCTGGCCCTGGCCCTGCCCGAGCACCGTCGCGACGTGGCTGGCCCTCACGGGCACCTTCGCCGCCCTGGTTGCCATCGCGGCGGCTGCCACGCTGGCCTTCCTCGCGCCGAGGCTGCTGCTGTTGCTGCGGCCGTTCGTCACGCCGCGGCGGCTCATTGCTGCGCGCTGGTTGCTGGCCTTGCGGGCCTTCTGCGCGATTCTCGCGCCGGGCCTCCTCGCGGGAGCCGCGTTCGCCGCGTCCCTCGTTGCGGCCGTCGCGCCCACGGCCATCACGGCCGTCGCGTCCCCGGCCATCACGGCCACGGCCGCGGTCGTTACGGTCACGATCGCGGTCCTGGCGCGGGCGGTCGCGCTGCGCTTCCAGCGGACGTCCGCCGCGCGGTGCATGCGCTGCGGCCGCCTCGGGCTCCGGTGCGCGCTTGTCGCCCGCGATCCAGCGCCACATGCGCACCAGCACGTTGTCGCGCGGGCCGAACTGCGGTGCCGCGGCTGCGACGACGACCGGAGCCGCCACGGCGGCGACCGGCGCTGCAACCACTTCGGGTGCGGCGGGCGGGGCAGGGGTGCTCGGAATGATCGTGGTCACCGCCGGCTGCTGCAGCACGGGCGCCTTCTCTTCCTCGGCCGAGGCGATCGCATCGAGATCGATCTTCGGTTCGACGGCCAGCTGGTGGCTGATCACCGTGTTCTCGGGCAGGTCCATCTCGTCGTCACGCACGCGGCGCAATTCGTAGGACGGCGTCTCGAGGTACTTGTTCGGCACCAGGACGATGTCGACGTGGCTGCGCGCTTCGATGTCGTGCAGCCAGTCGCGCTTCTCGTTCATCAGGTAGGTCGCGACGTCGACCGGCAACTGCGCGATGACCTTGGCGGTGCGGTCCTTGCGGGCCTCCTCGCCGATCAGTCGCAGCACCGCGAGCGCCAGCGATTCGACGCTGCGGATCACGCCCATGCCGGTGCAGCGCGGGCAGACGATGTTGGTCGATTCGCTGATCGACGGCCGCAGGCGCTGCCGCGAGAGCTCGAGCAGGCCGAAGCGCGAGATCTTGCCCAGCTGGATGCGGGCACGGTCCTGCTTGACGGCGTCACGCAGGCGGTCTTCGACCGCGCGCTGGTTCTTCTGCGACTCCATGTCGATGAAGTCGATGACGATCAGGCCGCCCACGTCGCGCAACCGCATCTGGCGCGCGATTTCGTCCGCGGCCTCGAGGTTGGTGTTGCAGGCGGTCGTCTCGATGTCCGTGCCGCGCGTGCTGCGCGCCGAGTTGATGTCGATCGAGACCAGCGCCTCGGTGTGGTCGATCACGATGCTGCCGCCCGAGGGCAGCGTCACCTTGTGCGAATACGCCGACTCGATCTGGCTCTCGATCTGGTACCGCGTGAAGAGCGGCACGTGGTCGTCGTAGAACTTGAGCTTGCGCAGGTTGTTCGGCATGAAGCGCTGCATGTACTCGCGCGCTTCTTCGTAGACGTCCTTCTTGTCGATCAGGATCTCGCCGATGTCGTCCGCGAGGTAGTCACGCAGCGCCCGCAGGATCGCCGTGCTTTCACGGTAGATCAGGAACGGCGACGGGCGGCTGTCCGACGCCTGCTGGATGGCGTTCCAGATGTCGACGAGGTTGTTGAGGTCCCACTGCAGCTCTTCCGGCGAACGGCCGACGCCGGCCGTGCGCACGATGGCGCCCATGCCGTCGGGGATCTGCAGGCTGTCCATCGCCTCGCGCAGGGCGTCACGGTCGTCGCCTTCTACGCGACGGGACACGCCGCCGGCGCGCGGGTTGTTGGGCATCAGGACCAGGAATCGGCCCGCCAGGCTGATGTAGGTGGTGAGCGCGGCGCCCTTGTTGCCGCGTTCTTCCTTTTCGACCTGGACGATGATGTCCTGGCCTTCCTCGATCAGGTCGCGGATGCCGCGGTTGCCGCCTTCCTGGCCGGGCTGCTTGTCCTTGAAGAAGGCCTTGGAGACCTCCTTGAGGGGGAGGAAGCCGTGGCGATCGGCGCCGTAGTCGATGAACGCAGCCTCGAGGCTGGGTTCGACGCGGGTGATGCGTCCTTTATAGACGTTGGCTTTCTTGGTTTCGCGGGACGGGATTTCGATATCGAGGTCGTAGATCCGCTGGCCGTCCACCAGCGCTACGCGCAACTCTTCTTCCTGAGTTGCGTTGACGAGCATTCTTTTCATCGGCCCTTCCGTTATTGGAGGTATGGGCCGCGAACGGTTCGGACGGGTAAGGGTGCCGTGGCGTGGGGGTAGGGTCTGGCAGCGACTGTGCGAGGGCTCATTTGCTGTTGTTCTGCACCGGCGCAGTGCGCACGGTGCGTGACCGAATCCTGATGCTGTCGGGCATCGTACCCGCCGAGGTCGCATCAGGCCCGCCGCCCGCCGGGGCTGCGGCACCTGCGCGTTGTCCGCGGCAGATCGATGGTGTCTGAAAGTTCAGAACCAACTAAGATTGCGGGCGCCCTGCACAACCCGTAGGGCGTGCAACCGCGCGTCGCTCATTCGGCGCTGCCTGATGTTGCTTGGACGCACCAGCGCATTGCCTAGCGCCGGAATGTAACAAGCGAAGGCCCGAAAATCAATGGCTTACGAAACAGAACCGGTCACCGACGAGAACACCGCCGAACCGGAGCCCGGTCGCGGCGTCACCCATGTCGAGGTGACCGAGGACGACGCCGGGACGCGGCTCGACAACTTCCTGGTCCGCCAGTTGAAGGACGTGCCCCGTACCCACGTTTTTCGCCTGCTGCGCAAAGGCGAGGTGCGGGTCAACAAGAAGCGCGCCAAGCCCGACCAGCGCGTTGCGCTCGGCGACATCGTGCGGATTCCGCCCGTGCGCAAGGCCGAGGACGTGCCCCCACCGGCGACGCCGCGCACCGCCAGCGAATCGCTGCAGGCCCTGGTGCTGGGTGCGATCACCTATGAGGACAGCGACCTCATCGTCTTCAACAAGCCGCCCGGCCTGGCCGTCCACGGGGGCAGCGCGACGGACTTCGGCCTGATCGAGGCGCTGCGCAATGCCCGGCCTGAGCAGCCCGACCTGGAGCTGGTGCACCGGCTCGACCGCGACACCAGCGGCTGCCTGCTCGTGGCCAAGCGGCGCGCAGCGCTGCGCGACCTGCACCTGCAGCTGCGTGAAGGCCGGACCGAGAAACACTACCTGGCCCTGGTCTGCGGCAAGTGGAACCTGGGGACCAAGCGCATCGAGCTGGCGCTCGATACCGACGAACGGCGCAGCGGCGAGCGGCACGTCGCCGTGCGTCCGCACGGCAAGAAATCGGTCAGCACGTTCAAGCCCGTGCAGTTCTTCGGCAACCTTGCCACGCTGATGGAAGTCGAGATCGACACCGGCAAGACGCACCAGATCCGCGTCCACGCGGCGCATGCGGGCCACCCCGTCGCCGGCGACGACAAGTACGGCAACCGGGTCTTCAACCAGTTGTTCGAGGATTACGGCCTCAAACGCATGTTCCTGCATTCGTCGTCGCTGGGATTCACGCGGCCGGGCACGCGCGAGCCGATGCTCGCCAGCGCGCCGTTACCGCCGGAATTGAGCGCCGTGATCGACAAGCTGACCCGCGGCAAGGCGCGCGCCCCGCAGGACGAGCGTGGCAAGACACTCAAGCCCGAAGGCTCGCGCGGTCCGGTAGCGGCGGTGCGAGTGCAGCGCCCCGCGCCGATACCCAGGGCAGGCAAACCGCGCATGGGTAAGCCCGGCACAGGCAAGACCGGCGCCAGGCAAGCCCGGCAGCGCCGGGAAGGGTCCGGCTAAGGTATCTGGACCTGTGCGCGGCGAAGGGCGCCGCAGAGCCAGGACAACGGGAGGCCTGTGAGGCCCGTCGGGTCCTGCGACTCGATCCGGTCGAACAGCGCGATGCCAAGCGCTTCGGCCTTGAAGCCCCCCGCACAGTCGAGCGGATTGTCGCGCTCGATGTAGCGAACGATTTCGGCGTCCGTCAGGTCGCGAAACTGCACGACCGTGCGATCGACGTGTGCCTCGGTCGACGCCCGTCGCAGCCATCGATCACGTGCACCGCCGTGAGGAACACGACTTCCCTGCCTGAGGAGGCCCGCAACTGCTCGCGACAGCGTTCGACCGTGCCCGGCTTGCCGAGGATGTCCGTCCCGCGCAGCGCGACCTGGTCCGAGCCGATCACGATGGCGTCCGGGAAGCGGGCGGCCACGGCTTCGGCCTTGAGGCGCGCGAGGCGCACGGCCATGGCCTCAGCGGGCTCCTCCGGCAGACGCGTCTCTTCCGCGCCCGGCGCCACGCACTCGAATGGCAGCCCGAGACGCGCCAGCAGCGCGCGCCGGTAAGGGGAGGTGGACGCGAGAATCAGGCCCTTGGAAAACAAAGATTTAGGCTCGTTTTTTCTTTGACAGGGCGGGGGCGCGTCACTATCATACGCGCCCCATGTCGCCCGGCCCGGCCGATCAGGTTAACGCGAAGGAACTGTCGGCGCGAGCTGCCGTTCTCAAGCGTCACTACGACCTGACGCAGCTCGAACGCGTAGCAGAGGCGGGCGGTCTCCCCGGAACGCGCATCGATGCGCAGTTGCGGTTCGGCGCGTTCGATGGCCGGACGACCGTCGACGTTCGCGTCACGGGCGTGGCGATGCTGGCATGCCAGCGCTGCCTGCAGCCGTGCGAGTGCGCGGTCGACGAGTCGGCGCAGGTCGCGATCGTCGGGGTGGAGACGGATGCAGTCCCGGATGGCTACGAGCCGTTCGTGGGCAGGCCCGAGCAACTGTCGCTCGCGGCCATGGCTGAAGAGCAGGTGCTGCTCGCGTTGCCGCTCGTGCCGATGCACGAAGCAGGCAGCCCGCAGTGCCGCTCGACTGGAGCGGAAGTCGTGCCATTGGCACCGGCGCCCGCGGTTGAACCCGCTGCGAAAAAGGCAGCGGAGGATGAGAAACAGACGCCCTTTGCGAATCTGCGGGAGCTGCTCGACAAGAAAGACGAGCGCGGACCCGCTTCAGGAGAGTAGACCATGGCAGTCCAGAAAAGCCGCAAGACCCCGTCCAAGCGCGGCATGCATCGCTCGCACGATCACCTGAGCAGCCCCGCGCTGTCGGTCGACCGTACCAGCGGCGAAACCCACATCCGTCACCGCATCACCGCCGACGGTTTCTACCGTGGCAAGAAGGTGATCGAGAAGCCGGCAGCCGACGAAGGCCAGGAATAATCCTGCGCGCCCGGGCCCGCGCATGAACGCCGGCCTGACCGTAGCCGTGGACGCGATGAGCGGCGACCACGGCGCTGCAGTCGCCGTCCCTGCGGCCCTCGATGTCCTCGCGTCCATTCCAGACCTGCGGCTGATCATCGTCGGCCGTGGCGACGACGTGCGTCCGCTGCTCGGTGCGGCGCTCGAGGGCGGGCGCTGCAGCTTCGTCGAAGCCGCCGAAGTCGTCGGCATGGACGAGCGGCCGCAGGACGCGCTCCGCCGCAAGAAGAACTCGTCGATGCGCGTCGCGATCAACCTCGTCGAGCAGGGCGAGGCGGCCGCCTGCGTTTCGGCGGGCAACACCGGCGCGCTGCTCGCCACCGCACGGTTCGTGCTCGGCATGGTGCCTGGCATCGACCGGCCGGCGATCGTGAGCGCCGTGCCGTCCGGTTAGCGGCCACACCGTCATGCTCGACCTCGGCGCGAACCCCGACTGCAACGACGATCACCTCGTGCAGTTCGCCGTGATGGGTTCGGTCATCGCGTCCGACCTGCACGGCATCAAGAATCCGCGCGTCGGCCTGCTCAACGTGGGCGAGGAAGACATCAAGGGCACCGAGGAAATCAAGGCGGCGCACAAACGCCTGCTCGGCTCCGCCATCAATTACTGCGGCTTCGTCGAAGGCGACAAGATTTTCTCTGGTGACGTCGACGTCGTCGTGACCGACGGCTTCACCGGCAACGTGTCGTTGAAAACCATGGAAGGCCTCGCGCGGTTCATCACCGGCGCGATGAAGGAAGAGTTCACGCGCAGCCCGTTGCGCAAGGCGAGCGCGCTCGCCGCCATGCCTGCGCTGAATGCGCTCAAGGTGCGGCTCGATCCGCGCCGTTACAACGGCGCGAGCATGGTCGGATTGAATGGCGTGGTCATCAAGAGCCACGGCGGCGCCGACCGTGTCTCGTTCGCCAATGCCGTGCACGTCGCGGTCACGGAAGCTCGCAATGGCGTGCCAGCGCAGATCGGGGCTTTGCTCGCCCGCGTCAACGGCAAAGCGCAGCGGTCAGCGGCTAGGTCGCGCCGCTCACTTTTCTCTTATTTTTCTTTTTGCCGGCGACGCCGCATGCGTGCCAGCAACTGGCTGCGCCGGCGGACGATCTTCCGCGCGACATCGTCCGATGCCTTGCGCAGCACCGATTTCTTCGTCAGCGACTCACGATACGCGCGGAAATCCTCGTAGGCCTCGAGCTCGTGCCGCAATTCGCGGAACACGAGTTCGATCATGACGGCATCGTCCAGCATGCCGATGCCGGGGATGTCGTCGGGGATCAGGTCTTCGGGGTCGCACAGGTAGGCCATGCCGGCCAGCACCGGGCTGCGTTCGTCGTCGTCCAGCGGCCATTCGTCGTCGGTGACCATGGCGAGCAGCGTCTCGAGCTGCTGCAGGCGCTCGGTGACGAAGTCGGGCAGGTCGGTGCTGCGCATGGTCTGCACGAGGTCGGCCGCGGCGCCGAGGATCTCCTCGTCGTCGGCGATCTGCACCGATTCGCGGGTTTTCTTCAACTCGCGGCGAAAATGGCGCAGGTCGCGGTCGGACAACTCGATGGTGAGCTTGAACGGCATGGTTCTCCCTTGTCGCCGCAAGGCTACGGGCGGATTCCTGTCGCGGTCAATGCGGACGGGCAGGGTATTGTCGGGCGCCATGTGGCTAAAATAGATGCATTCAACGAAGGAAAGGTTGCATGCACGTTAACCGAGCCGGCCAGTGGGTCGTCCATGCGCTGGTCGCAGCGCTGGCACCGTTCGTCGCGAATGACGTCCGGGCCAGCGAATTCCTGCTGCCGGTGAACGGCGACAACGTGATCGGCTCGGTCAGCATCGCCGTGGCCGAGCACGAGGACACGCTGCTCGACATCGGCCGGCGCTACGGTGTCGGTTACGAGGAGATCATCGCCGCCAACCCGGGGATCGACCCCTGGCTGCCGGGGGAGGGCACCGAGATCCTGATTCCTGGGCGGTTCGTGCTGCCCGACGCCCCGCGCGAAGGCATCGTGGTGAACCTGCCGGAGCACCGTTTGTACTACTACCCGGCGGCCAAGCCCGGCGAGCCGCGCGTGGTGCGCACTTATCCGATCAGCGTCGGCAAGATGGACTGGAAGACGCCGCTCGGCTCCACCAAGGTGGTGGCAAAGCAGGAAAAGCCGAACTGGTATCCGCCGCAGTCCGTGCGTCTCGAGCACATCGCCAAGGGCGATCCCCTGCCGCCCTTCATTCCGCCCGGCCCCGACAACCCGCTCGGCGAGTACGTGCTGCGGCTGGGCATCCCGAGCGGCGCGTACCTGATTCACGGCACCAACCGTCCGGCAGGCGTCGGCATGCAGGTCACGCACGGGTGCATCCGCATGTTCCCGGAAGACATCGCCGAGTTCTACACGATGATTCCCGTCAACACGAAGGTGAACCTGGTCGACCAGACCACCAAGGTCGGCTGGTCGCGGGGCACGCTGTTCGTCGAGCGCCAGTCGCCGCTCGAGGGCACCGACAACCCGGCGCACATGGACCCGGCCGAGCTCAGCCGCGCGCTGCAAGCGGCGACTGCAGGCCTGGCTGCCGATGTGGACTGGGACACCGCGCGACTGGCATTCCAGCAGGCTTCCGGCGTGCCGGTGCGCGTGGGCGAACGCAATTTCTCGCGCGTGCCTGCGCCGTCACCCGAATCCGCTCCTGCGCCCGTCGAGGAACCGGCCGAGGCACCGGCCCCGTAGCTTCAACGTTTGTGCAGTTGCTCCGCGAGCAGCGCGACACTGCCGCGCACGGGACTGTCCGCAAAACGCTGTTCGAAGTCGGCGATGAGCGTACGGGCCAGCGGCCAGTCGCCCGCGTCACGCGCCAGTTGCGCGACGCGCAGGGTCTGCTCACCGGTGGCAGGCCCGAACCGTGAATCGGCCTGCAGCCGGTCCTTGACCAGTTTGACTGCTTCGCCGTTGCGCTGGCTCGCGAGCAGCAGCGCCAGCAGTTCATGTGCAACCCGGTTCGCCAGCGCGGGATTCGCCCATGCCGCCACGCGCGGATACAGCCATTCGTATTCGGCGAGCGCGCCTGCGCCCTGGCCGGCTCGCTGCCGTATCGACGCCCATGCGTTGCTCGAGGAGCCCGCGCGGTACTCCGCGAAGACCTGGTCGACGAACCGGTCGCGCTCGCGTTGCAGCGCGGCCACCTGCTTGCGTCGCGTCGCCTCTGGCGAGCGTTCGGGTTCGAAGCCGATCTCGAACCGGCGCTCGTGGATGACTCCGCCCAGCGTTGAAAACAGCACGAGCCAGAGCAGCATCACCAACGCGATGCGCAGCAGCAGTGCGAGATGCGCGGCATCGATGGCGATCCACTGGGCGAGCCAGCCGCAGGTTGCGGCGATCGCCATGACGATGAGATAGCCCGGTCCGAGCCGGCGGATCATCGCGGCGACACCGCGTGGCTGCAGCGCTTCGACGAACGAACCGGTGACGGCCTCGATCGCGATCACGGCCGGCAACATCGTCATGCCGAGCACGTAAGTGGCTGTCGCCCAGCCGTCACCGAGCGCGCTGCCCAGCGCGCGCCCGACGCCGTAGCAAGTCGCGATGAGCAGGCCGAACAGGAAGGGCCGCGTCTCGCCCAACGGATTCGCATTTTCCATCGAAAACACCGGCGCACCAGGACGGCCTTGCGCAGTGTGCTCGAGCAGCACGAAGGCATACTTCAGGAACCACGAGCCGACGATGTAGAGCAGGGGCAGGCCGAGCAGCCCGGCGTGCAGTGCGACTTGCAGCAGCACCGCGAAGATCGCGACCAGCAGCAGCGGTGCGACGGTGAAGGGCAGGGTGAGGTAGCGCAGGAGCGCAGTGCCGTTCACTGGCTACAGCCTCCAGGTGTCGATGAAAAGAAAACGCCGCGGAGGTCCGCGGCGTTTTCGTATCGCCGAGAGCGACGAAGTCAGTGGATTACTTGCCCATCGACTTCTTGAACGCGCGATCGATCTTCTCGTTCGTCGCGTCGCAGCAGGACTGCGAAGCCTGCGCGGCCTGCAGGGCCTGGTTGGCCGTGCTCTGCGCGCTGCTCGCGGCGCTGGCGGCGCTGGAAGCGGAAGCGGCAGCGGCGTCGGCAGACGACTTGGCAGCAGCGGCGTCCGCAGCGGCGGCCTTGATGGCCGCATCGGCGCTGGCCACATGGCGTCAAACGCCGACTGGCTGACGCAGCCCGAGGCCGCGGCGAGCACGACGGCAGCGGCAGCGGCGGTCAGCATCTTGGCGATAGCGGTCTTCATTGGTGATCTTCCTCAGGTTTGTTGATCGGACAAGCCAGTGTGGCGGCCACAGCCCGGGAACACGATTCCGTGTGCGCAGCGCAGCCGAACTAGCGAGAGACTAACCGATTCGAAAAGCACGATAAAGATTTCAGCTGCGTTACGTACGTGCAACGGAGGGGCAGGGTGTGTAAGAGAGGAGTGCCCCTCCTTGCAGGAATACGTCCACGATGAGCCCGCAATTGCAGTAATACCCGCGTTTTTTGCCTGGGACCGGCCCTGCACCGGGGCGGACTGCGCTTGTCGCTTTCCGCGCACAGGGGGATGCGGGAGGAGTCAGGATTTTATTGTCGGGCGGCTTGCCAGGGCTGCTTTTCCGCTGTATATATCCACAGGTACTGTATGGGTATACAGGGAGAACGAGCGATGGTCGAAGATCTCACCCCGCGCCAGCGCCAGGTGCTGCAGTTCGTCAAAGACAACCTGGCCGAGCACGGCCTGCCGCCCACACGGGCCGAAATCGCCGAGGCCCTGGGCTTCAAGTCGGCGAACGCGGCCGAAGAACACCTGCGCGCCCTCCAGCGCAAGGGCGTCCTCGACCTGCGTCCCGGTGCGTCCCGCGGCATCCAGCTCAAGGACTCGCTGCGCGACCAGATGGGCCTGCCGCTCATTGGCCGTGTCGCCGCAGGCCGGCCCATCCTCGCCGAGGAAAACATCGAAGCGCGCTACCAGATCGATCCGGCGCTGTTCCAGCCGCGGCCGCACTACCTGCTCAAGGTCAAGGGCATGAGCATGCGCAATGCCGGCATCCTCGATGGCGACCTCGTCGCGGTCCATCGCACCCCTGAAGTCCGCAATCGCCAGATCATCGTCGCGCGGCTCGAGAACGAAGTCACCGTGAAGCGCTACCGGCAAGAGGGCTCGATCGCCTGGCTGTTGCCGGAGAACGAAGACTTCGAGCCGATGCGGGTCGACCTGCGCGAACAATCCCTCACCATCGAAGGCCTCGTGGTCGGCGTGGTGCGGCAAGACACGCAACGCCTTTCCTGATCCTGCACGTTCCGCCCGCCAGTCTCATCTGCCAGTCCCATTTGCCAGTCGCGCCAACCCCGAGCACATGCCTGCTTCCGTCGAACAACTGCTGCAGCAGAATTCCACGCGTCTCTGGCGTGCGCGCGAGCCGGGCGGTGGTGCGGGCACGGCGGCGCCGGCCGGTTTGCCCACGGGCTACGCCGCGCTCGACCGTTGCCTGCCCGGCGGGGGCTGGCCGCGCCAGGGCCTCATCGAAATCCTGTCCGATCAACGGGGCATCGGCGAATTGCGCCTGCTGCTCCCGGCGCTCGCTGCGCTTTGCCGGGACGAAAACGCAGCAGCCGACGTCTATCCGCCACCGCTGCCCGCTCATGCGGGGTCTGCCATGCTGCCGCATGAGCGGGGCAGCGGTGGTTGGATCACCTGGGTGACGCCGCCGTATCGTCCGTATGCGCCGTCACTGGCAACGTGGGGCATCGATGTCGGACGCGTGCTGGTCGTAAACGCCGCGGGCACCACGGAATGGGCGATGGACCAGGCTTTGCGCTCGGAAGCTTGCAGTGCCGTGCTGGGCTGGGCCAACCCGCGTGATCGCGCAATCGCTGCGCCGGCTGCAGCTTGCAGCCGAAGCCTCGCGCAGCCTGGCCGTGTTGTATCGCCCGCTGCAGGCCGGCCTTGCTCCGTCACCCGCCGTGCTGCGCCTCGCGCTGCTCGGCAGCGGCCACGACGAAGGCCTGCAGGTGCGCATCGTCAAAAGCCGCGGAGGCCGTCCCGCCACGGTAAACCTGGGGCACTGAAATGGCCCCGCTCGCCAGGCCCCCGTCTCCGCACCGTGGGCGGGTCACGCCGGCACTCCGTCCGTCGCTCTCCGTCAGTCCGCGCGCACCCACCGCAGCGCGCGTGCGTCCGCGCGAGCTCTGGCTCGCCATTCACCTGCCGTCGTTGCTGCTCGATTCACTGCGCGATGCGGTGCAGGCGTTGCCGGGCCAGCCTCCCGTCGCCATCGTCGATCTCGAGCGCAGCGGCAAGGTCGTGCGTGCCTGCGAAGCCCGCGTGCAGGCGGTGGGCGTCCGCGCAGGCATGTCGATCAACGCGGCGCTCGCGCTCGTGCCCGAGTTGCATACGCTCGCGCGCGACGTGCGGCGCGAACGCCAGCTGCTCGACGCCGTGGCGCAACGCGGGGTGCGTTTCACCCCTCGCGTCAGCATCGAGCCGCCCGATGGCGTGCTGCTCGAAGTGCGGGGCAGCCTGCGACTGTTCGGCGGGGCGCGCCAGCTCTGCACGCGGCTGGAGCAGGAACTCACGGCTGCCCTCGGCGCGTCGGTGCGCTTTGCCATCACGCCCACGCCGCTCGCGTCGCTGTGGTTCGCGCGTGCCGGCCTGCTCGGGTCGCGGCCCGTGTTCGTCCGCAATCGTGACGAGCTCGCCGCGCGGCTCGCGCCGCTGCCGCTCGAGTGCACGCGCTGGCCACAGCGCAGCATCGAGACGCTGGGCACCATGGGGGTGCGCACGGTGGGCGAATGCCTGCGCCTGCCGCGTGACGGGTTCGCGCGCCGTTTCGGGCAGGAAGCCCTCGCGCTGCTCGACCGGGCGACCGGGCGGGTGCAGGAGCCGCGGGCCGCGTATGCGCTGGCAGAAAGGTATTCGGCCCGGCGCGATCTCGAACCCGAGATCGGCGACACCGCGCGCCTCGAACACGCTTTGCAGCCGCTGCTCGACGAGCTGTGCCGCTTCCTGCGCGAACGCGGTCGCGGCGTGCAGGCCATCGAAGTGCAGCTGCGTCATCGTGACAGTCCTGTCACGCGGGTGCGGCTGCGTTTCGTGCAGCCGATCGGCGCGCAGCCGCAACGCATGGCCCAACTGCTGCGCGAGCGCCTGGCGCGGCTCGTGCTGCCACAGGCAGTGCGCAACGTGCGCCTGCTGAGCGGTCCGCTCATCGACCTGCAGGCCGACGCCACCGAGCTCTTCGCGCACGACCGGCGTGAATCCGGCGAGAACCTGCCGCAGCTCGTCGAGCGATTGCGGGCGCGGCTGGGCAACGCAGCCGTGCACGGGCTCGAATGCGTGGCCGAGCATCGCCCCGAGGCAGCGTGGCGCGCGGTCGAACCCGCGTTGGCGAAAGCCACGGTGAAGCAGAAAGCACGGCGTCCTGCCACGTCCGAGCATCCACGCCGCCTGCGGCCGCTGTGGCTGCTCGACACGCCCGAACCCTGCGACGTCGAGCGGCTCGTGTTCGAAGAAGGTCCCGAATGCATCGAGTCTGGCTGGTGGGACGGCCGCGACATCGCGCGCGATTACTACGTCGCACGCAATCCGCAGGGCGCGCGCCTGTGGGTGTTCCGCAATCGGCGCGAGACAGCCGGTCCGCGCTGGTTCGTGCACGGCTGGTTCGCGTGAGCCGCGGCCGGCCGCCATGTACGCCGAGCTCCATTGCCTGTCCAACTTCAGTTTCCTGCGCGGCGCGTCGCGACCCGAAGAACTGGTCGAGCGCGCGGCGCAACTGGGGTATGCCGCGCTCGCGGTCACGGACGAATGTTCCGTAGCCGGCGTGGTGCGTGCGCATGTCGCGGCGCGCGAGCACGGGCTGAAGCTCATCGTCGGCGCAGAGTTCCGGCTCGACGACGGTTTGCGCTGCGTGCTGCTCGCGCGCAATCGCGCAGGCTACGGCCGGCTTTGCCGCCTGATCACTCGCGGCCGCCGCTCGGCGCCCAAAGGCGAGTACAAGCTCACCCGCAGCGATTTCGAAGAACTGCTCACTCTCGATCAGCCACCGAGTCCGCGAACGAGTGACGCCACGGGTGCAGTTGACCGCTCTCTCCTCTTCTTCCTGTCCTCCTATCCCCTATCCCCTAACCCCTCTCCTCCTGTGCCTGTGGCTGCCCGCAGCGCAACCCGCACCTGACGACGCGCGCTGGCTCGCAGGCCTGTTTCCGCGCCAGGCCTGGATCGCCGTCGAATTGTTGACGACAGGCCGCGACCGCAGGCGGCTCGAGCAGTTGCAGGCCCTGGGCCGCGAACTCGACCTGCCGCTGGTCGCGGCAGGCGACGTGCACATGCACACCCGCGGGCGTCGTGCCCTGCAGGACGTGCTCACCGCGACGCGCATCGGCACCACGGTAGAGCAGGCGGGGCTCGCGTTGTTTGCCAACGGTGAGCGGCACCTGCGGCCCGTCGTGCGCATCGCTGAGTTGCATCCGCCCGAACTGCTCGCCGCCACGGTGGAGATCGCCGCGCAGTGCACGTTCTCGCTCGACGAACTGCGCTACGAGTACCCGCGCGAGATCGTCCCTGCGGGCTATACGCCGGCGGCCTGGCTGCGCCGGCTCACGGAGGAGGGCGCGCTGCAACGCTGGCCCCAGGGCGTGCCCGCGCCCACGCGGCAGGCGATCGAGCACGAGCTCGCGCTGATCGCCGAGCTCGACTACGAGCCCTATTTCCTCACGGTGCACGACATCGTGCGCTTCGCGCGTTCGCGCCGCATCCTCTGCCAGGGACGCGGCTCGGCCGCCAACTCGGCCGTGTGCTTCTGCCTCGGCATCACCGAAGTCGATCCCGCGCGCATGTCGCTGCTGTTCGAGCGCTTCATCTCCAAAGAGCGCAACGAGCCGCCCGACATCGACGTCGATTTCGAGCATGAGCGGCGCGAGGAAGTGATCCAGTACATCTATGCCAAGTACGGTCGCGAGCGCGCAGCGCTGGCGGCCACCGTCATCAGCTACCGGCCGCGCAGCGCGTTGCGTGACGTCGCCAAGGCGATGGGGCTCGATCCGCTGCAGGTCGCGGCGCTCGCGCGGTCCATGCAATGGTGGGATGGCTCGAGGATCGACGAAACGCGGGTGCGTGAGGCAGGCCTCGATCCAGCGAGCCCGGTGCTGTCGCGCGTGCTCACGCTGGCGCGCACGCTGCTCGGGTTCCCGCGGCACCTCTCGCAGCACGTGGGTGGCTTCGTCATCGCGCGCGACCTGCTCGAGGAACTCGTGCCGGTCGAGAACGCGGCGATGCCCGACCGCACCGTGATCCAGTGGGACAAGGACGACCTCGACGCGCTCGGCCTGCTCAAGGTGGACGTGCTCGGCCTCGGGATGCTGGCCGCCATCCGCCGCGCGTTCGACCTGGTGCACGTGTTCCGCGGCCAGCGCTGGACGCTCGCGACCGTGCCCGCCGAAGACCCCGCGGTCTACGAAATGATCGGGCACGCCGACACGGTGGGTGTCTTCCAGATCGAATCGCGCGCGCAGATGGCGATGCTGCCGCGGTTGCGCCCGCGCTCCTACTACGACCTGGTGATCGAGGTCGCGATCATCCGGCCGGGACCGATCCAGGGCGACATGGTGCATCCGTACCTGCGCCGGCGCGCCGGGGAAGAGGCGGTGTCGTATCCCAGCGCGGAAGTGGAGGGCGTGCTGAAGCGCACGCTCGGCGTGCCGATCTTCCAGGAGCAGGTGATGCAGCTCGCCATCGTGGCGGCGGGTTTCACGCCCGGCGAGGCCGACCAGTTGCGGCGCGCGATGGCGGCCTGGAAACGCAAGGGTGGCCTGGGCCATTTCGAAGAGCGCCTGATCACCGGCATGCGCGCGCGGGGCTATGCGGAGGAATTCGCGCGGCGCATCTTCCAGCAGATCCTGGGCTTCGGCGAGTACGGTTTCCCGGAGTCGCATGCCGCGAGCTTCGCGCTGCTGGTGTACGTTTCTGCGTGGCTCAAGCGGCACGAGCCCGCGGCGTTTGCAGCTGCGCTGATCAACAGCCAGCCGATGGGCTTCTACGCGCCGTCGCAGCTGGTGCAGGACGCGCAGCGGCACGGCGTCGAGGTCAGGCCCGTCGACGTGCGCACGAGTCACTGGGATTGCACGCTCGAACCGTGCGCCGCAGCCGCGTCCGGGCCCGCGCTGCGACTCGGCCTGCGGCTCGTCAAGGGATTCGCGCAGGATGCCGGCCAGCGGCTGGTCGAGGCGCGTGCGCGCCGGCAAGACGATGCGGACTGGGCCAGCCCGCAGGAACTCGCGGAGCAGGCACGTCTCGACCGGCGCGCGATGGGATGCCTGGCGGCGGCCGGCGCGCTCGCCGGGCTGGGCGGCCACCGCCACCGGGCCGCGTGGCAGGTTGCCGGCCTGGAAAGCCCGCTGCCCGTGCTGCCGGAGGTGCGCATCGCCGAGGGCATCCCGCTGCTCAGGGCGCCGCGCGAGGGCGAAGACATCGTGGCCGATTACGCCCATACGGGCCTCACGCTGCGCCGTCACCCCATTGCGCTGCTGCGCGAGCCGCTCGCGGCGCGCGGCTACGTCGATTCAGCGCGCCTGCGCGAACTGCCCACTGACACCACCGTGCGCACGGCGGGCCTCGTCATCACGCGCCAGCGCCCGGGCAGCGCCGAGGGCGTCACGTTCGTGACGCTCGAGGACGAGCGTGGATCCATCAACGTCATCGTGTGGCGCGACGTGGCCGAGCGGCAGCGCCAGGCGCTGATCGGCTCACGCCTGCTGGGCGTGGCAGGCAAGCTGCAGATGGAGGGAGAGGTGATGCACGTCATCGCGCACCGGCTGGTCGACCTGAGCCCCTGGCTGGGCCGGCTGCGCTCGAACTCACGGGATTTTCACTGACTCCCGCGCGGCCGCGGCCGCTGGTCGCCCACGTCGTAGTCGTCGAAGTCGCTGAGCAGCTCCAAGGTGCGCTTTTGCTCACGGATGCGCTCGAGCTTGCGCCACGCGGGCTCGGCGCCTTTCGGCGCGCCGCGTTTGCGCTTGTCGAGGTCTTGCATGAGGCGATCGACGTCGAGGGATTCGTCCCCGCCGACGACTTCCTCGCTGTCCTCGTCCTCGAACTCGTCCGCTGATTCCGGCTTCTCGTTCATCGGGAAAACCAGTGGGTGCAGGGGCGCGGTTTTTATACTGCGGTCGCGCCGGCTTGTGCAAGACGAATAACCCCCATTCGAGGGGGCGAGCCAGTGCAATCAGTGCAATAAACTCGCCATGCGCCGCCGGTACTGTGCCACCAGTGCGTCCTGCTCGCCGAGCACGTCGAACACCTGCAGCAGGCTGCGGCGGCCGGCATCCTCGCCGAAGCTGCGGTTGCGGCGCATCAAATCGAGCCATTCGGCCAGGGCGGTGCCGTAGTCGCCTGCGGCGGCGTGGTGGGCGGCCAGCGCGTGCCGCGCGGCGGGGTCGGCCGGGTTCTGCTCCAGGACGCTGCGCAGCGCCACCACATCGGGATGGGCGTTGGCCACCTGCACGAACGCCAGTCGCGCCCGCAGCGCCGGCAGGGCGGGGTGCTCCGGCTGGGTGGCTGCCAGGTCGTCGATGGCGGCTGCCGCTGCCTCGGCATCGCGGCGGTCGAGACACTGCGCGGCGACGTGCTCGGGGCGCGCGGGCATCGCCGGCTCCGCCTCGACCGCAACCTCGGACTCGGCCGCGGTGCCTGCTGGCGGCACGTGCCGGTCCAGCGAGCGCCTTGATCGCGGCCTCGGGCTGCAGGCCGGTGAACTGCTCCACGACCTCGCCACGATGCACCAGCATCACGGTGGGGATGCTGCGTATCTGGAAATGCGATGCGAGGCGGGCCTGTTCCTCGGTGTTCACCTTGGCGAGGATGAAGCGGCCCGCGTAGTCGTCGGCGATCCGGTCGAGGAGCGGCATCAGCGTGCGGCACGGCGCGCACCAGGGCGCCCAGAAATCCACGAGCACCGGCGTGGTGTTGGACGCTTCGACCACCGCAGTCATGAAGTTCTCGACCGTCGCGTCGATTTTCTGCACAGCTGTCGTCATGAAGAACTCCGCTGGATCCTGGTCCTGATTCTGGCCCAGTGCGGGGCCGTTGCAAGCGTGATTCGGAATGAAAGGACCCGATATCGGCGCCGCGCGCGTTGCGGCTATAATCCCGGCCCTTTTTTGACCAAGAGCCCGGCAAGGAGCTTTCGATGTCGACCATCCGTATTTCCCAGATCTGCATTGGCCTCGCGCTCTGTGCCGCGGCGACACCCGCACTGGCCGAATGGACCGGCAAGGGCGACATGGGCGCCTCGTTCGCCAGCGGCAACACCGAAAACGAGGTCGCGAGCGCCAACCTCGAGACTCAAGAACACGCTCGACAAGTGGCAGCACACGGTGGGCTTTGCCGGCAACTACGGCAGCCAGGATGGCGACAAGACGGCGCAGCGCTGGGAAGTGCGCGGCCAGACGCAGTACACCTTCACGGAGCGCGCGTACGGCTTCGGCGCCGCGCGCTATGAGAACGACGAATTCAGCCAGTACGACTACCAGTCCACGCTCGCCGGCGGTCTCGGCTACAAGATCATCGACACCGAGCGCACCAAGTTCTGGGTGCAGGGCGGTCCCGGTTATCGCTATGCCAAGACTCGCGCGACCGATGAATCCGAGGACGGCGTGATCTTCCGTGGTGACCTGGGTTTCGAGCACCAGCTGACCGACACCACCAAGATCGTCGAGCGCTTCCTGGTCGAAGCCGGCTCGGACAACACCTACCTGCAGAACGATCTCGGGCCTCGAGGTCACGATTTCGGGCGCCCTCGGCCTGCGCGTCGGGTACCAGGTGCGTCACAACACGGACGTCGAGCCCGACCATCGAGAAACACCGATACGCTGCTGACAGTCGGCCTGCTGTACGAAACCAAGTAAGCCGGCTTAACGCGCTGCAAGACGACCCGCGGTGGGTGACCCCGCGGGTCTGCAGCGTTTTGGATAGAATCGCGGGATTACCTCTGCAGGCGAATCCCCCATGTCCGGTTCCAATCGCGAAGCACCCTCGTCGCGCTTCCTGTTTGCCGATTCCCAGGACTTCCTGACCCCGGTCGGGCAAGCCATCAACGCCGATTTCCTCGGCGACGAAGAAGCCCTCGTCCGCTCACTTGCGGACAGCGCCCGCTTCGACGACGCCCAGCACGCCGAAGTGCAGGCGACCGCCCGCAAGCTCGTCGAGGCAGTGCGCAAGGCGCCCGCGGCCAAGACCGGCCTGGACGCCTTCCTGCGCCAGTACGACCTCTCGTCGCAGGAAGGCGTGATCCTGATGTGCCTCGCCGAGGCCCTGCTGCGCATCCCCGATGACGAAACCGCCGACCGGCTGATCGCCGACAAGCTGCGCGGCGGCGACTGGGCCAGCCACCTCGGTGACAGCCAGTCGCTGTTCGTGAATGCCTCGACCTGGGGCCTGATGCTCACGGGTCGTATCGTGCGGCTCGACCCGAACGACGTCGCGGCCCCCGGCAGCGTGATGAGTCGCGTCGTCGGTCGCGTGGGCGAGCCCGTCGTGCGCACCGCGATGCGCCAGGCGATGCGCATCATGGGCCACCAGTTCGTGATGGGGCGCACGATGAAGGAGGCGCTCGACAATTCGCTCACCGGCGCCAACAAGCGGTATCGCTACACGTTCGACATGCTCGGCGAGGCGGCGCTCACCACGGCCGACGCCACCCGCTATTTCGACGCCTACCGCACGGCCATCGGCGCGCTGGCGGCCCGCGTCAACGAATACCCGGATTTCGAATCGCGCCCGAGCATCTCGGTGAAGCTCTCCGCGATGCACCCGCGTTTCGAGCGCGCGCATCGCCAGCGCGTGCATCGCGAACTGACGCCGCGCCTGGTCGAGTTGTGCCGGCTGGCTCGCGACGCCGGCATCGCGCTGACGCTCGATACCGAGGAATCCGAGCGGCTCGAGCTCACGATGGAGCAGCTCGAGGCTGTCTGTCGCGAGCCTGCGCTGGCTGGCTGGGATGGCTTCGGCATCGCCGTGCAGACCTACCAGAAGCGCGCGCTGCCCATGCTGCAGTACATCGTGGGCCTCGCGCGCGAAACCAACCGCGTGCTGCACGTGCGCCTGGTGAAGGGCGCCTACTGGGACGCCGAGATCAAGCGCGGCCAGGAGCGCGGCCTGCCGGGATATCCGCTGTACACGCGCAAGCCCAACACCGACGTCTCGTATCTCGCGTGCGCCCGTTACGTCTTCAACGAAGGCAAGGGTCTGCTGTATCCCCAGTTCGCCACCCACAACGCGCACACAGTGGCGGCCGTGGCGAGCATGGCGAAGCAGGCCGGCCTCGAGTTCGAATTCCAGCGCCTGCATGGCATGGGCGAGGAGCTGTACACGCACGTCACCGACCCGAGCGGTCTCGGCATCCCGTGCCGCGTGTACGCGCCGGTCGGCGAGCACGAAGACCTGCTGCCGTACCTCGTGCGGCGGCTGCTCGAGAACGGTTCGAACACTTCGTTCGTGAACCGCATCGTCAACGAGAACGAGCCCATCGACGCCATCATCGCCGACCCGGTGCGTGCCGTAGACGCGCTCGAGCGCGTGGCGCACACACGCATCCCGCAGCCCGTCGACATCTACCAGCCCGAACGCAAGAACTCGCTGGGGATTCACCTGGCGAATGGCGCTGAATGCCACGCGATGGCGGCACGCATGGAGCACGTGTCGCGCCGCCCGTGGGTGGCGGCGCCGCTGGTCGATGGCGACGAGCGCTCGGGCGCCACGGACACGATCCGCAACCCGGCGAACAACGCCGACGTCGTCGGCACGGTCGCCAATGCGACGGCCGACGACGTGCGCGCCGCCATCGACGTCGCTGTCCGCGCACAACCCGCCTGGGATGCCACGCCGGCCGCGGTGCGCGGCGATGCGCTGGACAAGGCAGCCGACCTGTTCGAAGAGAGCACGCCGGAGCTCGTGGCGATGTGCGTGCGCGAGGCGGGCAAGTCCGTGCCGGACAGCATTGCCGAGGTGCGCGAGGCCGTGGATTTCCTGCGGTACTACGCGGCCCGGGCGCGGCACGAGTTCGCAGGCCCGCAGCGCCTGCCGGGACCGACGGGCGAGAGCAACGAACTCAGCCTGCATGGACGCGGCGTGTTCACGTGCATCAGTCCATGGAATTTTCCGCTCGCAATTTTCGCGGGGCAGGTCGCCGCCGCGCTCGCGGCGGGCAATGCAGTGCTGGCCAAGCCGGCGGAGCAGACGCCGCTCGTGGCCGCCCATGCAGTGCGGTTGCTGCTGCAGGCCGGTGTACCGGCCGACGTGCTGCACTTCCTGCCGGGTGACGGTGCCGTCGTGGGTGCGGCGGCAGTCGCGGACCCGCGCGTGGCGGGCGTCGCCTTCACCGGTTCGACGGACACGGCACGGATCATTCATCGCACGCTGGCGGGCCGCAACGGACCGATCGGCACGCTCATCGCCGAAACAGGCGGGCAGAACGCGATGATCGTCGACAGTTCGGCGCTGCCGGAGCAGGTGGTCATCGACGCCGTGCAATCGGCGTTCAACAGCGCGGGCCAGCGCTGCTCGGCGTTGCGCGTCCTGTGCGTGCAGGAGGACATCGCTCCCAAGGTCAAGCGCCTGCTCGCCGGCTACATGGAAGAACTGGTGATCGGCGACCCGGCCTTCCTCGAAACCGATGTCGGTCCCGTGATCGACGAAGCCGCGCGCGCCATGCTCGAAGGCCACGCACGCGAAGTGATGCAATCAGCCTCCTGGCATCACCGCATGAAGCTGCCTGAGGCGACGCGCGCCGGCACGTTCGTCGCGCCGCTCGCGGCCGAGATTGCGTCGCTGTCGGTGCTCGACCGCGAGTGGTTCGGGCCGATCATGCACATCGTCACGTACAAGGCGCGCGACCTCGAGGCGCTGATCGACGCGATCAACGCCACCGGGTTCGGCCTGACCTTCGGCATCCACAGCCGCATCGACGGCACGGTGCGCCGCGTCGCGAGCCGCGTGGCGGCCGGCAACGTGTACGTGAACCGCAACATCATCGGTGCGGTCGTCGGCACGCAGCCGTTCGGCGGCTCGGGCCTCTCGGGCACCGGGCCCAAGGCGGGCGGCCCGTACTACCTGCATCGCTACGCGCACGAGCGCACGGTGACGATCAACACGTCGGCCGTGGGCGGCAATGCCTCGCTGCTGGCGATGGAGTAGGGCGTTACATGAACCTGAGCGTCCTCGACATCTTCAAGGTCGGAGTCGGCCCCTCGAGCTCCCACACGATGGGGCCGATGAATGCCGCCTGCGCGTTCGCGCACGACCTCGACTGGATGTCGTTGCTCGCGCGCGTGGACAAGGTGGTGGCGCAGGCTTACGGCTCGCTGGCGCTGACGGGGCTCGGCCATTGCACGGATCGCGCGATCCTGCTGGGCCTCGAAGGCAACCAGCCGGCGACGATCGACCCGGCCTCGATGGAGCCCTCGCTCGAGCGCATCCGCAAGACGGGCCGCATCCGCATCGCCGGCAAGCACGAAATCGCCTTCGACGAGCCGCTCGACCTGCTGTTCCACCGTGACCAGACGCTGCCGCAGCATCCGAACGGAATGCGCTTCACTGCGCTCGACGCCGCGGGTGAAGTGCTGCACCGGGAGGAGTTCTTCTCGACGGGCGGCGGTTTCATCGTGCGTGCGGGTGATTTCGGCAAGCATCACGAAGGCGGTCCGCAGGTCGAGGTGCCGCACGGATTCACGTCGGCGCATGAACTGCTCGAAGTTGCGCGCGAACGCGGACTGGAACTGCACGAACTGATGCTCGAGAACGAGCGCGCGTTCCGAACCGACGCCGAGACGCACGCCGCGCTGCTGCACATCTGGTCGGTCATGGACGGCTGCATCCAGCGCGGTTTCGCCGCGAACGGCTTGCTGCCCGGCGTGCTCAAGGTGCGCCGTCGCGCGTCGCGCATGCAGCGCGTGCTGCTGGAGCAGTCGTCGCAGCACAGGCCGCTCGACGCCATCGAATGGGTCAACGCGTTTGCGCTGGCCGTGAACGAAGAGAACGCCGCCGGCGGGCGCGTGGTCACGGCGCCGACGAACGGCGCGGCCGGTATCGTGCCGGCGGTGCTGGCGTATTACCGCAAGTACGAGACGGGCGCGAGCGAGCAAGGCATCCTGCGCTTCCTGCTCGTGGCGGGAGCGATCGGCATGCTCTACAAGCGCAACGCATCGATCTCGGGCGCCGAGATGGGCTGCCAGGGCGAAGTCGGCGTCGCGTGTTCGATGGCTGCGGCGGGTCTCGTCGCGGCAATGAACGGCACCAACGAGCAGGTCGAGAATGCGGCCGAGATCGGCATGGAACACAACCTGGGTCTCACCTGCGATCCCATCGCGGGCCTGGTCCAGATCCCGTGCATCGAGCGCAACGCGATGGGTGCGGTCAAGGCGATCAATGCCGCGCGGCTGTCGATGCGCGGAGACGGCACGCACAAGGTGTCGCTCGACCAGGTGATCGCGACCATGCGCCAGACCGGGCACGACATGTCGACGATCTACAAGGAGACCAGCCAGGGCGGTCTCGCCGTCAACGTTCCGGAGTGCTGAGGCCCGCATCATGTCGAATGCCACGACCGCAACACCTGCCATCGTCGTCGTCACGGGCGCATTCGGCGCCCTGGGAACAGCCGTTGCCCGCGCGTTCCACGCGACGGGCGCGCGCCTCGCCCTGATCGACCTCGCGCTGCCGACGGCCGAATTGCAGGCCGAGTTCGACGGAGCAGGGCACATGCTGCTCGGCGGCGCCGATCTCGCCGACGTCGAGGCAACCCGCAAGGTGATGGCTGCGATCGCGATGCGGTTCGGCGGCATCGACGTGCTGGTCAACGTGGCCGGCGGTTTTCACTGGGAAAAAGTTGCCGACGGCGACGTCGCGACCTGGGATTCGCTCTACGCCATGAACCTGCGGTCAGCGGTCGTCGCGTGCAAATCGGCGCTGCCGGCCATGCTCGAACGAGGCTCTGGCCGGATCATCAACATCGGCGCGGGCGCGGCCGCGAAGGCCGGTCTTGGAATGGGCGCCTACGCGGCTTCCAAGTCCGGCGTGCAGCGGCTCACCGAGGCACTGTCCGAAGAAGTGAAAGACCGGCACATCACGGTCAATGCCATCCTGCCGGGCATCATCGACACGCCACGCAACCGGGCCGACATGCCGCAGGCCGACTTCACCCGCTGGGTGAGTCCGGACGCGATCGCCAAGGTGATCCTGTTCCTGGCTTCGGCCGAGGCGGCTCCGATCACGGGTGCCGCGATTCCGGTCTTCGGGCGCGGCTGACGCGCGCGCCGAGCGTTACGCCAGGTTGCGCGGGTAGTCGAACTCCGCTTCGACGCTGCTGTTCCACTCGAGCCGTGACCAGTCGTCCACGGCGAAGAGCGCCGTAAAGATTCCGCACGTCGGCATGTTGTCGATGCGCTCGCCCGCCGACAGTTCATTGGCGCAATCGGTGATACCCGGGTTGTGTGCGAACAGCATCAAGTGCTGCGCGTCGCCTCCGAGTTCGCGCACCACCGTGAGGATCGCTTTTGCCTCGGCAAGGTAGAGACGCTCGTCCTGCACGATCCGCACCGCGGGCACCTTGAGTTCGCGCGCCATGATGCTGGCGGTAGTCACCGCGCGCACCGCCGGGCTGGTGAGGATCCTGTCCGGCCTGAGCTTGCGTTCGCGCAGGCGTCGCGCCATCTCGGGCGCGTCCTGCTGGCCGCGCCGATTGAGGACGCGGTCCCAGTCCTGCTGGCCCGGCAGGCCAAGGTCGGACTTGGCGTGACGCACCAGTGTGAGCCTGCGCATGCCGTCGGTGGCCTTGCGGGTTGCCTCGATGGTTTGCAGCTTGCTCTTGCTGGCCTTGCCGAGACTCATTCGCTTGCGATCTCCACGATGCCGTCGACCACACGGGTCGGGTAGCTGCGCACCGGCTCGTACGCGGGTGGCGTGAGGGCCTTGCCTGTGCGCAGGCAGAAGCGCGCGCCGTGCCGCGGGCAGATGACCTGGTGATCCTGGACCTCGCCGCCGGCCAGACCGCCGCCGTCGTGCGTGCAGACGTCGTCGATGGCGAAGAACTCGCCAGCGATGTTGTAGACGGCGACGAAGGCGCCGTCGACCTCGGCCGAGGCGTAGTCGCCGGGTGCGATGTCCGCGGCGGGCGCGACGCGGATCCAGTTCGTCATCGGCGCGCCCCTGAACTTGCTGCACGGCGCGAGCAGGCACGGGACGCGCAACCTGCCGCGACGCACCGCCGGCCGAATGCCCGGTCCACGACACGATCGGCCGGGACGCCGTAAACCCATCCGTGGGGGCTCCGGGCGCGGCGTCCATGCCGCGCACGGCCCGGCCAATCGGTCCTGGACCGTTCATTCGCCTCGGCGGAGGTGCCGCGGCAGGCGTGATGGTGTCGTGGCAGCCGCCGAGCAGCAGTTTGCGGTGATGCGCGGGACGCGTGTTCCGAACCGCGGACCGACGCAAAGCGCATCTGCGCGGATCGCCGATGCTGGCATCGCGTGACGCTACCACTGCACGTGACGCGAGCCGTGTGTCCGCTCCGGGTTCGTGTCGACGGGCCGTGCGCGGCATGGACGCCGCGCCCGGAGCCCCCACGGATGGGTTTACGGCGTCCCGGCGACTCGAACCCGGAGTGGACGCACTGGCTCGCTGGCACCGCCTGCTTTTCAGCCACGGAGCGGGCGCACGGCTCGCCAACGACATCGACACCTTCACGTGGTGACAGCGGTTTCACATCATTCCCGTCTGCAGTCGCGCCGCCTCGGACATCATCGACTGGTCCCACGGCGGATCGAACACGAGTTCGACGTCGGCATGCTTCACGGTCGGGATGACCTCGACCTTTTCCTTGACGTCGGCGACCAGCACGTCGCCCATCCCGCAGCCCGGGGCCGTCAGCGTCATCTTGATGGCGAGCACGCGGCCGTCGCCGTCGGGCACGACCTCGCATTCGTACACGAGGCCGAGGTCGACGATGTTGATCGGGATCTCCGGGTCGTAGCAGCCCTTCATCTGCTGCCAGGCCAGTTGCTTCACGTCGTCATCGCTGGCGTTGGGCGGCAGCTCCGGCGTCTCGGCCGGCTCCTTGCCGAGGGCGTCCGCGTCCTTGCCGGCGATGCGGAAGAGGTTGCCCTCGACGTACACGGTGAAGCTGCCCCCGAGGGCCTGCGTGATGTAGCCCTGCTGCCCCTGGCGCAGCTTGACGTTGACGCCCGCGGGAACGATCACCGCGTCCACGTCGCGGGTGAAGCTCACAGGTTCGTTGTCGGCTCGGTACAAGGCGGGCTCCCGTCAATCGCTCGTGCTATCGATCAAACGCTTTTACTCGGTCGAAACCTGTTCCTGCTGGTGCAACGCCGCGTCGAGCGTGTGCCAGCAGAGGCTCGCGCATTTCACGCGGGCCGGAAACTCTCGCACCCCGGAAAGCGCGCCGAGCTTGCCGAGGCTCGGGAGGTCGATGACCGCGTCCTCCTGCGTCAGCAGCTGGTGCATCTGCTTGAAGAGGCCCTCGGCCTCGGGCAGGGTCCGGCCCTTGATGCTCTCGGTCAGCAGCGAAGCAGACGCGACCGAGATCGCGCAGCCGCTGCCGCTGAACGACACGTCACTGATGCGGTCGCCTTCGAGCTTGACGAACACCGTGAGCTTGTCGCCGCAGAGCGGATTGAAGCCGTCGGCGCGACGATCGGCGTCGGGGATCTCGCGGAAATTCCGCGGATGCCGGTTGTGGTCGACGATGATGTCGCGGTAGAGATCCTTGAGATCCATCAGCCCAGCATCTCCCGTGCCGTGTGCAGCGCCCCGACCAGGCGGTCGATTTCCGCACGTGTGTTGTAGAACGCAAATGACGCCCGCGCCGTCGCGGGGAGGCCGTAGAAGTCCATGACGGGCATCGCGCAGTGATGGCCGGTGCGGATCGCGACGCCCTCGCTGTCCAGGATGGTCCCGAGATCGTGCGGATGAACCTTGTCCAGCGTGAACGAGACGACGGCGGCCTTTTCAGGCGCGGTCCCGATGAAACGCAAGCCGGGAATCGTAGCGAGTCGCTCGTTGGCGTAGACGAGCAGTTCGTGTTCTGCCGCTGCGATGCGCTCCATGCCCAGCGCTTCGAGGTAGTCGATGGCCGCGCCCAGGCCGATGGCCTCGGCGATCGCGGGCGTGCCGGCCTCGAACTTGTACGGCAGCGAGTTGTACACGGTCTTCTCGAACGAGACCGCGAGGATCATGTCGCCGCCACCCTGCCATGGGGGCATTGCCGCGAGCAGCGACTCGCGGCCGTACAGCACGCCGATGCCGGTGGGGCCGCACATCTTGTGGCTCGAGAACGCGTAGAAGTCGCAGTCGAGCGCCTGCACGTCCACCTTCATGTGCGGGACCGCCTGTGCGCCGTCGAGCAGCACCGGGACGCCGCGTGCCTTGGCCGCCGCGATGAATCGATGGACCGGGATCACCGTGCCGAGCGCATTCGAAACGTGCGCCAGTGCCACGAGCTTCGTGCGCGGAGAGAGCAGGGCCGCGAACGCGTCGAAGTCCACTTCGCCCGACTGGGTGATCGGCGCGACCTTGAGCGTGGCGCCGGTCTGCTGGCACAGCATCTGCCACGGCACGATGTTCGCGTGGTGCTCGAGCCAGGACACGAGGATCTCGTCGCCGGGGCCGAATTGCGTGCGGCCGTACGACTGCGCGACCAGGTTGATCGCCTCGGTCGTGCCGCGGACGAAGATGATCTCCCTGGTCGAGCGGGCATTGATGAAACGGCGCACCTTCTCGCGCGCGCCCTCGAACAGGTCGGTCGCTTCCTGGCTCAGCCAGTGCACGCCACGATGCACGTTGGCATGTGACTGCTCGTAGTAGCGCGACATCGCGTCGATGACCGCACGCGGGCGCTGGCTGGACGCGGCATTGTCCAGGTACGACAGCGGGCCGCCGCGCACCGTGCGCGCCAGGATGGGAAAGTCACGCCGGATCGCGTTGACGTCGAGCGGTCCGGGGCTGCGCGCGAGGGCTTCGACGGCGCTCATGCGGCCACCTCCAGCAGGCGCACCAGGCGCCGGTCGAGTTCGTCCTGCACGCGGGCTGCAAGCGCGGGTTCGTCCACCCGCGCCAGCACCGCCCCCGCGAAGGCGCGGGTGAGGGCGCTGCGGGCCTCGGGTTCGCTCAGGCCGCGCGAACGCAGGTAGAACAAGGCGGCCGGGTCGAGCTGGCCGGTCGTGGTGCCATGGCTGCACTGCACGTCGTCGGCGTAGATCTCGAGGTCGGGCTTGGTATCGATCTCGGCGCCCGGCGTCAGCAGCAGGTTGCGGTTGACCTGCCGTGCGTTCGACTTCTGCGCGCCAACGTGCACGATCGTCTTGCCGTTGAACACGCCGCGACCCTTGTTGGCAGCGATGCCGCGGTAGTCCTGCAGGCTGGTGGTCTCGATGGCGCGGTGATCGACCAGGATGTGCGAATCGAGGTGACGCGAGCCGTCGGCCAGGAAGACCCCGGTGATCTCGCCGTGCGCCGCGCGACCATCGAGGCTCACGTGGGCGTCGAGCCGCGCGAGCGACGCACCCAGTTGCGAGTCGCGCACGATGAAGCTCGCTCCCGCGCCGACGCGGGCTTCGATGCGCTCCACGTGAAATGCGCGTGTGCCCTGGTGCTGCAGGCGATACACGGTCAGGTGCGCATCGGCGCCGAGTTCGACGTCGAGGACGGCGTTGGTGAAATGTTCGTGCGCGTCGTCATCCGCGTGCTCGAGCAGCAGGCGCCCGCGGCTGCCGGGCGCCATGCGCACGACGATTCGCGGATTGGCCAGCGTCGGACCCGCTCCGGCCGTCATCAACGTGAGCTGCAGCACTTCGTTGCCCTGCTGGTGCGCGTCCATTTCGAGCAGCAAGGGGTTCGCGCTGAAGGCCGCGTTGAGCGCGGCAAAGCGCTCGGTGCCGCCGTGGTCGATCGATCGCAGCAGCACGTCGTCGGTAACGGTGGGCAGGGTTCCAAGACGGAACCCCGCCATCGTGACGGGCAACGCACCGGTCGGGACGCCATTCACCAGCACGAGTCGTTGAGCTACCAGCGCCGCGGGCACGTCGCCCGGGGCCGCACCGGCCGGCGTCGCCGGTTCGAAGCGTCGTGATTCGAGGCGACGCAGGTTGGTGTACTTCCATGCCTCGTCGCGCGGCGAGGGGAAGCCGAGCTCGGCAAAACGCGCCATGGCCGCGACCCTGCGCGCTGGTGAGCCGGGCAGCGAAGTCCGCACGCGCTCGAAGGCATCGCGGTAATGCGCCACGGCTGGCGTGGTCACGCTCGCCTGTGCAGGGACCAGGGCGCTCATGCCGCGGTGGCCTCCTGCTTGACCCAGTCGTAACCGCGTTTCTCGAGCTCGAGCGCCAGCGACTTGTCGCCCGTGCGCATGATGCGGCCGTCCAGGAGCACGTGCACGAAATCGGGCTCAATGTAGTCGAGCAGGCGTTGGTAATGCGTGACCATCACGATCGCGCGCTCGGGCGAGCGCAGGCTGTTGACTCCAGCCGCGACTACGCGCAATGCGTCGATGTCCAGGCCCGAATCAGTTTCGTCGAGCAGCGCGAGCTTGGGCTCGAGCACGGCCATCTGCAGGATCTCGTTGCGCTTCTTTTCGCCACCCGAGAAGCCTTCGTTGACGCCGCGGCTCAGGAAGCTCTCGTCCATCTGCATGAGCTTCATCTTGTCCTTGATCAGTGCCAGGAACTCGAACGCGTCGAGCTCGGGCAGGCCGCGCTGCTTGCGGATCGCGTTGAGCGCGGCCTTCAGCAGGTAGGCATTGTTCACGCCAGGAATCTCGACCGGGTACTGGAATGCCAGGAATACGCCGCGCCGCGCGCGTTCTTCGGGCTCGAGCGCCAGCAGGTCCTGTCCCTCGAAGGTGGCCGTGCCCTTGGTCACTTCGTAACCCGCGCGACCGGCCAGCACGCTCGCGAGCGTGCTCTTGCCCGAACCGTTCGGTCCCATGATGGCGTGCACTTCGCCGGCATTCACCTCGAGGCTGAGGCCCTTCAGGATCTTGCGGGCGCCGATCTGTGCGTGCAGGTCGCGGATGCTGAGCATGTCTGATGTTCTCTGGATGACTCGGGTCAGCCGACGGAGCCTTCGAGGCTGACGGCGAGCAGGTTCTGCGCCTCGACGGCAAACTCCATGGGCAGTTCCTTGAAGACCACCTTGCAGAAGCCGTTGACGATCATGTTGACCGCGTCTTCCTCGGACACGCCGCGGCTGCGGCAGTAGAAGAGCTGGTCGTCGGCGATTTTCGACGTCGTGGCCTCGTGCTCCACCACAGCCGACGGGTTCTTGATTTCCATGTACGGGAACGTGTGCGCGCCGCACTTGTCGCCCATCAGCAGTGAATCGCACTGCGTGAAGTTGCGCGCGCCTTCAGCCGAGGGCAGCACTTTCACGAGCCCGCGATAGGTGTTCTGGCCGCGGCCCGCGGAGATGCCCTTGGAGACGATGGTGCTGCGCGTGTTGCGGCCGATGTGAATCATCTTGGTGCCGGTGTCGGCCTGCTGGTAGTGGTTGGCCAGCGCGACCGAATAGAACTCACCGACCGAGTTGTCGCCCGTCAGCACGCAGCTGGGGTACTTCCACGTGATGGCAGAGCCCGTCTCGACCTGCGTCCAGCTGATGCGCGAACTGGCGCCGCGGCACTCGCCGCGCTTGGTCACGAAGTTATAGATGCCGCCGACTCCGTTCTCGTCGCCGGGGTACCAGTTCTGCACGGTCGAATACTTGATGCTGGCGTCTTTCATCGCCACGAGTTCGACCACGGCTGCGTGCAGCTGGTTTTCGTCGCGCATCGGCGCCGTGCAGCCCTCGAGGTAGCTCACGTGGCTGCCCTCGTCGGCGATGATCAGGGTGCGCTCGAACTGCCCGGTGTTGGCCGCGTTGATGCGGAAGTAAGTCGACAGCTCCATCGGGCAGCGCACGCCCTTCGGCACGTAGACGAACGAGCCGTCCGAGAAGACCGCGGAGTTCAGCGTGGCGAAGTAGTTGTCGGTGTAGGGCACCACCGTGCCGAGGTACTGCTCGATGAGTTCCGGGTGATTCTGCACGGCGTCCGAGAACGAGCAGAAAATGACGCCCGCCTTGGAGAGCTTGTCCTTGAAGGTGGTCGCGACCGAGACGCTGTCGAATACCGCATCCACCGCGACGCCGGCCAGGCGCGCGCGCTCGTGCAGCGGAACGCCCAGCTTCTCGTAAGTGGCGAGCAGCTTGGGGTCGACTTCGTCGAGGCTCTTGGGGCCGTCGGTCTTGACCTTGGGCGCGGAGTAATAAGAGATCGACTGGTAATCGATGGGCGCGATGCGCAGGTGGGCCCAGTCCGGGTTCTGCATCGTGTGCCAGTGCCGCAACGCCCGCAGGCGCCAGTCCAGCATGAACTGCGGCTCGCGCTTGATCTTCGAGATGGCGCGCACCACGTCCTCGTCGAGGCCGGGCGGCAGGGTGTCGGATTCGACGTCGGTGACGAAGCCGTGCTGGTACTTCTGCGCGACGAGTGCGTCGAGGTCGGTAGGGGTGCTGGCCATCGATGAATTCCTCAGAACCGGCCAGGACCGCGCGGTATGTCGGTGTTGCGCACCGCGCTCGACAGCGCAGGGCGCCAGATGGCCACGGCTTCCTGGCCGGACAACTGCGCGAGCGAGATCTCGTCGAGCGAACGACGGATCGCGCCATTGATGCGTTGCCAGGCGTTACCGGTGCTGCACGACAGTTCGAAATCGCACGCGCTGTGGATGCCGCTGCACTCGGTGATAGCCACCGGGCCTTCGATCGCGTCGATGATGGCGGCCGCGCTGATCGCCGAGGCTGCGCGAGCGAGCTGGTAGCCGCCGCGCGACCCTCGCGTCGAGGTGAGCAGGCCCGCGCGATGAAACGATTTCAGCAGCTTGCTCACGGTCGGCAGGCCCAAGCGGGTGCGCTCGGCCACCTCGGTTGCCGTGAGACGGCGATCCGGAGTGGCGGCGAGGCAGGCCAGGACGACGGTGCCGTAGTCGGTCAGTTTGCTGATGCGTAACATGGCGGGTTTTTCAATTGGGACAATTTTAGTCCTATACGACGTCCGCGCCAACCCTCAGGGGGGTCCGCGGCGGGACAAATGGTCCAATCTGCTAGAATTCGGCGCTTGAATCCTCCCCGGGGCAGCTGGCACCACCTCCTGCAGGCGGGGAACTCGACCGGACCGGCACGGTCCGTTGACCTAACGAACACCACAACGACCCACGCGTGAACAACCAAACCGGGTCCGCCGCCACCCCAGCGGCGACTCCCTCGCCAGCCATTGCCGTGTTGCGCGATGTCCATTTCGCCGTGGACTCGGGCAAGCACGTGTTCAGCGGTCTCGACATCGAGATCCGCCGCGGCGCGGTGACCGCCATCATGGGACCGAGCGGCACGGGCAAGACCACGCTGCTCAAGCTGATCACGGGCCAGGTCTGTGCCGACCGCGGGCAGGTCGTGGTGGACGGCCTCGACCTGGCCAAGCTGAACCGGCGCAAGATCTTTGCGTTGCGCAGGCGCATGGGCATGCTGTTCCAGAACGGCGCGCTGCTCACCGACCTCGACGTGTTCGAGAACGTCGCGTTTCCCTTGCGCGAGCACACCCGCCTGCCTGAGCGGCTGATCCGTACGATCGTGCTCACCAAGCTGCACGCCGTGGGCCTGCGCGGCGCGGCCAACCTTTACCCGCAGCAGCTGTCGGGCGGCATGGGCCGTCGTGTGGCGCTCGCGCGCGCGATCGCGATGGATCCCGACATCCTGATTTACGACGAGCCTTTTGCCGGGCTCGACCCGATCTCGATGGGCGTGGTGCTGCGCCTGATCCGCTCGCTGAACGACGCGCTCGGCATCACCAGCATCGTCGTCACGCACGACGTCCGCGAGATTTCGCAGATCGCCGACGCGAGCTTCATCCTGTCGGATGGCAAGGTGGTGGCGAGCGGTACGACCAAGGAACTGCGCGAACACCCGTCACCGATCGTGCACCAGTTCGTCGAAGGCCTGGCCGACGGGCCGGTGTCGTTCCACTATCCGGCGCCGGAATACCATGCGCAGCTGCTGGGCGGCCAGGTGTTCGCATGATCACGATCCTGCGTGAGCTGGTGCAGGGCATGCTGTCGTTCTTCGAGCGAGTCGGCCTGTTCGTGCGATTCTCGCTGCGTCTCCTGGCGATCCTGCCTGTCGGGGCTGCTGCGCGTGCGGCCGATCATCGAGCAGGTCTACAACACCGGCGCGCTGTCGCTCGTCATCATCATGACGTGCGGGCTGTTCGTCGGCATGGTGCTCGGACTGCAGGGCTACGACCTGCTGACTCGCTTCGGCTCGGAGGAGTACCTGGGCACGGCCACGGCGCTCAGCCTGCTGCGCGAACTCGGTCCGGTCGTCACCGCGCTGCTTTTTGCCGGCCGGGCAGGGACGGCGCTGGCCGCCGAACTGGGCCTGATGCGTGCGACGGACCAGATCGCGGCGATGGAAATCATGGCGGTCGATCCCATGCGGCGCGTGGTACTGCCGCGATTCCTCGGCGGCGTCATCGCGATGCCGCTGCTGGTCTCGATCTTCATCGTCGTCGGCTTGTTCGGCGCGCAGCTCGTCGGCGTGCAGTTTTTCGGCGTCGATGCCGGCAGCTTCTGGTCGCAGATGCGGGACGCGGTGGAACTCGACGACGTCCGCGAGGGTCTGATCAAGGGCTTCGTGTTCGGAGTGGCCTGCAGCCTGATCGCGGTGTACGAAGGTTACAATGCGTCGCCCACCGCCGAAGGCGTCGGGCGCGCGACAACGCGCACGGTGGTGACCTCCGCCGTCGTCACGCTCATCCTCGACTACATACTCACGGCTTCAATGCTGTAGGACAACCATGCGTTCAACGCGCACGATCGACATATCCACCGGGCTGTTCGTGATACTGGGATTCGCCGCGATCCTGTTCATGGTCACGCAGATCACGAACCGCGAGTTCTCGCTCCGCAGCGACTCGTATCGCCTGCGGGCCGCGTTCGAGAACGTCGGCGGGCTCAAGCCCGGCGCGCCGGTCTCGATGGCGGGCGTGTCGATCGGCCGCGTCGAGGACATCGAGTACGACATGAACCTGCTCAAGGCGGTGGTCACGTTGCGCATCGACGGCAGCTACAACGCGATTCCGAACGACAGCGACGCCAGCATCCTCACGGCCGGCCTGCTCGGCGGGCAGTACATCGGGCTGTCGCCTGGCGGGTCGGACCAGCCTTACAAGGATGGCGACGCGGTCGAGTTCGTGCAGGACGCGGTCGTGCTCGAGAACCTGATCAGCAAGTACCTGTTCAATTCGGCGGCCACGAAATCGGAGCAGGCTGCAGCGCCTGCACCTGCGGCCCCTCAGGAGTGAAGAAGACGATGCGACACATGGAAGCAGTCCCACGCCGCCACCCGCGCGGGTCGATGTTGCTGATCGCGCTGCTGGGCCTCGCGCCCATGGTGCTGCCGGCCCAGACCGCGCCGGCCGCCAAGCCTGCGGTCACGGCGCCGGGTCCGGCGCCGCAAGAGCTGATGCAGAAGGTCTCGCAAGACCTGTTGCGCGAACTCGACGCCAATCGCGCCCTCTACACCAAGGATCCGTCGCAGCTGCGCGTGCTCGCCGACAAGTACCTGCTGCCCAACTTCGACGTCGATTATGCGGCGCGCCTGGTGCTGGGCAAGCATTGGCGCACGGCGACCGATGCGCAGCGGAAGCGCTTCATCGATGCGTTCTATCAGTCGCTGATGCGCAATTACGGCGACGCGATCGCCGAGTTCACGGCCGAACGGCTGACGCTGTTGCCGTTCAAGGGCGACCTTGCGTCGGGCGTCGCGACCGTGCGCTCCGAGGTCAAGCGCAGCAACGGCACGCCGGTGCCGGTCAACTACAGCATGCGCGCCACGCCGCAGGGCTGGAAGGCCTGGGACATCACGATCGAGGGCATCTCGTACGTGAAGAACTACCGCACGGACTTCGGCGCCGAGATCGACCAGAAGGGCATCGACGCAGTGATCCAGCGGCTCGAGGCGCAGAACGCGTCGGGCAAGCCGGACGCGCCGGGCACGACGCCCGCCAAGCCGGCTCGCGGCTGAGCGCGCGGCTGCTTACGGCACGAACCGAATACATCCCGTGGCCAGTTTTACGATCCAGCGTGTTGCAGACGGCCGGCTCGAGGCGAGCGGGGCGCTTGGCTACGAAAGCGCCGGCCGGGCGCTGCCGGGTGGCCTCGCGCTCATCGAGAAGGGCAAGCCGTGCACCATCGACCTGTCGCGAGTGACCGAAGCCGACAGCGCGGGTCTGGCTGTGCTGGTCGAGTGGCTGGCGACGGCGCGAGCTCGCGGCGCGACCATTCGTTACGAGGGCATTCCGGCGCAGATCCTGGCGGTCGCCAGGATCTCCGACCTCGAATCGCTACTCCAGGACGGGAAGTAACGAGTACCCGATAGGGTCGTGACGGCCGCCTATGGCGCGGCGTCTTCCGCTTTTTCCGCCCCTTCCTGTCCTTCCTGTCCTTCCTGTCCTTCCGCTGTCTCCGCGTCTTCCTCGAGGGCTTCTTCCGCCCAGCTCGCCTCTTCTTCCGTCATCGGCTCGTCGGGCGGATTGCCGTCGTACACCGCATACCGGCGCCGCTGCAGGAATGCATTGCGGACGAACGCGTAAGGGTCGTAGGTCTCGGCCAGTACCTTGTCGAGCGGCAGCAGCTCGGCGCGCGTGTGCACCAGGCTCAGGCCCAGCGAAAACCAGCGTTCGGCACCCGAGTCGTACCAGCGGAACGGTTGCGAGAAGTCATCGGCGATACGCGCCGGCGCATCGCGCACAGTGGCGGGGCCGAGGAAGGGCAGCATCAGGAAAGGACCGGGCGGCACGCCCCACCGGCCCAGCGTCTGGCCGGAATCCTCGTTGTGCTTGGGCAGGTTCGTCCCGCCCGACGCGACATCGATGACTCCGCCCCAGCCCAGCGTCGTGTTGAGCAGGAAGCGCCCGATGTCCTGCGTGCCTTGCTTCGGCTTTCCCTGCAGGAACTGGTGCAGGATCGTGGTGGGGTAGCCCAGGTTCTCGAAGAAGTTGCCGACGCCCGTCTGCACCAGCTTCGGCGTGTAATCCCGGTACACGACGGCGACGGGTCGCAGCGCATAGCGGTCGAGCGTGTTGTTGAAGGCGAAGATGCCGCGGTTCATGCCTTCCCACGGGTCGGGATTGCGCACCCGCGGAGTGCTCGCGTCGTCACCGGTGGCGCGCGTGGTCGCACAACCCCCGAGCGTCAACGCCACCAGCAGCCCGCACGCGGCGGTGGCCATACGGCGGGAAAACGACGGTGAGCGGCTGCGCGGTGAGCCGGGGCAAAGCGGTATGAAGGGCATGACCTGTTGGAACTGCATGGAACGGCGCAATGATCCGCTCTGGATCGCGGACATTCTAGCCGTTGCCGTGCGTCAACTCAGCCTCGGCGGCGACTGTCCCGCAGGGTTTTCGTCCGACGGCGACTTGGAACGCTCGCGTTGCTTGGGCAGCCATTCACGCACCTCTTTCAATCGCGCGACGAATTTCGAGCGTTGCACCTGCGAAATATTCGGCACGGACAGCGCGAGTTCGAGCTGGTTGATGGCGAGCATGAGGTCGCCGCCCATCAGGTGATACTCCGCCATGTAGGAGTAGGCGTCGGCGACGTCCCCCGCGGCGTTTGCAGCGATCGCCGTGAGACGAATCTGCTCCTGTGTCGGTGGCGTGTTGTTGAAGAGGTCCAGCAGGACTTCGTGCGCCCGCTTGGGTCGGCCTGCCTGCAGCAGCGCCTCGCCGTAGCGGACCGTCACGGGCACGTTGCGCGGTGCGAGCGCGCGGGCGCGTTCCAGTGTTTCGAGCGCGTCATGCGTGTGGCCTGCGGCGAGCTGCGACTGGCCGAGCGCGGTGTGGAACGCGAGCGTCTCCGGATACTGCTGCCGCAGGCGCGTGAACGTGGCCACGGCCGTCTCGGCCTGGTTGCCATAGAGCTGCGAGAGTCCGCGTCCGTACAGCTGTGCGAGCGTCAGGTCGGCGTCGTTGTCGCCCAGCGCGCGGTAGTATTCGCGCGGATCGCCGGTGCGCGAGACCAGCAGCACGCGGATGCGCTCCTTCATCAACGAATAACTGAGGCTGTCCTGCACGTTGACCGGCGGGTATTGCAGCGCGCGGTCCTTGGATTCGGCGATGCGGTTGCTGGAGACAGGGTGGGTGCGCAATAGCTCGGGCACGCGATCAGGCCCAAGCTGTGTGCGGCGGAACATCGTGTCGAAGAAGGCGGGCATCGCATTGGGATCGAACCCGGCCGCGGCCAGCACGCCGATGCCGATGCGGTCGGCTTCGTATTCGTTCTCGCGCGTGAAATTGATGCCTGCCTGAGCAGCCATGTTCTGCGCGGCAGTGATCGCGCCCATGGTCGCGTCGGAGCTGCCGCCCCCCGCGGCACCCACGAGGATGGCGGCCAGGACCGCCGCGGTTGACATCAGGTTGACGCGGGACCGCGCCTCGATGCCGCGCGCGATGTGCCGCTGCGTGACGTGGGCGACTTCGTGCCCCAGCACGCCGGCGAGCTCGCTTTCGTTACGCGTCTCGAGCATCAGGCCCGAGTGGATGCCGATGTAGCCGCCCGGCAGGGCAAATGCATTGATCGCGGGATCGCGCACCACGAAAAAGTTGAAAGTGCGATTGCCGTCCTGCGCGAGACTCGACAGCCGCAGGCCCAGCGACTGGATGTATTCGTGCACCTCGGGGTCGTCCAGGATCATGCCGCTTTCGCGCAGGTTGCGCATGACCATGCGGCCGATCTGGTTCTCTTCCTCGAGACTCAGTGCTGCCTGTGCCGCGGTCCCCATTTCCGGCAACGAGTCCTGCGCGGATCTCTGGCCCTGCGCCATGCCAGGCACGAGGGCGAAACAGAGCAGGGCGAGCACCCACGATGGGGCCCGTCGCAACAGGATTTTGGCTTGCATTGTCTCCCTCTGACAGCCGGTCTGGTCCCGGGTTCCTCGGGCAGGCCTACAGTTTCTCGGACGCGAAGTCCGCCAGCCGCGAGCGTTCGCCCCGGGTGAGGGTGATGTGGCCGTAGTGCTTCCAGCCGCGGAAGCGGTTCACCACGTAAGTCAGGCCGCAGGTGGTCTCGGACAGGTAAGGCGAGTCGATCTGCGCGATGTTGCCGAGGCACACGAGCTTGGTGCCGGGCCCGGCGCGGGTCACCAGGGCCTTCATCTGCTTGGGCGTGAGGTTTTGCGCTTCGTCCAGGATCAGGTAGCGGTTGAGGAACGTGCGCCCGCGCATGAAATTGAGCGAGCGGATCTTGATGCGGTTACGCAGCAGGTCGTTGGTGGCCGCGCGACCCCAGCTGCCGCCTTCCTGGCTTTGGGTGAGGACCTCGAGATTGTCCATGAGCGCGCCCATCCAGGGCTCCATCTTTTCTTCTTCCGTGCCAGGCAGGAAACCGATGTCCTCCCCGAGCGGGATCGTCACGCGCGTCATGATGATCTCGCTGTAACGATTCGTTTCCAGTGCCTGCGACAGTCCGGCTGCCAGCGTGAGCAGCGTCTTGCCCGTGCCCGCCGGACCGAGGATCGTCACCATGTCGATCTCGGGATCGAGCAGCAGGTTGAGCGCGAAGTTCTGCTCGCGGTTGCGCGCGCTGATGCCCCAGACGCCGTGGCGTTCGCTGCGATAGTCGCGCAGGACTTCGATGACCGCCGAGTCGCCGTCGATGGAGCGCACGATGCCTTCGAGGCCATGCTCGTCGGCCTGGTACACGAACTGGTTGGGTGCCCAGTTGGCGATCAGCTTGTTGCGCACGCGGTAGAAGGTGCGGCCGCCGTTCTCGTGCCACGACTCGAGCTTCTTGCCCGACTTGTCCCAGAAATTGCCCGGCAGCTTTTCGACGCCGGTATAGAGGAGGTCGGCGTCCTCGATGGTCTTGTCACTGTAATAGTCTTCGGCGCGCACTCCGACGATCGCCGCCTTGATGCGCAGGTTGATGTCCTTCGACACCAGCGTGACGCGCGCTTCCGGCTGCTGCTGCTGCAGCGCGAGGGTTTGCGCGAGGATGGCGTTGTCGGCCCCGTGACCGGGCAGCGTGGGCGGCAGGTTGCCGTTCAACTGCCGGGTCTGGAAGTAGAGGCGGCCGGTGGGAGGCTTCTTGCCGCCGGGTGCGTACTTGGCCGTGGGCAGTTCGATGCCGTGGTCGATGTTGAGCTTGGGCGTGTTGGCCATCAGCTCATCGAGGAAGCGGCTGACCTGGCGCACGTTGCGCGCGGCTTCCGACAATCCCTTCTTGCCGGCGTCGAGTTCCTCGAGCACGGTCATGGGGATGAAGATGTCGTGCTCCTCGAACCGGAAGATGGCCGAGGGGTCGTGCATCATGACGTTGGTGTCGAGTACGTAGATCCTGCGCGGTTCGATCTGCTTCCGGGACTTGGCCAAGTCGGGCTCCGCTGAAGACGAGGGTAGGGCTGGTGGGCGCGGTTGCGGGCCGCGGCGGGGTTCAGAGTTCGGCGGCGGCCGCGAGCACTTCTTCGGCGTGGCCCGGCACTTTCACTTTGCGCCACTCGCGCCGCAGGACGCCCTTGGCGTCGAGCAGGAACGTGCTGCGTTCGACGCCCATGTACTTCTTGCCGTACATGCTCTTTTCCTTCCAGACGCCGAACAACTGGCAGACGGTCTTTTCCTCGTCGGCGAGCAGCGGAAAGGTGAAGCCGTACTTCGCCACGAATTTGTCGTGGGACGCCACGCTGTCGGGCGACACGCCGACGATCTCCGTGCCGGCCTTCCTGAACCTGGCGTGCAGGTCGCGAAAGGCTTCGCTTTCCGTGGTGCAGCCCGAGGTGTTGTCCTTGGGATAAAAGTAGACGACCAGGTTCTTGCCGGCGGCGTCGGCCAGCTTCCATTTCTTGCCGCCGCTCGCGGGCAGCGCGAAAGGGGGAACCTTGCGATCGAGCGAGACGGTCTTGTCTGTCATGCGGGGCGGGCTCAGGCCTTGAGGGGTTCGAGGATGGCGTCGAGATTCATGTGGTCGCACAGGTCCATGAATTCTTCGCGCAACGCGGCGATATGGATCCGGGTAGGCACGTGGATGACCATGTACACGGAGAACATCGGCGCGCCCGTATGCGCGGCGTTGTAGGTGCGGGTGCTGATGTCGCCCACGTCGATGCCGCGCGACGAGAAGAACCCGGACAGCGTGTGCAGGACTCCGGGCTGGTCGAGGCACACGACGTCGACGGTGTAACTGATCATGTCGACGCGGGGCGCGCGCTGTTCGGTGCGACGCACGGTGATGGTGAGGCCGGCCGCTTCGCCGAGCTTGTTGAGCTCGCCCTCGAGCTTGGCCAGCGTGTGCCAGTTGCCCGCGACGAGCAGCAGCATCGCAAATTCGTTGCCGAGCGCCGTCATGCGGCTTTCGAGGACGTTGCCGCCGCTTTCGACCACGACGCGAGTCAGGTCGTAGACCAGCCCGGTCCGGTCGTTGCCAATGGCGCAGATCGCGATCAGTTGCTTCATGGATGCGTAGACTCAGTGTAGCGGCGCCACGGGGGCGCGTGTACCGCGATTTTGCCTTGCTTCGCTGCTTTCCGCTTGCGTAGCATGAGCGGTCGTCCCATCGAGGCTCCCGTCGAATGTTCAAGGGCAGCATCCCAGCGCTCGTCACGCCCATGCACGCCGACGGAGCGGTCGATTTCCAGGCCTGGGACCGTCTGCTCGATTTTCACCTGGCAGAGGGCACGGATGGCGTCGTCGTCGGCGGCACCACCGGCGAGTCCCCCACGCTGGAGCCGGCTGAAGTCGCTGAACTCGTGCGGCGCGCCAAGGCGCGCGTCGTGGGCCGGATGCCCGTCATTGCTGGCAGCGGGACCAATTCCACGGCGAAGAGCGTCGAGCTTTCACGCGAGCTGGCGGCGGCAGGGGCCGACGGGCTGCTTGCGGTCGTGCCGTACTACAACCGGCCTACACAGGAAGGCCTGTTCCGGCATTTTTCAGCCATTGCCGATGCCGTCGACGTCCCGGTGATTCTCTACAACGTACCGGGGCGCACGGCCTGCGACCTGCTGCCCGAGACGGTGGTCAGGCTCTCCTCGCATCCGCGGATCGGCGGCATCAAGGAGGCGACGGGCGACCTGTCGCGAGCGCAGGCCATCCTGGGCCATGCGCGCAAGGACTTCGTGCTGTTGAGCGGGGACGACCCGACGGCGGCCGAGCTCATGCAGCGGGGTGCGGGCGGCGTGATCTCGGTGACGGCCAACGTGGCGCCGCGGGCCATGCACGAGATGTGCGCGGCGGCGATGGCGGGGCGGCACGCGGAGGCCGTCGCGCTGAATGAAAAGCTGATGCCGCTGCACCTGGCGATGTTCGTCGAACCGAACCCGATTCCGGTGAAGTGGGCGGTGGCCCGACTCGGCTTGATGGGGCGGGGTATTCGCCTGCCGCTCACGCCGCTATCCGAGCGCCTCGAAGACGAGATCCTGGCCGCTATGAAGGCCGCAGGGGTCAGGATTCCGGCCTGAGCACGCCAGGGGCCCGATCGCGAGCTGCTACTAGCCGGGTGGGCGAGGGGCGTGTACCCTTCCGCCCCCTGTGGAGAGGTGGCCGAGTGGTCGAAGGCGCTGGACTGGAATTCCAGTTATATCCTAACGGGTATACGTGGGTTCGAATCCCACCCTCTCCGCCAGATACGCAGCAACGCCCGCGCAAGCGGGCGTTCGTGTATCTGGCCCGAGGGGTGGATGAGAACCCGCGTTACGTGGGTTCGACTCATCCGCAGTGCGGATGAGCACGCCCTCGATTGCGCAGCCATCGAGGGCGCCCAGGGGGCGAGGCCCGCCGCGGCGGGCCGAGTGAATCCCACCCTCTCCGCCAGATACGCAGCAACGCCCGCGCAAGCGGGCGTTCGTGTATCTGGCCCGAGGGGTGGAAATAGGGGGCATTCACCTGTTGCCAAGAAGCAGGTGAATGTCCCCTATTTATCCGGAAACGGGTAACGTTCCCGTTCATGGAAACGCCGCTCACGCCGCTCGACTTCCTCCGCCGTGCACGCAAACTGCACGGCGACCGAGAAGCTGTCATCGACGGCGACAAACGCTTCACCTACGAACAGTTCGGCCAGCGCTGCGATCGCTGGTCCGCCGCCCTCCGCAGGCTGGGCGTGCAACGCGGCGATCGCGTCGCCACGCTCGCGCCCAACATGCACCAGCACCTCGAGCAGTATTACGCGGTGCCGCAACTCGGCGCCGTGATCGTGCCGATGAACTACCGACTCGTCGCCGAGGACTTCGTGTACCTCGCGAACCACAGCGGCTCCCGAGTCATGTGCGTGCACTCCGATTACCTGGATACCGTCGACAGCGTCCGCGAGCGGATGACCACGGTCGAGCACTTCGTGGCGCTCGAGGGCAGCAAGCCTGGCTGGCTGGAGTACGAGGCTCTGCTCGCCGCGAGCGAAGGCCGGTTTGAGCGCCCGCCGATCGCAGAGGGCGACCTGCTCTCGATCAACTACACCAGTGGCACCACTTCGCGCCCGAAGGGCGTGATGATCACCCACCGCAACGCCTGGGTGAATTGCGTCGGCACGCTGGCGCACATACCGATGTCTCCCGCGGACCGGTTTCTCTGGACGCTGCCGATGTTCCACGCCAACGGGTGGACGTACACCTGGATCACGACGGCCGCTGGTGCGGCGCACGTCTGCGTGCGACAGGTCGAAGCGTCGGCCATCTATCGGCTCGTCGAGGCTGAGCGCATCACCATGCTGTGCGCGGCGCCGACGGTGCTGATTGCGATTGCCAACGGTCCCGAGTCGTTGCGCCGCGAGTTGCGGCGGGGCGTGCGGGTGCTGACGGCGGGCGCCCCTCCCGCGGCGGCGACCATCGAGCGCATGGAAGGCGAGTTCGGCTGGTCGATCACCCAGGTGTACGGCCTCACCGAAACCGCGCCCTTCATCTCGATCTGCGCGCCGCTGCCCGAGCACGACCAGCTTGCGCCTGCGGAGCGTGCGCGCATCAAGGCCCGCCAGGGCGTCGAACTCATGACCTCCGGCGAACTGCGCGTCGTCGACGAGAACATGCAGGACGTGCCCCACGACGGCGCGACGCTCGGTGAGATCGTGGCCCTCGGCAACGTGGTGATGCAGGGCTATTACAACGATCCGGAAGCGACGGCCAAGGCGTTTCGCGGCGGCTATTTCCACACGGGCGATGCAGCTGTCGTGCACGCCGACGGCTACGTCGAGATCCGCGATCGCTACAAGGACGTGATCATCAGCGGCGGCGAAAACATCTCGTCCATCGAAGTCGAGGGTGCGCTGTTGCGCCATCCGGCCGTGCTCGAGGTGGCGGTCGTCGGCATGCCGCACGAGCGCTGGGGCGAGTCTCCCCACGCGTTCATCGTCCTGCGTGACGGCTTGAGCGCGACACCCGAGGAAATGCGCGAATTCGCGCGCGGAGCCATGGCCCACTTCAAGGTGCCGACCGCTTTTACCTTCGTGCGCGAATTACCCAAGACGGCCACCGGCAAGATCCAGAAGTACATCCTGCGCGGCGGCAAGTCGGCGATCGCCCGGCAGTGATCCGGCACCAAAGCCTGGCACGGGGCCGATTGGTTATGATGCCCCCATGGATCCGCTGACCAAGCTCCGTCGCCGTCCCTTCATGGCGCCGCTCCTCATCCCGTTGCTTGGGATGGTGATGGCAGCTGCCGGGGTCTACTGGCTGGGATCGTGGGCCCGCACGACGGTGGTCGTGCTCGTGCGCCATGCGGAGGCGGGCGAGAGCACATCCGGCGATCCCGACCTGGGCCCTGCCGGTGAGAAGCGCGTGGCTGCGCTGGGAACCTTGATTGACGACCTGCTGGCGGACCGCAAGGTCGATTATCTCTATGCGGCGGATACCCGCCGGGCCCAGCAGACAGCGGCCCCTGTCGCGAACGAGTTCAAGCTGCCGATCAACGTGATCGCGAGCAGCGACTGGTCGGGGCTCGCGTCGCGCATCAAGCGCGAGCACCGCGGCAAGACCGTCGTGGTGGTGGGATATTCGACGACGCTGCCGGGGGTGATCAGCCAGTTGAGCGGCAGCGACTATGTGATGCGCGATGACGAATTCGACGCCATTTACGTCGTCGTCATGCCCAGTCCCGGCGAAACCCGGGTGTTACGGCTGCGGTACGGGGCCCCAACGCCGCCAGCCAAGGCTGCGGCTGGTTCTAGGTAAACTAGCGTAACTTTGAAATAAAAGCCGAAACTCGGTCCCTAGCCCCTAGCCCTGCTAGCCCCTAGCTAGCGCCCCGGCCGCGAGCGCCGTCTTCACGAACTGCTCGTGCTCTCCGATCAGAAGGTCTGCCAGCACCGAGTCCTGGATCTTGCCGTCGGTCCCGATCAGGTACGTGCCGCGGCGCACGCTGAACCCCAACGGGCCGTCGACGTCGTAGGCCTTGACCGCCTTCTTGTCCAGGTCGGCCAGCAGCGGGAAGTTCAGGTTGTGCTTGGCCGCGAACTTCTTGTGCGACTCGGCATCCTGGGGGCTGACCCCCACGACGCGCAGCTTGGCGGCGACCAGGTCCTTCTGCAGGTCGCGAAACGTGCAGGCTTCCTTGGTGCAGCCGGGCGTGAAGTCCGCCGGGTAGAAGTAGAGGATCAGCGGACCCTTGGCCAGCAGGCCTTTCAGCGTATGGCGCTTGCCGTCCTGGTCCTCGAGGTCGAACTCGGGTGCCTGTGTTCCATTCTTCAGCATCGTCGGTCTCCTTGAGCCTTGGTTACCTGGCGCCCGGATCGCGCCGGAGTTGTCCACTTCCATGACGCGGTACCCGCCATCGTGCATGCCGCACTGCTCATAGGTGCGGCGGGCCGCCACGTTGTCTGCTTCGACGTACAACCGCAAGCCGATTACGCCCGAAGTATTGCGGGCCAACGCGTCGATGTGATCGTACAGGGCGCGAAAGACGCCGCTGCGCCTCGCCGAGGGCAAGACGTACACGCTCTGGATCCACCAGAACTGGCCATTGCGCCAGTCGCTCCACTCGTACGTGATCATCAGCTGGCCGACCGCGACGCCTGCGGCATCCTCTGCGACGAAGTAGCGGCCATGCCCCGGGTTCTCGAAGACGGCGGCCACGCCGCGACGGATGGTCGGCGGGTCGAGCCGTTTATGCTCGGTTTCGAGGGCCATCGCCTCGTTGCCACGGGCCAGGAATTCCTGGTCGGCGGGCCCTGCATCGCGGATTCGCATGTTCATGATTGGATGATACCGGGCGAGCCCGGAAATACGTCGGTTGCGGTGCGGCAACCCGGTGCTACAATGCGCGCCCTCGTGTGGGGCGGTAGCTCAGCTGGGAGAGCGTCGCGTTCGCAATGCGAAGGTCGAGGGTTCGATCCCCTTCCGCTCCACCATTTTTTCTTTCGGGCCCCGCCGCCACGAACCGGACCACATGCCCCGGTAGCTCAGTGGATAGAGCGACCGCCTCCTAAGCGGTAGGTCGCAGGTTCAACTCCTGCCCGGGGCACCATTCGGTTAGAACCGCACCTCGACGTTGCCGGCGCCCCGGACGTGGCGCGGTATTGCCACATTTCTGGCACAGTGTTGCGCTGAAAGTTTCACCAGCGCACGGACCCGTCGAGCTTGCCGGCGCGTCTGAATTTCCGCGTCATCCACGAATGCAGAGGCGGCTGAACTCATGACCTCACTTATCGCGCGTCGCGCACCGACGGTTCGTTCGTCGCGGTGCAGGCGTTGGTTGACGGCATTGGCTGTGCTGACGCTGACCGCGTGTGGTGGTTCAGACGACAACGCTGACAAAGGCAATGCCAATCATTTGCTGACCAGCCCGGGCTCGGGCATTCAGGCAGCGCCTGCCGTACCGGCCCCTGCGCCTGTCGCGGAGCCGTCCATGCCCGCTGTCTTGCCGGAGGAGGGCGAACAGCCCTTGATCGCGGCCATCGCCAGCACGTACCCGGTGATCGAACAGCTCGCGACCAAGGAGGAGACCGGCGAGGTTCGCGCAATTCGAGCAGCCATGCTCGAGGCCCGTCTCGATCAGGCCCGGGAGGACCTCGCGAGCATCAAGCGCAACCTGGCGTCGCTGTCTGCGAGTGGACTACCGACCTATGCCCTTATCCACAACGTCGGAACCGACGGCAACCTCCGTGGCTGGATCATCTTGCCGGATGGCGGGGTCGTGGCGGGGACGGCGAGTGGCACGTATGCCGGTCTCGGCATGTTGCCGGGCGGCCTCGGTGTCGATCGAATCGCTGCGACAAGGGGTCCGCAACTGAAGGGAGCGGAAACGCCGCGACTCGATGCGGAAGTCGATGCTGAGGTAGAAGCGGAAGTCGGTGCCGATGCTGAAGAGGCGTCCGCTGCCGACGTTGAGCGCGGGTCGGGCAAGCGCAACTCACCCGAATCGATCAAGAAGCGCCAAGAGGTGCTGGCAGATGCTGCCGCGACGCTCCTGCCGGGCGACCTTCGCCAGGTGCTGGCAGCGGGCGAGGGTCGCTTGCTGGTCGTGCCGGTCAGGGATACCGGCACTGCGCCGTATGCCGCGCTGCCCATCCGTGGTCCGGATGATTTCGCTGCGCGCCGCTGGTCTTTCGTCGTGATGCAGGACGTGAAAGTGCTGGCGGATAGCGACGCCAGTTTCGACATGGGTCGAGTCGATCTTGCCAAGTCGATCATCGTCGGCGATCCCGAGGACATGCGTGACGTGAGGTTCAGCTTTCCGGCATTGCCCGGTGCCCGCAAGGAGGCGCTGGCGGTCGCGAGCGAGTTAGGCATCGACAAGGAAAACGTCCTGATCGGCCCGAGCGCGACCCGCAAGAACGTCGTGCGTGCGATCAATCGCAGTGAGGGCGAGGGCGTGATCTACATGGCGACCCATGCCGTCGCCGATCCGGGCAATCCTTTGACCCGGGGTTTCGTCGTGCTCAGCAGGGACAACCTGTTCGCCGGCGAGCTCCGCACTACGGCTTTCAAGGGCTGGAATGAGCGGCAACCGCTCGTTGTCATGAGTGCGTGTCAAACCGCGCTTGGTCGTGAATTCGAGGGTGGCATGTTCGGCGTCGCGCGCACCTGGACCAACGCCGGTGCCGGTCAGGTCGTGGCCAGTCTCTGGAACGTGAGCGATCTCGCGACGTACCGACTGATGACGCGGTTCGTTACCGGGCTGAAGCAGGGCAAGGTCCCGGAACTGGCCATGCAGGCTGCCCAACTGGAGACCATCAAGAATTACCCGAACGATCCGAAGATGTGGGCGAGCTTTACGATTATCGGCAAGCCGTCCGTCGACAGCCGTGCGGCGGAGCCAGCCGCCGCCACGGTTCAGTAGCCCCAACCCTGAACCGGACAGGCATGCTGAATTTTTCGTCGCGTACCTTCCTGCTCGTGCTGGTTGCGCTGCTGCCGTTCCTGGTGGACGCGCAGAGTCAGGAAGATTCAGTGCTGCGGGAGGCGCCGCTGGAGGAAGTCCTCGTGACGGGGCAGCAGCCCGGACCGGGGCTCTGGAAAGTAACCCGGCCGGGCGACGCCAACGGCCACGTGCTCTGGATCCTGGGCAACTACAGTCCGTTGCCGAAGAAACTCTCCTGGCGCTCGACCGAACTGGAATCAGTGCTCGCGCAGTCGCAGGCCGTGCTGGCACCCGTCTCGGTCAGCGCTTCGGCGGGGCCGCTGGGCGGCATCACCCTGTTGCCGACGTTGATCGGTGTGCGCGACAACCCCGGTGGCCAGAAGCTGCAGGACGTCGTGCCGCCCGACCTCTACGCGCGCTGGCTCCCGCTGAAGGCGCGCTACCTCGGCAGGGACGAGGGCGTCGAAAGCTGGCGCCCTATCTTTGCGGCGCAGGAACTCTATCGTGCCGCACTCAAGCAGAAGTCGCTGGTTCCGTACGACGGCATCTGGCCGGCGGTCGAGAAACTTGCGCGCAAAGCCAAAGTTCCGATCGTCGAGACCGAACTCGAGCTCAAGGTGGAGAAGGCGCGCGCGTCCATCAAGGAGTTCAAGACCACTCCGCTCGACGACGTGGAATGTTTCGCGCGCACGTTGCAGCGCCTCGAGTCTGATCTCGACCTGATGCGGGAGCGAGCCAACGCGTGGGCCGTCGGTGACGTCGCGCGGCTGCGCGCGCTGGCGCCCGTCGAGCGTGCCAGCGCGTGCATCGGCGTGGTGCTCGAATCCTCGTTCATGCAGCAGCGCGGGTACGGCGACGTTCTCGTCCGCGCCAAGTCGGCCTGGGTGGCCGCGGTCGAGCAGGCGCTGGAACGGTACCCGTCGTCGGTGACCGTGTTAGCCGTCGACGAGATCCTGAAGCCGAACGGGTACGTCGCCGAGCTGCGGCAGCGCGGGTACGAGATCGAGGAGCCCTGACGAGTCGGCTGTCAGGGGAAACTCAGGATGCGCTCGATCGCTGCCCTGAAACTGCAAAACCGCGAGACGGCTTGCGCCGTCTCGCGGTAACTCGTGCTCAGTTCGGACGCACCTTGTCGCCACCGGCCCGTTCTTCTTCGTCGCTCATGCCGGCAGCATCCGTGGCCGCCGCGCCGTCGACTGGAGCGGCGCTCGCATCGGCAGGCGCAGCACTCGAGTCAAACGGGGCAGGGTCGGCCGGCATCGCAGCGGCGTCAGCGGGCGGTGCCGCCTCAGTCATTTCGGTGGCTGCCGGCTCCGCGGCCGCGGGCGCAGCTGCTTCTTCCTTCTTCGCGCAGGCCGCGAGCAGCAGCGCCGCCGCGACGACGGCACTCAACTTGATTCGCTGATCCATGTTCCCTTCCCCTCTTGTTGGTATGACTGGTCGATGCGCGCCCGGTTCGAGCGTGCGGCGAGACTATGCGAAGCCCACACGCTTCAGCAACTGTGCGAGGCGCGGGTCGCCGCGGAGCGGGTCCAGGAACGGATCGTTGCGCGCATAGATGAGCCCGGAGTCGCCGTTCTCCATGGCTCGTTGCAGCCGCTCCATGGCCGCGTCCACCTGGCCCCATTGCGCCAGGATCTGCGCCTGCTGGTAGAGCATCCGGTCGCCCTCCGTCCGCATCAGCTCATCAAGCGCCTGGCTCGCTGCCGCGGTGTTGCCGAGCTTGTGTTCGACGACGGCGAGACCGGCCAGGCCAAAATCGCGGGCGGGTTCGGCGAGGTATTCCTTGCGGGCTTCGGCATGACGGCCGAGCATCACCAGTGCGTCGCCGATCGCGGCATGCACGCGTGACATTTGCGGGTTCATGGCGAGCGCCTGCCGCGCCGGTGCGATCGACGCCGCATAGTTGCGCGCCGCGAACTCGATCGAGGCCGCGGCCCGGTAAATCAACGGATTCAGCTTGTCGAGCGACAGTGCGCGCTCGATCGACTCGGCCGCGTCGGCGGCGCGCCCGGTCCGGGCGCAGTACTGTGCAAAGCGGGCGAGCACCGTGGCCTCACCCGCGCCGAGTTCCCGTGAACGTTCGAACGGCTCGCGCGCGGCCACCGCGTCGAGCCGTGCCTGGAACAGCGTAAAGCCCAGCGTCGAATACGCATCCGCCAGCTCCGGTGCGATCTCGATGGCTCGCTCGGCGGAGGCAATGGCGGCGCGGTACATCACGTCGGTCTGGCCTGCGCGGCCATACTGGTTGGCGATGGCCGTCAACGATCGTGCCCGGGCTGCGTGGGCCGGCGCGTAATTGGGGTCAGCGGCGATCGCGGCGTCGAATTGTGCGAGCGCCGCGCGCTCCGACGCTTCGTCGACGCTCAGGTCGTAGAGCGCGCGGCCACGCAGATAGGCGTCGTACGCTGCGGCGCTGCGGGTTCCACCGGCGGCAGCGAGTGCCCCGGCTGTGCCGGTGGGTGCATTGGGATCCGGTGCAACCTCGGCCGCCAGTGCGCGGGCCACGGTGCCCGCAATCTCGCTCTGCACGGCGAAGATGTCGTGCAGCGCGCGATCGAACGTGCGCGACCAGCGACTGAAGCCGGTGCTGCCGTCGATCAGGTCGGCGGTGATGCGTGCGATGTCGCCTGACTTGCGCACCGTACCGTCGAGCAGGTAGGCGACGCCGAGCTTTTCGGCGATTTCGACGGCGTCCTCGGTACGGTCGCGAAACTTCGAGGACGAGGCTTGTGCCATGACCCGGAGCTTCAGGTTGCGCGCCAGGGTTGCACGCAGTTCTTCCGAAAGCCCGTCGGAAAAATAGTCCTGTCCTTCGTCACCGCTGATGTTCTTGAATGGCAGCACGGCGACGCTGTTGCCCGAACCCGCAGCCGTAAAGCCGCCGATGCGGCCGGTGCGCCAGGCATACAGGCCTGCCGCGCCGGCGGCGACCGTGCCCAACCCCGTCAGCAGCACAGCTCGTCGGGAGAACGTTGGCGCGGGCGGCGGAGCGTGGGTTACGTGCATTGCGCCATGCGACACGATGCCCGGTGGCGTGCGACCCATGACCGCTTCGATGCCGCGCACGACGGTTGCGATCTGGCCCGCGCCGGATTCGCCCCGCCAGCCGGTGAGATCGACCGACAGGAACTGGCGAAACCCCAGCGGCGGCAACGTACCGTCGAGCGAAACGGGTACGAGCTTGCGCAGGTCGCGGCCCTGGCCGGCCTCGTCCAGCACCCAGTTCGAGGCAACGGAAACCTTGGACCAAGCCACCACGACCGCGTCGCAGCGGGCGAGGGCAACCTCGACCGACTTGGCGAACTCGGCGCCGCCTTCGATCAGTGTGTCCCACCAGACGGTGATGCCGGCCTGCTCGAGGGCGGCGGCCAACAGGCGGACGCGCTCCTGGTCGGCATGCGAATAGCTGAGGAATGCCGTTGGACGCGTCGTTGCGCCCTGCGTGCCGTCACCCTCGATCATCCTGATCAACGCCTCCTGCTGCCCGGCGCGAGTCTAGCGCGGAATGTCACGGCACGAGCGCAAGGAACAGGAAGGCCGCGAAAATCACGACCTGCACGGCGCCCTGCATCATGTTGGTCCGGCCGTTGCCAAGCCCGATGGAACACACGACCAGGCTCAGCACGAGCAGGACCATGTCCTTGGGCTGCAGCCCGAGCACGAGTGGCAGGTCGAGCAGCACCGCGACGGCGACGACCACCGGAATCGTGAGGCCGATGCTGGCAAGGGCCGACCCGAACGCCAGGTTCATGCTGGTCTGCAGCCGGTTGGCGAGGGCGGCGCGAATCGCCGACACGCTTTCGGGCAGCAACACGACCATCGCGATGATGATGCCCACGACGGCCGCGGGTGCGCCTGCGTCTGCCACCGCGCGTTCGATGGCGGGCGAGATCGCCTTGGCCAGGCCCACGACCGCGACCAGCGCGATCAACAGCAAGCCGAAGCTGATCCAGCTTTCGGTGTTCGACGGGGGCGGAGCATGCACAGCTTCGTTCGACGCCTCGGTGGCGGGCAGGAAGTAGTCACGGTGCCGCACGGTCTGGAAGAAGACGAATGCGCACCACACCAGCAGCGAACTCGACGCCACGAAGATGAGTTGGGTGGTCGAGTAGCTGGCGCCGGGCGCGCTGGTGGTGAACACGGGCAGGATCAGCACCAGCGTCGCGAGCGCGGTGAGGGCGGCCAGCGCCGGGCCGGCACCTTCGATGCGGAAGCTCTGTTCGCGATGGCGCAGCCCGCCGAGCAGCACGCAGATGCCGATGACGCCGCTGCTGATGATCATGACGGTGGCATAGATGGTGTCGCGCGCCAGTGCTGCCTTCGATGCGCCGCTGGCTATCATCATCGACACGATCAGGGCCACCTCGATCGCGGTGATGGCGAGCGCGAGCACCAGCGTGCCGTACGGCTCACCGACGCGATGCGCCACCACCTCCGCGTGGTGCACCGCGGCCATCACGGCGGCCAGCAACATCAGCGAACTCGCTGCGGTCAGCAGCGGACCGGCCGGCAACGCCAGGGTTGCGCCCAGCAGCGCAAGCGCCAGGATCGGGATGGCTTTGTGCCAGACGGACATGGGTGCTCCAAGCGGGCGGGAGGCGCCTGGATTGGCGTTTTTTCTCCCGCGCAGACCGGTTTCGACTTTACCTGAGCGCTTCGATTCACAGGCGGGCTTCCCCGTTGGCCTGGGCTTACTGCCCCGGGCCCCTGATTTCGATAGACTACCCGGCCATTTTCCCAGAACCGAATGCTTGGATCCGGCCCCTGGCGGAATCCGAACAGAAAGCGATGACGGAACCCAAACCGATGCTGACCGCCACCCCGCTGGCGGCCGGAAACGACGCCTACGTCGAGGCGATGTATGAACGCTACCTGGCGCAACCCGACTCGGTTGCCGCGCACTGGCGTGAATATTTTGCGAGCCTCGGACCGGCTGGCCAGGACGTGGCCCATGGACCGCTGATCGAGGAACTCGCACGACGCGCGAAGGCGCCTCGCCATGGCAGCGGAGTCGCAGGTGCAATGGCAGGCGATGCGGGCAGTTCTTCCGCCCGCCCGGCGGGTTCGCCCCCTACGGGCGACTCGGCTGCCGCGAAGCAAGGCGCCGTGTCGCGGCTCATCCAGATTTATGCGAACCGCGGACACCTGATCGCGGACATCGACCCGCTCGGACTCACCGTGCGGCCGGTGCCGAAGGTGCTCGGGCTCGATTACCTGGGCCTCAATGAAGCCGACCTCGACACCGAATTCCTGACCGGCAGCCGCCATGAAGCCATCAAGCCCCGGCTCAAGCTGCGCGAGATCATCGCGCAGCTGAAGCACATCTACTGCGGGACGATCGGCGCCGAATTCGCGCACGTGTCGGATGAAACCGAGCGGTTGTGGTTGCAGGAACGCTTCCAGGTCGGTCGCATGCACCAGGCGTTCTCGAACGAGGCGCGCCGCGAGATCCTGCGCCACCTGACGATGGCAGAAGGCCTCGAACGCTACCTGGCGACGAAATTTCCCGCCCAGAAGCGCTTCTCGCTGGAAGGCGGCGACAGCCTCATCCCGCTGCTCGAAGACGTGATCCAGACCGGCGGCTCGCAGGGCATCGAGGACATCGTTTTCGGCATGGCGCACCGCGGTCGCCTGAACGTGCTGGTGAACGTGCTCGGCAAGTCGCCCGAGGCGTTGTTCTCCGAGTTCGAGGGCAAGTACGACCTCAAGAAGCTGAAGGGCTCCGGCGACGTCAAGTATCACAAGGGCTTCTCGTGCGACGTGAAGACGCCGGCCGGTAACGTGCATGTCGCGCTCGCCTTCAACCCGTCGCACCTCGAAGTGGTGAACGCGGTGGTCGAGGGTTCCGTGCGTGCGCGACAAGAGCGCCGCGGCGATGCGCGCGGCGACAAGGTCATGCCGGTGCTGCTGCACGGCGACTCGGCGTTTGCAGGGCAGGGCGTGATCCAGGAAACCCTGCAGATGTCGCAGGCGCGCGCGTTCTACACGGGCGGCACGCTGCACGTCATCGTCAACAACCAGGTGGGCTTCACCACGCACGATCCGCGCGATACCCGCTCCACGCTGTACTGCAGCGACGTGGCGAAGATGATCGAGGCGCCGATCCTCCACGTGAACGGCGACGATCCGGAAGCCGTCGTGTTCGCGGCGCGCTTTGCGGTCGACTACCGGTGCAGGTTCCACAAGGACGTCGTGATCGACCTGGTGTGCTACCGCCGTCTCGGCCACAACGAGGCCGACGAGCCCGCGGCGACGCAGCCGGTCATGTACTCGACGATTCGCCAGAAGGCCACTACGCGACACCTGTACGCCGAAAAGCTGCTGGCTGCGGGCGTGATCAAGGCGGGCGAAGCAGAGGCGTTGGTGGATGACTATCGGCGCGGCCTGGACGAAGGCACGTCGCAGACGAAGAACGTGCTTGGCCTCATCGGCAACAAGCACACGGTCGACTGGACCAAGTATCACGACGTCGACTGGAACGACGAGGTTCGCACCGGCGTCAAGCCCGCGCTGCTCAGCGAGTTGGCCAGCAAGGTCACGACCTTTCCCGAGGGCTTCACGTTGCACCGGCAGGTGCAGAAGATCGTCGATGACCGGCGCAAGATGGCGGCGGGTCAACTCATGGTCGACTGGGGTTTCGCCGAGACGCTCGCCTACGCGAGCCTGCTCGAGGAAGGCTACGAGATCCGGCTGACCGGTCAGGACAGCGGTCGCGGCACGTTTTTCCATCGTCACGCCGTGGGCCACGACCAGGCGACCGGCGCGACGCACATCCCGCTCAAGCACCTGAAGCCGGGCCAGCCGCGCTTCCGCGTTACCGACTCGCTGCTGTCGGAAGAAGCCGTGCTCGGGTTCGAATACGGTTATGCGATCACCGACCCCAACTGCCTCGTCATCTGGGAAGGCCAGTTCGGCGACTTCGCCAACGGCGCGCAGGTGATCATCGACCAGTTCATCTCCTCCGGCGAAGCCAAGTGGGGCCGCTACTGCGGCCTCACGCTGTTCCTGCCGCACGGCTACGAAGGGCAGGGGCCGGAGCACTCATCGGCCCGGCTCGAGCGCTTCCTGCAACTGTGCGCCGAGAACAACATGCAGGTGTGCGTCCCTTCGACTCCCGCGCAGATGTTCCACATGCTGCGGCGGCAGATGATCCGCGGGTTCCGCAAGCCGCTCGTCGTGATGACGCCGAAGAGCCTGTTGCGGCACAAGCTCTCGGTGTCCGCGTTCGACGAGTTGACCAAGGGGCAGTTCCAGTGTGTCGTCAACGAGATGGACGACCTGCCGCCCAAGGACGTCACGCGCGTCGTGTTCTGCTCGGGCAAGGTGTATTTCGATCTGCTCGAGGCACGCCGGGCGGATGAGGCGCGCAACGTCGCCATCGTTCGCATCGAGCAGTTGTATCCGTTCCCGGCCGAGGACTACGTCGCGGCGCTCGCGCACTACCCGAACGCGCGCGAAGTCGTCTGGTGCCAGGAAGAGCCGCAGAACCAGGGCGCGTGGTACCAGATCCGCCACCGCCTGCAGGACTCGCTGAACGGCAAGCAGGAGTTGCTGTACTCCGGCCGGCGGCCTGCCGCCGCCCCGGCCACCGGCATCCCGCAGATGCATGCGACGGAGCAGCACGGGCTCGTTGCCGCCGCGATCAAGGCCTCCACGCAGGAACAGTCCGCACGCGCGACCACGCGGTTGCGTGCGGCTGGCAGCACCAGGAAAAAGACATGAGCACGCTGATCGAAGTCCGTGTCCCGCAACTGCCCGAGTCGGTGGCTGACGCCACGCTCGTGGCCTGGCGCAAGCAGCCCGGGGATGCCGTCAATCGTGACGAAAACCTCGTCGACCTCGAGACCGACAAGGTCGTGCTCGAAGTGCCGGCGCCCGCATCGGGCGTGCTGCGCGAATTGAAGGCGAGCAATGGCGCGACCGTCACCGGCGGCCAGATTCTCGCCGTGATCGAAGAGGGCGCCACCGCTTCTTCCACCTCTCCCGCTCCTGTCACCTCTCCCGCTCAGTCACCTCTCCCGCTCCTGCGGGAGAGGTCGGCCGCAGGCCGGGTGAGGGCTCGGGTGCCTCTCCCGCGGCAGCGGGCGAGATGAAGAAGGATGCCGACAAGCTGGCTCCCTCCGTGCGCCGCCTCGTCGACGAGCACAAGCTCACGCCCACGGAGATTGCAGGCTCGGGTCGCGACGGTCGCATCACCAAGGGCGACGTGCTGACCCACCTGGCCGATAAATCCGCAGCGCCTGCGGTCGCGCCCTCACCCGCGCTGCGCGCGACCTCTCCCGCCAAGGCGGGCGAGGTGGGGGAGGTGAGCGGCCGCGGCCAGCGTCGCGTGCCGATGACCCGGCTGCGCGCCCGCATCGCCGAACGCCTCGTGCAGGCGCAGTCGACGGCGGCCATGCTCACGACGTTCAACGAAGTCGACCTCAAGGCCGTCAATGAACTGCGGGCCCGCTACAAGGACAAGTTCGAGAAGGAGCACGGGGCGCGCCTCGGCTTCATGTCGTTCTTCGTCAAGGCGTGCGTCGAGGCGCTGAAGAAGTATCCGGTCGTGAACGCGTCCGTCGACGGCAACGACGTCATCTATCACGAGTACTACGACGTGGGCGTCGCCGTCTCGACTGAGCGCGGCCTGATCGTGCCGGTGCTGCGCAACGCCGACCAGCTGAGCTTCGGCGAAATCGAGAAATCGGTGGTTGGGTATGCGACCCGCGCGCGGGAAGGCCAGCTGACGCTCGAGGAACTGACCGGCGGCACGTTCACGATCACCAACGGCGGCGTGTTCGGCTCGTTGCTGTCGACGCCCATCCTCAACATGCCGCAGAGCGCGATCCTGGGCATGCACAAGATCCAGGAACGTCCGGTCGTGCTCGACGGCCAGATCGTCGCCCGACCCATGATGTACCTCGCGCTCAGTTACGACCACCGGATCATCGACGGCAAGGAAGCCGTGCAGTTCCTGGTGGCAGTAAAGGAGTCGCTCGAGGACCCCGCGCGGCTGATGCTGCAAATCTGAAGAAAGGGACTAGGGACTAGGGGATAGGGGCTAGTCGGAAGCCGCAACGCGGCGCTCCGGAGCTCGACTAACCCCTAGCCCCTAACCCCTAGCCCCTTCCTGTTCGGAGTGCCCATGTCTGATACTTCCTTCGACGTTGTCGTGATCGGCGCCGGCCCTGCCGGTTACCCCTGCGCCATCCGCGCGGCGCAGAACAAGCTCAAGGTCGCCTGCATCGACGAGTGGAAGAACTACGACGGCACGTACGCGTTCGGCGGCACGTGTCTCAACGCGGGCTGCATCCCGTCGAAGGCGCTGCTCGAATCGTCCGAGCTCTATCACCGCGCGCACACCGAATTCTCGGCGCACGGCATTTCCGCGACGGGGCTTGCGTTCGACATCGCCACGATGCAGAAGCGCAAAGCAGGCATCGTGAAAGCCTCGACGCAGGGCATTGCCGGCCTGCTCAAGGGCGCTGGCGTCACTGCATTGCAGGGCCATGGCAAGCTGCTCGCCGGCAACCGCGTCGAATACACGGCGCCGGACGGCAGCAAGCAGGAGCTCGTGGCCAAGCACGTCGTGCTCGCGACCGGCTCCCAGCCGATGCCGCTCAAGTCGCTGCCGTTCGACGGCAAGCGCGTGGTCGATTCGTGGGGCGCGCTCGAGTTCGACGCGGTGCCGAAGCGGCTCGGCGTGATCGGCGCCGGCGTGATCGGCCTGGAACTCGGCAGCGTCTGGCGGCGCCTCGGCGCTGAAGTCGTCGTGCTCGAGGCTATGGACCAGTTCCTCGCCATGGCCGACCAGGCCGTCGCCAAGGAAGCGCTCAAGCACTTCAAGAAGCAGGGCCTCGACATTCGTCTCGGTGCCAAGGTGAGCGGCGCCGACGTGAAGAAGGACGGCGTCACGCTCAAGTACACGGATGCCAAGGGCGAGCAGACCGTCACCGTCGACAAGGTGGTCGTCGCGATCGGCCGGCGCCCGTTCACCGACGGCCTGCTCGGCGAGGCCACGGGCGTCAAGGTCGACCCGCGCGGCTTCATCCAGGTGGACGACGAATGCCACACCGGTGCCGGCAACGTCTGGGCGGTGGGCGACGTCGTGCGTGGGCCCATGCTCGCGCACAAGGGCAAGGAGGAGGGCGTGATGGTCGGCGATCTCATCGCGGGCCTGCACTCCGAGGTCAATTACAACGCCGTGCCGTCCGTCATCTACACGGCACCCGAGATCGCGTGGGTCGGCCAGACCGAGGAACAGGTCAAGGCGGGCGGCCGCGAGTACAAGGTGGGCACGTTCCCGTTCATGGCGAGCGGTCGTGCGCGCGCGATGGAAGCCCCGGCCGGGTTCTGCAAAGTCATCGCGGCCAAGGACGACGACGAGATCCTCGGCGTGCACATCATCGGCCCCATGGCCGGCGAGCTGATCGCCGAAGCCGTACTGGCGATGGAGTATTCCGCCAGCACCGAAGACCTGCAGCGCACGATGCACGCGCATCCCACGCTGAGCGAGGCACTGCACGAAGCCGCGCTCGGCGCGGACAAGCGCGCGATCGATTTTCCGAATCGCTAGGACGCCGCGGCTGCGGGTCGCCGGATCGGCGGGGATGCCGACAGGTGCCCGTGCCCGGTTGCGCCTGACATGAAGCGCTGGCTGCTGCGCCTGCATCGGTGGTCGGGGCTGCTCATCGCGGCGATCGTCGTCATCGTCGGCGGCACCGGCGCGCTCACGACGTATCAGCACGAGGTCGACAGCTGGCTCAATCGCGACCTGCTGTGGATCGTTGACCCGGGCCTGCGCGAGCAAGCGCAAACGGCACTGCCGCTCGATCGGGTCGTGGCCGCAGCCGAAGCGACCCTGCAAGGCATGCGGGCCACCGGTGTGCGCCTGCCACAGTCGCGGCGGGAGTCCGTGGAGGTCAGCGTCGCCCCGTTCGACGCGAACGACTTCGCCGGCCGGTACGTCTACGTCGAACCCTGCCTGGGCACGGTGCGTGGAAGCCGGCCGTTCGATCCCGACCCGTGGTCGCGGCGTGGCATCGTCGCCTCCCTGTACGAAGTGCACTATTCGCTGGCCGCGTCGCGCGTGGGCGTCTGGCTGGTGAGCGCAATTGCCGCCGTGTGGCTCATGACGACCTTGTTCGGCGTGGTACTCGCGTGGCCTCGATCCCGGGAGGCTCTGCGTCGGACCTTGCGCGTGCGCACCGGCGGCGTCGTCCAGTTCAACCACGACCTGCACCGCCTGACGGGCCTGCTCGCTGCGCCCTTCATGGTGGTGGTGCTCGCTACCGGCGTTGCGCTCAACTTGTCGCCACAGGCCACGGGCCTGGTGCAGCAATTCTCGCCGCTGACGTTCGAGCCCACCTTGCCGGTGCGCGCACCGGCCACCGTCGGTGCGGCAATCGGATGGCAAACCGCTCTCGATGCCGCGGTCAAGGCACAACCTGCAGCCCGACCCTACTCGCTGTATCTGGACTCAGCGCGCAGCGTGTATGTCGTGCGCATGCGCGAAGCCGACGCGATCCATCGGCGCGGGCAGACCCGCGTTTACATTGCCATGGACGATGCCAGCGTGCTGGCGGTCTGGAACCCCCGCATGGGTTCCGCGGGCGATCGCTTCTGGGGCTGGCAGAATCCGCTGCACAGCGGGCATGCATTCGGCGCAGCGGGTCGACTGCTCGTGTTCATGTCCGGGCTCGCGGCCATGCTGTTCGTCTTTACGGGCGTGCCGCTCTGGTTCGCGCGGCGGCCGACGCGTGAGCGCTGATCAGTGCCGTCGTCGCGTGCGGATCACGTTGGGCAGCGAGGAGAAGCGGGCGAGCAACCGGCTCAGTTCCTCCAGCCCGTGCACCTTGACGGTAACGTCGACGGCCGCCGTGCCCTCGGCGGCGTCGGTCAACGTGTTCATGGCCTCGATGCTGATGTGTTCGTCGGCCAGCACACCCGAGATGTCCCGGACCAGGCCGCGCCGGTCGTAGGCGTCTATTGATATCGCGACGGCGAACGTGCGCTCTTCCGACGCGCGGCCCCAGTCGACCGGGATGACGCGCTCCGGGTTGACCTCCTGCAGGCGCAGCAGGTTGGCGCAGGACGCGCGATGCACGCTGACCCCACGTCCGATCGTGATGTAACCGAGGATCGCTTCGGGCGGCACGGGACGGCAACAGCGCGCGATGGTGCTGAGCAGGTCGCCGACGCCGTCGATGACCATCCCGGTCGAGCCGCCATGGGCCGTCGGCTTGGAGAGGCGCGGGCCCCGCTGCACTTCCTGGTGCTCGTGCAGGCGCCGATGCACGGCGCCGGCCACCTGCGCGAGCGTGATGTCGCCTTCGCCCAGTCCCTGGTACAGCGCGTCGGCATTTTCCAGCCCAAGATCACTCAGGATTTCCGGCAGCGGCGGCGCGCGCACGCCCAGACGGTCCAGTTCGCGCTCGAGCATCTGCCGGCCCTGTTCGCGGTTCTGTACTTCGTCCTGCTTGCGGAACCAGCCGCGCACCTTCGCGCGGCTGCGAGGCGATGCCAGGAAACCCAGTTGCGGCAGCAGCCAGTCGCGGCTGGGGTGCGGTTGCTTGGAGGGAATGATCTCGACGGTATCGCCGTTCGACAGCTTGTAGTCGAGAGTGACCATGCGGCCGTTGACGCGCGCGCCGCGGCAGCGATGCCCCAGGTTCGTGTGCACCTGGTACGCGAAATCGAGCGGCGTGGCGCCCCTGGGCAGGTCGACCACCTCGCCCTTGGGGCTCAGCGCGAAGACGCGGTCCTCGAACACTTCGGCCTGCAGGCCAGCGAGCAGGTCGGGCTCGGCGCCGTCCCGCTGCGAAGGCTCGAGCAATTGCCGCAGCCAGACCATTTTCTGCTGGAAGCTCGCCTCGACCTTGCGGCCTTCCTTGTACTGCCAGTGCGCGGCGACGCCGAGTTCGGCGTGCTCGTGCATCTCGCGGGTGCGGATCTGCACCTCGAGCGGCAGCTTGCCCGGCCCGATCACCGCGGTGTGCAGCGACCGGTAGTTGTTGCCCTTGGGCGTGGCGATGTAGTCGTCGAACTCGCCAGGAATATAGCTCCACAGGCCGTGCACGATGCCCAGTGCCGCGTAGCATTCCGCGATCGTGTCGACCATCACGCGCACCGCCAGCACGTCCATGACCTGGTCGAACTGCAGCGACTTGCGCTGCATCTTGCGCCAGATGCTGTAGATGTGTTTCGGGCGGCCGGTGATTTCGCCGCGGATGCCGAGCTTGTCGAGTTCGCGGCCGAGTTCCTGCCTGACGTCCTCGATGTACTGTTCGCGTTCGCCTCGCTTCGACTTGAGCCAGCCGGCGATGCGCTTGTAGTCCTCCGGCGCACTGAAGCGGAAAGCGAGGTCCTCCAGCTCCCACTTGAACTGCCAGATGCCGAGGCGGTTGGCGAGCGGCGCGTAGATTTCCTGCGTCTCGAGCGCGGCCCGGCGCAGTTCGTGCTCGGGCGCGGCTTTCATGCCGCGCATGCGCACCAGTTGCAGGGCCAGCCGGATGAGCACCAGCCGCACGTCCGAGGCGAGCGCGAGCAGCAGCTTGCGCAGTCCTTCTGCCTGCTCGGGGCGCAGGTGCTGGCCCGGGTTCCACTCCGCGGGGATGCCGCTGTCGCCGACGCGCTCGAGTTCCGTGGCGAGCCGCAGCGCCGCCTCGCCAAAAAGCGCGGTCGCGCGCGCGTCGTCGACGAGCCCCCCCTGGCGCAACGGCACCAGCAGGGCCGCCAGCAGGACGTCGTCGTCCGCCTGCAACTGCGCAAGCGCCGCCATCAGCTCGACGCTGCGCAGCGTGTGCTCGTTGGGCGCGAGCGCACTGACTTCCTCGAGCGCATGGCGCACCCGGGGGGGCAGTGAGCGGATATCGATTTCTGCGGGCTTCACGGCGACGGGGTCTATGGCCTGCGCTGGCAGGCGTGCGGCGCCTGCGGTAAAGACGCTATCATACGACGACGGATTTTCTGGCCCAGTGCCGGGTGGTTATTTGCCGAGAATCAACCGCGGCGGACGACGCTGGACGCTGGCAGCGGGCGCTACCGGAACCGCCGGCGAGACGATCCGCATCCTCGGCATCGATCCCGGGTCGCAGGCGACTGGTTTCGGCATCATCGACTGGCAGGACGGCGCAGCACGCTACGTGGCGAGCGGTGCCATCCGGACCCGCGGCGAGGCTTTCCCGCCCCGTTTGCGGCAGATCTTCGATGGCGTGCAGGAACTCGTGCGCCAGTACCAGCCAGCCGAAGTCGCGATCGAGCGCGTGTTCATGCATCGCAATGCCGACAGCGCCCTCAAGCTGGGCCAGGCGCGGGGTGCGGCCATCTGTGGCGTGTTCTCCAACGTGTCGGCGTTGTATGAATACGCGCCGCGTGAGGTGAAACTGGCGATCGTGGGGCAGGGCGGCGCACAGAAGGAACAGGTTCAGCTGATGGTGATGTCTTTGCTCAAGCTGCAGGGCGAACTCGGTCCCGACGCCGCGGATGCGATCGGGCTCGCGTTGTGCCACGCGTATTCGCGCGGCGCGAAGCAAGCCGTCGATGCCTCGCTGGCCCTGCTCGAGGTGCGGTCTTGATCGGATTCCTGCGCGGCAAGCTCGCCGCCAAGCACCCGCCGGTGCTGCTGCTGGACGTCGGCGGCGTCGGCTACGAAGTCGAAGCGCCGATGTCGACGTTCTACGGGCTGCCCGGCGTTGGCGCCGACGTCATGCTGCACACGCACCTGGTGGTGCGCGAAGATGCCCACATCCTGTTCGGGTTCGGCACCGAGCGTGAACGCAGCCTGTTCCGCGAAGTGATCAAGATCTCGGGCGTCGGGCCGCGCATTGCCCTGGGCATCCTGTCTGGCATCACGGTCGACGAGTTCCATCGTTGCGTCGAGGCGCAGGATGCCGCCGCGCTCACGCGCATTCCGGGAATCGGCCGCAAGACGGCCGAGCGCCTGATCATCGAAATGCGCGACCGCCTGAAGGTCCTGGCCACGGGCCAGCCGTTCGAAGTGCGCGGCGCCGCCGGCGCCACGGCGACAGGGCCCAACCCGCAGGCAGAAGCCTTCAGCGCGCTGGTGGCGCTGGGCTACAAGCCGGCCGAAGTCACGCGCCTGCTGCAGAAGATCGATCCGTCCGTGACCACCACCGAAGACCTCATCCGCCACGCGCTGCGCGCGACCAGCGGCTGACGCGCCAGGACTGCCCGTGACGATAGAACCCGATCGCGTCGTATCCGCCGCCGGCCAGCGCGAGGAAGAAGTCTACGACCGCGCGGTGCGGCCGAAGACGCTCGCCGATTACGTGGGCCAGCCCGCGATGAAAGCGCAGATGGAAATCTTCATCGCCGCCGCCCGCAAGCGCGGCGAGTCGCTCGACCACACCTTGATCTTCGGTCCGCCCGGTCTGGGCAAGACCACGCTCGCGCACGTGATCGCCAACGAACTCGGCGTGGGTTTCAAGCAGACGTCGGGACCGGTGCTCGAGCGCGCGGGCGATCTCGCTGCGCTGCTCACGAACCTGCAGCCGAACGAAATCCTGTTCGTCGACGAGATCCACCGGCTGAGCCCGGTCGTCGAGGAAATCCTCTACCCCGCGCTGGAAGACTTCCAGCTCGACATCATGATCGGCGAGGGGCCTGGCGCGCGCTCGATCAAGATCGACCTGCCGCCGTTCACACTGGTCGGCGCCACGACCCGCGCAGGGCTGCTCACGTCGCCATTGCGCGATCGCTTCGGCATCGTGCAGCGCCTCGAGTTTTACGGGCACGACGAACTGCAGCGCATCGTGCAGCGCTCCGCCGGCATCCTCGGGGTGCCCACCGATACGGAAGGCGCGGCGCAGATTGCCACGCGCTCCCGCGGCACGCCCCGGATCGCCAACCGCCTGCTGCGGCGCGTGCGCGATTACGCCGAGGTCAAGGCCGGTGGCCGGATCACGCAGGAAGTTGCGCGGGCCGCGCTCGACCTGCTCGACGTCGACCCGCAGGGCTTCGATCCGATGGACCGGCGCCTGATGCTGACCATCATCGAGAAATTCGACGGCGGCCCCGTGGGTGTCGACAGTCTCGCCGCGGCGCTCGGCGAAGAGCGCGGCACCATCGAGGACGTGATCGAGCCGTTCCTGATCCAGCAGGGGTACATCATGCGCACGGCCCGCGGCCGGGTGGCTGCACGCAACGCGTACCTGCATTTTGGCCTGACGCCGCCGGCCATCGAAGCCCGGCCGGCCAACCTGGGCCTGTTCGAAGGCTGAAACCGAAGGACATCCAAGCATGATCGGTGAGCATTCCATCCTCGACCTGCTGCTGCAGGCGAGTCTCGTCGTGCAGCTGGTCATGCTGCTGCTCATCGGTGCGTCGGTCGCTTCGTGGGCGATCATCCTGTCGAAGCGCAAGCTGCTGAACGACTCACGCCGCGCAGCGGAAGATTTCGAAGGCCAGTTCTGGTCCGGCGGCGACCTCGCGGCGTTGTACAAATCCCTCGAAGGCGGCGCCCATACCGGGATGGCGGATATCTTCGTCTCCGGCTTTCGTGAGTTCTCGCGCCTGCGCGCGCAGCTGGGCCTCGCCGGCAGTCCGCTGCTCGACGCCAGCCGGCGTGCGATGAAGATCGCGCAGCTCAAGGAAACGGACCGCCTCGAGCAGAACCTTTCCACGCTGGCGACCATCGGCTCGACCAGTCCTTACGTAGGACTCTTCGGCACCGTGTGGGGCATCCTCACGGCCTTCCAGGCGCTGGGCAACGTGCAGCAGGCGACGCTCGCGACCGTGGCCCCTGCCATCGCCGAGGCCCTCATCGCCACGGCGATGGGCCTGTTCGCGGCGATCCCGGCGGTCATCGCCTACAACCGCTACGCGGACCAGGTCAGCCGCCTCGAGCTGCGCTACGACACCTTCACCGAGGAACTCTCAGCCATCCTGCAGCGCCACGCCGGCGGCATGCAGGGCTGACGCCGGGAGCCACCCATGCCGCGCAGTCGCAACCGCAAGCTGATGGGCGAGATCAACGTCGTGCCCTACATCGACGTGATGCTGGTGCTGCTGATCATCTTCATGGTGACGGCGCCGATGCTGAGCCAGGGCATCAAGGTGGACTTGCCGGAGGCGGCGGCGGAACCCATCGAGCCCGACGATCTCGAGCCGTTGCTGCTCAGCGTCGACAGCGCCGGCGCGATGTACCTGAACCTGGGCGACCCGAAACGGGCACTGGACGAAGAAAAGCTGCTGGAAGTGGCCAGCGCGGCGCTGCGCCGGGAACCCAAGCGTCCCGTATTGGTCAAGGCAGACAAGGCCGTGCCATATGGGCGCGTGGTGGAGGGCATGGTGTTGCTGCAGCAGGCGGGTGCGAAGAAGGTCGGGTTCGTCACGGAGCCGTTGTCCGCGAATCGCGGATCCGGTGCGCGCTGACGGAATGCCGTCCGCCGCTAGCGAACGGATGCGGCCCTGGATCGGGTCGGTCATCGTCCATGGCGTGATCGTCGCGGTGCTGGCGCTTGCCGCCGTGCAATGGCGCGCCGACCCCAAGCCAGAGCAGCTTGCGATCGAAGGCAACGTGGTGCGCTACGAAGACCTGCCGTCGTCCGTGAAGGCCGGCCGGCCCTTGCGTGAACCCGCTCCGGTGCCAGAGCCGGCGCAACAGCCGGCGCCGCGCCCGACGCCCGAGCCTGAACCCGTGGTGCAACCCCAGCCGGTCGTCACGCCCGAGCCCGATCCGGCGCTTGCGCAACAGCAGGCGCAGGCCGCCGCCGAGGCCAAAGCCAAAGCCCAGGCCGACGCAAAAGCACGGGCGGAAGCAGCGGCCGTGCGGCTGGAAACCGAACGGTCGCAGGCCGCGGCAAAGCAAGCGCGCGATGCAGCCGCACTGGCCGCAAAGGAGCGGGCTGCCGCCGAGGACCAGCGCAAGCAGGAAGAACAGCGCAAGCAGGCCGCCGCCGAGGCGAAGCTCAAGCAGGCGGAGCAGGAAAAGGCAGCCGCTGCGGCACGCGCGAAAGCCGCGAAGCAAGCCGACTTGCAGCGGGCGCTCGAGGACGAAGAAGCCGGCGAGGCCCTGGCGCGCTCCGGTGTCGTCGACGAGTACCGCACGCTGCTGATCCAGACGATCGAGCGCAACTGGAACCGGCCGGCCACGGCCCGTCCCGGGTTGGAGTGCACCTTGAATGTCACGCAGGCGACGGGTGGCACCGTGCTCGACGTCAAGATCGGCGACTGCAACGGCGACCAGGCCGTGCGCGAATCGGTCGCCAATGCGGTGTATCGTTCTTCGCCACTGCCGGCGCCGCGCGATGCGCGCGCCTTCGAGCGCCGGCTGGTCATCGTCTTCAAGCCTACGGAGTAAGCCCCGCATGAGTTCCCAACGCGCGACTGCGCGTCCAGCCTTCTTCCAAGCGGCCCAATTGCGGGCCTGGCTCGTCGTAGCTGGCGTGCTGCTGTTCGCCACCAGTGCGCAGGCGCAATTGCGGCTCGACATCACGCAGGGCGTGCGCGATGCGGTGCCGATCGCCGTCGTGCCTTTCGGCGGCCAGGCCGAAGGCGGCTCCGGCGACGTTGCCGCCGTCATCGCGGGCGACCTGCAGCTCAGCGGACGTTTCAAGCCCCTCGAGCGCCGCGACCTCGTGGCGCGCCCCACCCAGGGCGCGCAGGTGCGCTTCGAGGACTGGCGGCTGCTCAAATCGGATTTCCTGGTGATTGGACGGGTCGAACCTGCGGCCAACGGACTCGCGGTCGAGTTCGAACTGTTCAACGTGCAGACCGGGCAGTCGCTGCTCACGCAGCGACTGCTCACCACTGAGCGCGGCTTGCGCGGCACCGCGCACCGCATCGCCGACCTGATCTTCGAACGCCTGACGGGCATTCCCGGCGCGTTCTCCACGCGCATCGCGTACGTTGCCGTGGACGGGCGACCGCCGGCGCAACGCTACCGACTGATCGTCGCGGATGCCGACGGGTTCGGCCCGCGCACCATCACCGAGTCGGGGCTGCCGATCATGTCGCCGGCGTGGTCGCCCGATGGCCAAAGCCTCGCGTACGTGTCGTTCGAGGGCAAGGCGTCGGCCATCTACGTGCAGCGGCTGGCCACCGGCGAGCGGCGGCGCGTGTCGGCCCGCGCAGGCATCAACGGCGCGCCTGCCTGGTCGCCGGACGGGCGCAAACTTGCGCTGACCCTCTCGCGCGACGCCAACCTGGACATCTACGTGCTCGACCTCGCGACGCAGGGCCTCACCCGGCTGACGACGGACAACGCGATCGACACCGAGCCGGAGTGGTCGCGGGACGGCGCGAGCATCTATTTCACGTCCGACCGCGCCGGCAACGCGCAGATCTACCGCATCGGGGCCGCGGCGGGCCAGGAACCGCAGCGACTCACCTTCACCAACGGGTACAACGCGCGTCCGCGCGTGGCGCCCGACGGCGAGTCGCTGGCCCTCGTCACGCTCGACCGCGGCAACTATCGGATCGCCACGCTTGATTTCAAGACCCGCAACCTGCACGTGCTCACCGACGGCCGGCAGGACGAAGCACCGAGTTTTGCCCCGAACGGGGCGACGATCATCTACGCCACCCAGGCCGGTCCGCGGGGGTCCCTGGCCATGGTCTCGGCCGACGGCAGGTTCCAGCAGCGGCTCAGCTCCGATACGGGCGACGTCCGCGAGCCGGTCTGGTCGCCTTTCCCCGCGTCGCCACGGTGAAGCCCGGCGGCACGCAAGGTATCATTCGCGCACATTCCCAGGAGTTCGAAGACCATGAAGTGGACCCATGTCCTTGCCTTGAGCCTGCTCGCCGTTGGCCTGACCGCCTGCACCAAGCCAAAGCAGGTGCAGCCCGAGGCGACGACGGCGGCGCCGGCGGAGACCGGCGCGCAGACCAGTGGCGTCGGCATGGAGACGGGCCCGGCGACCGGCGCTGCCGGCGCGATGAGCGCCGCCCAGCAGCAGGCACTCGCCGCGCTCCAGTCGCGCAATATCGTCTATTTTGAATTCGACGCCAGCGAGATCCGCAGCGACTACGTCAGCGTCGTCGCGGCCCACGCGGCGTACCTCACCAAGTACCCGACGGCGCGCGTGCGTCTCGAGGGACACACCGACGAGCGCGGCTCGCGCGAATACAACATCGGCCTCGGTGAGCGCCGTGCGCAGACGGTGCGCAAGGCGCTGCTGTTGCAGGGCGTCAAGGAAGCACAGGTCACCACGGTCAGCTACGGTGAGGAGCGCCCGGCGGTCGAAGGCTCGGACGAATCGGCGTTTGCACAGAACCGTCGCGTCGAACTCGTCCAGGGGCCCTGAACCGATGAAGACCCTTCTGCGCATTGGCTGTGTGCTGCCGGCGCTGCTGTGCGGCACGCTCGTCCATGCGACTGCCAGCAACAAGGAACTGGAGGCGCGCGCCAACGCCGGCGACCAGCGCCTCGACTCGCTCGAGACGCGTGTCAACCAGTCGCTGCTCGACCTGCAGCGGCAGATCGAGAAATCGCAGCAGGAGCTGCGCAACCTGCGGGGCCAGATCGAGGAAGCGCGCCACCAGCTCGATTCGCTGCAACAGCAGCAGCGTGACCTGTATGGCGACGTCGATCGGCGCCTGCTCGTGATCGAAAACGGCGCCGGCGGCGGCACGCCCGTCGCTGGGGGCGGTGCAACGCGCGCACCGGACGCGGTATTCGCGGACGAATCGTCCGTCTATGGCGAAGCGTTCGCCGCGATGAAGGCGGGCCGTTACGAAGAAGCGGTGCGCGGCTTCCAGATGTACCTCGCCAAGTATCCGCGTGGACCGCGCGCCGACAACGCGACCTACTGGCTGGGTGAAGCACATTTCGTCCAGTCGCAGTTCGAGGATGCGCTCAAGGCCTTCCAGGCCGTCGCTGCCTTTCCCGAATCGCGTCGCCTGCCGGATGCGATGTACAAGGTTGCGCTGTCCCAGTACGAGCTCAAGGCGTTCAAGAACGCCCGCGCCACGCTCAACAAGGTCGTGTCGACCTATCCGGACTCGGAAGCGGCGAAGCAGGCGCAGGTGAAGCTCGGCATGATGAACGCCGAGGGCCGGTGAGCCGGCTCAAGGTCACTGAGACGTTCGTCTCGATCCAGGGCGAAGCCGACGCCGTCGGCTGGCCCACGCTGTTCATCCGGCTGACCGGGTGCCCGCTGCGCTGCGTGTACTGCGACACGCAATATTCGTTCTACGGCGGTGAGTGGCAACAGATCGACGCGCTCATCGAGACGGCGCGGCAGAGCGGCGTGCATCACGTGTGCGTCACCGGCGGCGAGCCGCTGGCACAAAAGGCCTGCCTGGAACTCCTCACCGGTCTCTGCGACGCCGGGTTCGCAGTCTCGCTCGAGACGAGCGGGGCACTCGACGTCGGGGCCGTGGATCCACGGGTCAGTCGCGTCGTCGATCTCAAGACGCCCGGGTCGGGCGAAGTCCAGCGCAACAAGCTCGCCAATCTCGACGTGCTCAATGCACGCGACCAGCTCAAGTTCGTGCTGTGTTCGCGTGCCGACTACGAATGGGCGCGCGATCTGCTGCGCGCGCGCACGGAACCCCTGCCAGCGCAGGTGCTTTTCTCGCCGGTCTGGGGTGAGGTGGCGCCGCGCGACCTCGCTGAATGGATCCTGGCCGACCGACTCGCAGTGCGGCTGCAGGTGCAACTGCACAAGGTTCTCTGGGGCAACGAGCCGGGACGATGACGATGCCGGATCCCATGCCCGCCGTCCCTGCGGCGAGAACAGCCATCGTGCTGGTTTCGGGTGGCCTCGACTCCGCGACGTGCCTGGCCATCGCGCGCGCCGAGGGCTATCGCTGCCATGCGCTCAGCTTCCAGTACGGGCAACGGCATTGCGCCGAACTCGATGCGGCCGCCCGCGTCGCCGCGCAGTTGGGGGCGGTCGAACACCGCGTCATGCGGATCGACCTCGCCGCTTTCGGCGGGTCGGCACTGACAGATGCCTCCATCGCCGTGCCGGAGAACGGGGCGGTCGGCGCCAGCGCCATTCCTGTGACTTACGTGCCTGCCCGCAATACGGTGTTCCTGTCCTTCGCACTCGCCTGGGCCGAGGTGCTGCAGGCGCACGACATCTTCATCGGCGTCAATGCGGTGGATTATTCGGGGTACCCGGACTGCCGTCCCGAGTTCATAGCGGCCTTTGCGCACATGGCGAATCTCGCCACGCGCGAAGGCGTCGAGGGTCGCGAGCCCCTGCGGATCCGGACGCCGCTGATCGACCTGACGAAGGCCGAAATCATCGGTCGCGGCACGGCTTTGGGCGTGGATTTCGGTATAACGGTCTCCTGCTACCAGGCGGACGCGCAGGGCAGGGCCTGTGGCCGGTGCGAATCCTGCCGTTTACGCAAAGCCGGTTTTGCGGCCGCCCGCGTGGCCGATCCCACCCGCTACGTCTGATCGGCTATCATTGACGGCTACCCGAAGCGGGGCCGTTAGCTCAGCGGTAGAGCAGCTGGCTTTTAACCAGTTGGTCGATGGTTCGATCCCATCACGGCCCACCAAAACATCGGCGAATGCGCTTTCCGGATTGAGGCACCGCCCGGTCGCTGTTAAATTGTCGGGGTCCCGTCACTTCCTCCCTACGAGAATATCCATGAAGAACACGATGTTCGCCGCCTGCGCTGCAATCGCCCTCGCATTCGCCGCTCCCGCCATGGCAGAAAAGTCCGCTGGCAACAGGGTCGACGACGGCACGATTGCCACGTCGCTCAAGGCGAGCCTGGCGGCCGAGAAGGGCGTGCCGTCCGGCGACGTCAATGTCGAGGTGTACAAGGGCGTGGTGCTGCTCAGTGGCTTCGTGAAGACGCAGGCCGAAAAGGACGCAGCCGGCAAGGTTGCCAAGAACGTCAAGGACGTCGTTTCCGTGCGCAACGAGATCGCCGTGCACCCGGCCACGTCCATGGGCACCAAGCTCGACGACACCGTGCTCGTGGGCAAGGTCAAGTCGGCTTTGGTGGATGCCAATGACGTCAAGTCCGGCCAGATCAACGTCGAAGCGCGAGGCGGTATCGTGCAGCTCGGCGGCTTCGTGACCAGCGAAAAGATGAAGAGTCGCGCGCTTGCCGTCGCGAAGGCCGTCCCGGACGTCAAGCGCGTCGACGACGCGCTGTTCGTCAAGCCCGAGTGAGTGCTGCGGCTGGCTGAATGCCACCGCAATGAAGAAGAGGCTCCGCTTGCGGGGCCTCTTTTTTTGGCAAGCCACTGAGGACGCGACATGTGCAAGTCACTGGCCCGGTTGCCATCGTGGCAGTCGCTGCTGCCCTGGCTGCTGACCGCGCTCGCGGCTATGAACGTCGCGCGGGCCGAAGAGGCCGTGGTCGCGGAAAAACTCGACCGCATGGCGACTGCAGCGGCGATCGCTACGGATGCGCGCGTGGCATCCGTGCTCCCGCGCATCGAAGGCGTCGGACCGCGGCTGCTGGCGCTGCGGTCCTACCTGCGCAGCGGCGATCGCCTCGCCGAACGGTGGAGCTGGTCGCAGGAGCAGATTGCAGCGTACGCAGGCTCACCCGAGCAGCAGGAACTTGACGCCGAGATCGAGCGTGTACGGCAGGAGTTCGAAAAGGCGAATCCGGGTTACACGCTGTTCGTGAACCCGCAGGTGCGCAGCCTGGATATCCAGCTTGCGAACTGGGCTCGCAACGAATCCGTTGCGGCAGCGGCAGCCCGCCTGCTGCTGGACGCGATCAAGCATTTCCTCGGTCGCCCAGTCGATGATGCGGCGGGAGCCGCCGAGCTGGCGGCCTTCCTGCACGGGTACGTGCCTGAGCCCATTCCGACCGTCGCTGCGCCAGGCTTGTCGCCCCACGGCCAGATGCGTGCGATTGATTTCCAGGTGCACCGGGGTGACGAGATCGTCGCCGGTCCGGACACCCGGACCGTCGACACGACCTGGATGCAGGAGGGCTGGGGTGGCCGGCTCGATGCGGCGGTCCGCACGGCCAGCCGACAGTTCATCGGCCCGCTGGCTTCGCCGCGCGAACCCTGGCACTACACCTACACGCCGGTCGCCGTCGCCGACCGCTGAGGCGGCGCTCCGGCCGGCCTCGCGACGGCGCGGGCCGGTTGGACGCGCGGCGCCGTTCCGCTACCATGCGCGCCTACAGTTTCATTCGTAACTAACTTGCGCGAGGCGCCCGATGGCCGATCTCTTCGAAAACCCGATGGGGACGGACGGCTTCGAGTTCGTCGAATACACCGCGCCCGATCCGGAGTTGCTGCGCTCGCTGTTCGAGCGCATGGGCTTCCCGGTCACGGCACGCCACCGCAGCAAGAACGTGACCCTGCATCGGCAGGGCGACGTCAACTTCATCATCAATGCCGAGCCGGGCAGTTTCGGCCAGCGCTTTGCACAGCAGCACGGTCCGTCGGCCTGTGCGATGGCGTTCCGCGTGAAGGATGCTGCGAAGGCCTTCAAGCGCGCCGTGGAACTCGGCGCCACGCCGGTACAGAACCCGGTGGGCCCGATGGAACTGAACATCCCGGCCATCGAGGGCATCGGCGGCAGCCAGGTCTACCTCGTGGACCGTTACGGTGAGAGCACGATCTACGACGTCGACTTCGTGCCGGTCGCCGACCGCGGCACGCTGCAGTCGACGGGCCTGGCGGTCATCGACCACCTGACGCACAACGTGCATCGCGGCAACATGGCGAAGTGGGCCGGGTATTACGAGCGGCTCTTCAATTTCCGCGAGATCCGGTACTTCGACATCGAAGGCAAGAAAACCGGTCTCTTCAGCAAGGCCATGACGAGCCCGTGCGGCAAGATCCGCATCCCGATCAACGAGTCGCAGGACGACAAGTCGCAGATCGAGGAATACCTGCGGGAATACCAGGGCGAGGGCATCCAGCACATCGCCCTGCACACGGCCGACATCTACGCGACGGTCGACGCGTTGCGTGCCAACGGCATCACGTTCCAGGACACGCCCGGCACCTACTACGAAGGCGTGCCGGCCCGCGTCGAAGGCCATCGTGAAAGCCTTGCCGAACTGGCGCGGCGCGGAATCCTGATCGACGGCAGCGCGAAGGACGGCATCCTGCTGCAGATCTTCACCACCAACGTCATCGGCCCGATCTTCTTCGAGATCATCCAGCGCAAGGGCAACGAAGGCTTTGGCGAGGGCAACTTCCGCGCGCTGTTCGAATCGATCGAACTGGACCAGGAACGCAGAGGCGTTATTTAGGAAGGGCAGGAAGGGGCTAGGGGCTAGGGGTTAGTCGGAATGTTCTCACGTCTCCCGCATCGCGGGAGAGGTCGGCCGCTGGCCGGGCAAGGGCTCCGCGCGCGGAGCGCGTTCCGACTAGCCCCTAGCCCCTAACCCCTAGTCCCTCTTTCGCTGAGGTACGAAGTGAAGCACTACATCCCCATATCACGCGTCGAAGGCGAGGCCTCGCGGCAGGCGCACTGCGACCTGCCCGCGGGTACGTACGAGCGCGAAATGAGCAAGGAAGGCTTTTTCGGCCCGGCGGCCTTCTTCCATCATCGGCACCCGCCGACGGGCTGGGTCGAGTTCGAAGGCCCACTGCGTCCCCGCGCCCTCGACCTGATGCAACTGGAGGGATCCAGCGACACCAGCCCCTGGTCCGCGAGCGAAGTGCTCGCGAATGCGGCGTGTCGTGTGCGCTTCTGGCGCCTGGCGCACAGCATGACGCGGCTCGCGCGCAACGCCGACGGCGACGATCTGCTGTTCGTGCATGCCGGTGAGGCCCGCCTGTACTGCGATTTCGGGCATCTGGCCGTGCGCGCGGGCGACTACGTGATGCTGCCCCGCGGGACGATGTGGCGGCTCGAGGTCGCCGCGCCCGTGGACGTGCTGCTGATCGAGTCGACCAACGCCAGCTACATGCTGCCGGACAAGGGCCTCGTCGGGCCGCACGCCATTTTCGATCCAGCGCTGCTCGACACTCCGCGCATCGACGAGGCGTTCAAGGCGCAGCAGTCGTCGACGCAAGCGTGGCAGGTCGAGGTGAAGCGCCGCGGCGCCGTCTCTACCATCACTTATCCCTTCAACCCGCTCGATGCGATCGGCTGGCACGGCGAGCTCGCGCCGGTGCGGATCAACGTGCGCGACATCCGCCCGCTGATGAGCCATCGGTATCACCTGCCGCCGTCGGCGCACACGACGTTCGTGTCGTCACGCTTCGTGGTCTGCACGTTCGTTCCGCGCCCGTTCGAGACCGATCCGAAGGCGCTCAAGGTGCCGTTCTTCCACAACAACGACGACTACGACGAAGTGCTTTTCTACCACGCAGGCGACTTCTTCAGCCGCGACAACATCCATCCCGGCATGCTCACTTATCATCCGGCGGGCTTCACGCACGGGCCGCATCCGAAGGCATTGACCCGCATGTTCGAGCAACCCAAGCCCGCCACGGACGAGTACGCGGTCATGATCGACACGCGCGATCCGCTCGACGTCACGGCGGCCGGCCTGGCGGTGGAATGGGCCGGTTACGTCGACAGCTGGAAGGGAAAATGAAACTCGCGACGCTGCGCAACGGGACACGAGACGGCCAGCTGGTCGTCGTGAGCCGCGACCTTGCCATCGCCATGCCGGTGCCCTCGATCGCGCTGACGCTGCAAGCCGCCATCGACGACTGGTCGCGAACCGCGCCGCTGTTGCAGGAGGTGTCGGACCACCTCGCCGATGGCGATGCGGTGGGCGCCGTGCCGTTCGATCCCCGCCAGGCGCTGGCGCCGCTGCCGCGCGCGTATCACTGGGTCGACGGCTCCGCGTACGTGAACCACGTCGAACTCGTGCGCAAGGCGCGCAACGCCGACATGCCGCCCAGCTTCTGGACCGATCCGCTCGTGTACCAGGGCGGATCTGACGACTTCATTCCGCCGCTGGGCGACGTCGCCGTGCCGAGCGAGGAGTTCGGGATCGACCTCGAAGGCGAGCTTGCCGTCATCACCGACGACGTGCCGATGTCGACGGATGCGGCGGCGGCGGGCAGCCACATCAAGCTGCTCATGCTCGTCAACGACTGGTCGCTGCGCAACCTGATCCCGGGCGAGCTCGCGAAGGGCTTCGGGTTCTACCAGTCCAAGCCCGCCACGTCGTTCTCGCCGTGCGCGATCACCCCCGACGAGCTCGGCCCTGCCTGGCAGGACCACAGGGTGCACCTGCCGCTCGTGTCGCACATCAACGGCAAACTCTTTGGCCAGCCAAACGCCGGCGTCGACATGACGTTCGATTTTGCCCAGCTGCTCGCCCACGTCACCCGCACGCGCCGGCTCGGCGCCGGCGCCGTCATCGGGTCGGGGACGGTCTCCAATTACGATCGCTCGAGCGGCTCGTCCTGCCTGGCTGAAACCCGCGCGCTCGAGCAGATCGCGCACGGCAAGGCCAGCACGCCGTTCCTGCGTTTCGGCGATCGGGTGCGCATCGAGATGTTCGGTCACGACGGCAGGAGCCTCTTCGGCGCGATCGACCAGCAGGTGGTCGAGTCGAAGCCGCGGACAACAGGCGGCTGACCCACGCATCCGAGTCGGGCATCATGCTCCGGCTCGTCCGCACAGGTGCCTCCATGTTCGAAACGCTCGATACGCTGCCGCCCGATCCGATTCTTGGCGTGACGGCTGCATTCCGCCGCGACACCTCGCCGCTCAAAGTGGACCTGGGCGTCGGCGTCTATCGCGACGAATCGGGCAACACGCCCGTGCCCGCGGCCGTGCGTGCGGCGGAGCAGGGGATGCTCGGTACGCAGACGAGCAAGAGTTACGTCGGGCCAGCCGGCAACGTCGAATTCAACGAGCGCATCGTGGCGCTGGCCCTGGGCCCGCTCGCGCCCGCGCTGGCCGATCGCACGGCGACGATCCAGACGGTCGGCGGCTGCGGCGCTTTGCGCCTGGGCGCCGAACTCGTCAAGGTATCCAGGCCCGGCACGGTCGTGCACGTGAGCGACCCGACCTGGGCCAACCACGAGCCGCTGATCGGCAGTTCGGGTCTGCGGCTCGAGCGCTATCCGTACCTCGATGCAGCACGCCGTGACGTGGATTTCGACGCCATGCTCGGCTACTTCGAGCGCCTGCCGGCCGCCTCCCTGGTGCTGCTGCACGCCTGCTGCCACAACCCGACCGGTGCCGACCTGGCGCCGACGCAGTGGGCCGCGCTTGGCGACGTGATCGTGCGGCGCGGGCTCGTGCCGTTCGTCGACCTGGCCTATCAGGGCTTCGGCGACGACCTCGAAACCGACGCGATCGGCCTGCGGGTCCTGGCAGAGCGCGTGCCTGAGCTGCTGCTCGCCGTGTCGTGCTCGAAGAACTTCGGCCTGTACCGCGAGCGCACCGGCGCGCTGGCTGTGATCACCACCAATGCCGCTGCGAAGGCCGCCACTGCCACCCACCAGGCCCGTCTCGCCCGGCGCATGTATTCGATGCCGCCCGACCACGGCGCTGCCATCGTGGCCCGGCTGCTGGCCGACGCGGCCCTGCGGCAGCAGTGGCAATTGGAAGTCGGCTCGATGGTGTCGCGCATGAAAGCCCTGCGGGCCCTCCTGGCGACGCGGCTGTCGGCCCGGCTCCCGGATCACGATTTCGGCTGGCTGACCCGCCAGCGCGGCATGTTCTCGTTGCTGGGATTGACTGAGTCCGGAATCGCCCGGTTGCGGGACGAGGACCACGTCTACGTGCCGCCCGATGGCCGCATGAACGTGGCCGGGATCAGCGACGCCAACGTCGACTACGTCGCCGACGCGGTGGCCCGGCTGCTGGCCTGAGACCGCCCCGAGACTAGCCTCGTCGCCCGGCTTTACTATAGAATCGGCGGTCCAAGGAACGTTCTGCCCCAGGGTGGAAGGTGCCTTGGCCGGTCCCCAGGCTCGTTTTTGGCACCTCGCGGCGCCAGCGGGTTCGCGGATCGGCGGAGGATTCGCCAGAGAAGTCCCCGCCAGCGGGGATTTTTCATTTGCGACGGCCCACCGGCCGGGCGCAGAGAAGAAATGGGCCGCGGGCCCATTTTTCGTTTTTGGGGTTCGAGCGAGGACGCGCGATGCTCAGGGACACGCTGACGGCACTGCTGCAGCCGGTTGTCGCGGGGCTCGGTTACGACCTGTGGGAACTCGAGTTCCTGCCCGGTCGTGGCACGGCCTTGTTGCGGATCTATCTCGACACGGAGGCCCACGAGGGCATCACGGTCGAGGACTGCGAGCGGGCCAGTCGTGCTGTCAGCGAAGTGCTGGACGCAGCGGACCCGATTCCGGGCAACTACACCCTCGAGGTGTCGTCGCCCGGCATGGAGCGGCCGCTGCGCCAGGCGCGGCATTTCGGGCCGTTCGTGGGGGCAGAGGTTTTCGTGGAGATGGTGCATCCCTGTGAGGAGCGCCGCCGGTTCAAGGGCCGGTTGGTCGCCGCCGGGGACGACACGATCGAGGTTGCCGTGGACGGCCGGACATTCCGGCTGCCGATTGCGGGCATCAGGAAGGCGCATCTCGCGCCCGACTTCTGACCGCAGACGATTTGCAGAGGACGACGAGCGATGAGCAAAGAAATCCTGAGAGTTGCGGAAGAAGTTTCCAACGAGAAGGGCGTCGAGAAGGAAATCATCTTCGAGGCGCTTGAAACCGCGCTCGCGTCTGCCACGCGCAAGAAGTACGGCGAGGAGATCGACGTGCGGGTGTCGATCAACCGCAAGACGGGTGAGTACGACACCTACCAGCGCTGGAAGGTCTTCGCCGACGACTCCACCGAGCTCGAGTTCCCGGACAAGGAACTGCGCCTCGAAGACGCGCTCGACGTGTCGCCGGAAGCCGAGCCGGGTGGCTACGTCGAAGTTCCGCTCGAGTCGGTCGCCTTCGGCCGCATCGCTGCGCAGACCGCCAAGCAGGTCATCGTGCAGAAGGTGCGCGAGGCCGAGCGCGCGCAGGTCGTCGACATGTACAAGGCCCGCATCGGCACGCTGGTGTCGGGACTGGTCAAGCGCGTCGACCGCAACGGCATCTTCGTCGACCTCGGCGGCAACGCCGAAGGCTTCATCCCGCGCGACCAGATGATCCCGCGCGAGCCGGTCCGCACGCAGGACCGCATCAAGTCTTTCCTCAAGGACGTGCGCTCCGAGCCGCGCGGCCCGCAGCTGTTCCTGAGCCGCACGGCGCCCGAGTTCCTGATCGAACTGTTCAAGCTCGAAGTGCCGGAAGTCGGCCAGGGCCTGATCAACATCCTCGGCGCCGCCCGCGATCCGGGCGCCCGCGCCAAGATCGCCGTCCGCAGCAACGACCCGCGCATCGACCCGGTCGGCGCCTGCGTCGGCATGCGCGGTTCGCGCGTGCAGGCCGTCTCGAACGAGATCGCCGGCGAGCGCGTCGACATCATTCCGTTCGACGACAACGCCGCGCAGTTCGTGATCAACGCGATGCAGCCGGCCGAAGTCAGCTCCATCGTGATGGACGAAGAGTCGCATTCGATGGACATCGCCGTGGCGGAAGAAAAGCTGTCGCAGGCCATCGGCCGCGGCGGCCAGAACATCCGCCTCGCGAGCGAGCTCACCGGCTGGAAGCTCAACATCATGAGCGAGCAGGCGGCGGAAGAAAAAAGCGAGTCCGAGCAGAAGGTGCTGCGCGACCTGTTCATGCAGCAGCTGGACGTGGACGAGGACGTCGCGGCCATCCTGGTGCAGGAAGGGTTCTCCAGCATCGAGGAAATCGCCTACGTGCCGCAGTCCGAAATCGCGTCGATCGAGGAATTCGACGAGGCGATCGTGCAGGAACTGCGCAATCGCGCCCGTGACGTGCTGCTCACGCAGGCGATCGCGAGCGAGGAAACCATCGAGAAGGCGGCCCCGGCGGCCGACCTGCTCGAAGTCGATGGCATGGACAGCGCCCTGGCCGCCGAACTTGCGCGTCACGGCATCGTGACCCGCGAAGACCTGGCCGAGCAGTCGATCGACGAACTCGTCGAAATTCCCAATCTTGACGAGAAGCGCGCTGGTGAGTTGATCCTCGCTGCGCGCAAGCACTGGTTCGAACAGGGCCAGCAGGCGTGAGCGGAGGCTTGATTCAATGGCAGAAGTGACGGTCACGCAATTTGCAGAGGTCCTGAAGGTCCCCGTCGACCGGCTGCTCACGCAGTTGGGCGAGGCGGGCATCAAGGTTGGCGGCGCTGACGACATCATCAGCGAAGAAGCCAAGATGGAACTGCTGACGCACCTGCGCCGCGCGCATGGGCGGCAGGGCGAGGACGCGGCGGCGCCGCGCAAGATCACCTTGCAGCGCAAGACGCAGCAGGAGATCAAGCTCGCTTCGACGCAGGGCCGCGCCCGCACGGTCGCGGTCGAGGTGCGCAAGAAGAAGACCTACCTGAACCGCTCTGTCATCGAAGAAGAGCAGCGCCAGCGCCACGAAGAAGTCGAGAAGGCGCGACCAGCCGCCCCGCTGGACGACGCCGCGCGCATGGAGCAGGAGCGCATCGACGCCGAAACGCGCGCCGCCGAGCAGCGCGAGCGCGACCGCATCGAGGCGGACGAACGCCGCATGCAGGAAGAAACCGCGCGCGCGCGTGCCGACGCCGAAGCGCGCGTCGCTGCCGAGCAGCAGGTCCGCGAACGCACCGAGCGCGAGCGTGCCGATGCCGAGCGCCGCACAGCCGAGCAGCCGCGTGCGCAGAAGCCCTCGCGTGCCAGCGAACCCGCGCCCAGCCGCGCCCCATCGGGTGCGCCGACCAAGTACGGCCGGCAGGAACTGCACGTCTCGGCCAATGCCAAGGCCAACTTCAAGAAAAAGCAGCAGCCCCAGGGCCGCTTCCGTCGCTCGGGCCAGGTGCAGGTCGACTCTCGCCACGGTTTCGTGGAGCCGACGGCGCCGGTCAAGCGCGACGTCCAGATTCCCGAGACGATCACGGTCGGCGAACTCGCCAACCGCATGGCAGTCAAGGCCAACGAAGTCATCAAGACGATGATGAAGATGGGCGTGATGGCCACGATCAACCAGCCCATCGACCAGGACACTGCCACGCTCGTGGTCGAGGAATTCGGCCACACGGCGATCGCGCTGAAGGAAGACCAGATCGAGCAGCAGTTGCTCGAGACGGCGGCCGACATCGAAATGCTGCCGCGCGCGCCGGTCGTGACCATCATGGGCCACGTCGACCACGGCAAGACCTCGCTGCTCGACTACATCCGCACCACCAAGGTCGCGGCGGGCGAGGCGGTGGCATCACCCAGCACATCGGCGCGTACCAGGTGCAGACGCCGAAGGGCCTGATCACCTTCATCGACACGCCCGGCCACGCGGCGTTCACCGCGATGCGCGCCCGCGGCGCCAACGTGACGGACATCGTCATCCTCGTGGTGGCGGCGGACGACGGCGTCATGCCGCAGACGATCGAGGCGGTCAACCACGCGCGCGCGGCGGAAGTGCCGATCATCGTCGCGGTCAACAAGATCGACAAGCACGGCGCGGACCCGGATCGCGTCAAGAACGAGCTCGGCAAGCTCAACGTCATCCCCGAGGAATGGGGCGGCGACGTGATGTTCGTCAACGTCTCGGCGAAGACCGGCGAGGGCATCGACAAGCTGCTCGAGTCCGTGCTGCTGCAGGCCGAAGTGCTCGACCTCAAGGCGCCGACCTCCGGCCTCGCCGTGGGCGTCGTGCTCGAGTCCAGCATCGAAAAGGGTCGCGGCCCGGTGGCCACCGTGCTCGTGAAGCGCGGCACGCTCAAGGCGGGCGATCCGATCATCGCGGCCAGGAATTCGGTCGCGTGCGGGCGCTGTTCGACGCGCTCGGCAAGCAGGTGCAGACCGCCGGCCCCGCCCAGCCCGTGCAGGTGCTCGGTCTTTCGGACGCGCCCGGCGCCGGTGACGACCTGCTGGTCGTCGAAAGCGAGCGCA
>CAWJXS010000008.1:0-170892 GCA_963846885.1 uncultured Gammaproteobacteria bacterium
CGCTCGACGCGGGCATCAACCTGTTCGATACGGCCGATATCTACGGTTACAACGGTCGCGATGGTTTCGGCGATGCCGAAGTGCTGCTGGGTCGATTGTTCGCAGCGGATCCCGGCTTGCGTCGCGCGATGGTGCTGGCAAGCAAGGGCGGCATCATCCCGGGCGTGCCGTATGACTCCAGCGCGGACTACCTGACGGCGGCGTGTGAAGCGTCGCTGCGCCGCCTCGGCACCGATCACCTCGATCTCTTCCAGGTGCATCGGCCCGATGTGCTGACGCATCCAGCGGAGGTGGCACGCGCGCTCGAGGGCCTGGTGGCGAGCGGCAAGGTCCGGTCGGTCGGTGTGTCCAACTACACGCCCTCGCAGACGGCGGCGCTCGTTGCGCACCTGTCCATTCCCCTCGCGACCCTGCAACCCGAGTTCTCGCCGCTGGCGATCGAACCGCTCACGGATGGCACGCTCGACCTGGCCATGCAGCACGGCATCGGGGTGCTCGCGTGGTCACCGCTGGCGGGCGGCCGCCTGGGCACGCCGGGCGCAGACGAGCGAGCACAGCATGTCTGTGCCGAACTCGATGTGCAGGCCATACGCTGCGGCGTTGCGCGCAGCGCCGCGGCCTATGCGTGGCTCATGGCGCATCCGGCCGGCGTGATTCCGATCGTCGGCAGCCAGCAGGTGCACCGAATCCGCGAGGCCGCCGACGCATACAAGGTCGTGCTGGACCCGTGCCGACTGGTACCGGGTGCTGGTTGCCGCGAGAGGGGCTGCGTTGCCCTGAGCGACCGAAAAGCCCTGTCAGTGTTTGCCCGTACTTAGGCTTGCAGCACCGGGCTCGGCAGAGTCGAGCACCTTCAGGAATGCAGCCAGGTGGTGCTCGGAGCCTGCCAGCAGGTTCGAGTAGACCTGGACGATGTCCGCATAGGCGACGCTGAGTTCGATCGCGGCGACGATGTCTGTCATGTCTTTTTGCTCGATCACGACGCCGACACCGAGCGCCTCCGTGTAGCCTGCAGAGCCTACTTCGACGAGCGTCGTGTAGAGCGCCTGCAGTTCGTCGTTCGCGAATTCACCCGGTGCGCGGCCCGCCGCTGGATCTGTCAGGCCGTAGGCATCCAGCAGTTCCCAGCACCGCATCGGTGTGCCGCTGTTCGGAGTCGGTGATGCGCGCAAAGATCTTCGCACCGCCATCCTCGCCGGCATACATTTCTGAAAAGAGCAGGTACACGTCGTGGGCGAGCTTTTCCTCCTCGCGCATGAACGCCAGCATGTCGGCCACTTCGTCCGTGGGCGCGTCTGCAGCCATCAGGGGAGCGGCGAGCCCAAGCAGGGCCAGGGACGCGAAAGTCACCAGCAGCTTTCTCATGACGAACCTCCTGGCGGCATGGTGCCGCTGATGGTCTGATGCTAGCTGCCGCAGCTTAAGTGGCGCTGAAGATGCATCGCCGACACATGCATCGCGGGTCTGGTCCAATTCGTGACCGGTCAGACATCGCGCCAGGATTGACCTGCTTGCGTGCGCTGGGCGCCAGATGTCGGCGAGCATGCGCAGAAGTACTTACCCGCAGTCTCGCAGTCTTCAGCGTTTATTAAGCAAACGACGTCAACCTGCGCGCAGTGCTCCGCGTTGAAGGTAGCGGGGTAGCTTCAAACGGAGAGCACGCTATGCAGAGCAAGTTCAGAATCGCAACGCTCGTTGCCGCACTCATGACGCTGGCCACGGCGACGTCCATCGCACAGAACCAGCCGTCGACACAGCGCCAGGGTCAGGGACAAGGTCAAGGTCAAGGACAGCCGCAGTCGACCCAGCAGCGCCAGATGGAACGGTCGACCGACCAGAACCGGGCGGCCGAACACAACCGTCTGCAACAGCGCGAACAGGACCGCACCAGGACTCATGCCGCCTCGGCTCAGGCCGGCAACGGCCAAGCCGGCGGGCAGGGAATTTACGGCGGGAACCTCATGACTGAGCAGGAGCGCAATCGGTATCGCGAGCGTCTGGGCTCGCTGGAGACCGAGCAGGAGCGCAACGCCTTCATGGCCCAGCATCAGGAAGCGATGCAGAAGCGTTCGAAGGAGCGGAACGTCCCGATCGAAGTGACGGCCGAATAGCCGATCTCCGCAAGAGAACACGGCGCTCCCATGGGTGATCCAGCGCTGCACTTCCTGTGCCTGCGCTGGGTTCCCGAGTTGACCGAGATGGAGTCGTGAACATGAAGCGATTACACATGAGCAGCACGGGCGCGGCCTGGCTGGGCATTCTGGTATCTCTGGCAGTTCCAACAGGGACGCAGGCGGAGGACTCCGGATTCAGTGTCGGTGCCGGCGCTGAGTACACAACGGGAAAGTACGGCGGTGAGACGGCGATCGATGAGGTCTACATCCCAATCAACTTTGCCTACGACGCAAGGCGCGTCTCGGTAAGGCTCACGGTGCCGTACCTGAGTGTGCAGGCCCCCCAAGGCACGGTTGTCGAGGGACCGGACGGTGAGCAGATCATCGGCGAAGGGCCCGTGAGGACAGAGGGCGGCATCGGCGACGTCATCGCGGCGCTGACGGTCTATGACGTTTTGTCGCTCGCTGACGGCGGCTTCGTCATGGACCTGACGGGCGAGATCAAGTTCGGCACCGCCGACGAGGACAAAGGACTTGGGACGGGCCAGACCGACTATTCGGTGCAGGCCGACGCTTTCCGGTTCTTCGGCCGGTTCACCGCAATCGGTTCGGCCGGCTACCTCGTGCGCGGCGATCCGGCTGACGTCGACCTGGAAAATGCTTTTTTTGCTGCCGCCGGCGGAACCTGGTCCGTGTCCGACCGGACTCGGCTGGGCATCTTCTACGACTACCAGGAAGCATCGGTGCCCGGCAACGACGCGATGCAGGATTTGTCCGCAACATTCTCATCGCGACCTGGTGAGGACTGGTGGTTGGCGGGTTACGTGACTGCCGGATTCAGCGACAGCTCACCCGATTGGGGCGTTGGCATTTCCTTCACGGCAGGATTCTGACGCGCGCCAGAAAGATCTCCCGCTCGCCGACAGTGAACGGCGAGTGAGCAAAGGCGTGCCTTGCGAATGCCGAATGGCGAAAGTGCGCTGCGCAATGCGAAGTCTTCAGCGTTCCTTAAGGTTATGGGCGTAAAAAAATAGCCAGGGACCGCAGCGGTGGCAGTCCCGGAACTGGCCACCGAACGGGTCCACTGGCGAACAGGAGGGCCACATGCAAGGGACCACGCACAGAACAGCAGCCATCCTGCTGGTAGCGATGCTCGCATCGACGGCCGTCGCCTTTGCCCAGGCCGGCCGCGGTGCAGGTGGCGGTGGCGCGCAAACGGGCGGCCAGGGCGGTCAGCAAGGCTCCATGCAGCAGCAAGGCTCCATGCAGCAGCACGGTACCGTGCAGCAGGACATGGAACGTGCCCGCGATCGCGACATGGACCGGGCACACGAGCAGCAGCGCCTGCACGACCAGGATCAGGATCGGGTGCGCAACCAGGACAAGCTGTTGAAGCAGGACCAGGACCGGTTGCAGCAACAGCAGCAGTTGACGCTCAAGGAGCGCGAGCGCGCACAGGAACAGGAGCGCCTGCAGGTTCAGGACCAGGCACGGCTGCAGGAACAGGCCGGCAAGATGAGCCAGAAGCAGGTGCAGGAGCGTCGCAAGGCTCTCGGCCAGTCGCAGGACCAGTTGCGGCAGCGACAGCAGTTGTTGACGCAGGAACGTGAGCGTCTGCAGCAGCGCCAGCAGCTGCTCGAGGGCGAAGCCGCCCAGATCCGCGAGCGTGAACAGTTGATCCAGCAGGAGCAGACGCGGCTGCAGGAGCGACTGCGGCTGCTCGAGCAGTCAAAGACCAAAGAAGGGATGTAACCAATGGCGACCGGGGGGCTGCAAGTTATGCGGCCCATCGGTCCTTTCTGAGGCTGATGGGGGCGCCCAGAGCCGAACACTCGAAGGCGCCGTGCGCCGGCCGAACACCGCACTCCATGGAAGAGTCTGCGGCGCGCGCCGGCAAAAGGAGAAGCAGCAATGACGTCGACAAATCTAAAACATGCGATCTGGCTGGTAATGGCAATGAGCGCTGCGGCACTTGCCGCCGGTGGTCCGGTGGTGGCGGGGTGGTGGTGGCGGCGGTGGCGGCGGTGGCGGCGGTGGTAAGCCGACGACTGAAGCGACCAATAACCTCTCGGTGCCGGCGATCATGGCTGGCGCGGCGGGTACGTTTGCTATCACTTGCAGTAATCTATGGATTTTCGCCTCTGGTACCGCCCGACAAGGCCCCGGTTTCCTACCCGGAGGCCTGCGCCGCATCCCAGGATGGAGGACAGGTCTGCGTAGACGCGGGTTACTACTTCGTCCAGCGCGTCGCCAAGTGGCAGGCACCGTGCTTCGTATCCCCGGCTGTTACCGTCGACGTTTTGGGCAGATGGGGCGATAACCTCGCGGGCGATGCGAAGCTGAAAGTAGGCAGCCCGATCCGGGTTGAAATCGTGCTTTGGGACGGCGCGAACGTGGCGCGCGATGCAGGCGCGCAGGGCTACTTCGTGATCAAGCTCGAACCCGCCGAACTCGATCGCCTGTCTGACTATGGGCACCTGGCACGGGAACAGGGCGTCGATTCCGACATCCCGTACACAGTGGGCGATGCGTTGCCTGAAGGAACCATTTCGGTGCCGTCGTGTTTGACCCGACGGCCAGGCTCCGAATCGAGCGGATGGTGGACGGAGTTCCGGTAAGCCCCGCGGTGTTCAACGGACCCGCAGGCGGCGAGATCAACGCGACCGGCAAGATCGTGTACGGATACAACCTGCGTGTGACGACGGCGGGAACCTACCGCATCACCTACACCTTCAATAACGTCAACTTTGCCAGCAGCGATGCGGCAATTCCTGTGTGTGATGCCGGCACGTGCGTTGGCAACGAGGCCTATCTCGATATCGAGGTGGTCGGAGGCGGTGGCGGCGGCGGTGGCAAGGGCGGTGGCGGTGGCAAGCCGCCGGGCGCCGGCGAAGGCGAATAAGAGCCCCCAGCCGTCGGCTTTGAAGCCGACGGATTACCTCCCGGTCGGCCGGTCGCTCCGGCCGGCCGGGTGGGTCTTCGGGAGCAAGCTCGTTCGATGTCTGCAGTAAAAAGGTCTGGGGGCTATCATGAATTCCAAGGCAATTCTCGCCACGGCAGTGGCGTTACTGTGTGTTTCAGGTTCGGCGGTCGCATCGTGCGGACAACCTCACCTACGAGTGGTACACGGCCGCCAATAACGGCGACGTGATACCGACCGACTCGTCGAGTAACTGCGGCTCGTGTCATGAAGACATGGCCAGCAGCGGTGTCCAGGCGTCCGAAGGGTCCAAGATTCAACAGCTACAACCAGCCGGCCATCAACAAGGAAGGCGTGGTGGTGTTCCGTGCCCGCAGCCGCGGCGGCCACGGCGGTAGCGAGGGTGGTGAGGGCGGCTCTGGCCACGGCGGCGGCGAGGACGGCGGTACGGGCGGCAGGGGTGATGCCGGCAGCGGCGGCGCAGGAGGCGGCGAGAGTGGCAGGTGGCGCCGGCAGTGCCGGCATGGGCGGTAGCAGTGGTGGCGAGCCGGAGCGCGGCATCTACATGCGCAACCTGGCCGAGCAGGGCCCGCTGTACATGGTGTTCCGGCGCAGTGGCGCGGTGCCGCAACCGAACAATACGACGACCGGAAAGGGTGGCCAGCTTGCGACCTTCAACGAGTTCCCGTCTGTGCCGCGTATCGACGCCGGTTCCGACACGATCGCGACGCGCGGGCAGTCGACACCCGTCTGGACCTACTTAGACGAAAAAACCGGCACAGAGACCCGTACCGGAACCTCGGGCATCTACACCAGTTCATCGCACGGCATGCCGACGACGGGTGCCAGCCTTCTCGGCGACGTGTACGAGGGAGGCGTTCAGACGTTCCCGTACTTCCAGGTTCCAGTACACGGCGACGAGCTGGCCGGTTACGTGCCAGCCGGTACTGGCTTCGACCAGTTCCCGGGCTCGCCCGCAGTGACGGAACGCACGACGATCGTGTTCAAGGGCAATTTCTCGGTGGGCGGTGTCGGCAAGACCGGTGTCTTCTACCGTGACTTCGCCGCGAAGGGTGGAACCGCACCGGTCGAGTTGATCGCAAGTTCCTTCACGAAGATTCCGGCTCCGGCTCTGGATCCGAAATCGAAACCGAAATCGAAATCGAACCCGGAATCGGATACCTACTTTGGTTCCACTGCGCCGCCGAGTGCCGGCGGCAAGTACGCTGTGTTCGCCGGGTACGACAACGAGCAGGAGCCCACTAAAGGCGGCATCTACCGCGCACGCCTAGGCAACAAGCCGATCGTGCTTGAGACCGTCGTGAAGATCGGCGACAGCGTGCCGGGAACGAACGGCGCGAAGTTCGACAGGTTTGGTGAAGCGATCTCGGTCTCGTCGAACGGACGCCACGTGCTGTTCTGGGCCGGGTGGGGCGGCGAGAGAACCGTGACGCTTGTCTGTCCGGCCGAAGGTAATGCCGGCATGAAGGAAGCCTGTGCGAAAGCGCCGAACGTAGGGGAGGTGCCGGTTTCCCAGGGCTTCTTCCTCCGCGACATGCAGAGCGGCGCCACCACCATCATCGCCAAGACCGGCGACATGGTCGATGGCCGCAAGATCGAAGACTTCGTCTACTGGAACTTCTCCGGCCGTGTGCTGGGCAAGGGCCACGGGGGCGAGGAAGACCCCGAGGAAACACTGGAACTGGCCCGCTGGCGTTCGACGTCGTTCGGCGCGGTGTCGGGCAGCGGTGCACCGGGCATGACGGTGATCAAGGCGCGTCTTGCGGACGGCAACGATGCGCTCCTGCTGCGTGACGTGAAGCCGTCCGGACTCGGCGAACTGGTGCCGCTGCTGCGCACGGGTGATCTCGGCGCAATGGTGGACCCGGAAGCGCCGGCCGGAGCGGTGATCACCGCGCTCGGTATCGAGCGCGACGGTTTCCGCGGCAACTGGCTGGCAGTCAACGTCAGCATGCTGGTGGCCAGCGACGTGGCAACGGCTGCCGCCGGTGGCGAGGAGTCGGAAGAGGACACCGGCTGGGCCGGAATCTACGTCGCCAGGTTCCTCGACGACGAGTTGCTGACTCCGTAGTGCGGAACCGCAGCGGGGTCTGCACGGTTGTGAACCTTGCGCAGACCCCGCCCTGCGGTAAGACGCAGCCCCGCTTGAGTCGATCTTAAGTTTCGCCGCGTACGGTGACCCTGTAGAGATTGACTGCCGCATGCGCGTGACAACGCGCAAGGAGGGCTCAAATGACAGGCCTAAACAATAGATTCTCGGTAGCGGCGCTGGCTGCGCTGCTCATTGGACTCAATGCCTGCGGCGGGAGTGACTCCCACGACAAAGTAGTTCCACCGCCACCGGAGTCGACCATCGGGTTGGTCAGCGTCGGTACCATCACCGGGTTCGGCAGCGTGTACGTCAACGGCGTGCGCTACCGCACCACTGACGCCCAGGTCGTCATGAACGACGTGGCGGCGGCCGAGTCCGCGTTGAAGGTTGGTCATTACGTCGAGGTCAAGGGTCACTCGCACAACAGCGTCGACCACGATGCCGACGTCATTCGTTATCACAACGTCCTCGAAGGGCCGATCACCAGCGTCGATACGAAGTCCGGAACGTTCGTCGCGATGGGGCAGACGGTGCAGGTAACGGCCGAAACCGCATTCGGTGACGGCATCGAACCGGCATCCATCGAGGGGCTTGCCGTGAACGACGTAGTCGAGGTGAGCGGCATGGTCGCGACGCTCGGAGCGATTGACGCCACTCGCATCGACATCAAGCCCGACGGCGGCCCATTCGACGTCACCGGCTACGTGACGAAACTGGCCCTGTCCACGCACCGCTTTAACGTCAATGCGCTCGTCGTCGACTACTCGAGCGCGAACATGGACGACTTTCCCACGGGGCAGCCCACCGAAGGTGACCTGGTCCTGGTAAAGGGCTTCACGTTCGCCGCGGACGGCTCGTTTGTAGCGACTCGCGTGGAACTGCGGTCGGACGACTGGCTCAAGGCCGCTGCGGGCGACGTGCTTGAAGTCGAAGGCGCGATCACGGACTTTGCATCGGCCACGAAATTCAACGTGGCCGGCAGGGCGGTGACCACGACGCCAACCACGCTTTATGAGCATGGAACCGTGGCGACCCTTGCCAACGACGTGCTGGTCGAGGTCGAGGGAACGGCCGACGCCGCGGGCGTGCTCGTGGCGCACAAGGTGAAATTCAAGCAGGTCAGCGAGATCCGGATCGTGGCGCAGATACAGGGCAAGACCAATTCTTCCCTGGAGATTCTCGGTCTGCAGGTGGCGACCAACGACGTGACCCACTATGAGGACATGTCGATGCTTGCGCTGCGCAACCTGAGCTTCACTGACCTGGCCGTCGGTAACTGGGTGGACGTGCGGGGCTACGAAGAACCTGCTGGCAGCAACCGGGTGACCGCAACTCGTATCGTGCGGGTTGACGCGCAGGAAGCGGTCCGGCTCCGTGGGCCATTCCTTGATCCGACCACGTCGGGTTTCCACATCCTCTCGGTTCCAGTCGCAACCGTCGACTCGACCAGGTTCGTGCTGGAGGGCGGCATTCGCCTGACTCAGTCCGAGTTCTTCATCCAGGCGGTCGATCAGAACGTCGAGGCCTGGGGTGCGTGGAGCAACGCTGCCATCACTGCGGACCGGGTGGAAATCAAGGTAGGTGAAGACTGATTCCAGAGCGTGAAACGCATCGCTCGACCGCGGAACGGGGCGGGGAACTTCGGTTCCCCGCCCCTCGTCTTGTATGGGTGTGGTGCAGCGGATTGCCAGCGATACGGATGGCAGGCCGGGGCATGACTGCGCAAAGTACCCGCATGCGTGTCCTGGTCGTGGACGATTCCGAGCGGGTCAGGAAGACTCTGGCCGCAGGCCTGCATGCGCAAGGCATCGCCGTGGAAACTGCGGCGGACGGTGCTGATGCATTGCAGTTGCTCGACAGCCTGCCGTTCGACATCGTCGTGCTCGACCTGTTGATGCCGCGCGTCGATGGCATGCAGGTGCTGCGCGAACTGAAATCACGGCGCGCGAAGCCGCGGATACTGGTGCTGTCCGCCCGTGACCAGGTACAGGACCGGGTCGATGCACTGAATCTCGGCGCCGACGACTATCTCGTCAAGCCCTTCGCCTTTGAAGAGCTCAAGGCCCGGGTGCTCGCGCTTTCGCGGCGCAGGTTCGACGAAGCATCGCCGGAGATCACGTACGGCAGGCTCCGTCTCGACATGGCCGCGCGGCTTGCCCGCGTCGACGAGACGGTGCTCCCGCTGACACCGAAGGAGTACGCGCTGCTCGAACTACTGCTGCGTCGGCGGGGACACCTCTGGAGCCGCGCCGCGATATTCGAGCAGCTCTATGAAAGCGACAGTAACGCGTCCGACACGGTGATCGAGGTGCTGATGAGCACGTTGCGCAACAAGATGGCGAAGGTCGGACCTGCCGGACGTCATCGAAACCCGCCGTGGCTTCGGCTATGTGGTCGCTTGATTCTGTTCGCCATTCGTTGCGAGGCCGGCTCGAACTGAGCCTCACAGCAGGCGCAATCGCGGTTCTGACTTTGAGCTTCCTCGGCCTGCATACGGTGATCCGGGGTGCACTCTATGCAAACCTCGACCAGCAACTCGCGCTGCGCATGAGTGCCGTCGCGGCCTACGCGACAGCACATCCGGGGTCAGAGAGCATCGCCGAATTCATGCCGCAGTATCGAACGCGGGCACACCAGGAGTTCTTCCAGGTCTGGGACAGCCGTGGCAGGACCCTGGCACGCTCCGACTCCAGCGCCGGGAGAAACCTGCCGCAGCTCGACGCGGCGATCGGCATGCAGACTTACTCGGACTTGCGACTGCCGGACGGGCATCATGGTCGTGCCGTCGCGGAAGTTTTTCCGTTGCCGGCGGACGACTCGCGAGGGGCCCTGATCGTGGTCACCGCGGAGGAAATCGTAACCCTTGAACGCGTGGAGAATCGCATTCACGCCATGCTCCTGCTCGGCGCCGTGGCGACCATCGTTGCGATGTTTGTGATTACACGGCGTGCCCTTCTGCACGGACTGCGCCCCGTCGATGATCTCGTCGTCGCGCTCGAGCGCGTGGACCCGGACGACCCACAGGCAAAACTCGGCGGTGGGCCGCTGCCTTCCGAGCTTCGTCCGGTAGCCGACCGGTTCTCCTTGGTGCTCAACCGCCTGCTGGACGCGCTCGCACGCGAAAAGCGGTACGCACGCAACGTGGCCCATGAACTGCGCACCCCGCTGGCCGAAATACGGTTGCTGGCAGACGTCGGTTCGCGTGCGCAGGAGCCTGTCGCGGTGCGCGCCGCCTTGAGCGACGTAGGTGCAGCGGCGGCCGAGATGGAGCAGACGGTCGAGTCGCTGCTGGCCCTGACGCGTTATGAGTCGGGTCTTGAGAAACCGCAGCCCGAGCCGATCGACCTGTGCGCCGAAGTCATGCGAGCCGCCTCCCTGATGAAGCATCACGCGGACCAGCACGACCTGAAGCTTGAGTTCGACATGCCGGAAGAGTTCTGGGTGCATGCCGACAGTGCGCTCATCCGCCGCTTGATCAGCAATCTCGTGGGCAATGCGATCGCGCATTCACCTCGCGGCTCCGTCGTCCGCATGACGCTCGACGCGGAAGGGGAACTGCAGTTGTCCAATCCGGCGCCGCAGCTGGCGGCATCCGACATGCCGCGACTCGGCGAGCGCTTCTTTCGCATCAGCGCGGGCAACGGCGGTTCACATACGGGTCTGGGGCTGTCGCTGGCCTTTGCGGTCGCCAAGGTGCTCGGTCTCCGGCTCGCGCTCACTAAACGCGAGGATGGCTGTCTGGTAGCCGCGGTCAGTGGTTTTCAGAGGTTGGACCAGCTGCCGTCCGGAATGCAGGCACAGGCGCCGGTCGCGAGTACCTGATCACTCGCGGCTGGCGTTCTCCAAGATGCGTCGGGCCGCCGCAACATGCCCCGCCGCGGAGTCGCCGCGCAAGAAAAAGCGGCCCCGCCTCGGCAGAGAACGGGGCCATAAGCGCGCATGCTTGCGCGTGGGAGCCTTTAACGGTCGTTCAGTAAACGTCCGCGCCGGTGTTGTACACGTTGAACTTGCCGGTCGGCGTGACGATGCGCGGATCGTCGATCACCTTCTTCAGTTGCAGCGTCTTGTCGTCGACCACCACCAGCGCCGATCGCTGGTCCTTGCCGTTCCAGACCGAGAACCACACTTCGTCGCCGGCCGCGTTGTACTCCGGCTGCACGATGCGTTTCGGTCCTTCGCCGAGCTTCGCCCAGTCGGCGATCGGCAGCACCTTGTAGCCTGCCTCCAGGTTGGTCGTGTCGAACACGGCCACGCTCTGCGAAATCTTCGGGTCAGGATTCAGTGGTGTGTCCACCCAGAGGTGCTTCGACTTCGGGTGGGTCTTGACGAACAGTGAGCCGCCGCCCTGGCCCTTCAGCACGCGCACGACTTTCCACGCGCTGTCCTTGTGTTTCTCCGGGTCGGTGCCGATCAGCGTGATCTTTTCGTTGCCGAGTGCGCTCGTCGCCCACACCGGGCCGAACTTCGGGTCGGTGAAATTGGCGCCGCGGCCTGGATGCGGAATCTTGTCGACGTCGATGAGCGCCGCCAGTTTCTGCTCCTTCGAATCGACGACGGCAATCTTGTCGGACTGGTTCGCCGCGGTCATGAAGTAGCGCTTCGTGCTGTCCCAGCCGCCGTCGTGCAGGAACCGCGCGGCGCCGATCGTGGTGGTGCGCAGGTTGTCGATGTCTTCGTAGTTGACCAGCAGGATCTGCCCGGTTTCCTTCACGTTGATGATGAACTCGGGGTGCTCGTGGGATGCCACGATCGCCGCCACGCGCGGCTCGGGATGGAATTCCTGCGTATCCACGGTCATGCCACGGGTCGAGACGACCTTCAGCGGCTCGAGTGTCGCGCCGTCCATGATCGTGTACTGCGGCGGCCAGTACGCGCCCGCGATCGCGTACTTGTCCTCGTAGCCCTTGTACTTCGAGGTTTCGACCGAGCGCGCCTCGAGTCCGATCTTGATCTCTGCGACGCGGTCCGGCACTGGCATGTAGAGATCGATCAGGTCGATGCGGCCGTCCCGGCCGATCGTGTAGACGTAGCGGCGCGAGTGGGACATCCGCGAAATGTGCACCGCATAGCCCGTCTTGATCACGTTGATGATCTGCTTCGTGTCGCCGTCGACCAGGGCCACCTCGCCGGCGTCACGCAGGGTCACCGCGAAGATGTTGTCGAGGTTGAACTTGTTCTGCTGCGTCGTCGGCCGCTGGTCCACGGGGATCAGGACCTTCCACGTGCCCTTGATGTCCTTCATGCTCCATTCCGGCGGCTGCGGCGGTTCGTGCTGCACGAAGCGCGCCATGATGTCGACTTCGTCGGCCGTGAGTTCACCCGACTTGCCCCAGCTCGGCATGCCGGCCGGCGAGCCCTGGTTGATGAAGACCTTGAGGTATTCCGTGCCCTTGGGCTGGGTGATGTCCGGCGTCAGCGGCTTGCCGGTCGCGCCCTTCCGCAGCACGCCATGGCAGCCCGCACACCGCTGGAAATAGATGTTCTGTGCATGCTCGAACTCGGCCATGGTCATGTTCGGCGCACCGGGCGTCACGCGGATCTGCGTGTCGGCACCCGCGACGGTCGACGCTGCGCCCTGGTACTGCAGCTCGCCGACCGTGGTCGGGTGCTGCGTCGGTGAATCGGCCTTGATGCCTTCCTTCGCCGCGCGGGCTCGTTCGGCGGCGACGCGTTCGACCGTCACGCTGCCGCCGTTGTTACCCCACGTATTCAGCGCGTAGGTCACCACGTCGGCGATCTGCTGGTCGCTCAATTGCGTCATCGCCGGCATGACCGAGTTGAATTTCTGGCCGTTGACGACCACTTCACCCTGCAGTCCGCGGACCACCACGCCAACGGCGCGACCGGGATCGCCGAGCAGGTAATCCGACTTGGCCAGCGGCGGGAAGGCGCCGGGCAGCCCCGAGCCCGATTCCTGATGGCAGGCGATGCACGCCACTTTGTAAACCTCGGCTCCCGCCTGCAGACGTGCCGAGGAGGGCGCGGTCCCGGCGGCTACCTCGGCCTGGTGCACCTGTGGCGTACTCGAACTCGTCGCGGGCTGCTGCGCGAGCGCGCCGGCGCCAAAGGCCGCGAGCAGCGGCAGCGCCATGGCAACGGCGTTGCGTGGAGCCATGAAAAGGATCGAACGGCGCATCGTGTTCTCCTCGGCGACCTGTGACGCGAATCATCCGGCGATTCGCTGCAGACCACTGTAGGAGTACGCCGACCGTTGCGCCTTGATCCGCATCAAGGCGTCTTGGGCGTGCGAGGAGGCGGTCAGCCTGGGGCGTCGAGCACCGCGGCCAGCCTTGCGCGACTGGGGACCTGCAGCGTGCGTCCTTGCACGACGATGACGCCGGTATCAGCCAGGGTCCGCAGTATTCTTGAGAGCGTCTCGGGCTTCATCGACAGGCGCGATGCGAGCTCCTGCCGCGACTCCTGCAATACGATCTCGTGCGGCCCGTCGCTGCCAGCCGGTACGCGGCTCTCAATCATCCTGACGAGGCGATGAGTGGCGCTGTCGAGCGTGAGGTACTCGATCTCGCGGATGCGCATGTGCAGCCGCTGGCTCAGGTGGCCGAGCATGCGCAGGCAGGTCTCCGGGCTCTCGCGCAGCAACCCGACGTATTCGACGCTCGAAAATCGCGCAATGCGGCAGGGTCCGGCAGCCACGGCGGATACCGGATACATCGGTCCGGACATGAACATCACGGCTTCGGCAAAGCTTTGCCCGGCCCCCAGGATGTCGACGATCTTTTCCTCGCCGGCTTTCGAGTACAGCACCAGGTTCACCTGGCCTTCCAGCACGACGTAGAAATGCCGGGCCGGCTGGCCACGGTCGAACAGCAACTCGCCGGAATCCGCGTCGATGACCTGCGCGGACGTCATCACCCGCTGCAGTTGCGGCGGGGACATTCCGGCAAAAAGGTGATGGGTCCTGACGCCGGCCAGGGCAGTCATTGTCTCGTTGTCTGGCATGCAGGGTCGAGTGTGCCGCAACTCCGGTCGCGTCTGCGTAGGGATTTGCCTACCTCGGGACAAGCCGGTAGGGAGGTCAACTCAGTGCTCCGGCCATGACACCGAAGGGATGGTGGGCGCGGGCGACGCTGAACAGGAACGCGACCGTCACGAGCGCAGCTACGAACGCGGTGGCGCGCACGGCGCGGGTCCGGCCGCGCTTGAGCGCGATACTGCCGAGCACGACGTACACGACCAGCAGCGCCACTTTCATGGTCAGCCAGTCGGTCGCGAACGGATACTGCTGGATCACCGTCGTGAGCATCAGCGCCGCCGTCAGCAGCAGCGTATCGATCAGGTACGACGGATACTTGAGCCACCCCGGGTCGTGCGCCGGTGACCGCGCCAGCACCAGGCTGCCGCGCATTACGAACAGGCTGACCGACAGCACCGCGAGCGCGATATGGGCATGGCGCAGCGCAAGGTAGTACTCGGCCATCAGCCCGGCCTGCCGTCGACGCGAGGCCGCAGGTAGATGCCCGCCACGCGCCCGACCCAGACCGCGACGGCGGCGAGCCACAGCCCCAGGCTGACCAGCAGGAACCACTGCACGGCAGGGGGTGACGTCACGATCTCGCCCAGCACGCGGTTGACGGTTGCCAACTGCAACGCGATGAAGCATGCCAGCGTGACGCGGTCCATGCGCAGCGGCTGGCCCGAATGCCCCATGGTCACCCGCGTGACCATTGCCAGCAGCATCGAGCCGAAGAACCCCATGCCCAGTGCATGCACCGGCGCGCGACCAAGCGTCCATTCGCCGGTCAGCACGAACGCGCCATCGCGCGCCAACTGCAGAACCGCGGCGACTGGCAACCAGGCAAAACCTGCGTACAGGGACCAGAGCAACGGGTTGCCCCGGGCGCCACGCGAGGTCCAGCGCACGGCGCACGTGACTGTCAGCGCCACCAGCGCGGCATCGATCCAGGGCAATGCATTCAGCCAGCCGATGACTCCGACCGCCAGCCGCGCATAGCACAGGGCGACGACGCTCACGAGGATCCAGGTGGGGCGCCAAGCGACGTAGTCCTTGATGACACCCTGCGAGAAGAACGGAATCATGCGATGGCACACCGCGAAGAAGACCGGCAGCAGGCCGCCCCACAACGATGTCCTGACGGCAAAGTGCAGCATGAAGTCGTCCTGTTGCAGGACCCCGGCGGTAAAGCCTCCAAGCGCCACCACCTGCACGCAGAGCGCGATCAGCACGACCACAGCGTGCGGCACGACCTGCGCTGCGCCCAGCAGTACGCGCAACAGCGCGACCGTGCCGAGCAGCAGGCCTGCGCCCGTCGCGACGCAACCCGCCAGCAACAGCGTTGGCCCCGTGAACGTACCCACGAGCCACAGCAGGGTGCCCGACGCGAGCAGGGTGGCCGTGGTGACGTATTCCAGCGGCCTGACTGGCGAACCGTTCATCCAGCGCGGGAACACCGTAAACAGGAAGCCGAAGAAGATCGTCGGGAACACGGCGAACAGCATCAGCCACGCGTGGGCCCAGAGCGGGGCAGGCTGCAACACGAGTGCAAAAAGAGGGACGCCGGTGTAGCGCGCAACCAGGTGCATACCCCACCAGGCACTGGCGAGCAGCAGGCTCAGCAGGCCGGCGAGGAACAGGCTCCGATGCGGCGCTGCCAGCAGCGGAATGCCTGGGCTCGCCATCGTGTCGTTGGAACTCATGACTTGATGTGACTCCCGGCGGGCGCTGCCGTTCCGAGCGGGCAGAAAAAGACAGCGGGCGCCCACGGGGGCACCCGCTGCCAGGACCCGGTCAGGTCAAACGATCGTCCGCTCGACGGTCGCCGGTGTCCCCACCGCCACGGTGTCCTTTTTGCCCACGAAGCGTCGCAACACGAAGATTGCGAGCAGTCCTACGCCGACGCTGAACAGCACATCGCCCGGCATGCGCATCCACACGAGCGTCTGCAGCAGCGGTTGCTGCAGGAACTCGGCCGAGCGCGCGTACCAGAAGCCGTTGGTGACGGCCGCCTGGACCTGCAGGAACCCGATCGGCGCCAGCGACAGCAGCGCCATCGCCGCCAGTCCGATGTTCAGCGACCAGAAGGCGCCGCCGAGCAGCCTGTCGTCCCAGTAAGCCTTGCGGCCCAGCCCGCGCAGGCAGAACAGCATCAGGCCGATGCCGAGCATGCCGTACACACCGAAGAGCGCGGTGTGGCCGTGCAGCGGCGTCGTATTGAGCCCTTGCATGTAGTACAGGGCCAGCGGCGGGTTGATCAGGAAGCCAAAGAGACCGGCACCCACGAGGTTCCAGAACGCCACCGAGACGAAGAACAGGATCGGCCACCGGTAGGCCGCAACCCAGGGTTTCGCCTTGCTGTGCCGGTAATTCTCGTAGCCTTCGAATCCGATCAGTACGAGCGGTACGACCTCGAGGGCCGAGAACGAGGCGCCCAGCGCCAGCACGCCCGTCGGTGTGCCTGCCCAGTAAAGGTGGTGGAACGTGCCCAGCACGCCGCCAGTCAGGAACACCACGGTCGCGAACAGCACGGCGATCGTGGCCAGCTTCACGCGGACCAGCCCGAGTTTGGTGAACAGGAAGGCAATGACCGCCGTGGCAAACACCTCGAAGAAGCCTTCGACCCAGAGGTGGACCACCCACCAGCGCCAGTACTCGACCATCGAGAGGTGCGTGTTGCGGCCCCACATGAGGCCGGCGCCATAGAACAGGCCGATCGCGATCGTCGAGAGGAACAGCAGCATCGTGATCGACCGGCTGTCGTCACGCGCCTTGAGGGCCGGCCAGAGGGCACGGCCGACGAGCACCAGCCACAGCATCAGTCCGATGAACAGGAAGATCTGCCAGAAGCGGCCGATGTCGGTGTACTCGTAGCCCTGGTGGCCGAACCAGAAGTTCGCGGTGAGTCCCATCTTCTGCATGACCGCAAACCACTGGCCGCCCAGCGCGCCGACCACGATCACGAGCAGGCAGGCGAACAGGAAGTTCACGCCGAGCCGCTGGAACTTCGGTTCATGGCCCGAAATCGCCGGGGCGATGTAGAGGCCCGTGGCGAGCCACGCGGTGGCGATCCACAGCACGGCGAGCTGCAGGTGCCAGCTGCGCGTCACGGCATACGGCAGGTACTCTGCCAGCGGGAAGCCGTAGAACGCCTGGCCTTCGACCGCGTAGTGCGCCGTGATGCCGCCCAGGATGACCTGCACCACGATCAGTGCCGTGACGATCCAGAAATACTTCGCGGTGGCCTGCATCGACGGTGTGGCGACCAGCGCCTTGAGTGGATCCGTGTCGGGCACCACCGGGTGCTCTTCGTCGCGACGCGTCATCGCGTAGATCCAGACGAGTCCGCCGATGCCGCCCAGCATCACGAGGATGCTGATGAACGTCCACATGTACGTCGGTGTGGACGGTACGTTGCCCACGAGCGGCTCCGACGGCCAGTTGCTCGTGTACGTGATCGTGTCGTTGGGGCGATTCGTGACCGTCGCCCACGACGACCAGAAGAAGAATGCCATCATGGCGTCGCGACGTGCGGGATCGGGAATCGGGTTCTCGGCGATCGCGTACTGCGCGCGCAGCGTGCTGAGTTCCGGGTCGGAACCGAACAGTCCGATGTAATGCCCGGCTACCTGCTTGATGACGGCCGCTCGATCCTCGGACACCGTGATGATCCCGGTCGCTGGGTCGTAGGTGTTGGCGCGCAACTCATCCTGCAGCCGTGACTGCAGCGCGGCCTGCTGGCTGCGGTCCATGTCGTCGTACGCCTTGCCGTGGTCGCGTTGCGCCCAGAGTTGCAGCAATCCGACGGCTTCCCGGTGCAGCCAGTCGGCGGACCAGTCCGGGGCTACGTAGGCGCCGTGACCCCAGATCGAACCGACCTGCATGCCGCCCATGGTCTGCCAGACTTCGCGACCAGTGTGCAGGTCTTCGAGCGTGAACAGGGTTTCACCGGACGCGGTCTGCACCGCTTCTGGCATGGGTGGAGCGGCGAGATAGATCTCGCGTCCCATGAAGAGCAGCAGTCCGAAGGAGAGCAAAAGGATCGCTCCCAGGACTTTCCAGAGTCGGCTCGTATCGGTCATCACTTTCACTCCAGTGGCGGGCCGCGGCGTTCGCGGCATGGAGTGAAGGGTGAGCGTGGAGTCAGTCTCGCGCCTTGACCGAGATCAAGCGCGCTGGCCTGGGGCTAAGGAGTTACCGCAGGCTGCTGCGGCTCAGAGTCCGGGCCGATGCAGGCAGCCAATTCGGTACGTCCCCCGCGCCTTGGAAAGGCAGACACGCGCGTCGTATCAGGCGGTCGATCCGGGGTCTTCTCCCGAGCTTGGAAAGGCAGACACGCGCTCGGGAGAAGACCCCGGATCGACCGCCTGGTAGGCGGCGCCTGGGTGAATTCCCGCCAAGGCCCGGGAATTCACACGGCGCATGCAGCGGCCTGCAGCGCGCGCACCTCGGCTGCGGTTTTCGCTCTGACAGTTCGATGCGCCGTGCGAGTTTTCCGCCCGGGCGGAAAACTCGCTCAGGCGCCGCCGATCAAGCGGCCGATTCGGTGCGTCCCCCGCGCCGCGTGTCTGCCTTTCCAAGGCGCGGGGGACGCACCGAATCGGCTGCCTGCATCTGGCGAGCGCCTAGCTGCCGTTCCGAGCTGCGGCGGGCAATGCAGCTCAGATGGCTTTCGAGAACCGCTGGCCGGAAGCCTGGACCGAGGGCAGATACGCGTCGAATGCCATCGCGAGGTGGCGCAGCAGCAGGCGCCCGGCCGGCAGCACACGCAGGCCCGGTTCGGCAAATTCCGCGAGGCCATCGGCCACCATCGGCTCGAGCGCAGCGAGCTCGCTCGAGAAGTACTGGCGGAAATCGATGCCGTGCCGTTCAGCGGTGGCCGCGTAGTCCAGCACGCCGTAGCACATGATCTGCTGGATCACGTCGCGGCGGATCACGTCGTCGCCCGTCATCGTGTAGCCACGGTGCACCGGCAACTCGCCGCGATCGATCGCGCCGTAATACTCCGGCAGCGTCTTGAGGTTCTGGATGTAGTGGTCGCCGACCTTGCCGATCGAGCTCACGCCGAGGCCGACCAGGTCGCAATACCCGCGTGTCGAATAGCCCTGGAAATTGCGGTACATGTGGCCGCTTTCCTGCGCCAGCACCAGCTCGTCGTCGGGCAGCGCGAAGTGATCCATGCCGATGTAGATGTAGCCCGCCCCGGAGAGCTTTTCGATCGTCAGCTCGAGCAGCTGCAGGCGCGTCTCGGGGGTGGCCAGGTCTTCCACCTTGATCTGCTTCTGCGGCTTGAACATCTGCGGCAGGTGCGCGTACGCGTAGACGGCGAAGCGGTTCGGCCGGGCCGAGAGCACCGTATCGAGCGTCTTCGAGAAGCCCTGCACCGATTGTTTCGGCAGGCCGTAGATCAGGTCGACGCTGACGGAGTTGAAGCCGAATTCGCGCGCTTCGCGGATCAGTCGCAGCGTGTCGGGCACGGACTGCACGCGATTCACCGCTTCCTGCACGGCGGGGTCGAAATCCTGGATCCCGAGGCTGCAGCGGTTGAAGCCGATGCGGTACAGGTCGCGCAGCGTGTCCGTCGTGATGGTGCGCGGGTCGAGCTCGATCGAGTATTCGCGCCCCTCGTCGTGCGAGAGCTGGAAATGCTGGCCCATCTTCTCGACCAGCCGCTCGATCTCGAGCGAAGTCAGGAACGTGGGCGTGCCGCCACCGAAGTGCAACTGCTCGACCACGCGGTCGCGGTCGTACAGTTCACCCTGCATCTCGATTTCACGGTGCAGCCGGTACAGATAGGCCTCGGCCTTCTCGTGGTTGCGCGTGATGACCTTGGTGCAGCCGCAGTAGAAGCACGGGCTGGAGCAGAACGGGATGTGGACATACAGCGACAGGGGCCGCGGGATCGGGTCCTGGTTGCTGGCCACGGCCACGCCCCGGTATTCATTGACGCCGAAGCGGTCCGAGAACTGCACGGCGGTGGGGTACGAGGTATAGCGCGGACCCGAGCGGTCATAGCGGCGGACCAGGTCTTCATCGAACCGAATCTGGTGCAAATTCATCTGCTTTCCTGCGGTTTGGGGCGGGATCAGCCTGCGGCCCGAGCGGTCCCCGCGCCTTGATGTGCGTCAAGGGGTGAGAATTTGTCTAAGACGGGCCCGCGTTTCAAGCCGAAGTTTCCGCACCCGTCGTGGAAAACCCTGATGGAGCAGGAGTTTACAGCCAGAGACAGGGTAGGACAGGCACGCCGATCCGCTAGAATCCACGGAGTTTTGCCGGAGGTTTCATCTTGACCGTACCCGCCCTGCCTGCGAGCGCCCTCGAAACGGACGCATTGATCATCGGCGCCGGCCCCGCCGGCCTGTTCCAGGTGTTCGAGCTCGGCCTGCTTGGCATCAAGTGCCACGTGGTCGACACGCTCAAGCACCCGGGCGGCCAGTGTGCGGAGCTGTATCCCGACAAGCCCATCTACGACATTCCGGCGCTGCCCGTCTGCGGGGCCCAGGAGCTCGTCGATCGCCTGATGCAGCAGATCGCACCGATGGGACCCGTATTTCACTTCGGCGAGGAGGTGTCCGAGCTGCGGCGCCAGGACGACGGCCGCTTCTTCCTGCGCACGTCGGCCGGCACCGAGTTCCTGGCGAAGACGGTCGTCATCGCGGCCGGCCTCGGCTCGTTCCAGCCCCGCCGCCTCGGCGTGGACGGCTGCGAGGCGCACGAAGACCGGCAAGTGCACTACCGTGTGCGCAGCGCCGCCGAGTTCGCGGGGCAGCGGCTCGTGATCTTCGGCGGCGGCGACTCGGCGCTCGACTGGGTGATCGATCTCAACGGCAAGGCGAAGAGCATCGTGCACGTGCACCGCCGCAACGAGTTCAAGGCGGCGCCCGCCTCGGTTGCGCGCATGCGCGAACTCGCGGCAGCCGGCAAGATGGAATACATCGAAGGCATCGCGTCGGGCATCAGCGTGACCGACGGCCGCCTCACGGGCGTCACGATCAGGCGCACGGATGGCGTCATGCAGGACGTGCCTGCCGATCACCTGCTCGCGTTCTTCGGCCTGCATCCCAAGCTCGGCCCGATCGCCGAGTGGGGCTTCGAGCTCGAGAAAAAGGCGATCAAGGTCGACACCGCGAAGTTCCAGACCAGCGTGCCCGGCATCTTCGCGATCGGCGACATCAACACCTATCCGGGCAAGAAGAAGCTGATTCTCAGCGGTTTCCACGAGGCCGCGCTGGCGGCGTTCGCGATCGCCGAGCATCTGAACCCGGCGAAAAAGGTGCACCTGCAATACACGACCACCAGTCCCATCATGCAGAAGCGGCTGGGCGTCACCGAGTGACGACTGCATGAGCACCGTGCTCGCAGACCTGCTGCAGCTGCTGGATCTCGAGCGGCTCGAGATCAACCTGTTTCGCGGTGAGAGCCGCGACATCGGCAGCCCGCAGGTGTTCGGCGGACAGGTGCTCGGGCAGGCGCTGATGGCGGCCAGCCGCACCGTGGATGCCGCCCGCGCGGTGCACTCGCTGCATTCGTATTTCCTGCGCCGCGGCGATTTCAACGCGCCGATCGTCTATGAAGTGGACCGCAGCCTCGACGGCTCCAGCTTCACCAACCGGCGCGTCGTCGCGATCCAGCATGGCAAGCAGATTTTCCACCTGTCGGCGTCGTTCCAGGTGGCGGAGCCCGGTCCAGACCATCAGGTTGCGGCCCCAGAGGTCACGCCGCCCGAGGAACTGCCGGACCTGACCGCCACGGTCCGCAAGCGGCTCGAAGAAATGCCGGACCACGCGCGGCGCTTCTGGGAGCGCAACCGTCCGTTCGAGTTCCGCTCGGTCGAGGCAGTGAACGACGGCACGCCGCGGCCCGCCGTGCGGCACGTCTGGTTCCGGCTCGCCGGTCGCTGCCCCGACGACGAAGTGCTGCATCGCTGCCTGCTCGCGTACGTCTCGGATTTTCACCTGCTCGAGACGGCGACGTTTCCGCACGGCCTGTCGCACCAGACCGGCGATGTCCTGCTGGCCAGCGTCGATCACGGCATGTGGTTTCACCGGCCGTTCCGCATCGACGACTGGCTGCTCTACGCGTTGATCAGTCCCAGCAGCAGCGGCGCGCGCGGCATGGCGTTCGGGCGCATCTACGACCGCGCCGGCCACCTGGTGGCCAGCACCGCGCAGGAAGGACTGATGCGCGTTCGCAACCAGCCGTAGCCGCGTCACTTCACGGCGAGTTCCAGGCGCACCAGCTTGTCGTTGGCCGTGACCTTGCCCTCGGTGGCCAGGAACACGCGCTCGGGCTGCAGGCCCGTCTCCCTGAGCAATGCGGCCTGCACTGCTGCGCCGCGTTGCTGCCCCAGCTTTTCGAGATCTGCGCTCTCTGCCGTTGCGCGCTTACGGCATTCCTGCTCGAGCCACGTGATGCGCTCCTGTTCCGCCTGCGCCTTCGCTTCCTTGCGCGACACGTCTTCGGCGCGTTCTGGCGCTTCGGGGAAGACGGGCTCGGCCCCGGACAACTGCGTGTACAGCGCTGTCAGCACTGCTTCGCGACGGTCCGCAGGCAGCGTGTCGAATGCGGGCAACGGCGCCTCCGCCTGCTTCTTGCCGTGCAGCGTCGCGCCCATCGCCGTCGCCAGCGCACTTTGATAACGCGCTTCCGCGAGCGCTTCGCCGTCGAGCGCAGCCTCGACGCCGATCGGCACTTCGATGCGCAGGTCGGGCTTGGGGGCCAGCGCTTTGCCGAGGGCGTTCAGCCGCTCTGCGGCGGCAGGATCCAACTCGGCCAGGCCGGGCTGGAAGTCGATGAACTGGGCTTCTTCGGCACCCTTGAACAGGGCACCCAGGGCCCGGAATGGCGCAGTCACGGCCTTGGACAGGATGTTCTTGATGACTTGCCAGACGATGGGGCCGATGCGCAGCGTCGGGTCGTCGAGCGTGCCGCTCACCGGGATGTCGAGCGTGATGACGCCATCGGCGTCCTTCAGCAGGGAGGTGGCGAACTTCACGGGCAGCGTGGCTTCGTCCTTGGATGCCGTGGCCTCGCCCCATTCGAGCTGGTCGATCCGTATCTTGTGCTGTGCCGTGAGCTTGCGGTGGTCGACCTGGTAATGCAGGTCGGTGAACAGCTTGCCCTTCGCGATGTTGTAGCCCGCGAACTTGCCGGAGTAGGGGTTGAACACGGGCAGCGAGATGTTCTTGAAACTGAGGGCGATGTCCGTGTAGCGGTCGTAGGCGAACGGCTGCAGCTCGCCTGCGATCAGCACGGGCGAGAACTCGCCGACATTGCCTTCGAGCTTGACCTTGGCGCGCGCGTTGGGGTCCGTGGACACACCCGTGATGGTGCCGCTGAGCCCCTCGATCGCCGCGGCAAAATTCGGCTGCACGCTGAAGTCGGCGAAATCCATCGTGCCGCCCGCGACGAGCACTTCGCGGATGCGCACCGGCATGCCGGTTTCCTTGAGCTCGGGGGGTGGCGCACTGGCGGCCAGCTTGCGCGCTTCCGCCGCGGCCTTTTCTGCCCGTTCCTCGGCGCGGATCTCGGCACGTGTCTGCTTGCGCTGCGGAGTCGCCGCCGCAGCGGCCGCGGCCTTGGCCTCGGCGACTGCAGCAGCCGTGCCCGCGGGATCGAGCACCGCGGCCACGTTGAGTACGGCGTCCGAACTGATGATGACGCGCGCGAAAGGCTGCACCACCCGCACGCGATCGATGCTCATCGAATCCGGTGCCAGCGCGAACTTCAGCTTCGACAGCTCCACACGCTCGAAATTCAGGAAGTCCTGTTCGAGCGCGTTGTCGATCGAACTGAAACCCGCGAGGGTGGCGTCGCCGGCGAACGCGAGCTCCGGCCGGCCCGTTCCTGCAGGCGCCAGCGAGAAGCTGCCAGCCGCACCGACCGTGCCGCGCTTGATCGTGAGGTCGGCCGTGCCATTCACGTAGGGCTGCAGCGCGTCGAGCGGAAAGTCGGCGAGCTTGATGTCGATATCTGCCGCGAACGGTTCCGGCACGACTTTGCCCTGGCCCTGCAGCGTCGCTGCGCCGTTGATCTTCGCGTCGAACGTCACCGGCAGCGGTTGCGCCAGGTCGAGGCTCACCGAACTGATCGCCACGTTGAGCGGCGACAACTCGAACCGCGCCACGGGCTCGAGCGCGCGGTCTTCATAGCTGATCGCGGCCTCGGTGAGCGCGACGCTGCCGACGCTGACCGTCCACGGCGCCTCTGCGGTCACAGGCGGCGCCGGGCTACCCGCCGCGCTTTCGCTGACGGCAGGCGGCGCAGCCGCTGCTGCCGGGTCGGCCGCGAACAGCTGGTCGACGTTCAGCGTGCCGTCCGGCAGGGTCCACACGTCGGCCTTGACGCCCGCGGCCGCGATCGTGCCGAGCGACACGGTGTTGGCCGGCATCGCGATTTTCGTGTCGCTGATGACCACCGTGGGCACCGCTACGTAGTCCTGCTCGAGTCCGCGCGCGCGCAGGCTGAGGCCGTCGATCTGCATCTGCGGCAGGTGCACGTCCAGTTGCATGGGCTCGCCGAGCGCAAGCTTGTAGGAACCGCGCAGGTTCATCTCGCCCTGGGGAATGACGAATGGCAGTTCGACGCCGGCCACTTCGAGCGCGCCCGGTAAATTCAGTTTGGTGACCGCGAGATCGCCTGCGGACGAGACCTGCGGTGCGAGTGCAAACGTGCCGCGCCACTCCAGCAATTCGGCGTTCTGGGTCGCGGCCGTGAGCCCAAAGGCGCCGCCTTCCGGGGTCGTCCGGAAGTTCTCGAGCTTGAAATGGACCGGCGTGAACCGCCGGTCGAGGGGAACCCGGCGTGCGAGGTCGGCAAACTCCACCGTGCCCTCACCGAGCGCAAACTGCTGGATCCAGATCGCCGGCAGCGGCTCGTCCTTCTTGTCCTCTTCGTCCGGCAGCGCGAGATCCGCCAGGTTGACGGACCCGTCGGGCCTGATCACGGCCCGTGCAAGCGGCGCGTCCAGTTGCACGTCCTTGAACACGAAGGCCCGCTCCCAGATCGACGACAGCTCGAAGTCGACGAACAGCCGGCGGAACGCGACCATCGGCTTGCCATCGGTGTCGGGCAGCGACAGGTCCTTGATCTCGGCCTGCAGCTTGAGCGGATTGATGGTCACCTCGCCCAGCGTGAGCTCGCGCGCGTAATTCTCGCGGACGAAGTCGATCGCCTGGCTGCGCACGATGCCCGGGGCGAGCTTGAAGCCTGCCAGCACGTACAGGCCGAACAGCGCGAGCGGCGCCGCGAACAGCCAGAAAATCTTCGACCTCAGGACGTTGCCCACGGCTGCATCTCGCTCATGTATTCACGACGGCGCAAGGCGGATGGCGCCCGGCACGCAACGCCGCGGCGCCATCCACGGGACGGTTCAGCGTTCGTCGCCGAGCCAACGATAGAAAAAGCCAGCGATCACTGCGCCGATCATGGGTGCCACCCAGAACAGCCACAGCTGCGAGAGCGCCCAACCTTGCACGATCAGCGCCGGACCCGTGCTGCGCGCAGGGTTAACGGACGTGTTGGTGACCGGGATGCTGATCAGGTGGATGAGCGTGAGGCCCAATCCGATCGCGATCGGCGCGAAGCCGGCCGGAGCGCGGCGATCGGTGGCGCCCAGGATGATCAACAGGAACATCAGGGTCATCACGACTTCGGTCAGGAAGCCCGACGTGAGCGAGTAGCCGCCCGGCGAGTGCTCGCCGTAGCCGTTCGAGGCCAGGCCGCCGGCGAGGTCGAAACCCGCCTTGCCCGAGGCAATCGTATAGAGCACGAAGGCGCCGACGAAAGCGCCGATGACCTGCGCGACGATGTACGGCAGCACCTCGCCGGCCGGATGCCGGCCACCGGCCCAGAGGCCGACGGTGACAGCCGGATTGAGGTGACAGCCGGAAATGTGGCCGATCGCAAAGGCCATCGTCAGCACAGTGAGGCCGAACGCGAGCGACACGCCCGCGAGGCCGATGCCGACGTCCGGGAACGCGGCCGCGAGCACTGCGCTGCCGCAGCCTCCGAGCACGAGCCAGAACGTACCGATGAATTCGGCGGCGAGTTTCTTCGACATGGGCATGCGGACACTCCAGAGTGACTATGGTTATCGATTTGTCCCGGCGCGGACCCAGTCCGAGCCGACTCCCCACCCCGCCGTGGCCGCACTCTAGCGACCCGGGGCGGTTCGTCACAAGCGCCGCGCTATTCGGGCAGGACTTTGCCCGGATTCAGGATGCCGTTGGGATCCAGCGCCCGCTTGATGGCGCCCATCGTGGCGAGAGCCACGGGATCCTTGTGGCGGGCCAGCAGCCCGCGCTTGAGCTGGCCGATGCCGTGTTCCGCACTGATCGAACCCCGAAATTCGCGCACGCACTCGTGGACTGCCTCGCCGAGGGCATCCTGCAGGGCCAGGAAAGCCGCGCGGTTCGCGTGGTCGGCGGGTTCGCTCAGGTTGAAGTGCAGGTTACCGTCGCCCACGTGGCCGTAGGCGACCAGCCGTGCCGCTGGCGCCACTCGTGCCACGGCGGCGGTGGCGCGTTGCAGGAATTCGGGTAACGCGGCAACGGGCACGGCAACGTCGTGCTTGATGCTCGCGCCCTCTTTGCGCTGAGCCTCCGGCACCGATTCGCGCAACCGCCACAGCGCCTCGCGCTGGGTCATCGACTCGGCGAACGCCGCTTCCAGCACGTGCCCGCGCTCCATCGCGCCAGCCAGCGCGTGCTCGAGCAGGCCGCGCAACTGCGGATCCTGGCGCGCGCTCGAAACCTCGCACAGGACGTAGGCCGGGTAGACGCCGGGCAGCGGGTCGGTCACGCCCGGGACGTGGCGCAGCGTGAAATCGAGCGCGATGCGCGGCAGGTATTCAAAGGTGGTGACACAGTCACCGGTCGCCGTCCGCAATAGTCCGAGGAGCTCGACGGCGGCCCTCATGTCGGGCACTGCCAAGAAGGCCGTCTCGATCGTGCGGGGCACCGGGAAGAGCTTGAGGCTTGCTGCCGTGATCACGCCCAGCGTGCCCTCGGCCCCGATGAACAGGTTGCGCAGGTCGTAACCCGTGTTGTCCTTGCGCAGGCTCGACAGCCCGTCGATGACGCGGCCATCGGCCAGCACCACTTCGAGCCCGAGCACGAGGTCGCGCGCCACGCCATAGCGCACCGCTGCGAGGCCGCCCGCGTTCGTCGAGAGGTTGCCGCCGATCTGGCAACTGCCTTCGGACCCCAGCGCCAACGGAAACAGTCGTTCCGCCGACTGTGCCGCCGCCTGCACGTTCGCGAGCACGCAACCGGCCTCGGCGATGAGCGAGAAATTGGCGGCATCCACTGCACGGATTCGATCGAGACGATGCAGCGACAGGACGAGCTGGTGGCCGCGGGCGTCTGGCGTGGCGCCGCCACAGTAGCTCGTGTTGCCGCCCTGCGGCACCACGCCGATGCGCGCAGCGTTGCATTCCGCCAGCACAGCGGCCACTTCCGCCGTGCTGGCGGGGCAGGCGATGAAGGGTGTCGCGCCGCGGAAGAGTCCGCGGAAGTCGACGAGAAAGCGCTCCATCGCGCCTGGCGCATCGATGCAACCAGCCGGGCCGAGCACGTCCCGGATACGCTGCAGCGCTAGCGCCTGGTTGGCTGGAGTGCCCATGGTCCTGGCAGCCGGCACCCCCGGCCTCAGGCTCCGGCCGCTTTCGGTCGCGTAATCCGGGCGATCACCACCGAGGCGACCACAGCGAGCAGCAGCACGCCGATCGAGATCGTCGGGTTGGTCAGCAGCGAAGGCGCGAGGAGCAGGACCAGCGCGAAGCCGAGCATCATGAAACCCGAGATCAGTTTCAGCAGCCGGCCTTCGGCTTCGCTCAGCTTGCGTGCGCCCATGGTCTTCGTGAACACGGTGACGATGACGAGCAGCGGGATCACGTAGATCACGTTATAGACCCCGAGCCACGCGTAGTACTGCCAGGTCTCGAGGTCGTGCGCCTTGGTCAGCGTGAGCGTGTAGACCATCGGGAACCCGGCGGTGCACAGCAGTTCGTACGAATTCGCCACGATCGCGAGCAGCACCGTGCCGAGCAGCATCGGTCCCATGCTGCCGCTGGTGACGACTTCGCGCATGCGCTTGAACAGGCCGGGCTTGGCTGCGTCCGGAATGGACAGGCTCGGCCCCGCCTTGAACCAGAAGTAATCCTTGATGTTCAGGATCGCGACGAGCAGCGCGACCAGCCCCGCGATGAACGTGATCACCCGCAGTTCGCCGGCGATCAGGAAGACATTGAGCCAGGCCGCCATGAACACGAAGTACACGAGCCCGGAGATCAGCACGAACGTGCCACCCACGATCGCCATGCGCGTGCGGCTCTTGGCGTGCACCAGCAGGCTCAGCAGGAAGAGCAGTACGAAGAACGCGCACGGATTGAACGCGTCCATGCCGGCAAGGACGACGGTGAGCACGGGCAGTGACAGCGCCTTGGCATCGATCGTGCCGAGAAACGGCACGCTGACCGTGGTGCCTGCCTTCTCTTCGGCGGCGGAAGCCACGGCGGCCGTGCCGGAGCCGTCAGCCGTCGCAGCAGCAGCGGAGGGCGGCGGGCTCGACAGGCGACGCTCGTGGCAAGCCTGCAATGCCTCGGCCAGCTGCTTGCCGCTGGTCTCCACGGCGTCGAAGCCGATCACCACCTGCCGGCAGAACATGAACCCCGGGGTCGACAGTGCTTCGACGCCCAGCGACTTGGCCGTGTTGAAGTAGAGGCGCGCGTTTTCGCGATTGTCCTTGACCGAGTACCGCTTGAGCTGCAGCCAGGGGTTTTCCTGCGCGAACTGTTCCAGCCAGGGCTTGGCGGCCTGGCAGTGCGGGCAGGTGGGCGAATAGAAGTAGAACAGCGTGACCGACCCGGGCTCCTCCCCGTACCAGAAGGCGTCCGCTGCCGGGTCGACGGTGGGATGGCTGGCATCCTGGGCAACGGCCGGGCCTGCGCACAGCAGCGCCAGGGTCAGCAGGAACAGGTGTACGAATCTCATGCGCGCGACCGCGGGTACAGTTTCATGGGGTGCATTCTCACATGCCGGCGGAAGTTGCCGCCAAGTTCAACGGCCGGGCCCATCCTCGGCGTCGGGGTGCGCGAATTCTAGCGGCGGGGCCGCGGGGAACGGTCCGGTCTTGTACCGATACCCCTATGGAAGTTCTGCACAGGTCCGCAGCGGCCGCCACGGTCGCCATGCTATCCGGTAGCCGTCACCGAGCACTCAAGGTCCGCCGCGCCGGTTTCCAATTGGGCACCGCGCGTCGAACACGCGAGGGCGACCCGTCGCTGGCGCGTCCGACCCGGGACCGTTCCCCGAGCTTGGAAAGGCAGACACGCGCTCTGGGAACGGTCCCGGGTCGGACGCTTGCGACATGCCAGCCTGCGACGCTGCCAGAGCGCTCGATCCGGTGCCTGTCACAGAGCGCGTGTCTGCCTTTCCAAGCTCGGTGACAGGCACCGGATCGAGCGCACGCAAGGCGTCACTTGCGGACCTCTGCAGAGCTTCCCTAGCTAGCGGGCCGTTGTCACTTCGCGCGTGGCAGGCGGGACGGCGGCGGCGCCAGCACGCCCGCTTCGGGCGGCGACGTGAGCAGCCAATCGGGATTGGGCAGCTCGGAGAAGATCTCGCGCAGCGCCTCGCCCCAGCGCTCGCGGATGCGGTGGAAGTACTCGTTGGTCGAATCGATGTCGACGTGGCTGCTCACGCGGCATTCGTCGCGGCGGACGATGACCAGGTCGAGCGGCAGTCCGACCGACAGGTTCGAGCGGATCGTCGAGTCCATCGAGATCAGCGCGCACTTGGCGGCTTCGCTCAACGGCATGCTGCGGCGGATCACGCGATCGATGATCGGCTTGCCGTATTTCGACTCGCCGATCTGGAAATAGGTGGTGTCCGGCGTCGCCTCGACGAAGTTGCCGGCCGCGTAAATGTGGAAGAGGCGCGGCATCTCGTCCTTGATCTGCCCGCCGAGAATGAACGAGGCGTTGAACTCGATGCCTTGCTGCCGCAGCGCCTCGGCATCGCGGGTGTGCATCTCACGCATCGCGCTGCCCACGCCGCGGGCGGCCTCGAACAGGTTCGGGCAGTTCAGCAGGTTGCCTTCGACCTGCGCGCTCATGCGCTCGGCCAGCAGGTTGAGGACGCCCTGGGTGATGGCCAGGTTGCCGGCCGACATCAGGACGATGACCCGGTCGCCCGCGCGCTCGAAGACGGTCGTCTTGCGGAACGTGTTGATCTGGTCGACCCCGGCATTGGTGCGGGAGTCGGAGAGAAACACCAGGCCCGCATCCAGCAGCATAGCCACGCAATAAGTCATTAGAGATCCGGGTGCGCGATGAGGATAGGAATGGTAGGCCCGCCGCGCAGCCGCTGCAAAGCGCGACCCCGGGGGCAATGACTCACTGTTGCTGATGGCCGTTCGCCTGGGCAGGCGTCGGGCTGCCAACTGCGGCCAGTTTGACTGCGACACTGAGTTTTTCGCGGCCGCCGCCGCGGCGAACGCCACGCACCGGCGCGGCGTCCAGATAATCGCGCCCGACCGCGAGGCGGCAGTGCGCGGACCCGGCTGCTTCACCATGCGTCACGTCGAGGCTCAGCCAGCCCTCGTCGTCGCTGAGCCACGCATCCACCCACGCATGGCTCGCGACTTCGCCGGTCGTGCCGGTGTAGACGTAGCCGCTCACGTAACGCGCGGGGATCCCGGCGGCGCGGCAGCACGCGACGTAAACGTGCGCCTGGTCCTGGCATACGCCGAGCCCGAGTTCGACGGCCTCGGCCGCGGAGTGGCTGACGTCGGTGATGCCCGGCTGGTATTCCACCACCTCGCGCACGCCGGCGACGAGGTCCATGAGCGTCGCGCGGCTGGCAGGGTGGCGACCCAGGTGGCGATCGGCAATCTCGCGCAGGCGGCTGTCCGGGCGTGTCAGCGCAGTCGGGGCGAGGAACGCGAGCCGTGACAGCTCGCCATCGAGCGGCGGCATCACGCGGGTGCCTGCTTCGTCCGGCGCGATGTCGGCCACGCCCTCGACCACGATGCGCAGTTCGCGATGCGGCGACTCCATGGTGACGACGTGCGTGAGGTTGCCGTAGGTATCGACCTGCTCGAGCCTTTCGCCCGGCGCAGTGATTCTCCATGCCAGCACTCGCTGGCCGCGCTCGGCCCGTGGCGTGAGCTTGAGCGACTGGATGCTGTAGCTGACGGTCTCCTCGTAGACGTAGCTCGTTTCGTGGCGGATGTGCAGTTGCATCGCGGCTCCGTTCGACTTCCGTTCAGGCGGGCACGACGTGACCGAGGAAGTCCCGGCCGATGCGGTCGTTGAGATCCCAGACGCGCGCGATCACGTCGGCGAGCAGCGCGTCTGCGCCGAGGGCGCCGGGCGTGTCGAGCGTGTCCAGCGTGCCGAAGCGCAGCATCGCGTGCAGCACCCCGGCACGGCGTTGAGTTTCCCCGGACTGCGCGTTCGTCACTGCGTCCAGGTTGTCGAAGACGAGTGTGGCCGACCGCAGCAGCGAGCGCGGCACGTCCGGGCGGAACGCCGCGAATTCGACCACGTGCAGCGGAGTGACGCGGCCGCGCGAAACGCGGCGGAAGATCTCATACGCGGAGAGCGCCCGCAGCAGGACCGTCCACGGCAGGTAGTCGTGCGTCACGGGCTCGCCGTCGTTGTCGTTCGTCTCGCACGCGAGCCGGATGCGCAGCAGGCGCGCGACGCCGTCCGCGCGCTCGAGGAACGTGCCCATCTGCATGAAGTGGTAGCCCTCGTCGCGCAGCATCGAACCCAGCACCACGCCGCGCGCGAGGTGGGCGCGGTACTTCACCCATTCGATGAACTCGGCGATGTTGCGCGTGGTGTAGCGCGTCGGCGCGTTGGCACGCGCCTCGAGCCAGGTCGAGTTGAACGTTTCCCACATCTCGCTCGAGATGGTGCCGCGCACTGCGCGCGCGTTCTCACGCGCAGCGCGCAGGCAATTCATGATGCTCGACGGGTTGTCGCGATCGAAGGCGAGGAAGTCGATGACGCGATGCGCCTCGAAGTCGTCGCCGAAGCGGGCGGCGTAGTCGTCGAGCAGGTTGAGCGTGGCGAGCGTGCGGCTCCAGCCGACGCCTTCGCTGGTCAGCTTGCGCGGCAGCAGCGAGAGCCGGTACTGCACGTCGAGCGTGCGCGCGAGGTTCTCGGCCCGTTCGGCATAGCGCCCGAGCCAGTAGACGTGGTCTGCGGTGCGGCTCAGCACGCGTCAGTCCTCCAGCACCCAGGTGTCCTTGGTGCCGCCACCCTGGGACGAGTTCACCACCAGCGAGCCCGCGCGCAAGGCCACACGCGTCAGGCCGCCGGGCACCACCGTGACTTCCTTGCCGGAGAGCACGAAGGGCCGCAGGTCGATGTGCCGCGGCGCCACACCCTGCTCGACGAACGTCGGACAGGTCGACAGCGCCAGTGTCGGCTGGGCGATGTACTTCTCTGGCGCAGCCAGGATGCGCAGCCGGAAATCTTCACGCTCGGCCGCGGACGCCGTGGGCCCGATCAGCATGCCGTAGCCGCCGGCCCCGTGGACTTCCTTCACGACCAGTTCGTCGAGGTGCGCGAGGGTGTAGGCGAGGTCGTCCGGCCTGCGCAGCACACGGGTCGGCACGTTGGCGAGCAACGGTTCTTCACCGAGGTAGAAGCGCACCATGTCCGGCACGTGCGGGTAGATGGACTTGTCGTCGGCAATGCCGGTGCCGATCGCGTTGGCCACGGTCACGCGGCCGGCGCGGTAGGCGGACATCAGCCCGGGCACGCCGAGGGCCGAGTCGGAGCGGAACACCAGCGGGTCCAGGAAGTCGTCGTCGATGCGGCGGTAGATCACGTCGACGCGCTGCGGGCCTTGCGTCGTGCGCATGTAGACGAAGCCGCCGCGCACGAACAGGTCCTGGCCCTCGACCAGTTCCACGCCCATCTGCTGCGCGAGGAACGCGTGCTCGAAGTACGCGCTGTTGTGCGCGCCCGGCGTCAGCACCACGACGACGGGCTCGGCCACGCCTGCCGGCGCCGCGCTCGCCAGGTTCTCGAGCAGCCGGTCGGGGTAGTGCTCGACCGGCGCGACCCGGTTCAGGGCGAAGAGCTCGGGGAACAGCCGCATCATCATCTTGCGGTCTTCGAGCATGTACGAAACGCCCGACGGCACGCGCAGGTTGTCCTCGAGCACGTAGAACTCGCCCTGGCCCGCACGGACGACGTCGATGCCGGCGATGTGCGCGTAGATGCCGCCCGGCACGTCGAGGCCCTGCATCTCGGGCCGGTACTGGTTGTTGCAGAAGATCTGCTCGGGTGGCAGCACCCCGGCGCGCAGGATGTCCTGGCCGTGATAGATGTCCGCGACGAAGGCGTTCAGCGCCTGCACGCGCTGCCGCAGGCCCGCGGCCAGCTTGCGCCATTCCTCCGCCGAGAGGATGCGGGGCACGATGTCGAACGGAATCAGGCGCTCATTGCCGTCCTGTTCGCCATACACCGCGAAGGTGATGCCCACCCGGTGGAACAGGCTGTCGGCCTCGGCGCGCTTCTGGCGCAGCGCGTCCGCGGGTTCGCGGATCAGCCAGTCGGAGTACACCCCATACGGCGGGCGCACCTGCCCGTCGGGGGTGTACATCTCGTCGTAAGGCGCGGGGGTGGGTGCTGGGGTTTCCATTGAGCGGCGGCAAGAGGTCCGATTCGCTCAAGCGAGAATCGTGCCAAGGCCGGGAAGCCCGGAATGGCGCATCCGGTGCGCCCTGGAGGTGCACCCAGCCCCACCGGGCTGGGACGCTGTGCCAATTTGGTGCGCGCGCGGGCCCGCACCCGCGGCGTCCGCAGTCAGTCGTCCAACCGTTCAGTAACGACCGTGCGTCTTGTACAGGTAGTTGGTCAGCTCGGTGGTCTGCATCGAGAGGCGCCGCTGCAACTCGTGGACGACCCGCACGATGGCGCGCATGACCCGGTAGACGAGGTGCGGATTGGAGTCGAGCAGCCCTTCGAGGTCGCCGCGGCTCAACCCCAGCACACGGGTGCCGTTCTCCGCGATCAGCGATGCGTAGCGGGTCGCGCCGTCGAGGAACGACAGTTCGCCCACGACGTCGCCAGGCCGCAGCACGTTGAGAGTCACTTCATTGTCGGTGCCCGCGGCCTTCACTACCGCGATGCCGCCGCTCGCCACCACGTACAGGTGATCGTCGCTGTCGCCCTCGCGCACCAGCACCTCGGCCGGCTCGAGGTCACGCAGCGTCATCACCGCCGCCAAGGCCTGGCGCTGTTCGGGGGTCATCTCGAGCGCGAGCTTCGATTTGCTCAGACCTTCGAGAATGGCGGCTTGGGTCATGACGGGCTCCGGGCGACGATTGGACTGGTTCCGGATTGTCGCGGCGATAGCCGCGATCGGGACCAGTAGGGGAATGCCGCGAGCGCTGGTCCGGGCGTCGCAGGTCTTCGCGAGCGCAGGGTGCACAGGCCGATCCCCGGCTTGGAAAGGCAGACACGCGCCTGGGACCGGCCTGTGCACCCTGCGCTCGCCAGTGCGGTGACCGACCGCTCCGACGGGCGGAACACTTAGAGAGCGGGTGATTACGAGCTTGTCCCGAGCGCGTGTCTGCCTTTCCAAGCTCGGGACAAGCTCGTAATCACCCGCTCTCGAGGGGAACGTCCGTAAGCGTGTCTGCCTTTCCAAGCTCGGGACAGGCTCCGTGCTCACCCGCTCTCGAGGGCGCGACGTCACCCGCGAGCCTGTCGCACGCGCGTGCAGGTTCAGACCGGCGCGGGCAGGCGACACCGGGGCTTGGTGAGCAGCATCTGCACGTCGCCGATCTGGCGCTCGAGAAAGCCGCCCTCGCAATAACTCAGGTAGAAGTCCCACATGCGGACGAAGCTGTCGGGATAGCCCAGCTGGCGCACCTCGGCGAGTCGCGCGAAGAAGTTCTCGCGCCAGTGACGCAGCGTGGTCGCGTAGTGCGGTCCGATGTCCTCGAGATGGAAGACCTTCATGTCCGTCGCGCGACGCAACGAATCGGTGATCGCCGCGACCGACGGGATGAAGCTGCCCGGGAAGATGAAGCGCTGGATGAAATCCACGGACTTGAGCGCCTGCTCGTACACCTGGTCCTGGATCGTGATGGCCTGCAGCAACATCGCGCCTTCGGGCTTCAGCAGCGCCGCGCACTTGGCCATGTACGTGTCGAGAAAGTGGTGACCCACGGCTTCGATCATTTCAACCGACACCAGCTTGTCGTACGTGCCGTTCAGGTCGCGATAGTCCTCGAGCAGCAGCGTGACCTGTCCGCTCTGCAGCAGGCCGGCGGCAGCGAACTTTTCCCGCGCCCAGTCGTGCTGCTCGCGCGAGATGGTGGTCGTCGTGACCCGGCAGCCGTAGTTCTGCGCCGCGTGCAGCGCGAGGCCGCCCCAGCCCGTGCCGATCTCGACCAGATGATCGTTCGGCGACAGCTGCAGCCGCCGGCAGATGCGGTCGAGCTTGGCCAGTTGCGCCTGGTGCAGGGTCGTCTCGTCGTTCGCGAAGACGGCGCACGAATACATCATGGTCTCGTCGAGGAACAGCGCGAACAGGTCGTTGCCCAGGTCGTAATGCGCCGCGATGTTGCGCCGGCTGCCATCGACGCTGTTGCGATTGAACCAGTGCAGCACGCGCCGGATCGGATCACTCAGGTACGCAGCCGCGCCCTCGAACGACTCCATCGCGGCGCGGTTGGCCACGAACATCCGCACGAGCGCGGTCAGATCGTCGGTGCGCCAGAGGCCGCGGATGTACGCTTCGCCGCCGCCCACCGTGCCGCCGAAAGCGGCATCCGCAAACGTCTGCGGATGCAGGATCTCGAGCGTTGCATGCAGGTCGCACGCGGGCGTGCGACGCCCGAAGACGTGCCTCTCGCCCGTCGCGGGCACGACGACGGTCAGTTCGCCTTGCTGGAACCGTGCGAGCGCCTGCAGGAAGAGGCGCTTGCCCAGTTGCTGCAGCCGGGTGCCGGTCGCTTGCGTCGCGCCGGGCAGGGCCAGCGCGTCGGCGGCACGGACGATGCTGGCAGTCGCTTCGTTGGTCTTGCTCATGGCGTGGTCTCGATGGGGTCGATGCGCCCGTCGCGATGCCGGTGGCCCGCGCCGGTCTGGTCCGGATGCGTGTGGAACGGGATGCGCTTGAGCCAGAGCCGCAGGGCCTGCCAGTAGATTGCCGCCGTCACCTTGAACGTGACGAGCGGATGACGTGCCAGCGAAGCGGCGAGCGCCCGGCCGGTGATCGCTTGCCGGCGCAACGTGAGCGTGGCGTCGAACACCCTGCGGCCGTCGCGCTGGTTCTCCATGTGTACGGCGAGGGTCGCGTCGGGCCGGGTGAAACGCCAGTCGTACTGCTGGTCCATCGGCAGGAACGGCGAGACGTGGAAGTCCTTGCCGAAGACGAACTGCAGGCGGTCGACGGTGCCGCGGTTGGCAGCCTGCGGCAGCACGTAGCAATGACGCTCGCCCCAGGGCGTGTTGTTGATCTCCGCGACGATGGCGACCAGTTCGCGATCGGCCGCATCGAAGCAGTAATAGAAACTGACGGGGTTGAAGCCGTAGCCGAAATGCCGCGGGTGCGTGAGCAACCGGATCGGCCCGTCTGCGTCGATGCCGGCACGCTCGCGGACGAGTTCGCGGACACAGTCGCGCAGGTCGCGGCTCGGGTCACCGAAATGATCGGCACGATGCCAGTGCGCGAGCCCGCGGCGCGCGCCGGCGGACCAGAACCAGCGTCCGGCAAATACGGAATCGATCTCGGCGAGATCGAGGTACAGCAACGCCAGCCGGTAACGGAACGCGTGTCCCGTCGGCTCGGCGCGCCGGTGCCTAACCGACCCGTGGTAGAGGCAGCTGTGCACGGTCGTCGTCCTCGGCAAAATGCGCCAGTGCCGTCTGGGCGCTGACGATGCCATCCTCGTGGAAGCCCGAGCGCCAGTACGCGCCGCAGAAATAAGTGCGCAGCGCGCCATTCACTTCACGCTGGCGTCCCTGCGCTGCCACGCCGGCGGGAGTATAGACGGGATGCGCGTACTGGAAGGTGCGCAGGATGCTGCGCTCATCGATCGCGGCGCGGTGGTTGAGAGTCACCAGGAAACGCGCGGGTGCATTGCGCAGGCCCTGCAGCACGTTCATGTCGTACGTGAGCGCCAGCGCTTCCTGCGGGTCGCGCAGCAGGTGGTAGTTCCAGGCGGCCTGGGCGAGCTTGCGGCGCGGCAGGATGCTCGCGTCGGTGTGCAGGATCGCTTCGTTCGCTGCGTACGGCATGGCGCCCAGCACTTCCTGCTCGGCACGCGTGGGCGACTCGAGCAGCGCAAGCGCCTGGTCGGAATGGCAAGCGATGAAAACGTGGTCGAACGCGTCGACCGTCCCTGAACGTGTGCGCACGATGACCTGGTTCGGCAGGCGTCGCACCGACTCGACCGGCGTAGACAGTCGCACGTCGGCGCGGGTTGCGGCCAGGAGCGCGCGCACGTACTCGCGCGACCCGCCGCTGACGGTCTGCCAGACCGGACGGTCATCGATATTGAGGAAGCCGTGCCGCTCGAAGAAGCCGATGAAGAATCGCGCCGGAAAGTTCAGCATCGCGCCGGCCTCGGCGGACCAGATCGCACGGCCCATGGGCACGATGTAGTGCTCGACGAACTGGCGCGAGTAGTGGCCGGCGGCGAGGAACTCGCCGAGTGTCACATCGTCGCGGGTGGCCGTCGTGAGCCAGGCCCTGGCGCGCACGTTGAAACGCAGGATGTCCGCGATCATGCGCAGGAATGACGGCCGCACGATGTTGCGCCGTTGTGCGAACAGCGAGTTGAGCGACGTGCCGTTGTATTCGAGCCCGGTGCGTTCGCAGCGCAGGCTGAAACTCATGTCCGACGCCTGCCAGGCCACGCCGAGCTCGCGCAGCATCGCGATGAAATTGGGATAGGTCCAGTCGTTGAAGACGATGAAGCCGGTGTCGATGGCCCAGTTGCGCCCGCCGTATTCGACGTCGACGGTGTTGGTGTGGCCGCCAGGGTAGGCCGCCGCTTCGTACAGCGTGACGTCGTGCGAGCGCGCGAGGCGCCAGGTGGCATACAGGCCGGCGACGCCGGCGCCGACGACTGCGATCCTCATGCCGTCGTCGTCGCGCGGACGGCGCGAATGCGTTCGGGCACCGGGGTCAGGTCCCAGATCACGCCGAGCGCGGCGAGTCCGCGCAGCACGTAATAGGTGATGTCGATTTCCCACCAGTAGAAGCCCTGGCGCGTAGCGCTGGGATAATGATGATGGTTGTTGTGCCACCCCTCGCCGAGCGTGACCAGCGCGAGCAGCGCGTTGTTGCGGCTGTCGTCCTTGGTGGGGTAGCGGCGCGATCCCCAGCCGTGGCACAGCGAGTTGATGGTGTAGGTGCCGTGATAGCAAAGCACCGTGGACACGAAGAAGCCCCATACCAGCAGTTGCCCGCCGGTCACGCCGAGTGCAGGCGCGAAGCGCTCGAGCGCCATGCCGGCAAGCAGCAGGCCCAGCGCAAGGGCGAAGGGGACCAGGATGTCGAAACGGTCGAGCAAGCGCAGTTCCGGAAACTGCAGCAGGTCGCGCACGCGGCGGCGGTCGGGATGAAAGTGCTGCTTCGACAGGAACCAGCCCATGTGCGCCCAGACGAAGCCGTCCTGCACCGGTGAATGCGTGTCCTGCGGCTTGTCGGAGAAGGCGTGGTGGTGCCGGTGGTGCGCGGCCCACCAGATCGGGCCGCGCTGCGCGGCAGAAGCGCCGAGGACGGCGAAGACGAACTGCGCGGGACGCGACGTGCGGAATGAGCGGTGTGAGAAGTAGCGATGGTAAAACCCGGTGATCGCGAACATGCGCACCAGGTACAGGACGGCGCAGACGACGAGCGCCGTGCTGCTGACACCCACGACCAGGATGCCGAGGCAGGCGAGGTGCATGAGCGCGAAAGGAATGATGCGACCCCAGTCCACTGCCTTGGCGGCGCCGGGCGGCGGCGCGTGGTCGACGCCGGGCTCGCCTGCGTCGAACCACAGGCGCAATTGACGCAGCCAGCCGCGGCGTGAAGGTTCGGTCATGGGCGTGTCGTCACCTGCGCGCGGTGGTGCGATCGAGACCCAGCAACTTTACGCGGAGGTCGCCGACCACGCTACGCGAGTCGAGCCAGATGGATAAGAACGCAGGGCCGAATTCGGGATCCTCGATCTGTCCCATGAAGCCGCGGGCGTCGTAGAAGCGCGTGGCGCCGCCGGGCACGACGACGGTGGTCACGTTGTCGCCGGGCTGCACATCGCCCCAGAACGAACGCAGGTCGGCCAGCCAGTTCTCGCGCCGCTCAGGCGGCACCTCGTCGAGCAGGCGCCAGGCCGTGCTCGTGATGCGCAGCAACGCATCTTTGGAGAACTCCCGCTGGTACCACAGGCTGAGCGCGACCGGTTCGCCCGGCGCGTAGCCACTGAAGCGGCCTTGCGCCGTCCACAGGCTCGCGGCATAGACAGGACGACCCATCCACGTGAGGTCCCCCGCGCCGACGCGCTGCAGCTTGTAGTCGGCCGCGAGGACCGGTTGCGGCAAGGTGGAGGCGCGTGCCGGCCCCGCCAGCGACAGCGTCGCCACGGCGACGACGAGCACGCCGGTGATCGAACGCAGGCAGGACGGCAGGCAACGCATAGCCGTCAGTTCGGCCTGCCGCGGGGCACGGATTCAGGCCGCATCAGGGGGCGGTGGGAGCCGTTGCGACCTTGATCGTGGCGTAGGCGCCGAGCGCGGCGTCACGGCTCGCTGGAAAGTCGACCACCGGGTGCGGGTACGTTTGTCCAAGGGACACGCCGGCCTGCGCGAGGACCTCGGCCGGCGCCTGCCAGGGCCGATGGATCCACGCATCGGGCAGGGCGGCCAGCTCCGGCAGCCAGCGCCGCAGGTAGAGCCGGTCTGGGTCGTAGCGTTCCGCCTGCAGCACCGGGTTGAAGATGCGAAAGAACGGGGCCGCGTCCGCGCCGCACCCGGCCGTCCATTGCCAGCCCAGCGTGTTCGAAGCGAGATCTGCGTCGACGAGCGTGTCCCAGAACCAGCGTGCGCCGGCCACCCAGGGCTGCCGCAGGTTCTTGGTGAGCAGCGACGCGACGATCATGCGGACGCGGTTGTGCATCCAGCCGGTGGCCCAGAGTTCGCGCATCCCTGCGTCGACGATCGGATAGCCGGTGCGGCCACGCTGCCACGCCTCGAGCAGGGCCGGGTTCTCGGCCCAGGGGAACCGTTCGAAGCGTGCGTCGAGTGGCCGCTCGGGGGTGTGCGGAAAATGGTGCAGCAGGTGATAGGCGAACTCGCGCCAGCCGATCTCGCGCACGAACGAATCGGCGGAGGCGCGCGCGGCGGGCTGGTCGACCACGGCGTTGCGGGCGGCAACCAGGCACTGACGCGGGCTGATCTCGCCAAAGTGGAGGTGCGGCGACAGGCGCGAACTGCCCGGCTGGTCCGGCCGGTTGCGGCTCTCGCCATAGCGCCCGATCCATTCGGCGCAGAAGGCCTCGAGCCGCTGGTGCGCGCCCGCTTCGCCCGGCCGCCAGTGCGCGGGGAATTGCGCATCCCAGCCGATGCGCGGCGTGAGACCGAGCTCCTGGAGCGCAAGGCTCTGGAGGCTGCTCGCAGGACCGGTCAGCCGCTTCGGCGCTGCGATTGGCGCGGGTTGCACGTCCAGCTTCTGCATGCATGCGCGCCAGAATGGCGTGAACACACGATAAGGCCCGTCCTGGCCCGTGCGGATTTCCCACGGTTCATGCAGCAGGCCGGCGTTGTAGCTCTCGCACTCGAAGCCCTGCTCGCGCAGCGCGGTCTTGAGCTGGGTATCGCGCGCAACCAGCACGGGATCGTACAGCCGGTTCCACACGATCCGCGTGGCGCCGGCTTCCGCTGCGAGTTGGGTGAGCGCGGCCAGCGTGGGCCCGCGACGCACGATGAGCGGCGTGCCGCGTCGGCGCAGGTCCGCATCGAGCGCACCGAGACTGTGATGCAGCCACCAGCGGCTCGCGGCGCCCGGCGCCCACGGCGCTGCCTCGTCCGGCGCATGCACGTAGACCGGCACGATGCGATCACTCTCGGCCGCTGCTGCCGCGAGCGCTCGGTTGTCCGCGAGCCGCAGGTCGCGGCGGAACCAGACGAGGGTGGTCGTGTCGCTCATGCCGGGCCTGTCCTGCAAAAAAGAAGAGCCGCGCCCCGTGAGGAGCGCGGCCCGTGGTTCACGAACCTCCGGCTGTGATCAGCCGGTCGAATTGCGCAGCGCGGCGATGCGCTCTTCGAGCGGCGGGTGCGACATGAACAGCCGCTTCAGGCCGCCCGGCTTCTGGCCGCCGGAGATGCCGAACGCCGCCATCTTGTCGGGCAGCGGGCCCGCGTGACGCTGCTGCAACCGCTCGAGCGCGCCGATCATCGCCTGCCGGCCCGCCAGCGTTGCGCCGCCCTTGTCCGCGCGGAATTCGCGCTGCCGCGAGAAGTACATGACGATCATCGAGGCGAGCAGTCCGAAGACGATGTCGCAGACGATCGTCGTGACCCAGTATGCCGGGCCATGGCCCTGCTCGGTCCTGAAGACCACGCGATCGACCGTGTGGCCGACGACGCGCGACAGGAAGATCACGAACGTGTTCACGACGCCCTGGATCAGCGTGAGCGTGACCATGTCACCGTTGGCGACGTGGCTCACCTCGTGCGCGAGGACGGCCTCGACTTCCTTCTGCGACATGCCGTTCAGCAGGCCGGTGCTGACCGCGACCAGCGAAGCGTCACGGCGCGCGCCAGTGGCGAACGCGTTGGGCTCCGGCGAATCGAAGATGCCGACTTCGGGCATGCCGATGCCCGCCGCCTGCGCCTGCTGCTGCACGGTGGTGACGAGCCACTGCTCGGTGCTGTTGGCAGGCTGGGTGATGACCCGCACGCCCATCATCCGCTTGGCCGACCACTTCGACATCGCGAGCGACACGAACGAGCCGATGAAGCCCGCGAGAGCCGCAAAGATCAGCAGCGCGCCGAGATTGAGGTCCACGCCCTGCGCATCGAGGATGCCCTCGAAGCCGACGAGCCGGAGCACGATCCCGAGCAGGACCACGACGGCAAGGTTGGTGGCGAGGAACAGCAGAATCCGTTTCATCTTCGTGTGTCTCCAGCGGGTCTTCCCGCAACGTTCCATTCGCTTGGGGTGATCTTCCGGGTTTCAACGGCCGCCCTCTGCTGGGGTGGCGTCGTGTCCGGCGTGCGCGCATAATACAAGAAGTTAAAAACAGGAACCAGTGTTCGGATTAGGTTGATCCGAGCGGGTTCCGAGCTCGTCCCGCCGAGGCGCCCAATGACTGTAACTCCCTCTCGCCATTGGACATTCTTGAGCAACCACGCGCACGTGCTGGTGTGCCTGGCGCTCGATCAGGACGCGCGGCTGCGCGACGTAGCCCAGAGCGTGGGCATCACCGAGCGCGCGGTCCAGAAGATCGTAAGCGATCTGGAGGAAGCGGGCGTGCTCATTCGCGAGCGGGCGGGGCGCCGCAATTCCTACCGGCTGAACCTGGACGTGCCGCTGCGGCACACACTCGAATCACACAAGACAGTGGGAGTGCTGCTGTCGCTGGTGCTCGACCGTGCGGGCCTCCAGCGCGTCAGTTCGGCCCCAGGGTCCTGATGTCGAGCTGAACCACGACCAGTCCTCCCGAGTTGGGCTCGGTCCGCACGGAGAATCCGAACCGGCGGGCCCAGCCTGCGATCCGCGCATTCTCGGCGAGCGTGGTGCCCACCAGGCAATCGATGTCGCGCGCGCGGGCGGCTTCGGCGAGCGTCCGCATGAGTTCAGAACCGAGACCGCGTCCCTGCCACGCATCGGCCACGACGATCGCGCACTCCGCGCTCCGCGACCCGTCGATGCGTGCATAGCGGCTCACCCCGACGATGTGCTCGCTGCCCGATTCCTGCGTAATCGCGGCGATGGCGCAGCGGTCGTAGTAGTCGAGGTCGAGCAAGCGTTCCAGGTCGCGTTCGCTGGCGCTCGTCGCGGAATACTGCAGGCGGAAGTAGAGCGTCTGCGCCGACAGGCCCTCGATGAATTCCCGCTCGCGGGCGAGGTCGTCGGCACGCAGCGGCCGGAGCAGCAGGGGAGTGGCGCCGGCGGGTTGCCAGGTGCGTTCGAGTTCGTCGGGGTAACGGCCCCGCAGGGCCTTGTCAGGTGCGGGCAGACTGGGGGGCGGGGACGTCACTCGCGGTCGCGGTATTCGTCGTCGTCTTCGTCGAGGTCGTCGTCCTCGTCGTCGTCCCAGTCGTCGTCCTCATCGTCCTCTTCGTCTTCCCAGTCGTCTTCTTCGTCCTCTTCCTCGTCGTCTTCCTCGACGTCGTCCACCCAGCCTTCAGGCGCGACGGCAAGCTCGAGGTCCATCTCGTTCCACTGGTCGAGGTCGATCTCGCGAATTTCGCGATCTGGCCACTGGATGCGGATGATTTCCTCGTCGGGGTCGACCGCAAGCACCTGGAACGACTCCTCGTTGTCGAGGTCTTCGTACCATTGGCCTGCCTGCGGTTCGTAGTCACGGCTCACGGGTAAATCCTCAGCGTCGACGCCGCCGGAGAACGGCATCCAAGTGCGGACAACTATACGGTTGCGCGAGCGCGGCAGGCAACCGTATCTGAGCCTATGCTGCACTGCCGCAAATCACGTACACTCGGGAGAAACCGGGGTCTGACTGAGGACATAGTCGTGCATACGTACCGCGCTCCGCTTCGTGACATCCGCTTCGTCGTCCATGACGTGCTCGACTTCGAAGAAAACTACCGAGCCTATGGTCGCGACGACCTCAACCGCGAGTTGCTCGAGGGCATCCTCGAGGAAGGCGCGCGTTTCGCCGAAGACGTGCTGGCGCCGACCAACCGCGTCGGCGACGTGCATGGCCTCGTGTTCGAGGACGGCGAGGTGAAGACGCCGCCGGGCTTCAAGGAAGCCTACGATCGCTACTGCGCCGACGGCTGGATCACCATGACTGCCGACCCCGACTGGGGCGGGCAGGGCCTGCCGGGCGGGTTTGCACTCGCCTTCGGCGAGATGCTCGTCTCCGGCAACATGGCGTGGCGCATGTATTCCGGCTTGTCGGAAAGCGCGTCGCTCACGATCGCGGCGCACGGCAGCGAGGCGCTCAAGCAGGCCTACCTGCCGCAGATGATTGCCGGCCGCTGGTCGGGAACGATGTGCCTGACCGAGGCCCACAGCGGCACGGACTTAGGGATCCTGAAGACGCGGGCCGAGCCGCGCGCGGATGGCTCCTACGCCATCACCGGCACCAAGATCTTCATCAGTGCCGGCGAGCACGACCTGACCGAGAACATCGTGCACCTCGTGCTGGCCCGGCTGCCCGATGCGCCGTCCGGCACGCGCGGCATCAGCCTGTTCCTGGTGCCGAAGTTCCTGCCGGATGCCAGCGGCAATGCCGGCGAGCGCAACGGCGTGGTGTGCGGCTCCATCGAGCACAAGATGGGCATCCACGCGTCGCCCACGTGCGTCATGCATTTCAACGAGTCGATTGGCTGGCTCGTCGGGCAGCCGAACGCCGGCCTCGCCTGCATGTTCACGATGATGAATCACGCGCGCCTCGGCGTGGGCCTGCAGGGTCATGGCCTGTCCGAGCTCGCGTGGCAGGCGTCGATCGCTTACGCCAATGACCGCCTGCAGGGCCGTGCCATGTCGGGCATCAAGGAGCCGGGCAAGTCGGCCGACCCGATCATCGTGCACCCCGACGTGCGCCGCATGCTGCTCACGCAGAAGGCCTTTGTAGAAGGCGGGCGCGTGCTGTGCTTCCTCACCGGGCGCGAGATCGACAGCGCGCACCTGAATCCGGACCCGCAAGCCCGCCAGCGGTCGGCTGACCTGATCGCGTTCCTCACGCCCATCGTGAAGGGCTTCCTCACGGAGGCGGCGATGGAAGTGACGAGCCTGGCGGTGCAGATTCACGGCGGTCACGGCTTCATCCGCCAGACGGGCGTCGAGCAGTTGATGCGCGATGCGCGCATCACGCCGATCTACGAAGGCACCAACGGCGTGCAGGCGCTGGACCTGCTCGGCCGCAAGGTGTTCGGCACCGGCGGCAAGAGCCAGCAGATGATCTCGGCGCGCATCGTCGATGCGATCCAGAAGTTCGGCTCGCTGCCCGAGGTTGCGCCGCTCGCGGCCGACCTGGGCAAGCGTCTCGAACAGTGGGGTCGGCTCACCGCGGAGCTCGGCCAGCTGGCGCAGGCCAACCCGGATGAAGTCGGCGCCGCCGCCACCGATTACCTGCACGTCGCGGGCTACATCTGCCTCGGCTGGTGCTGGCTGGTGGCCGCGGGCGTGGCGGCGAAGAAGCTCGCCGAGCATCCGGACGACGACTTCTACATGGCGAAGCTCGTGACGGCCCGACATTACTTTGCACGCCTGTTGCCGCGCGTCGACTCGCACGTGGCTGCGGCGCGCGCTGGCGCCGCGGGCCTCATGACGCTGACGCCGGACCAGTTCGCGATCGCATGAGCACGGCCGCCGCTGCCAGGGGCGGCGCACGCCTCGCTCGCGCGAAGCGGGTGGTGATCAAGATCGGCTCGGCGCTGCTCGTGGAGCAGTCGTCGGGCCGCGTGAGCCGCGCCTGGCTCGAGACACTCGCTACCGACGTCGCGGCGATGCGCGCGCGCGGCCAGGAGGTCGTGATCGTTTCCTCCGGCGCCATCGCGCTGGGACGACGGCAGCTGGGGCTCGCGCCGGGCAAGCTCAAGCTCGAGGAAAGCCAGGCGGCCGCGGCCGTCGGCCAGATCCGTCTCGCCCATGCCTGGAAGGAAGTGCTGGAACAGCACGATTGCGCCGTGGCGCAGGTGCTGCTCACGCTGGGCGACACCGAAGAGCGACGCCGCTACCTCAATGCGCGCAGCACGCTCAACACGCTGCTCAAACTGGGCGCGATCCCCGTCATCAACGAGAACGACACGGTGGCGACGGCCGAGATCCGCTATGGCGACAACGATCGCCTGGCGGCGCGCGTGGCACAGATGGCGAGCGCCGACTGCCTGGTGCTGCTCTCGGACGTCGACGGCCTCTACACCGCCGATCCCACACGCGACCCGCAGGCGCGCTTCATTCCCGAAGTGACCGGCATCACGGCGGAGATCGAGGCGATGGCGGGCGGCTCTGCCTCGGACGTCGGTTCGGGCGGCATGGCGACGAAGGTGCTCGCGGGCAAGATCGCCCTCGCGGCCGGGTGCAACATGTGCGTCACGATCGGGCGTGAACCGCATCCGTTGCGGCGGATCGAAGCAGGCGGGCGCTGCACGTGGTTCATCGCCAAGGCCTCACCCAAGACCGTGCGCAAGCAATGGATCGCAGGGTTGCTGCAGCCCGCCGGCACGTTGCACGTCGACGAAGGGGCCGCGAAAGCGTTGCGCGCCGGCAAGAGCCTGCTGCCTGCCGGCGTGACCAAGGTCGATGGGAAGTTCGAGCGCGGCGACGCGGTGCTGGTCCGCGATGCGGCCGGCGTCGAGCTCGCACGTGGATTGAGCGCGTACTCCAGCGAAGATGCGCGCCGGGCGCGCGGGCGCCGCAGCCACGAACTCGAGGCCATTCTGGGGTATCGTGGCCGGGACGAACTGATCCATCGCGACGACCTGGTCCTGACCTGAGCCACGCCTTCCCCGTGACTGCCGCCGGCACCCTTCAAGCACTGATGCAGCAACTTGGCCGCGATGCCGTCGCGGCCCGGGGCGTGCTGGCCACTGCCCCCGGTGAACAGCGCAACCGCGCGCTGCTCGCGATGGCCGCCGCGGTGCGCGCACGTGCGCCCGAGATCCTTGCCGCGAACGAGCGCGACATGCGCGCGGCACTGGCAGCCGGACTGGGCGCCGCAGGACTCGACCGGTTGCGCCTCGACACGGCGCGCGTCGAGGCGATGGCGCGTGGGCTCGACGAGATCGCGGCCTTGCCCGATCCCATCGGCACGCTGATTGCGGACTGGGTCCGTCCCAACGGACTGCACATCCAGCGCGTGCGCGTGCCGCTCGGCGTGATCGCCATCATCTATGAAAGCCGCCCGAACGTGACCTCCGACGCCGGCGCGTTGTGCCTCAAGTCGGCGAACGCGGCGATCCTGCGCGGCGGCAGCGAGAGCCAGCATTCGAGCGCGGCAATTCATGCCTGCCTGGTCGAAGGGTTGCGTCTGGCCGGCTTGCCGGAGACGTGCATCCAGCTCGTGCCCACGACCGACCGTGCGGCCGTGGGCGAGATCCTGTCTGGCTTGTCGGGCTGCGTCGACGTAGTCGTGCCGCGCGGCGGCAAGAGTCTCATTGCGCGCGTGCAGCAGGAGGCGAGGGTGCCCGTCATCGGGCACCTCGAAGGCATCTGCCACGTCTACGTGGACCGTGCCGCGAACCTCGAGATGGCACGCGCCATCGTGCTCAACGCCAAGCTGCGGCGAACGGGTGTCTGCGGCGCCGCCGAGACCTTGCTGGTCGATGCGGCCGCCGCCCGCACGCACCTTGCGCCGCTGGTGCGTGAACTGCTCGATGCCGGTTGCGCGGTACGGGGCGACGCCGCCACGCAGGCGGTCGACGCACGCGTGACGCCGGCTACCGAAGACGATTGGCACACGGAGTATCTCGACGCGATCATCGCCGTGAAGCTGGTCGACGGCGTCGACGGCGCCATCGAGCACATCACGCGCTTTGGCTCGGACCACACCGAGTCGATCGTGACGGACGACGTGCCCACTGCCGAGCGCTTCCTCGCGCGGGTGGACAGCGCCATCGTGCTGCACAACGCATCGACGCAGTTTGCGGATGGCGGCGAGTTCGGCATGGGCGCGGAGATCGGCATCTCGACCGACCGGTTCCACGCGCGCGGGCCGGTCGGCGTCGAGCAGCTCACGAGCTACAAGTACGTCGTGCGCGGCAGCGGGCAGGTGCGGCCGTAACCCCCTGCTGTCATCTCAGCCAAGAACCAGCACGTAGTCAGCGCGCCGCAGCGGGCGCGAGAGCGTGATCGCCAGCGCCGACTCGCCGCCCACGCGCGCGATCAAGGCGGCGAAGCGCTCGCGCGCCGCGCCACGCAGCGCACGTGCCTCGGTCGCGGCGAGTTCGAAATGCCACACGGCTTGCGGCGCGCAAGCGCGTCGCAGGGTGACGCCGCGCAACGGGTATTCGATCAGGCCGAGTGTCGGGTGCACGCGCCGCTTGCCGTCGAGGTCAACGATCTGCCCGTCCGGCATCTGCGGGTGGGCGGCGACCCAGGCGTTGTAACAGCGGGCGTTGGCCTGCAGCTCCGGCGTCCAGTCGCGGAACATCAGGCGCAGTATCGGCTCGAGCGTCGGCGGCAGAGCGTCGTCGTCCGGGAAGGCCGGCGCACAGTCGGGGAATTCGCCATCCTCGATCACTGCCAGGTTCATGCGTTCGACCCAGCGCGCGACGTTCGGCGCACGCAGCGCCATCAGGCGCGCCGGTGCGGGATCGCGCCCGAGGTGCGCGTAGAGCGGAGCCATCATGCCGAAGTCCGCGATGCTTGGGTGACCGCCCAGCACATAGGGCACGTGCTGGAAATGGATGTCGAGCAGATCCAGCAGGTCGAAGTACTCGGCCTCGATGGCCGGCGCCGTCTCCGGCGTGATTCCCAACTTCGCCGCCATGCCGCTGAAGTAAGAGATCATCTGCGCGCCAGCGGCCAGGCGGGTCTCGCGATCGGTGCCCAGGTGCGCGACGCGGCCGAACTCGGCATTGAGGAAATGCCGCTGTTCGCTCAAGTAGGGCTCGCTCCAGCGAAAGTGCATGGCCGCCAGCATCAGGTGTTCGGTGCCGTAGGCGTCGAACAGCCGGGCGACGATGCGCTGCACTGGCGTAGCCGGCAACATTGGCCTGCTCGCGAGGCGCTGCTCCAGCACCTCGATGATCGCCGTGGAATCCTGCAGGACCTCGCCCTGCGGCGTCTCGAGCAGCGGCGTCACGCCGAGCCGCACGATCGGGCGCAGGCGCTCCTTGAAGTCTGGATGCGAGGCATAGAACTCGCGGTAGGAAATACCCTTCTTTATGAGGTAGGAACGTACCTTGCCGCTGAACAGTGAAAGCGCGCCACCCCAGAAGGTGTAGGTGTCGTCATGCGGGCGGGTATCGTGCACGGGGCAGTCGTCCTGACGAATTCGTGGGCCGCTATTCGAACGCCGCCAGTCCGCCGATCAACGAGTACACCTGCGGGTAGCCGAGCGAACGCAGATGTTCGGCCAGGGCGAGGCTGCGTACGCCATGCGCGCAGACGAGCAGGTACCGGCCGTCGGGCGGCAGGGCCGGCGCACCCTGCATGAATGCACTCAGCGGCAGGTGCCACTCGATCTGCCGCTCGGGGCTGTCCATGGCGCGTTCCCAGGTTTCGCGGATGTCGACCAGCGTCAGGCCGGATGCATGCGCCGCCGCGAGCGTCGGAAACAGAATCTCGAGCGCCGTCGGCTCGATGGCGGTCGCCTGCAGCTCGCGCGGTGAATGATCGCAGCCCGGATTGCGCGCGGACTTGATCGTCCGCCAGTGCATGCCCAGCAGGTCGAACACGTGCAGGGCCGGCACAGCCTCGGCGGGCAGGCCCAACAGGATCTTCAGCGCCTGCATCGCCTGCATCGCGCCGAGCGCAGCCGGCACCGGGCCGAGCACGCCGGCCTGCGCGCAGTTACCGACGAGGCCGTCCCGCGGCGCTTCCGGCCACAGGCAGCGCAGGCAGGGCCAGTCCTCGCGCGGCAGGTACACCTGCAACTGGCCTTCGTACTGGTACACGCTCGCGAACACCGCAGGCTTGCCAAGGCTGACTGCGGCGTCGTTGACGACGAATTTGGTGGCGAAATTGTCGCTGCATTCGACGACGAGGTCGTAGCGCCCCAGCCAGTCGCCGATGTTGCCGGCATGCGCGCGTTCCGCGTGCACGGCGACTGTCGTGGCGGGATTGAGTTCACGCAGCCGCGCTGCCGCGGCCGCGGCCTTGGACTTGCCGACGTCGCTCACGCCGTACAGCGGCTGCCGGTGCAGGTTGCTGGCCTCGACCACGTCGCCGTCGACGATGCCGATGCGGCCGACGCCGGCCGCGGCGAGGTACTGCAGCACCGGCACGCCGAGACCGCCCGCGCCGATGACGAGCACTGCGCCGTCGGCCAGGCGCTGCTGCCCCGCTGCACCGACCTCTGGCAACGCGATCTGGCGCGAAAAATCAGCGCCTTGAGTGGCGTCGGCAGCAGCGATGCCGGGAGCGACGGCTGCTGCGGGCGCGTGGTGCGCGTGCTCACCCGGGTGGGCGCAGCGCTCGCAGTTGACCCACTCGGTTGCGCCATCGGCGTAGTGCTCTTTCTTCCAGATCGGCACCCGGTGCTTCACTTCGTCGATGATGTAGCGACAGGCGGCGAACGCCTCGGCGCGATGGCGGGAGCTGACGCCCACCCACACGGCCATTTCACCGAGACCGAGATCGCCGACCCGATGGATACAGGCTGCATGCTGCACGCTGAACCGTGCGATGGCTTCAGTCACGATGCGCTCGCCTTCAGCCTCGGCGAGCGCGGCAAAAGCCTCGTACTCGAGCCGCTGCACGGCACGCCCTTCGTTGTGGTCACGCACCCAGCCTTCGAACGTGACGTAACCGCCGCAGGCCGGATCGGCGAGCGCAGCGCGACCGCTGGCCGTGTCGATCGGCGTCGAGCTGAACGAGAACGCGCGCATCAGCCGCCGGCGACCGGGGGAATGAAGACGACGCGGTCGTTGGCGACGAGCGGTGTCGACCACTCGCGGAATTCTTCGTTGACTGCCACGCGCAGCAGCGCGAGCGGCAGCGTAAAGCCGTGCCTGACGCGCACTTCCTCGTAGAGTTCCGCCGGAGTAGCAGCGGCGGTCGTCAGCCGCTCCTCGCTGCAACCGGCCTGCTCGCGCAGCACCGCGAAGTACTGCAGGGTGATGGTCTTCACGGTGAGTGTGTCCGCTGGCCGAGCTGGCCCTGTGCCCGTTGCAATTCGTCAGGCGTATTCACGTTCTCGAGCGCAGCGGGGTCGGGCTGCGTGAGCAATGCGACGCCCGTGCCAAGGATGTACTTGCGCGGGCAGTTGCGGCCGGAAGCGATCGCTGCCTGCACCCCGGCGGAGGATGCCGGCTCGTAGATCGCGCACAGCGGCTCGGGCAGCCCGTCGTGACTGCTCGCGTAAGCGACGACGGGCCGGCCGTCGCGATGCCGCACGAGCGCGTCGATGCAGCGATCGTCGACGAAGGGCAGGTCGCAGGCGAGGACGAGCCACGCGTGCCCGGGATGCGTCGTCTGGGCCGCGGCGATGCCGGCAATCGGGCCCGCGCCCTCGAGCAGGTCCACGATGACCGCCTGGTCGCGCCGCACCGGGTCGTCATGCTGGTCGGCGCGGATCGACGTGAACACCCGTTCGCAGTGACGGGCGAGCAGGTCGCGAGCCCACGCCAGTTGCGGCCGTCCGTGCAGGGCGAGCGCCGCCTTGTCCTGCCCCATGCGGCGGCTGGCGCCACCCGCAAGGACCAGTCCGTAAAGCGGGGCGAGCGAGCCATTCGTCGCGCCAGTCATCGCGCCGAGCCCTCGCGCACGTCGCGCTTGCCGCCCTGCTTTTCGAGCAGGCGCGTAGCGGCGATCACGATCTCGTGCGACAGCGCCTTGCACATGTCGTAGATCGTAAGTGCCGCGATCGACGCGCCGGTGAGCGCCTCCATCTCGACGCCCGTCTTGTGGTGCACGGACACCGTGCAACGCACGACAGCCTCGTCCTGCTCGTTCATCTCGATCGTGATGTCGCACTTCTCGATGCCGAGCGGATGACAGAAAGGAATCAGTTCGTGCGTGCGCTTGGCCGCCATCACCCCGGCGACGATCGCCGTGTGAAAGACCGGCCCTTTCCGGGTTGCGAAGCCTGCAGTCCGCAGAGTGCTGGCCACGTCAGCCGGGAAGCGCACGCGCGATTCGGCGACGGCTGTGCGCAGGCTCACGGCCTTGCCCGAAACGTCGACCATGGCCGGGCTGCCATCCGTGCCGACGTGCGTAAGCGATGTCATTTGCCGTTCATCCGCCAGTCATCCCCCGATGTAGTGCATCTCGACCTTGCGCAGCGGCGCCTCGCGCGTGCGCAGTTCGCTGCGCTGCTCGCTGTAGCGGTCCGCGCGCCGCGCCCAGGCGCCGCGCATCAGGTCGAACAGTTCCGCGTCCGACGCGCCGGCACGCAGTGGCGCGCGCAGGTCGAGACCGCGCGTCGCGAACAGGCAGGTGTAGAGCACGCCTTCGGACGACAGGCGCGCACGGTTGCAGTCGCCGCAGAACGGCTCGCTCACCGACGACACGAAGCCGATCTCGCCGGCGCCGTCGTCGTACGTGTAGCGTGCCGCCACTTCGCCGCGATAGCGTCCCGGGGCGGCTGTCACGGGCCAGCGTGCCTGGATCTGCCGCAGCACCTCTGCGGACGGCACCACCTGCGTGGGCTCCCAGGCGTTGCGGTTGCCCACGTCCATGTATTCGATCAACCGCACGGTGACGCCGGTGCCGCGGAAGCGCTCGAGCAGGTCGAGCACCACGTGATCGTTGCGCCCGCGTTGCACGACAGTGTTGACCTTGACCGGGCGCAGGCCCGCGGCGAGGGCGGCGTCGATGCCCTCGAGCACTTGCGCCAGTCCACCGAAGCCGCCGCTCATGTCGGCGAAGACGGCTTCATCCAGTGCATCGAGACTGACCGTGACGCGGTGGAGGCCGTTGCCCTTGAGCTCGGCCGCGTGCTGGGCGAGCAGCACGCCGTTGGTGGTGAGCGCGAGGTCGTCGATGCCTTCGATGCCCGAGAGTTCGGCGACCAGGTCGGGCAACCCGCTGCGCAGCAGCGGCTCGCCGCCCGTCAGTCGAACCTTGCGCACGCCGAGCCGCGCGGCGACGCGCGCCAACCGGGTGATCTCCTCGAACGACAGCCGTTCCTGCGCGCGCAGGAACCGGTACTTGTCGTCGAACGTCGACTTCGGCATGCAGTACGGGCAACGGAAATTGCAGCGATCCATGACTGAGATGCGCAGGTCGTGCACCGGACGGCCGAGCTGGTCCACCACCGGGTTCGTTGGCCCCAGCGTGACGACGGCTCCGGCGTTGCGCGATTCATGCATGACGGATCACCAGCGAAAGAAAGGCGCCAGGTAGCCCGCAGGAAACTCGCGCGGCCCCGGCGGCAGTTCGACGAAGCCGTCGGTGCCCAGCAGGGAGATGAAATCGCCCGACCCGCGCGTCGGCCGCGGCATGGCCATCGGGCCTTGCGCTGAACTGTGTTCGACCTGCACCGGCAGGAAAAATGCCAGCGACGGCTTTACGTTGAAGGCAGCGGCCAGCGGCAGGTGCTCCGCCGCACGCACCGGGGCACCGAGCATGGCGCCCAGTGCAGGCACGACGTAGCGCAGGAGGCAAACCAGGGCCGAAACCGGGTTGCCGGGCAGGCCGAACACGGTCTGACCCGCTGGACCCACGCCGAACCAGATGGGCTTGCCTGGCCGTTGCGCGACCTTGTGGAATACCTCAACGACGCCGAGCTGGCGCAGCACGCTCGGCACATGATCGAAGCGGCCCATCGACACGCCGCCGGTGAGCACGATCACGTCGTGCGTCGCAAGGTGGGTGCTGAGCCGCTCCGCGAGAACCGCGTGGTCGTCTGGCAGATGGTCCTCGCCCACCAGCTTGAAACCCCGCAGCTGGAGCGCTCCGCGCAACGCGTAGCTGTTCGAGCGTCGCACCTGCCAGTCGGCAATCGGTCGATCCGGCGCCACCAGCTCGTCGCCCGTGGCACAGATGACGATACGGGGTTCGGTGCGGACCTCGGCGCGCGCAAGCCCGGCCGACGCGAGCACGGCGAGCTCCGGCGCGTCGAGCCGGGTGCCGGGCGCCAGCAGCAGGTCGCCGGCGCGTGCGTCGAGGCCGCGCGTGTGCACGTTGAGGAAAGGCGCGACCGGGACGTCAGTGGCAACGGTCGCGTAGCCATCGGCCACGCGCAATTGCTCGACGGGTACGACGCAGTCGCAACCGGTGGGCAGCACGGCGCCCGTCATGGCTTCGAAGCAGTCAGTCTCAGTCGCTAATTGCAGCGCGGGCTGGCCCGCCGCCTGCGTGCCAGCGATGCGGAATTTCCGCTCGCCCGTGCGCCACGCCCGCGACGCGAATGCGATGCCGTCCATCGTCACGCGGTCGAACGGTGGCTGGTCACGCTCCGAGCGGACGCCCTGCACAAGGATCGCGCCCGCCAGGGATTCCAGCGGGCGCGATTCGGTCGGCAGGCGTTGCACGCGTTCGCGCACGAGGGCCTCCGCCGCGGCCGGTGTCGGCAGGGCCGACGGGCCGGCACTCATGCGGCGAGGCGCGTCGGCCGAACGCGCGAAATCACTTGGGTTCCTGGGCCGCGTACGCCTTCTTCTCGGCGTTCCAGCGATCGACCAGCGCCTGCAGCTCGTCCAGCGCCGAGTTGTGCTTCTTGGCGTGGATGGTCTCGACCGAGGCCTTCTTCGCAGCAAGCTCCGGGTCGGCCGGGTCGATGGCTGCCAGTTGCTCTTCCTGGTCCTTGGTGAGGCAGGGCAGGTAGACCTCCTGCACGTTCTTGGCGTAGTCCTTCACCAGGGCCTGCGCCGCGAGCATCTCTTCCTTGGTCGCGGTGGCCCCGTTCGGCAGCGCCTGCGGCGCCTGGGGATAGACGCACGTAGCGGCCTGGGCGGCTGCGCTCAGGGCCAGCAGGGCGGGGGCAAAGGCAAGGGCGGTCAGCATCTTCATGTCGTTGAAACCTCGCGAGTACCGGCCAGGTGCCGGGAAAAGGTGCCAGTTTACAAAGGTCTTTGGGGCGCGGAGCCTGTCCCAGCAGCGGCCAGCCGCCCGCGGACCGGCACTATACCGCAGCCTCCGGGCGGTTCGAGCCGGACCGGGCCGTTGCCCCCGGCCGGGTTTCTGCCGCCCCGGGGTTGGCACGGTGCGGCACGTTCGTGTCCAATGCGCCTCTTGCCCGCACCCCCGACTGGAAATCCCACGATGTCCTCCCTGCCAGCATCCACCTCCCCGGCGACCGCCGCCCCCGCCAAAGCTTTCGACCTGGGCCACTTCATCGGGGGCAAGGAGGTCGCGGGTCAGTCCGGCCGCAAGGGCCTGGTGACCGACCCGGCGACCGGCCAGGCCCGCGGCGAGGTCGCGTTTGCCAGCGCCGACGAAACCCGTGCAGCCATCGCGGCCGCTGCGGCAGCACTGCCGGCGTGGGCGGCGACGCCGCCGCTGCAGCGGGCGCGAATCATGTTCAAGTTCAAGGCCTTGCTCGAGGAGCACCTCGACGAGCTGGCGCGCCTGATCACGGTCGAGCACGGCAAGGTGTTTTCGGACGCGCGCGGCGAAGTCATCCGCGGCACCGAGGTCGTCGAGTTCGCCTGCGGCATCCCGCAGATGCTCAAGGGCGAATTCAGCGAGAACGTCGGCACCAATGTCGACAGCTGGTCCCAGCGCCAGCCCGTCGGCGTCTGCGCGGGCATCACGCCGTTCAACTTCCCCGCCATGGTGCCGATGTGGATGTTCCCGGTGGCGATCGCCTGCGGCAACACATTCGTACTGAAGCCGTCTGAAAAGGACCCGAGCTGTCCGCTGCGCGTTGCGCAACTGCTCAAGGAGGCCGGCCTGCCGGACGGCGTGTTCAACGTCGTCAACGGCGATCGCGAAGCGGTGGACACGCTGCTCACCGATCCGCGGGTGAGCGCCATCAGTTTCGTGGGCTCGACGCCGGTGGCCGAGTACATCTATCGCACGGCATCAACGCACGGCAAGCGCGTGCAGGCGCTGGGCGGCGCCAAGAACCACATGGTCGTGATGCCCGACGCCGACACCGAGAACGCGGCCAGCGCGCTGATCGGCGCGGCCTATGGCTCGGCGGGCGAACGCTGCATGGCGATCTCGGTGGCCGTGGCCGTGGGCGATGCGGCCGATCCGCTGGTGGACGCGCTGCAGCGCCAGCTCAAGCAGTTGAAAGTCGGCTCGGGACTCGACGACGGCGTCGAGATGGGCCCGCTCGTCACGCGCGAACACCGCGATCGCGTCAGCGGTTACGTGGACCTTGGCGTGCAGGAAGGCGCAAAGCTCGTCGTCGACGGTCGCGGCCTGCGTCTGCGCGGACTCGAGGGTGGGTTTTTCATCGGGCCGTGCCTGTTCGACGGCGTCGAGCCGCAGATGCGCATCTACCAGGAAGAGATCTTCGGGCCCGTGCTGTGCGTGGTGCGAGTGCCGGACCTCGCCACGGCCACCCGTCTCGTCAACGAGCACGAGTTCGGCAATGGCACGGCCATCTTCACCGCGAGCGGCGAGGCCGCACGCACGTTCACGCAGGGCGTGGAGGCGGGCATGGTCGGCATCAACGTGCCGATTCCCGTGCCCATGGCGTTTCATTCCTTCGGCGGCTGGAAGCGCTCGCTGTTCGGGGCGCTGCACGTGCACGGCCCTGATGGCGTGCGCTTCTACACGCGCCTCAAGACGGTCACCTCGCGCTGGCCTACCGCGCGCCGCGAAAGCGCGCAATTCGTCATGCCAACGATGAAGTAGCGGTAAACTTCGCTTACCTTACGCGCGGCCGTAGCTCAGTTGGATAGAGCATCAGGCTTCGAACCTGAGGGTCGGGGGTTCGAATCCCTCCGGCCGCGCCAGACACAAATACCCGACGACCAAGCAGATTGACCGCCCTGGCCCCGCGCCGGGCGGCGAATGAGAGCGCACGATGAAGAGCAGATCGCCTTCCCTGGTGTTGCGGGCCGCCATCGCCCTGCAGTTTTTCCCCTTGCTGGCCGTCGCCGACGATGTCGGCGCCGGGCTCGAAACCATCACCGTCACGGCGCAGAAAGTCACGGCCGACCTGCAGAAGACGACGGCAGCTGTGACGGCCCTGCCGGGCGAGTTGCTGCTCCAGGCCGGCGTGTACGACATCCGGGCCGTGCAGAACCTGATGCCTTCCGTGCGCTTCATGGCCGAGAACGCCTCGACCGAACTCTACATCCGCGGCGTCGGTTCGACGCTCGACCTGCCGAACATCGAGCCGCCCAACGCGTTCAACTTCAACGGGGTCTACATCCCGCGCGAAGGCACCAGCACCGGACTGTTCGACATCGAGTCGATCGAGTTGCTGCCCGGCCCGCAGGGAACCTTGTACGGGCGCGCGGCCCTGGGCGGCGCGGTCAACGTGCAGTTCAACCGGCCCACGCGGGAACTCGAGACGAGCGGCTTGCTCGAGGTGGGGGACTATTCGCTGCTGCATGGCACGATCGTGCAGAACCTGCCGGTGGGCGAGACGCTGGCGTTGCGCGGCGCGTTCGACTACATCGAGCACGACGGCTATCTGCGGACGGGCGCCGACTCCAAGCAGGACTACGCGGCCCGGCTCGCAGCTGTCTACGAGCCGAACGACGAGGTCGACGTCTACGCCTGGGTGCACGGGGCGAAGAAGGAAGGCGATTCGCCGAACCTGGTGCGGCGCGGCTACAACGACGGCAATTTCAACGGCAATCCCAACGCGTTCAACACCAGCGACCCCTGGGACGATCGCATCGACCCGGGTGCGCCGACAGCCTCGCCGCAGGAATACGAGACCATGGTGCTCGGTGCGCAGGTCGACTGGGACCTGGGCGACATGAAGCTGACCTATGTGCCGGGGTATTTCTACCTCGACTGGACCGCCGACTACTGGCTCGAGAACATCCCGGCGCTGCTCACGGCGCATTACAACCAGGTCACGAACGAGCTGCGGCTCGCGAGCGACAACGATTCCGAGTTGCAGTGGCTGGCAGGGCTGTACGCGTACCAGGTCACCAACGACGGCGACTTCATCGTCGGAGGTTTCCCGCTGGCGCAAGTTTCGCGTAACCGGCTCGCGGGCTACGCGGCCTTCGGCGAGGCCACCTATTCGATCACCGACGCGCTGCGCCTGACTGCAGGGGCGCGCATCAGCCTGGACGAGCGGGAAGGCGACGGCCAGACGGCATTCGGCCAGCCGTTCACGGCAGACGAGGATTACGACCACTTCGACTGGAAGCTCGGTGTCGCCTACGACGTGAACGCCGACGTGATGGCGTACGCCACGATCCAGACCGGCTACCAGCCCGGCACCTACAACCTGTACCCGGCGACGCCGACGCAATCCAACCTCGTCGACTCGGCGACCATGATCGCCTACACGGCCGGCATCAAGAGCCGCTTCCTCGACGACCGCCTGCAGGTCAACGACGAGATCTTCTACTACGACTACGAAGACCTGCTGGTGCAGTCGTTCAACCTGAACACGGCGCTGCTCACGACGTTCAACGCGGCGCAGACCACGATCTGGGGCAACCAGCTCGACGTGCTGTTCCTGCCCACCGGACGTGATCGCATCAATCTTTCGGTGGGGTACCTGAACGCGGAGTACGACGACTTCATCGTGCCGCCCGAGGTCGACATGGGCATCCCGAACCGCGATTTCGGCGGCTTCCCGCTGCAGTACGCGCCCGAATGGACGATCACGGCCGGGTACCAGCATGAATTCCCGGTCGGCACGGGCCGCGTGCTCGGGCGCATCGAGACGCGCTACGAGGATTCGTTCTGGGGCACCTTCGCGCAGTTCCGCGGGACCGAGCAGCAGGACTACTTCAAGTCCGACGCGTCGATCACGTACTACGCCGCCGACGACCGCTGGAGTCTCGGCCTGTGGGTGAAGAACATCGAGAACGTCGCGGTGCTGGCGGCGACGACCACGGGCCAGTTCGGTCCGTATGCCAACGCGTTCATCGAGCCGCCACGCACGTGGGGCGCGCGGTTCACGTTCAATCTGTGATGCCGAGCTTCCCTCGCGTTGCAGCGAGCCGCAGAAAGAAAAAGGGCGGGTCGTTGCCGACCCGCCCTTGCTTCAGCGCCGTCCTGGCGCGCGTGCGCCTAGAACTCCTGCGAGAACTTCAGCCCGATGGTGCGCGGCCGCTGGGGCACCACGTACACCTCGGTGCCGCAGACCGTCTCCGCGCACTGCGCGAAGCGCGACACCTGGGCCAGCTCGTCGAACGCGTTCGTCAGGAACAGTTCGAGCCGCCAGTCGTCCTTGCCGAAGCCTGCTGCAAGGTCCGTGATGGTGTAGCTGGGCAGGTTGCCGATGATGTCGTTCTCCGCCTCGCGCAGGTCGACCCGGCGCTCGTCGGAATAGATCACCGCACCCTGCACGTAGCTGTCGAACGTGCCCACCAGGAACTCGTACCGGATGGTCGCGTTGGCCTTGATCTCCGGCGTGACCGGCAGCGCCGTGCCCTTGCGCGCCTGGGGAACGCTGGTCGTCGGGTTGCCGTCGTCGTCGACATTCGGGCAGTCGGACCGCGTTTCCGGATTGCCAGTCGTCGGGTTGACGAAGCCGCAGTAGTTCTCCGTCAACTCCGAGTCGAGGTACGCGAACCCGGCGGAAATGCCGAGCTGGTCGGTGATCGCCCAGCTGACGTCCATCTCGATGCCGTCGATCTGGGCTGCGCCGGCGTTGTTGATTTCGGTCAGGCCCTGCGCGCCGAGCAGCGCGAACTGGAAGTCGTCCCATTCCTGCATGAAGACCGCGCCGTTGAACCGCAGCCGGTTGTCGAACCACGTGGACTTCCAGCCCAGTTCATAGTTCGTCAGCCAGTCTGCTTCGTACGGGGGCAGCGTGCCGCGACGGTTGATGCCGCCCGGACGGAAGCCTTCCGAATACGTGGCGTAGACCATCGCGTCGTCGGTGAACTTGTAGGTCAGGTTCACGCGCGGCGTGACGCCGTCTTCCGTGGTCGTCTTGTCGAAGACCTTGCAGGGCGCGCCGTTGAAGTCGGGCGCGGCGTCGGCGTCGCCGCCAGGGCATGCCGCTTCGCCAGTGCTGCCGCTGTACCCGTCGCTGAAGCCGAAGAAGCCCTTCAGCGAGTTGTCGGACTCGAAGTAGCGGGCGCCGACGGTGCCGGTCAGCTTCTCGGTGAAGTCGAAGCTGAATTCGCCGAAGATCGCCAGGTCCTTGTCGACGCGCAGCTGCTTGGTGAGCCAGATGGTGTCGGGCCAGCCGGTCACGCTGATCTGGTCGCCGAGACCGTTGATCATGTAGCGCTGCTGGATGTCGTGTTCCTGGCGCTGGTAGAACGCGCCGCCCACGAAGCGGTAACGCTTGCTCGCGTCGGAGGACACCCGCAGTTCGTGCGTGTAGCGGTTGTAGCGGTCCTTGCCCTTGATGTACTGCGAGGGGTCGATCAGGTCGCCGTTGTCGTCGTACCAGTAGGCGCCGTAGCCGTAGAGCGTGTCGTACCAGTACGAGTAGTCGGAGTAGTCGGACTCGGTGTCGACGTCGCGCTTGAGGTACGAGCCGGCGTAGACGAGGTCCAGGTTCGCGACCTTGCCTTCGACCGTGAGCGCCGCCTGCATCCAGCGGTCGTCCGAAAGCTCGGGATAGCCGTGCGCCAGCTTGCCTTCGCCGACGGATTCGTCGTAGGCCCAGCTGCCCTCGGTCTCCTGCTTCTGCGCCATGATCTGTGGCGTGATCGTCCAGTTGTCGTTGAGATCGAGGCTCAACGACGCGCGCGCGCCGGTGGTGTCGGCTTCGTTGTAGTTGTCGTCGACGAAGCCCGCGTTGTTCGCGGTGATGCCGGAAGTGGGGAAGGTGCGCTCGCGATAGACGTTGTCGATGTAGCCCGCGTCATGACGATGCCAGCCGACCAGGCGAATGGCCGTGCGATCGTTGATCGGCAGGTTGACCATGCCCTCGGCGAGGTAACCCATGCCGCCACCGTCGACCGAGTTCACTTCGAGGCCGTAGCCCGCGTCGAACTTGGTCGGGTCCGGCTTGTTGGTGATGATGCGCAGCGTGCCGGCCTGTGAGCTCGCGCCGTACAGCGTGCCCTGCGGGCCCGCCAGCGCTTCGACGCGCAGGATGTCGTACAGGTGCACGTCGAGCGCGCCCTGGATCGTCGTGATCGGCTGCTCGTCGAGGTAGATACCCACGCTCGGCAGCGAACCGGAGTGGTTGCCGTCGCCGCCGCTCGCCACGCCGCGCATGTACACGCTGGCGAAGCCCGGGCCCGCCGACTGGTACGAGACGCTCGGCAGGAACCTCACGTAGTCATCGAAGCGCTGGATATTCAGGTCCTGGAGCCGCTGCGAACTGAACGCCTGGATGCTGACAGGCACGGACTGCAGGTCTTCCGTGCGCTTCTGCGCGGTCACGACGATTTCTTCGAGACCGCCTGAGGTGGTTTGTGCATAGGCGGACATGCCGGCGAGCAGCGTCGGCACGCCGGCTGCGAGGGCGCGCAAGGCGGACGGCCGGCCTGTCTCGCGCTGCAGTTTGCGTTTACGGCTACGGGTCATTTTGTATCGATCTCCCTGAGTGATGCGCCCGTCGGCGGGCACGTGAATACGTTCAATGCTGCAGCGGCGGCGCCGCCGGATACGCGTCGAGCACTGGGCCAAGCGCCGCCCGCAGCGGCTCCAGCCAGGCTTCGTAATTGCGCCACTGGTCGACCGCGTCGCGGAAGATCGGCTGGCGCACCTGTTCCGAGCTTGCCGTACGCACGGCACGGTCGTTCTCGTAGAAACGCAGGCAGGCGTCCTCGAACGGCAAGCCGCAGTAGTCGAGCAGCCGGCGCACCTCATGCTCGGTGTCTTCGACCATGCGCTCGTAGATCACGCGATGGATGCGGCCGGGCAGCACGGCGTCGAAATGCGCCATCAAGGCCACGTAGTCGGCGTAGTAGCGGCCAAGGTCGTCGAGCGCGTAGGTAAAGTTCTGGCCACGCGCGAAATGCTGCTTGAAATTGGAGAAGCAGCAGCTGAGCGGGTGCCGTCGCGTGTCGATGATGCGGGCATTGGGCAGCATGAGCTGGATGAGTCCGACGTGCGCCCAGTTGTTCGGCAACTTGTCGATGAAGAAGGGTGCGCCCGTGCGGCGCTGGACCCGTGTCTGCTCGAGGTAACGTTCGCCGAGCCCGCGCAGTTCGTCCGCCGCGAGCGACGCCAGCGCTTCGGGGTACTTGGAGACCTCGGAGCGGCGAGTGCGACCGCTCAGCTCCTTGACGATGCCGATGACGTCCGGCAGTTCCATCGTGCCTTCGATGGCCGAATGGCTGGAGAGAATCTGTTCGACGAGGGTCGAGCCCGAGCGTGGCAGGCCCACGATGAAGATCGGGTCGGGTGCGGCGCAACCCTGGCCCTGGCGCGCGGCAAAGAAATCGGGCGTGAACAGCGCGCGTGCGCGACGCACATTCTCCGTGATCGCGCTGCTGTCGTAGGGCACGACTTCTTTGCGCAGCCGGTTGGCCTCCGCGTAGCGCTCGAACGATTCGGCGTACTGCTGCGCGTCCTCAGCCGCCTTGCCGAGCGAAAAGTTGAAGTGGAAGCGGTCCTCGACCGTGAGGTCGTCGCGATCGAGCTGCGCGCGCATCGCCGCGACGTCTGCGGGCGTGAACCGGAACGTCTTCAGGTTGGCGAGGCTCCAGTACGCTTCGCCGAGCCGCGGCTCCAGTTCGATCGACCTGCGGTAGGCGCCGATGGAATCGTCCTGGCGGCCGGCGGTCTTGAGCGCATGCCCGTGACTGAGCCATACCTTGGCGTGCTGCGGGTACTCCTGCAGCAGTTGCTCGTACAGCTGGATCGCCTCTTCGTACTCGCCGAGGCGCGCCAGCACCACGGCCCGCAAGTTGCGGAAACTGGGACTGCGCGGCTCTGCGGCCAGCAGCAAATCGAGCTGTGCCAGCGCTTCGACGGGCTTGTTGTTCCGGTGCAGGACCACGGCATAGTTGTGGCGCGCTGCCTTGAAGCCGGGGGCCAGCTCGAGGCAGCGCGTGAGCAGGTTCTCGGCATCGCCGTAGCGTCCGATGCGCGATGCGATCTCCGCCAGCATGCGAATCGCGGCTACGTCCGTGGGAAACCGCTTGAGGTGATTGCGCAGCAGCGGCTCCGCCACGGCGATGCGGCCTTCGGCGAGCGCGAGTGCGGGCTCCATCAGGCGCGGGTCGCGCGTCGAGTTGCGCACGTGGTTTGCGTACGCCTGGTCTGCGCTCGCGGTATCGCCCATGGCGTGGAGATGGTCGCCGAGGGCGCGCCAGGCGTCCGCCAGCGTGGGTTGCAGGCGCACCGCAAGCCGCAACGCTTCGACTGCCTCGCCGCCGCGACCTGCGTCGCCCAGGGCGAGTCCGAGTTCGAGCTGCGCGGTCGCCCAGCGTGGATGTGCCGCGGCCAGGGGTTCGAGGGTGCCGAGCGCGTCGTCGACCCGTTGCAGGCGCCTGTGGGCCATGCCCAGCAGCAGCGTTGCTGCGGGATGCCCCGGGACCGCTGCCAGGATCTCGGTGGCTTGTTCGACCGCGAGGCGCGGCTGGTCGGCGAGCAGCTGCTCGGCGTGGGCCAACGCCACGTCGAGGGTTCCTACGGGTTCAGGCCCGCTCGTCATCCAGGATTCCCGTGTTTTGACACCACAACGGGCGAATGAAAGACTGCCGCGCACTTAAAGTCAAACGCCGCGTGGCGATTCGGGTCCACATGTTGTTCGGATACGACGAAACGATGGCTCACGCTTTTTTGCCTGCACAGTCCTGTCGCAGAAATGCGCCCGCCGCCCCAAAGGGGCGCGCTGTGCGACGCGTTGCGCTGCTCCTGGCCGGCGCGCTCGCCGCTCCGGCCGTGCTTGTCGCGGCCACGCCAAAGCCGGTCGTGTCAGCGGCGCCGTACACGCCGGATTCGGGCACGGTCGCGCTGCACTGCGGAGTGTTGATCGATGGCGTCAGCAGCGCCGCCCGCGGACCGTCGACGGTCGTCATCAGGCAGGGTCGGATCGAGTCCGTGAGCGCCGGCACGCTCAGCCCGCCGGGCGTCGCGACCTTGGACCTGTCGCAGTACACCTGCCTGCCGGGCCTGATCGACATGCACACGCACTTGTCGGACAGCGCGCACGAAACCTCGGACCTGAGCGTCTACTACCGCCGCACCCCGGCGGAACAGGGCGCGATCGCCCGCGTGAGCGCAAAAGACACGCTCATGGCCGGGTTCACCGGGGCGAGGGACGTGGGCACGTACATCGCCTGGGTCGACCGCGACCTGCGTGACGCGATCAACCAGGGCGCCGCCATCGGGCCGCGCATGCAGGTGTCCGGCTTTTATCTCACCGTGCCCGCGGGCGGGGGCGACCTGGTCATACCTGGCCATGCGGAAGCGAGCATCCCGCCGCAAGTGCGCATGGGCGTGGCCCGCGACCCGGAAGAATTCCGTAAGAAGGCCGAGCTGGCCGTGGCCGGCGGCGCGGACGTTCTGAAGATCATTGCCTCGGGCGCCGTGCTCGCCTTTGGCGGCGTGCCCGGCGAGCGCGAGATGTCGCCCGCCGACATCAAGGCAGTGGTCGACGTCGCGCATGCGCACGGCATCAAGGTGGCGGCGCACGCGCACGGCGCGCAGTCGATCAAGGATGCGATCCTGGCTGGCGCCGATACCATCGAACACGCATCGCTGATCGACGACGAAGCGATCCAGCTGGCGAAGCAGCATGGCACGGCGCTGTCGATGGACGTCTACAACGGCGACTACATCGATACCGTCGGCCGCGAAGAGAAGTGGCCGGAAGAATTCCTGCGCAAGAACGTGGAGACCACGGAAGCGCAACGCCAGGGCTTCACCAAGGCCCACCGCGCGGGCGTCGACATCGTCTTCGGCACGGACGCCGCCGTGTATCCGCACGGGCTCAATGCGCGCCAGTTCCCGATCATGGTCCAGCGCGGCATGACGCCGATGGCGGCCATCCAGTCCGCCACGTCGCTCGCGGCGAAGCACATGGGTTGGGACGACCGGATCGGCAGCCTGCAGCCCGGAAGGTTCGGCGACGTCATCGCGGTCAAAGGCGATCCGCTCGCGGACGTGACCCGGCTGCAGGACGTTGCCGTGGTCGTCAAGGGCGGTCTCGTTTTCAAGCAGCCTGCGAACTGAGCGGTGGCTGCGACGTTCGAAGTGCACGACCTGCATGCGCCTGCGCTGACCGGCGAGTTGCGCCGGCTTGCGCCCAACGTGGCGCGGCTCGTGGCGCCGAATCCCAGCGCACTCACTGGCGCCGGCACCAACTGCTACATCATCGGCACCGGCCCCGATTTCGTCGTCGTGGATCCGGGTCCGGACGATGCCGAACATGTCGAACGCATGATTGCCGCCACGAGCGGACGCATCAGTCACGTGCTGTGCACGCACTCGCATCCGGATCACTCGCCCGGTGCCGCGGCGCTCAAGAGCGCGACGGGCGCCATCGTGCTCGGGCGTCCGGCGCCCGACGACGGCTACCAGGACGAGTCGTACCGGCCCGACGCCACGCTCACGGACGGCGACCTCATCAGTCCTGCAGGGGCCAACCTTCGTGCTTTGCACACGCCCGGCCACGCGTCGAACCACGTGTGCCTGTTGCTCGAGCCTGAAGGCTGGCTGCTGACGGGCGACCACCTGATGGGCGGCTCGACGGTCGTGATCCTGCCGCCCGACGGCTCGATGCGCCTGTACCTCGAATCGTTGCGGCAGTTGCGCACGCTGCCACTTGCGGCGCTGCTGCCGGGTCATGGCGCGGTGATGGCGGATCCGCTCGGCGAGATCGACCGCGTGCTCGCGCATCGGCTGCAACGGGAGAGCAAGGTGATCGAGGGGCTCGTGACCCTGGGCAGCGGCGCCACGCTCGACGCGCTGGTGCCGGTCGTTTACGCCGACACGCCGGTCCGGCTGCACCCGCTCGCGCGCCATTCGTTGCTCGCCCACCTGCAGAAGCTGCTCGAGGAACGTCGCGTCGCGCAGGATGGTGAGCACTGGACGTGGCTCGCAGCGTGACCGCGGCCGTACCGGCAGGCGACCGGCTGCGACGCATCGAGCTCGTCGCCGCAAGCGTGCGGCTCGGTTCGCACTGGGCAGTGCAGGATGCGTCGCTCGACGTTCGCGCCGGAACCCGCTGGCTGCTGTTCGGCCCCAATGGTGCGGGCAAGACGGTCTTGCTCAAGCTGCTGCGGGGCGATTTCTGGCCTACGCCGACAGGCCGCGAGTCGCGCCGTTATTACCTGCGCAGCGGCGAAGTGCTCGACCAGCCCGTGTTTGCCGCGGATCGCATCGCCTACCTCGGCCCCGAGCGGCAGGATCGCTACGAGCGCTACGAGTCGACGCTCGACGTGCAGCAGGTCGTGCTCACGGGCTTCGACGACAGCGACTTCCCGCTGCTGGCCGCCACCGCGTCGCAGCAGCGTCGCATCGTGCAGGTGCTGCAGCAGGTCGGTCTCGCGGGCTGGCTGCAGCGACCGTTCCGTTCGCTGTCGTACGGCCAGCGCCGGCGCGTGCTGCTTGCGCGCGCGGTCGTGCGTGCACCGGACGTGCTGCTGCTCGACGAGGCGATGAACGGCCTGGATACGAAAGGTCGTGCCGCCTTTCACCGTGCGCTGCGCGGGCTTTCATCGCCGCGCACGGCCTATGTCCTGAGCAGTCATCGACTCGCGGATGCACCGGCGGATCTCACGCACGTCGCGCGGATCGCGGCAGGACGCGTCACGGCTGTGGTCGAGCGCAAGGCAGGGCAGAGCGTTGCGAGCCTGCTCGCGGCGACGGCGCGCAGCCAACAAGCCCGCGGTGCGCCGGTGCGGAAGCCCAGCGGGGTCGATGCGCGGCCAGCGCCAGGCAGGGCAGGTGACGCAGCGCAACTGCTGCGTCTGCAGCGAGCCACGGTGTTTCGCGGCGAGCGCGCCATCATCGGCTCGTTCGACTGGAGCCTGAATCGTGGCGAACACTGGCGCTTGCGCGGCGCCAATGGCGCGGGCAAGTCGACGCTGATCGCCGTGCTGTACGGCGACCTCTGGCCTGCGCATGGCGGCGAGCGGGTGCGGCGCTGGCCGGTTGCCGCGGACTGGAAGGCGCGTGTCGGGCTCGTGTCGCCCGAACTGCAGGCGGCCTACGCCGCGACCGGCAGCACCGTGGAGGAGATCGTCGCGTCCGGTATTCACGCCAGCATCGGGCTGAACGACATTCCCACGGCCAGCGAACTGCGACGGGTTCGCGCCGAACTGCGCGCGTGGGGCCTGAGTTCACTGGCGGCGCGGCGAGCCCGCGAACTCTCGTACGGGCAGCTGCGCCTCGCCCTGATGGCGCGCGCTTTCTTGCGCCCGCGGTCCCTGTTCCTGCTCGACGAGCCCTTCGACGGACTGGATGCCGCGGCTCGCGCGCTGACGCGTGGGCGACTCGACGCGGCGGTGCGGCGCGGTGCGACGCTCGTGCTGGCGACGCATCACGATGAGGACGTGCCTTCCTATGTGCGCAAGGGCCTGCTGCTGCGCCGTGGCCACACGCCCAAGGTCGAGCGGGCCTGAGAGCGGGCTGGAGTCGGCGCGACCCCGCGGGGATCAGAGCGGCAGCACGGCCTCGTAGACGATCACGGCGTCGCCCGATACGCGCACGCCCGACGCGCGCTTGCCGCTGCAGGCCACGGTGACGTCGACGCGACCCGGCCGATCCACGAAGCGGCCCTGCAGGCCGACGAACGAGGCTTCGCCATCCTTGGGCGCGAGCAAGCCATAGTGCAGCAGGTACACGCCGAGCATGCCGTGCGCGTTGCCGCTCACCGGGTCTTCCGGCACGCCGATCACCGGACAGAACATGCGCGACTCCGTGGTCGCAGGCCCCGCGCCGGGCCGCAGCGCGAACACGAAGAAGCCGTCCGCACCGACGTGCGAAGTCAGGTGGATCAGCTGGTCCATCTTCGGTTGCAGCGAGTCGAGCGTGTCCGGTGACTGCAGCCCGATCAGCAGGCGCGAGTTGGCCGTGCTCATCACCTGCACGGGGCACGCCGGATGCAGGCTCGACGAACTGATGCCGAGCGCATCGAGCACCGGTCCGAGGCGTTCTTCGGGGACGATCGGCCCGAACGTGGCGGGGGTCTGGTCGATCGTGACGCGCAGGTCCGGCGCCTTGCCGCTTACTTCGACGCCGACGATGCCTGCCGGGGATTTCTGGCGCACCTTGCCACGCGGAATGCCGTCGGCGATGGCGCGAACGTAGTGGGCCGCCACCGTGGCATGTCCGACGAATCCCACTTCGCGTCGCGGCGAAAAGAACCGCAGCTCGACGTCGTAGTCCGGCGAGTCGGAGCCGAGCACGAACGCGACCTCGATGCCAGCCAGTTCGCGCGCGATGCGCCGCATCTCGTGTTCGTCGAGGACATCCGCATCCAGCACCACGGCGGCGGGATTGCCGCAAAAGCGCTCACGCGTGAAAGCATCGACGAGGAACAAGCGGCATTTGCGCTGGGTCATGGGCAGGAAGGCGACAGGGATTGGGATGCGCATTAGTCCTGAGCCGCTGCGCCCAGTCAATATATTCACGCCGCGGCATGCCGGTCTCGCCCTATAATCTGCGTCACCTTGGGGTGGCCTGACTGGGCCTGAGATGTCGACCGCGCGCGCATGAATGGCGCTGCTCATCGACGAACCCGTCGAACCTGATCCGGTTAATACCGGCGTAGGGAGCAGGTAATGCCACTCGGACTGTCTCCAATTTATTCGTATTCATTTGCCGTGCCGCGCCGCCACGGCGCTGTCGTGCGCAACGCGCAGGTACGGCAAGCGCAGCGGCCTGGCGGGCGCTCCCTGCGGCCAGTCACGGGTTTGCTGGCGTGGCTGCTGTCGGGTGCGCCAGCGCCTGCGCAGGATCAGGCACTCGAAGAGATCGTCGTCACCGCGTCGTTGCGCGATCAGAGCATCAGCGAGATGCCCGCCAGCATCACCGTGCTCGATCGAGCCACGCTCGAGTCGGCGGGCCTGCAGCACCTCGGCGACGTGCTCGGACTGGTACCCAATTTGAACTGGTCGGGCGGCACCTCCCGACCGCGCTTCTTCCAGTTGCGAGGTATCGGCGAGCTGGAGCAATACCAGGGCGCACCCAATCCATCCGTGGGCTTCCTGGTCGACGACATCGACCTGAGCGGCGTCGGCATGCCGGCTACGCTGTTCGACACGGAGCAGGTCGAAGTCCTGCGTGGACCACAGGGCACGCGGTACGGCGCCAATGCGCTGGCCGGTCTCATCAAGATCAAGACGCGGGATGCAAAGCCTGAATCCGACCTGATCACCGAGCTCACGGGCGGGGAGTTCGGCACGTGGTCCGCGGGCGTGGCCGGAGGCGGTGCGCTCGGCAGCGCCGGATCGGCATGGCGCGTTGCCGCACAGCAGTTCGAAAGCGACGGCTTCCAGCGCAACGCCTACCTCGATCGAGACGACACCAATGGCCGCAGCGAAGCCACGCTGCGCAGCAAGCTGCACTGGGAAATCGCCCCGGGCTGGCGGGCGGACATCGCGGCGCTTTACGTCGATATCGACAACGGCTTCGATGCGTTCGCGCTCGACAATTCGCGCCGCACGCAAAGCGACAACCCGGGTCGCGATGCACAGCGGACGCGTGGCATCTCGGCGGACGTGACGGGCGCTCTCGGCGATTACCGCCTGCGCAGCACCAGTGCCTATGCCTGGTCGGACAGCATCTACAGTTTCGACGGCGACTGGGGCAACGACGCTTACTGGGGCGAATACGCGCCCTACGATTACTTCTCCAACTACGCTCGCGAGCGCTCGACGTTGAGCCAGGACCTGCGCCTGGCCGGCGGCCGTGCCGACGCCGTCGATTGGGTCGCCGGGATTTACGCGTTGCGTCTCGACGAGGACTCGCTCCAGCGCGACGAGTTCGCGGGCGAACTGCTGCGGCCGTTGCTTGCGACGCAGTTTGCGTCCACGTCGCTCGCGGCCTACGGCGAGGCCGAATGGCAGATACGCGGTCATGCGTCGCTGACTGCTGGGCTGCGCGTCGAGAGTCGCTCTGCCGATTACGCCGACTCCGACGGCGCGCGCTTCGACCCGCGCGATACGATGGTGGGTGGCCAGGTGTCGCTGCAGGGTCCGTTCGGGGCCGACGACCAGTGGTACGCCACGGTGGCGCGCGGCTACAAGGCGGGCGGCTTCAACATCGGGCAGTTCGTGCCTGACGAACGCCGGCAGTTCGCGCCCGAATACTTGTGGAACGCGGAGGCGGGCCTGCGCTTCGTCGCCGCCGATGTCCGGCTGCACGCGGAGATTGCGCTGTTCCACATGTGGCGCGAGGAGCAGCAGGTCGCCACGTCGTTCCAGCTCGTCCCGGGCGATCCGCTTTCCTACGTCTTCTACACCGACAACGCAGCACGGGGCCGCAATTACGGCCTGGAAGCGTCGGTTGCATGGCAACCCACGGAGCGCCTGCAGGTCGGCGCGACGCTCGGCCTGCTGCATTCGGAATACCTCGGGTACCAGTACGGCGACCGCGACCTCGATGGCCGTGAGCAGTCGCACGCGCCGGGCTACCAGTATTCGCTGTCGGCACAATGGGGCGGGGACCAGGGCTGGATGGCGCGAGCCGACCTGAGTGGCGTCGACGCGTTCTATTTCGACGCGAGCCACGATCAGCGTTCCGACCCTTACGTCGTGCTCAACCTGCGGGCGGGCTATGCCCGCGGCCCATGGTCGGCACAGGCGTGGGTGCGTAACCTCGACGATGCCGACTACGCCGTGCGCGGGTTCTATTTCGGTCTCGAACCGCCGGACTTCGCCAACAAGCTCTACACGCAGCGCGGCGACGGACGCATGGCGGGAATCACCCTGCAGTGGCGCTGGTAGGGCGGCGCCATCGCACCACACGCGAGGAGACGAGAAATGCGCAGTGCCATAGAGATCAGCCTGTATCCGCTCGATGCCGACTACGTGCCCCCGATCAAGGACTTCATCGAGCGACTGAATGCCTACCCGGATCTCGACGTCGTCACCAATGCGATGAGCACGCAGGTGGCTGGCGAACACGGCGAGCTGTTCGCCGCACTCGAGCGTGAGACGCGACGGACCTTCGGTGCGGAGCGGCGCGCGGTGTTCGTCATGAAGCTGCTGGGCGGCGTGCCCACCTCGGACGAAGGTTGAGTCGCGTCGAGCAAGCCATCGCTGCCCTGGCGACGCTGCCGGCCATCGAGTGGGTCGCGGCGGCGCTGGCGCTGGGCTACCTGCTGCTCGCCATCCGGCAAAGTCCGTGGTGCTGGGCCTTTGCCATCGCCAGCGCACTGTTGTACCTGGCGGTGTTCACGCGCGCGGGCCTGTACATGCAAGCCGCGCTGCAGGTGTTCTACGTGGGCATGGCAGTCTATGGCTGGCGCACGTGGCGCGGCGTTGCGGGCGGCGCGCCCGTGGCGATCTCGCGCTGGTCCTGGCAGCGGCATCTCGTGGCGCTGGTCGCCGTTGCGCTCGTCGCAGGAATCAACGGTGCGCTGGTCGCGCGGCAGGCCGGCGGCGGCTGGGTTCCGTTCGTCGATGCGGCCATCGCCTGGGGCAGCGTGCTCACCACCTGGATGGTCGCGCGCAAGATCATCGAGAACTGGCTCTACTGGATCGTGCTCGACGCGGCGATGGCCGCGCTGGCCGCAACACAAGGGCTGGCCGTTACCGCAGCGCTCTTCGCGCTGTACACCGCGCTCGCGTTGCGTGGCTACTGGCAATGGCGACAGGATGAGCGCGCCGCACTGGTACGGCCGGCATGAACCGTACGATTTACGACTTGGCCGCAGGCAGAACGCGCAGCCCGCGAGGCGCTGGGGTTGCATGCCGACACCGCCGCGATGGCGCGTGCGCGTTTGACTCCGATCCCGGGCAGCCTCAGTAATTTTGCGTGGCATGCAGTGACCGGCACGGAGGAGAACTTCGTGCGCCTGGCCCGCCCGGGCAGCGAGAAGCTCGGCGCCAGCCTCGATGCGGAGGCGGAGATCCTGCACCAGGTGGCCGCGGCTGGCCTGGCACCCGCCGTCGTGCGGTGTGATCCCGGAGCGAGGCTCCTGGTCACGCGCTGGATCGATGCCCGCAGCGACGTGCCAGGCATCACCGCTCCGCATTCACTGGAACAGGTCGGAGAGGCAATGGCGCGATTGCATGCACTGCACGTCCCGGCGCACCTGCGCCACGTCCGGTTCGGCGAACAGGCGCGCCTGCTCGAGGCAGCGCTGCCAGCGTCGACGTTGCGGGCTGACTTTACAGCGGTGGCCGCGGAAGTCTTCGCCCGACTCGACACGGAGCGGACGCTGGTCCTCTGTCACCACGACATACATTCGCAGAACATCATCATCGATGCCGGGCACAGGCTCTGGCTCGTGGACTGGGAATACGCGGGACTCGGGGCCCCCATCTTCGACCTGGCCTCGTTCACGTGCCAGGCCGACCTGTCGCCGACGGCCGCCCACGCGCTCTGCAGCGCATACCTCCGGGCTGGAGGGGCTGTCGAGCAGGACCGGCTTGCGCTCGCGTGCTGGGCCTTCGACTACGTGCAATGGCTCTGGTACCAGAGCCTGCGTGGCACGGCCGCAGACGGCCCGGAGCCGGTCGAAGTGGCGCGCCGGTCCGACCGGATCGAATTGCGGTTGCTGGAGCGTGCATCCGGGGTCTTGCGCTGCAATAATCACTGATTCGAACAACACAACGACGAACGGGTGCGAGCATGGCGAAGATGGTGGTGACCGACCGCGACGGCAACGTGCACGAGGTCGAAGCCCGGGCGGGTCTCAAGCTGATGGAGACGCTGCGCGAATTCGATTACGGCGTGACGGCCATTTGCGGCGGCCTGTGCTCGTGCGCGACGTGCCACATCTTCGTCAAACCCGAATGGATGCCGCGGCTGCCTGCGCCGCAGGGCGACGAGAAAGAACTGCTGGTCGAGTTGCAGCATTACGACGCGGCCACGTCGCGCCTCAGCTGCCAGGTCGAATTCACGGACGCCCTGGACGGTCTCGAGCTGAAGATCGCGCCCGACGAGTGACCTGAGGCCTAAGAGGTTGCGAGCGGCCCCGTCTCCACCAGGTTGATGCTGCGACACGTCCAGGCGACCTGGTCGTGCTGGTTGCGCAGCGTGTAGCGGAACTCGACGATGCCGCGCGTCGGGTCCGATTGCGAGGGGCGCTTGGAGAGGCATTCGAATTGCGCGCGCAGCCGGTCTCCCGCGCGCACGGCCACCGGCCACTTCACGTCTTCCCACGCCACGCCGCAGATCCAGGCGATGTCACCGCTGATCTCGTGATCGAGCCGGCGCCACAGCGCCATCGTGTAGATGCCGGACGCGATCACTTCGCCGAAGACCGAGCTCCGCGCGGCCTCCGGGTCCGCATGGAAATACTGCGGGTCGTAGGCGCGCGAAAAAGCGAGGAGCGCGTCCAGTTCGACTGTCGCTTCCTGCGATTCGCGCGTCTCCCCGACGACGAGGTCGTCGTAGTAGCGGCGTCCGCTCACTTCTCGCCGTTGACGTAGCGGTCGATTTCGCGCTGGTAGTGACGCAGGCGTGCTTCCTGCTGACCCCACAACGGGCCGCGGAAACCGCGTGACTTCTGTCCGCGCTGCACCGCTTCGACCAGGTCGACGTCCTGGTTCAGCACGTCGCCCAGGTCGGCACGCGGCTCGCCCACGAAGTGATGCTCGATGTTCGGCCGGGTCGCGCCGGTCACGTCCGTGTCCTTCGGCAGGCCCATCCAGCCCGGCACCGAATACTTCGGGTCGTCGACGTAACGCACCAGCGTCATGTTGTCGTAGAAGAAACGCTCGGGATCGGTCGGGTGCGGCTGGAAGCGCATGATGAACACGCCCTCCGGGTGCATGCCGATCTGCACGTTGGGGAAGTAGCCGGTCGCCCAGCTGTCGGTCAGCTGGCCGTCCGTGAACTTGTCGTAGTGATCGAGCCCCAGGCGCTTCGCGCGCGCACGCTTCGCTTTCTGCACCGCCTCGCGCACCTCGAGCGCAGTGCCCTGGAACGTGGCCGGATCCATGCCGGCTTCCAGCATCATGTACTTGAGGCCTTCGTTGACGTTCTCGCGATCGTGCATGCGATGGCTTGGCGTGCAGATCGGCACGATCATGCGCTGGAACCCGTTCGGGTACGTGTCGTACTGCGAGTAGTCCTCCATCACGCCCTGCGTCTGCGGGTGGATGTGCGGCAGGTGGTAGGTCTCGTAGAACGCGTCGACGCCTGTCTTCCAGTTCGCCTGCCACTCGGTGCGCACGTGACGCACCACGTGCATCTCGTCGATCCGGTAGTTCTCGATGTAGCCGGGCGGCAGGCCGATCCACTCGCGCAGCGGCGGGGCCTTGCCATCCATGTTGATGAAGATCAGGCCCCCGATCTGGTCGCAGCGCACGGGCGTGAGCCCGGGGCGGTGGGCCACCACTTGCTCGTCGAAGCTGTGCTCGTCGGTGATGCAGTCGAGCTTGCCGTCGATGCAGAAACGCCAGGCATGAAACGCGCAGGTGAACTTGGCGACGCTGCCGCGCTCGTTGAGCGCGATCGGATTCGCACGGTGCGGGCAGACGTTGTAGAACGCCTGGATGCCGCCATCCTCCTGGCGCACGATCACGAAGCTTTCGTGGCCATGGTTGAAGACGGTGTAGTCGCCTTCCTCGGGGATGTCCGAGGTGACGCCGGCAAGCAGCCACACGCGCGGCCACAGGTGCGTCCATTCTTTCTGCATGAATTCGCGCGAGTAATAGCGCGACGGGTCCGGCGCGGCGTGGCCGTTGTCCGGCTCGGGCTGCTTGGCTTCGAGCGAACCGGCGGGTGCGCTCAGGGTCATCGGCCACTGGGGCTTCAGGTTGGCAGCCATGATGCATTCCTCGGGTTCGCGCGGCGGAGGCGACCGAATATAGCAAAGGGCCGAAAAAGAAACAGGCCTGACTGTTTTCTGCTGGTTCGGCTACTCGTACAGGTTGTTGTAAAAATACATCAAAGCCCCTGCATGACGTGGAAAGTACTTTTTTCCAAGCACTGCGCGACCATCGTATTTACGTTTTGCGTTGCAAAAATGAAAAACAGTCATGATTGCTTTTTTTGTGTCGCTGCTTTAAAAAGCATCGAAAGCCGAGTCGAATCTGGCACCGACCGTTTCACTTGAACCGAGCCGCAGCCGCGGCATTACTGACCGGGGGAAAGCTACATGACCGTGTTCCGTTCACGCACGACGCCGCTTGCTCGCATCGTTTCCGCAGTGCTTGCCGCCGCCGCCGCGCCCGCCGCCATGGCACAGGACGCCACCGGGGGGCTCGAAGAAGTGCTCGTCACCGCGACGCGCGCGGGCATCACCAACCTGCAGCAGACGCCGGTCTCGGTCTCGGCCGTGACGGCCGAAGACATCGACCGCATGGTTGCGCGCGACATCTCGGGCATTGCGTCGTCCGTGCCGGGCTTCTCGGCCTCGCGGATCACCGCATTCAACGCCGCGTCGTTCGCGATGCGCGGTGTCGGCCTCACGGACATCATCGTCTACCAGGACTCGCCCGTTGGCGTGACCATGGACGACTTCGTGCTGCCCAGCGTGCAGACGCAGCTGCTCGACACCTTCGACATCGAAAGCGTCGAAGTCCTGCGCGGCCCGCAGGGCACGCTGTTCGGCAAGAACACGACGGGTGGCGCGGTCAACATCCGCAGCAAGCGCCCGGACATGGACGAAATGGGCGGCGACGTGCGCTTGGGCTACGGCAGCTTCAACGCCGTGCGCGCGCAGGGCTCCATCGACGTGCCCGTCATCGACGACGTGCTGGCATTGCGTTTCGTCGGTGCGTACTCGAAGTCCGACGGCTACTACAAGCTCGGCGCCAACTATGGCCCGATCAATACGCTCAACATCTTCGGCGGCACCTTCGCGCCGTTCAACATCCCGGGTGTCACGGGCACCACGGGCGAGGGCAGCCCCAACAAGAGCTCGGGTGGCGACGACAACCTCAACGGCCGCATCAAGGCACAGTGGAACGCGTCGGAGAACCTCACGTTCCTCGCGCAGTACGAAATCATGCGCGATCGTTCGGACGCCGTGCCGGCCTACAACGACACCCCGCGGAACGGTCCGTATCTCTGGAACGTCCTCGGCTTCACGCGTCCGAACGGCGACCCGATCAAGAACGTGGGCTCCACCCAGCGCCAGGACTCGCTGCTCAAGATGGGCGATGGCCAGGTCATCGACGTCGACGGCATCTACCTGAACATGGAATGGGACCTGGGCTACGGCACGGTGTACGCCAACGCCGGCAAGCGCGACCAGGACGAGCACCTGCCCAACACCTACACCGGCGCCGCGCCGGTGAACCAGGCGACGGGCGAGGTCATTTCGCTGTTCGACGCGACGCGCGACACGACACGTGAAACGACGCAGTTCGAGGCGCGCTTCGCCTCGGACTTCGATGGCTCGGTCAACTTCGTCGCCGGTGTGTTCCAGCAGACCAACGACGCCGAGTTCTGCGTGGTGCAGGTGCTCGGCTTCATCGATCTTGCCTTCGACCTGGGTTCGGTCGGTGCGCCGCAGCAGCTGAACAACAGCACGCCGCAGGTGCTCTGCAACAAGCAGGACTCGGACTCGCTGGCCGGCTACATCGACGCGACCTGGGAAGTCACCGACCAGTTCTCGCTGTCGGGCGGTTATCGCATGACGCGCGACGAGCGTTCCTGGGCGGGCCGCACGCAGGTCGGCTTCGACATCCTCGACGACAACCTGAACAACGGCAGCCTCTCGTGGCGCGACTTCAACGACCCGCTGCAGGCCGGCAACTTCAACCGGTACCCGGGCGGCATCATCGTCAACGAGAACACGCCGGGCTTCGGCAACCTGTCCGAATCGTGGACCGAGCCAAGCTGGCGCGTGGTCGGTTCCTACAAGTTCACCGACAACCTGTTCGGCTATGCGACGATCTCGGAAGGCTACAAGGCGGGCGGTTACAACGACCAGACCGGCACCAGCGGCCTGATGGTCTCCGAGCTCACGCGCCCGGTCGACCCGGAATTCGCGACGAACTACGAAATCGGCATGAAGTGGGAGAGCGAAGACAACCGCTTCCGCTTCAACCCGACCGTGTTCTTCACGGAGTACAAGGACGCCCAGCGCGCGGTGAACATCCTCACCGAGAAGAACGGTGCGCAGTTCCAGGAGACGGTGTTCTACAACGCGGCCGAAGTGGAAGCGAAGGGCATCGAAATGGAATTCCAGGCGGTGCTGACGGAATCCTTCCGGATTCGCGCGCAGGCTTCGTACCTGGACGCTTCGTACAACGAGTTCATCATCGACCAGCCCGGCCTCTCCGACCCGGCGTCGGGCGGCGTGATCCTGCCGTTCTACGGCGATTTCTCGGGCCTGCCGGTGCCGCGTTCGCCCGAGTTCATGGGTTCGATCCAGGCCCTCTACACGTGGAGCCTTGCGAACGGCTCCCGTGTCGAGTTCGGCGCGGAGTACTACCACGAGGACGAGAACCTGTTCTACATCTCGGCGGCCGGTCGTGAATACGACGCCTACCTGGACGAGAAGAACCTGCTCAACGCCTCCGTGACGTACACCGACCCGGACTCGAACTGGTTCGTGCGCGGTTACGGCAAGAACCTGACGGACGAGCGGTATCGCATCGCCTCGCAGTCGGTCGCCACGCTGTGGACGCACTCGCAGTTCGGCGCGCCGATCAACTACGGCATCGAGTTCGGCATGGGGTTCGGCTCGCGCTAAACCCGCGGCGCTGACGTAGAACGAAATAGGCCGGCGCAAGCCGGCCTATTTTTTTTCGGACCTGGCGCCGGATCGTGCTTGCGCTTCGCTCAGCAGGCGACCGAACGAGCCGAGCAATTTCCGCGCCTCCTCGAGCCAGAGGATCAATGAAGCGACGCCGGCGGCGAGCATCCACTGCGCCAGCGAGAGCGGCTGGGTCTCGAACAGTCGCTGGGCGGGGGCCCATTCGACCGCCAGCACCTGCAGGGCGAGCACGCCGCTGATGGATGCCCACAGCAGCCTGTTGCTGAAAAAGCTCGCGTTGAAGGCCGTCTGGGATTCGACGCGCGCGTTGAATACATTGAAGAACTGAAAGAGCACGAAGGTCGTGAAGGCAAGCGTGACCGCCTGCTCCGGCGGCGCGGTCTGCAGCCCGTAGTGCAGCACGGCCAGCGTCCCCACCATCATCGTGATGCCGAAACCGAGGATCCTGGCGATGCGGGCAAGCGATAGCAGCGGCGCGTTGCGCGGCCGCGGCGATTCCTCCATCAGACCCGGGCGGGCGGCGTCGAAGGCCAGCGAGATTGCGGGCGGACCGTCCATGATGACGGCGATCCACAGGATCTGCAGCGGCGTGAAGGGCTCCGGGAGCCCCAGCACGGGCGCAAAGAAGACAGTGAGGATCGCGCCCGTGGTGGTCGACAGCTGGAAGCGCACGAACTTGACGATGTTGTCGTAGAGCACCCGGCCGCGATGGACGGCGCTCACGATCGTCGCAAAGTTGTCGTCCGTGAGCACCATGGTCGCAGCCTCTTTCGCGACCTCGGTGCCGGCGATCCCCATGGCAACGCCGATGTCGGCTCTCTTCAATGCCGGCGCGTCGTTGACGCCATCTCCGGTCATCGCCACGACGTGTCCCTTGGCCTGCAGGGATTCGACGATCTTCACCTTGTGTTCCGGGGCGACGCGAGCAAATACGCCGACCGTATCGATGACGGACGAGAGCTGCGCCGCGTCCATGCGCTCGATCTCCGTTCCGGAGAGCGTCGTGCCCTGAAGGCCGAGCTCGTGCGCGATGGCGGTGGCGGTCGAGCGGTGGTCGCCCGTAATCATCTTGACCGCGATCCCGGCACGCCGGCAGCTCTCGATCGCCGCTTTGGCTTCCGGACGCGGGGGATCCATCAACCCGACCAACCCGAGGAAGGTCAGGTCGGTCACGTACCGTGAGAGATCACCGCTGGCATCGACGTCGGCGCCGCGGAGCGTGCGCGAAGCAATCAGCAGCCCCCTCAGGCCGTTGTTGCCGTTGCGTTGGTAAACCCCGTCGATCTCACTGCGGCCGGTTGCGTCAAGCGGCCGCACGGTACCCTGCCGGAGTTCTGCAGAACACCGCATCAGCAGCACATCGGGCGCGCCCTTCACATACAAGACGACGTCGTCTTCGTGTCGATGGAAAGTAGCCATGAACTTGTGGGCTGACTCGAACGGCACTTCATGCAGTCGCGGCTGGCAGGAGTCCACGCTCGAACGGTCGATGCCTTGAGCCGCAGCGAGCATCAGCAAAGCGCCTTCCATCGGGTCGCCGATGACGCGTGTCCCATCGATGCGGCTGTCGTTACAAGCCGTTACTGCCCTGCACAGCTCGAGGACATCGGCGCGCCACTCGTCGTCCGGCAGTGCTGGCGCGTCGCCGCTTGCGGTTTCGACGTCGATCGACCGTCCACCGCAGAAGTAAGTCCGCACCGTCATCTGGTTCAGCGTGAGAGTACCGGTCTTGTCGGAGCAGATCACCGTAGTGCAGCCGAGCGTCTCGACGCTGGCGAGACGCTTGACGATGGCGTTCTGTCGCGCCATCCGCTGCATCCCCAGGGCGAGCGTCACGGTGACGACTACGGGCAGCCCCTCCGGCACGGCCGCAACGGCCAGCGCAATCGCTTCGATCAACAGCTGCGCCAGTCCCTCGCCACGCAGCCACTCGAAGAACGCCAGCAGCGAGACCAGCGCCACGGCCAGCAAGCCAAGGCGCTTGCCGAGTTGATCGAGCTGGACCTGCAAAGGACTCGGGGGCTCGGTGGCAAGCGCGAGTTGCCGTGACAGCCGGCCGATTTCCGTTCGGGGGCCAGTCGCGGTGACCACGAGTTCGCCGCGGCCGCGGGTGACCAGGGTATTCATGAAGGCCAGGTTGATGCGATCGCCGATCGCGAGCGGCGTATCTGGCAGCGGCTCCGTGCTCTTGCTGACTGGCGCGGACTCGCCGGTCAGTGTCGATTCGTCGATCTCGAGACTGGCAGTGAAGATGAGCCGTCCGTCAGCCGGCACCCGATCGCCCGCCTCGACGAGAACGATGTCGCCTGGCACGAGTGTGTCGGCGGAGATGTCCTGCGTGTTTGTCGAGCGCCGCACTCGCGCGCGTGCCGGCAACATGCTCTTCAGGGCTTCGAGACTCTGTTCGGCCCGGTACTCCTGGTAGAACCCGAACAGCGCGTTGATGACGACCACGCATGAGATGACGATCGCATCCTTGACGTTGCCGATCGCCGCGGACAGCACGGCAGCGCCGAGCAGCACCAGGATGAGCGCGCTGGTGAACTGTGCCGCGAGCACGCGCCACGCGGACCGGGGCGGCGTCACCGGCAGCTTGTTTGCACCGAATTCGCGCTGGCGCGCTGCGACGGTCTCGGCCGTGAGTCCCTGCTCGGGGTTAACGCCCAGCCGTCGCGACGTTGCGGTCGCTGACTCTGCGTGCGAGTTCAACGAGGCGTTCACGGCGAAGAGCTTCCGAGCAGGAGCCGGGTGAGCTTCCGGTGGCATTATACCGATTGGCGAACCGGGAATTTTCAGGCCCACTGTTGACGGTGCGTGTGCGGCGAATGCGTGTCACGCGGCTCGCCGACATGGGTTGATGCACGGGAGCAGTGCAAGGACTGCCTGATGGACCGAGTCCAATCGACGGTGCAGGTGCCCGCGGCCTGCCAATGCGATGACGACAGCGTCCGCGTGTTCGTGGAAGGCGACGCCCTGTACGCAGCTATGCGCATGGACATTGCGTCGGCTCGGCATTCCATCGACCTGGAAGCCTACATCCTGGGCGATGACGCTGTCGGACGCGCGATCGTTGCCGCGCTTTGCGAACGGTCGAGAGCAGGCGTGCGCGTCCAGGTCGGACTCGATGCCTTCGGCAGTATGCCGCTGGCGAACTCCCCGTTGACCCGCGAACTCCGCGACGCCGGCGTGAATTTGCGCTGGTATCGAGGCTGGAACTGGCGCCGTCCGTGGCATGTCCATCGACGCAACCACCGCAAGCTGCTCGTGCTCGACCAACGGTGTGCCTATCTCGGCGGCTTCAATCTGCGCGCCGACAGTTCGCAACAGACGACTGGCGGTGGCCGCTGGCGTGACACCCATGTGCGCATCGAGGGGCCCTTTGCAGCGCAGGCGCAGGAAGCGTTCCATGCTTTCTGGAGCGGTGACCTGCACTGGCAGCCCAGCCAGGTGGGTCCGAACCTGCTGATGACCAACGCCTCGCATCCCGCGCGGCATCATCTGCGGGTTGCGTTGCAAACCGCGTGCCTCCAGGCGCGCCAACGTATCTGGGCAACCACACCTTACTTCGTGCCGGAACGACGCCTGCGCACCGAACTGGCGGATGCCGCCCGGCGCGGCGTCGATGTTCGTATCCTGGTGCCGCGACACAGTGACGTGCGCCTGGTGCAGTGGGCGAGCCGGTCGGTCTACCGGGCGCTGCTGCACGCCGGAGTCAAAGTCCTGGAATACCAGCCGCGGGTGCTGCATGCGAAGACGATGGTCGTAGACAGTTCGTGGTGCACCGTCGGCACCGCCAATCTCGACTACCGCAGTTTCAACCTGAACCTCGAGATCAACCTCGTCTCGCGCTGCAGGGCGCTGACGGAACTGCTCGCGGCACAATTCGAGTTCGACTTGACGCGGTCGGCGGTGATCGATCCCACTCACTGGCACCGTCGCGCGGGCTGGCGCAGGGCGCTGGAGGGAGTGGCGTGGCGCTTGCGCCGATGGCTGTAATCACCGGGAAACTACCAAGTTGTTGCTGCAGGGGGTGCGTGGTAAATCAAGGCCAGTCGCGAGGAGAAATTTATGCAAGGCTTGGCGTCCATCGTCGTCGGTCTGGATTTCTCGGAGTGCTCCCGGGTTGCGCTGGGTCACGCGCAGCGAGTGGCTTCCTGGGCCGGCGCACAAGTGCATCCCGTGCACGTCGTCGACGCGCCGATCGACGAGATACGCGAGGACTCGGCACTCACTGAGATGCAGCGCGGGATCCGCGCGGGACTCGTCGCTGACGCCCGCAAGCGGTGGGACGCCTTTGTAGAGGGCACCCCCGGAGCATCCCAGCTTCATCTCGAAGTCTGCGTCGCCCACCGGCTCGTCGGTATCCGCCAGCAACTCGATCGCCACGACGCGGACCTGCTGGTGCTCGGCGCTTATGGCGACGAGCGACCCATCGTGGGCATGGGGACGCTGGCTTCAACCTGCGTTCGCAGTCTCCCGACCGACGTGCTGATCGTGCGCGACAACTATCGCGATGCGTTCCGCACCGTCGTTGTCGGCATCGATTTCTCCGCCACGTGTCGACGCGCGCTGGAAGCGGCCGCGCTGATTGCGCACGGTGAGGGAGCCAGGCTTTACGCGGCGCACATCGTCCCTGACCGGCCAGATACTTTCGCGCGTCTGCGCAACGAACTCGGCCCGAACCTCACCGCGTTCGTGCATGAGACCACCAGCAGGTATGCGGGACTCGAGGTGCATCCCAAGGTATTCCCGTACTCCGGCTACCGCTCAGGCGTCCTGGAGTTTGCGGCGCTGGTCAACGCCGATCTCGTTGCCGTCGGCACCCGGGGCCAGAGCAACCTGCGCGACGTCGTGCTGGGCAGCACGGCAGAGAAAATACTGCGCGACAGTGTCTGCGCGGTCCTGGCTGCAAAGCCGCGCTGATGCTGTGTCCGGCGTGGTCGCCCGCGGCCGTGCCGGCCGTGGGTGACAGCGCTCAGAGCGATTGGGGACTCTCGACCAGCTCGCGCAGCGTTGCGAGAAACCGGGCCCCCATCGCGCCGTCGACCACGCGGTGATCGCATGAAAGCGTCAGGGTGACCATGCGACGCACGGCAGGCTGGCCGTCCCGCGCGACGACGCGATCGGTTGCAGCGCCGACGGCCAGGATAGCCACCTGTGGCGGGTTGATGATGGCATCGAAGCGATCGACGCCGAACATCCCCAGGTTGGACACCGTGAACGTGCCGCCCGTGATTTCCTCGCGGGTGAGACGGTTGCCGCGCGCACGCTCGGCCAGGTCCGCAACCTCGGCGGCAATCTGTGCCGCGGTCTTCGTTTCCGCGGCACGCACCACGGGCGTCACGAGACCGTTCGCAGACGCGACAGCCACGCACACGTCGGCCTGCGCGTACTTGACGATCTCGTCTCCCTGCAGCTGGGCATTGACCTCTGGGTGCCGCGCCAGGGCGAGCGCCGTCGCACGCACGAGCAGATCGTTGATCGATACCTTGGCTGCGCCCCCTGTGTTCAGCGTCGCGCGGTGAGCCAGCAAGGCCGTCAGCTCGACGTCAACCGCGAGACGGTAGTGCGGAATCGTCTGCTTGGATTCCAGCAGGCGCTTCGCGATCGTCGCCCGCATCGAAGTCATGCGCTCGCGCACCGGCCCCGCACCTGCTGACTGCGTCGTCGCGGCAGGACTGGCCGACCCACTGGCCTGCAGCGAAGCCGCGTAAGCCTCGACGTCCTCTTTCGAGACGCGTCCGTGCGTGCCCGTGCCCTTGATCAGCGACACGTCGATCCCAAGGCGCTCCGCGAGGCGCCGCGCGATCGGGCTGACCTTGCCGCCGCCGTCACTGGACGAGTCCGCGCTCACGGCCGGCGTGGCTGCGACCGTCGGGGCCGGCGCAGCCGGAGCACCGCTGCTTTCGGGCTCGAAGCCGGTATCCGCGGGCCGGAAGCTGGCAATGAACGCATCCACGTCGGCGTCGGCCACGTCCGCGCCGGCAAAGACCGCGATCAATGCGCCTACGTTCTCGGTGGCGCCAGAATCGGCCAGGATGCGCCGCAGCGTGCCGCTGGCCGGCGCCTCGACGGAGTTCACGATCTTCTCGGTCTCGACGTCGAGCAACGCGTCACCCTTGGTGATGGCCTGCCCGGGCTGCGCGTGCCATTCGGTGATGGTGCCCTGGGTCATCTCGATGCCCCACTTGGGCATCGTGATCGGGAAGATACGTTGGCTCATGCGGATGGGCTGCTGGCGGAGGAGGGGTTTGCCGTCGCGCTGTCCGCTGCGGCGAAGGGGCAGTACGGTTCCTTCTCGACGAGGTCGAGCACGAACGAGAGCTTCGCCATGCCCGAGATGATCGCCATGGTGACGCCGAGTTCGAGGATGTCTGCCTGCGAGAAGTGCAGCGCGAGGCGGCGGAACAGTTCCGGCGTCACGCGGCCTTCGGGGTTGGTCAGCGCAACCTCGCGGGCGTAGGCGATGACGGCCTTTTCGGCCTCGGTGAACGGACCGTGCTCGAAATCGAGCATCGCGTCCACCTGGGCCTGCGTGATGCCGGCCTCGAGGGCGCCCGGCACGTTCTGCTTGTTGCAGGTGCGGCAGCCGTGCAGCAACGACAGCTCGAGGCGGGCCAGCTGCTTGTAGCGCTGCGGGACATTGCCGCCGAAGAAGATGCCGGCGTAGAAGTCGTTCATCACGAAATTGAGCATCGCGGGATTCGCCGCGAAGGCCTCGACGAAGGCGGGCTCGCCGGTGAGGCGGTTGAGCGTGTCCCACGCGAGATGGAACCGGGGATCGAGTTCGGCACGCGGAGTGCGTGCGAGCGGGGTTGCAGTCATGACAGCCTCCGGAAAACGGGCGTTCGCCAGCGCGCGGGGGGCCTATTGGCCCGAACGGAAATACTCGGGTTTGCCGCCGGGCCACTCGGTGTCGCCCCAGCACATGTGACCGCCGTCGACGACGAGCGTCTCGCCCGTGATGAACTTGCCCGACGTCGAGGACATGTAGACCACTGCCTCGGCGATGTCCTGCACGTCACCGAGGCGCTTCATGGGATTGGTGTACGCGAAGTGATCGACGGCGCCTTCGGGATAGACATTGAGACCGCGGGTCTCGATGGCGCCCGGGGCCACGCAATTGACGCGGATGCCGAGCGGCGACCACTCGGTGGCCAGGGTCTTGCTCAGGTAGATCACGCCCGCGCGTGCCGCCGTCGTGTGGGCCACCTGCGGCATGCCGCGCCAGATCGTCGCGACGATGTTGACGATGTTGCCGGGCTCGCCGCGGTCGCGCCACATGCGCGCGGCCGACTGCATCATGTACCAGGCGCCGTTCAGGTTGGTGTCGATCACGGCGTTCCAGCCCTTGACCGAGTAGTCGATCGCGCTCTGCGGGAACTGGCCGCCGCCGTTGTTGACGACCGTGTCGAGACGGCCGAAGCGCGCAAACGTCGCTTCCATCAATTGCTGCACCTGTTCCGGGTCGCGGATGGTCATGGCGTGCGTGCCGACCTGCCGGCCGATGTGCTGCTGGATGCCAGCCGCGGTTTCGTCGAGCATTTCCTGCCGCCGCCCGCAGATCATGACGTCCGCGCCGAGGCGCGACAGCAGGTAAGTGATGCCACGGCCGATGCCGGAGCCGCCGCCGGAGACGACGAATACCTTGCCCTCGAGCAGGCCGGGCCGATAAACCGTCTCGAGCGAGGCGAGTTCCTCGTCGGTGAAGCCCCATTCCCTGGGCTTCGTCGTCGGCGGCAGGCGATCGACCTTGGCTGTCATCAAGTTAACCTCGGTGCAATCCCAGCACGGACACGCTCGCGACGTTGCGATTCGGGATTCCGCCCAGGTTGTGTGTCAGCCCCAGTGACGGCGAGGGGAGCTGGCGCTCACCGGCTCGTCCCAGCAGCTGCGTATAGATTTCGTAGGCCATGCGCAGGCCCGAGGCGCCCACGGGATGCCCGAAGCACTTGAGCCCGCCGTCCGTCTGGCAAGGCACGGCGCCGGCGCGGTCGTAACGGCCGTCGAGCACATCGTGCACCGCGCGGCCATGCGCGGAGAAGCCGAGGTCCTCCATCAGCACGAGCTCGGTGATGGAAAAGCAATCGTGCACTTCCATGAGGTCGATCTCGCGCGCCGGATCGGCGATGCCTGCTTCCGCATACGCGCGCTGCGCAGCGATGCGGCTGGTGAGCGTGTGGCCGCCATCCCAGCTCGCATGACCCATCTCGACGCCATTCGACGGCGCGAGCGCGAGCGCCTTCACCGTCACCATGTCGCGCTTGCCGAGCGCGGCCGCAATGGCGGGCGTGGTGACGATGGCGCACGCAGCTCCGTCGCTCACGCCACAGCAGTCATAGAGCCCGAGCGGATACGCAACCATCGGCGCTGCGAGTGCCTGTTCGATCGTGATGCGATTGCGCAGGTGCGCCTTGGGACTGAGCACGGCATTCTCGTGGCTCTTCCACGAGACGTGCGCCATGGCGCGCTTCACGTCGGCCATCGGCAGGCCGTGCCTGGCCGCATACGCGGCGCCCAGTTGCGCGAACGCGCCCGGGGGCGTGAAGCCAGGCTGCCAGAGATCATCGAAGGTGCCCTTCGTGCGCTCAGGCAAGCCCGCGAACCCCGTGTCCTTGAGCTTCTCGACGCCGAAGGCCAGCGCGATGTCGACGGCGCCCGCAGCAACCGCATAGACGGCGCCGCGCAGGGCCTCGGTGCCCGTCGCGCAGAGGTTTTCCACGCGCGTTACCGGCACGTTTGGCAGTCGCAGGGCCATCGACAGCGGCAGCCCGGAGCGCGCCACGTTCTGCTCCTGGTAAAACACGCCGAGCCAGCCTGCCTCGATGCGATCGCGCTCGATGCCGGCGTCGGCCAACGCTTCGGTGAATGCCTCGACCATCAGGTCGTCCGCGCTGCAGTCCCAACGCTCGCCGAAACGCGAGCAGCCCATCCCCAGGATCGCGACCTTGTCCTTGATGCCGGCAGCCATGCTCAGTTCCTCACCGGGACGGCTTTCCAGAAGTAGCGGTGGAAGCCGCGCACCCTGTCGAAATCCTTGATGCGAAAGACGAAGCGGACGGGCAATCCGACGCTGCTCTCGCCGGGCCGCGTATCGGTGAACTCGATGAAGACGTTGCCGCCACCTTCAATCTCGACGTTGCCGTACACGTGCGGCGGGCTGCGCGTGACCGCGAGCCAGTCCTCGGTGAACGACTTGATGCGTCCCGATTTCTCCGCGAGCGGCTCGGGCGTCTGCGTGTCGAACTCGCGGCACGCGGGATTGACGCAGGCCCGCGCGAGCGGAAACTGCACGGTGTCGCACTTGTTGCAGCGACCGCCGACGAACGCCGTGACGTCACGGTGCCGGCGCCACGCGGCAGGCTGCGCCGTGCGGTTGTCGCGCTCGGCGCGCATGCCCCAGTCGATCTCGACCTCGCCGCCGTTCGACAGGAATCGCACGTACTCGCGATTCGAGACGCCGCTGGCGAGGGCGCCCGCACAACCGCGGCCCTTGACCGCTGCCTGGCCGGTGGCGCGCAGCACGATGGCGTCACAGCCCTGGCCGAAGCTCGCGACGACGATGAGTTCGCCGGCCTTGGCGCGCTCCAATACGCTGCCCAGCAGCAGCAGCGGATGCGCGACGCCGGTGTCGCCGCAGTCCGCATGCAGGTCCCCAGTAACTGCCGTGGCTGCGATGCCGCTCGCCTTGGCTACGGCCGCGGCAAATCGTTGCGGACCTTGCACGACCAGGTGCTGCACGGCTGCGGGTGCAATCGACCCCAGGGCCGCGCTGATTGCGCGCGGCATCAGCGCGAGATAACCCTCGTCGCGGATCCAGCGTTCTTCATAGGCGTAGTCGTGCTCCGCAGCGGCCGACCGGAAATGGTCGACGAAGTCTGCACGCAGCGACGCGTCGCTGACCCATTCGGCGGCGAGGTCGGGACCGTTGCCGAGCAGCACGGCCGCGGCACCGTGCCCGAAGCGAGATTCCTGCTCGCTGCCCGGTCTGGCGGCACGGCGGTCGGCGGCGACGACGAGCGCTGGCCCGTCACCCGCGCGCACGGCGCGCACGGCGTCGAGCAGCGCACCGACTCCGGCGCGTTGATGGCCGGAGCAGTCGCTGGTTCGCAGCGTCGACACCAGGTCGAGCGCTTCGGCGACGACTCCCGCATTGCTGCGGTCGGCGAAGGGGTGCGTGGTCGAGGCGAAGGCCAGCGCAGCAATGTCGCCGCGTGCACGGCCGGCGAGGCAATCGCGCGCCGCCTCGACAGCCATGGTCAGGCTGTCTTCATCCCAGGCGCAATAGCTGCGCGAACCCTGCGCCTTGCCGCCGCGCAGGCCACTCGCCCAGCCGGTGGCCTCGGCAATGGCCGAGCGCTCGAGTCGCAGGCGCGGCAGGTACGCGCCGAACTGCAGGATGCCGACGTCGTGCACTTGGGTTCAGGTCTCCTGGTACGGTTCGAGCAACGGCGTCACGCGCAAGTGGGCGGGCAGTTCGATGCCTGCCGCTGCAATGCGCCGGTCGAGTTCCTCGTGCCAGTGATAGATCCGCCGTTCCTGGTAGTTCAGCGTCATGCCACGAAAGCCGGGCGATTCCACCGACTTCTGGATCTGCTCGGCAAACTGCAGGTCCTCGTCCAGGATGCGATCGAAGTTGGCAATGCGCGTGGCCCACAGCGGATCGGGTTCACCGCCGCCCCAGTCGGGAGCGAACCAGTGGCAATCGATGTGCATCGAGTCCGGGCCGGTCGGCCAGAACACCAGGAACGGACATCCGGACGGATCGATCGGCACGACCAGGTTCGGATAGAAATTCCACGACGGGTTGTTCTTCTCCGAGATCACGGTTGCGGTCTCGACGCGGCGCATGCCTTTGGTGCCGGGGTCCACCCAGTCCGGCCGGCGGTTCGGCGTGACCATCAGCGAGTGGCCGTTGCGGTAGAGCGCGGTCGACATGCCGCGGTGGTCGAGGAAGCGGTCCACCGTGTTCTGGTGAATGGACTTGAGGTGATAGACCTCGAGGAAGGCGTCGAGCAGCACCTTCACGTTGCACTTGAGATCGTACCCGTGCTTCTCGACGAAGCGCAGTTGCTCTGGCTGGAACTGCTCGAAGTGCTGCGGGAACGGCGCGATGTTCTCGAGCAGCGGCTGCGCGTCCGGGTCTTCGTTGACGAACACCCAGTTACCGAACTGCTCGCAGCGCACCGACACGAGCGAGTGCGCGCCGGTGTCGAGGTCGACGAAGTCGCGCTTGTCGCGCAGGTTCACCAGCTTGCCGTCGAGGGCGTACGTCCAGCCGTGATACGAGCAGACGAGCCCGTCGCAACGGCCCGAGGCAGTCTTGACCAGCGGCGCGCCACGGTGCCGGCACGTGTTGTAGAAGGCGCGGATCTGCATGTCCTTGCCGCGAACGAGCAGGATCGGCGAGCCGGTCTTGGTCCAGAGCATGAAGCTGCCGGCGTCCGGCAACTCATCGGTGTGGCACGCGTAAAGCCACGTGCGTCGCCACAGGCCCCGCATCTCGGCCGCATGGAACTCGGGGTCGTTGTAACGGCCGCCCGGGATGGGCGGAAACTGGGGAAATCCAGCCGGCGGGCCCTCGCGGCTCGCCTCGTACTGCATCCCGTCGAGGAAGCGGCGTACGAATCGGTCGGTTGCGGCAGCGTCCATGGTCGGACCCCTCTGGTCTGTCGCGGAAGTATAGGTGCCGGGCAACCTAAAATAAACAGGCGTGACTGTTTTTTTCGGTCCCGTGGACATATAGTCGAACCCGTCCAAAACGTGCCAGGGGGTAAGCGGCGTGAGCGACTTGATCCTGCATCATTTCGACTGGTCGCCCTATGCCGAGAAGGTCCGCGTCCTGCTGGGCATCAAGCGCCTGGCGTGGCGCAGCGTCCAGATTCCCATGGTCATGCCCAAGCCCGACCTGACCGCGCTCACCGGCGGCTACCGCAAGACACCCGTGCTGCAGATTGGCGCGGACATCTACTGCGACACCAGCTGCATCGCCCGCGAACTCGAGACGCGCTATCCCGCCCCCACGTTCTTTCCTGCGGGTGCGAGTGGGCTGGAGTACGCGCTGGCGGCGTGGGCCGAGCGCTTCTTCACGTCCGGTGCCGGGCTTTCGATGGGGCTCAACGACCAGCTGCCTGCCGACCTCGTGCGCGACCGGCGCGAGTTCTTCAGCCATATGGATTTTTCGAAGTTCGCCGAACGCACGCCGCACATGTTCGGCCAGGTGCTGGCCAATGCCGCGCTGGTCGAGGAGCAGCTTGGGGATGGCCGCGCGTTCTTCATGGGCGATCGGCCGGGCCTGTCTGATGCGAGTGCGTATTACGTCCTGTGGATGTGCCGCGGGTTCATCGCCAGCGCGAACGACCTGTTGCAGCCTTTCACCCGGACGGCCGCGTGGGAGGCGCGCATGCGCGAGGTCGGCCATGGCCAGCGCAGCGAAATGGAAGCAGCCGAGGCGTTGGCCATCGCCCGCTCGAGCGTGCCCGAGCCCGGTCGCGGTGTGCCCGCGGGCGACCCCTCCGGACTGCGCATGGGCCAGAACGTTATCGTCACGCCGGACGACTACGGCAAGGATCCCGTCATGGGCGAGTTGCTCACGCTCGACCACCAGCGCATCTCGGTGCGCCGGCTGGATGAGCGGGCAGGGGAAGTCGTCGTCCATTTTCCGCGTCTCGGCTACGTGGTCGCAGCGTCATGATCGACGTGTACTTCTATCCGTCGCCCAACGGCCTCAAGGTGCCGATGATGCTGGAGGAGTGCGGGCTGCCGTACCGCATCGTCGAGGTGAACATCCTGCGCGGCGCGCAGTTCGAGCCCGACTTCCTGCGCATCGGTCCCAACAACCGCATTCCCGTCATCGTCGACCACGACGCGCCAGGCGGCCCGCTGTCGATCTTCGAGTCCGGCGCAATCCTGCAATACCTCGCGGAGAAGTCCGGCTGCCTGTTGCCTGCTGACGTGCGCGGCCGCTACGCGGTGCTGCAGTGGGTGTACTGGCAGGTGGCGGGCCTCGGGCCGATGGCCGGACAGGCGCATCACTTCCGCGCGTTTGCGCCGGAGCAGGTTCCCTACGCGATCAAGCGCTATACCGACGAAGTGAATCGACTGTACGGCGTGCTGCAGCGGCAGCTGGCCGGTCGCGAGTACATCGCAGGCGACTACTCGATTGCCGACATCGCCTGCTGGCCCTGGATCGTGCCGCATGAACGGCAAGGCCAGGCGCTCGACGACTTCCCTGACGTCAAACGCTGGTTCGAAGCCGTGCGGTCGCGCCCCGCGACACAACGTGCCTACGCAAAGGGCCACGAACGCATGGCCGACGCGGAGGCCTACAAGTTCCTGTACGGCCAGACGGCGCAGAGCGTGGATCACCGCAGCCGCGAGCAACAACCATGACCGACCTGATCCTGCATTCGTACGATGCCTCGCCGTTCACGCAGCGCGCGCTCAAGATGCTCGCCATCAAGGGCCTGCAGTGGCGCAGCGTCACGACGCCCATGATGCCGCCAAAAGACGACTTGCTCGCGCTCACCGGCGGGTATCGCGGCACGCCGGTGCTGCAGATCGGCGCCGACATCTACATCGACTCGCAGCGCATCGCGACCGAACTCGAAGCGCGCTTCCCGGTGCCGACATTGTTCCCGGGCGGCAGCACCGGGCTCACGCTCGCCGGCGTCAAATGGGCAGATGCGTTCTTCCGTGCCGGCCTGCACCTCGCAATCGCGGTCACCGGCAGCGCGTGGCCGCCGGAGTTCCGGCGCGATCGACAGGCGCTGTTTCCGGACATCGACTTCGCCACGTGCGATGCCGATCACGCGCGCTCGCAACTGCGCGCCCATGCGGCGCTGCTGGAAGACCAGCTGGCCGATGGCCGCGCGTTCCTGGCGGGTGACGCACCCGGGCTGTGGGACATACATGCATGGACGGTGCCGTGGTTCACACGCGCAGTGCCAGGCGGTCCGGCGGCTTACGCGGGTTTCGTGCGCATGGCGGCTTGGGAGCAGCGTGTGGCTGCGCTGGGGGAGGGCAAGCGCGTCGACTGCAGTGCCGCGGATGCCATCGCGATCGCACACGCTGCGACGCCAGGGCCTTCCCTGGGTTGTGACGCCGATGATGCGCAGGCGCTGACCATCGGTGCTGCAGTCGAGGTCACGCCGGACGACACGCGCCGCGGCGGCGTCCGGGGAACGGTCCATGGCGTCACCGCTCGTGGCATTTCGGTCCTGCGCACGGATCCTCGTTGCGGCGAGGTCGTCGTGCACTTCCCGCGGCTCGGTTACTGCGTCGTGCCGGCGTAGCGGTTCAGACGACCTTGGCAGCGCGCAACGCAGCGATCTCCGCCGCGGTGTAACCGAGTCGGCCGAGAATTGCATCCGTGTGCTCGCCCAGCAGCGGTGGCCGCTGGCGGATGCCACCGGGCGTCGCGCTCAGGTGCACCGGCAAGTCGGGCACCGCAACCGGCTTTGGAGGTGCCCGGGTAGTCCGCAACGGTGCGGAATAAATTCATCGCCGCAACCTGCGGCTCGTCGAGGGCCTGCTGCGGCGTATAGACCGGGCCCGCCGGGAGTCCGGCGGCGTCGAGCTCAGCCAGCGCCTCGGCTGTCGTGCGCTGCGCGCACCACTCGCGCATGCGCGCGAGGATTTCGGCCGAGTGATCTGCACGCGACTGATCGGCCTGGAAGCGCGGATCACTGAGCCAGCGCTCCGGGTCGCCCATCAACCGCGCCCAGCGCTTGAACAGGCCGTTGCCCACGCAATGGGTCAGCACGTGGCCGTCACGCGTCGCGAACACGTCCGACGGGGCCGAGGTCTGCACGCGATTGCCGGTCGGCGTGCGGTTGATCGACAGCGCGCCTTGTTCGACCAGGTGCGAGCCGAACACGGCGAGCGCAGTGCCGAGCAGGCTCGTCTGCACTTCCTGGCCTTCGCCCGTCTGTCGCCGATGCAGCAACGCCGCGAGCGCGCCGAACGCCGACAGCGTGGCCGTCGAGTAGTCGACATAGGGCGCAGCGGCCTTGGCCGGCTCGCCCGGTCGCCCCGACATGTACATCGCGCCGGACATGGCCTGGCCGACGCCGTCGAAGCCGCCGCGTGCAGCGAGCGGCCCGCGGTCGCCGAACGACGTCTGCGTGACCAGGATGATGTCCGGCCGGATGGCCCTGAGACTTGCGTAATCGAGGCCGAGGGCCGTCAGCGACGCCGGTGGCAGGTTGGCGACGACGATGTCCGCATCGCGCACGAGTCGCCGCACGATCTCGCGGCCTTCCGGCGTTGCCGGGTCGAGGGTGAGCGATTGCTTGTTGCAGGCCGTCTGGAAGAAAACCCCGCCTTCACCGCCGGCAGCGATCGGCGCGATGTAGCGGTCCTCGCCGCCTTCACGTTTCTCGACGCGGATCACTTCCGCGCCGAGGTAGCCGAGCAGGGTGGCGCAGTAGGGCCCGGCCACGTAGCGGCCGAAATCGAGCACGCGCACGCCCGCGAGCACGCCCGTGCCTGTCATCAACGTCTCTGGTCGAAGCGTCGGCCAACCATCGCGCCCGCGATGTTGACCTTCTGGATGTCGATCGCGCCGCCCGCGATGCCCCAGCCCCAGGCGTCGCGCAGCCGCCGCTCCATCGGGTACTGCTGCGAGTAGCCGTAGCCGCCCATGAGCTGCACGGCATGGCCGCACACTTCGCGCGCGATCTCGTTGGCGAAGCATTTTGCGAGCGACGAATCGAGAATGCTGGGCAGGCCGTCCTGCGCGTTGCTCGCCGCGCGATGGATCAGCAGTCGCGCCGCGTCGACACGCATCTTCATCTCCGCGAGGCGGATCTGCACGCCCTGGAACTCGATCAGGGCCTTGCCGAACTGCTCGCGCTCCTGCACGTACGCCGTCACGTCATCGAGTGCCCCGGAGGCCTGCGCCAGCGCCATGGTGGCGTTGCCGCAGCGCTCGAGGTCGAAGGCTTCCATCAGCTTCTTGAAGCCGCCGGCGGGGACGACGACGTTGTCGGCCGGGACCGTTGCGTTGTCGAAATAGATGTCGGACGAGGGGATGCCGCGGAAGCCCATCAGCGTCTCGGGCTGGCCGAACGTCACTCCCGGCGCATCCTTCTCGACATACACGGCACCGATGCCGCGCGCGCCCTCGGCCTCCGACAGGCGGCAATACACGACGTAGCCGTCGGCATGCCCGCCGCCCGAACACCAGCGCTTCGTGCCGTTCAGCACGACCTTGTCGCCCCTGATCTCCGCGCGGGTCGTGAGGTCCGTCAGTGCGGAACCGGCCTGCGGCTCCGACATCGACACGGCCACCTGGATCTCGCCGCGGCACACCGCGGGCACGATGCGCTGCTTCAACGAATCGGACGAGAAGCGCTCGATGGCGCGCACCGGTCCGACGCAGGACTCGAACACGGGGAAAGCGACGGCCGAGGAGATCTTGCCGAACTCCTCGAGCACCAGCAGCGCTTCGACGTTGCCCAGCCCGAGGCCGCCGAGCGACTCCGGCACGTTGATGCCGAGAAAGCCGAGATCGGCGAACTCCTTGACCAGCGCCTTGTCGGGGGCGTGGTTCGTCGCCTCGCATTCGCGGGCGATCGCGGGCAATCGTTCCTGCGCGAACCGCCGGGCGGTTTCCTGCAGCGAACGCTGCTCGTCAGTCAGCTGGAAATTCATGGGTGGACCTGGACCTCGATGTATTCGTCTGCCACGCGGACGGGGTAACTGGCGAGAGGCGCGGTGGCGGGGGCACCGAGCACGGCGCCGGTGCGGATGTCGAAGCTCGCGCCGTGCAGCGGGCAGATCACGCGGTTGCCGCGCAGACGGCCTTCGTCCATCCGCGCATAAGCGTGCGTGCAGATATTGTGGACCGCTGCCAGGCCGCCGTCCTTGCCATGCACCAGCAGGACCGGCACGCCATCGAGCTCGACGCAGCGCATCGTTCCGGGCGCGAGCTCGGCCACGGGCAGGGCGCGGAGATAGGGTGCTGCAGACATCCGCGGAATTTACCGGAACCGTCAAAAAAGAAACAGGCCTGACTGTTTTCTTTGGGCGCGGCGGGCTTTACCATCCACCGGCGACACTCCGTCGCCACGCAGGGGCTGCAACGATGGCTCGACTCACGTTCATATCGCGCATGACGGTCAAGGAAGGGCGCGAGGAAGAATTCGTGCGCGTCTGCAAGGCGCTGACAGCCGAGGTGCTCGCCAACGAGAAGCCGATCTACTACGAGTTCTTCAAGCTGCGGGAGCCCCGCCGCTATGCCGTGCTCGAGTCGTTCGCGAGCGAAGCGGACGAGCACGCCCACATGGCCACTCCGTGGCTCGCCAAGCACGCGCCTGCCATCATCGATTGCGTCGACGGCACCTGGGTGCGCGAGTACCTCGACCCGTTCGAAGCCTGACGCGTTCGACGCGCGCCAGTCACCAGCACCAGATCAGCAAGAGACCTTCACATGACCTGTTTCATCGCGACGCTCAAGATCAAGCCGGGCCACGAGGCGGACTTCGAGAAGCTGCAGACAGAACTGTCGCAGCTGACGCATGCCCACGAGCCGGATACGTTCGTGTACGACATCCTGCGTTCACGCACCGCAGCGGATACGTACGTCGTGTATGCCCGTTTCAAGGACGAGGCCGCATTCCAGTTGCACCAGGCCACGCCGTTCCACGACCGGCTCGTGCCGCCGATCATGGTGACGCTCGGCGCCGACATGGACCTGCAGTTCTTCGACTACATCGCCTGAGCGCGTCGCCCGCGCCCCCGATCAAGGGGCGCGGGGCGCGAAGACGAGCAGCACGTTGCCGGGCATGTGGAAGTACAGCCCGTAGCCCGACGCTGCGAAGACCTTGCCGTGCACGACCATCGGGCCGGCGCCGCCGCCGAACGAGCCGCCGCGCGCCACTTCACCCGAGACCGTCTTCCATTCCTGCGTCGTGTCGACGTCCCACAGCACCTTGCCCGTGGCCGAGTCGTAAGCGCGCAGGCGACCGTCCATGTGGCCGGCGAACACCGCGCCGGGGATCGAGGTGATCGCCGCGGAGATGCCCGAGTCGCAGAACGCGCGGCCGTTGCAGACGTCGTTCGCGGGCGTACCCCAGAGTTCCTTGCCGGTGCGCGGGTCGAGCGCATAGATGCCGGCCCGCGACGGGGCTGCGTGCTTGCGCCCGTCGTGCTCGTCCTTCATGTCGGAGATCGGCACGTAAAGCCGCTCGCCATCGGTGGCCATGCCGAAATGGATGCCGCCCTGGATGCCGCCGCGTCCCACCTTGCTGCTCCAGACGATCTTGCCTTTCGCATCCGGGTCCACGCCGTAGACGAAGCCCGACTTCTGTCCGGCGAGCAGCAGGTCGCCCTTGCGCGCATCGCGCAGCACCATCGTTCCGGCGCCAAAGTCCACGTCCGGGCCGTTCTCCACCGGGCAATTCGGGTTGTCGGGCAGCATGCAGGCCACGTTCCAGGCATCGTTCGCGGTCTTCTGCGCATGCCAGACCATCGCGCCGTCCCGCAGCCGGAACGCGATCAACGCGTCGCTGGTGTCGTTCGCGGGCGATGAGTAGTTCTCGCCGGTGCCGACGTAGAGCACTTCGCGCGGGGCATCGATGGACGGCGAATTCCACACGGGCGCGCCAGACGGCGCGAGCACGCGCGTGCCGACCCGCGTGCGCGAGACTTCCCGTGGCGCGGTCGGAATCGTGTACGCCTTCCAGCGCAGGGTTCCGCTCGGGGCATCGAGCGCGACCACGGCGCCGCGGAACGTGCAGCACTCGTAGGCTGGATCGGCGGCCGAGGTGACTTCCAGCGACGACACGGGCACGTACAGGGTGCCTTCGTGCAGCGACGGGGCCCCGGTGATCGTTGCATTGGGGTGATCGTCCGCCTTGTGCGACCAGCGCAGCGCGCCGGTGAACGCGTCGACGGCATAGACGCGCGCCAGCAGGTCGCCGAAGTACACGAGGGGCGTGCCGGCGTGCCTGCCCGCCGCAGTGGGCGACTCCACGACTACGGCCGTGCGCACTTCCGCCGAGGCGCGGAATGTCCAGCGGATGCAGCCGGTTTCTTCGTCGAGCGCGTAAACGGTGCCGTCCTGGCTGCCGACGTAGACGGCGCCATAGGCGACCGCCGGCTGGGAACGCGCGCGCTGCGCGTTCGGGAATGCGAAAGCCCACTTCAGTTCGAGCCGGGGCAGGTCCTTGACGGTCAGTTGCGCATCGGCTGCGGCAATGTGCCGCGTGCCTTCCGGCGTGATTCCCCAGCCGGACGCCGCCGGTCGGCGAGTCGCATCGAACTTCGCGGCCGGGCCGGTGCACTGTGGTGCGCGCGCCGTCGAGACGGGGTGGTCGCCACCGAGATACGTCGCCACCTGCTGCTTCTGGGCGGGCGAGAGCTTCTCGGCGTGGCTGCGCATGATGCCGGTGTCGAGCGCCGCATAGATGGCGTCCGGCGCCATCATCTGCAGGAACATCTTGTGCGGCGCCTTCGCCACCTGGCCCAGATGGCAAGACGCGCAATACTGGGTGAAAAACGGCTCCCCAGGATGCTGCGCATCCGTCGTCTTCTGGTCGAAGCGCGGCGCCGCATCGCCCGCGCCTTTCTTGCCCGTCTCGGCCGGCGCGACCGTTGCAGCGGCGAGCGCAACTCCGGTACCAAGTACGGACGACGCAAGGAGGGCGAGCAGGGGCATCACGTGCCAGCGGCTCGTGCGGATTGCGGCACTCATCCTTGCATGACCTCGCGGATTGCGGCTTCGATGCGCGTCGGGCTCGGCACGTAGGCCCGCTCGAGTTCACGCGCGAAAGGTACGGGTGTGTGCGGGGCCGTGACCATGCGCGGCGCCGCCTTCAGCGAGCGGAATCCTTTCTGTGCCACGATGCCGCAGATATCAGACGCTACGCTGCAGCGCGGGTTCGATTCGTCGACCACGACCAGGCGACCTGTGTTGCTCACGCTCTCGAGGATCGTTTCCTCGTCGAGCGGGGAGGTGGTGCGCGGGTCGATCAAGTCGCACGTGATGCCTTCCTTGGCGAGCGCGTCGATCGCCTTCTCGGCGAACACGACCATGCGGCCGATCGCGACGACCGTGACGTGCTCGCCTTCGCGCAGCAGGTTGGCCTCGCCGAACGGGATCGTATACGCGCCGTCGGGCACTTCGCCTTTGCGCGGATACAACGCCTTGTGCTCGAAGAACATCACGGGGTCGTCGTCGCGGATGGCCTGGATCAGCAGGCCCTTGGCGTCGTACGCGTTCGACGGCACGACCACCTTGAGGCCCGGCACTGCGGTGAGCAGCGAATAGATCGACTGCGAGTGCTGCGCGCCCATGTTCATGCCCGCGCCCATCGCGAGGCGCACGACGGCGGGGCAGCGGGTTTTACCGCCGAACATGTACCGGAACTTCGCCATCTGGTTGAAGATCTGGTCCATGCTCACGCCGACGAAGTCGGCGAACATCAATTCCGCCACGGGCCGCAGGCCGGCGAGCGCGGCGCCGCCCGCAGCACCGATGATGGCGGATTCGGAGATCGGCGTGTCGATGACGCGATCCGCGCCGAATTTCGGCAGCAGACCCTTGGTGACGCCAAAGATGCCGCCCGAAGCCTCGCGCTGGCCCGACGTGCCGCCGGCGCCACCGGAGACGTCCTCACCCAGCACGATTACGTTACTGTCGCGCTCCATCTCGAGGTGCATCGCTTCGTTGAGCGCGTCGCGGAATGATTTCTGTGGCATCGCTGAGGGCTCAGTAGGAAATGTAGACGTCGGTTTCGACTTCGGACTCGGGCGGCGGCGCTGACGCCTTGGCTGTCGCAACGGCCGTCTCGATCTGTGCCAGGACCTGCTCGTCGATCGCGTCGAGCGTCGCGGCCGTGAGCCAGCCTTCGGCCGTCACGCGCGCGCGGAAATTCTTGAGGCAGTCCATCGTTTCGCGCTGCTGCTTGACCTCGTCCTTCGCACGGTACAGCTGCGGGTCGCCCTCGAAGTGGCCGTAGAAGCGCGTGATGGTCGCCTCCAGCGTCGACGGGCCTGCGCCGCGGCGCGCGTTGTCGATCAGGCGACCGGCGGCTTCGTACACCGCGAAGAAGTCCGCTCCGTCGCAGCGTTCGGCCGGCATGCCGAAGCCGCGCGCCCGGCCGGCGATGTCCTTCGAGCCCACCGCGTAGTCCTTGCCCGTGTGTTCGCTGTAGCCGTTGTCCTCGATCACGAAGATCGCCGGCACCTTGAGCACGACGGCCATGTTCATGGCCTCGAACACCGTGCCCTGGTTGCAGCTGCCGTCGCCGCCGAACGCGATGCTGACGCGCCCGTTGCCGCGATTGCGGCAGGCGATCGCCGCGCCGACGGCGAGCGGCGGACCGCCGCCGACGATCGCGTTGGCGCCGAGCATGCCCTTGGTGACGTCGGCGATGTGCATCGAGCCGCCCTTGCCCTTGCAGAGGCCGTCGGCGCGACCGTAGATCTCGAGCATCATGCCCGTGACGTCGCAGCCCTTGGCGATGCAGTGGCCGTGGCCGCGATGCGTGCTGACGATGTAGTCCGCGTCGTCGAGGTGCTCGCAGACGCCGACTGCAACCGCTTCCTGGCCCGCGTAGAGGTGGGTGAAGCCGGGAATCTCGCCGGTGGCGATCTCCACGTGCAGTCGCTCCTCGAATTCACGGATGGTCTTCATCTGGCGGTAGGCGCGCGCGAGGCGCTCCGCGGAAAGGGGTGCTGACATGTCGCCTCGATTGGCCTGGTTGGGGGCGTGAGGTTCAAACAGCGCCAGGCGGCTTGCCGCCCGGCCCATAGACGTAATCGTCGATGACCTTGTGGAAGTGGCGGATGCGCAGTTCCTGCGCGCCGATCCACAGGCCTTCGAACGCAGCCGAATGCATGCCGGCCTGCACGCCGGGCAGGTTCGCGGCATCCTGGTCGAGCACGAGCCCGATCGATTTCTCGCCGTGCTTGAACTGCTGGTGCCGCGGCCGTGCGGGCCACTCGTGGCCCTCCGGCACGAGTTCGAACGTCCAGATGTCGTAGAACATCCGGTCCGGATCCGTGGGATGCGGCCGCTGCCGGAACAGCATCAGGTCGTCCGCATGCACGTTGAGCGTGACGTTCGGGAAGATCAGGTAGTGGTAGTCGTCGGTGAGCTGGTCGTCATTGAGCTGCGAGTAATCCTTGCCCTGCGCCGGCCCATGCTTGCGCTTCCACTGCTGCACGTCGCGGCGGATGTTCTCGTAGGGCTCGTCGTAATCGGCCGGGTCCATGCCCGCCGCCTTCATGATCACCTTGATGGGGTCGGGGATCGCCGGCGGGCGCCGTACGCGCGGACTCCACGTCGCGAACGGGATCAGGTAGCGGTTGTGGCGCTCGAAGCAGTCGATCTGGATGTCCAGGTCGTGCAGGTACCACATGAGCTGCGGGTGGATGCCCTGCACGTGGTAGCTCTCGTTGAACGCGTCCACCGACGCCTTCCAGTTGCAGTTCCACTCGACGGTGATGTCGCGCGTGAGCGCCATCTTGCCGAAGTTGTACGGCTCGAGGTGCTGGTGCACCGGTGCAAGAAACTCGTGCAGCGGACCCACGTCCGGGTCGAGGCTGAACCAGACGAAGCCGCCCCACGCCGCGCAGGGCAGTTCCTTGAGGCCGCGGCAGGGCGGGGCACCCTGGGGGAACGTGTCGAGGTCGGGAATGCGCTTGAATGAGCCGTCGAGCGCGTAGTCCCAATGATGGTACTGGCACTTGAACGAGTCGGCGCTGCCGACGCCCGTGGGCCGCAGCCGGTTGCCGCGGTGCAGGCACACGTTGTAGAAGGCGCGCACGCTGCCATCAGCCTGGCGCACGATCAGCACGGACTCGCGGCCGATTTCAGTCGCGACGAAATCGCCAGGCTCGCGCAGGTCCGACTCCACCGCGCCGAGCAGCCATACCTTCTTCCAGATGCGCTCCCATTCGAGCTGCATGAACTCAGGCGTGGTGTAGCGCTCTTTGCGGATCAGGTCGTGGCCGAGCTCAGGGTCGGGCTCTTTCGCGCAGGGCGTGACCGGGCTCTGTTCGGGCGCGACGCGCCTGACCTTGCGATAGGCCGGCGTCTTCGACGCGGCGCGCAGTTCCTCGTCCTTCGGGTTTGAGCTCATGACGAGACCCCGCTCATTGCAGGCCAGCGGCCCAGCGCAGGCTGCGCCGCAGCAGTTCGTTGAAGGCCGGCACCGGCCAGCTGCCGCGCTCGACCGTCGGGTACTCGTCCATGAGCGGCCGCATGTCGTAGTGACCGCGCGCATGGCCGAGCGTGAAATACAGTACTTCTCCGGCGCCGACCTTTTTCAGGTACATGACGGGGCGCGGCTCGTCGGCGCTCCAGTCGCGCTCGGCAAAACCCTTGGCTTCGCCGGTCCAGCGGGTGTGCAGCAGCGTCTCGAACGGCGGGTGCAGCTCGCTCAGGTAAAGCTCGTCCTGCGCATCGAATGGTTCGATGCCCGCCACCAGCGGGTGCAGCGGAGCGGTGATCTCGACCCGGTAGGGCGCAATGGGCGGGTGGGCGACGAACTGGCTGCCCAGGGTCTGCATGAACGTCTGGGCGTCGCGTGGCGCTTCCCAGCCGCGCCCCTTCACGTAGCGCAGGATGGAGTTGGTGCCGTGCAGGGCGAGCCAGCGCTTGCCGCTGGCGACGTAATCGCGCAGGCGCAGCGCGGTGGCTTCGTCCGGCACGATGTCGACCGTGTACGTGACCAGGAAATCGCTCGCCTCGATCGCGGCGGTATCCGCATAGTCCTCGGCGATGCGCGTGCGGATACGGTCGTGCTCACCGAGCAGGCCCAGCAGCTGCAACCGCGCGTAGTCGATGTCGTGGTACTTGCCGCCACAGACGAAATACGCGTCGATCGCTGCCTTGGGCATGGCGGTTTAGAAGCGCACGCCCTTCGTGTAGCCGTTGTCGGCCACGATGTTGGCGCCCGTGATCAGGCTCGACGCCGGGCTTGCCAGGAACGTGACCACGCGCGCGACTTCGTCGGGCGTGCCCATGCGGCCGCTGGGAATCTGCCGCACGGTCGAGTCATAGAATTTCTGGTTGGTGCCCTTGATCATTTCCCAGGCGCCGCCTTCGAAATAGATCGGGCCCGGGCACACGGTGTTCACGCGCACATTGAACTTGCCGACGAACTGCGACAGCTGCTTGGAATACGTGATGAGCGCGGCCTTCATGGCGTTGTAGGCCATGGGCGCCGCGAAGGTCTCGATGGCATTGGTCGAACTGATGATCACGACCGAGCCCTCGCCTGACTTCTTCAGGTGCTCCATCAGCGCTTCGCAGCCGCGCACCGTGTGCAGCACGTCGATCTCGAAGTTCTTCCACCAGTTCTTTTCACTGTCCATGCCGCCGCCGGCACTGACGTTGGCGACGAACGCGTCGCACCCGCCGAGATCCGTCGCCGTCTTCTCGAGCCAGGCCTTGTAGGCGTCGCCGTCGCGAACGTTGACCGGCGCACCGAACACGTTGACCCCGCGCGCCTTGAGCGCGGCCGTCGTCTCTGCCACCTCGTCCTCATTGCGCGCACAGAAGCCGATGTCCACGCCCTCGGCCGCCAGTTGTTCGACGATGGCGCGACCGATGCCACGGGTTGCCCCGGTCACGATCGCCTTCTTGCCTCTGAGGTTCAGGTCCATGCGCGCTCTCCCGTTCGTTCGCAACCGATGCCTGGCACCGAGCCCCGGCAGTATAGACTTCGACCCTTAAAAATAAACAGTCGTGACTGTTTTTATTGTCCGGTCGGCCGCGGGTGCGACCGACCTGCGTTCACTGCACGGTCAGGGCGTTGTCGAGCAGGATTTCCGTCCCGTTGACGTAGCGGGACTCGTCCGACGCGAGGTAAACGACCAGGTTGGCGACGTCCTCGGGCTTGCCCAGCCCGGTCGGCGTCTGCTCCCAGTAAGACATCTCCATGCCGAGCGTCTTGGTCGCGTCGCGCACCATCTGCGTGTCGATCGCGCCCGCATGGATGGAATTGCAGCGGATGTTGTACTTGTTCATCTGGCAATGCACGGCGATCGCCTTGGTCATCGAGCGTACGGCGCCCTTGGCCGCGCTGTAGGCGAAATACACCGGGTAGCCGATGTGCGAAGCGACCGACGACATGTTGATGATCGAGCCGCCGCCGCTCGCCTTCATGGCGGGCATCGCGTGCTTGCAGCCGAGGAACACGCCCTCGGACATCACGGCGTTCTGGAAGCGGAAATCCTCCAGCGAGCAATCCTCGGGGGTCGCGATCTTGACGACGCCGGCATTGTTGACCAGCACGTGCAGTCCGCCGAAGGCCTGCACGGTTGCGGCGATGACTTCCTGCCAGCGCTGCTCGTCGCGTACGTCCTGCACCAGGAACAGGGCAGCCCCGGGATGCCTGGCATTGATTTCCGCTGCCACGTTGCGGCCTGCGGCCTCGTTCACGTCGGTCAGTACGACCTTGGCTCCCTCGCGCGCCAGGCCGATGGCGTCCGCGCGGCCGAGCCCCGCTGAACCGCCCGTCACGATGGCCACTTTCCCGTCGAGTCGTCCCATGGTTTGCTCCCCGCCGCAATGATGGATCGCCGTGCCGATGCGGCAGGCGCGGCCGAACTTATCAGTCAGCCCTGTCGGTTTCAATCACCTTTGACTTTTCCAGACAGCCGCCACATCCTGCGGCTAAAGTCTGGGGATGCCTGACGACATGAAGCCTCGAATGCGCGACTCGGCCGCGGCGGCCACCCCGGCTTCCGCCGGCTGGCAAGCACAGAAAAGCGCCTCGACCCGGCTGCAGATCGTCGAATCAGCGCTGAGTTGCGTGGTCGACCTGGGGTACTCCTGCACGACGACCACCGTCATCGCCGAGAAAGCGGGCCTTTCGCGCGGCGCGATGCTGCATCACTTTCCGTCCAAGATCGACATCGTGCGCGCGGCGGTCGAGCACCTGCATGCGAAGCGGCTGAAGGCCTTTCGCAAGGCGATCGACAAGCTGCCGCGCGACGAAACGCGCGTGCGCCGGGCACTCGAGGCCTACTTCGAGCACGTGAAGCACCCGATGTACGTCGCGTTCCTCGAGCTCTGGATCGCGTCGCGCACCGACCCGGAGCTGCAGTCCATCCTCAAGCCGGCGCAGGAAGCGTTCGAGCGCGAGTGGTACAAGACGGCCGTCGACCTGTTCCCCGAATGGGAGGGCTCCGGCGCCAATTTCGACATTGCCCTCGATCTCGTCCACTACGTGATGGACGGGCTCGCGGTGAGCCTGCTCACGCATGAGATCGGCGAGCATGAGCGTCGCATGGTCGGCTACCTCGAGGATCGGCTGCGCGAACTGTCGAGCAAACCGGCGCTCGCCCAGGTTTGACGCGCGGCGGGCGGCTGCCTGCCTATTTCGCTGCTGCGTGGGCCTTCATGCTCGCGCTGATCTCGCGCTGGCTCGGATTGCGGCGCAGCGTCAAGCCGCCGTTCACCTGCAGCACCTGGCCCGTCATGAAGCACTCGTCGCCGGCCAGCCACAGCGCGGCGTCCGCGACGTCCTGCGTGGTGCCGATGCGGCCGAGCGGATATTCCTTGACGAAGGCTTCCTCGAGGCCCGGCAGCTGCACTTCGCGTTCGGTCATCGGCGTGGACGTGAGCCCGGGGGCCAGCGAGTTCACGCGCACGCCGCCTGCGCCGAACTCGTTCGCGAAGCAGCGCACGAGCGCTTCGCCCGCCGCCTTCGTCGCGATGTACGCCGCGTGATTGTTGAGGATGGCGTGCACCGATGCGGACGAGACCTGGATGACTGAGCCGCCGCCGGATTTCGCCATGCGACCGACGAACGCCTGCAGGAAAAAGTAGGGGCCCTTGAACTGCAGCGCGGACAACTGGTCCAGCTGTTCCTCGGTCGTGTCGAGCAGTTTTGCCATCAGGCCCCAGCCCGTGCAGTTCACCGCGATGTCGACCTTGCCGAAGCGTGCCACGGCTGTCGTGGCCAGCGCCTCTACGTCCGCCTTGCGGGTGATGTCACACGTGGCGTACTCACCGCCAATCTCGTCCGCGATCTCGCGGAGCGGCGCTTCATTGCGGCCCGCGACCATCACGCGCGCACCTTCACGCGCGAACGTGCGTGCCATCACCTGTCCCATGTTGTCGCGGCCGGCTGCTCCAAGGATGACTGCGCTCTTGCCTTCGAGTCTTGCCATGTCGTGATGCTCCGTGGTCTAGGTGCGCAGCCGGCGCACGGGACGGTCGCCGTCCCAGCCGTCCGCGCACTTGCGGACATGCGCGTAGAACCGCCGCATGTCGTCGTTGGGTTCGTAGAGTTCGAGCATGTGGCCGAGCGCCGCGCTCAGGTCGAGCATGACGAAGCGGACGCCCGTTTTCGTCTGCGCGTCGAGCGCCGCCGCGATGCCGTCGTCGCGATACGACTGTACGGTGGCGGCGAGGTCGTCGACGAAACATGCCACGTGATGGACGCCGGTCTGGTGCGGCGCGAACAGGTCACGCAGTGCAGAGGGCCCGTCGTTGTGTTGCGTGATCAACTCGACCATCAGCTCGCCGGCCTGCCCATACGCCGACGTGTGGTCGAACTCCGCGGGCACGCCGCGGTACAGGCTGCTGGCGAGCGGGATGTGCTCCATCAGGAAAAACGGGCCCCAGCCGAAGTCGCGTGCGCAACGCTCTGCCGCAGCCACCGGGTCCGGCACGTGGTACGCGACCTGTACGGGCCGCAGGGCCGGCTTCACAGTCGTCGCACCGGCTTGGTGCCGTCCCAGTCCTGCGCAGCCGCACGCACCATCGCGAAGAAGCCGTCGATGGCAGGGCCATGCTCGATCAGTTCGATCATGCCGCCCGGGTGCTGGTCGGTGTTGATGTAGGCGAAGCGAATGCCATTGGCGGTCGAGCCCAGCTGCACCGCCTCGATGCCTGCGGGCCGCAATCGAGCCAGGTCGTCATGCACTGAGTGCGTCATCACGCCGACGTGCTGCAGGCCGCCCACCGCGCGGCCCGGAAAGTCCGCATAGATGGAGGGCGCGTCGTTGAACTGCTGGATCAGCTCGACCTGGACTTCGCCCCACTGCGCGACGGCGACCGAGATGTCCGCAGCGGTCGGCGCGCCGCGGTAAGTCGCTTCCGCGAACTTGATGTGCGACATCACGAAAAACGGGCCGACGCCGACGGTGCCCGTCCAGTGATCCATCGCGCGGTCGAGATCCGGCACGACGAATCCCAGCTGCATCACCGGACCGAAACGTGGCGTCATGTCGTGAACTCCGGGTTGACTGCGATCAGGCCAGGCCGAGTTCCTTCACCAGCGCATCGCGCAGGCGGAACTTCTGGATCTTGCTGCTCGACATCGGCCATTCGTCCACGAAGCGCACCTGCCGCGGCACCTTGAAACTCGAGATCTCCTTGCGACAGAAGTCGATGAGTTCCTTGTCGGTGACCTTGACGCCGGGCTTCAGTTCGACGAACGCCGCGGGCACTTCGACGTACTTCGCGTCCGGAATGCCGACCACCTGGGCCAGCTTCACGGCAGGGTGGCGCCCTAGCAGTCCTTCGATTTCCGCGGCCGCCACGTTCTCGCCGCCGACCTTGAGCATGTCCTTGAAGCGACCGTGGAACATGATCGTGCCGTCGTCGTCGAGCGAGCCGATGTCGCCGGTGTGGAACCAGCCGTCGCGGTCCAGCGCCTGCGCGGATTTCTCCGCGTCCTTGTAGTACCCCTCGAACAGCGAGTACCCGCGCACCAGCACCTCGCCACGCAAACCGTTCTTGAGGTCGACGCCGTTCTCGGGGTTGACGATGCGCACCTCGAGGCCGGGCAGGGGCTTGCCGAGTCGCGTGATCCGGCGCGCCTCGGCTTCGTCCCAGCCGCCGGTGCAGACGGTGCCGGCCGCTTCGGTCATGCCGAAGCTGCCGACCTGCAGGGCCAGCGGCATGGCGGCCATGATCGGTTCGGCCACGCCGGGCGGCTGCACGGCGAAGTTGCTGTTCATCAGCTTCACGCGCGTGAGGTCGGCGTCCTGGAAAGACGGGTGGTACACCAGCCCCTGCATGATGGTGACGAAGCTTGGATACAGCGCGGTCACCTTGTACTGCTCGAGCATCTTCAAGGCGACGCCCGCGTCGAAGTAACCCATGGTGAGGTACGTGCCACCGACGTCGAAGATGGCAAGCATCGGCAGCACGGCAGCGATGTGGAACATCGGCAGCGGCGACCACATGCGATCTTCCTGCGTCAGGCGGTAGCGATGGCGGCCCAGCGCGATGCTGTTGCGAACCATCGCCTCGTGCGTGATGAGGCAGCCTTTCGGGTTGGCGGTTGTCCCGGACGTGTACAGCATCAGGCCGATGTCGCGCACCCGCACGCGCAGACGCGCGCGGTGGACGTCCATTGCGTCCGTCGCTTTCGCAGCGGCGTTGAACTCCGCCTCGCTCACGAAGCCCGGCGCTTTCGTCTTGCCGAGCAGCACGATGTTGCGCAGCTTCGGCGCACCCGCCAGCTTCAGCGTCGCCGGCTTCTTGTTGCGGTGGAGGTCCTTGAGCGCGCCGCCGAGTCGCTCCACGAAGTTGACCGAATCCGCCACCGCATCGGTCGTCACGACCGTGACGAGGTCGCCGTTCTCGATGACGTAGGCCAGTTCGCTCGACTTGTAGCGCGCGTTGATGGGCACGATGACGGCGCCGCAGAACGCAATGGCGAAGAACGTCTCGACGAACTCGGCGCAGGTGTGCATGAGCACGCCGACGTGGTCGCGGGGCCGTACGCCCAGCGTGCGCAGCGCGCGTGCGCGCCGCAGGGCGTTCTCTGCCAGCTGGCGGTAGGTGATGGCCTGGTCCGGGAACACCAGCGCGAGGGCGTCCGGATGGCGATCCGCGGCCGTCAGCAGCAGGTCGCCGATGGTCGTCACGTTGATACGCGCGCGCGCGAGGTCTTCCGGCGGCAGCAGCGCGATGCCACTGCTGCGGACGCGCGCCTTGGCTGCGCGCTTCGGCTTCGCGGCGGGCGATTTTTTCTTCGGGGTGGCGGCGGCTGGGCGGGAGCGCGCGGGGGCTTTGGGCATACGGGGTCTCCTGGTGGCCGCAGCGTAGCATCCACTGCCGTCAAAACAAACAAGCTGTCCTGTTTCTTTTTGAGCCGGGCGGACCTAGAGTTGGGGCACAATCAGTGTCCTTAGGCCCGGAGAAACCTTCATGCAACTCGGCCCGACACTCGAGGAGCGCGTGCGCCGACTCGAGGACCGCACTGCGATCAACGAATTGATCGCGCGTTACTGCCTCGTGATGGACAACCGCGACGTCGCCGGCATGGAAACGTTGTTCACGGCGGACGTGCACTTCTGGTCCGCCGACGGGGTGATGGATGCGCATGGTCGTGACGCCGCCATCGAAATGTTCAAGGGCCGCTTCACCGTGCTCGGCCCGAGCAATCACTTCACCCACGACCGCATCATCGAGTTCGACCCGCTCGATCACGACAAGGCCACCGGCATCGTGCTGTCCCATGCGGAGATGCAGCGCAAGGGGCAGCCCATGCTGGCAGCCATGCGCTATCACGACGTCTACCAGCGCTGCGATGGACGCTGGCGCTTCCGCGAGCGCGGCCTTTCGTTCATGTATTACGTGCCGACCGCCGAATACCTGGACGCGCTGGGCCCGGGCCTCGGCCAGCGCATGCGGGCGTATGATCAACCCGTGCCGGCCGACTGGCCGGAGAATCTGCCGACCTGGCAGCGGTACTACGGCAAGTAATCACAGAGGAGTTCCGGATGTCGCTTCCGGCAGCGTTTCGCGATCGTCTCAGCCTTCCCGTCATCGGTTCCCCGCTCTTCATCGCGTCGACGCCGGACCTGGTCATCGAGCAGTGCAAGGCCGGCATCATCGGCTCCTTCCCGGCGCTGAACGCGCGTCCTGCGCCGGTGCTCGACGAGTGGCTCACACGCATCCGCACCGAACTCGAGACTTACGCCGCGGCCAATCCTGGCGCACGGGTGGCGCCCTACGCGGTCAACCAGATAGCGCATGCCAGCAATGACCGCCTGCAGCACGACATGGAAGTGTGCGTGCGGCACCGGGTTCCGCTGATCATCACCAGCCTGCGTCCGCCGCGCGAGATCGTGGAGGCCGCGCACAGTTATGGCGGACTGGTGTTCCACGACGTGATCAGCGTGCGTCATGCGCGCAAGGCCATGGAGCAAGGCGTGGACGGCATCATCGTCGTGTGCGCGGGCGCCGGCGGCCATGCGGGCATGGGCAGCCCCTTCGCACTGGTGCGGGAGATCCGCCAGTTCTTCGACGGCACGCTGGTGCTGGCCGGCGCCATGTCGAGCGGCGCGGACGTGCTGGCGGCACAGGCGATCGGCGCCGACATGGCATACATCGGCACGCGCTTCCTGGCGACCACCGAAGCCAACGCCTTGCCTGAATACAAGCAGATGCTGGTCGAGTCGAGCTCCGATGACATCGTCTACACGTCGCTGTTCACCGGCGTCAAAGGCAATTACCTGCGCGGCAGCGTCGCGGCCGCCGGGCTCGATCCGGACGCCCTGCCCGAGGCCGACAAATCGAAGATGAACTTCGGTTCCGGCGGCAACATGGAAAAGAAGGCCTGGCGCGACATCTGGAGCGGCGGCCAGGGCGTGGGCAACATCCACGAAGTGCGCCCGACGCGCGCAGTGGTTGCGCGCATGATCGAAGAATACGCAGCGGCCCGGCTGCGCCTCTGCAGCGCCTGAGCAATCCGGAGAGAGGTCATCATGTCCGTTTCATTCGATCTGTCGGGCCGCGTCGCGCTGGTCACCGGCGCCAGCCGCGGTATCGGCGAGGCGATCGCCAAGGGCTTCGCGCAGTATGGCGCGCACGTCGTCGTCTCGAGCCGCAAGCAGGAGGCTTGCGACGAAGTCGCCGCAGAAGTCGTCGCCGCGGGCGGCAAGGCCACGGCCATGGCCTGCCACATCGGCGACATGGACGCGCTGCACGCGCTGTTCGCGCGGATCCAGTCCGAGTGCGGGCGCCTCGACGTGCTCGTCAACAATGCGGCCACGAATCCGTACTACGGCCACGTGCTCGACACGGACCTGGGCGCCTTCCAGAAGACCGTCGACGTGAACATCCGCGGCTACTTTTTCGCGTCGGTGCTCGGCGGCCGGATCATGCGCGAGCAGGGCAAGGGTTCGATCATCAACGTCGCATCGGTGAATGCGGTGCGCCCGGGGCCGAAACAGGGGATCTACTCGATCACCAAGGGTGCCGTGCTCAACATGACGAAGACGTTCGCGAAGGAGTGCGGCCCGCATGGCGTCCGCTGCAACGCGATCCTGCCCGGGCTGATCCGGACGAAATTTGCGGGAACGCTGCTCGCGGACAAGAGCCAGACCGAGCATTACCTGGCGACGAATCCCCTGGCCCGCGTAGGCGAGCCGAACGACCTCGCCGGAGCTGCGCTGTTCCTGGCTTCAGACGCCTCGTCGTACGTGACGGGGGAGTATCTCGTGGTGGATGGCGGATTTCTGACGTGAAGGAAGGGGCAGGAAGGGCAGGAAGGATAGGAAGGACAGGAAGGGACTAGAGGCTAGTCGGAATCGCAGGCATCTGATCGGTCAATTCTTCCTATCCTTCCTATCCTTCCTAGCTCCTTCCCTATCCTTCCTATCCTTCCTGCCCTTCCTAGTCCTTCCTGTCCTTCCTGCCCCTTCCTCCCCCTACTTCTTCTCCGTCTGCTTCGCGACGGCTTCTGCGCGCGCCTTTACGGCCTCGGCATCGCCGAGGTAGCGACTGGAGATCGGCTTGAGGCTGGCGTCCAGCGTGTAGAGCAGCGGCACGCCCGTCGGGATGTTCAGTTCGACGATGTCGGCATCGGACTTGCCGTCGAGCATCTTCACCAGCGCACGCAGGCTGTTGCCGTGCGCGACCACCAGTACATTGCGGCCCGCCTGCAGTTCAGGTGCGATGCGTGCGTTCCAGTACGGCAGCACCCGGGCGAGCGTGTCCTTCAGCGATTCGGCCGAGGGCAATTCGCCGGCCGGAACGCCAGCGTAGCGACGATCGAAACGGGGATGGCCCGGGTCCGTCGCGGGCAGCGGCGGGGGCGGGATGTCGTAGCTGCGGCGCCAGACCTTCACCTGCTCGGCGCCGTGCCTCTCGACGGTCTGGGTCTTGTTCAGGCCCTGCAGCGAGCCGTAATGCCGCTCGTTGAGCCGCCACGTGCGCTCGACGGGCAGCCACATCATGTCCATCTCGTCGAGCGCGATCCACAGCGTGCGGATCGCGCGCTTCAGCACCGAAGTGAAGGCGATGTCGAACGCGATGCCCTCGGCCTTGAGCAGTCGGCCCGCCTCCTGGGCTTCCAGCAGGCCCTGCGCGGAAAGGTCGACGTCGACCCAGCCAGTGAAAAGGTTCTCGAGATTCCAGATGCTCTGGCCGTGGCGCAGGAGCAGTAGCTTGCCGGTGCTCATGTGAGTTCAGTCCGTCGCTGTGGTGTTGAACGGGAAAGAGAGGGTAGACGCATCGCCTCGCGCATCATGTCTCGGCCACCGCGACGCGGCGGACGGCTTGCAGGGCGACCGAGAGCGAGGCGAAATCGATCGCGGTCGTCTGGGCACGGATGTCATTGATGACTGCGCGTGCATGCTCTGCGGTGGCTTTGTTGCGCGCGAGCCATTTCTCGAGTGCCTTGAGCGGGTCCGTCTCGCGGGACGATTCGAGGACGCCTTGCGCCAGCGCGCGGTGCACCTCGAACAACGCCTCGCGCAAGCTGCCGCGCGCCACGGCATGCCAGTGGCCCTCGGTGTCGAGTTCCTCGATGTGCCGCCGCAGCCAGTCGAGCCCGAAGTGCCCGCCGATGGCGAAGTAGGCCTTGGCCGCGGCGTCGACCGTCAGCTTGCGGGCCTCGGCCAGTTCGACGATGTCGGGGCCGCTGTGCAGGGCATTGCACGCCGCGATGCGACGCGACAGATCTGCAGGCACGCCGGCTTTGGCGAGCTCCGAGCTGCGTGCCTCGAAAGCCGTGCGTTCCTCGCCCTGCAGCCACTGCAGCGGCGCGTGCGTGAGTTCGCGGATGCCGGGGCGCAGGCGCGCAACCTGCTGCTCGATCCCGAGTGTCGTGCGGTGACGCTGGATCAGCCAGTACGTGGCCTGGCGGATCAGGCCGATCGTGTCGTGCATCATGCCGTACTGCAGGACCGCCGCGGCCTTGTTGTCGAGCCGCTCGATGGCGGCCCACAGATCGCGCACCTCGAACACTTCGCGCGCGATCGAGTACGCGCGTGCAACCGTTGCTGCATCTGCACCGGTGTCCTGCTGCGCACGTGCGACGAACGTCGGTCCCATGCGGTTCACGATGCTGTTGGTCGTCGCGGTGACGATGATCTCGCGTTTCAGGCGATGCTCGCCGAGCAGCGTGCCGTAGCGTCGCGCCAGGCGCGGCGGAAAGTAGCGGTCGAGCTCGAGGCTGAGGTACGGATCCTCCGGAACGTCCGACTGGATCAGCTGGGAGCTCACGGCAATCTTGGCGTAGCTCAGCAGCATGGCGAGCTCGGGTCGCACCAGTCCCTGCCCCGCGCGACGGCGATCCTCGATCTCTTCCGCACTGGGCAGGTACTCGAGCGCGCGATCGAGCACGCCGTCGAGCTCGAGCGAGCGGATGAAGTGGGCATGCTCGCCGAGACGCTCGGGTGCGCCGACCTGCAGCAGGCTGATGGCCTGGCTCTGCAGGTAATTGTCGCGCAGCACCAGCTGCCCGACTTCCTCCGTCATGGATTCGAGCAGGCGGTTGCGTTGCGGCGTGCTGAGCCGCGTGCGTTCCTGCACTGCCGTGAGCAGGATCTTGATGTTGACCTCGTGGTCGGAGCAGTCGACGCCGCCTGAGTTGTCGACGAAGTCGGTGTTCATGCGGCCGCCACGCAACGAATACTCGATGCGGCCGAGCTGCGAGAACCCGAGGTTGCCGCCTTCGCCCACCACCTTGCAGCGCAGCGCGCGACCGTCGACGCGGACAGCGTCGTTCGTGCGATCACCGACCGCCGAGTTCGCTTCCCAGGAGGCCTTGACGTACGTGCCGATGCCGCCGTTCCAGAGCAGGTCGACCGGCAGCTGCAGGATTGCGCGGATGATTTCCTGCGGCGTGGCCTTCGGCGCGTCGATGCCAAGCAGCGTGCGAGCCTGCGGCGAGAGTGCGATCTCTTTGGCGTTGCGCGGGAATACACCGCCACCCCGCGAGATCAGCTTCGTGTCGTAATCGGTCCACGACGAGCGGGGCAGGCTGAACAGGCGCTCGCGTTCCTTGAAGGTGCGCGCGGCGTCCGGTTCGGGGTCGAGGAAGATGTGCTGGTGATTGAACGCGGCGACGAGGCGGATGTGCGGCGACAGCAGCATGCCGTTGCCGAAGACGTCGCCGGCCATGTCGCCGATGCCAGCCACCGTGAAGTCCTGCGTCTGCGTGTCGACATCGAGCTCGCGGAAGTGGCGCTTCACGCACTCCCACGCGCCCTTGGCCGTGATGCCCATCTTCTTGTGGTCGTAGCCCGCCGATCCACCGGAGGCGAATGCGTCGCCAAGCCAGAAGCCGTATTCGGCTGCGAGCGCGTTGGCGGTGTCGGAGAAGGTTGCAGTGCCTTTGTCGGCGGCCACGACCAGGTAGGGATCGTCAGGATCCATGCGCACCGTGCGCTCAGGCGGAATCACCTTGTCGCCACGCACGTTGTCCGTGAGGTCGAGCAGGCCGCGAATGAAAATGCGGTAGCACTCCGTGCCCTCGCGCTGCACTTCCTCGCGGGTCGCGCCGGGCGGTATCTGCTTGGGAACGAAGCCACCCTTGGAGCCGACGGGCACGATCAGCGTGTTCTTGACGTTCTGCGCCTTCATGAGCCCGAGGATCTCGGTACGGAAATCCTCGCGCCGGTCCGACCAGCGCAGGCCTCCGCGCGCAACCTTGCCCATGCGCAGATGCACGCCTTCGACGCGCGGCGAATACACCCAGATCTCGAACATCGGGCGCGGCTTTGGCAGTTCGGGCAGCAGCTGCGGATCGAGCTTGAACGCCAGGTAGGATTTGGGCTGCCCGTCGGCCCCCAGCTGGTACCGGTTGGTGCGCAACGTTGCCATGATCACGGCGCGGAAGCTGCGCAGGATGCGATCGTCGTCAGGGCTCGTGACCTGCTCGAGCGCGTCGTCGATGTCCTCGGCGAACGCGCGCACTTGCGACACGCGCGTAGCAGCCTTGAGCGCGGGGTCGAAGCGTGATTCGAACGTCCACGCCAGCCTTGCCGCAATCGCTGGATTGCGGGCCAGAACTTCTTCCATGTAGCGCTGGCTGAAGGGGATGCCGGTCTGCAGCAGATACCGGCACACCGCGCGCAGGATCACCGCCTGCCGCCAGTCGAGGCCCGCCGCCAGGACGAGCCGGTTGAAACCGTCGCTTTCCGCGTGACCATGGTGCACCGCGAAAAACGCGTGTTCGAAGCGCCGGCCTTCCTGCTGTGGGTCGAGCGTGCGACCGCCGGCATGCTTGACCTCGAGGTCCTGGATCCAGAACGTGGATCCGTCGGTCGGCCTCACGCGATAAGGCCGCTCGTTCAGGATGCGGAGGTCGAAGTTCTCGAGCAGGGGCAGGATGTCCGACATCGCGACGGGTTCGCCGCGCCGGTAAAGACGCAGGTGCAACGCTCCCTTGCCCGGATCGCCGGGCCGTAACTCCATGCCGAATGCGGCCGGGTTCGGAGCGAGCGCCGCGAGCTCCTGCACGTCACGAATGGCCTCCGCGGCCGACACCTCTTCTTCGTAAGCGACCGGGAATGCATCGTTGAAACGCTCCGCGAGCTGCTCGGCCGTGGCGGTCGGGAGGCGGGCGTGCAGTTCGTCGCGCAGGTGATCGGTCCAGGTGCGCATCGCGTCGGTGATGCGCTGCTCGATGCGATCCGTCTCCGCCACGACCTGGCGGGCGGGATCGGTGCGCACGAGGATGTGCAGGCGCGCGAGCGCGGACTCGGAGATCTGCACCTGCGATTCGAGGTCGATCCCCGCCATTTCCTCGAGCAGGACGCGCTCGATGCGTTCGCGCACCTGGGTGTTGTAACGGTCGCGCGGCACGTACAGCAGGCAGGAGAAGAAGCGCTGGTACGGGTCGCGGCGCGCGAACAGGCGCACGCGTTGGCGCTCATACAGGTTCACGATGCCGCGCGTCGTGCGCACGAGCTCTGGCACCGTGGACTGGAACAGTTCGTCGCGCGGGTAAGTCTCCAGCACGTGCATCAGCGCCTTGCCGTCGTGACTCGTCGGTGACACGCCGATGTGGTCGATCACGCGCTGCACCTTGTGCCGCAGCAGCGGAATTTCGCGCGGACTGGTGCTGTAGGTGTTCGACGTGAACAGGCCGATGAAGCGTCTCTCGCCGACGACGCGTCCGCCCTTGTCGAACATCTTGACGCCCACGTAGTCGAGGTAGGTTGCCCGGTGCACGGTGGAAACGGAATTGGCCTTGGTCACGATCAGCAGCGCATTCTCACGCGCCTTGCGCCGCAGCTCGCCGGTCAGCACCGTGGGTTGCGGCGACGGCCGGCCGTCCCCCGTGCGCAACAGGCCGAGGCCCGAGCGCGCGACCGGCACCAGCCGGTCCATCGTCCGGCTGCGCTCGAGCTTGTACTCGCGGTAGCCCAGGAACGTGAAATGGTTGTCCGCCAGCCATTCGATGAATTCGACCGCCTCTTTCTCTTCGCGCCGCGGAATCGCAGGCACGCCGGCATCGACTTCGCGCGCCAGGTCGAGCGCACGCTTGCGGATCGCGGGCCAGTCGGTCACCGCGAGGCGCACGTCTTCGAGCGTCCGCAGGATGTTGTTGCGCAGTGCGTCGTGGCGTGCGCTATCGGGGATGCGCGGCACGGCAATGTGCTGCCACGATTCCATGACGCCTGTTGCGTCCGCGCGATCGTCCATGCGCGCCAGCTTGCCGCGGCGGTCGCGCACCATCCGCAACACGGGGTGGATCATGAGCTGGATGGGCAGGCGCGAATCGCCGAGCACCACGGCGAGCGAATCCACCAGGAAGGGCATGTCGTCAGTTACGACCTCGACGATCGTGTTCGGCGATTCCCAGCCGTCGCGCTCCAGGTCAGGGTTGAACACGCGCACCTTGGGCTCGCCGGGACGGCGCGCGCTGCCGAACGCCAGGTGGCCCGCGGCAGCCGCGGCGAACTGCGCCGGGGCGCGCAGGCGGAGGTCGTCCTCACCGACTCCGCGGTAATACACCTGCACGAAGTCGCGGAGCGACACCGGCGCGCCGCGCGCCGGACGCGTCAACCGTGCGATGTCGTCGATCAGGTGCTGGCGTGCAGCGGGGATCGTTCCTGGCATGGCGGGGCGTCCTTGGGTCCTGGCGTTCTTTATGTATTCATCGGGTGGGTGCACGGCGTGATCGGTCCCGCGCAGGGGCGGGGACCTGCGGGCGCCGTGCCCTGGGAAGACTCTTGGCCTTGAGCGCCTGCGGCGAGTCGTGAGCGAGCGCTTCCGCCCGGCTCGTGAGTTCGTCCAGCAGGCGATCGAGCGTGTCGCGGTCGGTGGCAGACAGCGTATCGAGCAGCGAGCGTTCGAACTGCAGGGCGAGGGGGGCTACTCCGCGATAGACGGCTGCCCCGGCGGGTGAAACCTGCAGGATGGACCGGCGCCGGTCGTCCGCTGCAACGGCACGGCGCAGCCGCCCGGCACGCAGCAATCGATTCACGGCGCGGCTGACCGCCACGGCATCCATGCGGCTTTTCTGCGCGACCTCGCGCGCCGAGAGTCCTGGATGGCGCATCAGCACCGCGATGACCCTCCATTCGGGAATCGTGAGCCCGAATCGCTTCTCGTACGCAGCGGCAATGGCGCTGCTCGTCACGTTGGCGAGTACGGACAGCCGGTAAGGCAGGAACGATTCGAGCTTGATCAGAGGCGAGGTCAAGTTGCGCAACCGGTCGCGGGCCAGAAGTTTTCGATTGTAACGATTCCGGCGTCCCGGGCGCCAGTTCAGGGCCGGTGCGGACGGGCCAGGTAATCGTGGGTCTGCATTTCCGCGAGGCGACTGCGCGTGCGTTCGAACTCGAATTGCAGTCGTTCGCCGACATACAGGTCATCAATGGGGGCGTGGGCCGCGAGCATGAGCTTGACGCCGCGGTCATAGAACTCGTCGACCAGCGCGATGAAGCGGCGCGCCGCGTTGTCTTGCAGTGCATCCAATTGCGGTACGTCGCTCACCAGCACGGTATGGAAGTCGCGCGCGAGTTCCACGTAATCGGACTGGGAGCGCGGCCCGTCGCACAGGCACGCGAAATCGAACCAGATGACTTCGTCGGCGCGCGCCACGCAGGGAATGGCACGTCCCTCGACCTGGATCTCACCGGCTGCGTGGCTGGACGGGCCGGCAAGATCCTTGAACCGGTGTTCCAGCTGGCTGCGCGTCCCGGGCAGGCGCGCGTCCAGGTACAACGGGGCCTTCTCGAGCTGGCGCAGGCGGTAGTCCTGGCCCGCATCGACGTTGATCACCTCGCAGTGCTGTTCGAGCAAGGCAATGGCGGGGAGGAAGCGCTGCCGCTGCAGTCCGTCGCGATAGAGTTCCGCGGGGGGCAGGTTCGAGGTGAAGACAAGGGTGACGTTGCGTTCGCGCAGGCCCGTGAAGAGGCCCGCGAGCAGCATTGCGTCAGCGATGTCACTGACGAAAAGTTCGTCGAGACACAGGACACGGACATCACGAGCGATGTCGGCAGCCACTCGATCGAGCGGATCCGGCACGTCACGCAGGTCACCCAGCCGCGCGTGCACCTCTTTCATGAGCCGGTGAAAATGCTCGCGGCGCGCAGGCACGCCCACATTGGCGTGGAACAGGTCCATCAGGAACGTCTTGCCGCGACCGACGCCACCCCAGAGGTAGATGCCGTGGCCGGAGTCCTGTGCCGCGGGTTCGCCACGCACGCGGCCGAGCCAGCGACCGATGAGTCCGGCGTTGCCGCGTTCGGCGGTGTGCCGCAGGCGTCGCGCAAGTGCGTCGAGCCGCGCGATGGCCGCAAGCTGCGCAGCGTCGCTGCGATGCCCCTCGCGCGCGAGCGCCGTGGCGTAGGCCTCGCGCAGATCAGGATGTGACGGCATGCGGTTCGTCTCAGGAGTGCAGTTCGGCCCGGTCGCGGAAGCAATCGAGCGCGGCCGGGTTGGCAAGCGCGTCGGTGTTCCTGACCGGCCGGCCGTGCACGACTTCCCGCACCGCGAGCTCGACGATCTTGCCGCTGATCGTGCGCGGAATGTCCGCGACTGCCAGGATGCGCGCCGGCACGTGCCGGGGAGTCGTGTTCGTGCGGATCACCTCGCGAATGCGCCGTTCGAGCGTCTCGTCGAGCGCGATGCCCGGCCGCAGTCGCACGAACAGCACGACGCGAACGTCGTTGTCCCAGTCCTGCCCGATCGCGACGCTTTCGAGCACCTCTTCGAGCTTCTCCACCTGGCGATAGATCTCGGCGGTGCCGATGCGCACGCCGCCCGGGTTAAGCACGGCATCGGAGCGACCGAGGATGACCAGGCCGCCCCTGGCGGTAAGAACGGCAAAGTCGCCGTGGCACCAGGTGTTCGGGAAACGTTCGAAATACGCTGCGTGATAGCGACTGCCGTCGGGATCGTTCCAGAAACCGACGGGCATCGAGGGGAAGGGAGCCGTGCACACCAGTTCGCCCTGTGTCCCGACCACCGGTCGCCCGTCGTCGTCGTAGACCTCGACGCGCATCCCGAGGCCGCGGCATTGCAGTTCGCCGCGATGGACCGGCAGTGTGGGATTGCCCAGCGCGAAGCACGAGACGATGTCGGTTCCGCCCGAGATCGAGGCGAGCTGGATGTCCTTGCCGATCGCGTCCGCGACGAAGTCGTATTGTTCGTGCGCCAACGGCGAGCCGGTCGACAGGACCGAGCGCAGCGCTGGCAAGGCCACGGCCGACTGCGGCCGGTACCCGCTCTTCTCGAGCGCAGCCAGGTACTTCGGGCTGGTGCCGAAGTGGGCGACGCGCTCCGCGCTCGCGAGCCGCCAGAGCACGCCCTCGTCTGGATGAAAGGGCGAGCCGTCGTACAAGACGACGGTTGCCTGCGAAGCCAGCGCGCTCGCGAGCCAGTTCCACATCATCCAGCCGCAGGTCGTGAAAAAGAACAGGCGGTCGCCAGGATGCACGTCGGCGTGCAACTGGTGCTCCTTCAGGTGCTGCAGCAGCGTGCCGCCGGCGCCGTGCACGATGCACTTCGGCACGCCCGTCGTGCCCGACGAGTACAGGATGTAGAGCGGATGGTCGAAAGGTTGCCGATCGAACTGCAGGGCCGCGTCCGCGCGACCGAACGCGGCATAGTGCCGGGCGGATGGCAGGCCGCCCAGGTCCGGCGCGGCGGTGACGTTGGCGATGACCACGACGCAGTGCACCGAGGGCAGGCTCGCGAGGATTCCGCGGATGCGCTCGAGGGAATCGAGCGTCTTGCCGCCATAGAAGTAGCCATCGGCCGTGAACAGCACCTTCGGTGCGATCTGCCCGAAGCGGTCGAGTACTCCGCGGATGCCGAAGTCGGGCGAGCAGGATGACCACGTGGCGCCCACGCTGGACGTGGCCAGCATCGCGACGATCGCTTCGGGCAGATTGGGCAGGAAGCCCGCGACGCGATCACCGACGCCCACACCTGCGTCGCGCAGGCCCGCGGCAACGCGCGCGACCTCGCTGCGCAAGTGATCCCAGGAGATCTCGCGGCGCCGGCCGCGCTCGTCCGTGGCGATGATTGCGGGACCTGGACCCGAGGCGCGCAACAGGTTCTCGGCAAAATTGAGCCGGGTGCCGTCGAACCAGGTTGCGCCGGGCATCCGGTCGCCATCGCGCAGCACGGGGCCGGCCGTGCGCTCGGCAATGACGCCGGTAAAGTCGAACACTGCGTTCCAGAACGCGGCCGGTTCGTCCACGGACCACTGCCAGAGGGCAGCGTAGTCGCCCTTGGGCGCGCCGTGATCCTGCGCGAATGCATGAAATCGCGTGATCTGCGCCGCGGCGATACGCGCGGCGGAAGGCGCCCAGTGCGGTGCGTCGTCGTTCATCCGACGATGCTAACCGCTGATCGGTTTGCGCACCATCGCTGCGGCGACCAGTTCTGCCACGTCGCGCGTGAGGATCGTCTCGTTCAGGTTCTTCGTCTTGAGTCCATCGCCGAGCATCACCGAGCAATAAGGACACGCGGTCGCGATCACGGCGGGCTGCTGTGCCAGGCCCTGCTCGACGCGCGTGACGTTGATGCGGGTGCCGATGTGTTCTTCCATCCACATGCGTGCGCCGCCGGCGCCGCAGCACATCGACTTTTCACGGTGCAGCGGAAACTCGAGCAGCGCGTCTTTCGCCACGCGTCCGAGCACGGATCGCGGCGCCTCGTACTCGCCATTGTGCCGGCCCAGGTAACACGGATCGTGCAGCAGCACCCGTTCATGGGTTGGCTGCACTGTGAGCCGGCTGTCCGCGAGCAACTGGTCGATCAGTTGCGTGTGATGCAGGACTTCCCAGTGTCCGCCGAATTCCGGGTACTCGTTGCGCAGCGAATTGAAGGCATGCGGATCGCACGTCACGATGCGCTTCACGCCCAGCGCAGTGAAGCTTTCGACCAGCGTCGCCGCCAGTTGCTGGAACAGCATTTCATTGCCCGCACGACGCACGCATTCGCCGGTCGTCGGTTCCTGCGCGCCGAGGATGCCGAAGGTGACGCCGGCCTCGCGCAGGATCTCGACGAACGCCCGCGCGATCTTCTGGCCGTTCTGGTCGAACGATTCCGCCGAGCCCACGTAGAACAACCAGTCGACCCGCGCAAGATCGTCGGCAGTGCGGATCAGTGGCACGTCGAGGCCTTTGGCCCAGTCGCCGCGCGTGTCCGCCGGCAGGCCCCACGGGTTCGCCTGCACCTCGTAGGCGTCGAACACGTTCTTGAGTTCGCCTGGGAACTCGCCATCCATCATCACCCGGTGCTGCCGCAGCCGGTAGAGCTTGGGCAGCAGTTCGAGCTCGATCGGGCACGCCGCTTCGCAATAGCCGCACGTGGTGCAGGCCCACAGCGTGTCCTCGCTGATGACCTCGCCCACCAGCGCGGGCAGGTTCGCGCGTGCCTCGCCGCCACCGACGATGGCAGCACGTTGCTGCAGCAGGTGGTGCTTGAGGCTGTCGTTCACCCCTTTCATCGACAGGGGCTTGCCGGTCTGGAAAGCGGGGCATGCGTCCTTGCAGCGCCCGCACTCCGTGCAGGTGAAGGCGTCGAATGCATCCTTCCACACGAGGTCCGCCGCCGTGCGCGCGCCCACTTTCAGCTCGCTGGCGTCGGCGGAGTCGTCCATGAGCGGGCTCAGGTCGACCGTCGGTACCGCATTGGCCGGACGGCCGCGGCGGAAGTAGAGGGCGGGCAGCGCAGTCACGATGTGGAAGTGTTCGCCCAGCGGCAGCAGGACCAGGAATGCGCAGACCGTGATCATCTGGGTCCAGTACGAGAGCGCTGCTGCCAGCGCCAGGGTCTCCGGCGCCCAGTGCGCGACCAGCCCCGCCAGCCACCCGCCGATCGGGGCGTGCGCGCGTTCGTGGGCGATCGCGGGTACCGAATCCGACCACTGCGCAAAGCGGAACGCGTCGAATGCGAAGTCCGTGAGCATGATGATCGTGATCAGGCCCAGCACGAGCAGTCCTTCGCGATTGGGCTCGAGCCGCGCCGGCTTCAACAGCAGGCGACGATAGAAGGCATAGCCCACCGCCACGAGCACTGCGAGTTCGACCAGGTCCTTCCAGACCGTGAAGGCGTCCCCCAGCGGCCCGGTCAGCGCGAACTGTTCGTCGAAGCCGATGACGATGAGCTGCACCTTGCGGACGAGCAGTGAAACGAAGCCGAGGAAGATGACCGTGTGCATCACCCCAGGCTTCCATTCCCGCCGGATCATCCGCTGCTGCAGCAAGCCGTTGGTCAGGACCGTACGCAGACGGGTCCAGGGCTGGTCCCACCGCACCTCGGGCTGGAGGGCTCCCACGATCGCGAGCTTGCGCGCCGAAAAGTAGACGAACAGCGCGAACGCGGCGAGCAACAGCACGGTGATGCCAAGCGGACTCAAGCGGGCCTCCAGCATCGGCGCCAGCCGATGGGCGAATACTGCGCTGCACTATCACGAGGGGATTCACGATGTACAATTCGGGTTTCCACACACAGCAAGACCAGGCGCCGCGGGCGCCGCGAGGGCACGGTTCATGCAGCGCGAAGCGATGGAGTTCGACGTAGTCATCGTCGGGGCAGGACCGGCCGGCCTCGCGGCGGCCATTCGCCTGAAACAGCAGGCCACGGCGGCGGGCGGCGAACTCAACGTCTGCGTGCTGGAAAAAGGCTCCGAGGTGGGGGCCCACATCCTCTCGGGGGCGGTCATCGACCCCATCGCCCTCACCGAACTGTTTCCGGACTGGAAGGAACGCGGCGCCCCGCTCGAGACGCCCGTGCAGGAAGACCGCTTCCTGGTGCTCACCAAGGACAAGGCCCGCCGCATCCCGAACTGGTTGCTGCCGCCCCTCATGAACAATCACGGCATGTACATCGCGAGCCTCGGCAAGGTGTGCCGCTGGCTCGGTCAGCGTGCCGAGGAGCTCGGCGTCGAGGTGTTCCCCGGCTTCGCGGCGGCCGAGGTCCTGTTCAACGACGACGGCTCGGTGAAGGGCGTCGCGACGGGCGACATGGGTATCGGCAAGAACGGCGAGCAGAAGGATTCGTACGCGCAGGGCATGGAACTGCATGCCAAGTACACGCTGTTTGCCGAAGGCTGCCGCGGCTCTCTGTCGCAGCAGCTCATGGCGAAGTACAACCTGCGCGACGGCGTGGACCCGCAGGTGTACGGCCTCGGCGTCAAGGAGCTGTGGCAGGTGCCGAAGGAAAAGCACCAGCCCGGGCTCGTCGTGCACAGCCAGGGCTGGCCGCTGCCGAACGACGTGGGCGGCGGCTCGTTCCTGTATCACTTCGGCGACGGCCTGATTTCGGTGGGCTTCGTGACCCACCTGAGTTACGCCAATCCGCACCTGTCGCCGTTCGAGGAGATGCAGCGGTTCAAGACGCATCCCGCCATTCGCGGCTACTTCGAAGGTGGCAAGCGCATCGCCTATGGCGCACGCGCGATCAACGAAGGCGGCCTGCAGTCGATCCCCAAGCTCACGTTCCCGGGCGGCGCGCTCATCGGTTGCACCGCGGGTTTCGTGAACCTGCCGCGCATCAAGGGTTCGCACAATGCGATGAAGACCGGGATGCTGGCGGCCGAAGCCGCGTTTGCGGCGATCGCGGCGGGGCGAGCCAGCGACGAACTCACGGCGTACCCGGAAGCGTTCCGCAATTCGTGGGCGCACACCGACCTGCACAAGGTCCGCAACGTGAAGCCCGGCCTGAAGTGGGGCCTCTGGGCGGGTACGGCGCACGGTGGCTTCCACATGTGGCTCAACGACCTGGGGCTGGGCGCACTCGTGGGCTGGACACTGCGCCATGGCAAGGCGGATCACGAGGGCCTGAAGCCTGCGGCGGAAATGCCGCGGATCGAGTATCCGAAGCCCGACAACGTACTGACGTTCGACCGGCTGTCATCGGTGTTCCTGTCGGGCACCGCGCACGAGGAAGACCAGCCGGTGCACCTGCGGCTGCGCGATCCGTCGGTACCGGTCGCGGTGAACCTCGCCCGCTATGACGGTCCAGAAAGCCGGTATTGCCCGGCGGGCGTCTATGAGTTCGTGCCGGCCGAGGGTGGCGGCCAGCGGTTGCAGATCAACGCGCAGAACTGCGTCCACTGCAAGACGTGCGACATCAAGGACCCGCGGCAGAACATCCACTGGGTGACGCCGGAGGGCGGTGGCGGCCCGAATTACGCGTCGATGTGATTCGCGGTCGCGGCGCGACTGCTCGCTGCGCGCGCAAGTCACGCCACTGCGACCGCCGCGCCATCCCGGCCGCCTTCCTGAAAGTCTCGGAAGGCCGCCGTAAATACGTCCCTGTGGCTAGCGCGAGCCTCCAGTGGACGTATTTACGGCGTGCCTTCCGAGACTTTCAGGAAGGCGGTCAGGCTGGCGCTGCGGTCGCAGTAGCATGCCTGCATGCGCAGCGAGCAGTTGCGGCACACGACCGCGAAGTCACATCCTCAGCGCGGGGCCATCCGGATCGCGCCATCGAGGCGGATCGTCTCGCCGTTCAGCATCGGGTTCTCGACGATCTGCCGCACCATCTGCGCGTACTCGTGCGGCCGACCGAGCCGCGGTGGGAAAGGTACCTGCTTGCCGAGCGAATCCCGCGCTTCCTCGGGCAAGCCCGCCATCATCGGGGTCATGAACAGGCCGGGAGCGATCGTCATCACGCGAATGCCGGACGACGCGAGTTCGCGTGCCATGGGCAGCGTCATCCCGACGACGCCGCCCTTCGATGCCGCATAGGCCACTTGTCCGATCTGCCCATCGAACGCAGCGACCGACGCGGTCATCACCAGCGCCCCGCGCTCGCCTTCAGCGTTCGGAGCGTTCTTCTGCATGACGGCCGCAGCCTCCTTGCACAGGAACAGCGTGCCGAGCAGGTTGATCTCGATGACCTTGCGAAAGAAATCGCCGGGCATCGTGCCTTCCTTGCCCACCATGCGCTTCGGCCAGCCGACGCCAGCGCAGCTCACGGCGAGGTTCAGGCCGCCGCCCAGCGCAGCGTTGGCGGCTGCCACGCTGGCGGTCACGGCCGCTTCCGAGGTGACGTCGGCCTTGTGAAAACTGGCCGCGGGGCCGAGTGCGCGCACGGCTTCGACGCCCGCGGTGTCGTTGACGTCGAGCAGGGCGACCTTGCCGCCCGCTGTCACGATCATCTCGGCGACGGCAAGGCCGAGGCCCGAGGCACCGCCAGTGACGATGGCGCGCGTGTCCTGGATCAGCATGGCAGCAGCCCCCTCGGTGCGTCAGTCAGTCGGCTCAAAGACGCAGACCGCCGTCGACGTCGATGCAGCGGCCGGTGAAGAAGTCGTTCTCGACGATGAATACAGCCGTGTGCGCAATCTCCTCGGCCAGGCCGAGGCGCTTCAGCGGCACGGGCGCCGTCATCTTGTCGAGCATCTCGGGCGGCATGCCCGAGAGAATGTCGGTCTTGATGAAACCCGGGGCGATCGCGCCCGCGCGGATCCCGAAGCGGGCCAGTTCCTTGGCCCACGTCGTCGCCATCGCCGCCACGCCGGCTTTCGCTGCCGAGTAGTTGCTCTGGCCGGCATTGCCGGCGCGCGAGATGCTGGAGATGTTGATGATCACGCCGCCCTTGCCCAGCTTCACCATGCGCTCGGCGGCTTCGCGGCCGCACAGGAACACGCCGGTCAGGTTGACGTCGATGACCGCCTGCCACTGCGCGAGCGACATCTTGCTGACGACCGCGCCGTCCTTGACCTTGAGCAGCATCGCGTCCTTGATGATGCCGGCATTGTTCACCAGCACGTCCAGCGCGCCGTGCGTCGCGACGACTTCGTCGAGCGCGCGGATCACTTCGTCTTCCCTCGCGACGTTCAGGGCATGCCCGCTCACGGTCACGCCACGGCTCTTGAACTCGGCGCACGTCGCGTCGAGGTCGGCCTGGTTGAGGTCGAGCAGCGCAAGCGTTGCGCCACGTTCGGCGAATGCGTTGGCGATGGATTTGCCGATACCGCGCGCGCCGCCCGTGACGACCGCGACCTTGCCGTTCAACTGCATGGATGCCTCAGTGGATGGAGGAGATCAGATCAACGCTTTCAGACAAGTTCGATCGCGACGGCGCAGGCTTCGCCGCCGCCGATGCACTGCGAGGCAACGCCGCGGCGCAGGCCGCGCTTGCGCAAGGCGTAGAGCAGCGTCGTGATGAGGCGCGCGCCCGTGGCGCCGACGGGATGGCCCATCGCGCACGCGCCGCCGTTCACGTTCACCTTGTCGTGCGTCAGGCCAAGGTCCTGCATCGCCGCCATCGCGACGCACGCGAAAGCCTCGTTGATCTCGAACAGGTCGACGTCCGCTGCGGTCCAGCCCGCGCGCTCGAGGGCCTTCTGCATCGCCGGTGCGGGAGCCGTGGTGAACCACTCCGGCGCCTGCGCGTGGCTCGCGTAGGAGACGAGCCGTGCCAGAGGCTTCAGGCCCATGGCCTTGGCTGCCGATTCGCTGGCCACGATCAAAGCGGCAGCGCCATCGGAAATCGAGGAGGAGGAGGCGGCGGTGACCGTGCCGTCCTTGCCGAAGGCGGGCTTCAGCGTGGGGATCTTGTCGATGTCGAGCTGGAACGGGGTCTCGTCGGTCGCGACGACCTGCTCGCCCTTGCGGGTCTTGAGCGTGACGGGAGCGATCTCGCCGACGAAGTCGCCTTCCTTCGAGGCGCGTTGCGCGCGTCGCACGGACTCTGCCGCGAACGCATCCTGCGCTGCTCGCGTGAAACCATACTTGGCCGAGGTCGCGTCCGCGAAACAACCCATCGCCTTGCCGTCCCACGGGCTTTGCAGGCCGTCGTAGAACATGTGGTCGTAGATCTCCGCATGACCCATGCGGTAACCCGCGCGTGCTTTCAGCATCAGGTAGGGCGCGTTGGTCATCGATTCGAGGCCGCCCGCAAGCACGACGCGCGCAGAACCTGCGCGGATCTGGTCGGCTGCCATCATCACGGCTTTCATGCCGGAGCCGCACATCTTGTTGATCGTCGTTGCGGGCACGCTCAGGGCGATGCCAGCGCCCACGGCGGCCTGCCGGGCGGGCGCCTGCCCGAGGCCAGCCGGCAGCACGCAGCCGAAAATGACCTCGTCGATCGCGTCGGGTGACAGGCCCGAGTCCGCCAGGGCTGCGGCAGCTGCCACGGTGCCCAGCAGGGTTGCCGACACGGGAGCGAAAATGCCCTGGAATGCGCCGATCGGCGTACGGCGGGCAGCGGCGATGACGATCGATTCAGTCATGGTTGCGGTCCTGAAAACGGGTCGGGGAGGGCGGCATGCCAAAAGTCGCCGGAGTGTACGCCCCGTTCTTTTTGCAGCGCAAGATAAAGACCGGAGACTTTGGGTCAGGCCTTTGTCGGCGCCCGGGTCCGGCGCGCGCGTGCCGGTGCAGCCGTGCCCCGGTCGCTGCCATCTGCGGCGCGCGGCGCAAGACCCTGCTCGAGGAACTGCACGAACGCATCCGCCACTTCGAGGGAGGTCAGCGTGCGGCCCGCGCGATACCAATGTGCGATCCAGTTGAGGGACCCCGCAATCGCGAAGGCCGCGAGTTTGGTGTCGCCGACGGCGACCGAGCCATCGTTGATGCCAGCCTGCAGCAGACGGCGGATGCCGCGGTCGATCTCGGATTTGAGGGCGCGCACCTGCGCGCTGAGCTCGGGGCCCAGATCCTGGTGTTCGGCGCGAACCATGCACCAACCGTACTCCGACGCGATGGCGACGGCGTAGTCGCGCACGACCTCGCGCAACCTGTCGCGACCCGTGCCCGGCATGTGTTCGGCGCGGCGCAGCGCGCTGCGGATGGGTTCGAGTCCCGCAAGGAAACACTCGAACAGCAACTGTTCCTTGTTGGCTACGTAGTAGTAGATGGTCGGCTTCGTCACGCCGAGCGCGGCCGCAATGTCGTCGAGCGACGTGTTGTGATAGCCGCGCTCGTCGAATGCCCGCGCGGCCGAGCGAATGACCGCCTCGCGCTTGGTGCCATGGTCCTGCCGTCGGCGGCGGCCACGCCAGGCGGCGGCGGGATCAGCCACTGCGGGTTTCGCTGGAAGGGTGTCGGCCATGGCGGGGACGGTTGACTGCAGGTGGGACCCTAATCATACTTCCCGGTAAGATTCTACTCAATAGTAACTTAGCGCGGGCGATGCGCCCGGCGGCTGGAGAACGCAGATGTCCGGATCCTCGACCGTCCGCCGTGCAGGTGAATCCCAGCAATCAGCCGGCGCCGCAGGCGAACCCGCGCCGCTGCGCTTCGTGAGCGCGGCTTCGCTGTTCGACGGGCACGACGCCGCGATCAACATCATTCGCCGGCTCCTGCAGGCGCACGGCGCCGAGGTCGTGCATCTCGGCCACAACCGCAGCGTTGCGGACATCGTGCGCGCCGCGCTGCAGGAAGATGCGGACGGCATCGCGTGCAGTTCCTACCAGGGCGGTCACGTCGAGTACTTCAAGTACATGGTCGACATGCTGCGGGACCGCGGGGCCCCGCACATCCGCATCATCGTGGGCGGAGGCGGCACGATCGCACCGCACGAGATCGAGGAACTCGAGGCCTATGGCGTCGAGCGGATCTATACGCCGGAGGACGGGCGCAAGCTGGGCCTCAACGGCATGATCGAGGACGTCTTCGCGCGCGTGCGCAAGGCGACCCGGCCGGCGTTCGAGTTCGGGCCGGTCGGTCCGCGCGACCAGCAGCAGATCGCGCGCACCATCTCCGCCCTCGAACGCGGCGAAACCGACACCGCATTCTCCGAAACCTTGCGGCGCGCCGTGGGCCGCGCGGTCAAGCGCACTCCCGTCGTCGGCATCACCGGCACCGGCGGCGCCGGCAAGTCGTCGCTGACCGATGAACTGCTGATGCGCTTCGTGCGCCAGTTCCCCGATCGCAACATCGCCGTAGTCGCGATGGATCCCACGCGCCGCCGCAGTGGCGGCGCCCTGCTCGGCGATCGCATCCGCATGAATTCGCTGGCTGCCGAGCAGTTGTTCATGCGTTCGCTCGCCACGCGCCGGCAGAATCTCGCGACCAGCGCGGTGCTGGCCGACGTCCTGAACCTGCTCAAGTACGCGAACTTCGACCTGGTCGTCGTCGAGACGGCGGGCATCGGCCAGAGCGACTCCGAAATCGTCGACCTGGTGGACGTGCCGATGTACGTGATGACCAGCGAATACGGCGCAGCCAGCCAGCTCGAGAAAATCGACATGCTCGACTTCGCCGACCTGGTGGCGCTCAACAAGTTCGAGAAGCGCGGCGCCGAGGATGCGTTGCGCGACGTGCGCAAGCAGTGGCGCCGCAACCGCGTCGAGTTCACGCGGCCCGACGACGAAGTCCCCGTGTTTCCGACGATTGCGAGCCGCTTCAACGACCCGGGCGTCAACCGCTTGTTCGCCGCGCTCTGTGCGCGGCTCGATGAAAAGACCGGCGGTGACAAGCACTGGGTCGTGACCGATCCGGGTCCGACGGAGCTGGTCGAGCGTCATGCCCTGGTGCCGGCGACGCGTGCGCGTTACCTGGCCGAGATCGCCGGCAACGGTCGCCGGGCGCACGAGGCGGTCGAGCACCGGGCGCAGGCGGCAAGCCGTGCGCAAAGCCTGTACGAGGCGCTGCGCACGCTCGGTTGCACGTCATTGCCCGAGCCGCTCGAGCGGTACGGCGCCGCGGCACTCGCGGATGCCAGCGCCGACGCGGCCGTCCTGCGCTTGCGTGCCGCATACAACGACGCCCTCGAGGCCGTGGGCAACGAAGGACTCGCGCAACTGCGGCAATGGCCGGCGCTCGCCAGGTCCGCGACCGACGACCAGTTCACGTACACCGTCCGCGGCAAGGAAATCCGCGGCGACAACTACGTGCCGACGCTCAGCCACAACCGCGTGCCGAAGCTGGCCGTCCCGCGCTACCGTGACTGGGGCGAGCAGCTGACGTTCCTGCAGAAGGAAAACCTGCCGGGCCACTTCCCGTACACGGCGGGCGTCTACCCGTACCGGCGTGAGGAAGAAGACCCCACCCGCATGTTCGCGGGGGAGGGCGGACCCGAGCGCACCAATCGCCGTTTCCATTACGTCGCAGGCGGCCACGGCGCTGCGCGCCTGTCGACGGCGTTCGACTCGACGACGCTCTACGGCGAGGATCCGGACGAACGTCCCGACATCTACGGGCGCATCGGCAACTCCGGCGTCTCGATCGCGACGCTCGACGACATGAAGAAGCTCTACTCGGGCTTCGACCTGTGCGCGCCGACGACCTCGGTCTCGATGACGATCAACGGTCCTGCGCCGATGATCCTCGCCATGTTCATGAATACGGCCGTCGACCAGCGGGTCGAGAGACACCTGCGCGCCACCGGGCAATGGGACGCTGCGCAGAAGAAGATCGCTGCGCTGTACAAGGATCGTCCGCGTCCCACGTACAAGGGCGAACTGCCGCCGAACCACGATGGCTCTGGGCTTGGATTGCTCGGCGTGACCGGCGACCAGTTGCTCGATGCAGAGACTTACCAGCGGATTCGCAAGGAGACGCTGTCGCTCGTGCGCGGCACCGTCCAGGCCGACATCCTCAAGGAGGACCAGGCCCAGAACACCTGCATCTTCTCGACCGAATTCGCGCTGCGCATGATGGGCGACGTGCAGCAGTTCTTTACGGACAACGATGTCCGCAACTTTTATTCGGTATCGATCTCCGGATACCACATCGCGGAGGCCGGCGCGAATCCGGTGTCGCAGCTCGCCTTCACGCTGGCAAACGGCTTCACGATCGCCGAGTACTACCTGGCCCGCGGGATGAAGGTCGACGACTTCGCGCCCAACCTGTCTTTCTTCTTCTCGAACGGCATGGACCCGGAGTACGCAGTGATCGGACGCGTCGCACGCCGCATCTGGGCGCGCGCGATGCGCGATCTGTACCGCGCCAGCCCGCGTTCGCAGATGCTGAAGTACCACATCCAGACCTCGGGCCGCAGCCTGCACGCGCAGGAAATCCAGTTCAACGACATCCGCACGACGCTGCAGGCGCTGTACGCGCTGTTCGACAACTGCAACAGCCTGCACACCAACGCCTACGACGAGGCCATCACGACGCCGACCGAGGAATCCGTGCGGCGCGCTGTCGCGATCCAGCTGATCATCGGCAAGGAACTCGGCCTCAACAAGACGCAGAACCCGTGGCAAGGATCGTTCGCGATCGACCAGCTGACGGACCTCGTGGAAGAGGCCGTCTACCGCGAGTTCGACCGCATCTCGGAGCGCGGCGGGGTGCTCGGCGCCATGGAGACCATGTACCAGCGCGGCAAGATCCAGGAAGAGTCGCTGTACTACGAGCAGCTGAAGCACGATGGCACGTTGCCGATCATCGGCGTCAACACGTACCTGGCCAAGGCGGGTTCGGACGATGAGATCCGCAACGCGGAACTGATCCGCTCCACCGAAGAAGAGAAGCAGGACCAGGTGACGGCCGTGCGCGCCTTCCTCGAGCGCAATGCCGACCGGCGTCCGGCGGTGCTGTCGCGCTTGCAGCAGCAGGCGGCGCTCGGCGGCAACGTCTTCGCCGAACTCATGGAGGCGGTGAAGGTGGCGTCCCTCGGTTCGATCTCGCACGCGCTGTACCAGGTCGGGGGCCAGTACCGCCGGAGCATGTGACCGCGTGGCGCAACGCTCGCCGGAGTAACTGCGGCGGCCTTGGTCGGAGCCGCGAGGTCCGGATTCATTGCGCGGGACGCCGTAAACCCTTCCCTGGGGGCTCCGGGCGCCGCGTCCTTGCGGCGCACGGCCCGCGCAACGAATCGCGGACCCCGCGACTCCGTGCCGCGCGCATCGCGCGCGGCGGCATGCGCCCGCGCGGGCTGCCTCCGGGTTCCGGGGCCGGGCCGTCCGCGACAGGGATGTCGCGGCCGGAGCCCCCACGGATGGGTTTACGGCGTCCCGGCCCGGAACCCGGAGGCAGCCGGCCGCGGGCGCGGACACGCCACGTGCAGTCGAGTCGATAACGGATCAGCGCGCCCGGGGCGGCGCGTGCGCGAGTTCCGCGAGGTCCGGTTCCCCGACTCGCTCGAGGATGGCATCGCGCGCTGCATCGCGCAGCTGGTCCGGCTCGGCGCCTTCGATCGCCGGCAGGATTTCCACGTGGATCGATCCCGGATGTGGCGCGTAGGTGCCGTTCGGCATCGAGCGCCGCGCGCCGAGGATCGCGGCCGGCACCAGCGGGATGGCGCCCCGAGCGGCGGCGACGAATGCTCCGATGTGAAAACGCTTCAGTCCGACGACCGAGTCGAATGTGCCTTCGGGAAAAAACACGAGCGAATGCCCCTGCTCGACGCGTGTCAGCACCCGTCGCGCGTCGCGCTGGCGCCCGCCGGCGCTGTGCCGGTCGACGAACTCCGAGCCGATCCGTCGCAGCAGCACGCCGATGACCGGCATCGCCGACGCTTCGCGCTTGATCACGAAACTGAAGCGAGGCGGCAGCGCCGCTTTCATCACGACGCCGTCGAGGTAGCTCGAATGATTCGCGACCAGCACGCACGAGCCTGCGGGCAGTTGGTCCGCGCCAGTGACGCGCAAGCGCACGCAAACGAGCGCCAGCCACAGCCGGGCCAGCCAGCGGGTCGAGACCCGCCGTGCCTGCAGCGAGGGCAGCAGCAGCGCGAGGATGGCCGCGGCCAGCATCAGCGCAGCAAGGAGTGTCAGCGCGTACGGCACGTACACCAGCCGGAAGGCACCACGCCCAAGTGCAAGCAGCGCGCTGCTCGCGGAGGGAGAGGGTGTCGAAGCATTCATTACGTGCGCGATCTCGCGGCGAACCGGGTGGGGCTGGGGAACAATGGGGTGGCGTGCAGTGCGGCGGGCGCAAGTCTGCCGTGCCCGCGGCATTCTGTGAATCAGTTCCGGTTATGTTAATGCGGCCGCGGAACTGTGAGAGGTGTCACGACGGCAGCCGGAACGCGGCTCGCATACTGCTCGCCACGTAAACCGCGAGGTTCCATGAGTACTGCAGTCAAGTCGAGCTTCCAGACCAGCCAGCGCACCGGCGCTGGTGGAGAAGCCTCCCAGCGTCCCGGTCCAATCGACCGGTTCCTCGATGCGGTGTGGATGGAACGCGGCCTCTCGCCCAACACCCTCGCGGCCTACCGGGCCGACCTGACCTCGCTCGAACGTTGGCTGTTCGAGCGGTCCGGCGACCTCGAGCACGCGGAGCGCGGCGACATCCTTGCGTTCATGGCTTCGCGCGTCCAGGGAGGCGCGCGTCCGCGCTCGACGGCACGCCAACTCTCGAGTTTCCGTCGGTTTTACCGTTATCTGGTGCGTGAGAACGTGTTGCGCGAAGATCCTACCGCGCAGATCGCGATGCCCAAGGTCGGCCGCTCGCTGCCGAAGTCGCTGATGGAGGAGGAAGTCGAGGCCCTGTTGGCCGCTCCTGCCGTAGGTGATCCACTGGGGCATCGCGATCGGACCATGCTCGAGGTGCTCTATGCCACTGGGCTGCGCGTATCCGAGCTGGTCAATTGCAAGCTCGCGCAGGTGAACCTGAACCAGGGCGTGCTGCGCATCGTCGGCAAGGGTGACCGCGAACGCCTCATTCCACTCGGCGAGGAAGCCGTGCAGTGGGTGCAGCAGTTCCTGCAGGGCCCACGAGTCGAGATCCTGCTCGAGCGCCAGACCGACTACCTGTTCCCGACGCGCCGCGGCGACCGCATGACCCGGCAGGCGTTCTGGCACATCATCAAGCGCTATGCCCGCAAGGCAGGCGTACAGAAGGAGCTGTCGCCGCACACGCTGCGCCATGCCTTCGCCACCCACCTGCTGAACCATGGCGCGGACCTGCGCGTGGTGCAGATGCTGCTGGGCCACAGCGACCTGTCGACGACGCAGATCTACACGCACGTCGCCCGCGAGCGCCTCAAGGACCTGCATTCGCAGCACCACCCACGCGGCTGACAGCCGCGCGGGCTCTGCTAGACTTCGGCGCTTCGACCTACGGTCGCGGCGCGGTCCGGCTCGACTGAACCTGCGCCCGTGGCGACTGTCCTAGCATCCACACATCACGGATAGACCATTCGCATGCGTCGCAGCAATCCATTCCCCCGCTTCATGGCCGTCGCTGGCGTCCATGCCATGCTCATCGCGGTTTCCGCGCTCGCATTCCTGGCGCCCAGCGCCAATGCGAACCCTGCTCCTGCAGCGGAGAAGAAGACGACGGCGGGCGCCGCACCGAAGGCCGCTGCCGCGGGCACGGCAAGCAAGACGGCTGCTGCCATTCCCGCCGACGTCCGCGCGCGCGTGGTTGCCAAGCTGCCGGGCGCCGAGCCGTCCGACGTCGCGGTTTCGCCGATTCCCGGCGTCTACGAGGTGACGATGGGCGGGCTCATCGCCTATGTCAGCGCCGACGGCAAGTACCTGTTGAGCGGCAACGTCTACGACCTGGACACCCAGGTCAACCTCACCGCGTCGCGCCGCAACGCGGCGCGTGCGAAGGCGCTGAACGCGATGTCCGAGAGCAACATGATCGTGTTCGGCCCGGCCAACGCGAAGATGACCGTGACCGTGTTCACCGACATCGATTGCGGCTATTGCCGCAAGTTCCACGGGCAGATCGCCGAGATCAACAAGGCCGGCGTGCGGGTGCGCTACCTGCTGTATCCGCGCACTGGTCCGGCCACCGAATCGTGGGACAAGGCCGAGCAGGTGTGGTGTGCCACGGATCGGCGCGAAGCGTTGACGCGCGCCAAGAAGGGCGAGGCCATCAAGGGCAAGGCTTGTGGCGATGCCGCGGTCAAGACGCAGTACGAACTTGGCTCCGACCTGGGCGTCGAGGGCACGCCGGCCGTGTTCACGCAGAATGGCGATTACATCGGCGGCTTCCTGACGCCTGCCGAACTGGTGCAGGCGATCCAGGAATCCGCGAAGACGCCGGTCGCGTCGCGCTGATCGATCAGCGCTCGAGTTTGCCCAGCTTGCCTGGGACGCCGTCCCATTCCTTGGCGTCGGCGGGCGCGTCTTTCTTCTCCGTGATCACGGGCCACTGCCGGGAGAGTTCCGCGTTCAGCTTGCGGAACTCCTGCTGCGCAGCGGGCAGCTCCTCTTCGGAGAAAATCGCCTCGGCCGGACACTCGGGCTCGCACAGCGTGCAGTCGATGCACTCGTCCGGGTCGATCACCAGCATGTTCGGACCTTCGTGGAAACAGTCCACCGGGCAGACTTCCACGCAGTCCATGTATTTGCACTTGATGCAATTTTCCGTGACGACAAAGGTCATCGGCTCTCTCCGGACGTTGGTGGCGATGAAAAAACGACGAGGCTGGCGCGCGGCACGGGCCCGTGGGCGGCGTATTCTGCCAAAGCGCCGCTGCAGCGCAAACGATTCCTGACTAACGCGGCGCCTGTGCGCGGTAATCGAGGGTCGTGAAGTAGTGGTTCTCGCTGCCGCTGCGGCGGTCCTCGAAATAGCGGCGCAGCGCGAAATCGACGCTGCGGAAGGCGATCTCGTCCCAGGGGATGTCGGCTTCGGCGAAGAGGCCGACCTCCAGGCTCTCGGGACTGGGTCCGTAGTGCGCTTCGGGCAACGTGGCGCGGAACATGACGTGCACCTGGTCGGCGTGCAGCACGTGCACCACCGCCAGCAGCGAGCCGATCTCGACGTGGGCCTGGGCCTCTTCCAGCGATTCGCGACGCGCGCCGTCCTGGGTCGTCTCGCCGTTTTCCATGAAGCCCGCGGGAATGGTCCAGAAACCGAGCCGCGGCTCGATGGCGCGGCGACACAGCAGGATGCGGCCGTCGCCATGCTCCGGCACGCACCCCACGATCAGCCGCGGGTTCTGGTAGTGCACGACGCCGCAGGCATCGCAGACGTAGCGTGCGAAGTGGTCGCCTCCGGGCGTACGCAGCGAAACGGTGTTGCCGCAGGCGGAACAGAACTTCATCAGGGGTACCAATGGTGCCGGGAGAGGGAATCGAACCCTCACGAGTGATTAGCTCGCCGGATTTTGAGTCCGGTGCGTCTACCAGTTCCGCCATCCCGGCGCGGGGGGTGCGCAGCTTACCCGATCGCGGGGGGCGGGGTGGAAAAGATCGAATTATCAGTTCGTTACGTAAGACCCGACCGCACTGGGAGCAGTTCCCGGTGCGCCCGGACGGAACTCGGTAAGCTAAGCGAGGTCAGAAGGCCCGTGTCGCCCCGGAGCGGCAGACCCCCTTTTTTGCCTGGAGGCCGCCCCGGCATGCGATACGCCCTGTTTCCCTCGCTGGCGCTGGCTGTGCTTGCAGCCGCCGGCGCACCCGGGACGGCCGCAGCGGCCAGCCCCGCGCCGCGCCTCGCAGAAACGCTCGTGGCGGCGGCCCCCGCAGCCGACCCCAAAGTGCTCACGCTCGCCGCCCGTGCCGCTGAATGTGCGCGCAAGCAGGGTGTGCTGGACGGCATGCGCCACCTCGCGGTCATCGACTATTCCCTGCCTTCAACCAAGCCCCGCCTGTGGGTGTTCGACCTGGAACGCGGCAAGCTGATGTTCCAGGAACTGGTCGCGCACGGTCGCAATACCGGTGAGGCCCGCTCCGAACGGTTCTCGAACATCGAGGGCAGCCACATGTCGAGCATCGGGCTCTACAAGACGCTGCAGCCGTATTACGGCAGCAATGGCTATTCATTGCGGCTGAGCGGGCTCGATCCGGGCTTCAACGACAACGCGCTGGCCCGCGCCATCGTCATGCACGGCGCGCCGTACGTGAGCGCGGCGATCGCGGAGCGTCTGGGCCGTCTCGGGCGCAGTTGGGGTTGTCCCGCAGTCCGTCCCGAAGTGGCGCGCACGGTCATCGACACGCTGAAGGGCGGGGCATTGCTGTTCGCTTATTACCCCGACAGCAAGTGGCTGGCCGAGTCACCGTATTTCCAGTGCGACAAGCCGCAGGCGAGCCGCACCACCATCGCGACGGCAGCAAAGCCAGTGAAAACTGGCTGACCGCATCGGCCGCACTGCCGTCGCCCCCGGCAGCAAGCTCGGTCCCCTCTGCTAGCATGCGCGCCCTGATGCGGCGCACCGACTTCCATTTCGACCTGCCCGACGAGCTGATCGCCCGCCATCCGTCCCCCGCGCGCAGCGGCAGCCGGCTGTTGCACCTGGTGGGTGGCACGGGTGCGCTGGCGGATCGCCAGTTCGTCGACCTGCCAGCACTTTTGCGCGCCGGCGACCTGCTGGTCTTCAACGACACGCGAGTGATCCCGGCGCGCCTGCATGGCATCAAGCGCGCAAGCGGCGGCAAGGTCGAAGTCATGCTCGAGCGTCTGACCGGTCCGCGCACGGCACTCGTGCAACTGCGTGCGAGCAAGCCGTCGCGACCCGGCGCGGTGATTGACCTGGGGTTGGCTGACACAGCCACAGTCGTGGCGCGCGAGGATGATTTCTGGCGCGTCGAGTTCAGCAGCGATGCGCACGAGATCTTCGAGCGGCTCGGCGAAATGCCGTTGCCACCCTATGTCGAGCGCGCCGCTGAAGCCGCCGACCGCGAGCGCTACCAGACGGTGTACGCCCGCGAGCCCGGTGCTGTCGCAGCGCCCACGGCAGGCCTGCATTTCGACGACGAGCTGCTGCAGGCGTGCCGTGCGGCGGAGGTGGAGTTCGCCTACGTCACGCTGCACGTCGGAGCAGGGACGTTCCAGCCCGTGCGGGTCGACGACATCGCCCAGCACCGGATGCATGCCGAGTTGTGCGTGGTGCCGCAAGCCACGTGCGCCGCCGTTGCCGCGACGCAAGCGCGTGGCGGCCGTGTCATCGCAGTGGGCACCACGGCAGTGAGGGCGCTGGAAAGCGCGGCTGCCGCCACGGGTTCGCCCGAGCCCTATGTGGACGAGACACGGCTCTTCATCACGCCCGGCAAGCGTTTCAACGTGATCGACGCAATGGTCACCAACTTTCACCTGCCGGAATCCACGCTGCTCATGCTGGTGAGCGCCTTTGCCGGGCGCGAGCACGTGCTCGCCGCCTATCGTCACGCAGTGGCGCACAACTACCGGTTCTTCAGCTACGGTGACGCCATGTTCATCGAGCCGGCCCCGGACGCGCTCGCGCGGGGGAACCACAAGTGAGATTCGAATTGCTGGGCACCGGGGGAGCTGCGCGCCGCGGGCGTCTGCACCTCAACCACGGAGTCGTCGAGACGCCGGTGTTCATGCCGGTCGGTACCTACGGCACGGTCAAGGCGATGACCCCCGAGGAGCTCACCGGCCTGGGCGCACAGATCGTTCTCGGCAACACTTTTCACCTGATGCTGCGGCCCGGTGCGGATGTCATCCGCGCCCACGGCGGCCTGCACGGCTTCATGCACTGGAACGGCCCGATCCTGACCGATTCCGGCGGGTTCCAGGTCTTCAGCCTGGCCGAACTGCGCAAGCTCACCGAGGCGGGTGTGAATTTCCGCTCGCCCGTGAACGGCGACGCCGTGTTCCTGAGCCCCGAAATCTCGATGCAGATGCAGGCGGCCCTGAACTCCGACATCGTCATGGCATTCGACGAATGCCCGCCTTACCCGGCGACCGAGGAGCAGGCGCGCACGTCGATGGAGCTGTCGATGCGGTGGGCGCGGCGCAGTCGTGAGGAATTCGCGCGGCTTGCCAATCCCAATGCGCTGTTCGGCATCGTGCAGGGCGGTACGTACCTGCACCTGCGGCAGGAGTCGCTCGGCAAGCTCACGGAGATCGGGTTCGACGGCTACGCCGTGGGCGGACTCGCGGTGGGCGAGCCGGCGGCCGAGCGCAATGCAGTGCTCGAGGCCCTCGAGCCCGTCCTGCCGCGCGACCGGCCGCGGTACCTGATGGGCGTGGGAACGCCTGCCGACATCGTCCAGGCCGTGGCCCGCGGGGTCGACATGTTCGACTGCGTGATGCCCACCCGCAACGCCCGGAACGGGCACCTGTTCACGTCGCAGGGGGTGGTCAAGATCCGCAACGCGGGGCACCAGGCCGACACTTCGCCGCTCGACCCGGCCTGTGCCTGTTACACCTGCCGCAACTACAGCCGTGCGTACCTGCGCCATCTGGACCGCTGCAACGAGATCCTGGGCGCCAGGCTCAATTCCATCCACAACCTGCACTATTACCTGGCCTTGATGGCCCGGATCCGGGCTGCCCTGGACGCCGGCGCTTTTGACCGCTTCCTGGCCGATTTCCTCGCCAGCCCCGAGGCGGGTACCGAGGCCAGGCGGGCGGTCACTGGGGGCGGGTAACCCGCGATGGCCGCCAACCCGGCCCACCCTCGGGTATAATCGGCGGTCAATTTTCACGACGTGACCCCTCTGTCGAGGGGCGACAGGAGTTATCGATGGACTGGTTGATTGCGAGCGCCCACGCGCAGGCGGCCACGGGTGGCCAGCCGAACGCGCTGCTGCAGATGCTGCCGCTGCTGCTGATTTTCGTCGTCTTCTACTTCCTGCTGATCCGGCCGCAGGCCAAGCGGGCGAAGGAGCACAAGGCCATGGTGGCCGCGCTCGGCGTGGGCGACGAAGTCGTCACGGCCGGCGGCATCCTCGGCAAGGTCACGGAGACCGCCGACCAGTTCCTCACCCTCGAAATCGCGCAGGGCGTGCAGGTCAAGATCCAGCGCCACACCGTCACCAGCGTGCTGCCCAAGGGCACCCTGAAGAGCGCCTGAACAGCACCTCCGGAGTCCGCGCATGCATAGTTATCCGGCCTGGAAGATCTGGCTGGTCGTCATCGTCCTGCTTGCGGGAACGCTGCTGGCCCTGCCCAACGTCTTCGGCGAGGCGCCCGCACTGCAACTGTCCCGCAACGATCGCACGGCGGTCACCGAAGCGCAGTCGCAGCAGGTCGTCGCGACGCTGCAGTCGAAGGGCGTCACGGTCGACAGCTCGTACCTCGAGGGCGACCGCCTGGTCCTGCGCTTCGATGACGTGAATGCGCGCCTCAAGGCCCGCGAGATCGTGCAAGCCACGGACGATGCCTACCTGATCGCACTGTCGAACGTGCCCCGCACGCCGGGCTGGATGCGCTCGCTGGGACTCAAGCCCATGAGCCTCGGCCTCGACCTGCGCGGCGGCGTTTACTTCATGTATGAAGTCGACACCGAGGGCGCGGTCAAGCAGTTGCTGACCAGCATGGAAAGCGATTACCGCACGCTGCTGCGCAAGGAACGCATCCCGTTCACGAGCGTGAGCAGCGACGGCGTCGACAGCGTCCGGATCGTGCTCCGCAATGGCGACGATGCGCAAAAGGTGACCACCCTGCTGCGCAACCAGGATCCGAACCTCACGCTCGACACGAACACGCTGGGCGAAGGCGGCTCCGTCAATGTCAGGCTGAGCCCGACGCAGATCAAGCAGCGGCAGGATTTCGCAATCCAGCAGAACATCACCACGCTGCGCAATCGCGTCGACGAGCTTGGCGTGACCGAGCCCATCGTCGCGCGGCAGGGGCTCGACCGGATCGTCGTGCAGTTGCCTGGCGTGCAGGATCCAAACGAGGCCCTGCGCGTGCTCGGCGCGACGGCCACGCTCGAGTTCCGCCTGGTCGACAACGAAGGCGACGTGGCGCTCGCCGATCGCACGAAGCGCGCGCCGCTCGGTTCCCGGCTGTATTACACCCGCGACGGCCAACCCGTGCTGTTGAAGCGCGAGATGATCGTGTCGGGCGAGCAGTTGACGGACGCGAGCTCCGGCTTCTCGGAAGGCGAGCCTTCGGTTTCGGTCACGCTCGACGCGCGCGGCGCCTCGAGGATGCTCGAGACCACGCGGGCCAACCTGGGCCGGCCGATGGCGGTGGTGTTCATCGAGAAGAAGCGCGTCGCCGAAGACCAGCCCTGCAAGGGAGTCCGCGCCGGCATCGAATGCACCCAGGAAGAAGTCATCAACATCGCCACCATCCGTGGCGTGTTCAGCAGCAACTTCCAGATCACCGGCGTGATGGCCAATGAAGCCCGTGAGCTGGCGCTGCTGTTGCGCGCGGGCTCGCTGGCGGCCCCGCTCTACATCGTCGAGCAGCGCACCGTCGGCCCCAGCCTGGGCGCAGACAACATCGCGCGTGGCGTGCGGGCGCTGATCATCGGCATGCTGGTCACGTTCGCGTTCATGGGTATCTACTACCTCGGCTTCGGCATGGTCGCCAATGTCGGTGCTGCTCACCAACGTGGTGCTGCTCACGGCCTTGCTGTCGATGCTGCAGGCGTCGCTGTCGCTGCCGGGCATCGCCGGCATCGTGCTCACGGTCGGCATGGCGGTGGACGCCAACATCCTGATCTTCGAGCGCATCCGCGAAGAACTGCGCAACGGCATGAGCCCGCATGCGGCCATCGCTGCCGGCTACGACAAGGCGTTCTCGGCCATCGCCGACTCGAACATCACGACGCTCATCGCGGGCATCGTGTTGTTCACCTTCGGCACGGGGCCGGTGCGCGGCTTCGCCGTCGTGCTGTCGCTCGGCATCATCACTTCGATGTTCACGGCGCTGGTCGTGAGCCGCGTCCTCGTCTACCTGCTGTGGGACCGCAAGCGCAAGCTCGAGCGGCTCTCGATCGGCATGGGGTACTGATCATGGAATTTTTCCACAAGAAGACCAACTACCCCTTCATGGCCACCCGCAAGGCGTGGTACGCGGTGTCGGCGGTGATGATCCTGGGTTCGCTGCTGGCCCTGGGGCTGCGCGGCGATCAACTTCGGCATCGACTTCACCGGCGGCGTCGTGCTCGAGATGTCATTCCCGCAGGCCGCCAACCTCGAGCAGGTGCGCAGCTCGCTCGAGCGCGAAGGCTTCGGCGACGCAGTCGTGCAGAGCTTCGGCACGCCGCGCGACGTGCTGGTCCGCATGCTCCCCGAGGAAGGCGTCGACAACAACGTGCTCGGGCGCAAGGTGCTGGCGGCGATCCAGGCGGACAACCCGGGCGTCGAACTGCGCCGCACCGAAGTCGTCGGCGGCCAGGTGGGCTCGGAACTCGCCGAGAAGGGCGCGCTTGCCGTGCTGTTTACCTTCTTCTTCATCCTGCTGTACGTGTGGATGCGCTTCCAGTGGAAGCTGGGCGTCGGCGCCATCGTCGCGGCGCTGCACGATCCCATCATCATCCTGGGGTTCTTCGCGGTCACGCAGATGACGTTCGACCTGCCCGCGCTGGCGGCGATCCTCGCGGTCATCGGTTATTCGCTGAACGACACCGTCGTCGTGTTCGACCGGATCCGCGAGCGGTTCCTCTCGCTGCGCAAGGCGACGTCCGAGCAGGTGCTGGACGCCTCGATCAACGAGACCCTGTCGCGCACGATCATGACCAGTCTTACTACCATGCTGACGGTGCTGGCCCTGCTGTTCTTCGGCGGCGAGATCCTGCGCGGCTTCTCGACCGCGCTGACGATCGGCATCGTGATCGGCACGTACTCCTCCATCTACATCGCCAGCGCGCTCGCGCTCGACCTCAAGCTTTCTGCGCGGGACCTGTTGCCGGTGCAGAAGGAAACCGACGCCGTCGACGACATGCCCTGATGGGCATGGCGTCGTCGCCGGTTCCTTTGCGTCGCTAGCGGCAGCCAGCTGTGATCGAACTGGTCTGGGTCTGCTTCATCGCGCTGTTCCTCGGGCTGCTGTTCCTCGACCTGAGCGTACTGCACCGCGAGTCGGCCGAGCTCTCGGTCAAGCAGGCGCTGTTCTGGACCGGCGTCTGGGTGACCGTCGCGATGTCGTTCGCCGCGGTCATCTACGGCCTGTACGAATACCGCTGGCTGGGTTTCGAGCCGGGGCAGGGCGTGACCGATGGCACCGACGCCGTCGTGCAGTACGTGACGGGCTACCTGCTCGAGTGGTCGCTCTCCGTCGACAACATTTTCGTGATCGCGCTGATCTTCTCGTACCTGAAGATCCCCACCCAGTACCAGTACCGCGTCCTGTTCTGGGGCATCGTGGGCGCCATCGTCCTGCGTGGCATGATGATCGCGGCCGGCACCACGCTGCTGCAGCGCTTCGACTGGATGTTCTACGTCTTCGGCGCGATCCTCCTGCTCTCCGCGCTGCGCATGCTGCGCAGCGGAGAAGAGGTTCACGACGTCGGCAACAGTTTCCCGGCCCGGCTCGTGCGGCGATTCGTGCCGGTGACGCCCGAACTCGAGCGGGCGCGTTTCTTCGTGCGCCGCGAGGGCCGGCTGTTCGCGACGCCGCTGTTCGTGGCCCTCGTCATGGTCGAGCTCACGGACGTGGTCTTCGCGGTGGATTCGATTCCTGCCATCCTCGCCGTGACCCGCGATCCGTTCCTGGTGTTCTCCTCGAACGCCTTCGCGATCCTTGGCCTGCGGTCGCTGTATTTCGCGGTGGCCGGCCTGATGGCCATGTTCCGCTACCTGCGCTACAGCCTGGTGCTGATCCTCGCCTTCGTCGGCATGAAGATGCTGCTGGTGTCGCATTACCACGTGCCGAACCTGGTCTCGCTCGGCATCATCCTCGGCACGCTTGCGGCGGGAATACTGGCGTCGATCATCGCCACGCGCCGTGATAATCGCATCCACGGCGGATGAGTTCCTGCACATTTGGCTTGTCTTTGCGTCCGGGAAAACATTTCCTAGCGTTTGGCTGCGGGTCGCTTGTCCGCAGCGAACATAAGAGAATCCAATGAATGTGCCGAAGAAGATCCTGGTCGTCGACGACGATCCAGCTGCACGCGCCTACGTCGAGGAGGTGCTCTCCGACGTCGGCTTCGTCTGCGTGGCCGTCGAATCCGGGCGCGCAGCGCTCGCCCAGATCGAAGTGGATCGCGACATTGCCGTGGTCGTCTCTGATCTGGTGATGCCCGGCCTCGATGGCGTGCGTCTCGGGCGGTTCATTCGCGAGCGCTTTCCCGACCGCACCTGGCTGCAGGTGATGTTCATCACCGCGCATGCAGAACTCGAACTGGCGGTGAGCGCCCTGCGCCTCGGCGCGGTCGACTACCTGATCAAGCCGGTCGCCCCGGACGAACTCGTGGTGTCGGTGAGCCGTGCCCTTGCCGCGAGCCGCGCGATCATGCGCAACACTCCTGCTGCGCCGCCTCCGGTCGCCGCGGCACCGGAAGCGGGGGCCGCCGGCGTCGCGCCCCTGGTGCCTGTCGCAACGTCGTCGAATGCCGAGGCGATGGCACGCTCGGCACTCGATTACCTGGCTGCCCTGCGGCGCATGCGGCGCGAGAGCGGGCTGCTGTCCGAACTCGACGAGCCCTCCTGGACGATCCTGCTCGAGGTCTACCGCGCCGACATCACCGGGCGACGGCTTTCCGTCTCGAAACTCTGCGCGCTGGACGAAGCGTCGCAGACCACGGCGTGGCGCCGTATCCGTTCGATGGAAGAAAGCGGCCTGCTGCTGCGTGAACAGGATCCGTTCGACGCCAGGCGCTCGTTCGTCACGCTCACCGAGCCGACGTCGCGTGCGATGGCGGACTTCATCGCGCGTGCCGATGGGCTCGTGAGTGGCAAGCAGGACTGACACGACCCACGCCTCGGGGCGGCAGCTGGCGAGTGCAGGGGCATGCGGGCCTTGAGGCACCACCTGATGCGCGGCCTGCAGGCGGGCGCGTGGGTGCAGCTGGCGGTAGCGATCGCGGCGGCCGTGCTGCTGTTGCGCTTTCCGCTGCAGATCTTCCCGGTCCAAGACCTTTCCATCGCCGCAATGCCAGTGCTGGTCGTGGCCCTGCTGGCGGGTCCGCTGGCGGGCCTGCTCGCCGCAGTGGCCACTGCCGTTGCCGCCACTGTCATGGGATCGGCCACGACGCCGCTCGGCCTGCTGCTGTTGTCGGCGCCGGTCCTCGGACTCGCGCATGCACGGCTCGCCCACCCGGCCTATGGCTGTTTCATCGTCCCCATCGTGACGTCGGCCGTGGGCGCGTTGCTCGGCGATCCAGCGGTCGACCGCCTGCAACTGGCGACCGTCGGGGTACTGCAGAGCTCGATCAACGTGATCCTTGCCTTCGGCGTCGCGTTGCTGGTCTCGTCGCGCCGACCGTATCGTCACGGCGGGTGGGCGGGCCGTCCGCTGACGCATCGGCTCTTCGTCATCCTCGCGACCGTAGCCACGTTGCTGACGGCAGGCCTGGGATTGCTCTCCATGATCGCGCTGCAGGAACGGCAGGTCGCCACGACCTTGTCGAACGTGCACCTGCTGGCGCAGGAGATCGCCGAGTCGACCCAGGTGCAGCTGCGGGCGCAGAGCCGCAGCCTGGCCGCGTTCGGTCGCTCGCTCGCGCAGTCCGACCTGTCGGGCGAGAACGATGAACTGACGCGCCGAATCGAGGCCTACACCACCGGTCAGGCCGAGCTGCTCACGGTGCTGCTGGCGCGGGCCGATGGCGTCGTGATCGCCGCTGCTGCCACGCGCCCGACACTCGACGCGCGTGCAGTGCTCGGCGACAACGTGAGCGACCGTGAATATTTCACGGGCGCGGTACGGCAGGGCGCGCCCTACGTGACCGACACGTTCCGCGGGCGGGGTTTCGGTTCTGACATCATCGTGGCCGTCAGCGCGCCGATCTACCAGGACCGCGTCCTCGCCGGGGTCATCGAAGGCTCGCTGAACCTGGTGCATGTCGCGCAGGTGCTCGACTCGGCGAGCTCGCGACGCGGTCTCGACATCGTCCTGGTCGATCGCGGGAATCGCGTGGTGGCAGCGCGCGGTTCGCATGCCGTCGAGGTCGGTGCGGTGTACCAGCCGGCGAGCCCGTCGTACTACCGCAGTGACCTGCCGCAGATGCAGGTGCGCCAGCTCAGCCCCAACGCGCAACTGGCGGCCTGGGCGCGACTGGAACCGTATGGCTGGACGGTCCACGTCGCGCAGTCGGTGGCCACGCTGTTGCCCATGTTCGAGCGGCAGTTCCAGTCAGTGGTGCGCGACATGGCCGTCGCGCTGCTCATCGTCTTTGCAATGTCGATCCTGTTCGCCGGCTTGCTGGCGCAACCGCTCGGACAGTTCGCCGCGGCGCTGACAAGCGATGGCGCATCGGGTCCTGGCAGCCTGCTGCAGGCCGTCCGGGCTGCGCCGAGCGAGATCCGGCGCTTTGCCCTGGCGTTGGTGCGGGCGCAGCGTCGGCAGCGCCGCAGCCTGGCGCGCCAGCAGCAACTGGTCGCCGACAAGGATCGTCTCAACCGCGAGTTGCAGGAACTGAACGTCGCGCTGGACGAGAAGGTCGAGCGGCGCACGGCTGTGCTGGCTGAACGCGAACAGCAGTTGCGCGCCAGCGAGACGCGTTGGCGCACCATGGCCGAGATCGCGCCCGACGCCGTGGTCGTGATCGATGACTCGAACACCGTCCAGTTCGCCAACACTGCCATGGTGCAGCTCACGCAGTTCACGGCGGAAGAGCTGGTCGGGCAGCCGCTCGAGTCCATCGTTCCCGAGCGGCTGCGGCGCGGCCACGCCAACGGCTTGCGTCGCTACCTCGACACGGGCGTGCCCAAGCTGAACTGGCGGTCGACCGAGGCGCTGGTGCAGTCCAAGGACGGCAGGGAAACCCCAGTCGAGATCGCTTTCGGTGAATACACGCTGGAGGGCCGGCATTTCTTTGCCGGGTACCTGCGCGACATCACGGCGCGCAAGCAGCACGAAGCCGAAGTGATCCGCGCGCGCGACCTGGCCGAGGCGGCAAACCATTCGAAGGATTCTTTCCTGGCGACGATGAGCCACGAGATCCGCACGCCGCTGCACGGCCTCATCGGCACGCTCGACCTCATGTCGCGCGACGACCTCGACGAGTCCACGGCCTTCCGTCTCAGCATCGCGCGCAATTCCGCCCGTTCGCTGCTGCAGATCGCGAACGACGTCCTCGACCTGAGCGGCATCGAGGCCGGGCGCGTGCGCATCGAGCGGATCGCGTTCGACCTGCGCGACCTGGTGGCGGCCGTGTGCACCTCGTTCGAGCCCGGCGCCCGCGAGAAAGGACTCCAGCTCGAGCACTCCATTGCCGGGGACGTGCCCGGCTGGGTCGAAGGCGACCCGCTGCGGCTGCGGCAGGTCATCACCAACCTGGTCAACAACGCGCTCAAGTTCACGCCGCAAGGTCGCGTCGAGCTCAGCGTGCGCCGGGGCCAGGGGGATGCGGTCGTTTTCGAGGTCAGCGACACGGGCATCGGCGTCCCCCACGACAAGCGCGAGTACATCTTCGAGCGGTTCGCGCAGGCTGAAGACGAACGCACGCGCCGGTTCGGCGGCGCGGGGCTCGGCCTCGCGATCAGTCGACTGCTCGCGCGTGCGATGGGCGGCGAACTTTCGCTCGCGGCCACGGGGCCGTCGGGCTCCACGTTCCTGCTGACGCTGCCGCTGCCCCCTTCGAACGCGTCCCGCGAGCGCGACTCCTCGTCGGTGACGATCCAGCGCTTGACGCTCGCGCCGGGGCAGGCAACGCGAGTGCTGGTCGTCGACGACAATCCCGCGAATCGATACGTGGTCGAGGCCTACCTCCATGAGCTGGGCGTGGAGACCGTGCTCGCCGAAGGAGCGGATTCAGGCATAGCCGAGCTCGCGCGCCAGAGGTTCGATCTCGTGCTGATGGACGTGCAGATGCCTGGCAAGGACGGATACCAGGCGACGAGCGAGATACGCCAGCAGTTCGGCGAGGCCTTGCCGGTCGTCGCGATGACTGCCAATGCCAACATCGGCGAACGTGCTCGCTGCGAGGCGGCGGGCATGAACGACCTGCTGGTGAAGCCTTTCGACGCAGCGGCACTGGCCGACCTGTTGCACCGTAACCTGGCGGTGGCAGCGGCCAATCGCGCCCGTGCCGACGGCGCGTCCGGCAACCCCGCTGCGACGACTGCAGGCGCCGCGCTCGCTCCGGCCGCGGCTGATCCGTTGCTCGATACGGACAGTGGCGATTCCATCGTCAGGCGGTTTGCCGCGCGCCCTGCGACGCTGCGCAAGCTCTATACGGCGCTGCAGGAAAGCATCGTCATGCACCTCGACGCGATTCGCCTCGCCCGCGCGCAGCAATCGCTGGCGGTGCTGCCCGCATTGCATGGCTTGAAGGGCGCTGCGGGCATGTATGGCGCGAAGCGCTTGCAGCGGGAGACGAGCGAGATCGAGAAGGCGCTGCGCGCTGGCACGGCCATCGCTGCCGTGACGGCGGAATTCGACCGGCTCGAGCAGACCGGCAACTCGACCGTCGATGCCGTGCGGCAGTTGCTCGAGTCGCTCGCGTCCGGTGAACCCCCGGGCACTTGACCGTCGCGCTCTGCCGCGACCGACGGTCTCACCCGGCCGGTTGGCTCAGCGTCCGGTGTTGCGCAGCGCGCTGTGGCGGAAGCCGTAAAAGACGTAGATCAGGAATCCGATCGCCGTCCAGCCCGCCAGCCGCACCCACGTGTCCTGCGGCAGCGAGAGCATCATGGCCGAACACACCACTGCGCCGCCGATGCAGACGAGCCACGGCGCGCGGACGCGGAACGGGCGGGGCAAGTCCGGCCGCGTGTAACGCAGGACGAGCACCCCGATGCACACAGTCGTGAACGCGAGCAGTGTGCCGATCGAGACGAGTTCTCCCAGGATCGTCACCGGAAACAACCCGCCGATCAGCGCCGCCAGCGCGCCCGTGATCAGTGTGCCGATGTACGGCGTCTTGTGCTTCGGATGCACCTTGCCGAAGAACTTGGGCAGCAGGCCGTCTTGCGACATGGCGTAGAAAATGCGCGGCTGGCCGAGCAGCATGACCAGCATCACCGACGTCATGCCGGCGATGGCGCCGAGCTTGATCCAGCCCGACAGCCACGAAAGCTCCGGATGGCGATCCAGTGCCAGGGCGACGGGTGCCGCAGTGCCCAACTGGCTGTAGTGCACCATGCCGGTGAGCACAGCCGACATCGCGATGTACAGGATGGTGCACACCAAGAGGCTGCCCATGATCCCGATCGGCATGTCGCGCTGCGGGTTCTTGGCTTCCTGCGCCGCTGTCGAAACCGCGTCGAACCCGATGTAAGCGAAGAAGATGATGCCGGCGGCCTGGAACACGCCGCTCCAGCCGAACTTGCCGAACTCGCCGGTGTTCGCCGGGATGAAGGGCTGCCAGTTCGCGCCGTCCACCACCCACATGCCGAAGCCGATGAAGAGCACGATCACGGTGACCTTGATCGCGACGACCACGGCGTTGAACCGGGCCGACTGGTGGATGCCGACATAGCAGAGCGCAGTCATCGCCGCGATGATCAGGACGGCCGGCAGGTTGATGATCGCGCCGGTGCGCACGATCTCGAAATGACCTGCTCCCTTGGTGAGCGGCGCGTTCGTGAGCGCGTCCGGCAGGTGGAAGCCGAGTTGCTCGACGAGGCTCACGACGTAGCCGGACCAGCCGACCGCCACGGTGGCGGCGGCGAACAGGTATTCGAGGATCAGGTTCCAGCCGATGAACCAGGCCACGCCCTCGCCGAGCGTTGCATACGAGTACGAATACGCACTGCCGGACACGGGGATCATGGCCGAGAACTCGGCGTAGCACAGACCGGCCAGCGCGCAACCCACGCCCGCGATCAGGAACGAGATGATGAGCGCAGGCCCCGCGTGATTGGCTGCCGCCGTGCCAGTGAGCACGAAGATGCCCGTGCCGATGATGGCGCCGATGCCGAGCAGCACGAGGGCTCGCGCATCGAGCGTGCGGTTCAACTCGTTGTGGGACTCATCGGCTTCGTGCAGTTCGCCGATGGGCTTCGTCGAAAACAGGCGATGCGGCATGGGGTTGGCGCTCGAAGATGGAACCCGATCGGGCAATGCCGCCGGACTCTACAGGAAGGCGAGGAAGGACAGGAAGGACAGGAAGGCGAGCAAGTGACCCTTCCTGTCCTTCCTTCCTGCCTTCCTCGTCTTCCTCGCCTTCCGCTTCAGACGTCGCGGAGGTTGGCCGGCACGTAGGGTCCGATGCAGGCCACCAGTTCGTCGAACACCTTGGGCGTCGCGGCCACGACGTGGCCACCCTGGGTGTAGGGCTGGCCCGTCAGCGTGCCGATGCGACCGCCCGCCTCGAGCAGCAGCAGGGTGCCCGCGGCCGTATCCCACGGTGCGAGCCCGAACTCCCAGAAGCCGTCGATGCGGCCCGCGGCCACGTACGCGAGGTCGAGCGAGGCAGCCCCGGGGCGCCGGATGCCCGCCGTCCGCAGCATCACCGCCTTGAGCATGGCCATGTACTCGTCGAGCCACTGCGTGTTGGCGCGGTACGGAAAACCGGTGCCGACCAGCGCGCCGTCGAGCGTGATCTGCTTGCTGACCCGGATGCGGCGTCCGTCCAGCTGCGCGCCGCCTCCGCGCGAAGCCGTGAAGAGTTCCTGGCGCATCGGGTCGTAGACCACGGCGTGCACCAGCTGGCCGCGATGCTCCACGGCGATCGACACGGCAAACACCGGAAAGCCATGCAGGAAATTGGTGGTGCCGTCGAGCGGGTCGATGATCCAGACGAACTCGTCGCCACCGCTGCGGCCCGACTCCTCGCAGAGGAAGCCGTGGTCCGGGTGGACGCGACGCACCGTCTCGATGATGTCCCGCTCGGCCATGTGGTCGATTTCGGAGACGAAATCGTTGCGGCCCTTGGCCTGCACGCTGATGGTCGGCACCCGGTCGAGATTGCGCACAATGATTTCACCCGCGCGGCGGGCGGCACGGACGGCAATATTGAGCATCGGCGGCATGTTCATGCGGCTTCTCGACGTTGGGTGGTGGGCAAGAGCGGCGGGAATGGTCCCGCCTGAAGCCGGCTAGAATACCAGAGCATGTCCATCCGCATCGTCCTCGTCGGCACCTCCCACCCCGGCAACATCGGGTCCGCCGCGCGTGCGATGAAGACGATGGGACTGGAGTCGCTCTACCTCGTCGCGCCCGAGCGCTTTCCCGCGCCCGAAGCCACTTCTTTGGCGGCAGGCGCCGACGACGTGCTCGCCAACGCGCGCGTCGTGCCGGACGTCAGCTCGGCGATCGCCGACTGCGGCCTGGTGGTCGGCACCACTGCGCGCGGTCGGCACCTGTCGTGGCGCATCGTCGAACCGCGCGAAGCGGCACTGGAGGTGGCGGCGGCGGCGCAGTCCAGCGAAGTCGCGATCCTGTTCGGCGCCGAGCGCACCGGCCTGCACAACGACGACCTGCAGTTGTGCCACACGCTGCTCACGATCCCGACCGGCTCGGCCTATACGTCGCTCAACCTGGCGATGGCCGTGCAGGTCGTCGCCTACGAAGTCTGCCTGGCGATGCGGGCGCGGGGTACGGTGAGCGCACGCAACGAAGGCCCCGTGCCGCTCGCGAGCGCAGGCGACATGGAAAAGTTCTACGGCCACCTCGAACAGGTGCTCGACGAAATCGACTTCAAGGACCGCACCGGGTCCGGGCACCTGATGGCCCGGCTGCGCCGGCTCTTCCAGCGCACGATCCTGGACCAGAACGAGATGAACATCCTGCGCGGCATCCTCACTGCCGTGCAGGGCAAGCGCCGTCGTGCGGGCGAGCCGCATGCGCCCAGGAGCGAGCGCACGCCATGACCACGCGCGTGATCTATCTCGACAACGCTGCCACCACGGCCGTCGATCCGCGTGTCATCGCGGCCATGAATGAATGCCTCGGCGAGGACGGCGACTACGCGAACCCGTCGTCCGCGAGCCATGCGCTCGGCCGCAGCGCAGGCGGACGAATCGAGCGTGCGCGCGCCGATGTCGCAGCGCTGGTCAACGCCGTGCCAGAGCAAATCGTCTTCACGTCCGGCGCGACGGAGGCGAACAACCTGGCGCTGCTCGGTGTCGCGCGTTTCAACGCCAACCGCGCCCGCCACATCGTGACCTCCCGCACCGAACACCCGGCCGTGCTCGACGCATGCCGGCAACTCGAACGCGAAGGGTGCGCGGTCACGTACCTGCCGCCGGATGCCGGCGGCCGCGTCGATCCAGCGCAAGTGGCCGCTGCGCTGCGTCCCGACACGTTGCTGGTGTCGGTGATGCACGTGAACAACGAAATCGGCGTGATCAATGACGTCGGCGCCATCGGCCGCCTGTGCCGTGAACGCGGCGTGCTGCTGCACGTCGACGCCGCGCAGGGCGCCGGCAAGGCGCCCCTCGACGTGCAGGCCGACGCAATCGACCTGCTGTCGTTCACTGCACACAAGCTGCACGGGCCGAAGGGCGTCGGCGCATTGTGCGTGCGGCGCGAACCGCGGCTCGGGCTGATGCCGCTGCAGTTCGGCGGCGGCCAGGAGCGCGGGCTGCGGTCGGGCACGCTGCCCACGCACCAGATCGTGGGCATGGGCGTCGCCTGCCGCATCGCTCGCGCAGAGATGGCTGCGGACATGGCGCGCATCGCCGGGTTGCGTGCGCAGCTGTGGCAGGCTCTGGCGGACCTGCCGGGCATCCTGCTGAACGGCGACCCCGCACGGCGAGTCGCCGGCATCCTGAACGTCACGGTCGACGACATCGAGGGCGAGACGCTGCTGTTTGCGTTGGCCGACCTGGCGCTCTCGTCGGGGTCGGCTTGCGCGAGCCTCAGCGCCCAGCCGTCGTACGTCCTGCGCGCGCTGGGTCGCAGCGACCGCCTGGCTCAAAGCTCACTGCGGCTGAGCCTGGGGCGCTTTACCACGGCAGGCGACATCGATCGTGCCGCGGCACGTATCCGCCGCGAGGTGCTCAGGCTCAGGGCGGGTGAGCCTGGCCCGGGTCCGGAGCTGGGCTTGCCGGACGATCCGCGCTACGTCGCCGAGGTCCGGCGACGGGTCGACCGTCTGGCGGGGTGGGGCAGCCTGCCAGCCGGGGTCGGCACGGTGACGGGTCAGGCCGGCAACCGGGAGCATGGCGCCGAGGTCGAGGTGACCTTGCGTTGCGAGCAGGACAGCATCGCCGAGGCCCGTTTCCGGGCGTTCGGCTGCCCGCACCTGCTTGCGGCGGCCTCCTGGTCCATGGAGCGCATCACGGGATTGCGGGTCAGCGAGGCGGGCACTTGGGCATGGGAGGAGGTCGCCCGCGAGTTGCAGGTTCCTGCGGCCAAATTCGGGCGCTTGATCACGCTGCAGGATGCAATCCGCGCCGCCGTCAGGAACTGGTCGGGCGCCACCCGGTCTACGGTGTAGAATTTTTCGCGCCACCTGTCGCCGAGGTTCCCGCCGATGACGATTTCCCTGACTCCTGCCGCCGCCGAACGCGTCCGCACGTTCATGGCCAACCGGGGCAAGGGCGTCGGTCTGCGGCTCGGCGTCAAGCAGACCGGCTGCTCCGGTTTCGCCTATGTCGTGAGCTACGCGGACGAAGTCGGCGCCAGCGATACGGTGTTCGACGATGCGGGGGTCAAGGTCATCGTCGACGCCGACAGCCTCCGTTACGTGGACGGTACCCAGATCGACTTCGTGCGCCAGGGCCTCAACGAGGCTTTCAAGTTCCGCAATCCCAACGTCAAGGGGGAATGCGGCTGCGGCGAGAGCTTCAATGTCTAACCCCGCGTCCGCGCTCTGATTTCTTGGCCGGTGGGGGGCCGCCGGGTATACTGCCGAGTTACGTTTTGAGGTTGGTCCCGTCCAGACCCGCGCTTGCGCGGGTTTCAGGTTTTTGGGGCCGGTTCGTCACCCCCGGCAGTCCGTCTGCCGCGTCAGCCCTTTAAGGATCCGTATGTCTCTCGAACGCACGCTTTCCATCGTCAAGCCCGACGGTGTCCGCAAGAACGTCATCGGCGACGTCTACCACCGCTTTGAAAAGGCCGGCCTGCGCATCGTCGCCGCCCGCATGATGCGGCTCACGCAGCACCAGGCCGAGGCGTTCTACGGCGTGCATCGCGAGCGCGGCTTCTTCAAGGACCTCGTGGCCTACATGAGCTCGGGCCCGGTCATCGTGCAGGTGCTCGAGGGCGAGGGCGCCGTGCTGAAGCATCGCGACGTCATGGGCGCGACCGACCCGAAGAAGGCCGCCCCGGGCACGATCCGCGCCGACCTCGCCGACAGCATCGAGGAAAACGTCGTGCACGGTTCCGACAGCCTCGAGAATGCGGCCCGCGAAATCGCGTTCTTCTTCGCCGAGACGGAGATCTGCTCGCGCTGAGGCGCGGGCAAACTTCCGCCACGGTACGTGGTCCACTTACAGATGGATGAAACAACGCCAACCGTACGCACCAACCTGCTCGGCCTCACGCGGGCCGGGCTGGAGGCGTTCGTCGTCGCGATGGGCGAAAAGCCTTTTCGCGCGCGGCAGCTGTTCAAGTGGATGTACAAGCGCGCCGCGGGCGATTTCGACGCGATGACGGATCTCGGCAAGGATTTCCGTCGCCGCCTTGCCGAAGTCGCGGAGATCCGCACGCCCGAGATCCTCACCGAACAGGTCTCCGCCGACGGCACGCGCAAGTGGGCGCTCAAGTTCGAAGGCGGCCAGGCCATCGAGATGGTGTTCATCCCCGAGCCGGGCCGCGGCACGTTGTGCATTTCGAGCCAGGTCGGCTGCCAGATGGATTGCGGCTTCTGTTCGACTGCGCAGCAGGGATTCAACCGCAACCTGAGCACGGCGGAGATCGTCGGGCAGGTGTGGCTGGCCAACCGCGAACTCGGCTACGAGCCGGGCGGCGATCGCGTGATCACGAACGTGGTGTTCATGGGCATGGGCGAGCCGCTCGCGAATTACCGCAACGTGGTGCCCGCCGCGGAAATCATGATGGACGACCTCGGTCTCGACCTCTCGCGCCGCCGGGTCACGGTGAGCACGTCGGGCCTGGTGCCACAGATGATCCGCATCGCGGACGAAACCAACGTTGCGCTCGCGGTATCACTGCATGCACCCAATGACGAACTGCGCAGCGAGATCGTGCCGATCAATCGCAAGCATCCGATCAAGGACTTGCTCGAGGCGTGCTGGCACTACGTCGAGAAGCAGAACGCGCGCAGCGTCACGTTCGAATACGTGATGCTCGACGGCGTCAACGACAAGCCGCAGCACGCTCGTGAGCTCGCGCAGTTGCTGCGCGGCCATCCTGCCAAGGTCAACCTGATTCCGTTCAATCCATTTCCCGGCACGAGCTTCAAGCGCTCGAGCGAGGCCGCCATCGAACGCTTCCGCGACCTGCTGATCAAGGGCGGGGTGATGGCCACGATCCGCCGCACCCGTGGCGACGACATCGACGCCGCCTGCGGCCAGCTCGTCGGCCGCGTCAACGACCGCGTGACGAATCGCCTGGGCCAGAAGACATTTCCCGATCGCCGTGGTGCAGGGCTGATGCGACTGCGCACTCACATCGCATTGCTGGCCGCTGGCATCGCGCTCGCCGGCGCGTTGCTCGCGGTGCCGCGTAGCGCAGTGTCCGCCGAGCCCGGCAGCCGCAAGGCGATCGAGCAGGCTGCAGCCGTCAATACCGAACTCGCGCTCGCCTACATGCGCGACAACAATCTCAAGGCCGCGCGCGAGAAGATCGACAAGGCCCTGCAGCAGAATGCGCGCACCGCCAACACCCAGATGGCGGCGGGCTTCATCTACGACAAGCTCGGCGAGCCGAAGAAGGCGAGTTCCCACTTCGAGCAGGCAATCAAGTTGAGCGGCACCGAGAGTCCTGACGTGGTGGCCAACGCCGCCGTCTACTTCTGCATGAACGGCGACCCGAAGCGCGGTGAGGCCTACCTGTTGCAGGCCGCGGCCAGCCCGCTGAACCAGCGACCCGACGTGGCGTACACCAACGCCGGGCGCTGCGCCCGCGAGGACAAGCGCCCGAAAGACGCCGAGCAGAGTTTCCGCAAGGCCCTGGCAACGAATCCGCAGCAGCCCGATGCCTTGTTCCAGATGGCGGGCCTGGCGCAGGAGAGCGGCAATGGCCTGCAGGCGCGCGCGTTCCTCGAGCGTTACACGGCCGTGGCGCAGGTGACGCCGGCAACGCTCTGGCTCGGCCGCAGCATCGAGCTCGGGCTCGGTGACGCCGAGCAGGCCGCGCGTTACTCGCAGCGGCTCAAGGACGAGTTTCCCACGTCCCAGGAAACATCCCTGCTGTACGACGCTGAACGGGCGCAACCATGAGTCCGCCCGAGGCCGAGATCACCGAGCTCCCCTCGAGCGCGGGAGCCCGACTGCGGCGCGAGCGCGAGGGCCGCGGCATGAGCCCGCAGCAGGCGGCGGAAGCGCTGAACCTCGATCCCGTGATCCTGGGGCAGCTCGAAGCCAACGACTTCGGGGCGCTGGGCGCGCCGGTCTTCGTCAAGGGCCACCTCCGACGCTATGCGGCGCTGCTGGGCCTGGGCGAGGACGAAGTCCTCGCGATGTACGAGCGTTCGAAGCAGCAGCTCGGCGAACCTTCGCTGGTGCCCAAGTCCCGCCTCGAAATGGCCCCGGTGCGCGGCAAGCCGCGCTGGCCCTGGGTCGTCGGTGGTGCCGTGTCTTTCCTGATTGCGTCGGCGCTGATCGCCTACCTCTCCGAGAATGGGCTGCCCTGGGTCGCGCAGCAGGCCGAAGAGGGCGCTGGCGTCACGCAGGAATCGAACGTCGCGTCGGGTAACCGTACCGACGGAACTGAAAAGTCCGCGACTGGCGGTACAGCAGGCGGGCAAGTCGCTGCGGGGCAGGGCACGGCAACCGTGCCAGCGGCAGCCGCGGGCAGTGGCGTGACCTCGAGCCCCGCGCCGTTCAGTTCGGAGGCGGGGTCGCCCGCCAATCCTCCAGCCGCCGCGACGGGCGGTGCCGCCGCTGCGCCTGCCAGCGCCGCGCTCCCTGCGCTGGCGCCCGGGCAGGTCAGCCTGCAGCTGCGGTTCACCGCCGACTCATGGGTCGAAGTGTTCGATGGATCGGGCAAGGCAGTGCTCTACGACCTCGGCAAGGCCGGCTCCGAGCGCACGATCACTGCGATGGCGCCGGTCAGCGTCACCCTCGGCGACGCCCGGGGCGTGGGCGTGAGCGTCAATGGCCGCGCATTGCCGCCGCCGTCGCGCGCCGCCGGCGAGACGCTTGCGCGTTTCAGCATCGGCGCGGATGGCAGCCTGCGTTGATCACGGTACCCAGACGATGAGCGAAACGCTGCAAGCCGTTCGCGGCATGAATGACGTGCTGCCCGACCAGACGTCTGCGTGGCAGCAGCTCGAGCGCGCCGCGCGCGAGATCTTCGCGCAGTACGGCTACAGCGAGTTGCGCCTGCCGCTCCTCGAGCGCACCGAGCTCTTCAAGCGCTCGATCGGCGAGTTCACCGACATCGTCGAGAAAGAGATGTACACGTTCCGCGACCGCGGCGACGACTCGCTCACGTTGCGGCCGGAAGCGACCGCCGGCATCGTGCGCGCGTGCATCTCGAACGGCCTGCTGCACAACCAGCGGCAGAAGCTCTGGCTGATGGGTCCCATGTTCCGCTACGAGCGGCCGCAGAAGGGACGCTACCGGCAGTTTCACCAGATCGACGTCGAGGCCCTGGGCTTCCCGGGCCCCGACGTGGACGTCGAGCTGATCCTGATGACCGCGCGCCTGTGGCGTCGCCTCGGTTTGCGCGGCCTCACGCTCAACCTCAATTCGCTGGGCACGCCGGAGTCACGGGCGGTGTACCGGGCCCGGCTCGTCGAGTATTTCCGCGCCCATGCCGCCGACCTCGACGCAGACAGCACGCGCCGCCTCGACGGCAATCCGCTGCGCATCCTCGACAGCAAGAATCCCGCGCTGGCCGCGCTGATCGCCGGGGCGCCATCGATCACGGATCACCTCGATCCCGAGTCCGCCGCGCACTTCGCGACGCTGTGCGCGCAGTTGCGCGCCGCCGGGATCGATTTCGTGCTCAACCCGCGCCTGGTGCGCGGCCTCGATTACTATTCGCGCACCGTCTTCGAGTGGGTCACGACGGACCTGGGCTCGCAGGACGCCGTCTGCTCGGGTGGCCGCTACGACGGACTCGTGAGCCAGCTCGGCGGCGACGCCGTGCCGGCGATCGGCTGGGCGCTCGGCGAGGAACGGATCGTCGAGCTGATGCGCCTGCAGGGACTGGTTGCGGACGAGGGCAGTCCGGACGTGTACGTCGTGCTCGCAGGGGCTGCAGCCGAAGCGGTGGGTCTCGGCCTCGCCGAACGCATCCGCGACGGTGCGCCCGGGCTTCGTGTCGAGACGAATTGTGGCGGCGGCAGTTTCAAGTCGCAGCTGAAGCGCGCGGACAAGAGCGGCGCAAAATATGCCGTCATCGTCGGCGACGACGAGGCGGCGCGGCAGATCGCGGCGGTGAAGCCGCTGCGGGGCCGCGAAGCAGCCCAGCGCGAAGTGCCTTTCGATGACCTGGCGGCAGAACTCGGCAAAGAACTGCAGTCCAGGCCGGTTTGACGAATCACAGCAAGCCGTCCCGGCGGGACGGCGGATGGAGTGGGTGAAGTGGAAGACCTCTCAGACAATGAACGCGAAGAACAACTGCGCCGCTTCTGGGCCGACAACTGGCTCTGGATCGTGGGCGGCATCGCCCTCGGCCTCGGCGCGCTTGCGGGCTGGCAGTACTGGCAGAAGTCGAAGCTGACCGCGGCCGAGCAGGACGAGGCGAGCTACGTAGCCACGCTCGAACTGCTGGGCAAGAACAGCAAGGACGAGGCCGTGAAAAAGGCCGACGAGCTGCGCTCGCTGCACCCGAAGTCCCCGTACGCCGACCAGTCCGACCTCGCGCTCGCGCGCTTCGCCGTCGATACCGGCGATTGGGACCTGGCCGGCAATCGCCTGCGCACCGTGGCTGACACGTCGCGCGATCCTGAGCTGCGCCTGATCGCGCGCGCGCGGCTCGCGCGGGTGCTCTCAGAGCAGGGCAAGCATGACGACGCGCTCAAGCTGCTCGATGACGCCAATGCAGGCGCCTTCACTGCGCTCTTCCACGACGCGCGCGGCGATGTGCTTGCAGCGAAGGGCGACGTCGCCGGTGCGCGCAAGGCCTACGACGCGGCGCTGGCCGCCACGACCACGGCGGTGGAGAACCAGGCGCTCGACCGCGAGTTCATCGAGCTGAAGCGTGACGCGTTGCCCGCGGCCGCTGCGGTGGCGGCGACGCCGGCGCCAGCTGCGGCAGCAACCACGCCGGCTGCGGGTACAACGCCATGAATCCTCGCGCCCCGGCACGGATCGCAGCCGTCTGCGCAGCGAGCCTGCTGGCGCTCGTGGCCGGGTGCGACAAGGACAAGAAAGGCGTTGAGCCGCCGGCCGAACTGGTCGACCTCAACCCGACTCTCGACGTCAAGAAACTGTGGGATACGGGGGTGGGCGGCGGTGGCGAGAAACTGCGCCTCTCGCTCGGACTCAGGCTCGACGGCGGCACGATCTTCGCGGCGTCGCGTGATGGCGACGTGGTCGCAATCGACGCCGCGACGGGCCGCACGCGCTGGACGCAGGACACGAAGGCAGAGCTCGCGGCCGGCCCCGGTGTCGGCGGCAGCGTAGTTGCAGTCGGATCGAGCGACGGCAAGGTCATCGCGCTCGACGCCGCGTCCGGCAAGAAGCTGTGGGCAGTCGGCGTTTCGAGCGAAGTGCTCGCGGCGCCACTCGTCACTGCCGATCGCGTGATCGTGCGCACCGTGGATGGCCGGGTGCACGCGCTCGACGCGCAGACGGGCAAATCGCAATGGGTGGGTGAAGAGCCCGTGCCGAAGCTCTCGCTCCGTGGCACGGCTTCGCCCGTGCTCGCCAAGGACAACGTCGTCGCCGGCTTCGATTCCGGCAAGGTGATCGCGTTCACCCTGGGTTCCGGCGACGTCGCCTGGCAGGCACAGGTCGCGACACCGGACGGGCGTTCAGAGCTCGATCGCCTCTCCGACATGGACAGCGCAGTGCAGGTGGATGGCAACGATGGTTTCGCGGTCGGTTACCAGGGCCGCGTCGTCATGCTTGCGCTCGACTCCGGCCAGGTGTGGTGGAGCCGCGACTTGTCCAGTTACCGGGCACCCGCCATCGACGATACGCAGTTGTACGTCGCCACCTCGGACGGCAGCGTGGTCGCGCTGCGGCGGCGCGACGGCACCGTCGTGTGGCAGCAGGACGGCCTCAAGCGCCGGGGGTTGAGCGCACCGGCGGTGGTCGGCAATGCGGTGGTCGTCGGCGATTTCGACGGCTACCTGCACTGGCTCGACCGCGACTCCGGCAAGTTCGTCGCTCGCGAGCATCCGGGCGGCGCGCGCATCAGCATGGCGCCGATCGCCGCCGATGGTCGCGTGTATGCCGTCGACGAAGGTGGCAAGGTCTTCGCCTATCGCAGCGGCGCGCCCGCAGGTCGTTGATGTGCTGCCGGTCGTCGCACTGGTTGGTCGCCCGAACGTCGGCAAGTCGACGCTCTTCAACGCGCTGACGCGCACGCGCGACGCGCTGGTCGCCGACGTCCCGGGCCTGACCCGCGACCGCAAGTACGGTTACGTGCGGCACGAAGGACGTTCGTGCGTCGTCATCGATACCGGTGGCCTCGTCGAATCGATCGTCGGCGGCATCGAGCGGCTGATGGCGGAGCAGACGCTCAAGGCCGTCGAGGAAGCCGATCGCGTGCTGTTCGTCGTCGACTCGCGCGAAGGCTGCACGCCCCAGGACCTGCACGTCGCCGACCTCCTGCGGCGCAGCGGCAAGTCCGTCATCGTCGTCGCGAACAAGGCCGAGGGCCTGGACGACGACATGGCGCAGGCCGAGTTCCATCGCTTCGGCTTCGGTGAACCCATCGCCATTTCGTCCGCGCACAAGCAGGGTCTCGACGCGCTGATCGAGCGCGCGCTCGAGGGCCTCGAAGGCGCGCTCGATGCGCCCGACGTGCTCGGCTATACGGCCGGCACCATTCGCGTCGCAGTGGTCGGGCGGCCCAACGTCGGCAAATCCACGCTGATCAATCGCCTGCTCGGCGAGGAGCGCCTGATCGCGTTCGACCAGCCCGGCACCACACGGGACACCGTCGAAGTACCTTTCGAGCGCGACGGACAGCCGTATGTGCTGATCGACACCGCCGGCGTGCGCCGCCGCGCCAAGGTCAACGAAGCGGTCGAGAAGTTCTCCATCGTCAAGACGCTGCAGGCGATCGACCGGGCCAACGTAGTGATCGGGGTGCTCGACGCGCACGACACCGTCGCCGAGCAGGACGCGAGCCTGATGGGCCTGGTCGCCGAGCAGGGCAGGGCGCTGGTGCTGGCGATCAACAAGTGGGACGGCATCGCGCCCGACCAGCGCCAGGCCATTCGCGACGGCCTCGACCTGCGCTTCGACTTCCTGCGCTTCGCCTACGTGCATTTCATCTCGGCGCGGCACGGCACCGGGGTCGGCGAGACGATGGAGTCGGTCCTCAAGGCGTATCGCGCGGCGATGAAGGAACTGCCGACCAAGGACCTCACGCGGGCGCTCGAGCAGGCGCTCACGATCCACCAGCCCCCGCTGGTGCGGGGCCGGCGCATCAAGCTGCGTTACGCCCACCAGGGCGGCCGCAATCCGCCGGTCGTGGTGATCCACGGGAACCAGACCCAGCACGTGCCGGATACCTATCGGCGCTTCCTCGAGAACCATTTCCGCGAGACGTTCCGGCTCAAGGGCACGCCGATGCGGGTCGAGTTCCGCACCGACGAGAACCCGTTCAAGGACCGCCGCAACGAACTCACGCCCCGGCAGGTCCGCAGCAAGAAGCGCCTGATCCAGCGCTCGAAGGGTGGCAAGAAGGTCGGAAAGCGCTGACGGTCGGCGGCCCGGGCCCGGGTGGCTCATAACTGTGGGTTCTGACCGGCTATCCTCTCAAGCTAGTGGCCCAACAGGCCGGGTCTAGACTGGACTCATGCTCATGGCCGTCGCCCGCACATCTCCGCTCGCCGCCCACGACCTGCCGGCCACCCGGCTGGCCCTGCTGGACGAGCCGTTGTGCCTGTATCGGGGCGGTGTCATCGAGCACCCCGTCATCGCCTACGAAGCCTTCGGCACGCTGAACGCTGCGCGGGACAACACCCTGCTGCTGTTCACCGGGCTCTCGCCATCCGCGCACGCGGCCTCGTCGCCAGCCGATCCGAAGCCGGGCTGGTGGGAGTCGATGATCGGTGCGGGCAAGCCCATCGACACGTCGCGCTACTACGTCCTTTGCATCAATTCGATCGGCAGCCCCTACGGATCGTCGAGTCCTGCTTCGATCGATCCCGCGACCGGGCGGCCTTTTGGCATCGCCTTCCCCGAAGTCGCGCTCGAAGACGTCGCGCGCGGGGGCTACGCAGTGCTGCGCCAGCTCGGGATCGACACGGTGGCATGCGTCGCCGGCCCGTCGATGGGTGGCATGACGGTACTGGCTTTTGCAGCGCAGTTTCCAGGCGTCGCACGCAGCATTCTCTCGATCTCCGGCGCGACGGGTGCCAATCCGTTCGCCATCGCGCTGCGCTCGTTGCAGCGCGAGATCGTCCGCAACGATCCGGCGTGGCGCGGCGGCAATTACGAGCCGGGCCGCGGCCCGCGCCAAGGCATGCGCATGGCGCGCAAGCTCGGCACGATCACGTACCGCTCGCACGAAGAATGGGACCAGCGCTTTGGCCGCCGCCGCGTAGCGGAGCCTTCGGGACAGCCGGGCGATTTCCGCGCGCAGTTCGAGGTCGAGTCGTACCTCGAGCACCAGGGCCAGCGTTTCGCCGAAGTCTACGACGCCAACTGCTACCTGTACCTGTCGCGCGCGATGGACCAGTTCGACCTCGCCGAGCACGGCGACGGCTCGCTCGACGCGGCCTTCGCGAAGTTCCGCGGCTTGCAGCGCGGGCTCGTCCTCGGCGCACAGACCGACATGCTCTATACGATCGACCAGCAGCAGCTCATCGCCGAGCAGTTGCGCAAGGTCGGTGTCGACGTGGGGTTCCACGCGTTCCCGTCGCCCCAGGGCCACGATGCGTTCCTGGTGGATGGCGCGCGGTTTGAACCGGTCATCGCCGAATTTCTGGCGCAACTGGGATAGGGGATAGGGGCTAGGGGTTAGGGGTTAGGGGCTAGTCGGAGGCGCGGTGCGCCGCGATGCTCACCTCTCCCAGCGCGCTGGGAGAGGTCGGCCGCAGGCCGGGTGAGGGCCATCGCGCGAAGCGCTCCGCCTCCGACTAGCCCCTAACCCCTAACCCCTAACCCCTAACCCCTTCCTTCACTTCCCCAGCAGCAGCGCCGGGTCGACCATCGCACGGTTGATGCTCACGCCCCAGTGCAGGTGCGGCCCCGTCACGCGGCCCGTCGCGCCGACGAGGCCCAGCACGTCGCCGGCCTGCACGTCGTCGCCAGGTTTCACATCGATGCGGCTCAAGTGGCAGTAGAGCGTCACCACGCCCTGCCCGTGGTCGACGAACACCGTATCCCCGTTGAAGAAAAAATCGCCCGTCTCGAGGACACGACCGGCAGCCGGGCTGCGGATCGGGTGTTCCGGTCGGCGCCGCGATGTCCATGCCACTGTGGGGCTTGCGCGGCAGGCCGTTGAACACGCGGCGCTTGCCGTAGGAGTCCGAGCGCACGCCCGGAACGGGTGCGGCCCAGGACCAGTTCGGCGTCAAGGTCTCGCTGTACGTTGCCAGCGCGCGTTCCGTGCGTTCGTTCTCGGCGTCGATGCGTTTGAGGTCCTCGGGTAGCGGGTCGGCCTTGCGCGGCTCGACGGTGAGCTTCTGCGTCGCATAGGCCTTGGGCGCAACCTCGAAAGCGAGTTCGCGATCCGCGTCGTCGATGGCGGGTGTCACGAGCTTCGCGCTCTGCCGGCCCGGCTCGGTGGCGAGTGGAATGCCCACGATTGCCTTCCACCCATCGGCCGTGCGGACGACGGGTGCGCGGTACTGCCCGAAATACACCGCGCCGGGACTCGCTGCGCCCGGGCCGAGATCGAGGACCGCGAGACCGCCCGGTACGCGCGTGTCGCGCGGCAGAGTCGCATCGCTCGCGGCAGGTGCCGCGGCAACGAAACCGGCCAGGCTCAAGCCGAGGATCGCGCCCAGCGCTCCGCGCCCGCGCGACTGCATGCTGCCCATCATTTCTTGCTCCGCTGCGCCGGCTTTTTTGCGCCGCCCGCTGCATCCGTCGTTGCCGCAACCACGCGGGTCACCGTCGCATGCACCGCGCCGCGTGCGACACGCGCCTCGATCTGCGCGCCGGGTGCCAACCGGGACGCATCGGTGACGACGCGTGCGTCGTGGTCGGTGACGATGGCATATCCGCGCTCGAGCGTGGCCAGCGGACTCACCGCGTGCAGCGTCCGCATCGACCGCTCCACTTGATCGCGCGCAGTCTGCAGCCGGCGTTGGATGGCCGCGGGCAACCGGCGGTGTGCGACGGCCAGGCGTTGCTGCAACGGATCGAGCCGGCGGGCCGGACTGCCGCGGCCAAGCAGCGCCTCGGCGTTATCCAGCCGCGTGCGGGCCCGCTCGAGACGACCCCGGATCGCGCGCTGCAGTCGTTGCTCCAGGTCGTCCAGCCGCTGTGCATGCTGTTGCAGGCGCGCGCGCGGCGAGAGCTGGTTCAACGACCGCTCCCATTGGCGCACGGCGAGCGCCAGCGCAGCGAGCTTGCGCCGCATCGCCTGCCCAAGGTTGCGCTCGACGGCGCGCAGTGCACGCAGGTATTCCGCGCTGTCGGGTACGCAGCGCTCGGCGGCGCCCGACGGAGTGGGCGCGCGCTCGTCGGCGACGAAGTCAGCGATGGTGACGTCCGTCTCGTGGCCGACACCGCTGATGACAGGAATCCGGCACGCGAAGATCGCGCGCGCCACGGCTTCCTCGTTGAACGCCATGAGGTCCTCGAGCGAGCCGCCGCCGCGCGCCAGGATCAGCACGTCGCATTCGCGGCGCTGATCGGCGAGTTGCAGTGCCTGCACGATTTCCCGCGGCGCGGCTTCGCCCTGCACGGCAACCGGGTAGACCAGGACGGGAATGGCGGGAAAGCGCCGCTGCAGGATGTGCAGGATGTCGCGCAGCGCCGCGCCCGTGGGCGACGTGATCACGCCGATACGCCGGGGGAGGGTGGGCAGCGGCTGCTTGGCGCTGGACTCGAACAGCCCCTCCGCGAGCAGCTTTTTCTTCAGCTCGTCGAAGCGCCGGCGCAGCGCGCCTTCCCCGGCCTCCTCGAGGTGGTCCACGACCACCTGGAACTCACCACGAGCCTCGTAGAGGCTCACGCGGCCGCGGGCCAGGACCTTGGCACCGTCCTTGACGGGGAAGCGCACGAGCATGCTGCGGCTGCGGAACATCGCGCAGCGAACCTGGGCGGCCTCGTCCTTGAGCGAGAAGTACCAGTGGCCCGAGGCGGGGCGGGCCAGGTTGGAGATCTCGCCTTCCAGCCAGACGGTGCCCAACCCACGCTCGAGCAGCATCCTCGCCGTCCCGTTCAGCTGCGAGATGGACAGGATCTCGCGCGCGTGGGGGCGGTGGGTCGTCGCTTCGTCGTCGAACCAGGAATCGGCCATCGCGGCATCTTACCGGCCGGGGCGCTTGGGAACACCGGCGCAGTCAGGGCGTGGCGCTCGTTCGGCGGGCGCCGTCGTCGGCAGGCATCGAGGGTCCGGGCGTCCTGGGTCGCGGGCCGGGGCCGTCCGACCGCATGGACGCGGCGGCCGGGCCCCCGGGATGGGTTTACGGCGTCCCCGGCCGCGACCCAGGACGACCGGGCACCGATGCGGGCAACGAACCGGCGACGCTGACCAAGCCGGCGAACCGGCCCGCGCATCGGTTTTACGCCAAGCGCCCCGAGCGGGTACAATGCCGCGCTTCCTTTCGCTCCGGGTCTCCCAATGCTGCGAATTCTCGAGGAAGCCCTCACCTTCGACGACGTCCTGCTCGTGCCGGCCTATTCCCAGGTCCTGCCCGCAGAGGTCAGCCTCGCCACGCAACTCACGCGCGGCATCAAGCTGAACCTGCCCGTCGTCTCCGCCGCCATGGACACGGTCACCGAGCACCGCCTCGCGATTTCCATCGCGCAGGAAGGCGGCATCGGCATCCTGCACAAGAACATGACCATCGAGTCGCAGGCGCGTGAAGTCGCGCGCGTGAAGCGCTTCGAGAGCGGCATCATCATCGATCCGATCACGGTCAGTCCCGAGCAGACGATCCGTGACGTGCTCGCGCTCACGCGCTCCAAGAACATTTCCGGCGTGCCGGTCGTGCGCGACGGCAAGGCCGTCGGCATCGTCACGCACCGCGACCTGCGCTTCGAGACGCGCTACGACGCGCCGGTCTCGGCGGTGATGACGCCGCGTGAACGGCTCGTCACGGTGCGCGAAGGCGCGCCCAAGGAAGAAGTGCTGATGCTGCTGCACAAGCACCGCATCGAAAAAGTGCTCGTCATCGGCGACGACTTCCAGCTCAAGGGCATGATCACGGTCAAGGATTTCCAGAAAGCGACCGAATTCCCGCGCGCCTGTAAAGACGAGCGTGGCGCCCTGCGTGTTGGCGCGGCTGTCGGCACCGGTGCCGACACGCTCGACCGCGCGGCGGCACTGCGCGAGAGCGGAGTCGACGTCATCGTCGTCGACACGGCCCACGGCCACAGCCGGGGCGTGATCGAGACGGTCAAGCGCATCAAGGCCAAGTGGCCCAACCAGCAGGTCATCGCGGGCAACATCGTGACTGCCGAGGCAGCCATGGCGCTGGTCGATGCAGGCGCGGACGCAGTCAAGGTCGGCATCGGCCCGGGCTCGATCTGCACCACGCGCATCGTCGCGGGCGTCGGCGTGCCGCAGATTTCAGCGGTGGCCAACGTCGCCGCGGCGCTGGCGCCGCACGGCATCCCGCTGATCGCCGACGGCGGCATCCGCTTCTCCGGCGACGTGGCCAAGGCCATCGTCGCGGGTGCGCACTGCGTGATGATGGGCGGCCTCTTCGCGGGCACCGAGGAATCACCGGGCGAAGTCGAGCTCTACCAGGGCGCCTCGTACAAGTCGTATCGCGGCATGGGTTCGCTCGGCGCGATGGCGCAGTCGAACGGCTCGCGCGACCGCTACTTCCAGGATGCGTCGGCCGAGATCGAGAAGCTCGTGCCGGAGGGCGTCGAAGGGCGCGTGCCGTACAAGGGCAGCATCGTCGCGATCCTGCACCAGTTGGCCGGCGGCCTGCGTGCCGCGATGGGTTACACGGGCAGCGCCAACATCGACGAGATGCGCACGCAGCCCAAATTCGTGCGCATCACCAGCGCCGGTGTGCGCGAGAGCCACGTCCATGACGTGACCATCACCAAGGAAGCGCCGAATTACCGTGTCAGCTGAGCAAGCGTCGTCTCCGGTCGTGGTGCGCCCGCCCGACATCCACGCGCACCGTATCCTGATCCTCGATTTCGGGGCGCAATACACCCAGTTGATCGCACGGCGCGTGCGCGAATGCGGTGTGTATTGCGAAATCCATCCGTGGGACATGAGCGACGCCGACGTCCGCGCTTTCGGCGCGCGCGGCATCATCCTGTCGGGCGGTCCGGAGTCGGTGACGGATGCGCAGCCGCCGCAGGCGCCGCAGGCCGTGTTCGAAGCGGGCGTGCCGATCCTCGGCATCTGCTACGGCATGCAGACGATGGCGCAGCAGCTGGGCGGCCGGGTCAGTGGCTCGGATCACCGTGAATTCGGCTACGCGCAGGTCACCGTCACCGCGCCTTGCCGGCTGTTCAACGAGCTGTCCGATCATCGCGACGCGCAAGGTCGCGCCGTGCTCGACGTCTGGATGAGTCACGGCGACCGCGTCGAGGAACTGCCGGCCGGCTTCGTGCCCGTCGGCTCGTCGCCCAATGCGCCGCTCGCAGCCATGGCAGACGAAGCGCGCCAGTACTACGCGGTGCAGTTCCACCCGGAAGTGACGCACACGCTGCAGGGCGGGCGGATGCTCGAGCGCTTCGTGCGCGAAATCTGCGCGTGCGAGGCGCGCTGGGAGCCCGGCAACATCATCAGCGACGCGGTCGCGCGCGTGCGCGAGCAGGTCGGCAGCGACACCGTGCTGCTCGGGCTCTCGGGCGGCGTCGATTCGTCGGTCGTTGCGGCGCTGCTGCACCGGGCGATCGGCGACCAGCTGGTCTGCGTGTTCGTCGATCACGGCCTGCTGCGCGCCGACGAAGGCGACCAGGTCATGAAGATGCTCGGCGAGAACATGGGGGTGAAGATCATCCGCGTGAACGCCGAAGAGCGGTTCCTCGAGGCGCTGCGCGGCGAGTCCGACCCGGAGCGCAAGCGCAAGATCATCGGCCGCATGTTCATCGAGGTGTTCGACGAGGAGTCGAACAAGCTCGAGGGCGTGCGCTGGCTGGCGCAGGGCACGATTTACCCGGACGTGATCGAGTCCGCCGGCGCCAAGACGGGCAAGGCGCACGTGATCAAGTCGCATCACAACGTGGGCGGCCTGCCGGAGCACATGAAGCTCAAGCTGGTCGAGCCGTTGCGCGAATTGTTCAAGGACGAGGTGCGCCGCCTGGGGCTCGAACTCGGCCTGCCGCGCTCCATGGTGTTCCGCCATCCGTTCCCGGGCCCGGGTCTCGGCGTGCGCATCCTCGGCGAAGTGTCGAAGCAGTATGCCGACCTGCTGCGCAAGGCCGACAAGATCTTCATCGATGAGCTGCATGCGCACGGTCTGTACGACCAGACCAGCCAGGCGTTCGCCGTGTTCCTGCCGGTGCGTTCGGTCGCCGTGATGGGCGACGGGCGCCGCTACGACTACGTGATCGCGTTGCGCGCAGTCGAGACCGTGGATTTCATGACCGCGCGCTGGGCGCGCCTGCCGTATGAATTCCTCGACCTGTGCTCGCGCCGCATCATCAACGAGGTGAAGGGCATCTCGCGCGTCACGTACGACATCTCGAGCAAGCCGCCTGCCACGATCGAGTGGGAGTGATTCTGGGCCTTTCGCCGTCTATCGCCATCACGCGAACTTCTGTCCTGCGTCTCTGAAAGGTCTTAGATAACCTCTCAGGGACTTTCGCCATCTATCCACACCAAGCGGCGCAGTCTGTAGGCAAAGCAGACGGTAAAAATTGCGTTCGCGCGCGGATGGGCACTTTTACCGTTGAATCTGCGCGTGGCAGGAGAGTGGCCGAGGCCCGGCGCTGCCTGCCAGAAGGAGGATAATGGCTGCATGAGGCGACTGGCAGCCATCGCGTCCTGCCTGAGAATGACCGGCTGGGTTGCGGTCCTGGCGACTTGCGCCTGTGCATCGGTGCTTCGCCGTCGAAAGACCTGCAGCAGACCCGGCATCGGCACTGCGTGATCGATATGCGGCCTTGCGCGAGCAACTCGACAATAGTCCCTTTCCGCAGCATCTCCACGTCGAATCCATGGAGGGCCATCGCGCTTCACAAGGCGAGGTCTATGCCGTCGTCGACTACCCGATCGCGACAGTCAGCGACGCGTTCTCGAGCCCGGCCAACTGGTGCGACACCCTGATACTGCACCTCAACGTAAAGTATTGTCGTGCCGGCTCACGTGACGGGCGCTCGGTGCTCTCGACTGCAATCGGCAGGAATTTCGAGCAGCCCCTGAAAAACACGTATCGAGTCGAGTTCACCTTCGGTATTGCGGCGTCGCGGCCGGATTACGTGGACGTCGAGCTCAAGGCCCGCAAGGGACCGCTCGGCACGGCCAATTACCGTATCTCCCTCGAGGCTGTGGGCCTGGAGAGCGGGCAGGCGTTCGTGCACCTCAGGTACTCCTACACCCATGGTCTGGTGGGTCGCCTGGCAATGAAGTCGTACCTCGCGACATCCGGCAGCGACAAGGTCGGCTTCACGGTGATCGGGGATCCGAAGGCACCGAAGCCCAGGTTCATTGGCGGCGTCCGCGGTGCGATCGAGCGCAACACCATGCGCTACTACCTGGCCATCGACGCCTATCTCGGCGCGCTCGCGACACCCGCCCCGGCGCGTTTCGAACAGAGCCTCGAGCGCTGGTTCGACGCCACAGAGCTCTATCCCCGCCAGCTCCGCGAGATCGACCGTGACACCTATTTTGCGATGAAGCGCAGCGAGTACGCGCGACAACAGACGGCCCAGTAGCAGCGTGCACGGCCCGCCGGGGCCACCGCCTATTCGCGGGCCACCGGTCCGGGCACGTAGGTGTAGTGCCACGGCGCCGGCGGAGATGCCTGGGGGCCGGAAAATCTGCTGCTCGCCGCACGCACGGCTGCGTCGAGTTTCGCTGCCCATCCCGCCGCCGCCCAGTCCGTGGCGATCGTGGCGGTGCTCGGGCCTGCGACAACCTGCCCGCCCTGATGCACCTGAAAGTCGATCGCGCGCATCTGGCCGTGCAACGACAACCCGGGGGCCGCGATCGTCGGCGCAGGCACTGGTTTGTATCCGGACAGGAATGCCTCGAGTGCCTCCCGGGCCTGCTCGGGGCGATTCGCGGGGAAGCCAGGCGAAAGGATCAGCGCCTGCGCGGCCGCCAGGATGTCCGAGGCCGCTGCCTGCACCGACTGGTTGCTGTTCCAGTGCTCGACCTGCACATCGAGGCTGCGCACCTGTGAATTCACGTACAACTCGAAGCCGGGGTTGGCCGCGACGAACGCCGTCCTGACCCTGTCGATCTCCTGTTGCAGCTCGCGTTGTTCCGGGGAGCCCTCGAAGGCTTCGATCTGTTCCTGGGTCCAGCTCCAGCGCTCGGCAAGGTGAGAAGCGCTGCGCAGGTATGAACGCAGCGCCAACAACTGCCGGCCGGCGCCGTCCAGCTGCGCCATGGTCTGCGCCACTCGAGGGTCGAGTTGCGCGCTGATGGACGTGACGTGCGACGACAGCGGGTCGGTATCAGGAGGCCCCTGTGCGAGGCCGACTGCGGTCAGCATCGGCAGCAGGGCTGCAATCGTGCCTTGCCAGATCCTTGCGGTCATTTCTGCCTATTTATGGGCTTCCGCGCCGATGCTCTCTGTACGCTGCCGCACGTAGGCGGAGGATCCCGACCCGAGCCTGATGCTGGTCGACCGAGTGATGCCGGTTGCAGGGCCTGACCAAGCCGCGTACGCAACTTCCGACATCGCGGCCATGTGCCTGCCTGCTAACGTCGGGGTCTAGAATCGATGATGAAGCCGCCAAATGCCGCTGGTCGCCCCGGGCTCCAGGCTCGCAGCTGGAGTCGTGCCGCAGCCGTCGTGCTGATCTGCACATCCGTTGCGCTGCTGTTGTCCTTCGATGCGGTGAACGACAGCCTGCAACGGGCGCTGTCCGCTGCTCAACCGAGCATTGCCGGGCATCCTCGCCTTGGCGCCGTCGCGTTCGTCTTGTTCGCCGCCTTGTCCGCTGTCCTCGCCTTCTTTTCCAGCGCGCTGCTGCTACCGGTGGCCGTGTACACCTGGGGCACGACGGTCACCCTGGTATTGCTGTGGCTGGGTTGGCTGTTGGGCGGGATCTGCACCTATGCGCTCGGTCGCGTGTTGCGCCGGTCGCGCGAGAGGGGGGGCGGGGCTTCCAGCAAGATCGACCTCTATCTGCAAAGAACTCCGGGCGAAGTCACGTTCGGGCTGGTCCTGCTGCTGTGTCTCGCATTGCCTTCGGAGATTCCTGGCTACCTTTGCGGTTACCTCGGCGTGCGCATCCGGACGTATGTCCCTGCCCTGGCCATGGCAGAACTGCCTTACGCGACTGGCGCCGTCATGCTCGGCCAGGGCGTAGCCCATCGCCAGATCGGGTGGCTGCTGGCGGTTGGCTTCATTGGCGCTACGCTGAGCCTGATTGCCTTGCGGGCGCTGCACAAGCGGCTCCAGCCGCCGTCGTGACCTGAGCGCTTGTGCGCAGCGGCGCTGCCGCGCCCTGGCGGGCCGTTCTGTAGAGCCGCGGATGAGCGCTGAAGC